>JBQTHB010000009.1:0-61627 GCA_052390235.1 Deltaproteobacteria bacterium | reverse complement strand
TCGCTCAATTAAGAAAATCCAAAAAGAGGCAATCGCCAAACAGATCGCAGGGAGCCGGGGGAAACCCCTTTTCATAGCCGACCTCGCCTCCGGCAAAGCCGATTATATCTATGACGCCCTTGTTGAGTCGGGCAATAAGGCGGCGAATGTGCGGGCGCTGCTTCGAGACATAAACGAAGAAACCCTCGCCGAGAGCAAATCCATTGCCGAGAGGCTGAATTTATCCGGCAAAGTGCGCTTTGAGCGGGCGGACGCGCTGGATGTAGAGAGCCTCCGCCGTCTTGCCCCGAGGCCCAATCTCGTCATCGAGGTCGGACTCTACGGCATCATACACGACGATGGGCTGATACGCGCTCACCTTCGCCATCTCCGGCAGACGGTGAAACCTGACGCCCTGCTGTTTAACGTGCAGAATTATAATCCGCAGATTGAACTCATAGCGCGCGCCCTTGTCAACTCTAAAGGGGAGCGTTGCGTGTGGCATCTGCGCCCGCTGGAGGATTTGATAAAATGGGCGGCTGAGGCGGGATTTTGCGACCCGGAGATTACCCAAGACCCTTACGGGATTTACTCGGTGGTTTTGATTAAAAGTAGCGATTATAGAGGGGCGGATAATCGGAACGCATCCTAAAACGGGTGGGGGGATTTTCTATATGAGAGAGCAAAGTCAAATGGATAAACTGCCATCGCGCAGCCAGCGGCTTGAAATGGGAAATTAAATTGAAAAAAGACAGATTTATTCTAGGATGGAGCGGCGGCGCAGAGTCGCCATCGGGAGCGCGGGATTTTCTCTCGGACAGGGTGAAATCCGTCATGCAAAGCCCCCACGGGATGTGGAATTACATGACCTATCGGGACGCGATAGCGATTCTCGGCCTCAATCCCGCAGAAATCTACAGAAAGGGCAGAACCGATTTAGACCCCAGCGAATGGGCAGATTTCGGCTGGATGACCTGCTTTGCCGGGCCCCCTAGGAGCGCGGTTTCGGCGATGCGGGAGGCGACCGTAGCCGCAAACATCAACCCCTATTCACCCGATTTGATAAACCCGCTGAGGGATGCCTGCGCCCGTAAATTTGGGAAAGACAGGGGGCTTGACTTCGAGGTCGTAGGCACTGAAGGCGCGCAGGCGGCAATCTCCTACGCCCTTCAGACATTTCTCAATCCGGCTGACGAGGTCATTATCACAGACCCCGGATATTTCCATTTTGAACCGGCGATTCTCATTGCCGGGGGAGCGCCTGTGAAGATTCCCCTTAGCCGGAGCAACGGATACCGCCTCGACCCGGACGAGCTTCAGTCCTATATCACGCCCCGCACGAGGGCCGTAATGGTGTGCGACCCGGTGAATCCCTTCGGCACGGTGCAGACGAGAGGAGAGCTAATCCAGATTGCCGCTATTGCTAGAGATAGGGAAATTCTCATAATAAACGACATCACCCACAACACGCACCAAATTGACCCAAGCTCGCGCCACTACCCGATGGCGTCGCTCGACGCGGACACCGACAACGTTATCTCGACCTTCAGCGTCTCTCACGGCTACGGTATGGCAGGAGTGCGAATAGGGTTTTTGGCAGGGCGGCCGGAGCTTATGCGCGCCTGCCTCATAACGAAAATTGCCTTAACGCGGCTGAATACAAATTTAATAGCTCAGTACGGGGCGCTTGCCGCCCTAGGAGACGATGGATACGTCGAGGAGTCGGAGGGTTTGATAAGGCGAAACTGGGCGCGCCTCAAAGAGATAATTGCGCGAGTACCCGGCTTAACGATTCCCGTAGAGCCTCAGTACGGCTTCTCGGCAGTGATTGATGTGTCAGGCGCGGGGGTTACGGCGCAGGAACTCACCGTAGCCCTGTTTAATAGGAAAGTCGCGGTCTATCCCGGAGATGGCCTCGGCGATGTTGGAGCGGCGGATTACATAAGGCTCAACATCTCGCGCCCCGACGAGTGGGCGTTTGACCGTCTAAATGAGGCTCTCCCCTTGGCGGTTCAAGAGGCGATGGCGGGCGTGTATAGAGAGGGGGTTATCAATCTTTTTGCCTCGAAGCCAACCGAGAGGGCAAGGGCGATAATATCTAAAATCAGGGGCTGAAACCCCAACTCCGCTCCAATGAATATATATGATGGCATACTGAAACTCATCGGCGCAACGCCCCTTATAAGGCTGGCGAACCTCGCCCCAGATTCCCAAATCCACGCGAAGCTCGAATACCTCAACCCCGGCGGAAGCCTCAAGGACAGGGTCGCTCTGTACATCGTGCAGGACGCCGAGCGAAGGGGAGAGCTCACATCAGGCGGATTAATTGTCGAGGCAACCTCTGGCAACATGGGCATCGGATTCGCCCTTGTCGGGGCGGCGAGGGGCTATAGGTGCGTGTTTGCCCTTCCCGAATCCGTGAGCGCCGAGAAGATTCAAATCCTGCGCCAATTTGGGGCTGAGGTGATCCTCACGCCGGGGGGACTTCTTCCATCCGATGAGAGGAGTTGCTACAGAGTCGCTCAGAGAATTGCCTCGGAGCGGGGCGGATTTTACGTGAATCAATACTATAACCCGCTAAACCCCGAAGCCCACTACCGGACGACGGCCCCTGAGATTTGGCGCGATACCGCGGGCAGGGTTGATGTCGTCGTCTGCGGCATGGGAACGGGCGGCACGGCAACCGGAGTGGGGAAATATTTAAAAGAGCGCGTCCCCCAAATTAAAATCATAGGCGTCGAGCCTCGCGGCTCTGCCTACAGGGGTTACCTTAAAACGGGCGCAGTGCCGAGCGCGTCGGGGGCGTCGGTTGAGGCCCTCGGGAATTTTGATATTGAGGGGATAGGCAAAAACTTTATCCCCGGAGTCGTAGATTTCGCCTACATTGACGACGTGATTCAGGTTAGCTCCGAAGAGGCGAGGGCTTGCTTGGACGAACTTGTGCGGCGAGAGGGGATATTTGTGGGGCCGTCGGGAGGGGCGGTCATGGCGGCGGCTCTCCAATACGCGAAACCCTCTGCCCGAAAAGGGGATGTGATTATCGCTCTGCTGCCGGATTCCGGCATGAGGTATTTATCCAAGCTCTAGGGGTGCGAAGAGGGAGAGCGTGGGATAAGAAATCTCAGAGATTTAGGATTCCACCCCCTCGAGATGCCTCTGTCCGATGGTATCAGGATGAAAAAGGGGTGGGCGTATTGTGCGAACCGCTGTAACTGCTCTAGGATATAGCAATGCTCGACATTGATTCGGCTCTCATAGAAAAGCTCGCGGCAATATACGGCTCGCCTCTTTTTGTCTTCTGCGAGGATGAAATAAGGGGCAACGCCAGAGGGTTTCGAGAGGCTTTCGAGGCTCAGTATCCCAAGTTGCAAGTCGCCTATTCCTATAAGACCAACCCTCTGCCGGGAATCTTGCGGATAATTCACGACGAGGGGCTTTGGGCGGACGCCTGCTCAGGGTTTGAATACGGCATCGCGAGGAGGCTCGGCGTTCCGGGGGAGTCAATTGTTTTCAACGGACCCTATAAAACCTGCGGCGAGCTTTCAAGGGCAATTTCGGAGGGCGCGCTCATCAATATTGACCACGCCGACGAGCTGGGGCTATTAGAAGGGCTAGCCGCTGAATCAGGGCGCGCAATCGAGGTCGGAATCAGAATAAATCTGGATGCGGGAATCCATCAGGCTTCGGATAGATTCGGCTTCAATCTCGAATCCGGCGAAGCGATGGCAATTGCCGAGCGGTGCGCGTCAGTGAAACTGCTCAGAATCTGCGCCCTGCACTTCCACCTCACGAGCTATGTTATCGAGCCTGACACGGGGGGGGAGCACTCAAATCTGCCCCCTGCGGCGGGGGTGAGGCTAATTTATCCTAAAAGCGCGCAGATGTACCGTACGGCGTCGGAGAAAATCTGCCGTCTCGCCTCGGAAATCGAGAGAAAATTCGATATGCGGGTTAAATATCTGGACATGGGAGGCGGCTTCCCCTCGGTTGACTCTCTCGCTCCGTATGTGGATGCGGTCGTAAATCCGATAACATCCAATTTCAAGGGGGAGATGCCGACGCTCATCCTTGAGCCGGGAAGGGCGATTGTGAGGGACGCCGCAGTGCTTATTTCGACTGTTGTAGCGGTTAAAGGGGGAGCGGTGGTGATTGATGCGGGGGTGAATCTGCTGCCTACCTCGTTTTGGAAGTGGCAGGAAATTGAGACTGCGGGGGATATGGCGGCGGGGGATTTACAGCAAACCACGGTCTATGGGCCTCTGTGCCTTCAGACGGATATAGTCTCACGAGCGAGGTTGCCTAGGCTGAGGGCAGGCTCTAGGCTCTTGGTCAGAAATGTCGGCGCTTATAATATTGCTCAGGGGAGTTCATTTATATTTCCGCGTCCCGGGGTGATTATGCTCGGAGGGGCGAGAGGGGTGAGCGTTCTGAGATATGCTGAGACGATGGATGAAGCATTGCGGAGCGACAGGCGTTAATTGTGAAAATATCTGCGGGGAAACCTAAGGGTTTTTTAATTCCTTCAAATTAGGCATATTTGCCAAATAGGGTTTATCTATTAAATCTACCTCAACGACCGCGCCGGTTTGGGCAAAGCGGTAGTATTTGCCGGAAGCCATTCCTTGAACAACTGCTTCTTTTCTGCCTAGGTACTGAAAATAAGCCGATAAATAACCTGCGCTGTGAGGCCGTAGGTAGCTGTTTAGGTCGCCTAGAGAATCCGAGGCATCGGATGTGTGTTTTCGATAATGCAAGCTGCGTGTCCTCCTGGGGGAAATTTGCCTGTCGCTCCGAAAGGCTTCGGGTTATATACCAGCAAATTTTGTGCCAAGAAGACGGACTCCATAAATAATTCAATTATCTGCGTAGGATACGAATATTGTCGCCATCTTGAGTCTGAATTATGCGACCCTTCAATGACAAAATCCGTCAATATTATTGCGAGATTTGTCCCATCATGCCGCATCAAAAAAAGAACCGGCGCCGCTGTGTTGGGTGTAAGCTGGCGCCGGCCTATCGAGGATATGGATATAAGCCATCGGCTACTTATTTTATGAATGCCTCTTTTTTAATTCCGTATTTTTTCATCTTATCGGTGAAGTTTTTTATGTTCATATCGGCGTGCCGCGCCGCCTCGGTGATTTTCCCTTCATACTCCCTGAGGACGCTCCTTAGATAATCTTTCTCAAGGGATTCAATGGTTTTATTCTTGATTTCCCTGAAGCTTATCGGCATCTCAAACACCCCTGCCAGAGGCTCCGGCTCGTTTTCCCCGACGTCGCCGCAGGGGGGGAGGGCGAAGTCCGCAATTACATCTCCTCTCTCCAGCGCCACGGCTCTTTCAATCACGTTTCTAAGCTCTCTGATGTTGCCCTGCCAATGGTGATTTACGAGCGTGTTCATTGCTTCTCTGGATATAATTTTCACAGCTTTTCCAAACCTAGCCGAGTATTTTGTGAGGAAATAGCCCGCCAGAAGCGGAATGTCCTCCCTTCGATTTCTGAGCGGGGGCAGGGCTATGGGAATCACATTGAGCCTGTAGTAGAGGTCTTCTCTAAAGCGCCCCTTTTGTATTTCGAGGGGTAAATCCCTGTTGGTTGCCGCGAGGATTCTCACGTCTATTTTAACGCTACTATCTGAGCCCAGAGGGGTAATCTCTCCCTCCTCGATAACCCTGAGGAGTTTCGCCTGAAGCCTCACCGGCATCTCTGCTACCTCGTCGAGGAGTATGGTTCCGCCATCGGCCATCTGAAAAAATCCTTTTCTATCTCCGATTGCTCCGGTAAAAGCCCCTCTTTTGTGTCCAAATAGCTCGCTCTCAAACAGCTCATCGGGGATGGCGGCGCAGTTAATCACGACGAGAGGCTTTTTATTTCTGCCGCTTGCCGAGTGAATCGCCGAGGCTATGAGTTCTTTGCCCGTGCCGGTTTCGCCTGTGATGAGAGTGGTGGAATCTATTTCGGGGTTTTCGGCTATGAACGAGAGAATATCGAGCATCTGGGGGTTTTGGGTGATGATGCTATGATCCATACCATTTTTACCGGCGGCGTGGTTGCCGCTGAATCCGGCGCGCCTGAATGTGAAGTACTCCTCTGTGCTGGGTGATATGTCTCTGATAGCTTCCATCTGCCTGTCCCTCCCGTAAGCTCCGTTCGATTAATTAGACCCGGCGAGAGTTAAAAAAGTTCCCGTGATTTTTAGTATGATAAAAATTCTAAAAACTAGGGGGTTTCAATTCTCGCATCGAGGGCAGTTTTGGGATGCAAGCCGAATCCAAATTCCCAATTCCAAATCGAGGCGTAGGGGTCAGATGGGCATAAATAGCTGAGGGGGCTCTAGTCCGGTATGTCGGATTCGACGAGCCTTGCGAGAAGCTCAAGCGATTCCTGCCAGCCGAGGTAGCAGCCGTCTGGCGGGATGCTGTCTGGAAGTCCGTCCTGCGCGATATTGACCTCTGTGCCGGCGACTACTTTTTTGAGCGTTACGGTCGTGCGTATATCGCCTGCCAGGATTGGGTCGTCGAATTTATCGCTGTAGCTGATGCGCTCGTTTGGGACAAGCTCGATAATACTGCCGCCGAATGAGTGGCTCTTGCCGGTGGTGAAATTGGCAAAAGACATTCTATACGTCCCGCCTACTTTCGCTCTATGTGATGAACCCTGCCAGTAAATCCGTTTGGCGGATACCACTTTGCCATCGCGTCCGGGTCGAGAAACGCTCTGTATATTTTCTCAGGGGCGGCGCGAAGCACGCGATGAAGGCTGATAGCGCTTGGCATGATTATTATCTCCCGTCAGGTTGGATTTATGACGGTAGTCTAGCAACTTCAATCGGCGCAGTAAACATAAATTTACGCGCGGCGGCGGTTGGCGGGGCTTAATTCGCCAAATACTGTATTATCCGAATTTTCGCCCTGACATTGCCCCCGCCCTCGGCAATGTCCCCGCTAAGCTCCAATGTGCCTATAGCCCGCAGGCTCTCGCGCAATTTCTCATATCGCTCAGCGTCAATTACCACAAACAGCGCGTATTGACTTTCGCCGAGCTGTTTGTTTATCACAACCCCGCCCAAATCCATTACTATTTCCTGCGCTAACCCCTCGGCTCGTTCAATATCCGAGGCGGCGAGGGTGATTTCCACGTCTCCCCAACGCTCTCCGGCCCCTTTCCCTGAGCTAAGCGCCGCTTCTTCCCCAGCCGAGCGAATCCCGTCCGGCGCGGGTTTATACGCCTGATAAACGGCTACGGATACGACTATTGTGAGAGCGGCGAGCGCTTGAGCGGCAAACCGAAGCCGAATTGCCGGGAACAGACGCTCCCAAATGCCGGGAGGGCTGTCCACTGCGGCCTCGCTCTTGATGCGGCGCATAACGCTCTCGGTAAATCCCGCCGGGGTTTCAACCTGCGGCAGGCGTTTGAGTAGCATCTCGGTTTCTTTGATTTCGGCAAGGCTCCGTCTCATCGCCTCGGATTCCCGAAGATGGGCTTCGACGGCGGATTTTTCGCTTTCAGGTAAATTCCCCTCGGCGTAAGCGGCTAGGATTTCGTCCCTGTCGAGTATGTTTTTCATCAGATAATGCCCCCCACAACATAGCGTTTTAAGCAGTTCTTAAGAATTGCCCTCGCCCGAAAAAGCCTCGATTTCACTGTGCCTTCGGGGAGTTTGAGCATCTCGCTTATCTCCTCATACCTCTCTCCCTCGACGTCTCTGAGAACTACGACCTCCCGGAATTCAGCATCGAGCCTGCGGAGACAGCCCTCTATGCGCTCCATAACCTCTCTTTTCTCTATTATCTCGGCGGCGGAGGGCTTTTCGTCCCCATACTCCCGCGCTCTGCCCGATGGCGTAGGCTCGTCAACCGATATAGACTCGTAGTAGCGTTTGGTCTTTATCTGAACCAGGCGTTTTTTAGAACTGTTTACGACAATAGCCGAAAGCCAGGTAGAGAATTTCGACACGCCGCGAAAGCCCTTAATATTTCTATACGCTAGCACAAACGCCTCCTGCACCACGTCGCAAGCCTCTTCATAATTTCCCATAAGCCTGAATGCTATATTGAGCATCTTCTTCTCATATTCTCTGACCAGCCACTCGAAAGCCTTTAAATCCCCCTGCTGGGAACGCTTAATCAGATTATCGTCGTCTTGAATCGTATAATTTTCGGCGCTCATGGAATTAGATATTGAATCTACACGATTTGTTCCCGTAATTTAAGATTCCACATAACGCAAAAGACCGTGGGGGAGGGGATTATATCGGCGCTAAATCGTTTTTTTTGGGGGTGGTCAGCGCGGATTCTCGAAGATAACGAAAGCCGCCCAGTAATAGGGGTGCGACAGCAATCCCCCGCGCCTTATCATATTAATCTGAGCCTCGCGGAATGCGGAGTCAAAATCGCCGCCCTGCTTGAGATTCTCATAAAATTCGCCCATTAAATCCGCCGTGCCTCTGTCGCTTATATCCCAGAGCGTGGCTACAACCGAGGGGACATCCACCAGCTCAAAGGCGTATGCGAGAGTGGCAAGGGCGGCGCCAGAGGGGTTCTCCTGAAACGGGTCTATCGCAGTGCTGCAAGCCGAAAGCACCACAAGGGCGACCTCGTCCGACGGCGGCAGGGCGGTTATATCCGTCGCCGAGAGTCTGCTTTCGAGATTGGGCGCGAGGAGGATAAATTGCCCCTCGTCGTTCAGTACCCCGTGAGCCGAGAGGTGAACGAGGGAGAATTTACCCCAGCTTTTGGTGAAATGCTCTTTTGTCGCCTGGGATTTCAAATAGATAATTGCGCCCGGAAACGCGGATTTTACAGCGGCTACCTCTTTTTCTGAGTAAGGAAGGGCGAGATGCGTACTGCCCACGTCGGGGTTGCCGAAAGCTACGGCGTTTTGGAGGGTTGCTCGTTGGGAGACTTCTCCGGAGCCGGTAGTGATATAGATTATTTTCTTCTGCTCAATGAAAAATTTCCTGCCCCCTCCCGGTTTGCTCTCGGCTAGGGCTTGAAACGGCAGGTAGTTCAATATTCCGAATGGGACGATTCCGACAGTGGCGGTGTTTTGGATGTCCGCGGCAACGGGTTTTATGAGACTGTCGTAGAGACCCGTCGAGAGGGCATCGAGGAGGGTTTTTCTCTCCGCCGCATCCCTCGCGCTTAAATTGAGTCTCTCAGCCCCAAGAGTGGAGCTTTCGTAAATCAGCTGTCTGAATTCGTATACGGCGCGATTGAGATATTGTTTGCTGACAGCGGCGGTTCTGACCTTTACCTCACCCCCTTCGCCGACGGTAAAAATGAAGGTCTGCTCTTCGGCTACGAAATACTGAATCAGGGCAAAATCTGTGGGAGAGGCGCGGCTTTTTCCGCCTCTGCTCGGGGTTTTCGTGGAGAGCATCGCGCTGAAAAGTCTCGGATTCTCTTTTTGGAGCTTCGAGGTTACCTCTGCAATTTCGCGCTGTGTGTCAGTGAGGGCAATCGAGAGGTTGTCAATTCTGTGGCGGTTTCCAGCGCGATTCCCCCTCTCTTTCGATAGCTCAGAGGTAATTGCCGCCTCGGTTTTAGACAGCGAGTCATAGCGCCGCATACTGCCGCCGCGAATCGTATCTGGCTTGCCCTGCAGGAGGTTGTCCCGTAGGGCTTTTGACCTGCTCCTGCGAACATAATCGAGCGCCTCTTCCAACTTTCCCTGCATTATGAGAAGCGAGACGAGCTTTTCATAGAGCCTCATATTTACATCGCTTATGAGTTGCTCCGCGGCGTCCCCTCCTGAAACGTCGCGGCGGATGGATTCAAACACCTCCACCGCCTCTTTATAGTTAGCCTCGGCTAAGGCGGCGTCCCCCCGCTTCTCATAGTATAGACCTTTGCCGAAGAGCGCGACTCGAATCCACTGCCTGTCGCCAATATCTCTGTATATTGCGAGGGCTTTATCGAAATTTATGAACGCCTCATCAAACTCCCCCATCGCCCCCTTGGCATAAGCTATGTTATTGAAACTCCTCGCGATTCTATCCCTGAAGCCGAGCGCCTCAAATTCTGCCGCAGACTCTGCATAAAACCCAAGAGCCTCCTCAAACTTCCCTTGTCCAAATTTAGCCTCCCCTATGTAGTTCAGATTCACCGCCGTCATGAGCGCGTCTTTCTCGGATTTGGCAATGGAAAGAGCGCCCTCGAAGTAGCCGATGGCTTCCTCGTGCCGGCCAAGTTCGCTGTAAAGCTCGCCGATGATGCTCAGAGTGGTTGCGGTTTTTGAGGCGTCTGCCGCCTTTTTATTTATTTCCAGGGCTTCGTTGTAACTCCCAAGAGCTGAGTCATAATCGCCTTGGAAGCGCGAGACTATACCCATTACGCTCAGAGCCGTGGCTTCGAGGGTTTTATCGCCGGATTTGCGGGCGGCATCCAGCGCGCCGGACAGATATTCGACGGCGATTCTGTAGTTTCTTTGGCGGTAGTGAATGACGGCGAGATTCGTCAAAGCGCTTGCGGTTTCAGCCGAATCCCCGGCGTCCTCGGCAATTTTAAGGGCGCGCTCCAGAAGCCGGATGGACTCGCCGTATTCGCCGAGATAGGAGTGGAGATTCGCCAGGTTATTGAGTACGCGAGACACCCCGTCTCCGCCGTCCATATCCTCCTGAAGGGCGAGGGCTTTGAGAAAATAGCCGATGGATTCTCTATATTTGCCTATGTCCGAGTGAATTTTCCCGGTGTAGCTGAGGGTTTCCACGAGGGCGGGGGTGTTGCCTCCCAATCGCTCGTAAATCTCGCCTGCCTGCGCGTAGTATGAAAGCGAATCGTCGTAGAGTTTCCTCTCGTATAGGGCGTAGGCCGCTTTTGCGAGAATCTCGGCGATGCGGGCTTTGTCGGCGGCGGATGAGGCGGCGGCTTCAGCCTCGGAGAATTTCCCAAGGGCCTGGGCATATAGCTTTTTATTGTAGAGTCTGCCCCCTTCTTTCGTGAGCCGGACGGCCGCAGGGTCTTCGATTCGGAGATTTGCCTGATTCACCCCGGCGCATGAACCCATAAGTAGCGCAAGCATCGTTAAAGCCGCGATGATGGATGCAGTAATTCCCACAGCGGCGAGACTGGGCTTATTCATTATGCTCCTCGACTATATCTGCGCAGGCTATGCAATTTACCCCATCCCAAGCTTTGATTATATCCCACCGCGCGCGCCTGCGTTTCACACCCCTTAGATACGCCGCCCCCAGATTTTGTTCCCCCAATCTTTTCGATTCCTCTGGGGATAAATTTCAGCGGGCATCCATACGGACGGCTGGGATTTTGCTATCCGTGGTAGGGGCGGCAGAGAAGATGCTCGTTTTTTGCCACATTATCGAGCTTCGCTAGGGTAAAAATACCAGAGAGACTGGGGTAATTTTACCAAATTATTCTCTCGCCTCGCAAGCCCGATTTTCGCATCTCCCCTAGATTATTATATTTATTGCTCCCACGCTCTCTTGGCACACCTCTTGAGCATGTAGAGATTAGAAAATCACAGCGGAGGTACTACATCCATGACAGACAATTGCAATGAAAGCGAAGATAAAGAGACGAAGGCGCGGGCTGATTCCCCCATGAGGGTTGACGACCTCATAGCCCTCGACAACAGAGCGGACTCTAGAGAGCCGGAGGAACTCGTTGCGCTCCGAAACTATGCCTCGGTTTACATCAGCGCAGTTAAAAACTGCAGCAACAATTACCTCGCGGCAAATAGCTACGAGAAGCCCGAAATCGAGCTTGCGAGGGCCGGTATGTCGGATTTCTGGCAGATAAATCTCGGTAGGGAGTTTGTCCTAGGACAGGTCGGCGAGGGCGCGGAAGCCGTCGAGCGGATTCGAGAGAAAACATCCGAGCGCGAGACATTCGAGCCTATGCTCCCGAAATGGAGCGGGATTACCTATCATCCGAAAATCAGCGCCGCCCCTTGTGTACGCACGTTTAGGAGACGCAACGGGCAGAGGGTATCGCCGGAGATAGTCTTTGGCGCGGACGATAGGCAAGTCTATTACCCAAGCGGCTACCCGTGGAGGTGCATCGGGCGGATATTCGTATGGACGAATCCAAGCGGCTCGCCTGCGTGGACTGGCTCCGGGGCGTTGGTCGGGGGAAATGTCGTCCTCACGGCAAGCCACGTTTGCCCTTGGGGGTCATCGCCGTGGATGATGCAGTTTGTGCCGGCTTCCTACGACGGAGTATCGCTAAACGGGGTTTCGTCCTATGTTCAAACCTACAGGGGCTATAAAAACCACGGGCAGGGCGACGATATGGCGATATTAAAGCTCTACACGCCGCTTGGAAACTCGCTGGGTTACTTCGGCTATAAGACCTATAACGACGACTGGGAAGACGGCAATTATTGGACAAGATGCGGATATGCGCTCGCCGTCGCAGGCGGGCAGAGACCGAACCACGTAAGCTGGTTCCCCATAACCGATGACGATAACGACGGCGCTGGAGTGGAACTCGAATATAAAGCGGATTCCTCCGGCGGGGACTCCGGTGGGCCTGTATTCGGCTGGTGGAGCGGCAGTCCCTATGTTATCGGTACTCATTCGGGCGGCGAGGACAATTTTGGAGAGCCGAAGCAGAACGTCGCCGCGGGGGGAGGAGCGCTGTCATCCCTCATCAAGTGGGGACGGGCTAATTGGTAGAGCGATACAGCGGGGCGCGATAATTTTTATATAATGGGCCGGTCAAGCCGTTATAACAGGCGGCTTGACTTTTCAAACAATTCTTGATAAAAGAGAGGTGTCAGATGAAATCAATTTTTCAGTCGCTTACTTTGGCTTGGGCTTTTGTAGTTATCATCGGCGGATTGATGATTACACCGGATGGAATCGTCCCAATCGTTACCAACCCTGCGCTTAAACTCATCGTCGGCATATTGTCGATAGCAATAGGCGCTATTGGGGTCATCCAAAGCCGCCAGACACGATAAGGGCAGATGTAGTTAATACACACAACGCGGGAGACGGCACAATGAACTGGTATTTGGCTGTTTTAAAAAAATACGCAGTTTTCAGTGGCAGAGCAAGTAGAGCAGAGTACTGGATGTTTTTCTTGTTTAACCTAATCATCGCCTTCGGTCTTGGTATCGTCGAGGGTATAGTGGGCGGTCCCGGCGCGCTAGGTATGCTCTACGGATTGGCGACCCTCGTTCCAGGAATAGCCGTAGCGATGCGGCGGCTCCACGATACAGACCGGAGCGGCTGGTGGCTTCTCCTTGGGCTTGTCCCCCTGATTGGCGCGGTGGTGTTGATTGTTTTTATGGCTCAAGACGGCAAACCAGGCCAAAATCAATACGGCGCCAACCCAAAAGAGGCAGCTGCCTAAAAAGGCGCGTCGTGCGGGCGCATCCTCTGCGTTTAACAGGTAGTATTCCCCTGCAATGGAGCGCAAATGAGCGATGAAACAAACGCAGGCGGCATCGGAGAAATCCTCGGTCTTAGGGAGCTTTGGGCTGAAACCCTAGGCGACCCCCGAATCAGCGTGGCAATTCTCGACGGGCGCGCCGATATGTCTCATCCGAGCCTCGCCGGGGCAAATTTAGCCGAGATTAAAACCCTCGCCTCGGACGCCGCAATTCGGGGGGGACACTCTCTTCGGCACGGCACTCACGTTGCGAGCCTCATTTTTGGCAATCACACGGGCGGCATTTGGGGTATAGCCCCGCTCTGCCGGGGGATTATCGCGCCGGTGTTTCAGGACAGCGCCAGAGGCGGAATAAGCGTTGCCTCCGAGCTTGACCTAGCGCGGGCAATTACCCAAGCCCTTGAAGCCGGAGCAAGTGTTATCAACATCAGCGGCGGGGAGCTTTCGGACGCGTCTGTTACAAGCCCTATACTTGCCAGCGTTATTGGAAGATGCCAAAAGCGCGGCGCTCTCGTCATCGCCGCCGCAGGAAACGACGGGGGCGCGTACCATCATATCCCAGCCGCTATGCCGGAGACGCTCGTCGTTGGGGCAATGGATTGGCAGGGCGAGCCGGCCAAATTCAGCAACTGGGGCGCAAAATACCGCTTGCGCGGGGTGCTGGCTCCGGGAGTGGATATTCCGGGGGCAACTGCGGGCGGCGGCTCTGCGACTCAGAGCGGCACGAGCTATGCGGCGCCTGTGGTGTCGGGGGTTGCCGCGCTTCTGCTGAGCCTCCAGATCAAATACGGGATGAAGCCCAATCCCGAAGCCGTCAAAAAAGCGATACTCGAATCGGCTATTGGGTGCGCAGAGATGAAAACGCGGGACTGCAGCCGCCTCTTAGCGGGGCGGCTTAATATTCTTGGAGCTATGAATACTATTATTGAAGGGGGAAAAATCAATATGAAAACAATAAAGAGCCATCATTCGGGGACAGCGCCGTTAGATAAAATTGCCAGTCATGGCAGGGCCATCGCCCCAAGCGGCATCGAGCCGTCTTCGGGCTGTGGGTGCGGAGAAAGCGGGGGAGAATGCCACTGCCACGACAAGCACAGCCACACCCGCCAACTTGTGTTTGCCCTCGGCGCTATAGGATACGATTTTGGCACGGAAGCCCGCGCCGACTCCATCACTCAGAATATGAATCCTGAGGCGAACGACCCTTATGACCCGGAAGACCTAATCAGATATTTGGATGAGAATCCCCATGAAGCGGCATCGGTTACTTGGACGCTCGAACTCGATGATACGACAATTTATGCAATTGAAGGGCGCGGCGTGTTCGGGAGCGTCGTATATGAGCGGCTTCGGGAGTTTCTTGGCGACCAGTACGGCATCTGCGACAACCCCGAACCGCATGAACACGAGGAGATTGACCGAGTAGCCATTGCGGGCTATATCGTCGGGCAAACTAGTCTCTCGACCGGGCAGACGGTGCCTGTCATTGCCGCCGAGCCTAGGGGGATGTCCAGCTGGAGCGTCGAGCATCTCGTGAAACTGGTTATGGGGGAAATATCGCCGGAAGACTCGCCGGAAGATGAGAAAGAGAGCTACTTGGAAAGGGAGAGGAGTTTTGTCGAATGTCTCGACAGGGTTTATTACGAATATCGCAATCTAGGCATATCCGCCGAGGATAGGGCGATAAACTATACGCTCACAAATATACTTCCGACATCCGAGATTATCCAAGATGCTATTAACAATGAGCTCGCCCTAGATGCAATAGAAGTCGCGCCAAGCCCCGTATGCCGCGTGGATTCAGTTTGCATGGACGTTAAGTTCTATTTTTTCGATGCGCAGAACACGCAAAAGGCTAGAAAAGTCTATATTTACACCGTGGATGTGAGCGACGTTGTGCCGGTGAACTTGGGCGACCAACGCTCATTTCGTGTGCGCTGATGGGCAAGAGGGGCTAATTTGTCTGTCATATCGAGTCTCGATTTCATGGCTCAAAATGGCAAGCTCTTTTGAAGTAAATAAAAAACATACTAGACCTAAGGAGGCGGCAATGAGACTACCCAAACTCGCAAGAGGGGTTCAAAGAGGCAGGAGAGCGAGGCTGTACCGCATGAGAGAGAGGGGAGTAGCGGCGTCGCTTCTTACGTGCTCTCAGCCCTGCACAAACCTAAATAGAAGAAACGCGTGCCAGACATGCCGCACAGCCCCTACACTGGAAAGTTGCAAGAGTTGTTGCTGCAAATCGGTGTGTCCTGCGAATACCTGCCTTTAGGGCGTATCGGCTACTGTGAATGGGGGTGGACACAGCCCCCCCGTCCTGAGAGAGTAGCCGCCTCTATCTTATCGGTATCACTTGAATAACCGCGTTCGCCGCAACGTCCACGACTGAGACCGTGTTGCTGAAATAATTGGCTACATAAGCCCGCGCCCCGTCCGATGTTACCGCTATGCCGAGGGGCCTGTTGCCGACCGGAATCGCCCCTAGAGATGCGCCGGCTGAACTCAGCGATGAGACCGACGTTCCCGGATTAATCACGCTGATACCGAGTACGACTCTCCGCACAATGTCTGAATTATTGGCTAAAATCCTGCGGCCATCCGGGGTTAGGGCAATGCCGGATAATCCCGCGCCCTCGAGTAGCGTCTCCCCGGCAACCGTGTTATTTGACAAATCAAGCTCCGAGACCCTGCCCCCTGCGTCGAAATCTATAGCCGAGCGTATAGAGCCGTAGCTTGCGACAAACCCCCTTAGCCCGTCGGGCGAGACGGCTATGCCAATGGGCCCGCAGGAAACCGGCTCGTTGTTTATATTTACGCCGCAGTCAAGAGTTATCGTATCAACAACCGTATTCGTTGCCGTATCAACCACCGTGATGGAGCTACCGGCGCTGGGGCCAACTCCCCCCAATTGGGCGACGTAGAGCCTCTCGCCATTCGGGGATAGGGCTAATCCCGCGGGGCCCCTGCCAACTTGGATGGTGGCAACGACCTCGTCCGCCGTGGTGTCAATCACTGAAACCGTGTCGCCGACGCCCTCCGCGCTCCCGAAATTGGCTATATAGACAAACCCTGGGGAGGCGGCTACGGCGATGGGACCCACTCCAACGGCGATTTTTTTAATCTCCAGGTTTGTCGCCGTATCCACGACTGAGACCGTGTTTCCCGGCTCTATGATGCTCCCGAAATTGGCTACGTATAATTTCCCCACGGCGGCGGGCGCTACCACTCCCACGGGCCCCAGTCCAACCGTTATTTCATCCACGACGGCGGCTGAGGCGGAATTGATGACCGAGACGGTGTTGCCCGGAAAGTCGGGGTTCTTGAAATTGCTCACGTAAATTCGGCTATTGTCGGGGGATATTGCAAGCTGAGCCGGACCTGAGCCTACGGGAATCGTCGCCGATAGCGCGTCCTGCGCCGTGTCAATTACCGATACGCTACTGCCGTTAGAGTTCGGCACATAGACCTTTTTGCCGTCAGGGGTTAGGGCAAGCCCAAGCGGGCCAAATCCGACTTGGATTCGCTTTAGTTCTACGTCCCTCTCTAGGTCAAGCGCCGAGACCGTATCGGGGACTCTGGGATTCGCCACCCCGCAGTTGCAGTTACTCACATAGGCTCTGTTGCCGTCGGGAGTGATGCCTATCGCAATGGGGATGTTCCCAACGGGGATGGTCTCGACAACCGTGTTGTTAAGAGCGTCTATGACCGAGACGGAGTTGCCGCTTACGTCGTTGGGGCTCGCATTGGCTACATAAACCCTCCGCCCCTTTGGATTCGCCGCAACCACTAGCGGCTCCGTGCCTACGGGGATTTCGGCTATTAGGGAGTTCGTGGCGACATCAATTACCGAAACCGTGTCGCTCGCGCGGTTGGCGACATAGACCCTCTCGCCCGTGGGTATAACGGCGACGCCCGCAGGCTCGTTTCCAACCCTAATAGTGGCTACGAGGGAGTCCGCCGCCGTGTCAATCACGGAGACCGTACCGTCGCTCTGGTTAGTTACGTAAGCCCTGCCGCCGGGGGTTAGGGCTATCGCGCCGGGCCTAAATCCTACGACGATAGTTTTTATAACTCTGTCGGAGGCAGTATCTATTACAGAGACGGTGTTGTCCGGCATTCCGAAACCGGAATTGGCGACATAGACCTTCTCGCCGCTTGGTATTATCGCTATCGCTCCGGGATTGAAGCCAGCGGGAACTGCGGCGATGACTGTGTTGCGTCTCAAATCAATTACCGAGACCGTACCCCGCTCGTTGCTGAAGCGGCTTCCGAAATTTCCTACATAAGCCTTTGAACAGTCGGGCGTGATGGCTATGGCGAAGGGGTTTGCGCCGACGGGTATGGTCTCGACGACGGTGTCCGAAGCGATGTCAATGACCGAGACGGAGTCGCCCCGCAGATTGGTAACGTAAGCCCTGGGGGGAATTTCGCATCCCTCGTGGGTTATGGCGACGATTTGAGGCTCGGCGAGGTATCGCACCAAGGGATGGCTCGATGTTGCCACGAACTGTCTCGCCCCGGGGACAATAAACACCAGAATAATGGGAAGCCCTCCGGGGCCCCCGGTGAGGAGAAGCGCCAGAAATTCGGCCCCGCAGGCGGCAGAGAGCATCAATAATAAAAACAGAGCGAGGATACGGCGTTTGAGCCACGGAATGGGGTTTGGCATTAAAAATGTCCTGTAACTGCGCAAATTAACTCGATTATAGACGCGCGGCGAATTAAGTCAATACGGGCGCGAGTATTGCCCCAAGGCGCATCCGAGGCCGCTAATTTAAACGTCTTCTTTAATCTAAAATCCCCGTCGCGGCTCGAAGATAGAATCAGCGTATATAAATGCAATTAACCAGCAGAGCTAAGGGAGGGCGCGCTGCAGATGCCGCATAGATAGTTGTTGCGGCAGAGCGATACGGCTTAAGGCGTATTGGCTACGGCGATGCCCACGGGGAAAAATAAGCCTGCTCTCTCGCCTCGAATAATCCCCGCGAGCGGGAACGGGGCGGCTCTCCTATAGATTGCTACTGAGTTGTCCGCGGCGTTGGCAACGTAGATATTCTCATCGTCGGCGAATATGCCGGCAGGGCTTCGCAGTCCCTCCCGAATTAACGCTAGTCTCGTGCCAGTATCCGCGCTGCCATAAACCGAGACGGATTCGCCTAAGAAATTGGTGATGAAAATATTTTCTGAATCTGCAAAAACTGCGGATGGAAACGAGAACTCATCTTCGCGGATAACGGCTATAGGAGGGGCGTTACCCGCGGCGGATTTATCATAAACCGTAACGCTGTCGGCGAAGATATTAGCGGCGAAGAGCCTGTCCCCGTCAATAGATATGCCCTGAGGGTCGCCCAAATGAGTGTCAGCGCCGGACAGATTTCTTATAGGCACGCCATCCGCCGTCCTGTATGCAGAGATAAAATCTATAAAGCCGCCATCGTTTCCACTGAGCTGATTGGCAACGAAAAGGACGTCCTCGTCTGGGTCGTAGGCTATCCCGCCCGATAGCAGACGGGGTTCAATGGATATTACTCTGAGCGGGCGCGAGCCGCCTGCCATCGGATAAACCGTGATTTGACCGCTTGCGAAATTGCTCACATATATCTCGCCGCGGGCGGCGTCAAGGGAAATCCAGCGTGGAGCAGAAAGCCCCGCGCTCTGTCCGATAACCCTCTGAGGCAAGGCGCGCCCCGAATCGGTTTCCCTATAGACGGACACTGTGCCGCTTTCGGCGGCTACGGCAAGCTCCCCGTTTAGAGTATCGAAAAACAGCGAGGATAAATTAAAACGGGGGCGGCGCGCGCTCGAATTGCCGAAATCCCCCGTACGAAGCGCTCGGCTCGGCTCGTTGAGATAAATCCCGTCCTGCTGGGCATAGACCGTAACAGTGTTATCGAAAAAATTGGCTACAAATATCTCGCCCGTCTCCGTGTTAACGGATATATCAAAGGGGATGAGCAGTCCGGTTTCGGGGCCTCGAATCTCCTGCCGGAGGGCGAATGTGCCGTCCCCCGCTCTAGTATAGATTTGGATGGAGCCGTCTGGGGTTCTCTGCACCGGAAACGCCTCTAATCCCGGCACAGGCAGCGAGACTCCGCCGGTTTGGCTAAATATCGCGGTGTTTAGAACAAAAAGCTCGCCGCGTTGAGGGTCGTAGAAGATTGATACCGAGAGAAATGGAAACCCCTCGCTCGTTCTGCCGGGAATCTCTATAACGGCTTTTGGGGGAATATTCAGGGGAAGTCCGCCGCCGCTGTCTGCCTGGCGGTCAAAAATTAATACCTTAGCGGTTTCATCGGAGAAATCGTAGCCGGTTACGAATACCTCGTTGCGGGCGGCATCAACCGAGACGGCGAGTTGCAGATTAAATGACTCGGTGAATATTCTGCGCTTGGGAGGGCGGTTGCCCTCTGCGTCTCTGTCATAAATAGTGATTACATTGCTCAGGTTGACGACAAATATCTCGTTGTTGAGCGTATCAACAAATACCCCCTGCGGAGAAAATAGCTCCGTATCAAATCCCGCGATGACTCTCATCGGCGCGGCGTCTCCGCTTGCCGTTCTGTCATAGACCCTGACCGAGCTATCGGCGGAATTGGCAACGAATATCTCATCATTCACGGCATCAACGAACACACCCTGAGGCGAGGCAATCCCCGCCATCGAGGCTATCATCCGCACGGGAGCGACATCGGCAACCCCTTCACCGGCGGCAAATCGGGCTAATACGTCATCTACATCAAACACGGAGACGCTGTTGCCGTGGGAGTTGACCACGAAGAGCTTTCTACCCACGGAGGAATCCCCGCCGCCGCAGGCAGTGAAAAATGCCGCCGCGAGAATCAGAAATGCAACAGTTAATAACTCACCGAGCGCGTTTAATTTTATGACTCTCTCCCAGAGAGCGCGTGAGATGGTAGATATTTCATTAAATCTGCCTTTTCGTCAAGTGTGCGCAAAGAGGAGGCAGGAGAGAATTGGGGGCGTTATCCGCCGGAGGGGTGGCTTAGGGGATTGAGTCATTATTTTTATGGATTTGATTTTATACGAGGGCTATCGGCGCGCTTAGGAGACACTATTTAACATAAGTATTATTATCGGTTTATATTAGCCGCCAGACTTAGCATCAAAGCCACTGCGATTTTGATTTACCGCGATGGATATTCAACCACTTTTAATGATCCCCTCTCGTCAGTGGCGGGCGTATAACAGCGAACGCCGCCCACTCACAACTTGGCGCGCTGGCGAATCCTCATAGTTTAAATCGGCGTCTCAATTGATAGAGTATAGCGGCTTGGGGGCGCGGGGATTTGCCCGCCAGAAGTGTTGCTATTTACCCTTATTCATTATACAATCTCTATCTACACCAGGTAGAGACAATGTTAGCTCGCTCTACCGTGCTTTGTTCTATTCAAATTAAGGAGGTCAGTTATGAGCGCAGGAGAAGTAAAAATATGGGAGCAGATTGATTTGCACAACGGCTCCGATATATACAAGGAGATTGACGAATTCGAGGACGTAATAGGCAAGCTCTACAGCGGCGAGATACACCCGGAGAGGTTTAGGTCCTACCGCCTGCTGTTCGGCACATATGGGGTGAGGCACGAAACCGAAGGCATACACATGATACGCATAAAAGTGCCGAGCGGCTTTATCACCTCCGAACAGCTATTAGCCGTAGCTGAAGGGGTCGAAAAATACGCAGGCTCCGGGCACGGACACCTCACCACGAGGCAGGACATCCAACTGCACTACGTAAAACTTAAAGACGTTCCCTCGCTTCTGAGAGTGCTTGCAAAGACGGGACTCACAACGCGCGAAGCCTGCGGCAACACAGTGAGAAACATCACCGCATCGCCCCTGTCCGGCATCTCGGAGGATGAAATCTTCGACCCCACGCCCTATGTCTTCTATACTCAGAGGTATTTCCTCAGGCACGCGCTCACGACGACCCTCCCTAGAAAATTCAAAATCGCCTTCTCCGAGAGCGAAGCCGACCATGCGATGGTAAAAATACACGACCTCGGATGCATTTCTCAGATTAGAAAAAACGGCAGAGACGTCCACGGGTTTAAGGTCTATGTCGGCGGGGGATTGGGAGCGATTCCATTTTACGCAAAAGTGATAGCGGATTTTGTCCCCGTGCATGAGTTCTACCCGCTTGCCGAGGCGATAATAAGGGTGTTTCATGAATACGGCGGCGATGAGCGCAAGAATCGGAACAAGGCGCGCATCAAATTTCTCGTAGCCAGAATCGGTTTTGAGAGGTTTAAATCCCTCGTCCTGACCGAATTTGAGCGCCTTAAGAGGCTCAAACCCGTAGGCGACGACCTTGAGAAATATATTCAAAACTTCCCCGTATCCGCCCCTGTAAAGAGCGGTAGAGAGGGCGGAGATGTGAACGCAAAACGCCTAACTTCCCCTTCCCACGCGCCGGATTCAAGCGACGCGCTCTATAGGCTGTTCCTCGATAAATACACATTTAAACAGAAACACGCGGGCTATTTTGGCGTCTATGTAAAGCCCGCCATTGGAAACCTCAGCCCAGAAGAATATAGATTCATCGCCTCCCTTGCCGACTCCTACGGCGCGGGGCATCTGCGCATTACCCCGAATCAGAAACTCCTCATCCCTTGGGTTGGCGAGGAGTTCCTTTATGACATCTACCTAACACTCAAAGAGCGCGGATTTATGGGCGGCATAAACGAGGCAATGAGGGAAATCATCTCCTGCCCCGGGGCGTATTCGTGCAAACTCGCCGTTACGCACCCCTATAACCTCGCGCGGTTCATCGGAGAGAGGGTGAAGGATTTAGCGGGCGTGCGGGTGAATATTTCAGGATGCCCCAATAGCTGTGGACAGCACCACGTGGGGGATGTAGGATTCTACGGCGCATCGTCAAAAGTATCGGGGAAGTTAGCCCCCCACTACGTCGTGATGGTCGGGGGCAATCCGTTTAGGCAGATGGAGAAGTACGGGAGCGTTATAGGTAAAGTGCCGGCGAAAAACGCGCATCTTTTCGTAGAGTCCGTGGTTGATTTTTGGAAGATCAATAAACAGAACGGCGAGGAGTTTTATCAATTCGCCGAGCGCGTCGGCACGGACACCTTCAGACGACTCCTCGCGCCCCTTGCTAAAGCCGATGCAAACGACGCCGGCATTTACGCCGAGCCGGGCATAGAGTCGGATTTCAAGATGGAAGCCGAATCCCGCGGCGAGTGCATGGGGAGCCTGCTCGACACTATGGCGGTGAACCTATTTGACTCGGTGAGAAACGTATATGAAGCCGAGGACGATATGAAAGAGGAGAACTGGGCGGAGGTTCAAAGAAAGTGCCTTGACTCCCTTCCCAAGTGCGCGAGGATGTATATCTATCTCGACGGCATCGAGCTTGACAACGACGAAGAGATACTCACCGAGTTCACAGCGCGGATAGTCCCGAGGGGGTGGCTCTGCCATGATTGGTCGGACGTTAAAGATAAATACATCGAATGGAGGGGTGCGCCCTCTTCAAAAGCCCTTGCTGAAGAGATTTATAAATATACCAAAGAGCTTGTGGACGACTGCGACAAGGCTTTCGTGCGCCTCCAGCCAGATTTAAAAATTCAAGCCTGCCTAAAAACCCCGGATGAAGTCCACATTCCGGGAGAGTAATTCCGCAAATAATTTACGGGGTGGCAGTTTCACATCGAGGAAGCCGCCGCCCTCCCCTTCCCGCTGTGTCAAAAAATTCGATTTTACAAGAGCGCTCGCCTTCGCAGGAGGATAACAATTCATGAAAGCAATAGCGGTATTTCCCGGCAGAGCCGAGAGCATCCATTTAGCCCAGTTGTCTATGCCCTCGCTCAACGACGTGCCAGCGGGCAGGGGGGTATTAGTCAAAGTCATAAGAGTCGGAGTTGACGGAACGGACAAGGAAATCAACGCCGCCGAATACGGTCAAGCCCCCTCGGGATACGATTTTCTCGTTACGGGACACGAGTGCTTCGGCAGGGTCGTCGAAGTGGGCAAAAACGTCTCAGAGCTTCGTCCTGGGGATTACGTCGTCCCTACGGTGCGCCGCCCCGGAGGGAGTTTTTACGACCGAATAGGACAGTACGACATGACCACCGATGACACCTACTACGAGCGGGGAATCAACCTCAAGCACGGCTATCTTACCGAGTATTTCGTTGACGAACCGGAGTATATCGTGAAATACCCCGCGGGACTCCGACACATCGGCGTATTGCTAGAGCCTACGACGGTCATCGAAAAGGGGATAATTCAGGCTTATGAGGCGCAGAGGAGACTCAAAATCTGGCGACCTAAGCGGGCGGCTGTGCTGGGAGCGGGAACCATCGGACTGCTTGCCTCGATGTCGCTTCGGATGAGGGGATTGGACGTTACGGCTTTGGGCAAGCGCGAGGCTCCCTACAGAAACTCAGACTTACTCGCCGAAATCGGGGTGCGCTACGTCTCTACGGCAGAGCTTTCACTGGGGGACGCCGCCCGCAGGTTTGGCCCATTCGACATTATATTTGAAGCTACGGGATTTTCTCCGCTCGTGTTTGAAGCCATGGAATACCTAGGCAAAAACGGAGCGCTGGTGCTCTCAAGCGTTACGGGCGGCGAGAGGAGGGTTGAAATCCCGTCGGATAAAATTAACCTCGACTTTGTACTAGGCAATAAAATCGCCGTCGGCACGGTCAATGCAAACCGCGACCACTTTGAAGCCGGAATCTACGACCACGCCCGCGCCGAGGTAGAATTTCCGGGATGGCTCTCGAAATTTCTCACTCACCCTGTGATGGGACTCGAAAACTACTCGGAGATGATGCGCCTTCTCACCGAAGAAAAGGACGCGATAAAGGTTTTCGTCAATGTGTCGGAGGAGGATTAGCTGAGAATCAGGGGTCGACAGTAGCCCGTGGTTATCTGCCGCCCGCGCGCTTTTTAATGCCGAGCTTCTGCATACGCGAGCGCAGTGTGTTGGGATTTATATCGAGTACCGAGGCATCGCCGTTTTTACCCTCTATAACCCAATCCGTCCGCTCAAGAACTCTCAGGATGTGCGCCCGCTCCATGCTCTCAAGCGATTCGTGGGTTTCGAGTTGCGATGCCTCCTGCTGGCGCAGGAGCGATGGGTCAACGTGAATCTCCTCGCGTTCGGCAATAACGACAGCGCGCTCTATAACGTTTTGGAGCTCTCTTATGTTTCCAGGCCAGTGATAGTTTATAAAGCGGCTCATAGTCTCCTTTGATACTGCATTAACGTGTTTGTTGAGCTTTTTTGCCGCTTTAGCAATGAAACAATTCACGAGGAGCGGAATATCGGATTTCCTTTCTCGAAGCGGCGGCACATCGATAGGGACGACGTTGAGCCTATAGAAAAGGTCGGCGCGGAACGATCCATCTTTGACAGCAGCGTCTAAATCCCTATTTGTTGCGGCGATGATTCGCACATCAACTCTGATAGGCTTACTGCTCCCGACACGCTCAAATTCCCCTTCTTGAAGCACGCGTAGGAGTTTTATTTGCGTCTCCTGGGAGAGTTCCCCCACCTCGTCTAAGAATATCGTGCCGCCATCGGCAAGCTCGAACCTGCCGATACGCCTCTGAATCGCGCCTGTGAACGCGCCTTTTTCATGCCCGAACAGCTCGCTCTCGACAAGCCCAGCAGAAATCGCCCCGCAGTTGACCTTCACAAGCGGTCTGTCCTTTCTTGGGCCGATGTTGTGAACAGCGCGGGCTAGTAGCTCCTTGCCCGTTCCGGTCTCGCCGAGAAGCAGAATAGTCGCGTCGGTCGGGGCTACCTGCTCGACGGTTTTAAGCGCCCTTCGCAGCGCCTCGCTCTGTCCTATGATTTCCTCGAAATTGTACTCGGTCTTAACCTCTTCCTGCAGATAGATGTTTTCGGCTTCGAGCCGACTTTTAAGCCTCTGTACCTCAATTAGAGCGACTCTGAGGGCCTCTGCCTTTCGGACGTTGTTAATGGCGACCTCAATCTGGCGCGCCACAATTTCAAGGAGATTCAACTCCGCTATAACGTATCAAATGGTTCTGGAATTTGTAACATTTAGTTCTGGAATTTTATTAAGTAGCGGGCTTAAGTTTCAGTTCGCATTAGCGGTCATCCAAGAAGCGCTTGAGGATAGCTTCAATGCCCGTAGTATCGTCATCGGTGAGGCTGAGGAAGGGGCGCGCTGGGATGCGAGTAGCGCTATCGCCGAAGTTGAAGCCTCGCCTCTCGGATACGCCCTTTTTGAACCGCCCCTTTGTATCCCCTCGCTTAGACCGATTTCTCACAAATAGCTCCGAGCGGGCGGCGCGCTTTATTTCCGCTCCGAACTGATGGGCGGCGGCGTATTCGTTATTCGTGCCGACGGTTGCCGAGGTCTTATCATGCTCGGAGGATATTGAGGCGGCTAATTGCCCCGTGCGCTGTAGGATTTTCCCGTCTGCCTTTCCTTCTCTCTGCCTTTGGCGCAGGGTCGAGGGGGCAAGGGGTTGCCATTTCGGGCGACCTTGCTGCTTGAAATTCTCTTCCACAGCGTCTTCAAGCCTGCCGGCAATCTGCCTCGTGGCGGGGGTGTAGTCCTGGGATTTGCTATTGAACCGCTTTATGAGACTCGAAATGCCAGTTGTGTCAACCTTGATTTTTATCATCGCATTAAACCCCCTTTTAGCTACCGATAAACACGAATTAAACGCGATACTAGTATCTGCGCGATTGTCATTCTGAGCGATGGCGAGAAATCCTGAATAAGATTCCTCTCTGCGTTCGGAATGACAGGAATGAGGCGTTCGGAATGACACTTCACCCTGAGCGGATACTCGTATGTCATTCTCACGAAAGTACAGAATCCATAGTTCGATTCCGCTCACCCTGTAAAAAGCTCTGTCATTCCCGCAGAATTAAGCGGGAATCCAGTATTTATCAACACAGCATGGATGCCCGATGACTCTTTCGGGCATGACAAATCACAACAGCGCCTAACATGATCCCTTCGACGTAGTTCATAGTGAGCGGAGTCGAACTACTCAGGGTGAAGGGTGAGATGGATTCCCGCTCCGAAGACTGCGGGAATGACAGAGCTTTTGCCATCACCCCACCTCCGTCATTCCGTTGCTCATGGAAATTACAGAATCGCTATAATGTCGAAAATTGTCTATTTTCCATACATAAGGGGCGTCTCATGTTTATTTCTTCGACATTACCATCTTCCCGATGTCGCCAGCGCTCATTAGTATTTGCTATATTTGATATTCATAGTTTCGTTGCTATAATTCAGGTTGAGGCTCTCGCGACACGGTGAATCTCCCGGCCGTAGAACGCTCCTAGTCGAGCGGCTCGCCATGTGGGGGTTGTGGGAGTCCCCACCGGGAGCCTTATAACTCATCTTTAAGTACCTTCCCCTTTGTCTTAATGCTTTTTATGTCTGATTCTCTTGCAAATCTCAGGCTGATAAGAAAATTTGTTTCACCCGAACGGGTTGTCTTGATAGCTCCATAGTACAAGCGATTGTTAATTCGTAAAAAAACGATTGTATTATCATTATCCTGCACAATTAGCTGGGCCTCTTGGATAATGTCCGGTATTATCTGATAATCTCCGATGCTCAAATCGGGGTGATTTGTCAGGTTTTTTAGAAGTGTTTCATTGGATAGATAAACCACTGTGCTTCGAGATTTAATCAGCTTCATGTATTCGGGGCTTAGAACAGCCACGGGGAACTCGCCGCCGATTTTACCCTCGAAGAATCGTAAGAAATCCGGCCCTGTGAGACCGCCTTCTACCCACTTGCGAGCAACCTCGAAGCTGTAATTGTCGAGGGTTGGAAACCATGCCGCTCTGCCGGGGTTATAGTTCCAGCCGGTATCTGGGGACATCTCGCGTCCGGTTTTGGGGTCTCGGTATATCGTTACCGCTCTCGACTCGCCCGTCGCCCCTGAAATCACGGTGTCCTCCACTTGGAGCGCCCCCTCCGAGGATTCCGCCCTAAGCCCCCCTTGCCTCAGCTCCTGCTTGGTCAGCGCCCTAACCCTGCACCGACAACCAAATCCGTTCGGCGGAAAGTGCGTCTGCCATATCGTGTCGTCATGGCGAAACACCTTGCCATCCATCGCTCTGTGGGCGGGTCTAGTTCTGCTATCCAGAACCGCTACGTACTGCCAATAAGGGCGGTCTGCGGTGTTCTCGATAAATCTCTTCCATCTGCCTGCCATGTACGCCGTCTGTAGATTCGTCCCGTAAATCGTCCGAAGCCGCTCAATTGACAGGATAAGGGCTTTGGGGTTTAAAAAATACGACGTTGTAATCGAAGAGGAGAGAATAAATCCAACATGGAATTTTCTTCGTATATCGGAGGGAGAAAGTGAAATGAGAGGGATAATTCAAAGATGCCTCAATTCTCTGCCCGATGAGCAGAGAGAGGCGCTTGAAATGGCTTATTTCGATGGGCTCACCCACTATGAAATCGCCGAGAAGCTCGCAAAGCCCGTCGGCACAATTAAAACGCGGATAACGCTCGGAGTCGCCAAGCTGAGAAAGCGGCTTGCCCCCTACGTTCAGGAGGGCGTAGAATGAAAATAAAGCACGCTTGGGAATTTGAGGAATGGATTTCACTCTACACGCTTGGCATTTTGTCGGGAGACGAGCTGGAAACCTTTGAAGCCCATATCGGCGGCGGATGTGGCGTCTGCCGCGAGGCTCTTTGGCAGACCTCGCAGGCGCTCTCGCTCATCCCCCGTGGTCTGCCCGACGCGCCTATGCCCGGAGGGCTTTTAGGCGGGATTCTCGGCCGCATAGACGCATCCGAGGGCAATATGAAAAAACGCCCAGGCTTCGAGAAGGCATTCGACCTCTACGCAAACCCGCTCTACGAATTCGCGCTCACGCTCACGGGGAGCGAATCCCGCGCAGAGCAGATGGTGGAGGCGGTATTCAGCGATACGGCCTTTGAATTTGCCGAGGACTGCGATTTATTCAACCGCTTGATGGGAGCGGCGATACGAATAATGAAACCCGCCGCCGAGAGAAAATCCCCGCTTCCGAGATTCAGAAAAGACGGACACCATAAAAGCTCTCCCGTAGCTGACTGGTCGCAAAGCGCGCGGGAGGGATCGCTGCCTCGCCGCATCGGGGACGCGCTCGAAGGGCTGTCTCCCACGGAGAGGGCGGCGGTGATTCTAAAGGACGGCAAAGGGATGCCGGACGGGGACGTCGCCCGCGCTCTTGGTCTTAGCAGAGGGACGCTGAGGCGCGATCTTCATACCGCTAGGCTTCGGATGAGGGGATATATTGCCGCTTCAGCTGAAAATGTTTTTTAAGGAGATCCAGTGGCTATAAAATCCCGCAAGCGAGAAATTAATCTCGATATAACGTGCACAAAAGCGACCTCGCTCATAGCGAACTTTCTTACCGGGGAACTGGATTCAGATACCTCTCGCGCATTCAGAGAGTATCTGGACATCTGCCCCGACTGCGTGGCATTTCTCAATACTTATAAAAAAACGATTGAAGCCGTACAGTCTTTTTACAGCAAATTATCCGCCCGAACAATGGATAAAACGACTCACGAATCCATTAAAGAGCGAATCAAAAGTAAAATCCCTGGCTGAAAATTACTCTGTTCTCACGCTGAAAAAGCCTCCGCCGCTGAAACGGATATTGATTTATCTGCGTCCTGCCAGGGGAGTTTTAATCCTGCATCTCGCATAGTGAATCCTAAGGCGACGAATTAATATAGCCTCCCGAAATCGGATAAAACCAAAATCGAGCATCCGGCGTATATAGCGCAAAATTAAATCCCCTATCGGCAAAAAATAAAAACAAACACCGCTCATCCGCACAATTTCAATGAAACCCCCTCGACGGTGGATTCCATCGGAAACAGATGGCACGAATACCTGATGGAAGCGGCGGAGCTTGGGACGTTCATGATAGCGGCTTGCGTCGCCGTCGTGATTTTCGAGCATCCGGCATCGCCCGTCAGGCAATTGATTGAAAGCGCATCTGTGAGGCGCGTTATCGTCGGAGCGGCTATGGGACTTACGGCAATCGCCATCATATACTCGCCTTGGGGAAAGCAATCGGGCGCGCATCTAAACCCCTCGGTTACACTCACTTTTTTCAGGCTCAGAAGGATTAGTCGGCGGGATGCGATCTTCTACATTTCGGCGCAGTTTGCAGGCGGGGCGGGCGGGGTTTTAATCGCCTATCTCCTCATCGCAGAGGCGGCAGGCAATCCGGCGGTGAGATATGCCGCTACCGTTCCCGGAATATACGGCGCATGGGCGGCGTTCGTCGCCGAGGCGGTCATATCGTTCGCGCTGATGACGGTTGTCCTAGTGGTCTCGAATATGAGAGAGTTGGCGCGATATACGGGCGTTTGCGCGGGGGCTTTGGTCGCGCTCTATATATCCGTTGAAGCCCCAATTTCAGGGATGAGCATGAATCCGGCGAGGAGTCTGGCGTCGGCTCTATTTGCCGGCGTCGGAGAGGGTTTGTGGATTTATTTCACCGCGCCGCCTCTGGGGATGTTGCTCGCCTCAGAGGCGTATCTGCGCATATTCGGCGCGGCGCGGGTAACGTGCGCGAAACTCCACCACCAAAACGCCAAGCGCTGTATCCACTGCGGGAAGCCGTCTTCTATAGAAGAAGCAAAGGAGTCAGGAGGAGCTAACTAATGAGTAACCTAACTCGGTTTTTGACCGTCCGCGCGCGCCTGCCCTGCGATGCAACCCTATGACACACGGACAAGCACAAATTAGACACAATAAAAAACAAAGGAGACATTAAAATGAAAAAGAAATCGCTAATCGCCATCGGTGTTATAGTAATTGCAGTGGGATGGTTCTTGTTCCGCCCGGAGCGTATTTTCATCAGTCAGACCGTAAGCGAGTCGTTCCCGGAAAATTCATCGAGTGAAAATAGCAACGAGCCGAAATTGCTTACGAACGGGCGTTTTCATAGCGTCGCTCACGAGACCTCAGGCGAAGCCGGAATCTACAAGCTCGCGGATGGCAGAAGAGTCTTAAGACTCACGAATTTCGCCACATCCAATGAGCCAGACGTACGGGTGTTTCTCGTAGCCACCGCCGACGCTCTCGATAATGACACTGTAACAAACGCCGGATTCGTGGAATTAGGCTCACTCAAGGGCAACGTAGGAGACCAAAACTACGACGTCCCCTCAAGCGTTGACCTCGCTACGTACAGAGCCGTAACCGTCTGGTGTAGCAGATCCAACGTCAATTTTGGCACCGCGCCCCTTTCTCCATCGAACCGAGTCGTAGGGGCGGCTTCTCGTTAAACACATACACTGAATTCAAATCACAACGGCTGAAGGGGGCGCATCTCATAAAACCCTCTTTAGCCGAGGAGGATAAAATGTCAGGCATCGGCAAATTCGACGTGATAATCATAGGAACCGGAGCGGGGGGAGGAACTCTCGCCTACGCCCTCGCCCCGACGGGAAAACAGATATTGCTTTTGGAGCGAGGCGAATTTGTGCCGAGGGAGAAAGACAACTGGAATCCCCGCGCCGTAAACATCGAGGCAAAGTACAATGCCAAAGAGACATGGCGGGATAAGAGCGGCCAACCCCTTCATCCGCATACAAACTATAACGTAGGCGGAAACACGAAATTCTACGGGGCAGCGCTGTTCCGGCTTCGCAGGGAGGATTTCGGAGAGATCCGGCACTGGGGCGGCATCTCACCGGCATGGCCAATTTCGTATGAAGAGCTTGAGCCGTACTACTCCCACGCTGAGAGACTCTATCACGTTCATGGGGAGCGAGGGGAAGACCCGACTGACCCCCCATCAAGCGCCCCCTACCCTCACCCGCCCGTAAGCCACGAGCCTCGAATTGAGCAATTAAGCGAGGATTTCAGAAGTTTCGGGCTAAGACCCTTTCATACGCCGCTTGGGGTAATGCTGGATGAAGGGGATCCGCATCGGAGCAAGTGCATTAGGTGTGACACGTGCGATGGATTTGCGTGCCTGCTCAGGGCAAAATCGGACGCCGAGGTGTGCTGCGTTGACCCCGCGCTCGGATACCCGAACGTAACCCTCATCACAAACGCCTATGTCTCACGCCTTGAGACGAGCAGTTCGGGAAGGGAAGTTACGAAGGTGCATATACTGCGTGGCGGCGCTGAACAGACCTACTCGGCGGATATTGTAGTCGTATCGTGCGGGGCGATAAACTCCGCGGCTCTGCTCCTGCGCTCCGCCTCGGACAGACACCCGCGCGGGCTTGCAAACGGCTCGGACGTCGTGGGACGGCACTACATGGGACATATAAACTCAGTGTTGATGGCAATATCGAAATGCCCGAACCCTACGATTTTCCAAAAATCTCTCTCGATAAATGATTTCTATCTCGGCTCGGAGGAATGGCAGTATCCGATGGGGCATATATCGTTCGTGGGAAAGCTCGACGCCGTAACGCTCTCAGCGGGCGCGCCGTCCTTTACGCCGGGATGGACTCTCGAATTCATGGCGAAGCACTCGCTCGATTTCTGGCTCACCTCGGAAGATCTGCCCGACCCGGACAACCGAGTTTCACTGGATGGAGGCGGCAACATCACTCTCGCCTACAAACACAATAACGAAGAGGGACACAAACGCCTCATCAAAACACTCGAAGCGCTCATGCAGAGACAAGCCCAATGCGGCGCGCACGGACACGACTGCCACCAGGGGATTTTCTCGAGAAATTTATTCATCGGACAACGCATCCCCCTAGCCGGAGTCGCCCATCAGAACGGAACAATACGCTTCGGCGACGACCCCAAAACCTCAGCCCTAGATAGAAACTGTAGGGCGCACAACGTGGATAACCTATACGTGGTTGACGGGAGCTTTTTCCCATCGAGCGGGGCTGTGAACCCTGCGCTTACGATAATTGCAAACGCCCTTAGAGTAGGCGAACACCTGAGAAAAAGGCTCGGCGCATAGATTCTAGCGGGAGGAGGACGGCAAATTATTTTTAGGAATAGACCACACCGCAATAGTGGTGTCGAACACGGAGACGAGTTTAAGGTTCTACCAAAGTGCCTTGGGGATGGAAGTCGCGGGAAATAGCGAGAATTACGGGGTGGAGCAGGAGCATCTCAATAACGTGTTCGGCGCGAGAGTGCGCATTACAACCCTCCGTGCGCCATCGGGTCCGGGAGTCGAATTTCTCGCCCCTCAGGACGGACGCCCCCGACCTTTAGATACGAGGGCAAACGACATCATGCACTGGCAGACAACCCTCATTGTGGTCAACACAACAGTTACGGCTAAGCGCCTGAGGGAGAAGGGATTTAAAAGGGGATTCCTCGCGCAAGACCCCGACGGGCACGCCGTTCGCATTGTCGAAGGACAATGAGCAGGAGCAATATTATCTATTTGATTTGACGGCGGCGGCAGGGGCAAACGACAGAGGGGCGCAGGATATTTATTCCAGTGCCACTCGGCGCCGCCCGCTAAGGCAGAGCGAGCCAGAGAACCGCGAACTTCATGGCAGGAGAAATCCTTGAAGCAACCGGGCGCGCAGACCGAGCTTATTGACGCGAGATAGGGGGTTCACCCCTGCCTTGATTGCGGCGAAACGGAGAGCCGAAAACAAAATTAAAGGATATTAATTCTCACTACAAAAGTTCACGGACAACCCCTTTCATATTAAGACTCCGTGTGCTAAAGTGAGTAATAAAATCACTTCGAGAGAGGGCGAGAACATGGCAGAAACTAAGAAGGGGGGAACGAAGAAAAAGGGCGCGTCGGCTCGGACTGACGAGACCGGAGTGGACGAGCAGATGCTCTATTTCATGATAGAGAAAAAGGCTTATGAACTCCACCAGCAAAAGGGCGAGCAACACGGCGGCGACCTCGAGGACTGGCTCGAAGCCGAGAGAATAACCAAAGCCGAGATTGCGGCGAAAAAGCAGTAGAGAATTAGCAGCGCGCCGAGCCGCCAAACACTCCGGATTCGAGAAACACTCAAACTGAGGAGACATTCATCATGGAAACAGGAGAAACGATTCGGATTCTAATTCTCGGCGGTGGATTTGGCGGCGTATATACGGCTTTGGAGATGGAAAACAGCCTGGCGCGCGAGAAAAACATTGAAATTACGCTCATCAACAAGGAAAACTTTTTCCTATTCACCCCGATGCTTCACGAGGTTTCAGCAAGCGATTTGGACTTGACCCATATCGTAAACCCGATAAGAAAGCTCCTCAAGCGGGTGAAGTTCTTTGAGGGCGACGCAGAGAAAATTGATTTATCCGCAAAACAGGTCGTGGTCTCCCATGGCAGTGAGAGCCACACACACACCCTCACCTATGACCACCTCGTAGTAGCGCTCGGCTCGGTAACGAATTTCTATAATATGCCGGGGCTTGAGGAGCAGGTGCTTACGATGAAATCCCTTGGGGATGCAATATATCTGCGAAACCGTATGATAGCCCGTCTCGAAGAAGCCGAACCGGAGTGCTGTTCGGCAATTCGAGAGCGATTGCTCACGTTCGTAGTAGCCGGAGGGGGATTTGCCGGAGTCGAAACCATCGCAGGAATGAACGATTTTTTGAGGGAGTCGCTCGAGTTCTATCCAAACCTCAAAGACGAGCGGATTCGGGTCGTCCTCGTGCATCCGGGAGAGGCGATACTGCCTGAACTCGGACAGAAGCTCGGACTCTACGCCGCGAAAAAACTCGCCGAAAGAGGGGTTGAGATCCGCATCAGCACGAAAGTCGCAGGGGTATCAAGAGAGGGAGTTGCCCTGAGCGACGGAACTTTTATCCCCGCGGACACAGTAATTTGGACGGCTGGAACTGCGCCGAACCCGCTTTTAGAGACCATACCCTGCCAGAAAGACAGAGGGCGCATCAAGGTAAACGAGTTTCTCGAGGCTGAGGGTTTGGACGGGGTTTGGGCGATTGGAGATGCCGCCGCAGTGCCGGATATGAAGGGAGGGTTTTATCCCCCGACGGCTCAGCACGCAATACGCGAGGCGAGGGTTTTAGCGGGAAATATCGCCGCCGCGATCCGAGGACGAAAAAAAGAGGCGTTCTCGTTTTCCACAATAGGACAGCTTGCCGCAATAGGAAAACGCACGGGCGTCGCCAATATTCTGGGGGTGAATTTTTCGGGGTTTATCGCGTGGTGTCTGTGGCGGACGATTTATCTGAGTAAACTGCCCCGGTTTGAGAAAAAACTCCGCGTGATGCTCGATTGGACGCTCGATGTGCTGTTCTCGAAGGATCTGGTTCAGTTCCCCACACTGCGCGGCTCATTCCAAAAGGAAAAATTAGCTCCCGCGAAAATGGCAAAAGCCAGTTAATCCGGCTTGCGGATGACAAGAGAGCGGCTCGGAACGCCGACGGTTAAAAATTTAGCGAAGGGGGAGGTTGCCCATGAAACCCGAGGAGCAGAGATTAGAAGAGGCGGCGGCGAGGAAAAAGCACTGGAGACGCTGGGGGCCATATCTGAGCGAACGCCAGTGGGGAACGGTGCGGGAAGACTATAGCCCTTACGGCGAGGCGTGGGACTATTTCAGCCACGACCAAGCCCGCTCCAGAGCCTACAGATGGGGAGAAGACGGCATCGGAGGTATCTCGGACAATCACCAGAGGCTGTGCTTTAGCACCGCCCTTTGGAACGGCAAAGACGCCATCCTAAAAGAGAGGCTTTTCGGTCTCACGGGGAGCGAGGGCAACCACGGCGAGGACGTGAAGGAGTGCTATTTTTACCTCGACAGCGCGCCTACGCACTCCTATATGAAGTGCCTGTACAAATACCCCCAATCGGCTTTCCCCTATTCCGACCTAGTGAACGAGAATCGGCGCAGAGGCAAGCGGGATTTTGAGTACGAGCTTCTCGATACCGGGGCTTTCGCTGAAAACCGCTATTTTGACGTTTTCATCGAATACGCCAAGAACTCTCCCGATGATATTTTGATTCAGATAAGCGCCATCAACCGGGGGGACAGGGAAGCGACCCTTCACCTTCTGCCCACGCTCTGGTTTCGCAACACTTGGTCGTGGAGCAAGGAGGCATCGGCAAAACCGTCGCTTAGGCTGATAAACCTCGGAGGAAGGCTGAAAGTCATCGAAGCATCTCACCCCACCCTCGGCGCAAGATGGCTATATTCCGAAGGGGCAGAGAGCTTCCTATTCACCGAGAACGAGACAAATAACGAGAAGCTATTCGGCGCGAAAAACGCCTCAGTCTACGCCAAAGACGGCATAAACGACTTCATCGTCGAGGGCAGAAGAGGGTCGGTCAACTCAGATATGACGGGTACAAAGGCCTCTGTCCACTATCAGATGAAAGTCGGCGCGGGAGAGACCAAGACCGTGCGCCTTCGCCTCTGCGATTCAAAGGATTTAGCCGCGCCGTTCGGGTTTCAATTTGACAGGTGCTTCGATTTGAGAAAGCGCGAAGCAGACGAATTTTACCGCCGCGTATGCCCTTTCTCATTAGATGAAGACTCAAGAAACATCCAGCGGCAGGCGTTTGCCGGAATGCTCTGGAGCAAGCAGTTTTACCACTACATCGTCGAGGACTGGCTCGAAGGGGACTCTCCCATGCCCCCTCCACCGCAAGAGCGAAAAGCAGGCAGAAACCGCGACTGGCAACACCTGTACAACGACGACATTCTCTCCATGCCCGACAAATGGGAGTACCCCTGGTTTGCCGCTTGGGATTTGGCATTTCACGCAATACCACTTGCGATGATTGACCCGGACTTTGCCAAGAACCAGCTTATTCTGCTCACGCGGGAGTGGTATATGCACCCGAACGGGCAGATTCCCGCCTATGAATGGGCGTTTGGAGATGTAAATCCTCCGGTTCACGCATGGGCGGCTTGGAGGGTGTATAACATTGAGAGGAAGATGTATGGCAGAGCCGATAGGCAGTTTCTGGAGCGGATATTTCAAAAACTCCTGCTGAATTTCACCTGGTGGGTCAACCGCAAGGACGCAGAGGACAAAAACGTATTCCAGGGCGGATTTCTCGGTCTCGACAACATAGGGGTATTCGACAGGAGCGCGAAACTCCCCACGGGAGGGCATATCGAGCAGGCGGACGGCACAAGCTGGATGGCGATGTACTGCCTGAATATGCTCGCTATCGCAATGGAGCTGGGCAAAGAGAACCGGGCGTATGAAGACATTGCGAGCAAATTCTACGAACACTTCATTTACATCGCCGACGCAATGAATAAAATCGGAGGCGAGGGGCTATGGGACGACGACGAGGGTTTCTACTATGACGCCCTTCACCTTCCCGACGGCTCTCATCAGCTCATGAAAGTGCGCTCGATGGTGGGACTCATTCCGCTCTTTGCCGTGGAGACGCTCTCTGAAGAGGCGCTGGAGAAACTCCCCGGATTTAAAAAACGCCTTGAGTGGTTCATAGAAAACCGCGAGGATTTGGGGCGAAACGTCGCCTGCATGAAAACCCCCGGCGCCGGCGAGAGGAGACTTCTCGCCATAGTGGATCAGAACAAGCTACGGCGAATTTTAGAGAAAATGCTCGATGAGCAGAGATTTCTAAGCCCCTGTGGGGTGCGTTCGCTCTCGAAATTCCATAAAGAAAATCCCTACACGCTGAGGGTGAACGGAGACGAATACAGGGTTGACTACGAGCCCGGCGAGTCCTCCACGGGTCTTTTCGGGGGAAACTCAAATTGGCGAGGTCCCGTGTGGTTTCCGGTGAATTTCCTCCTCATCGAGTCGTTACAAAAATTCCACTACTACTTCGGCGACGGGTTTAAAGTAGAGTGTCCGACTGGCTCCGGCGTCCAAATGAACCTGTGGGAGGTCGCGGGGGAGATTTCCCGAAGACTTATAAGCGTATTCCATAGAGACTTATCCGGGAATAGGGCTGTTTACGGGGAAATTCGGGAATTTCAGTCAAACCCTCACTGGCGCAATTTAATACTCTTCCATGAGTATTTTCACGGGGACAGCGGCGCAGGCGCCGGGGCGAGCCATCAGACCGGATGGACTGGGCTTGTGGCAAAACTCATTCAGCAGGGCGCCGAATATGGGGACAGAATACCGAGGGCAACAGGGGTGTCTGCAAACATCGGTTTTGAGGCGAGCGCCGAGAATAACAAAAGAAAACGAGGGAGAACAGTCGCATCAACATGATGAACATCGAATTCGGACGCGACACCTGCTGCTACCTAGAGCCGGCAGAATCGAGAGAGTGGCTCATAACAAACGGTATCGGGGGCTATGGCTCCGGCACAATTGCAGGCACGCTCACACGACGCTATCACGGACTCCTAGTGGCCGCGCTCAAGCCGCCGCTCGGCAGAACCCTTCTTGCGACTAAATTGGATGAGACGGCGCATTACGGAGGGGTAGCCTATCCCCTCTTTGCCAACCGATGGGCTGACGGGACGGTTGACCCCCACGGCTACCGCCACATTGAGAGCTTCGGGCTTGAGGGGACGACTCCCACGTGGAGATACGCCTGCGGCGGGGCGATAGTGGACAAGCGCGTGTGGATGAAGCGGGGAGCGAATACGACCTACGTTAGGTACGAGGTGTCAAGAGCCGGCGCGCCGCTTACGCTCGAAATTAAGACATTTGTAAATTACAGGGACTACCACGGCACAACCTCCGGCGGAGATTGGCGAATGCGCGTTGAACCGGCAAAAGATGGGGTTTCAGTTGCGGCTTACGACGGGGCGGCGCGTTTTTTTGTCCTTGCCGACAAGGGCGATTTTAGTCCTGCCCATGAGTGGTATCGAGGGTTCAGCCTCTCGATTGAAAAACAGCGGGGACTCGGCCACATCGAAGACCACCTGCTCGCAGGGACCCTCAGAGCAACTCTTAAGAGCGGCGAATCCCTAACCATTGCCATCAGCGCCGAAGATACGCCCTCTCTCGACGGGGCGAAGGAGTTTCGGGAGAGGCGGAGGTACGAAGACGGACTCGTAAATAAAATACAATCCCCTCAGATGCCGGGGTGGGTAAGTCGCCTCGCCCTCGCCGCAGACCAGTTCATCGCCGATCGCCCTACGCCCGATGAGCCGGGCGGCAAGACCGTCATCGCGGGCTATCACTGGTTCGGGGACTGGGGCAGGGATACGATGATAAGCCTTCCGGGACTTACTATCTCCACTGCAAGGCACGAGACGGCGCGCTCGATTCTAAGCACCTTTGCCAAATACGTGAGCGAGGGAATGCTCCCAAACCGCTTTCCCGACGCCGGAGAAGCCCCGGAATACAACACCGTGGATGCGACGCTGTGGTACTTTGAAGCGGCGCGCGCTTATCACGCCGCCACCGGAGACGACGACTTTCTAAAGGAGATATTTCCGGCGCTTGCCGAAATCATTGACCGGCACACCGCAGGCACGCGCTATAACATCCGAGTAGATTCCAAGGACGGCCTACTGTACGCGGGCCAAAACGGGGTGCAACTGACGTGGATGGACGCCAAGGTCGGGGATTGGGTCGTAACCCCGCGCATAGGAAAACCCGTTGAAGTAAACGCCCTGTGGTACAACGCCCTTCTGACTATGGCAAAATTTGCAAAGCGCCTAGCCAAACCCCACAGGGACTACGAGGCGGCGGCAAAACGCGCGCACGGGGGGTTTGAGCGATTCTGGAACGAGAGGGACGGCTACTGCTTTGATGTGATTGATTCCCCCTCTGGAGACGACAGCACGCTCAGGCCGAATCAAATATTTGCCGTATCGCTTCCCGAAAGCCCGCTTACGGCTCCGAGGCAGAAAAGGGTGGTTGATATATGCAGGGAAAAGCTCCTCACCTCGCACGGGCTCAGAAGCCTGTCCCCGGATCATCCCGAATACATCGGGCGTTACGGCGGAGACCAGCTCCAGCGCGACGGGGCGTATCATCAAGGCGCGGTCTGGGGCTGGCTACTTGGGGCTTTCACTCTCGCCCATCTGAGGGTATATGAGAGTCCAGAGCGGGCAAGGGATTTTCTCATTCCAATGAGCCGGCACATACTCGCGCACGGCGTGGGGACGATGAGCGAGATTTTCGAGGGCGATGCCCCGATGTCTCCCCGCGGGTGCATTGCTCAGGCATGGACGGTTGCCGAGGTGCTGAGGGCATGGATGGAGGTTTCTAAATAGCCTCGTATAAGCGCACAGAAGGCTTCTAATCGCTTTAATCCCTCAAAGACGTGTATTGGCCCTTTGTGAAGCGTAGGAACTCAATTATACTCATTTAACGAAATTTAGAGTTTTCTATCGGGGCGGTCATGTCCCCTATGCCTGCTGCCCTGAGCCTGCCGAAGGACGGACACGTTAAAGACCCTTTGTCGAAGCCCGGATTTAACCGTTTATTTATCGCTCTAACTCGTCGTAGAAATTCATCTGTATCACGAGGATCTGTATGTTGGTAAACCTGCGAGAAGTGAGTATTGGATTTGGAAGCGCTCCCGTGCTGGAGAGGGTAAATCTCCAAATTGGCATAAGGGAGAGGGCGTGTGTGCTTGGGCGAAACGGCGCTGGCAAGTCCACTCTCATGCGCCTCATAAATAGAGAAATCAAACCCGACCGCGGGGATATTATCTTTGGCGAAGGGGTGAACATCGCTTACCTCCCTCAGGAAGTGCCGCATGACATACAGGGGAGCGTGCTGGATGTTGTGATGAGCGGGCTTGGGCGCGAGGGGGAGTTATTAGCTAAATATCAGCAGATAAGCGCCCGCCTCGGCGGTGAACGCGGCACATCGCTTCTGAATCAGCTCGATGGCATAGGGCGGACGCTCGATGCCGCAGGGGGATGGCAGATAAAACAGCAGGCAGATAAGGTCATCTCGCGGATGGAGCTAAACGCCGAAGCCGAATTTAGGAATCTTTCCGCCGGGATGAAGCGGCGCGCTCTTCTCGCCAAGGGGCTTGTGAGCGAGCCTCGGGTGTTGCTCCTCGATGAGCCTACGAATCACCTAGACATTGAGGCGATAGGATGGCTTGAGGAGTTTTTACTAGGATTCGAGGGAACGGTTCTATTTGTTACCCACGACAGGGCGTTTCTAAGGAAACTCGCCACTCGGATAATTGAAGTTGATAGGGGCAGGCTCACAAGCTGGCAGTGCGACTACGACACTTACGTCAGGCGCAAGGAAGCGGAGCTTGAAGCCGAGGCGCGAGAGTGGGAGCTATTCGACAAGAAACTGGTTCAGGAAGAGGCTTGGGTTCGGCGGGGGGTAAAGGCAAGGCGCACGAGAAACGAGGGACGGGTGCGGGAGCTTAAGAAGATGCGTGAAGAGCGGCGGATGCGGCGTGAGCTGTCGGGGTCTGTCAGAATACAGGCTCAGGAAGCGCGCAGGTCTGGCAAATTGGTGATTGAGGCAGAGGGGGTTCGATTCGGCTACGGAGACAGTGCAGTGATTGAGGATTTCTCCATCGCCGTCATGAGGGGGGATAAAATTGGAATCATAGGCCCGAACGGCTCAGGGAAAACGACTCTCCTGAACATAATGCTCGCAAATCTCCCCCCCGATAAAGGGCATCTGCGGCATGGCACTCACCTAGAAGTGGCTTATTACGACCAACTGCGAGAACAACTCGACGAGGATAAAACCGTAGCCGAGAACGTCGGCAGGGGGAGCAATACCATCACGATAAACGGAAACCCCATACACATTCTAGGGTATCTGCAGAATTTCCTCTTCTCCCCGGACAGGGCGAGAACCCCAGTTGGAGCGCTTTCGGGAGGGGAGCGAAACCGCCTCCTTTTGGCGCGCCTCTTTACGAAACCCTCGAATGTTTTGGTGATGGACGAGCCTACGAATGACCTCGACGCCGAGACGCTGGAGCTACTAGAGGAGCTAGTGCAGGACTACGCCGGGACGGTGCTTCTCGTAAGCCACGACAGGGAGTTTCTTAATAACGTCGCAACCAGCACGCTGGTTTTCGAGGGGGGCGGAAAAATCACCGAATACGTCGGCGGCTACGATGACTGGCTACGGCAGCGAGCCGCATCGGCCGATTCTCAAGCGGAGGATAGGAAGGCGGCGAGGGCGCAGCCGATTGCCGTAGTAAGAAAAGAGCGCGCCCGTAAAATGAATTTCAGACAGAGACAAGAGCTAGACGCGCTGCCCCTGCGTATTGAAACCCTCGAAGCCGAGCAAAGGGATCTGTACGCAAATATGTCAAACCCCGAATTCTACCGAGAGGACAGAGCGGCAAACATTGAAAGAGCCAAAGCGCGGCTTGACACAATAGAGCAGGAAATTACCAGCGCATACGAGCGGTGGGAGACTCTCGAGGAGCTAAAAGCATCGGTGGGAGATTTGGGGAATTAGAGGATTCCCACCCCACCCCCCTACCCTACGGGTCAATATAGCGGTCAACGTGAATCCAGATAATTCTCGAATAACGAAACACCGCCGGCACAAAGGGTAAAAAAAGCGCGGATGAGAGCGATATTATCCAGCTAAACCGCCAGTGGGGAAACATCCCGTACCAGAGAATTAAAATAATTGCCCCCAGTATCGGCACGGCGAGGGTGTAGCTTATAAACATCGCCCCTGTGAAATACCCGCCCTCTCTGCCGAACTGAAGCCCGCACACAGGACACGGCTCGTTCATAGAGAATGAGCCGGAGAATATGCGCCCCTGCCGGCATCTAGGACACTGCCCCCGCCAGATGGTCCTAAATTTGGAACCCGACCCGCCGCCGGGCAATTTTTGATTTTCACTCATCGCCCTACCCCCCTCCTCAGCCTTTAGTTAAACCCACTGGAGCGCGGAAAACTCATAAACTCATTCCCCCTCCGAGGTGAGCCGCTCCCAAACCTCGCGCCAATCCCCGCCCCTCTCCCACTCAATAACGAGTTTATACAGCACCCGCTCTAGGGAATCGCCCTCGCCCTCTGCGGCGGGAATGTTATAAACGCCCCTTGCGTTTCTGGTTAATCTCCCTCGCTCATCCTCCGACAGCCCTTCGATTAACGCCCGCACTTGCTCTTCAACCCTCTCGCGACCCTGCTCAGCGTCCGCGGCTCTCTGCCGCTCGGATTCACGAACGACTCGCTCATTAAAGCTCAGAGCGTTTATATCGAGTTTTAGATTCAGCTCGCCGCGGGCGAATTTGACAAAGTATCCGGTCGGATTTTTTATCCACTCTTGAGCCCTGCCATCGCCGAGCATATAGGAATCGAAAACCTCGGCTTTTCTTATAAGCTCTGCTCTCTCGCCCGGCTGGAATTGGGAAATAAATTTATTTAGCCAGATGGGATCGAAAATAGAATCTTGGGGCAATATCAGCTCGCCCCTCTCGCCCTGGGGTTCAGCTCGCGACCCCTGCCACCTGCGCCGTAGATAGTTCAGCATTCCGGGCGGGAGACTCACCTCGGCCTCTTCGATAGTCCCAATCAGATGGTCGAGGGATGTCACCGGGGATTTTGCTCTGAGAACCCCTTTGATAATTCCGGCTTCGATTACATCGGGAAGATAGCGGCGCAAATTCTGGGAATCATAGAGCGTGTCGTCGTCCGAGGTCCATGGGATTTCGGAGTATTTTTCGTAGGAGTTTTTAGCGAATTTTTTTATGTCTAAATCATCATCAGTTTTTTCTTTTTTTTCTATGTATTTAAATACATTTGATGATGAATTTTTAAATTCATCAGTATTTAAATAATTTAAATCTTTAATATAATGTGTCGAAGGCGTTACTCCGGTAATTTTTACCGGAGTTACTGGAGTAGTTTCTACCGGAGTTACTCCGGTAATTTTTACCGGACTCGATACTCCGGTAGGTACTGGAGTAATTACTCCAGTAATAGCCGTTTTTTCGACTATTTTTTTTGTCTGCAAATTTATATTTATCCCCGACCTTTTTCTGTCGCTAATCACCTCTTTCGGGGCCACTGCCTGGTAGGCTGGCCCTAGGGGATTATGAGGGCAGGGGTCAATTAAGAGGATACTCTTTTTCTCGATTAGAGACTTTATAGCTTTTCGGACGGTCTTGTCGCTCCCTATGCCGGTTAGCTTCATGATTCTCAAAGCGCCGAAATGCTGAGGCTCGTTGTTTTTCAAAACTGTTTCGCGGTATATGACGGAGTAAATCTTTGCCTCGGATGCCGTGTGAGTAGCATCTAAATAAGTAAAGCCACTCTCGCTTTTCGTCCTGCTCTCTCTATTGAGATTTGCATTAGAGGGGTCTAAAAGCGTAGGCGCTGAAATATCTAACTCCTCGCTTCTTTCCTCCTCGCCCTCAACGTTAGTTTTCGTATGCGACGCGGGAAATTTAATCAGCGTAGGGCTGCCTTTAAAATACTGCTCCCAAAGGTAATCCTCGTCGGTTGAATCGGCTTTCGGCGAGAACTCCTGTACGGACTGCTGATTAAGCCCAATAACTTTGATGGTCTCAACGGGTTTTTTGCTTCTGCCCACGCTATTTCCCCCCTCTCTTTGATTGTTGCTTTTCGATAAACCTGAGAATTGTTTCGGCAACCTTGAGATAATCCTCTGCGGCTCTGGACTGAGGGGAGTATTCAAAAATGCTCTGGTGATACCTGTTGGCTTTGGCTAGGTTGGTGTCAATTCGCACTGGGGGGAGAATCAAAGTGTTAGTATTGCCCCAAACCTCTTGAATCGTAGCCAGCACTTGGTCCGTGAGCGTGAGCCTCGCGTCAACAAACGTGGGGAGTATGCCTAGGATAATTGGGATGACCTCGAAATATTTTTTAAGCAGCGTAAAGGTCTCCTGCACATGAGACGCTCCGGCTATAGCTAAGCTGTCCATCGAAATCGGCAGTATTAGATACCGAGTGTAGATAACGGCATTGGTCTGAAGGAGCGACAGCGACGGCGCGCAGTCAACGAAACATATATCGTATCCGTCAATCCCCTCCATGCGCTCAGAAAGGGCTTTTTCTCTCCCCATAACGGGAACGAGCTGCATCTCGGCAATCTCCGTGCGCTTGTCGGAAAATATGCAATCTATGTTGGGGCGCACTTTAACCACGCACTCGTCGAATTTCACCCCTTCGATGAGCAAATTATAGAGCGTGTCCTTGGATTTAATGTTCAGTATCGTTGCGAGACTCCCCTGAGCGTCGGTGTCAACCATAAGGACTTTTCTCCCTAGCTCAGCCATTGCGGCGCTTATGTTCAGCACCGATGTGGTTTTCCCGACACCGCCTTTTTGGTTCGCAACCGTGATTTTAAACATGGCTAATTATTGCTCCCGAGCAGCAGGCGGTTTTTTATGGACTGGACAAAGGCTATGTCGTGGACTGTCCACTCGCGGTAGTTGTTTTTTTCGTTTCTTCTAGGCTCAGGTATTTTGCCGGCTTCAAGCCAGTTAAAGATAGTTTTTTTGCTTACTCCGACAATGTTAGCTACTTCCTGAGTTTTATATAAGAGTTTAATCATAAACCATACCGTTCCATAGTTTGATGGATTTTTAGAAGAACTATCATACATACAAATCAAAGTCAACCAGAGTTTTTAAGCTATTTGTTACTTCTGGGCGCATTCTATAAATTTGCTAAACTACTCCAGTAGATACTCCAGTAGTTTATTGATCTATCTCACGGCGTTTTATTGTGATTTCCGCCCAAAATAGCCAAGATATTTCAATTTTATTCATGTCCGAAAAAATTATTGCGGGCGAGATATTTCCCCTTGACAATATCTACCATAGTATATAGGATGTAAATTATAGTAAATATTTTGAGGGTGTACTGTTACAGCTCAAAACTTCATATTTAAAATTGCCGATACCGAAGACGAACTGAAACAGTACTTTCATCTCCGCAGTCAGATATTTGTTTCGGAGCAGAAAATCTTTGCCGATACCGATGTTGACTCCTACGACCCCGTAGCCGTGCATATCATAGCCCTTGACAGGGCGGCGCAGAAGGTCGTGGGCGTCGTGCGGTGCTACAGAAAAGAGGGCGACATCTGGATAGGCGGGCGGCTCGGCTCGCTTCCGGGCTACAGAAACGGTCGCGTTGCCCCCAACCTGGTTAAGCTCGCGGTTAAATCGGTAAAGGAGAGAAACTGCAAAACCTTCTTAGCCTACGTCCAGCCCCAGAACGTGAGGTTTTTTGAGAGGCTCGGATGGGCAAAAGTAGGAGAGCTTATTGACTATCATGGGCTTTGGCATCAACTCATGAAAGCGGATTTGGACTCCGGCTAAATATCGCAAGGTGCAACGGTTTAGGAGTGTCAATGCAGAACCTGATTTCCTCTCTGCGGGCGTCCCCTCGCATATCCCACAAAATGAAGCTCCAAGACCTCTGGCGCGTTCTGCCGCGCGCGGCTCAATATGAACACTCCGAAATCCTCCTCGGAGACGACGCCGCCGCAATCAAAACCCAAGACCGCTACCTCCTGCTTGCCGCCGAGGGGGTTTATCCGCCGCTCCTCAAATCAAATCCTTATCTCGCAGGACGCACCTCGGTTCTCACAAACATAAGCGACATATACGCCATGGGAGGCAGACCCATTGCTCTGGTGGATGTGCTATTTACCTCAGGCGACGGTGAGGCAAGTGAGGCTCTGCGAGGGATTAGAGACAACGCCTCTCGATACGGAGTTCCGTTGGTCGGAGGGCATCTTACGCAGGATACTGGGGGATGCTCTTCGCTTGCCGTCGCTATTTTGGGCGAGGCATCGCGCCTGCTGTCGAGCTTTGCGGCTCAGGTTGACGATGACCTGGTCTATGTCTCGAATTTCAACGGCAGTTATTATTCGAGTTTTAATTTCTGGGATTCCTCAAGCGCCTTGAGCGACGCCGATGCTCGATGCCACCTGGAGCTTTTCCCTCAGATAGCCGAACAAGGGCTTGCCGACGCGGCCAAGGACGTGAGTATGGCGGGGATTGCCGGCACGACGCTGATGTTGCTTGAATGCTCCGGCAGGGGGGCGGAGATCTATATTGACAAAATCCCCTCGCCGAAGGAACTGCCGCTTGCCATCTGGCTTCTCGCTTTTCCAAGCTACGGTTTTATTTTATCGCTCCGGCCATCCCTCACCGAACGGGTCAGGAGCAGATTCCATGAATTTGGGCTAGTGTCGGAGGTCATCGGGAGGGTTACGGAGCAGAGGCGAGTCTATTTTGTGCGGGACTGCGGGGAAAGAGCGGTTTTTTGGGATTTTACGGCAGAGCCTCTCATCGGGATAAATGCAGACCTCGCGCCGACGCGTACAGGGGGAGCGGGGCTATTCGACGGAGCTGTTGAAATAAAATCGCCAGCCGGCGGGGAAGGGCGAGAATAAAATGACGGAAGAGCGCCAGCAACTTGATAAAATCGTCTCTAGGCTTGCGCAGAAGATAAAGGGCATCAGAACCGAGAAGGGCTGGTCTCTTCAGGATTTGGCTAAGAAATCCGGCATCTCTGCCGCGGGGATTCATAAAATCGAGTCCAACGGTATCATCCCCACAATTACGACGATGATGAAAATAGCGGACGCGCTTGGCAAAAAAGTGAGCTACTTCCTCGAAGAGGACGAAACTGCCCAGGACGCGGTGTTCGTGCCGGCGGCAAACCGCGAGGCTATCTTCACGTTTAAAAAAGGGCTTGACCTCCAGGGAATTTCGGCAAAAAAGTACGGGGATTTCCTCATGACAGCCGCCTATTCGGTTGTCGAAATAGGGGCGTCGAGCGGAAAAAAACCGATGGCGCATCAGGGCGAGGAGCTCATCTACTGCCTTCAGGGCAAAATGGAGTACCGCATCGAGGATAAAACCTATGTCCTAAGCGCGGGCGACAGCCTTCACTTCAGGACTCACCTCGAGCATAGCTGGAGAAATATCGGAGACACGCAGGCAAAACTCATCTGGGTGCTTGCCGTCTCCCCTCAATAAAACTGGACAGATACGCAAAATGAACGAGAAAACGGCTGCAGCAACTGGGGCGATGAAATACTTAGGCGAGCGTGTGCGGGAGGCAAATCGCCTTGCCTTGGAGCGGATCTTATCGGTAGAGCCGGCGTTTGTGGGGGTGGATACGGCGATAAACGCCATCGAGGGGATGACCCCTGCGACAATTCTCCACTCCGGCCCTCCGGTTAAATGGGAGCGTATGTGCGACGCGCAGCAAAGAGCCGTCCGAGGGGCGGTAATATTCGAGGGAATTGCCGAATCTGACGCCGAAGCCCAGAACGTAATCCTATCTGGGGGGATAGCGCTCTCGCCAAATCACCACCATAACTCCGTAGCCCCTATGACGGGGGTCATCTCGGCTTCTATGCCCGTCATCGTGTCGAGAGACGCAACTTACGGCGCAACCGCCTGCTCCACGTTTAACGAGGGCGGAGGCAGGGCGCTTTGGTTCGGCTCCGTGGGGGTAGAGACAATTACGCGCCTTCGCTGGATGCGGGATACATTCGCTCCGGCAATGAAAAAGGCGCTCTCAAAGACCGGCGCAATTCCCATCTGGAGCGTCCTTGCTCAGGGAATTCAGATGGGAGATGAGTGCCACAACCGCCATGCCGCTTCCACGAATATATTTCTGCGCATGGTGTCGGAGGCGATTTTCTCCATTGACCTTCCCCAGGACGTTGCTTCGTCTGTCTATCGCTTCATCGCCGGCAACAGCCATTTTTTCCTCAATTTCACGATGACCGCCTGCAAATTAGCTATGGACGCGGCGCGCGGTATCGAACACTCCACAGTTGTTACGGCTATGACGAGGAACGGCACGGATTTCGGCATCCGCGTGAGCGGTCTGGGCGATAGGTGGTTCGTTGCGCCCGCCCCGTACCTGCTCGACGCCCTCTACAACCCCGGCTATGGGCCCGAGGCAGGCGCGCCGGATATTGGCGACAGCTCTATTATCGAAACCATGGGACTTGGCGGATTTGCCATTGCCGCCGCTCCGGCTATGGCTTCGTTCGCGGGGGGGGGATTTGAAGATGCGGCCAATATAACCCGACAGATGGGATTTATCACTCTGGCTAGGAATTCAAAATTCGCTATTCCAGTTCTCAATTTCGAGGGGACTCCCACTGGGATTGACATTCGCCGCGTGGTTGAGACCGGAGTGCTGCCGAGCATAAACAGCGCGGTGGTGCATAGAAGCTCAGGGGCGGGGCAAATAGGCGCGGGGATTGTCCAAGCCCCTTATGAGTGTTTCGCCTTGGGGCTCGCGGCGTTTGCAGATAGGTATAAATTATCGGGCAGTTAAGTTAAATATCGAATATTGGGGTGTCTCGGTTGGCTTTAATCACGGCTATTAGAAAAAACAGCTATCAGGATTCAATGAAGCTCATGCAGATAAGCCGCAAGCTCGGCGCGCTTTCGGGGGTGCGAAAAGCCTCTGCCATCATGGCTACGGAGGCAAATTTGCGGATGCTCCGCGACGCGGGGCTTATCGGCGAGGGGGCTATCTCGGCGAACGCAGGCGATATGGTCGTGGCAATCGAAGCCGAATCCGAGCAGGCGGCGCAGGGGGCAATGGAAAAGCTCGATTCCCTACTTGATACTCCTAAATCCGCCAAATCCGGCGAAATGAGATATGCGACCTTCGATGCCGCCATAAAAGCCCTGCCTCAAGCGAATATCGCCGTTGTCTCCCTCCCCGGCGAGTACGCAAAGCTCGAAGTGGCAAAGGCCATTGAGCGCGGGCTTCACACGTTTCTGTTTAGCGATAATCTGAGCGTTGAAGAAGAGGTTGAGCTTAAGGAGCGGGCGTCGGCAAGGGGGCTTTTGGTCATGGGCCCGGGGTGCGGCACGGCGATAATAGGGGGGGTGGGGCTTGGGTTTGCAAATGTAGTGCGGCGCGGTCCCGTGGGAATCATCGCCGCCGCCGGAACGGGGATGCAGGAGGTCTCATCCCTGATACATAATCTCGGCTCAGGCATCTCTCACGCAATAGGCGTGGGCGGGAGGGATTTATCCGAAAGGGTAGGGGGCATAATGGCGGCTCAGGCGATAGGGATGCTTCAGCGGGATGTCTCAACCGAGATTTTACTCTTGGTATCTAAGCCGCCATCCGATAAAGTCGCGGCGCGGCTGATTGACGCAATTGCCGGGGGTGGGAAACCGGCAGTAGTCTGCTTTCTTGGGAAAAAGCTCTCCTGCCCCGACCCAAAAATAAAATTCGCCTCCAGCCTTGAGGAAGCGGCGCTCGAAACGCTCAGACTACTTAACCAGGGGCGGCAGCCTTCTTTTGACATCTCTCCCAAAAAACGCCGCGTCCCGCGGGGCGGAAATCTAGTCGAACCCCCAATACCCGGACAAATTTACCTGCGCGGACTATTTGCAGGCGGCACTCTCTGCTATGAAGCCCAGCAGGAGCTTGCCCCCATTCTCGGCGCGGTGTATTCAAACGCCCCGCTCGACAAAGCGATGCAGCTTGCAGACAGCCATAAAAGCAAGCGCCACACCTGCGTTGACATGGGCGAGGAGGAATTCACCAAAGGACGCCCGCACCCGATGATAGACGCATCGCAGAGAGCCGAGAGGCTGATACGAGAGGCCCGCGACCCTAAAGTCGCCGTGATTTTGCTCGATGTGGTGCTTGGATATGTGGCGAGCGCGGACCCTGCCGCAGACCTAGTTCCCGCCATTCGAGAGGCGAGGAAAATCGCGTCGCGCAGGCGTCGCCCCCTCGCTTTTGTAGCCCATGTTTGCGGCACCGACCGAGACCCGCAGGGTTTGGAGGCGCAGGAAGAGAAATTGCAAAGAGAAGGGGTGTTAACATTTCCCACCAACGCTCAGGCTTCGCGCGCGGCGGGACAGATAGCGCTCGGCAGAGGGAAGCGCCAGCTCCCGCGTTGAGATTTGAAATCTCTCATGAAAGTATGGAGGATGGGCGATGAAGGTTGCTGTGGTCGCATTCGGCGGAAACGCCCTTATGGATTTCAGTGGAAAGAGCGGTTACCTTGAGCAGTCTCAAAAAGCCGAGATGATGTGCGAGAGGATAATACGCCTCTTCGATGTGGGCTATGAAATCGTAATCACTCACGGCAATGGCCCTCAGGTCGGCAATCTCCTGATACAGCAAGAATCCCTTGCAGCGGATATTCCCCCGTCTCCGCTAGATGTGTGCGGGGCGATGACTCAGGGGCAAATCGGCTATATGGTAGCTCAAACCCTGAGAAACACTCTCACGCGCCGCAGTATTAATAAATCCGTCGTATCGCTGATAACTCAGGTCGTAGTCTCTGGCGATGACCGGGCGTTTGGAAATCCTACGAAATTCATCGGCGCGTTTTTTCAGGAGGACGAGAGCAACGCCCTTCAGCGTGAGCGCGGATGGAGAATGAAAGAGGATTCCGGCAGGGGTTGGCGGCGGGTAGTGCCGTCTCCGAAGCCGGTTGATATCATCGAGAAGGACGAAATTTTGGACCTCGCCCGTAGAAACTCCATCGTCATCGCCTGCGGCGGGGGCGGAATACCGGTTGTTCGGGATGGGCGGGGGAGGCTCAAAGGGGTCGCCGCCGTGATTGACAAAGACTACGCCGCCGAGAGGCTTGCCAGTCTAATTGGGGCGGAGATGCTCTTTTTGGTTACCTCGGTCGAGCGGGTTTCGGTTCACTACGGCACTCCGCGCCAGAAGAGCCTGGGGAAGGTGTCGGTGGGGGAGATTAAGACCTATTTTGCCGAGGGGCATTTCCCTCCGGGGAGCATGGGGCCCAAGATTGAGGCGGCAATAAATTTTATTGATTCCGGCGGGAAGAGAGCCGTAATAACATCGCTCGAGGGAATTGAGGCGGCTATCCGGGGGGATGGGGGAACGCAGATAGTGCAGTGATTGAGAATTGCGAGGGCGGCAATATGCCTATTTATTTCAGGGGTTGCCCAGGGATTAGGCACGGACTTGCGGCGGAGTGGGGTAAAAAGCCCGTTGCGGGGCGGTATATAAATTGCACTCTCTAAAACGTCAAGGAGAGGTGTTTTTAAAATATAGAATCGGCGCATTGCGCGAGAGTTGTAAAAATATATCGGCGGAGGTAGCGCATTAATGAAAATAACGAGGAAAATTTTCGACGCTCACACTCACATCGGCGAGCTTGCGGCGTATAAGTTCTACGACCTCAAAGAACCCGTAAAACCTACAGTGATAGAATACCCCACGGGCAGGGAATACACCGAACAACACATGGATGAGTACAGGATTGACCGCGCCTTGGTCATATCGAACTACGGCGTGCCGGACTCAGCCCAGCCCTTCAGCCTAAACCCCCTCGTGCTTGACACCGTCCATAAAGCCGACCGCATCGTCGGCGCGCTGTGGGTTTCCGGGATGCCTAAGGATAAAGAGAGAACCGAAGAGACCCTGAAGCACGTAAAAGAAAAGGGCATCGTCGCTCTCAAGACCACCTGCCTTCTTGGCGGAACCTATAAACCCTCCGATTGGGACGAACCCTCAAGGGCGCTTTGGGACTCCATCATGAAGGCGGCTGAGGAAAACAACCTCGTCCTTCATATTCACACCAGCCCCGGCGGAGGCTCGGACATATCTAACGCCATAGAACTCGTGAAGGAGTACGGGAAAAAGGTGAAAATTCACCTCGTTCACATGGGCGGCTTCGTGAGCGGCCATATAAAGCTCGTGCCAAAATTCATCGAGCTTATTCAAGACGGGTATAAGGTCTATACGGACACCACCTGGGCAGTGGGGTTCGGCTCGCGGTGGCTTCTCCATGAGGTTCAGCGCACGGGGGTCGGCTGGGACAACGTCGTGTTCGGCTCGGATACGCCGTGGAGCGATTTTCCGTCTGAGTATTGGAAAATCGAGGGGGCGAAAATTTCCGAGGAGCTAAAAAATAATATATTCTGGGAGAACGCGCAGAAGCTGTATTCAAAGTAGAAACAATTAAAAAAATCATAGTAAATAAACCCTAAGGAGGTAGTACGCAAATGGCGGTAAATAGAGTGCAGGGCGAGAGGCCCACTAAGGGCAAAGCTATTGTGAATTACGAGGAAAAAGTATTTCCTGACTATAAAGCCAATCCGGGCGAGAGGGCGCTTTTCCTCCTCCACACAGTACCGTATGAAGGCTCTGTGGCGGGAATCAATATGCTCACGGCTATTAGAGCAAAGAGAAAGGGCTATGATGTGAGCGTCGTATTCTATGGGCCAGCTTCGGCGATTCCCGTCTATAGGGGATGGCCCAATGTGGGCGACGACCAGTACGGCGCGGGGATTCAGCTCTACCCTACGCTGGTTGGGAAAATGCTCAGCGAGGGCATTAAGGTCTATGCCTGCCGTTTCTCGGCGGCGTGTCTCCTCGGCGTGAGGGAAGAGGATATGCTCGAGGGCGTGATACCGCTTCATCCTACCGATATTCTCGACATCACAATTGAGCATCAGAGGGCGGGAGCGCTAATATCAAGCGCGTGGACTGTGTAGCTCCGGCGGGTGCTTTTGGATAAAATACGATATAGCCGCGAATGGAGAGGATTTCGGTGAATTCGAGCTGTTCGCGGCTTGTCAAATTCTCGACATTGGAGGGTGTAATGGACTCGAAGACCCTGAAGGTGGAGTTGCAGAGCTTGGGACTGAGGATTCCCGACACGAGGGACATTAGGCGCGGCGGGGCGGGTCCCACGGGGGGGATACATCTGAAAATTCTGCCCGATGCCGAAGCCAATATTCCCGTTGTGGGAGATTTCCTAGAGGCATCGCCTTATTATCTCGACACCATAAACGACGAGCATTGGGTGTTTAGAGACGGCGTCGCCGTTGCCCAGGTGGAGCTTATGGGGGCGGCTAAATTCTACGAAGGCAGAACCTCAAACGGCGTCTCGATGCAAAAAATGGGACTCCTCCACTGCCCGACCACCTTTGCAACTACCCTCCTTCAGACCTGCGATTTTTGGGAAGACGAGAGGCGATGCAAATTCTGCGGCATTGAGCTTACCCTAAAGGATAGAAGCACCGTGGGCTTTAAAAACGCAAAGAGCCTCGTCGAAACAATCCTCCTTGCCAGAGAGCTAGATGGCATAACAAACGTCGTCTTTACCTCCGGTGTCGCGAGGGACGAGGAAAAAGCCCTTGCCAAATACGCCGAAATCTGCTCCGAGGTGAAACGCGCCACGGGGCTTCCCATTCAGCTTCAGATAGTTCCCCCGGAGGATTTAGCCTGGCTTGGGAGGCTCAAGGACTCAGGGGTTGACTCGCTGGGAGTCCACATTGAGACATTTGACCCGCAGGTGTTCGAGCGGATAACCCCCGGCAAGGCGAAAATCGGCATTGAGCGATATACTCAGACCTGGAGGGAAGCGGCGAGGGTTTTTGGCAGATGGCAGGTCAGCACCTATGTGTTAGTGGGCATGGGCGAGAGGGTTGAAACTATATTCGATGGGGTCGCGCTCTGCGGCGAGATTGGCGTGTATCCGTTTATTGTGCCGTTCCGCCCTGTTGCAGGTACTCCCATGGAGGGGATGGCGCCCCCAAAGCCGGAGCTTATGAATTTCATCTACACTCAGGCGGCGCGGATATTGTCCAAATATCAGGGGGAGGCGCGGGGGAGCAAGGCTGGGTGCGTGAGCTGCGGCGAGTGTTCGGCTCTGCCGGATTTCGAGAGGGCGCTCAGTGCGGCGGGGAGTGTTAAATTCGCAAAATTCAACCTCGGCGCGCGCGGCTAGAAAGAGCAAAATGAAATTCATTGCAATTATTCCATCCCTCTGAGGAGTCGCCGGCTGGAAAGCGGCATAGAGCAGGCGCAAACCAGCGATTCATCGGCGGCATGTATAAATATCGAGATGCTCAAGGGCTGAAGAACTTAGAGAGGTGAGAAAAATGTCGAATATGCGCATTATCATCATTGGAGGGGGAGCGGGCGGGATTTCCGCCGCGTCAACGTCGAAAGCGGTCAATCCCAACGCCTCCGTAACCCTATTTACCGAATTTGAGGACGTGGCTTACAGTCCCTGCGGCATCCCCTTTGTTCTGGGGAGGGAGATTCCAGACTTTAAAAACCTGTTTCTGCAGACCTCCGAGCATTACGCCCAAATCGGAATTGACCTAAAGCTCCAGACCACGGTTACGGGAATTGACCTTCAGAGGCGCGCTGTGAGCGTAGCATCTGAGTCTTTCCCTTGGGACAGGCTCATCATCGCCACGGGGTTTGAGTATGAAAAGCCGGACTTCCCCGGAGTAGAACTGGAGGGCGTTCATTATATTAAGAACATACGCCGCGCCATGGAGTTTGATAAAATCCTCGACGCAGTAAAACGCGTCGTTGTCGTAGGCGCAACCCCCATTGGAATTGAGATGGCGGGCAACCTCGCCCACAGGGGGCTTGAGACGCATCTGGTCGAAGAGGGGGCGTGGCTCATGTCGAAGATCGCGGACCCGGACATTATGGATCCGGCGCAAAAATCCCTCGAAGAGCTGGGAGCGAAGATCCATTTCGGCGCGGCGATTCTCGAGATAAAGGGCGCCGGGGGCAAGGTCGCATCCGTCGCTACTACGTCAGGAGATATCCCATGTGAAATCGTCGTCGTAGCCACGAATAAAAAACCGAATAACCAGCTTTCGCAGGAAGCCGGCATTAAGGTCGGCGCGACGGGCGGGCTACTAGTTGACGACCGGATGAGAACGTCCGAAAGAGACGTTTACGCAGCAGGCGACTGCATCGAGGTTGTCCACGGGGTTACAGACCTGCCTATTCAGGGGCTTTCCGGCAGCCACGCCTACTCGCAGGGCAGGGTTGCAGGCTCTAACGCCGCCGGAAGCGAGCGCGCCTACGACCCCGTGTATGTCCCCTGGGGGATGGTCGCGGGGAAGGTGCATATCGGAGGGGTGTCGCTTGGCGAGACCCTCCATAAGGCTCTGGGGATACCGCACATTGTGGCGAAATCATTCGGGATTTCTAGGGCGAGGTATTATCCCGGGGTGAGCCGTCTTCTCGTGAAATTAATTGCCGACCCGAAGACGCTTCGGGTGATGGGGGCGCAGATGTCCGGCGGGGAGGGAATTAAGGAGCGGGCTGATTTCTTAGCCTTTGCAGTAAAGCGCGGGGCGACGCTCCAGGACTTTGCCTTTATGGAGAACGTCTATTCCCCTCCGATAGGCGCGCTGATGGAGCCGATAGCGCTGGCGGCGCAGGCGGGGCTGGCGGAACTCAATAGAAAACGGTGAGGCGAATAAACTAGATAATGACTCAAAGCTCCGCCGCCCCCGAAACCGCTCACGGCTACAAAATCCCTCAGGTCATCGCCGCTTCAGCCGTAGGCACAATGATTGAGTGGTACGATTTCTACATCTTCGGCAGTCTCGCCACGGTCATCGCGCCGCTCTTCTACCCGAAGGGCAACGACACCCTAGCCCTCATCGCCTACCTCTCAACATTTGCCGTGGGGTTCGTTGTGAGACCCTTTGGCGCGCTCTTTTTTGGACGAATAGGCGATGTCGTCGGCAGAAAATACGCGTTCCTCGTAACCCTCCTCATCATGGGCGGGGCTACGGCTCTCATCGGCGTTCTCCCGACTTATGAGACAATAGGAATAGGCGCGCCGTTAATTTTGCTCCTCCTCCGAGTACTGCAGGGGCTTGCCCTTGGAGGCGAATACGGCGGCGCGGCGGTCTATGTGGCGGAACACGTGCCGGATGCGAGGCGCGGGTTTTACACGAGCTTCATCCAAATCACCGCGACCCTTGGGCTTTTCCTATCCCTTGCCGTGATACTCGCCGTGCAGAGCGCCATGACGAAAGAGGCGTTTGCCGAGTGGGGCTGGAGGATTCCCTTTCTGATCTCGGTGTTTCTCGTCGTAGTATCGCTCTACATTCGGCTGCGGATGAAAGAGTCCCCTATATTTCAGCATATCAAAAGCGCGGGGATGACCTCGAGCAAGCCCCTCACTGAGGCGTTTGGGCAGTGGGATAATTTAAAGCGCGTTCTCATCTCGCTCTTCGGCGCGACGGCGGGGCAGGGGGTTGTCTGGTACACAGGTCAGTTCTACGCCCTCTTCTACCTCCAGACCATACTCAAGGTGAGCGCCACATCTGCCAATTATATCGTCGCCTCGGCTCTGCTCTTGGCGATGCCCTTTTTTGTTCTCTTCGGCGCGCTGTCGGATAGAATCGGACGCAAGAGAATTATCATGCTCGGATGCCTGCTCGCCGTTGTCTCTTACATACCGATTTACGAAGCGATGCAACGGGCGGCGGGCTCAAACGTAGTAGCCGTAATTTCGCAGAAAAACCCCGTTACTGGGGCGATAACAATTACGCCTCAGACCGTAGTGGACGGGGCGATGATGCCGGCGGCGGAGGCTCTGCCCTACTCAGGTTTTGGAAATTTAATTACTGACCCAGCCGCGCTCAAGCTGATTCTGCTCGTATTCGCGCAGGTCATTTTCGTAACTATGGTCTATGGGCCCATAGCGGCGTATTTAGTCGAGGCGTTTCCGGCGAAAATCCGATACACCGCTCTGTCGCTCCCGTATCACATAGGAAACGGCGTCTTTGGAGGGCTTCTGCCGGTTATAGGGCTTTGGGTCGTCGCCGAGACGGGCAATATTTACGCCGGGCTATATTATCCGATGGCTGTGGCCTCGGTAACTTTCATTGTTGGCTCGCTGCTGCTGAGAGAAACTAGGGGCGTATTAATTTGGGATGAGGTAAAAAAATGAGGAGGAGGTGTCCGAAGTGGCTCAGAAAAAATCCTTTGGCGAGTGGCTCAGGGGAAACGCCGAGAAGTACCTGCTTGAGGCGGCTGCGGATGATATGGCGGCGCGCTATCCAGAATTTTGCTCGAAACCCTACCGCAGGGGGGGGATTTTCCCCATGCTCTGGCGCGGGATTTTCGTCCCCCTATATTTGGCGATACCGTGGAATTTGCGCAAACGTATGATACTTCGCTCCTCTTACGGGGGGGAGCGCCCGCACTGGAAGAGAATTGAGACTCGAGATTGAATCCATCGGTAATAAGGCTCTGCGCGCCCTCAGCTCCCGAAAATCGGCTGTGGTCGAGGGGGTTTTCGCGCGCGCGCTGTATCTGCGGTTTCAAGGGGATTTTCTCATTGGCATCGGCGGCGGTGAGGATTATATACACTCGTCGTGCGCTCACATAAGCAATTTCGAGCAGGGAGTATTTAAATCCATCGGGATTCGGGAGGGAATGACGGCTCGCATTGCCAGCGCTGAAATTGTTTTCCCGGAAGCTGGAAATATCGCAATCCGCTTCGATGCCGCGCGCGTGTGGTCTCGGCTGAGGGCGCCCAAACTGGGGGATTTGGCAGGTGCGCTGAGTATGGGCTTAAATCTCAGGGTTCTGAGGGACGTAATTTATACAAAGGGAGGAGGGGAGGGTTTAGCGCCGCTATTGCTAAATGTGGAACTCTACGGCCCAATGCAGTTTTTTCTAAATCCCCCAAATTCATCGTCAATATCCGAGAGAGCGAGGCCCAATATCGAAACCCTGATGTGGGCGCTCTATAGGGGCGACGCTCCCGCCGCCGCAGATATGGCATCGTCAATCCTTGGGCTTGGGGCCGGGCTTACGCCCTCCTGCGACGATTTTCTCTGCGGGCTAATTTTCACTCTGAATCTCGGAGCAAAGGTTCTGCGTCGCAGGAGCGAAGCCGAGCTATACAGCCGATTTGCATTAGAGACGTGCCGCCGCGCAAGGGGGAAAACAACGATATATAGCCTCAATCTGCTGGATCTCTATCGAGCCGGCGAAGCTCCAAAAGCCGTATCCGAGCTTGCCTACGCCCTGCTTACGGCGGATGCAAGTCGGGTTGCCGCTATTGCTAAAGTCGTGATGCAGATGGGAGAGACGTCGGGAGCCGATACCGCAGTCGGGATTTATTACGGCATTCGGTTTATGCTCGCAAAGCTCGAATTTGCGCAGCTCCAGCAGGAGTTCAATGAAATCGCTTAAAATTGCCCTTCTCACCTACTCCACTAAGCCGAGAGGAGGCGTGGTTCACACGCTAAACCTAGCCGAGCAACTCTCCTCGCTTGGACACCTAGTTGAGGTTTATGCCCTTGGAACAGAGGTGGGCTTTTTTAGACCCGTTGCCGCTCCCTCTACGCTCATTCCCTGCGACACCGTTCCCGGCGAGCCGATGGATGCCAAAATTATGCGCTATATCCAAATCTACTCGGATTATCTATCTGCCCAAGCCTTAGATTTCGACATTTATCACGCCGAGGACTGCATCAGCGCAAACGCTCTACTCGCCCTCCGAGACAGGGGCATCATCAAATCTTTCGTCCGCACGGTTCACCACCTAGACGATTTTACCTCACCCGCGCTCGTCGAATGCCAGCTAAAGAGCGTCTTAAAGCCGGATAGCCTTATTGCTGTGAGCAGGCTCTGGCAGAGGGAACTGCGCTCGGCGTACTCGCTCGATGCGGCTCTGATTCACAACGGCGTAGATGTCGACAGATTCTCCGGCGGCGCATCAAAAGCGGAGGCGAGGCGGAGGTTTAATCTCTCGAATGAAAAAATAATTCTCAGCGTTGGCGGCATTGAGCCTCGCAAAAACAGTATCATGGCTCTGCGGGCATTCCACGCCGCCGCCTCCCGCGTGAAGGCGGGGGGCGAGAGAGCTATCTGGCTCATCGGCGGCGGGGAGACGCTCTTTGACTACAGGGAGTATCGGGATTGGTTTTTCTCCAAGGCAAAGGGGCTTCATCTCAATTTCGGCGAGGATATTATCATCCTCGGCAACGTGCCTGACAGGGATATGCCCGCGCTCTATGCGGCGGCTGACGTGTTCATTTTCCCATCCATAAAAGAGGGGTGGGGGCTCGTCGCGCTTGAGGCTATGGCGGCGGGGATTCCCGTGATTGCATCGAAAATCGAGCCGCTTACCGACTACCTGACCGATGGAGAAAACGCCCTGCTCGTCTCGCCAACGGATTCGCAGGCGCTCTCGGCGGGGATTTTAACTATCCTCGCCAACGGAGGTCTTGGACAAAAGCTCATTGGAAACGCTAGGGTTACGGCGGAGCATTATTCGTGGCGTAAGACGGCTCTTGCGCACGAGGCATTTTACAGGGGGCTAGGCTTTTAGTGTGCGTCGTTAGAAGCCATGCCGAGAGTGTCACTGCAAACGCACGGAGGAATCTAATCGAGATTTCTCGCTATCGCTCGAAATGACAGGAATGGGACTCGAAATGACTCGGGGCGAAGGCGTGAAACGACTGAAGGCGCTTCAGCATGACAAGCCCCTTTTAAGATGATTTATAATATGATATAAAGCGGGGATTTACGGATTTCGGAGGGGTCTTCATGAACGTTGAGGCGGTGTGGAAGGGGAATTTTCAGGTAGAGGTAGCGTCGAGGCAGTTTAGGATTCCGGTTGATGAGTCGCTGGAGTTTCACGGGGATGATACGGGCATGATGCCCACGGAGCTTTTTCTCTCGTCCCTCGCCTCGTGCTTCTGTCTCGCGCTCGTCTTTGCGGGGAGGAAGAAGAGAATTGAGGTCAGGGATATGCGCGTGAACGTCGCTGGAGAGAAGGATTTAAAGAATTTTCGGTTCTCGAAGCTCTCGGTCGAGATTTGCGCATCGCTTGCGGCGGCGGAGTTGGACGAGATTCTGCCATTGGCTAAGAGGTATTGCTTTGTCAGCAACACGATGACCGCCCCCTGTCCGATAGAGTACATTGTGAAATGACGCGAGATTCAGGATACGAAATGAAAAATTGTGGAGGTCGAGACCGATGCCGATAGGGTTTAGAATTAAGCAGAACTACTTTCAGGACGCGCTCCGTCTGATGCGGATTTCAAAGAGCGTGCGGGAGATAGAGGGGGTCAAAAACGCCGTCGCCGTGATGGCTACTGAGAAGGCTAAATTTGCCGTTCAGGATGCCGGCCTCATGACCCCTGAGATATGGGACGCAAAAGGGGCGGATTTAGTCATCGTCGTGGAGTCGGACAGCGTGGATATAGCTGCGGCGGCGCTGGCTCGGATGGAGGAGATGGTTTCGGCTGGCTCGCCGCAGGGCGTGAGAGAAGCCCCTGATATACTCAATCAGGAGATTCAAGCCGTAAATATAGGGCTTCAGACATTTGCTGACGCTCTTGTGGCTCAGGGGGCAGCGGCCGTTCATCTGGATTGGCAAATTCCGGCAGGCGGCGATGAGAAATTGATTCGCATCCTCAAGGCGGTGAGCTGACGAATTGGGGGTTATTTGAGTATGGTATTATTCAGTGCGGGGGCGTCTAGTTAGAGGGTTATCGCGGTGAGCCACTAACCCAAAAGAGCCTTGAGCGCGGCAGGAGAACCCCTTGCGCGCCGAAATCAAAATCGGCAGCCGACAACCCCACTGCCAGCGGAAATGGAGCGTTCAACCACATCCCTCGGCGATGCAATTATCCGATGTCGGGAGATGAACCCTCTTCTCCCTCGCCGCTGTGAAACGGCGCTGTATCGAAAGGGGAGATGGACTTTTTATGACCCTGCGGGGTTTGGCTGAGGGGAAATTCCCTCAAAGGTAGAAATTGATGAGCATACGAAATCCAGAAAAATTAAGAGACACACTCGCCCAAGGCGCTCGTATCGCCCGCGCCTTCAGCCGCCACAGCTACGGGATGCTCGCTTGGGTGGATCTGTTCGGCGCAAAGCTCAAATACGTGCCGGAGCTTGAGATGAAGCTCGTCGTCGCCCGAATTATCGCCGACAACGCTAAGCACGCAAAGCTCTTTTCCGACCGCGCGCGCGAGCTTGGAGAATCCCCTGAAACTTATGCCCCTCCGGCTATCGGGCAGAGGATTTACGACATCCTCGAATCCTACGACAACACTTTTGACGAGTTCGCATACGCTTGGGGGTCTCTCGCGCATTTCTCCGAGTTGCTTGCGATTTACCACTGCGCCGCGGATTTGGCGAGCCGTGCCGTAGTCGAGGAGGTACAGCGGGACGTAGCCCGGCACCTCGCGCTTTTGGAGGGATATTTCAGCCGCCACGCTGATACGCCTGAGAAAGTTCGCCGCGCTGAGCAGATTAAATCCGTCGCCGATGCCATATATGCGGACCGGGAAGACGAGGAGATTAAATGGTATGCCTCGTAAGCCGATACCGAGCTTTGATGAGTTGAGAGACCCTCTCCCTCGGCGCTCGCCCAAATACTGGTATTACGCGGTTTTATCACTCATGCTCAGAACCGTCGGGATGCTCTCCGAGGGGATACGCGTCGGCTACACTCACGGTTTCGATTCTGGCGCGATGATGAACTACATCTATGAAAATAAACCCCGCGGCAGATTCATCATCGGCAGGCTGATAGACCAGGCGTTTTTGAACCAGATAACGTGCCGGGCGTTTCGCTCAATTAAGAAAATCCAAAAAGAGGCAATCGCCAAACAGATCGCAGGGAGCCGGGGGAAACCCCTTTTCATAGCCGACCTCGCCTCCGGCAAAGCCGATTATATCTATGACGCCCTTGTTGAG
>JBQTHB010000008.1:0-100839 GCA_052390235.1 Deltaproteobacteria bacterium | reverse complement strand
GGGGATAGTATAAACACGGATGTGGAGTTGATAGTTCCTGTGGCGATGGAGGAGAAACTACGGTTCGCTATCAGGGAAGGTGGACGCACCGTAGGCGCCGGCGTCGTTACCAATATTATTGAATAACGCTGTGGGGATTGACGTAACTTAATAGGGATAAAATATGAATCGTGCCGCTAAAATTAGGATAAAATTAAAATCATTTGACCATAGATTGCTTGATAAGTCCGCTGTTGAAATTGTTGATACGGTGAAGAGAACTGGGGCGCGTGTTGCCGGGCCTGTTCCGCTTCCCACTCATATAAGCCGCTACTGCGTGCTTAGGTCTCCTCATGTGGACAAGAATTCGAGAGAGCATTTCGAGGTGCGCACTCACAAGAGGCTCGTTGATATACTTGAGCCGACACAACAGACGATAGACGCTCTGATGAAGCTCGATTTGTCCTCAGGGGTTGAGGTAGAGATTAAACTGCCCGGAGCGTAATTGCGTGCGCGCGTATGGGGCTTATTTATTAGTCTGGACACAATAGGATACATTCTCATGATACAAGGATTGATTGGCAGAAAAGTTGGAATGACCGAGGTATTTATTCAGGACGGGACCCTTTTGCCCGTAACCGTGGTTAAGCTGGGCCCGTGTTTCGTTACCCAGAAACGCACGGCTGAAAAAGAGGGCTACGTTGCGGTTCAGGTCGGTTTTGAAGAGGTAAAACCGCAGAGGCTAACAAAGCCCAAGCTCGGACACCTCAAAAAAGCATCCGCTCCCCCTCTTAGGGTTTTGAAAGAGTTTCCCCTTATCGGCAGCGCTCCTGACGAATATAATCACGGAGACGTTATCAAAGCCGACGTTTTCAAAGATGGGGACATGGTTGACGTTACGGGTACGAGCAAGGGAAAGGGGTTTGCCGGCGCTATGAAGAGGCACGGCTTTGCGGGTCAGCCCGACTCGCACGGCGGTATGTCTCACAGAAAGCCCGGCTCTATCGGTCAGCACTCCTATCCTGCAAGGGTATGGAAGGGAATGCGAATGCCGGGACACATGGGCAATGTAAACGTTACGAGCCAAGGTCTTCAGGTCGTAAGGGTTGACCTCGATAATAATCTCGTGATAATTAAAGGCTCTATTCCGGGCCCAGACGGCGGCTTGGTGTTTGTGAAACACGCAACAAAAGGGAGACGGCAAGGTGCTTAAGGAAGTCTTTGATATAAATAAAAATAGCGTTGGCTCTGTAGAACTTAGCCCAGATGTGTTTGAAGCCCCTATAAAAGAGCATCTGTTCTACTATGTCGTAAATTGGCAGATGGCTGACCGCCGCGCCGGAACGGCTTCGACCAAAACCAGGGGCGAGGTAAGCGGAGGAGGCAAGAAGCCTTGGAAGCAGAAACACACGGGCAACGCGAGGCAGGGAAGCACGAGGGCGACGCAGTGGAGACACGGCGCCGTGGCGTTTGGCCCAAGGCCTAGGGACTGGTCTTACAATATCCCGAAAAAGGTGAGGCGCCAGGCTCTAAGATGCGCCCTCTCGCTCAAGCACAGAGACGGGGATTTAGTGATTCTAAACGACTTTGACCTCCCCCAGATAAAAACTAAGCAGGTCGCCGAATTCGTTAAGAGGTTCAACCTCGATAAAGCCCTCATTCTCATAAACGGGGACAACGAGAATCTCAAAAGGTCGGCGGGTAATATTGAAAACGTGAAGGTTCTAAAAACCGAAGGTCTTAATTTATATGATGTGTTGAAATTTAAAACGCTTATTCTGACTCAGGATTCGCTTTCCAAGGTTCAGGAGGTACTGAAGGGTTGAAAGAGCCAAGAGAGATTATAAAACGCCCGATTGTTACTGAGAAAGCCACTGCTATAAAAGAGCTCGGCTGGATTTCTTTTGCCGTCAGCAGAAGGGCAAACAAAAAAGAGATAAAAGAAGCGGTTGAGAAGATTTTCAAGGTGAAGGTTGACACGGTCAGAACCCTAACCTCGTTCGGCAAAGTGGTAACGAAGCTGGGCAGGCCTGTAGGAAAAAAATCAGCCGTTAAGAAGGCTTACGTTAAGCTTAAAGAAGGGAAAATAGAATTTTTTGAGGGAGTATAAACGTGGGCATTAAAAAGTATAATCCGAAAACTCCGGGAACGAGATTTAAAACCTCTCTCGATTTCTCCGAGATTACATCTGATAAACCCTTCAAGCCTCTCACCCAAACCATTAAGGATTCGGGCGGAAGGAACTCTCAGGGGAGAGTGTCAAGCCGCTACATCGGCGGTGGACACAAGCGCCTCTATAGAATTGTAGATTTCAAGAGGGATAAATTCGATATTCCCGCCAAAGTGGTCTCGATTGAATACGACCCGAACCGCTCGGCTCGCATCGCTCTTCTCAATTACGTGGATGGCGAGAAGCGCTACATCATAGCCACGGAGCAGATGAAGGTGGGAAACACGGTAATGTCCGGCGAAAACGTCGAGGTAGCCCCCGGAAATGCCCTTCCCCTTAGGAGTATCCCCGTTGGCACTACGGTGCATAACCTTGAACTCAAGCCCGGAGGCGGCGGAAAGCTCGCCCGCGCCGCGGGGTCGTCGGTTCAAATCGCGGCTAAGGACGGCGAATACGCTCAGATAAAGCTCGTATCGGGTGAAATGCGGAAGGTTCACCTGAGCTGTATGGCGACGGTAGGAAAGGTCGGCAATTTAGAACATGAGCTTGTAGTGATTGGAAAAGCCGGTCGTAGCCGCCACATGGGACGCCGCCCTCATGTAAGGGGAGTCGCCATGAACCCGGTGGATCATCCGCACGGCGGAGGCGAGGGTAAAGCCCCTCAGGGAAATCCGCATCCGGTGTCGCCTTGGGGATGGATTACAATTGGATATAAGACGAGAAAGAACAAGAGAACCGATAAGTATATAGTGAAGCGCAGAAGAATCGGTTATGGAATGGATTAAAAATATAGGAGTTAATGATGCCAAGGTCTGCGAAAAAAGGTCCTTATATTGACCCGAAGTTGCTTAAAAAAGTTGAAGCCAGCAGGGCTTCCAGCGACCAGAGAATAATCAAAACGTGGTCGAGAGCCTCTATGGTCATACCCGATATGATAGGTCTCACGTTTTCCGTCTATAACGGGAAAAAGTTCATTCCCGTATATACGACCGAGTACATGGTGGGGCATAAGCTGGGGGAGTTCTCTCCCACGCGCACGTTTACGGGACATCCCGGAGGCGGCGGCGATAAAAAGGCAAAGGTTGGAAGGTCGTAAATTAATTTCTGGCGGGTGAAAAATGGTTTCTCAGGCTTTGTATAAGAATGCAAAAACATCCCCCAAAAAAGTCAGGCTCGTGCTTGACCTCATCAGGGGGAATGGAGTGGAGCAGGCGTTTGCAACCCTCTCGTCTCTAAATAAGCGGAACGCACTGCTGGTGGCGAAGCTACTGAAATCCGCCGTCGCCAATGCGGCTGAAAAAGGGCATACGGACACCGAATCGCTCTATGTAAAAGAGACCTTCGCCAATCAGGCAACTATCCTCAAGAGATTCAGACCGAGAGCTATGGGAAGGGCTTTCCCTAGGAAAAAGAGAACGAGTCATATCACAATAGTGCTTGACGAAAGGGGGTTATAAACGTGGGACAGAAAATCTGCCCGGTGGGACTGAGAATCGGCATCACGAAGACTTGGGATTCTAAGTGGTTCGCCGAAAAGGGAAAATATACCTCTCTTCTGCACGAAGATATAGAGATAAGGAATAGAATAAAAAGGGGTTTCTACCAGTCCGGCATCTCTCGAATTGAGCTTGAGAGAGCGGCATCTGAAAGGGTTAGGGTCGTCATTCACGCCGCGCGTCCGGGGATGATTATAGGGCGCAGGGGACAGGAGATAGAAGCCCTCAGAAGGGAGCTGGGCAGAATCACGGGCAAGGACGTCTATCTGGACATACGCGAGGTAAAGCGCCCGGAGGTTGACGCTCAATTGGTATCCGAGAACGTCGCCCTTCAAATAGAGAGAAGGGTCGCTTACAGGCGCGCTATGAAAAGGTCAATTGCGTCGGCTCTAAGGCTCGGGGCTTTGGGGATAAAGGTCATGGTATCGGGAAGGCTCGGCGGGGGAGAGATTGCGAGGAGGGAGTGGTATCGGGAAGGCAGGGTTCCCCTTGCGACGCTCAGAGCCGATATTGACTACGGGTTTGCCGAGGCAAATACGACTTACGGCAAAATCGGCATCAAGGCGTGGATATTTAAGGGTGAGGTATTGGAGAAGAAAGCCCGTCAGAGCGCCTAGCCGCCGATATTGGAATTGACGCAAATTATTTTAAAGGAATAAAAAATGCTTCAGCCAGCGAGAACAAAATACAGAAAATGTTTTAAAGGACGAAACAGGGGTAAGGCTACGAGGGGAATGACCCTTGCCTTTGGCGAGTTCGGCATTCAGTCCACCGAAGCCGGCATGATTACCGCCCAGCAGATTGAGGCGGCGAGAATCGCCATAACCCGCTATGTGAAGCGGGGGGCGAAACTCTGGGTTAGGCTCTTTCCTCATAAGCCGATAACGAAAAAAGCGGCTGAGACGAGAATGGGAAAGGGAAAAGGGGATGTAGCCGGCTATGTCGCTCCCATTAAACCGGGAACTATGCTCTATGAGATAAGCGGGCTAACACCCGACCTAGCAAAAGAGGCTTTTAGGCTTGCCTCTCATAAACTTCCGGTAAAGACGCGCGTCGTGATTCGCGGCGAGGGGGTTCTTACAATATGAAGTCCGGTGAAATAAGAGAACTTAAAGACGACGAGTTGGCAAAGAAACTCGGCGAGGCTCGCTCGGAGCTATTCAACTTCGGGATATTGATTGCCACAAATCAGACGACGAACGTTGCCAGAGTGCGCAGATTAAAAAAGGACGTGGCCAGAATGCTCGGCATAACTAGACAGAGACAGCTTGCTAAGGGCAAGGAGAGGGGATAATGGCAAGAGGGAAGATGAAAACCAGAGTCGGTCTGGTTACCAGCGATAAAATGGACAAAACCGTAGTCGTGGATGTGATTCACATCGTGAGCAATCTCGGTTTCAACAAGCCCGTCAAGAGAACCTCCAGGTTCAAGGCGCATGACGAAAAGAACGAGTGCAAGGTTGGGGACAAGGTCATTATAACCGAATCCAGGCCCCTTAGCCGCACGAAATCTTGGCGAGTGACGGAGATTCTGGAGCGCAAATTCTCGGTTGAAGCGGATATTGTCGAACAAGTTTCTGCGCCGGAGGTAAAGTGAGATGATACAGCCAACGACGATGCTCGAAGCGGCGGACAACACTGGAGCAAAAAAGCTATTTTGCATTAGGCTTCTGGGCGGCTCGAATAGGACATACGCCAGATTGGGGGACGTTGTGGTGGTGTCGATTAAAGAGGCGATACCAAACTCCAAGGTAGAAAAAGGGGACGTTCACCGCGCTGTCATTGTGCGCACCAGAAAAGAGGAGCGCCGCCCCGACGGCTCTTACGTGAGGTTTGACGATAACGCCGCGGTGCTTATCACAAAAGAGCTTGAGCCTATGGGAACGCGCGTGTTCGGCCCAATTGCCAGAGAGCTTCGTGTGAAGGGTTTTATGAAGATAATATCCCTTGCCCCGGAGGTGGTATAGACCTATGGAGAAGTCTCACGCCAAGATTCATATTAAAAAAGGGGATACCGTATCCGTCATCGCGGGAAGCGAAAAGGGGAAAACCGGAAAAGTTCTGAGGGTTATGCCCTCCGAAAACAAGGCTGTAGTCGAAAAGCTCAATATGGTTAAAAGGCATACGAAGGCTTCGGCGAAGAATCCGAGCGCGGGAATTGTGGAGAAGGAATCCGGAATTCACGTGTCAAATCTCGCGAAATATGATTCAAAGTCCCGCAAGCCAGCAAAGGGTTGAGCTAGATAAAATGCCGGGTGTAGCGGCGGCGATAAATTAAGGTTGTGGCTAGGAGAATAAAAAGCGATGGTTCCAAAACTGAAGCAGTTATATAAAGAAAAAATTACGAAACAGCTCGCCGAGAAGTTCGGCTATAAAAATCCCATGCAGATTCCCTCAGTACAGAGGATCGTCCTAAACATTGGGCTAGGAAAAATGAGCGACGGCGGCAAAGAGAATAAAATCATAGACGACTCCGTCAGCGAGCTTGGACTTATCGCGGGACAGAAGCCGGTTATTACGAAAGCCAAAAAATCCATCGCAGGATTCAAGCTCAGAGAAGGGGCTGCCATTGGGTGTATGGTAACGCTTAGGGGAAACAGGATGTATGAGTTTCTCGACAGACTCGTGAATTTGGCCCTTCCCCGCGTTAGGGATTTCAGAGGCTTGTCTCCCACGGGCTTTGATGGGAGCGGCAACTACACGATGGGGCTAAAGGAACACACTATATTCCCCGAAATTGAATACGGCAAATTTGAAAAAGTCAAAGGGCTTAACATAACTTTTGTAACCAATGCGAAAACGGACGACGAATCTAGGGAGCTTTTAAGGAACTTAGGTATGCCGTTTAGAGCGAACTAACTGAGAGGGAGTACATGGCGCGCAAAGCACTTTTAGAGAAAGCAAGCAAAGAGCCGAAATTTAAAGTCAGGACTAGGAACAGGTGCTGGATTTGCGGCAGACCTAGGGCGTTTATGAGAAAATTCGGTATGTGCAGGCTATGCTTCCGCGACCGGGCGAGCTTCGGCGCTATACCCGGCGTGAGAAAAGCGAGCCTGTAAATACTTTAGGTGATCACTCCAATTCAGGAGTGGTCGAAATATGAGAGTCTATACACACGAGAGGTAATTTTTATGACCGATCCAATTGCGGATATGCTTACCAGAATTAGAAATTCCCTAGTTTCAAGGCACAACGCCGTGAACGTGCCGATGTCGGGGATTAAGGCTCAGATTGCGAGGGTTCTCAAAGAAGAGGGCTATATTTCGGGCTACAAATTTGCCGAAGAGGGAATCAAAAAGAGCATTCAGATAGAGCTTAAATACGCCCCTGACAAGTCCGCGGTGATAAGAGAAATCAAGAGGGCTAGCAAACCCGGACGGAGGCTCTACGTGAACAAAAGCGAAATCCCAAGGGTAAGGGGCGGGCTTGGAATATCCATCCTCTCCACCTCGAAGGGAATTATGACAAGTACTCAAGCGCGCCGCCTCGGCATAGGAGGGGAGCTTTTATGCACGGTTCTGTGAGGTCAATATTATGTCGAGAATAGGCAGGAAACCAGTCGCCATACCAAGCGGCGTGAAAGTTGAATTAATCGAAGGGGTAATTAAGGCAAAGGGCGCGAAGGGCGAGCTTTCCGTGAGAATCCCCGAAGAGATTACGGTTAAGATTGAAAACGCAAATATCACCTTTGAGAGAGATGGCGAAGAGAAAAACAAAAAAGCCCTTCACGGACTCACGCGCGCCCTTGTGGCGAATGTGATTCAGGGCGTATCCCAAGGGTTTACCCGCTCGCTCGATATAGTGGGGGTGGGATATAAGGCTGAGCTAGTGGGAGGGGAATCGCTGAAAATGTCCCTCGGATATTCTAATCCCATTGATTTTGCCCTTCCAATCGGGGTGCGGGCAACGGTTGAGGATAAAGGCACAAAGCTCGTACTCGCGGGGGCTGATAAGGCGCTCGTGGGGCAGACGGCGGCAAATATCAAGGGATTGAGACTCCCTGACTCGTATAAGGGCAAGGGCGTGAGATTTACGGGCGAAAAACTTAAACTTAAGGCAGGAAAGGCGGGCTCTAAGAAATGATAGGCAAAACAAGCGCAAAGGAAAAACGCAATATTAGGCATCAGAGGTTGAGGAAAAAACTCGCGGGCACGTCATCCGCGCCAAGATTATCTGTATTTAAATCCGCCAGCCACATATATGCTCAAGTTATAGACGACGAGAGCGGGCGCACCCTTGCCTCTGCTTCAACTCTAACCCCTAAGGTCAAAGAGATTATAGGAAGCGAGAAGAAGAAAAATGTTGAAACCGCAAAGATTGTAGGCGCGCTCATTGGAGAGATTGCCGTATCTTTGGGGGTAAAGAAGGTTCGTTTCGACAGGGGCGGCTATCCCTATCACGGAAGGGTAAAATCCCTTGCTGACGGGGCTAGAGAAGCCGGTCTTGAATTTTAAATAACTGTCCACACACGGCTCATTTTGAGGAGGCTCGTTTTGCAGAAAGAGAGAATTGACGCGGCAGGGCTCGATTTAAAAGAGAAAATTGTACACATAAGAAGGGTCGCCAAGGTAACTAAGGGCGGAAAGAGATTCCATTTTACGGCTCTGGTCGTTGTTGGAAACGGAGATGGCGTAGTTGGAAGCGCCCTTGGAAAGTCGAACGAGGTTCCAGACGCCATAAAGAAAGCCGTGGAGAAAGCGAAAAAAACCCTCATTAGGATTTCGAGGCAGGGAAAAACCATCCCTCACGAAGTCCTCGCCGAGCATAGCTCAAGCAAAGTTGTGCTGAAGCCAGCGACTCCCGGCACGGGGGTTATTGCCGGAGGCGCGGTTAGAGCGGTCATCGAGCTTTCGGGGATTCATGACATCCTGTCTAAGGTGCTGGGGTCAACTAACCCGCTTAACGTCGTACTGGCGACTATAAAGGGGCTTCAGGGGCTTAGAATGCCTGAGAGCGTGGGCTTGCTCAGAGGCAAGGACGTAAGAGAGCTTGACCTCCCCAAGCACTACGGGGCTTCTTAGTTAATATGGATTTCGCTAAATCAAAAATCGAATGCAAGGAAACTAAAAATGTTAAATAAATTAAAGCCTCCATCAGGGGCAACTCATAAGATAAAAACCGTAGGGCGCGGCCCTGGCTGCCATGGAAAGACAAGCGGCAGGGGACACAAGGGGCAAAGAGCGCGTTCCGGCGGCAGAGTGCCTGCGTGGTTCGAGGGAGGGCAGACCCCGCTTAAGATGAGGTCTCCGAAGCGCGGGTTTACGAGCTATAACAAAATCTCCTACGATGTTGTAAATCTGAGGGATTTAAATCGTTTCCAAGATGGCGCCGTCGTAACCCCTGTTGAGCTTAAAGAAGCCGGTCTCGTCGCAGGGAGAAACCCCGTGAAGGTGCTGGCAACAGGAGATATTGAAAGAGCAATAACAATAAAAGCCCACGGCTTCAGCAAAGAGGCGGTGAAGAGAGTGGAAGAGCGCGGTGGTAAAACAGAGGTTCTATGAGTAGAAATATAGGGTCGCTACCGAAAATTCCCGAACTTAACAAGAGACTGCTCTTCGTAGCCATAATGCTCATTGTCTATAGGTTGGGGGTGTTTGTGCCAACTCCGGGGATTGACCCGGAACAGCTCATCCAGCTTTTCGACCAGACTAAGGGGACGATATTCGATCTACTCAATCTGTTCTCCGGCGGCGCTCTTGAGAGGGCTTCGGTGTTTGCCCTAGGGGTTATGCCCTATATTACGTCCTCAATTATTATGTCCCTGCTTGTGAAGGCGTTTCCCACGCTCGAGGCAATGCAGAAAGAAGGAGAGGCTGGAAGGCGCAAAATCAATCAATACTCGCGCTACGGCACTGTGCTTATATGCCTCGTTCAGGGGTTTATGCTCGCCTTAACCCTCGAAGGCGGGCTAGGTTTGGGCTCTTCGGTGGTTATAGAGCCGGGCTGGGTTTTTAGGATTACCACGGTCATCACTCTAACCGCCGGGAGTTTATTCGTCATGTGGATAGGCGAGCAGATTACTGAGCGCGGTATTGGCAATGGCATATCGCTTATCATCGCATCTTCTATTTTGGCGGGGCTTCCGGGGAGTTTCTGGGATTTGGTAAGGCTCGTTGAAACGGGGGAGATGACGGTTTTTGGTATAGCGCTTCTCCTGCTCTTTATGCTGCTCATTGTGGGCGCGATAGTGTTTGTAGAGAGGTCTTACCGGAGGATTCCGGTGCAGTACCCGAGGCGTGTCGTTGGGAGGAAGGTCTATGGAGGACAGGCGTCTCATCTACCGCTAAAGGTCAACACCGCAGGGGTGATACCGCCTATATTCGCCTCTTCGCTTCTCATATTTCCGGCGACTATACTCACATTTGTAGATGCCCCGGTTCTGAGGGATTTGACGGATTCTCTGCTTCAGGGCGGTTTTTTGTATGAGATAATTTATGCCTCGCTGATAATATTCTTCGCCTACTTCTACACCGCGATAATTTATAACCCCGATGACCTGGCCGAGAATTTGAGGAAAAACGGAGGGTTCGTTCCCGGAATTAGGCCCGGCAAGAAGACGTCCGAGTACATTGATAGGATTTTGGGCAGGCTCACCCTAATTGGTGCTCTGTACATCGCCGCGGTCTGCGTGCTTCCCTCAATACTGCAAGCGGCGCCCTTTAGTCTGCCGTTCTTTTTCGGAGGCACATCGCTTCTCATTGTCGTCGGAGTTACGCTAGATACTGTCCAGCAGATAGAATCGTTCCTGATTACCCACAGCTACGAGGGATTTATAAAGAAAAGCGGCATGAAGGGGCCTAGAAGGTACGGGGTATAAAAGGAGAGCTCTGCCCATGAGACTTTTACTATTCGGCCCGCCCGGAGCCGGAAAAGGCACTCAAGCCTCCAGAATCACCAGAGACTACGGGGTGATGCACGTCTCCACCGGGGATATACTAAGGGCGGCTGTAAAGGCTAAAACCCCTTTGGGCGACCTTGCCGCATCGTATATGAATAGGGGCGAGCTTGTGCCGGACGGGGTCATAATAGACATTATAAAAGAGACGATTAGAAGGGCTGGCGCGGCGAGTGGTTTTATGTTTGACGGTTTCCCCAGAACCATTCCTCAGGCTGAGGCTCTGGACTCCATGCTCGCCGGCGAGGGGCTCAGAATAGACCGCGTCATCTCGATTGAGGTCGCCGACGAACAGATAGTCGGTAGAATCAGCGGAAGGCGCGTTTGCGAGGGATGCGGGGCGATGTATCACGCGCTGTTCGACCCGACGCAAAGAGAGGGCGTGTGCGATAAGTGCGGCGGGCGGCTCTACCAGAGGGACGATGATAAAGAGGCCGTTGTGAGGAGAAGGCTGGAGGTCTATAGGAGCCAGACCGAGCCGATAAAGGGCCACTACGGGAGCGCGGGGATTGTAGCCCAGATTGACGGCATAGGCGGAGTCGAAGAGGTTTACGATAGAATCAAGGACGCGCTGCGGTCGGTGATATGATTTATCTGAAAACCAAAGAGGAAATAGACAAAATTAGGGCGGCATCTCAGGTTGTAGTAGAGGTTTTGGAGAGGCTAAGAGAAGAGGTCAAGCCCGGAATTTCCACTTGGGATTTGGATAAAATCGCCGAAGAGCATACGCTAAATAGGAAGGCAAAACCTGCTTTCAAGGGATATAAGAGCTATCCCGGCTCGGTCTGTTTCGCGGTTAACGAAGAGGTCGTCCACGGCATTCCGTCCAAGAAGAAGATTCTCAAAGAAGGCGACATTATTGGGCTCGATTTCGGCGTCTGCATGGACGGCTACTACGGGGATTCGGCGATTACAGTCCCGGTGGGGAAGGTCTCGGACGAGGCGGCGAGGCTACTTGATGCCACTCGCGCTTCGCTTTACCGGGGAATTGGGATGGCTCATCCATCGAACAGGCTCTACGAAATATCGCACGCCATAGAGAGCTTTGTGATGATGCAGGGATTCTCGGTGGTGAAGGTGTTTGTGGGGCATGGAATAGGCAAAAACCTACACGAAGACCCGCAGGTGCCTAATTTTGTGCCGGAAAACGGGGCGCACGGCAGGGGACTAAAGCTCAAGCAGGGAATGGTTATAGCGATAGAGCCTATGGTAAACGTGGGTAGGCCGGATGTAAAAATCCTCGCCGACGGTTGGACGGCTGTTACCGTGGACGGGGCGCTCTCGGCTCATTTCGAGCATACTGTGGCGATTCTTGAGGATGGCCCTCGTATCTTGACTGAGCTTGGAAACTAAAAAAGAGGGGTTATGGCGAAAGAGGAAACTATTGAGTTTGAAGGCACGGTGGTTGAAGCACTGCCAAATGCGATGTTCAGAGTGGAAATTCAGGGCGGTCATAAAATACTCGCTTATGTTTCTGGCAAGATGAGGACACATTTTATCAGGATTCTTCCGGGGGATAAGGTCAAGATTGAGCTTTCCACTTACGACCTCACGAAGGGGAGAATCACATACAGGCTCAAAAAATAATATTGGAGGGATATGTGCGGTGAAAGTTCGAGGCTCTGTGAAAAAGATATGCGATAAATGCAAGATAATTAAGAGAAGCGGGACAATTAGGATAATCTGCGAAAATAGAAAACATAAGCAAAAACAAGGCTAGCTCCAAGGAGAAGGTTCATGCCAAGAATATCGGGTGTAGATATTCCACTTAATAAAAGAATCGAAATAGGTCTCACCTACATTTATGGGGTAGGGCGCTTTTCGTCTCAGAGAATCCTCTCAGAGGCGGATATTGATTTGAACAAGCGCGCAAACGAGCTGACCGAGGGCGAGGTCGCAAAAATCAGAGAAATCATCGAGGAGAAATATCTAGTCGAGGGAGACCTGCGCAAAGAGGTTCAGACCAACATAAAGCGCCTTGTGGAAATCGGTTGCTACAGGGGCGTGAGGCACAGGCTCGGTCTTCCAGTAAGAGGACAGAGAACCCGCTCCAACGCGAGAACGAGAAAGGGGCCCAAAGGCTCGGCAGTTACTAAGAAGAAGAAAACTAAGGCTTAATAATCTGGAGGCGGAAGTTGGCTAAGAAGAAAACTACAAAAAAAATTAAACGCTTTGTTGACCAAGGCATGGTTCACATTCAGGCTACGTTCAACAACACTATAGTTACGATAACCGACAACCGCGGCAACGTGGTCGCCTGGTCGAGCGGCGGCATGAAGGGTTTTAAGGGAACTCGAAAGGGGACTCCGTTCGCCGCTCAGATTGCGGCTGAGGACGCGGCTAAAAAAGCGGCTGACGCAGGGATGAAGAGCGTTACCGTATTTGTCAAGGGCCCGGGACCTGGAAGAGAGCCTGCCATAAGGTCAATTCAGGCGTCGGGGCTTCGCATCACCTTCATCCGCGACGTAACCCCCATCCCTCACAACGGGTGTAGGCCTACGTCCAAGCGCAGGATATAGGATTGTTTCTTGAATCAGATATTAAAAATAGCAAGCTGAAATTAGGAGGCATTTGAAAATTGGGTAGATATACGGGTCCGACCGAGAGGCTTTCGAGAAGGGCAGGGATGAACCTCTTTATTAAGGGCGAGAGGGCATATAATGGCAAGAGCGGTCTTGAGAAGCGACCTAATCAGTCGCCGGGACAGCACGGCAACCAACAAAACCGCAAGTTGTCCGAATACGGTGTGAGGTTGAGGGAAAAGCAGAAGGTAAAGTGGATGTACGGCATCCGCGAGAGGCAGTTCCGCAAGTACTTTGAGGAGGCGTCCCGCGTGAAGGGCGTAACGGGTTCTTACCTCATTGTGCTACTCGAAAGGAGGCTTGATAACGTAGTTTATCGTCTCGGATTCGGAGGCTCCAGAAGTGATGCGCGTCAAATCGTAAGCCACGGTCATATCACCGTAAACGGGAAAAAGGTCAATATCCCCTCGTACTTAGTCGAGGCGGGCGACGTTGTCGAGATAAAAGAAACGAGCAGAAAACTTAAGAGAATCAACGAATCCATTGAATTGTTGGCTAGAAGGGGTTTTCCGGCTTGGCTTGAGCTTGATAGGGATAACTACAAGGGGGTGGTGCGAAAATTCCCCGAAAGAGAGGATGTAACCATCCCGATAGACGATCAGCTTATCGTGGAATTCTATTCGAGAGTCTAATTCTGCCCGCTCAAATTGGGGGCGCGGCGGAGGGATTGCGTATATGCTCGAGATATTTATCAAGACAATTGCCGAGATAGTTCATGGAGGTTAAAAGGTGAAGGATTTTCACAGAAACTGGCAGGACCTTATAAAGCCTAAAAAGCTCGATAAGGAGGAGAAAAGCGCTAACTCTTTCTACGGGAAGTTTATTTGCGAGCCGCTTGAGCGCGGTTACGGCATCACTCTGGGCAACGCTTTAAGGAGAGCCCTTCTGTCCTCCATTCAAGGCTCTGCAATTACATCCGTCAAAATCGAAGGGGTGCTTCATGAGTTCTCCACAATTGCAGGGGTCAAAGAGGACATAACGCAGATATTGCTCAATCTAAAGGGCGTAGATATCAAAATGCACACCTACGAGCCGCAGACCCTCAGAATCAGCGCGATGGGAGAGTGCGACGTTAAAGCCGGGGACATTATCACAACGCATCAGATTGAAATACTCAATAAAAAACACCACATAGCTACCCTTTCCCATGGCGCGAGGCTCGAGATAGAGATAACTGCCGAGATGGGCAGGGGCTATGAGCCGATAGAGAGAAGAGCGGATATGCAGAGGGCGATAGGGGTGATTCCCCTAGACGCCATGTTCTCTCCGGTGAGAAAGGTCAACTACACCGTAACCAACGCCAGAGTCGGGAGGAGAACCGATTACCAGAAACTCACGCTCGAAATCTGGACTAACGGCACAATTCTGCCGGAAGACGCGCTTGCCTACAGCGCGAAAATTCTAAAAGAACAGCTCAGCGTGTTCATCAGTTTCGATGAGAAACAGCACGATGCCCCAACCAGAGCCGAGGAAAAAAGAGAGATAAATGGCACTGAGGATTTCCTATTTCAGGCGGTCGAGGAACTGGAGCTTTCGGCTAGGTCTCAGAATTGCCTCATGAAAGCCGGGATTTCTCTCACCGGCGATTTGATTCAAAAAACTGAGGAAGAGCTTTTGAATCTCGAAAATTTCGGCAAACGCTCGCTCTTTGAAATAAAAGAGCGGCTCTCGGAAGTGGGTCTCAACCTTGGACTCAAGATAAATAGGGAAGTGTTTGAGGCGGAAAAACTAAAGCGGGCTGACGAGAAAGCCCTCTCACATTAATTTTAAATTAGCTCGGAGGCTCCTTAGCAATGCGACACAAAAGAATTGGACGTAAACTCGGCGTTGTAACGAAACACAGGCGGGCGATGCTGAGAAATATGGTTACAGACCTCTTTCGCCACGAAAAGATACAGACAACCGATATTAAGGCAAAGGAGCTTAGACGTTTTGCCGAGAAGGTTATAACGCTTGGAAAACACGCCACGCTTCACGCAAAGAGGCAGGCGGCGGGGATTATCTCGGATAAGGAAATCCTAAAAAAATTATTTGACTCCATCGCCCCGAGATACAAAGACCGTCCCGGCGGATATACGAGAATTATAAAACTCGGCATCAGGCGCGGCGATGCCACTGCGATTTCCCTCATCGAGCTTGTGGAGGAGAGTTTCACGCCGAAGGTTAAGAAAAAGACTAGGCCCGCCAAATCCGCTCCTGAAAAATCAAAGACGGACTCTTCCGAGGCAAAGAGCAACAAGAAAGAAGCCGCAGAAGAGCTTGGCTTGGTGGAGAGATAATAGAGAAAACCTCTGTTTAAAAAATCACAGCGGCGGGGCGGGCTTGGGGCTCGTTCCGCTGTTTTTTTTCGCTTATGTAGCCTCCGATGAACTCTCTTGGATTAATACTCGACGCCCACAGTCTCTCAGAGCTGGCGCATTTGGCGGCCGATGCCGAGGACGCGGGATTTCACTCCCTTTGGGCTACGGAACTCTATAGAACCTCTTTCGAGCAACTCTCCTGTGCCGCTCATGCCACTAAGCGCATAGCCCTAGGCACGGCGGTCGCCCTTGCCTTTGTGAGAAGCCCCCTCATTACGGCGCTCAGCTCTCTGGATTTGGATGAAATCTCAGGGGGGAGGTTAATCCTGGGGCTTGGCACAGGGGCTAAGCGCACCAACGAGCTTTTCCACGGCGTCCCGTTTGGGGCAAAACCCGCCACGCGCATTAAAGAGTGTATCCGGGCAATTAGGCTTATCGCCGAAAACGCCCACACCTCCTCGCCCGTAACCCTCTCCGGCGAATATTATAATATAAACACCAGGGGCTACCGTCGCCCGTTTAAGCCCTATAGGGAGAAATTCCCGATCTATCTCGCCGGCGTCGGAGCGGGGATGACCCGTGCCGCCGCTGAGGTTGCTGACGGCTATCTTGGGCACGTGGTCTGCTCTGCTCATTACATTAAAGAGGTCGTCGTCGGGGGCATCCGAGCAGGGCTTCAGGTCTCCGGCAGAGCGCGGGAGGATTTTACCGTTGCCTCGATAATCACCTGCGCCGTGTCCGAGAACCGCAAACAGGCAATGGACGCCGCGCGCCGCACCATCGCCTTTTACGCCACGGTGCGCCCTTACGAGCCGCCGTTTCGTCTTCACGGATTTGAGAAGGAGGCGGCAAAGATTAGAGAGGCGTATTCGAAGGGCGACATACAGACGATGATAGATGCCGTATCCGACGATATGGTCAGCGCGTTCGCAGTTGTGGGAAGCAGGGATGAGTGCAGAAGGAAAATCGCGGCGTATCGAGAGATTCTCGATGTGCCGATACTGAGCGCGCCTCACTACTTCCTCGATTTCAAAGAGGTCAAGGAGTACCAGCGGGCTATATTAGACACTTTCGGGGATTAACCCCCTCCCTCCCCACATTCAAAATCCAATTTTGCGCCTATGTGTGAGCCGCGACCCCACGCCCTCGCTCAAGCCACGTCTGCCGCTCCGAGTATCATCTCGTTCATCGCGCCGCCCGGCGCTATCATCGGATAGACCATCTCTTCGCAATCCACTATAATCTCCATTAGCACGACCCCAGGCGTGGAAAGTCCCTCTCTTAGCATCCCCTCCATCTCTTCGGGCTTCGTTATGAGGATTCCCTTTGCTCCGAACGATTCGGCAACTTTAACGAAATCCGGCAGCACCTCGAAGTACGATGCCGAGTAGTTTTGATTGAAGAACATGGTCTGCCACTGGCGCACCATACCGTGGTGGCGGTTGTTTAGCACAATTAGCTTCAAATCCATGTTATTGATGACGGCTGTCGAGAGTTCCTGCATATTCATCTGAAAGCTCCCATCGCCGGAGACGCTTATGACCTGCTCGTCGGGAAGCGCGAATTTCGCCCCGATGGACGCGGGGAATCCGAATCCCATTGTGCCAAGCCCGCCCGATGTTATATGTGTCCTCGGCTTGCTGAACTTATAGAACTGGGCGACCCACATCTGGTGCTGACCTACATCGGAGACGACCGTGGCGCTTCCGCCGGTTACGTCGGAGAGGGTTTTAATGACGTGGGTGGTCTGGATTTTCTCTGTGGATTCGTTGTGTCTGAGCGGGTGCTTCCTGTCCCATTCTCTGATTTTTGCGAACCAAGCCCCGGTGTCGAGTTTCGTGTCGGCGGGGATGGCATCCAAAAGTTGCCCGATGACGGTCTTGGCGTCGCCGATAATGGGGCAGTGGACGCGGATGTTTTTGTCAATTGTCGAGGGGTCAACGTCAATGTGTATTATCTTTGCGTTTGGGGCGAATTTGGCGAAGTTCCCGCCCGTTGCCCTGTCGTCAAATCTCGCTCCGATGGAGATGACCAGGTCGCTGTCATGCACTGCCATATTGGCGCAGTAAGCCCCGTGCATCCCAATCCAGTTGATGTAGTGAGGGTCGTCGGGGGGGAATGAGCCGATGCCCATTAACGTTAGCGCGACGGGAATGTTGAGCCTCTCGGCGAATTCTACAAGCTCGTCGGTTGCGCCTGAGCAGACTATGCCGCCTCCGCCGAACACGACCGGACGCTTGGATGCGAGTATCATCTCGGCGGCGAGCTTTACCTGCTTCGGGTTGCCCTTGAGCGTGGGCTTATAGCCTCTCAAATTTACGCTCGGAATGGTGAGAAATTCATGTTCGCCGGCGAGGATGTTCTCTGCAATTTCGACGACAACGGGGCTGGGTCTGCCGGTTGACGCGATGTGTATAGCCTTTCGGACGGCGGCGGGGAGGTCCTGAGGGTCTTTGACAGTGAAATTGTGTTTTGTGCAAGACCTCGTAATGCCGATAATGTCAGTTTCTTCGAGTAGTTCGCTCCTACCCCAAGGGGATGGGAAATGACCAATGAATACTATTATCGGGGATGAGTCCATTTGCGCGGTGGCGAGTCCCGTAACTGTGTTGATTGCCGACGCGCCTCTGCTGCAAAGCACGATTCCCGGCTTTCCAGATGCCCTTGCGTATCCATCGGCCATGTGGGAAGCCGCCTGCTCGTGTACAGCGGCGACGAATCTGATGGAATTTGCGGAATCTTTGGAGATGAAATCTTGAAACTTGATTCCGTCCCCCTCCATGGGGCAGAACACTGTGCTGATGCCTTCTTCGATGAGGACATCAAAGAGTTTTTTAGTGCCGTTGGTTTTCGCCATAGGGTTGAATCTCCGTTAATTTTTGATTGTGTTTTTGCTAGATTATATTATTTTTTTGTCTAGGCGGGCGGTTACGCTGATACGTCTCCGTGGGATTTTAGTTAATTATAATACCTGATTTCAGAACTTTCTTAAATTTTCGAGTCCGAGTTTAAAATTCTCTATGCCATCAGTGTATATTGCATTTATCTCCTCCAGCGCCCCTGAGTAGCTCCTCGCCCCTCTGCCTCCCGCAAAGAGGCTTATCCCGTTCCCTAGGCACTGCCGCAACGTCCGAAGCTCGCTGTCAAGCCTCCAGTCGTCTTCGGGATAAACAATGCTCAAAGCGGCGGCTTTGGCTTTCGTCTTTATGACAGCGACGGCAATTTCCTCAGCCGGTAGATTCGCTCCGAGGTACGTTACGCGCCATCCCTGGGAGGCGGCAATCAGAGCGGCTACGATAGCCCCTATGTCGTGGAGCTGTCCCGCCGGAGTGGCGATGACGATGCGCGGGGCGCGGTTTTCAGTCTTGATTGAGCTTCTAAGATTTCCGAGGAAGTTGCGTATCACGGCAGATGCCAAATGCTCGTGGGCGATTCTGAGGGTTCCCAAACGGCACCGCTCTCCGATTCTCTCCATTATTGGAGTTATTACGGTCTCAATTATCCCAATTTTACCGAGTTCCACTGTTGCCTCGCTGAGCAGTCGCTCAAGCTCTTCGGCGTCGAATCTCTCGGCGGCGGCGATGCAGGAGGGGTAAAAATCGGTTTTTTCGGCTATCGCCTCGGTTTCTAAATTTGCGGAGTCCCCTTCGTTTTTGAGTAGTTCTATAATTCTCTCGCTTGGCATTCGGGCGGCTTGGCTAATGCTCAGTCCCCTGTGTGTTGCCCGTCGGAGCAGGGCTAGGCGCTCGATTTCGACTGGCGAGTATAGGCGGTGGTTATTCGCGGCCCTTTCGGGGGATACTGCCTCGTAGCGTTTTTCCCAAGCGCGGATGAGGTGGGGGGTGAGTCCAGTTTTTCGCGCCGCTATTTTGATTGAGTAATTCTCTGAGTTCATTATGCTCGAAAATATATAATTTTGTCTAATGTTTGTCAAGTAAATAAAATTAGACAAAACCTTGACAAAAGCCCGGACAGTGTCTAAAATCAAGATTAAAGCCCACTTTGCTAGCTGGATAAATCAAAATGAAAACCTCAAAACCCGAAAGCGTAAAATATAAAATTGCCGCTCTCGATAATCCCTACGACGATATTTCAGCATCGGCGCAGAGCTATGAACCCCTTCCATCCGCTGCCGATGAAGACTCCCCTGAGTTTGAGCCGTTTGATTCAGCAAAACAGTCAGCCAAAAGCGATAAATCTGAGATATATGAGGAATTCAAAGTCCTCTACATATATTTCAAAGACATATTAGACGAGCCGCTCCTCACGGCGAAAACTGAGAGGCAAATTGCGGCGAAGATTAAAAACTGCCTTCAGAGAGCCAAAGACGCTCAAAAAACCCTGCAAAAGCTATCAAAAAAGCGCGCTAATAGCCACCCGCCATTGCCGCCTGCCTCCCAGGAGCGTCTGCGAAACCTCGCCGCCCTGTATTCGAGAGTCGCCGAAGAGCTAAGGGCAAAATTCGTCAAAGCAAACCTCCGCCTTGTAATAAGCATGGCTAAACGCTACGTGGGGCAGGGTCTCCCTCTGACGGATCTGATTCAGGAGGGAAATATCGGACTCATCAGAGCGGTTGAGAAATTCGACCACACAAAGGGATTTAAATTCTCTACATACGCCGGATGGTGGATACAGCAGGCGATAACCAGAGCTATAATTGAGCAGACCCGCACCATACGCGTTCCCGTATATATTCTCGAGCAGTCGAATAAAGTTAAGCGCGTTAGGGCGATGTTTCTTAGAGAAAACGAAAAAGAGCCAACGGCAGAAGAAATCGCCGACAAAACAGGGCTTTCCGTCGAGGCGATAAACCAGATACTGGAGTCGGCAAACTATGTGATTTCCCTAGATACGGCTCTTGGCTACGAGGAGGGGAAGACCTTTCTGGACCTGATGCCGGATGAAAAATCCCCTCTGCCAGACATTGCAGTCGAGAAAGCCCGCCTTAAGAGGGTCGTCGCCGATTCTCTGCTCCTGCTTGCCCCGCGCGAGAGTCAGATAATAAAAATGCGGTTTGGAATTGACCATGAGGCGGCATATACGCTCGATGAAATCGGCAGGAGGTTCGGCATTACCCGAGAGCGAGTCCGGCAGATTGAAAAAGAGGGGATTCAGAAAATCCTCGCCTCGGCAAATGGGCAGATTCTGCGCGGATTTCACACCTAGGGCGCGGGTTTGTTATCGTATGCGCCGGCTCATAAGCCTATGAAAAAACAAATTTTCACCTGCCGCACACGCATTCAAGCCCCTGCCGATGATGTTTTCAATTGGCTCAAAGCCCCCGGCGCGCTGGAGCGTCTCACCCCGCCTTGGGAAAGAGTCAAGGTACTGGAACGCACCGGAGGCATTGAGGACGACGGCTCGCGGGTTACGCTCGAGACCTGCGTCTGGGGAATTTCCCATAAGTGGGTGGTCGAGCATCGGGGATATATCGAGGGCAGGGAGTTTCGGGACGTTCAAATATCGGGCCCATTCGCCTCTTGGGAGCATACTCATAAAGTCATAGCCGATGGCGATTCAGCCTCTATTCACGAGGATAGGGTTGAATATGCCCTTCCGATGGGGGCGGCTGGAAATCTGCTCGCGGGCAAATTTGTCAGGGAAAAGCTCGAAACCCTTTTCCGTTACCGCCACAGCGCTCTCAAGCTCGATATTGAAGCCCGGAGCGGTTATCATACAGAAGCGATGAATATTCTAATTTCAGGCTCAACCGGACTTATAGGCTCAGCTCTTGCCCCGATGCTCACTGCGGGCGGGCATCTGGTAACCCGAATGGTGAGGTCTAAAAATGCGGCTTCGGGGGAGGTTTCGTGGAATCCTGACGGCAAAGCGATTAACCCGGAAATTTTCGAGGGGCAGGATGCCGTGATTCACCTCGCCGGAGAGAACATCGCCGGAATTTGGACGTCCGAGAAAAAAAACAGAATCAGGACGAGCCGGGTGAGGGGCACGAGGCTCATTGCGCAGTCCCTCGCCGCGCTAAAAAATCCGCCTAAAGCGCTACTTCTAGCCTCGGCTATCGGGTTTTACGGCAGCCGCGGGGATGAGATTCTGACGGAGAAAAGCTCCCCCGGCGGAGGGTTTTTGGCAAATGTCTGCCGCGAGTGGGAAGCCGTAGCCGAGCCTGCGATACAAAAGGGGATAAGAGTCGCGCATCTGCGTATCGGGGTAGTCTTAAGTCCGGCGGGCGGGGCGCTCAAAACGATGCTTCTGCCTTTTCGCCTGGGGGTCGGCGGGAGAATCGGCTCTGGAGACCAGTATTTTAGCTGGATAGCGGTTGACGATGCCATCGGCGCAATTTATCACGCCCTCATGAATGAAAACGTGAGCGGCCCTCTCAACGTGGTCTCTCCCAGCCCAGCGACAAACGCCGAATTCACTACAGCCCTCGGCAAAGTCCTTCGCCGTCCAACTCTGCTCCCCGTGCCGAAGGCCCTTCTGAGGCTTATAGCCGGAGAGATGGCTGACGAGATGCTCCTTGCAAGCGTCCGCGTTGCCCCTCAAAAACTGCTCGATACGGGCTATAAATTCCGCTATCCAACCCTTGACGCCGCCCTGCGCCACCTGCTTGGGAAAAATTAACCGCTATGAACCCCTCATCGGCTGATAAACTCGGAAGGCAGTTCAGTCTCCGCGAACTCAATGACGGAGACCTCGCCCCCGACCCAATAGCGCAGTTCGCCGCGTGGTTTGACGACGCGCTCAGGGAAATTCCGCTATTCCCGAACGCTATGACCCTTGCTACGGCTGAGGGCGGCGGCGCTCCGTCTGCGCGTATGATGCTCCTCAAGGGTTTTGACGAGGGGGGATTTTACTTCTACACCAATTCCGAGAGCAGAAAAGGCGGCGAGATTCACCGTAGCCCCAAGGCGGCTATGGTTTTCTGGTGGGCTGAACTTGAGCGGCAGGTGCGCGTCGAGGGCAAAATTGAGATATTATCGGCGGATGAGGCAGATGCCTACTTCCGAACCCGCCCGCGGGGGAGTCAGGTCGGGGCTTGGGCTTCGGAGCAGAGCAGGGTCATCTCAGATCGCTCGGTTCTCGACGGGAAAATGTCGGAGCTCGCGCGCAAGTACGCGGACGGCGAGATTCCGCGCCCCCCCTATTGGCTCGGATACCGCCTAGAGCCAGAGTCAATTGAATTCTGGCAGGGACGCGCCAATCGCCTCCACGACCGCCTCCGTTACAGGCGCGCCGCCCGCAGGCAGGGGTGGATTATCGAGAGGCTCGCCCCTTAGGGGATAAATTACCTAAGCCACCGCTGATGAGCCGCCCGTGTTCTAATAAAAATCCGCAATTTTCGATTGGTATCGCTGATTTATTGCCTCTTCTGCGGACGGATGGGTTTGCCGCGCCGCCCTCACGCAAGCGGGATGTAAAATACGAAATCTCATAGCCCGCTCGTATCGGCGGTCATTCCGACTGTTTCTTTCCCTCCTCCAAACGATAATGTGGGGGGGATGCGATGAGCGGCTTGATAACTGCGGGGAATCGTTATATTGTACTCACGCGGCGCGCCGACCGGGGCTGCATAAATCGAGGAGAGGAGAGCTATGGCGGAGAGATTCTCTTGGGTGATTCCCGACAAACTAGCCGGAATGGAGAGGCCGGGATTTGCGCAAAAATATGAATCCGACGTTGAATTCCTGAAGAAAATGGGAATCGGCGTTATTGTCAACCTTGAGGAGTACACCTGGAATTACGAGGAATTCGAGGCGAAACACATCCCGATAAATGATTTCCGCGCCCCGAAGCTAGGGGACATTGAGCAGTTCGTCAAGTTCGTCCGCGAGAAAATCGCCGAAGGCAAACGCGTCGTCGTTCACTGCTACGCCGGAATGGGCAGGACGAACCTCATGCTCGCCTCTTTCTTTGTCTCCGAGGGGATGACCCCGGACGATGCTCTCGACTATGTGAGGGAACGCCGCCCGGTGTTTCTCGTAAACGACGAGCAGATTGAATCCCTGAGGGATTACTCCGCCGCCCTCAGCGCTGAGGGCGGCGCGAGAGAATAACCAATGCCGTGGGGAGATTCCCGCCTCCGCCCCTGTAGCCGGTAGAATCGGGTTTTCTTTTCTGTTATTCTAAGGCTTCATGGGGACAAACTATCCGAAAGAGGTCATTGCGGGACTCAAAAAAGGCAGAGGCGAAACCCTTTACGCCGACGCTCCGGTGGTGATTCTGAAGGCCTTGCTGCAATCCGGCGTGAGCTACCTCGGCGGATACCCCGGCTCTCCCACGGCGAGTCTCATAGACGCCATCGCAGATGCCTACGAGCCTGTGCTTAAAGGTATGGGGATTTATTTCGACTGCTCCGGCAATGAAGCCTCAGCCGCCGCCCTGCTTTCGGCCTCCATAAATTACCCAATCCGAGGCTCTGTGAACTGGAAAATTGTAGGGACAAATGTCGCCTCGGATGCCCTGGCGCATATCTGCTCATCAGGCGTAAAGGGCGGCGCTCTCATAATTGTCGGCGAAGACTACGGATGCGACAGCACGTGCGTCGCCGAGAAAGCCCTCTCATTTGCATTGAAATCCTCCATGCCTGCAATTGACGCAAGGGGGGATTTAGACCACATCGCCGATATGATAGAAGCGGGGTTTGAGCTTTCCGAAGCCTCTAGGATGCCGGTCATATTTCTCCTCTCCATGCGAGCCGGACACATCAGAGGGAAAATCCGGTGCAGAGATAACAAAAATCCCGCCATCAGCATGATAAATCGCTTTGATGAGATAATATCGAATCCCTCGACAATTGCCCTTCCCCCCTATACCCAAGAGCAGGAGGCGAATAAATACTCCGAGAGAATGCCTGCCGCAAGAAACTTTATCGCCGCAAGGAAGCTCAACGAAATCTTCGAGGGGAGCCGGACGGACATCGGCATTATCACTCACGGGGCGGCGTTTAATTCCCTGATGAGATGCCTCTACACCCTCGGCGTTGCTGATATTCGAGGCGGATGCGATATCCCGATACTAAATTTGAATGTCGTTCATCCGCTCGTACCCGATGAGATAGCCTCTTTTCTGCGGGGCAAAGGGGCGGCGCTCATCGTCGAGGAGGGGATGCCAAATCTAATTGAGGAGCGCGTCAGGGCCATTGCTCAGAGGGAGAAAATCACGGCCGAGATATTTGGCAAGGACGTTCTCCCTGAGGCGGGGGAGATTACGCCGGAGCGGATAATTAAGGGCGTTGGGCAATTTCTCTGCCAATCGTCCGAATCGAGCCGCGCCCAAGACTCAATACGGCGCAGAAGCGAATTTATCGAACGCCACAAGGCATCCGCCGCCGGTTTTTTGAAAGATACTGTCGTAAAGAGAAACCCCGTCTTTTGCACCGGCTGTCCCGAGAGACCGATATTTACGGCTATCAAAATCCTAGAGCGCGAGTACGGACCCTCCTACTACGCATCCGACATCGGCTGTTACTCCATGAGCGGGCTTCCCCCCTTTGACCTAAGCCACTCGATAACCGGCATGGGAGTCGGGCTTGCATCGGCAAACGCCCTCTCGCGGATGACCAACAAGAGGGTGATTTCATTCATGGGAGACGGCACTTTCTGGCATAGCGGGCTTACGACGAGCATCACGAACGCCGTCTATAACAATCAGGACGCCACTCTCGTCATTCTCGAAAACTTCTGGACTTCCATGACGGGACACCACGAAAACCCCGCATCGGGCAGAAATATGAGGCAGGAAGCCGTTACAATGGACATTGAAAAAGCCCTCCGCGGCGCCGGCGTGAAGTGGATTAAAAAGGTAGACCCATACGATTTAAAGGAGTCAATGAGGGCGCTGAAGCAGGCTTACGGCGCTCCCAGAGGGCTTAAAGTCGTCATCTCAAAGGGCGAGTGCCAGCTAGAGAAAACCCGAAGACAGAAGGACGAGGTGAAGAGGCAACTTACGGCGGGCAGGCGCGTGGTTAGCCAAAAGCTAGGGGTGGACGAAGACCTCTGCACTGGAGACCACTCCTGTATGAGGCTCAACGGATGCCCGTCGCTCACGCTCAAAAAAAGCCCCACGATACTCCGGGACGCGCCCATAGCCCATATTGAAAGCTCCTGCGTTGGGTGCGGTCTATGCGGCGAGATAGCCCACGCGGCGTCGCTGTGTCCGTCGTTTTATAGGGCCGAGGTAGTGGAGAATCCCTCGTTTTTGGACAGGCTCGCGGATAAGCTGAATTCGTTTTTCATCGGGCTTCTAACCTGAAACTCTAAAAGCCGATTCCCCCTGTCAATTCTCCCGCCGCCGCTGGATTCCCCTAATTTGTTTTATCAGGCAAATATGAGCGATAAGAGAGATTTGATAAAAATTATAATTCCCGCCGTCGGAGGTCAGGGCGGCGGGATTTTAGCCGAGTGGCTGATTCAGGCGTTTATCCTCGAGGGCTTCCCCGCGCAGGGAGTGGGGCTTCCGGGGCTTGCTCAGCGCGGCGGCTCGACACTTTCCTACATTGAGGCGTACCCAGAGGCAAGCGGCGGCGCTGGAATTTTATTCTCCCAGCACCCTACGCCCGGGGAGATTGACGTGATTTTATGTCAAGAGTTTCTCGAACTCGGCAGGGCGCTTGAGCAGGGTTTCGGCTCGGATAAAACCGTCATCGTCTCAAGCACCCATAGGATTTACTCCACGAGAGAGAAGCTCCCCCTGGGGAACGGCGTTTATTCAAGCCGAAGCCTAGAGGAATTTGCCCGCGCTTTCTCCTCCCGCTTTATCGGATTTGACGCGCTGGATGCCGCCAAAAAAGCAGGCCTTGGCGAGCTAGGGGTCAATTCCATTCTCCTCGGCGCCCTTGGAGCTTCCGGGGCGATTCCCCTCGGCAGGGGAGCGCTCACTAGGGCGATAGAGGGGACGGGCATCGCCGTCCAAAGCAACCTCAAGGGGTTTGGCATTGGCTGGGAGATTGGGCAATCCGCATTGGCGCAGACCGCTCCCTCCTCCTCCTCCTCCTCCCCATCATCATCCCGCCGAGATTGGCGAGTCTCGGCCGCCCAAAGAGCCGATACACTAAGCCCGCGCGCTAGGGAGTCCTATCTGCCGCTCGTATCCCAAATAGATAACTACCCAGCGGAACTTGGGGAAGTTCTCGCCGAAGCCCTGGATAGACTCGTGGATTTTCAGGGCGCCCCGTACGCCGAGGGATTTTTCTCTAGGGTATCGGATGTTCTCGCGCTCGATGACGGCAGAGGCGGATTCAGGCTCACAGAGATATTCGCCAAAAATCTCGCCCTTTGGATGAGCTACGAAGACGCCATCCGAGTGGCAGAGCTTAAAACCAAGCCCCAGAGGTTTGAGCGGATACGAGAGCAGGCGCGCATTAGCAATAACCAAATCCTGCGCGTTACGGATTATCTCAAACCCGATGCCGAGGAGATTTGGGGACTCCTGCCCGATGCCCTCGTCCGTGCGATGATGAAACTTGGGGAGAGCGGATTATTTAAATCACTGCGCCGCCGAGATAAGCTCGCATTTGAACAAACCCCCGTTACCAGCTCTCTATTCGGGTATCTGAGGCTTCGGGCGGTAGCGAGGCTCAAATTCATGCGCCCATATTCGTATCGCTTCAGGCGGGAGCGCGAGGCGATGGATGGGTATAAATCCGCAGTAGAGGGATTCGCCCGAATTGACTATGAGCTAGGATGCCTTGCCGCCCGTAGCGGAGAAATAGTGAAAGGCTACGGGGATGTGAGGCGCAGAACCCTCGGCGTATTCAGCCGCTTTTTGAACAACGTCCTCTCGCCGGTTGCCGAAATGGACAAGTCCGCAGGCGCGGGATTCGCTCTGACCGTTGAGGTCGCCTCGAAATCGCTTCAGCTAATTTCCGAGTCAACCGAGGGAATTGACAAAGCCGAGGCTCTGTGCGCAGGGGCTATCGCCCAAAGAGCGCGGATTCAACCCTGATGATTCCTCGGCTCATGCCGGCTGACTTACGCGCCGCCCTCTGTGGTATTCTCGAATATCTCCCTTGCGCCCCGTTCCAATTCCTCCCCGCTTACCTCTTTAATATGCGTGGCGATGGACCATTTATGCCCGAATGGGTCGTTTATCGTCCCGTAGCGGTCTCCCCAAAACATGTCCTGCGCAGGCATTGTAACCTCTGCTCCGGCTTGGGCGGCGCTATCTATGACTGAGTCTGCATCCTCGACATAGAGATGTATCATCACCGGAGAGCCGCCGACAGATTCGGGGCTTAGGCAGTCCCAATCGGGAAATTCGTCTCCGAGCATAATCATCGAATTGCCGATTTGAATCGTGGCGTGGACGATTTTGTCTCCGTCCGGGGAGGCAAGCCTGCAAATCTCCGTTGCGCCGAAAGCGGATTTATAAAAATCAATCGCCTCGTCGCAGGGACTGCAAACCAAATACGGGGTTACTGTGGTGAATCCTTCGGGTATGGGTTTTACTTTTGACATTTTACCGCGCCTCCGTTTTTTGTTATTCGTAGCTGTTTAGTGTTACCTCTGAGTTTTGCACAACGGCGAAGTGGCAGACCCTGTCGTGCCAGCACCCGGTGTTGATATAGACTACGCCGCCGCTCGAGCGCCTCGAGGCTTTGTGCGTGTGTCCGCAGAAAACGTAATCGGCATTCAACTCCCTGCCGTACTCTGTTGCTCTCTGGGCGACTTGTTCGGCGAGGCGAATCCATAATTTATTCCTGTGAGAGAATTTATTTATGTAGTTGCCTCCGATTCTGTTCTCCAGCCTCAATAGATTCCTGAATATACGGCTTGCAATTTTCGATGCGAAACTCTCTGTCTGATGGTAGTGGTCGAATTGGTGTCCGTGGATGGCGAGAAATTTTTTCCCATCTTCGTGCCACGCAAACTGCTCTTCGGCGCGGACTCCTAGCAGATTGGGCATCACTTTAAAAACCCCCTCGTCGTGATTACCCTCGACCCAGATAACCTCTCTATCCGCTGAAAGTATCCTGATAAATTTGATGAACCGCCAGTCGTCGGAATTTAATTTATCGAGCCTCTCATCGTCGAATAGGTCGCCTAGGATGATTAATCTCTCGAATGTGGCATCTGCCAAAATCCTGAGCAAATCCCCTGAGCGGTTTAAATCCGAGCCGAGGTGTATGTCTGAGACAAGCAGGGTTTTCAGATGAGCATCACTCCGAATTTAAATTTCACTTATTGGATTATGCGCTCGGTTCGTAAAATCGGCGTGTAGGGGGAATTAAGGGCTGATTAATATGAAATGTGAAATCTAACCGCCGCTTAATTCGAGCTTTACCCCAATCTAATCTGTTGGAGTATCTTTGATTTATAGAGCGATTAACGGGAGATTCGAGGAATGAGAGAGTTTTTCTTCTTAGTTACCGAAACGCAAACGGGCCGAATCCTGGCTTTCAACAGACGGCTCGACTGGGACAGGCTTTGGAGATTGATTGCGCTACTATATGAAAGAGATACAAAAAACCGCGAGAACCTCAGGGTGCGTCTCGGTTTCGATGACGCTGCGGGAGGAGAGAGGTGCGGCGGCGTCAAGTTCGCATTTCCAGGCGTGTCCCGGACGGCAACTATTAGAGGCAGACGCAGGGTCAGAGAGCAAAGTCCATGCGCTCAGCTGAGTCTATGGTAAGTGGCTTTATCAATATGCGATATTGTCGGGGCGAGGGGTCTGTGGTTTATTCACGCCAGCCGAATCCGCCGTTCACATTCTCTGAACCAAATCCGCCTATTATGGCTCGGTAGAGGTGAAGGTCATGGCTGAGGGGAATGATCATAGGCGCAGAATTTACGCCGAGTCTAAGGCATACGTCGAGGGGCTAGACGAGGCTCAGATTGCCAAAGCCACTGCCGCTCTCGGAGGGGATGAGATGAGGCTGGTTATGATGGCGTATCTCGACGGGGCTTCTAGGGCTCGGGCGTTGCTACTGGTCGAGGTGAGAAGGAGAATGGCTCAAACCGGAGCGCCGTCTAAGCCGCCACGGGAACTGCTCTTCGGATGCGGTTAGCGGTAGCGGTTCACGACGCATGATTTCGCATCGCGCCTTACCCCTCTGCCCAAAAGCGATAATCAACAGAGAATTTCCCCCCTCCCCAAGCGACGAGCGAGAGAGCGAGTCCGAGAAGAGCTAGGTTGAATTCCACGCCATTGCCCGCCGAAGAGAGAAAAAATCCATTCTTGAGGTGAACTGTCCATATCGCGACTACCATAAGCGAAGCCGCGCCCAAAGCCCAGATGCGCGTGAGCAGACCGAAAATTAGCGCAATACCCCCGATAAGCTCCGTGAGTATAGCAATAACAGTCAGAATCGGCGGAATTCCAAGCCCCTGCTCGAAAAACTCAAGTGTTTTCGAGAATCCACTGCCTCCAAAGAGTCCGAACGCCTTTTGAAGCCCATGCGCAAAGAGAATCACTCCGAGCGCAATACGGGCAAACAGCGCGCCGAGCGAGGGTTGAGTGCCGCAGAGCCATATCAACATATCATTAACCTCTCCTCATATATAGGTTCGATTGGGCGAGTGTCATGGTAACATATTTTCAGCCGCTTCGTTAGGTAAAATACCACACAATTATTGATTCTACGTCCGCGCCGAGGGGGTTAATTCCACATTTTAATCGCAAACATCGTCCTGCCCGTATTCCTGATTATCGCCGTTGGCTACCTCTTCGCCAGATTCAGGTCAATCAACCTCGCCCCGATAAACGAGTTCATAATTTACGTCTCAACCCCGTGCTTAATTCTCACATCGCTTGCCGAAAAACCGCTTCAAGCCGAGATTGCCGGGAAAATTTTCCTCTCCGTCGCCGGAGTCATAGCCGGGTGCTTGGGGGTGGGGTATCTCGTCGTCAGGGCGATGAATCTGCCCGTTAAGACCTACGTCCCGCCTGTGCTTTTCGCCAACACCGGCAACATGGGGCTTCCCCTCGCGCTCTTTGCCTTCGGCGAGGCGGGGTTCAACTCGGCAATACTCTATATGGTGTTTACGACGATAGTACATTACACGCTCGGCATCATGATTTTAAATTACGGCAGAAGCCGCCTTGAGCTATTCAAACTCCCCCTAATTTATTCGGCTTTGGCGGGGATTATCCTCAGCGTTTCGGGGTTTAAACTGCCCATTTCGATTGACAGGGCTTTTTCCCTGCTCGGCGAGGCGAGCATCCCGACGATGATATTCGCCCTAGGGTATAAGCTCTCGGAGATTAAATTATCCCACGTAGGGCGGTCGCTCATGTTCGGCGGTATTAGAATCGCTCTTGGCTTTGCGTTCGGGATAGCGATGGCTAAAATCCTCCACCTAGGCGGCGTCTCCTCGAACACGGTGATTCTGCAGTCGGCGATGCCCCCGGCGATTTTCAATTTCGTTCTAGCCGAGAAATACCATCAGGACTCGCAGACAGTCGCATCTATCATCATGGCGGGAACTCTCCTGTCCATAATTTCGACTCCAATAATTATCGCCTATCTGCTCGAAGGGAATTGAGGAGATTGCCGCGTGCGATATTTCTAATCTTGAGGAAGGGCGAGACCCCACATTGTTAGCGGTTGTGTTATAATATCCGCGCTTTTAACTGCTCGTAAGTGGCTAATCTAGCCTTAATTAGCAGTAAAAGCGATTATTCGCGGACGTATCGCAGTACAACAATCCACTACACTAAAGGTGAAAATATATGTCAACTGAAGCTAAATGTCCCTTCCACCACGTCGCCGGCGGCGGCGCGTCAACCCGAGATTGGTGGCCAAACCAGTTAAAACTCGAGCTTTTGCGCCAGCATTCCTCGAAGTCAACCCCTATGGGTGCGCGCTTCAATTACGCAGAGGAGTTCAAGAGTCTGGATTATGCGGCTTTAAAGAGCGACCTCGCCGCGCTAATGACTGACTCCCAGGACTGGTGGCCCGCAGATTTCGGTCATTACGGCGGCTTGTTCATCCGTATGTCGTGGCACAGCGCTGGCACTTACCGAACGGGGGATGGCCGCGGCGGCGGGGGCAGAGGACAGCAACGTTTCGCGCCCCTCAATAGCTGGCCAGACAACGTCAGTCTCGACAAGGCGCGCAGACTCCTTTGGCCAATTAAGCGCAGATATGGGCGCAAGATTTCATGGGCAGACCTCATAATTCTAGCTGGCAACGTCGCCCTCGAGACCATGGGATTTAAGACCTTCGGTTTTGGCGGCGGACGCGAGGACGTCTGGGAGCCGGATCAGGATATCTATTGGGGCGCTGAGACGGCATGGCTAGATGACAAACGCTACTCCGGCGACCGCAATCTCGAAAATCCGCTTGCCGCCGTGCAGATGGGACTCATCTACGTCAACCCGGAAGGGCCAAACGCTAACCCCGACCCCGTTGCGGCGGCCCGGGATATCCGCGAAACATTCAAGCGTATGGCGATGGACGACGAGGAAACGGTCGCGCTCATTGCCGGAGGACATACCTTCGGCAAGACTCACGGCGCGGCTCCGGCATCCAATTGCGGGCGGGATCCCGAAGCGTCAAGCCTCGAAGAGCAGGGCTTTGGCTGGAGAAACAGTTTCGGCTCCGGCAAAGGCACTGACACCATCACCAGCGGACTGGACGTTACCTGGACTACCACGCCCACAAAGTGGAGCAACAACTTCTTCGAGAACCTCTTTGGCTATGAGTGGGAACTTACCAAAAGCCCCGCCGGCGCGCATCAGTGGGTTGCCAAGGGCGCCAAAGCAACAATACCGGACGCCTACGACCCATCAAAAAAGCGCCTTCCAACCATGCTCACCACCGACCTTTCCCTGCGGTTCGACCCTGACTATGAAAAGATTTCGCGGCGTTTCCTCGCAAATCCCCATCAGTTCGCCGATGCCTTCGCCCGCGCTTGGTTCAAACTGACGCACCGGGACATGGGCCCGCGTGCGCGTTACCTCGGACCAGAAGTTCCTGCGGAAGAACTCATCTGGCAGGACCCCATCCCGGCGGTGAATCACCCGTTGATTGATGAGCGGGACATTGCCTCGCTGAAGGTTAATATCTTGGCTTCAGGTCTGTTCGTGTCAGAGCTGGTTTCTACTGCCTGGGCATCGGCCTCCACGTTCCGCGGTTCTGACAAAAGGGGAGGGGCAAACGGCGCGCGCATACGCCTAGCGCCGCAGAAGGATTGGGAAGTCAACCAGCCGCAGAGGCTGGCGCAGACTCTGACGACGCTCGAAGGCATCCAGAGCACGTTTAATGGCTCGCAATCCGGCGCCAAGCGGGTTTCGCTCGCGGACTTGATTGTTTTGGCTGGTTGTGCGGGCGTCGAGCAAGCCGCGAAGAATGCCGGTCATCTGGTTGCGGTTCCCTTTACGCCGGGACGCATGGATGCCCTGCCGGAGCAAACCGATGCGCAATCCTTCGCCGTCCTAGAACCCATAGCCGATGGCTTCCGAAATTATCTCAAGGACAAATACAGCGTATCTGCCGAGGCGCTGCTGATTGACAAGGCGCAGCTCCTGACCCTGAGCGCCCCGGAAATGACCGTGCTTGTGGGAGGTATGCGCGTTTTAAATACCAACGTCGCAGGGGCGCAGCACGGCGTCTTTACCAAACGCCCCGAGGCGCTCACTAATGATTTCTTCGTGAACCTGCTCGACATGAGTGGGGAGTGGAAGGCGGTCTCTAAAGACGCAGACGTATTTGAATGCCGCGACCGCAGGACGGCAGAGCTTAAGTGGACTGGCGCTCGCGTTGACCTCGTATTTGGTTCAAACTCCCAGCTGCGCGCCCTGGCTGAGGTCTATGGCAGTTCTGACGCAGAGGAGAAATTCGTCCGCGACTTTATATCGGCTTGGAGCAAGGTGATGAATCTTGATCGCCCGGACATCGCCTGATATATGTCCCTAGGCGCATCAGATGAACAAATAAAACGGTCGGCTGACAGCCCCCGCGTTGAGTCGGATACAAGCATCCCCAACGCCGCCAGCCTCCGGGCGCGGAGCGCGGCACGGGGAATTGCTGTGGATTGATGAGGGCACCCCTAAAGCGCAAGTATACGAACTGAGCGCGCTTTCGCTTCCGGCTGCGCCTCTGCCCCTTAAAAGCGCCAAAATATTTTTACAAGCACTGCTAATAATTCCTCTTTTGTATTATAATCTAAATTAAATTGTCGGAGGCTCATGTTGCCGATGACGAAAACCAAAGAGGGGGCGATTCGCAATGAAGTTAAAGCGCATAGTCATTACGGTAATTTCGGCGGTGCTTATAGTGTCCGCATCTCTGCTTGCCATGAGTGGCAGTAAATCGGCGGCAGTCTCGAAGGCGGATCTCGTATGGAAGGACTTGGGGATTCCGGGCGTGGCGGCGGCTCAGGTTTCGGGCGATATGGAAAAAGGCGCGAGCCGGTTTTTCCTCAAGTATCCAGTCGGATTTGTAACGCCCAAGCACCATCACACTACGGATCACTACGCCGCAGTAGTCTCCGGCTCTGTCACGCTGACCATGGACGGCAAGGATCACAAGCTCGGTCCCGGCTCTTATTTCGCGCTCACCGACAAAATGCCGCATACGGTAAAAGTTGAGGGCAGTGAGGATGCCGTGTTCTTCATCCAAGCCGATGCGCCGTGGGATGTGGTGATGGAAAAGTAGTGATTGCCCCTCCCTGCGGCTGCGCGCATTATCTGCCCCATTCCCGGCTGTAACGGGGTCTGAGTGGCGAAGTTGCTAATCCTCCGAAGGCGAGGCGATGTTGTGCTCCTCTAGTTTCCTGCGCAGAGTGAGTCGGTTGATGCCGAGTATCCGCGCCGCCCTCGATTTATTCCCGTCGCTTGCGTGGAGGGCTTCTTCGAGCATTACCCTCTCGGCTTCCCTGAGAATTTGATTGTAAATGTTTCCGCCTCCGGTTGCGCTGAGCAGGCTCTTTACGGAATTCCTCAGTGGCTCAGCAAAAGACCCCTCGGCTTTGGATAGCGGCGCGCTGTGAGAATTAGAGGCGGCGGAGTGTCCTGTTGAGTAAATGTTCACGTCGTAGGAGGTGAGGTACGGGGTTTTTGCAAAGGCAATGGCTTTTCTAACCGTGTTCTCAAGCTCTCGTATATTCCCTGGCCAATCGTATTCGGCGAGCTTCTCTAGGAATTTGCTCGTTGCCCCGCGGATTTCCTTGCCAACCTGCGCGCTGTAGCGGCGCGTGAAGCACTGCATCAAGAGGGGAATATCCTCTTTTCTCTCCCCAAGGGCGGGCAGATGAATCCTCACGACGTTTATTCTGAAGTAGAGGTCTTCTCTGAACGCGCCTTTGCGTATCATATCCTCTAGGTCTTTGTTCGTTGCGGCGATAATTCTGATGTCAACTCGGATTTCTCTATTGTCTCCGAGGCGGGTTAAAGTCCCGTTCTGTAGTACCCGCAGCAATTTTGCCTGAAGCGCGAGGGGCATATCCCCGATTTCATCCAGGAAAATAATTCCCCCGTTCGCCTCCTCGAATTTCCCGACGCGAGCTGCGCTTGCGCCGGTGAATGCCCCCTTCTCATGCCCAAAAAGCTCGGCTTCTAAAAGCGCTTCGGGGATTGCGGCGCAGTTTATCACGACAAACGGTTTTTCCCACCTCGTGCTTACTTTCCAAATTGACTCCGCCGCCAAATCCTTTCCCGTGCCGCTCTCGCCAGTGATGAGGACAGGAACGTCCACCCTGCCGATTTGCCCAATGACCTTGCACACCTCCTGAAGCATCGCCGAGTTCCCAACAATGGCGCAGGTAACTCCGCTCCCCTCGGCTTCGCCCGGAAATGCGATGAGGTCGCTCTCTATCTCGGATTTAATCCCCAAGGCGCGCTCCAGAGATTCCATAACCCGCATCTTTTCAAGCGGCCTTACGAAGCAGTCGAAAGCCCCGAACGTCATGGATTCGATGAGATAGCGAGAACCCTTTTGCGCCGTAAGCGCTATGACAAAAGATTTTTCCTTGAGTAAGCCAAGTCCGCCGAGACCCCTGTCTCCGTCGGCGTCGAAAAAAACGACATCCGCCCCTCCGGCTTTCTCGACTTCGCTGACTACGGTAAATTCTATGCTTCCCCCGACGACGCGCTCGAACTCTCTTACGAGCTTTGCATCTTCGGTTAGCAGTGTGACAGGGCGTTTCATTTTATGCTAACTCCGAGGTTTTTGTAGGGAAAATATACAGACCGGTTACAAAGTAATCAAGAGCGGAGGATTCTCAAATCGTAACTAATACTAATTATTGGATTATTTCTTTGGCATCTTAATTGCGACAAGCGATTTTCTTTAAGGTCAACTACACCCAAAACGGGAGATTCTCCATTGGACTTGTTTCTAATCATCGCCGTGGTTTCCGCCGCTTTTCTCGCCCTCAGCATCGGGGCTAATAACTCAGCCGCCGCAATGGCAACGGCATACGGGGCAGGGGCGCGCACGAAGAGAGAAGCCGTGATTTTAATCGCTATTTTCGCCCTGCTCGGCGCGCTTCTTGCCGGAGGCCCGGTAATTAAAACAATGGGCAAGGGGCTGGTCCCAGAAACCGTGCTTATCACTCACATGGGATTCGTGTTGATAATACTGTTCATCGCCATATTTTTCATCACCTGGGCAAATATACTGAGCGTTCCCGTGGCTACGACTCACGCCATAGTGTGCGCCGTCGCTGGGGTGGGGATTTACTCCCAAGCCCTAAATGGCAGGAAATTCGCCGAAATCGTTGTTTGGTGGGTGGTAACCCCATTTGCGGCGTGGCTTATGAACTATCTCTTGGGAAAATATCTCTACTTTCGAACGCTCAAATTCCTCACCGACAGGTACTCTGAAGAGGGTATAAGGCGCATTCTCACCCTAGCTCTGACATTCTCCGGCTGTTATGTGGCGTTCTCAGCGGGGGCGAATAATTCGGCAAACTCCGTGGGCCCACTTGTCGGGATAGGCTTAATCGAGTCCTCAACCGGGGCAATCCTCGCCGGATTGGGGATGGGGGCAGGGGCGATACTCCTCGGCGGAAGGGTGCTTGAGACAGTCGGAAAGCAGATTACCGATATTTGCCTTCTGCGCGCGATTTCTGTTGAATTTACCGGCGCGACGATAATTCTCATCGCCTCGATATTCGGCATCCCCGTTTCGTTAGCGGAAATCGTAACATCGGGTATAATAGGATTTTAGTGCGCCAGTCAGGGGTTTTCCTTGACGCTCCAAAACCGCTACGTTATGAGAATAGCTTTTTTCTGGTTTGTCGTGCCGTTTTTTGCCGTCGGAGCGGCCTATGCCTTGTCTATGCTCTATTTTAAGTACGATGTTGCGGCGATGCTGAGCCGGAATTTCTAGGCGCGCGCAGATTATTATTCAAAATTTAAGGAGAAATCACAAAAAAATGAGCAATTCAATCGCCCCTCACGGAGGCAAATTAGTAAATAGAATCCTCGACGGCGAGGCAAAATCTGAGGCAATCGGCAAATCCAAGAGCCTCAAAACCCTGACCGTCTCGGCAAGGGTAATATCCGATATGGAACTCATCTCCATCGGCGCGATGAGTCCTCTCGAAGGTTTCATGGGCAGAGCCGACTACGAGAGCGTCGTCGAGCGCATGAGGCTTGCAAACGGGGCGGCTTGGAGCATCCCAATTGCGCTTCCCGTCTCAGCGGACGAGGCGGCGGCGCTCAAAGAGGGCGAAGACCTGGCGCTCGTTGACCAGAGCCAAAATCTAATCGCCATACTTCACTTAGAGGAGAAATTCGGCTACGATAAGCAGAGGGAAGCGAGCCTCGTCTATCGCACCACAGACGCCGAGCATCCGGGGGTAAAGGTCGTCTATGCCCAGGGCGATGTCCTTTTGGGGGGCAAAATAAGCCTCGTCAATATGCCCGCCAATTTGGAATTCCCCGAATACAGGCGCGCACCGGCTCAGACACGCGCGCTGTTCCAAGAGAAAGGGTGGAAGAAAATTGTCGCCTTTCAGACCCGAAACCCCATTCACAGGGCGCACGAATACCTCCAGAAATGCGCCCTCGAGATGATGGACGGCCTCATGATTCACCCCATCGTGGGCGAGACAAAAAGCGACGACATCCCCGCCGATATTCGCATGAAGTGCTATGAAGTCCTCATCGAGAACTACTATCCTAAGGACAGAGTGGTTTTATCCGTGCTTCCCGCCGCGATGAGATACGCGGGCCCTAGGGAGGCGATATTCCATGCGCTGATGAGGCAGAATTATGGATGCACGCACTTTATCGTCGGCAGAGACCACGCCGGAGTCGGAAATTATTACGGCACTTATGATGCCCATAAGATTTTCGATGAGTTTGCTCCCGCAGAGCTTGGCATAACCCCTATATTCTTTGACCACACGTTCTACTGCCAGAGATGCGGCGGTATGGCGTCAATTAAAACCTGCCCATGCCCAAAAGAAAATCACCTCATTCTCAGCGGAACTAAAGTGAGGGAGATGCTCAGAAACAAGCAAGACCTCCCGCTTGAGTTCACGAGACCTGAGGTGGGAAGGGTCTTAATGGCGGCTTATGCAGATTGAAGTTTGAATCCAAAGGGGGCGGCGTTTCAACTAACGGGCAGGAGCGTCTCTCCTTTAAATTGCCCTCGGCGGCGTGTGTCAGATGAGGAGTGGGTATAACCGCAGATGCAGTTCACTCAGGAACAGGTTGATGAACTAAACAGAGAATACGGGCGCAGAACGCCTCAGGAAATTCTGAGGTGGACGCTCAGTGCTCTGCATCCAAAAGTGGCTCTGGCTTCGAGCTTCGGGGCGGAATCCATCATTGATATGATGGTTAAAATTAACCCTGAGGCGAGGGTGTTTACACTCGACACCGGGAGGCTCAATCAGGAAACCTACGACGTGATTGATAGGATGAGGGCGAAGTACGGAATCAGAGTCGAGGTCATGTTCCCGGATAAGGACGAGGTCGAGCAGATGGTAAACACGCACGGGATGAATCTGTTCTACAAGGGGAAGCCCAACAGGATTCTGTGCTGCGATATTAGAAAAGTGCGCCCTCTTAAGAGGATGCTTGCCACGCTCGACGGCTGGATAACGGGAATAAGACGCGAGCAGACCGAAAACCGCTCCGACGCCCGCGTGTTTGAAATTGACCGCCAGCATGGGGGAATACTCAAAATTAATCCGATTATAAATTGGACTTCGGGCGACCTTTGGGACTATATCAAGGCGAATCGAATCCCCTACAACGCCCTGCACGACAAAGGCTACCCCAGCATCGGCTGCGCCCCATGCACGCGCCCCGTACATCAGGGTGAAGACCACAGAGCGGGTAGATGGTGGTGGGAGAGCGATTCCAATAGAGAATGCGGACTCCACGCAGACCACGGAAACGCGGATTAGATTCTTATTATTGGCTCTCGAGCGAATCTTTGATTTCACTGGGTAATTTGTGCAATCGCTAAATTTTCCGCTGCCATACCTCACCCTCTGCCCGAATCTCAGGGATTGGAGCGCGGAGCCGTATTTTTACTTTAAATGGCTCAAAACAGCGAAAACTTCCCGTTAAGCCGCCGTTAAATTCTTTTTATTCCCTAAATTTTCTATTGACATAAAAAACCCGATGGTGTAACGTAGAGGTATCAAATATATGGAGGTGTAAGCATATGCGTAAAGTATTAGCTTTTACATTTGCTGTAGCTATGGCTCTCTCAACAGTAGCCATGGCGTCGGATGCCAACTTCCTGTTCGGAAGCGAGCAGGTAGCATCCAAGACCCTGAGTGCTGTTGAGATGCAGGCGACTGAAGGGCAACTTATCGCCGTTGTTGGCGCCGCGGTTGGCTCCCTAGTTTCCACCGGCACGACAGTGTCGACGATTAACATCCCGCTTGTCAGCGCAGTATCCGTAACGACCGTTAGCGCCGGACCGGTGTCTGCCGTTGTTGTAGTGGTTGACTAAGTAATTCAGTAAGGCACTAGACAAAGGGCTCCGGGGAGATTCCCTGGGGCCTTTTTTTATTTTTAAACTCCTATTTTTTTATAATTAATATTGATTTATTTTCCAATTTCTGTCATATTGTCAAAAAGTTATTCCCAACGAGGAGGCACTAATATGGCAAAAGCGCTGACTAAATCTCAAATAGCCGATAAGATAGCGGAGAGGGCGGGGTTAACAAAAAAACACGCCGCGCAAATCCTGGACGAGCTTGCCGATATTGCCTATGAGCAGGCGAAAGACAACAAGGAATTTACCCTCCCAGGTATTGGAAAGCTCGTTCTCGTGAGCAGAAAGGCGAGAAAAGGCAGAAACCCTCAGACGGGAGCGGAAATCAAAATCCCCGCTAAAGAAGCGGTCAAATTTAGGATCTCAAAAGCCTGCAAAGACGCCGTTCTCGGAACTAAATAGCGTTAACTATATCGCTTAATGATTGTTGGAGACCACTTCCGCCTCAATTATCGAAGCTAGGAGGCGTTCTAGTTCTTTTCCCTTGGTTCGTAGCCGTTGTCTTTGAGGAGTCTTAGAATCTCAGTTCTGTGGTCGAACCCCTTGGTCTCAAGGCTGATTTCTACTATTGCCCGCCCAATGGGAAGCTCTCTTGAGAATCTGTCGTGGAATATCTGCACGATATTCGCCTTGACCGAGCCGAGCAGGGAACTCAGTTTCCCAAGAGAGCCGGGGAGGTCTGGAATTTCCACCATGAGCTTTATAACTCTGCCCCCTCGCGCAAGCCCCCGGTCAATAATTTTAGCGAGCGTGTTGATGTCAATATTCCCTCCGCTCACGACAACGGCGACGTTCCTGCGCCTGTAGTCGTTTTTCAGCTTGATGAGTCCCGCAAGCGCCGCCGCGCCCGCCCCCTCGACGACGATTCTCTTCCTCTCGGTGAGCAGAAGGAGCGCCTCTTCGATTTCGCTCTCCTCAACCCTCACGATGTCGTCAACGTGCCGCTTTACAATTTCAAGCGTTATCCCCCCGGGACGCTTTATCGCTATGCCGTCGGCTATGGTCTGCGCCGAGGGAGCCTCGACGACCTCCCCTTTTTTTATTGACATATACATCGAGGCGATATTTGCCGACTGCACCCCTATCACCCTCACCCTCGGATTTATCTCCTTAATTGCCGTGGCAATGCCCGAAATCAGCCCTCCGCCCCCGATGGGAACGAACACTGCGTCAATGTTTTTGACGGCGTCGGCGATTTCGAGTCCTATGGTTCCCTGTCCGGCTATGATATCCGCATCGTCGAAGGCGTGAATAAATGTATCGCCTGATTCCCGCTCGACCTCTCTTGCGCGGTGGATGGCGTCATCGAAATTGTTTCCGTGCAGGATAACCTCAGCCCCGTAGCTCTTGACGGCGAGGATTTTATTTATTGGAGTTATCTCCGGCATCACGATGGTTGAATTCATTCCCAGAAGCCTTGCCGCGAGCGCTACGCCCTGGGCATGATTGCCGGCTGAGGCGGCGATGACGTTTTTTACCTTCCTGCGGATTTTCGAGAGTTTATTGTACGCGCCTCGAATCTTGAACGAGCCTGCGCGCTGTAGGTTCTCCAGTTTCAGATGAACGTTTGCCCCTGAAATATCACTCAGAGAATAGGAATAAGCCGACGGGGTTTTATAAGCCACATCCCTCAGTTTCCTCGCCGCGTCTTTAATCTGCTTGAGATTGACCATTCCACAATGCCCTCCCCATGTTTATAATTGAAAAATTCCCCCCCTGCCGGAAATCAGCGGAAAATATCATTTTCCCGGGCCCGTATAATCTCCTTAGTCCCGCCGCCGCCGCGCTCATACTCAAACCCCCTGACTATCACGGCGGGGACAGCGTCATTTTTGCCCATCGCTAGCCCAGCGGCGGACGCTATCTCATCTGCCACTGCTATGACCGTCGCGCTCATCTCAAACCCCTTTGCGTCCTTCATCCCCCTGAAATCCCGAAGAGCCTTCAGCCCTGCGCATCCGATGGCGATTTCCACAAGCCCCTCCCTCCACGGTCTGCCTACGGTGTCCGTTATGATGACGGCGGCGTCCGCCCCGAATCTCTCGTTGAATCCCCGTCTAAGCCTCTGGGCTGATGCGTCCGGGTCAACGGGCAGGAGCGTAACCGTATCCCCGCCCGACACGTTCGATGCGTCAACCCCGGCGTTAGCAAGCACGATACCGTGATTCGTCTCGACGATGAGCATCCCTTTATCCCCTCGGCGCTCGGCTTTGAGTATTCTCCTCGACTCCGAGAGTATGACCTCGACCAATTCGGCGTCTTTGTTGAGTTCTGCGGCGAGCTTCAGGGCAAAGGGGGAGGGCGCGACGTCCTGCAGGCGGATGATTCGCCCCTCGGCTTTGGATACTATCTTCTGCGCTAGGACTAGAACATCTCCCTCGGCGAGCGACAGCCCTTCGTTCAATATCGAATCAGATACTATTGCCACGAGGTCGTCGCCCGGCTTGATTTCCGGGATGCTGGCGATGGGTATGATTGAGACGGGATTTCTTCTGGGCGGCTTCATGAAATATCGCTCTGATGAGCTATTAATTGGTGATTATAACGGGAGTTTCTCGGCTTGGGCAAATCCGGCGGCAAATCTAGTTCTGAATCTCCTGCAAGCCGTGTGGGGGAGGGTACTAGCTCGACAGCTCAAGCATTCGGTCTATGGACTTTCTAGCCCTCTCGGCGGTCTCTTGCGGCACTTTCACCTCGTAAATTCCATATTGGAGCGAGGTCAGAACCTTGTCGAGCGTAATCATCTTCATGAATCTACACACCGCCTCTTCGTTAGCGGCATGAAAGATTTTATCGGGATTCTCTTTCCTCATGCGGTGGAGTATGCCGGTTTCCGTGGCTACTATGAACTCCTTTGACGGGGAGCGTCTCGCGTGGTTTATCATCCCCCCCGTGGAGAGAAATTTGATGTCGGATGTCTCAGGGGAGCTGTCCGCCGAGTGATAGAGAAACGAGGTGGTGCATCCGCATTCCGGGTGAACGAGCATCTCGGCGCGGGGGCGGGCGGCTCTCATGTTTTTAATATCGCTGACCCGAATCCCGGCGTGAACGTGGCACTCGCCGCTCCAGATATGTATTTTCCTACCTGTAACCTTCGCCACGTAAGCCCCTAGGAACATATCCGGCAGGAAGAGGATTTCTCTATCCGCCGGGACGGAGCTTACGATTTTCACCGCATTAGACGACGTGCAGCAGTAGTCGGTCTCAGCTTTGACCTCGGCTGTGGTGTTCACATAAGACACCACGACCGCGCCCGGATGCTCTCTTTTCCAAGCCCTCAGCTTCTCGGCGTCAATAGTCGAGGCAAGCGAGCATCCGGCGTCCATGTCGGGGATTAGCACTTTTTTATCCGGGCAGGTGATGGCCGCCGTCTCTGCCATGAAATGAACGCCGCAGAAAACTATTATGTCTGCGTCTGTTTTGGCGGCTTCCTGGGCAAGGGCAAGCGAGTCTCCCGTAAAATCCGCCACGTCCTGAACCTCGCCTAATTGGTAATTGTGGGCGAGGATGACGGCATTTTTCTCTCGTTTCAGGCGGGCTATCTCAGATGCTATCCTCTCGATGCTCTCCATTCTAGCCCTCCGGCTCATGGATTTTGCTCTCTCTTCGGACTGTAATCATACCATGTAAAGCCCGATGTCCAAAGCCTTAGCCGAGTGCGTAAGCGCCCCTACGGAGATGAAGTCCACTCCCGTTTCGGCGATTTGGCGCACATTCTCAAGCGTGATGCCGCCAGATGCCTCGGTAATGGCTTTGCCGCCGATGATGCCAAGGGCTTGGCGGATTCTATCGGCGTTCATGTTGTCGAGCATTATTATCTCTACGCCCAGCGCGAGGGCTTCCTGCACCTCCTCTAGGGTGGAAGCCTCGACCTCTATCGGGAGGTTTTTTATCAGTCCCCGCCGAATTGCCTCGACCGCCGCGCTGATGCCTCCCGCGAGCTTTATGTGGTTGTCTTTGATGAGAATGCCGTCGTAGAGTCCGAAGCGGTGATTTGTCCCCCCGCCGACGGCTACGGCGTATTTATCGAGGGCGCGCATTGCGGGAGCGGTTTTTCTGGTATCGAGAATTTTCGTCCGAAGCCCTGATACGGCGAGGGTGAATTTTGAGGTAAGCGTGGCTACGCCGCAGAGCCTCTGAAGGAGGTTTAGCGCTACCCTCTCGCCTGTGAGTATAGCTACTGCCTCGCCCTCAATTTCGGCGATGATCTCATTCGGAGCGAGCGGGTCTCCGTCACTTTTGCGGGGAGTCCAGCGGATTTCGGCATCCAATTTCTTGAACACTGCCTCCGCCACTGCCACTCCCGCCGCCGTGCCAAAGTCCTTTGCCATGATGAATGCCCCGGCTCTCACCCCCCGTGGGAAAATCAGGTTTGTCGTAATGTCCCCATCGCCTACATCCTCCCGGAGCGCGGCGTCAATCAGGGGCATGACCCTTGCCCAGTCGAGATTCTTATTATTCATCATCTCCTATTTATCCCCCTCGACGTATGGCTCAGTCCCTTTTTTGCAGACTATGTGCTTCCTCCAGCCGTCGTCCTCGTTTGGGAAATCCTCTCTGATGTGCGCCCCGCGAGACTCAGTTCTCTGGAGGGCGGATTTTGCTATCAGGGATGAGACAGTTATCATGTTCTCGAGTTTCAGCCTCAACCCCCCGCCGAGATTCTTCCCATCGAGCATGAATCCATCCAAGGAAGAGATCACCTGCCTCAGACCATCGGCGCTCCTTATTATTCCGACCCCTCTGGTCATAATGCGGCAGACGCCCTCTCGGATGAGCGAAAACCGCTCTTTATCCGGCGGCTTTGGCGAGAATTCCATATCCGCCCACCCCTCTCCGTCCGGCAGGGATGCGGACTCAGCCCTCGATGCGATAGCCCCGTCCACGGCGCGCTTGGCAAACACTATGCACTCGAGAAGCGAGTTGCTCGCAAGCCTGTTCGCCCCGTGAACCCCCGTGCAGGCTACCTCGCCTGAGGCGAAAAGCCCGGACAGGCTAGTTTCGCCGGTAAGCCCAGTCCTCACCCCTCCGATGGTGTAGTGAGCGGCTGGGGCGACGGGGATTAAATCCTCTGTAATATTGACTCCGAGGTTTAAACACGCCTCGTAAATGTTGGAAAACCGCCGCTTTATGTAATCCCCATTCAGGCGCTTGAGCGTCAAAAACACGCACTCGCTACCGGATTTTCTCATCTCGCTGAATATCGCTCTTGACACTACGTCCCTTGGGGCAAGCTCTCCAAGCTCGTGATAGTCCACTGCGAATCTCTCCCCGCGGTGATTGATGAGATGCGCCCCCTCGCCTCGGACGGCTTCGCTGATGAGAAAGCTCGCCCCTCCATTGGTGTAAAGCGCCGTTGGGTGGAATTGAATGAATTCCATGTCCCGAAGCTCGGCGCCGGCTCTGTAGGCGAGCGCAATCCCCTCACCCACCGCGCTTGGGGGATTCGTCGTCCTCTCGTAGAGAGCCGAAGCCCCGCCGGTTGCCAGTATGGTGGATGCGGAAGCAAAAACTACGGGGCTATTATTGCTCTCGCCGTAAGCCCAAGCCCCGAAGCATCTCTTCCCGTCCGAGGCTAGGCTCGACACCGTGAGCCGCTCGAACACCTCGATACCGGTATTTGCCTTGACCGAAGCAATTAGGAACTGCACAATTTCCTTTCCCGTGGAATTCCCTCCGGCATGAAGCACTCGCCTTTTCCTGTGTCCCCCCTCCAAGCCGAGTTCCAGACCCCGCTCGCCTGAGTCGAATTTCATCCCCAATGCGATGAGGTCTAAAACCCTCGCCCGTCCCTCGTCAACGAGGATTCGCGCCGCCTCTTCGTTGCAAAGCCCCCTTCCGGCTTGAACTGTGTCTTCGAGATGCAGGAGGGTTGAGTCTTCTGGATCCATGACGGCGGCAATCCCGCCCTGCGCCCAAAAGGAGTTGCTCTCCTCAAGCGTGGATTTTGTTATGAGGGCGACGCGTCCGAATTTTGAGGCGTAGAGGGCGGCGTAGAGTCCTGCGATGCCGCTTCCGACGATGAGAAAGTCGAATTGAAGTTCGCGGGGGCTGTTTCGTTTCATCTGCGCTTCGAGGCTCCGAGCTTTGGACGGTTAGATTAACTATTTCGCCATAAAGATACTTGGGTTTTTAGATATTAGGAAATTGAGGGTTGATGCCGATGAGGGGCGGGGCAGTAGGGGTTTGCGGATTTTCCGAGCGGGTTAAAATTGTGTAAATTAAGCCCGAAAAGGTTGACTAAGCGCAATTTTTGGTGATACATTCTTAGTGAGCGCGCACAGGAATTACCGGCACACTCAGGCGCTACTTGCCAATCTCATGCGCGTTGATGATAAAGGAGGAGGTCGGATGTCCAAATCTCTGGTAATAGTGGAGTCGCCTGCGAAGGCAAAAACAATAAGAAAGTATCTCGGCAGAGATTTTGCCGTGGAGGCGTCCTCCGGTCATTTGATTGATTTGCCCAGCGGCGCTCTCGGCGTGGACGTGGACAAGGACTTTCAGCCCAAATATGTCGTCATCAAGGACAAGAAAAAATATCTCTCCCAGCTTCAGAAGGCGGCAAAGGGCGTCGAAAACGTCTATCTCGCCTCAGACCCCGACCGAGAGGGCGAGGCTATAGCCTGGCACATAGCCGACAGACTGAAAATCAAAGACAACGCCTACAGGATTCTCATCCACGAGATAACGAAAAACGCCGTGCTGGACGCGATAAAAAACCCAATACGCATTAGCCAAGACCGCTTCGAGGCTCAACAGGCGCGCAGAGTCCTAGACCGTTTGGTTGGCTACCGCTTAAGCCCAATTCTGTGGAAGAAGGTCAAGCGCGGACTCAGCGCGGGGCGAGTGCAGAGCGTGGCGCTTAGGATAGTCGTTGAGCGCGAGCGGGAAATTGAGGCATTCAAGCAGGAGGAGTATTGGACGATTGAAGCCGCCCTCAAACGCCCCGAAGACACAGAAGCGCAGTCTTTTATCGCCACCTTGAGCAGGTACGACGGCAAAAAAATCGAGATAGAGAACCAGACTCTCGCCTCCGAAATCGTCGCAGAACTCAAAAACAGCCCCTACAAAGTAATTTCAGTTGAGAAGAAAGACCGCATAAGAAATCCCGCTCCGCCTTTTATCACCAGCACTATTCAGCAGGAAGCCTCCCGGAAGCTCCGGTTTACGGTGAAAAAAACCATGTCAATAGCCCAGAAACTCTACGAGGGAATCGAGCTTGGCAAAGAGGGTCCCGTGGGACTCATCACATACATGAGAACCGACTCCGTTCGAGTCTCTGACCACGCCGTCGCCGAGGCGAGGGCCTACGCCGCCGAAAATTACGGACCGGAGTTCGTGCCTGAAACCCCGAATGTCTTTAAGGTTAAAAAATCCGCCCAAGACGCCCACGAGGCTATAAGACCTACGTTCGTAGCTAAAACGCCGGACTCGCTAAGGCATTTCCTCTCGGACGATGAGTTTGAACTGTATAAACTCGTATGGCAGAGATTCCTCTCCTCGCAGATGTCTCCAGCCGTCTATGACCAAACCACCGCTGAAATTGAAGCGGGCAGGGGGGGGTTCCGCTCCACTGGCTCGACGCTTAAATTCGCCGGATTTACCGCCGCCTATATGGAGGTGAAGGAAGAAGAAGAAGAGGCGCGCGATAGAGAGGAAGACAGACGCCTTCCTGACCTCACCGATGGCATGACGCTCGCCCTTCTAAATCTCGAGGGAAAACAGCATTTCACTCAGCCGCCTCCGAGATTCACTGAAAGCTCGCTCGTCAAGGAATTGGAGGAAAAGGGCATCGGCAGACCCTCGACCTATGCCGCGATTCTGTCCACAATTCAGGAGCGCGAGTACGTAATACGCGAGAAGACCAGGTTAAAGCCCACACTTTTGGGACGCTCCGTAAGCGACCTTCTCGTCGAGGGATTCCCCGAAATTATGGACGTAAAATTCACCGCTGAGATGGAAGATGGGCTGGATAAAGTCGAGGAAGGCAATGTCAATTGGGTTGAGCTTCTGAAAGGGTTTTATAAGGATTTCTCATCGAGGCTCGAGAAGGCCGATGATTCCCTTAAGAGCCTCAAGCGCGACGGCGTGCCGACGGAAGTAAAATGCGACCTCTGCGGCGCGATGATGATAATAAAGTGGGGGAAAAAGGGGGAGTTTCTGTCCTGCTCCAGCTACCCGGAGTGCAAAAACGCAAAGCAATTCGAGTACGGCGACGGCGGCGAGATAAAAATCAAAGAGCGCAAGGAGCCGGAAGTCCGAAGCGACATCCTCTGCGACCTGTGCGCGCGTCCAATGGCGCTTAGAATGAGCCGATACGGGAAATTTCTCGGATGCACGGGCTACCCAGAGTGCAAGGGGATAAAGCGCGTCAAGGAGATTGACGGCAGGCTCGAGGTGATAACTGAAGAAAAATCCCAGAAGCGCCAAGCTGGGAAGAAACTCAATGAGCCTAATAAAGCCGCCGCCGAGGGATAATTCGCGCAATTCCAATTCCATCTGCGCTCCCCCTATTGCCCCTGCTTCGAAATGACAAGTGGGATGCAGGTCCCGATAATGGGGCAATCCATAATATAATTTCTACTCAGCGCACCGCTAAAAACCTCTACACCACGCGCCCGCAGTGGTTGCTTCTCTATTTAAAAGACTCAAAAAATCTCTATTGACATCGGATTGCGCTTAGTGAGATAATAGCCCATTGTGAGCGGGGGAGTGGCTAAAACCTTTCGATGCAAATCAGGAAATTAGGCAGAAAATTTAAGAGCAAATTCATGGACGTTCTCGTCTTCAGCTCTCGCTCGCTTGTGAGGAAAGGCGTTATCAGCCATCTCAGCGGCGAAGACGATATAAGACTCAAGGGCGAGGCCTCTAACGTCATGGAACTGATTGAGTGCCTCGATAAAATAAAGCCAAATATCGTCATTATCAACGACGACGATGAAGAGGTGAGCATTCTGGAGGCAATTAATCTCGTAAACCAGATGGCCAGCCATGTAAAGATTCTGCTCCTCCTCAAGGACTACGACGAGGACAAAGAAGTGGCGGCGCTGAAGATGGGCGTGAGGGGTTTCCTGCCAGAGCGCGCGGGCAAGGACGACATTGTCAAATGTATTAAAGCCATCAACGACGGCGAGATGTGGGTGCGAAGAAAGGTCATGGAGCGACTCATAAAGCAACTCCTCATCACGGATACGGGAATTAACTGAAGCGCCTCCGCTTAGCTAATCAAAAATCCCGCCGTTTTCCTCATAAATTCCAGATTTCTATTATAAGGCGCGGTAAAAATACCATAATATTTTTGGTAAATTTGCCCGATTCGCGCGCGGGGATAATTTCAGTGTGCTTTCTTAACCTGCTGATATTGCTATATATTCCCATTCCTGACTCCTCCCCGGACATTTGGCACGGCTCTTGCGAAATATTTCGTAAAACAGGCGTTACACGAAAATAACCCATTTAGGAGGATTCACATTATGCCATCTAGGAAACTGGAAGATTTACATCCCGTGGTTGCCGAGAAAGCCCGCGCGCTTCTAGCCTTAGCCGAGGCTGAGGGGATTGAACTGCTCATTACCAGCGCCCTGCGCACATTCGAGGAGCAAGCCGCCCTCTACGCCATCGGACGCACAAAGCCGGGCAAGAGGGTAACTAACGCAAAGCCCGGGCAGTCGTGGCATAACTTCGGACTCGCCTTCGATGTTGTCCCGCTTGTGAACGGCAAGGCGATATGGAACAGCCCGTTTTGGAGCAAAATCGGCGAACTCGGCAGGAGGTGCGCCCTTCAGTGGGGAGGGGATTTCAAGAGCTTCAAAGACCTGCCCCACTTTGAATATCACCCAAACCTGACACTAGCCGAGGCGAACTGGCGCAAGAGGGAAGGACAGGAGTTACTAGGCTGATTCGCTCCCCAAAAATACGCGCCTGAGATGATTAGACAAACAAACCTCGTGGAGGGTTTTAACATGATTACCGCAGAGACGCTTAAGAAATTTGCTCCCAAGATGAGAGACCCAGAGGCTCATGCAAAAGCGCTGGAAGATGCTAGAGTGTCTAGTTCTGTAACCACTCCGGTTCGGCTCTGCCACTTTATGGGGCAAATATTTGTTGAAACGGCGGGGTTCGCAACCATGATTGAGAATTTAAATTACAGAGACCCCGCGCGCCTCGATAAAATCTTTAGCGCAGTGAAGGGGATTGAAGACGCCCGAGCCTTGATAAAGCGAGGGCCTCAGGCAATTGCGAATCGAGTCTATGCCAATCGTCTGGGCAACGGCAACGAGGCGAGCGGGGACGGCTGGAGGTATCGCGGCTCAGGGTATAAGCAACTAACGGGGCGCGCAAATTATAGAGAAATTGGGCTTCTGGTAGGAATTGATATTGAAGCTAGCCCTGAGCTTGCCCGTGAACTCCAGTCCGCCGCGAGAATTGCCTTTGCCTATTGGGATGCAACCAACTGCTCCCGTTTGGCTGATAATGGAGATGTTGAAGAGATAACCAAAAAAGTAAACGGAATTGCGAAGCTCGGATTATCAGAGCGGCGAGCCGCAACACTCCGCGCGCTTAATATATGGAAATTATAGGAAATATTCCTGCCGAGCGCCAACCGAATTTGACACTAGCCGAGGCGAACCGCAGGAAGAGGGAATCCGATAATAACGGACTGTGGAGAGTGGGGCGATGAGCAAAAGAGAGCGCGAGAGGGATAGTGATAATACGGACAAAATTCTATCCGAGCGTGAGGCGGAAAGCGCGAATCAGTGGCTTATTGAGTTTATGAAAGGTGTGCTTCACGACGGAAAATTCGAGGTGGCAAAGCTCCAATACGGGCTTCGGCGCACCTACTGGATAGTTATCATCCTGTCCATCGTGATGTTTATCCTAGGCACGGGGCTGATACTTGCCTCGGTCGTTAAGGCGTGGTCTGACTCCGAGCTTTGGCGCTCCCTAGCCATCGGCGGGCTTGGGCTTGCCGACCTCACCGGGCTTTATCTATTCCGCCCCGTTGAGCAGATTCGCAAAATCATGGCCGATATGAGCCAGCTCACTATTGCCATAAACAGCTATCAGACCCAGGTGAGCCTGCGCCTCCTCCAACTCGACTCCAGCAAACGCCCGACAATAGGGCAGGCGGCAGAGCAGATTAAAAAAGCCGCCCGAAGCTCCATGAGAAACATTGAAAAGTACTTTGAAGAGGGCAGCCCTGCGCCAATCCCAGAGCCGAAGCCGCAAGAGGATGCCGAGCCAGAGCAACCCTCTGACCTCCCCGAACCTGCCGACACAGAGCCGGATGAAAGCGCCCCAAAGCCTCCTGACGAGAATGCCCCCTCCGACTCCGATGAGGAGAGCAGGGAGCTCAAACTAGCCAAAAATGTTCTGGACTATCTCGATAATCGCGTTCGGCAGGAGCGGGCGGCTGAAGAGAAGAAGCAGTCCGAGGGCAAATCCGATTCTTGATGAATTGTATTAAACATCGCTCAGGAGGGAAGTAAAATGACGGCCAAATCTGCAAGCATTTCCCAGAGGGATTTGTGCGTGAACGGCATACTCGGAAAAAAGAGGAATCTCGCAATGATATTCGGGAATTTTCGTCTTGCAGTTTCGCTAATTACCCTGATTTTCCTTTCCGGATGCGCCGCCAATCTGCCCGCCGTGAGGGATTTCGCCGAGACCACGCTCGTTGCTTCCCGCGAGTTTGAATCCATTGCCGCCGATATTGCGCACAGTTGCCTCCGCCGCGTAGAAATAGATTATCAAGGCTATAGGATTGAAATATCCGAAAATGGCGATGTGAAATATTCCGAGGATTATGAATCCGGGCTCGAAGTCTGCCGAGATGCCGGGCAGAGCCTTGAAGGGATTTTGGATGCAAATCTGGCGCTTCAGGGCTACGTTTATGCCCTAGGGAGGCTTGCCTCGGACGAGCCGGCTACGTTTGCCGCCGATATTGATGGGCTGAAATCGAATCTCGCGGCTATAAAAATCGCCGGAGGCAGTCCGTTCGCCGGGCAGAGAGCCGAATCCGTCTCGAAACTCGCCGGGCTGTTGGTGAAGATTGCCGCCGAGGGCTATAGGCAGAAACGTCTTAAGCAGACCATCCGCGCGGCAAATCCATATTTCGGGGATTTAATTGGCGGGCTTATAGACATCGTTGAAGACTACAGGGATTTCCTCGAAGATGAGCGAATCCAGCTCAACCTCGCCCAAACCGGGCTTGCTCGGATGCTTCCAAAAGGCGCTCGCGAATCCGCGGAAATCAACGATGAGCTATTCCAAAATAAAGCTCAATTGGAATCCGCCGAAGCCAAGCTCGCCGCCGCCTCGGGGTATCAAACGCTTCTTGGCAGCATCGCCGAGACTCACGATAAAATTGCCGCTGGAGCGAACGCGCTCGATTCCGCCGAGCTGGCGCAATATGTTCAAGGCTACATCAGAGAGCTTCTGCCGATAGTAAAAAATCTGAAGCGGGCTTTCAAGTAAAACGTCTTACGAGGAGGAGTGAGGTCCAATGCCTAATCTAACCCCTAACCAATTAAGAGCAACGAGAAGAGCCATTCAGAGCGCGGCAAGAGAGTTGAGCCGCTTTGCGGCAGAAAATCAACTTTCTGACGAGGAATTTGCGGCAGTCTCCGGCGCCGCGGGAGAGCTTCTAGGTCAATCCGCCAAACTGGGAGCGATGTCAATTCACGGCACATCCCAGGAGCTTTCCGAAGCCGCCGAGGGGCTACAGAAGGCAAGCAAAATTGCGGTGAAAACCCTCAAAACCCTCGCCAACGTCAAAAAAGCACTCGCCGTAGCCTCGGCTCTCGCGGGTCTTGCCGGCGCCGCGCTCACCGGAAACCCCAAGGCAATTATCGCGGCGGCAAAAGACGCAATTGGCGTCATTGGGGCATAGCTAGAAATTCACCTTATATACCGCCATATAAATGGCAAGTCCCCCCAAGGCAATTGTTATCAGCCAAAGCGCAGGGGCGCGCTCAGGGTTTCTTCTAATAAACACCGGCATCATCGCAAGGGCAACCAACACCCCTAGCTTCGTTAAAATCCACAGAGAGAGCATCTGCGCTCCGAGCCTCGCCACAAGCCCAAACCCCGCTACGAGTATCAGCAACACGGCTATCCCGTGAGTCCTGCCGACGAGCCCTTTTCCCGCGGTTGATTTCGTAATCGAGAGAATCGCGTATCCGCCGAGCGAGAGAAAAAGCGAAATTACCGCGAGTATGTGAATTACTTTATAAATCTCATAAGCTATCATCCCTAGTTTTCGCGCCTCCCAAATTGATTTATTGCCAAGTGGGTATAATAGTTCAATTATAGCTGTCCAATGGGGTGATTGAAATGAGGGCGATTGTAACCGGAGGCTCTGGGTTTATAGGGGGGAAATTAGCCGCCGCCCTGGTCGCAAAGGGCTATGGTGTGAAATCCCTTGTGAGGGGGTCGAGCAACGTGGACGGGCTTGGCAAATTAGGCGTCGAGCTTTGCAGGGGAGACCTCTCGGACTGCGCATCCCTCGGCGAACTCGTCAAAGGCGGCGCAGATGTCTTATATCACATTGCGGCGTTTGTCTCCGATTGGGGGCGGCGCGAGGAGTTTTGGAAGATAAATGTCGAGGCTACGGAGAAATTGCTTCAGGCGGCAGTGGATGCGGGAGTCCGCAGATTCGTCTATATTAGTACCTCGAGCGTGCTGTGGAAATCCGATTTCTGGAGCGTCCATAACATGATGAACATTGACGAGAGCTATCCCTATCCACCCAGCTACGGCGATTATTACAACGAAACTAAGGCGCAAGCCGAGAGAGCAGTAAATCGCTTCTGCCGCGAACACGGGCTTGAAACCGTTATCGTCAGGGCGTCGGGGGTCTGGGGGGCGGGGGACGTCGTAATTCTCCCGCGCATCATCAATATCGCCAAGAAAAACGTCGCCTTTAGAATCGGCGATGGACGCGGCGTCGTCTCCCCATGCCACGTTGACAATCTCGTCTGCGGACTCGTCCTAGCCGCACAGACACCTAAGGCGGCGGGAAACACCTATTTCATAAACGACGGTATGACGATAAATCACCTTGAATTTATACAAAAACAGCTCGGCGCCGCTGGTATGAGTTGGACTCCCACAAAATCCGTTCCCTACCGCGTCGCCTACGCCCTCGCCTCCGCGCTTGAGTCGGTGGCGCGGCTCAGGAAATCCGATAAGCCCCCTTTCCTCACCAGATTTGCCGCCGCCGCCATTGCCGGAAGCCGCACCTACAGCATCGAGCGCGCCCGGCAGGATTTGGGCTACGAGCCCGTTGTGGGTCTCGCCGAGGGTTTGGATAAACTCGCGGTGTGGGTTAGGGAACTCGGCGGGGCGGATAAGCTCTTAAGGGGCTAACTCGGCGGCGTTGAATGTTATCTGAGCAGAGAAGAGGTGAGAACCCCCATGGAAGCGCGTATTCATATAGGCGAGGCGTTTAGCGTATCGTTCCAGCGCACTTTGAGAATACCGGACGACGGAAGGGTTTATCCGCTCCCGCCGGGGTTGGGGGAATTTCCGATAATGAGCGCGGCGGATTTTGCGGGGCGGGTCCCCGACGAATGGATTAGCGAGGGCGCGCACTTTATTTCCATGTATCAGAGAGAAGCCCTGTGGCTCGCATTTGAGGGGCGGCGCTGGAAGCCGAACGCGGTTATAATAGCCATAGGCGGGGTAAATATCTTAACGGGCAAGCCGCGGGATGATAAGGGGCTTATATCTAAACCTCAAAATTATCTGGTAGCCCCAGACCAGCCCTGGATTGACGGAATTAAAAGCGAAAACGGGGGCGTGAGGCAGTTCGTCGCTATGCCGCTTGGGATGGGCTATACAGTCGAGGGGCAAATCACGGGCTCAGAGACTCTCGGAGGGATACAAATAAAGGTCTATGAGCCGAAGCCCGGCAGATTCCCCGATGAGCCTCCGAGGGGCGAAATATCGCATGAGCGCCTTTTTATGCGCGCTCCGGCGGGCGGCTCCGCGATGGGGCTTGGGGCAGGAGGGCGGATAAAGCAGAAAATTTACCCCGATAAATACGGCGCTCGCTCCTGGGACAGGGCGAATTTCTCCACCGCGGCTATATATATAATCAACAGCGCCCGCTACCTGGAGATAACCGGAATGAGTCTTCCGCCAACGCCGATAAGCGCCAAAACTTACACTAATTACGGGTTTCCTTGGTTTGACCTCTACGATGAAACCCTCGCCGACATACCGGCATCCGAGGCGCTGAGCGGTGTTAAGTCCATCAAAAATAAGGACGCCGAGGGGGGAATTGATAGCGGAGATGAAAATAAATCGGTGGATATTGCGCCGTGGCAAATAAAAAAGCTCGACGTTTAATTGTCATTATTGTTAAAATTTGTGTTGAGGGGTAGATTTAACCTAAATATTTGGCAGGGCGGTGAAATGGACAGTACAGAAGATAAAATCCTAAAAGCTAAGCGAATCGTCGAGAGGGCGTCTAAAGTGGTCGTTCTGTCCGGCGCGGGCGTCTCGGCTGAGAGCGGAGTCCCCACGTTCAGGGGCGACGGCGGGCTTTGGCGCAACTTCCGAGCCGAAGACCTCGCAACCCCCGACGCCTTCTACCGAGACCCAAAACTCGTCTGGGAGTGGTACGACTGGAGGCGCACGCTGATGAAAGCCGCAAAACCCAACCCCGGACACTTCGCCGTGGTAGATTTAGAGAGAGAAAAATCCAAGTTCACCCTCATCACGCAAAACATTGACGGGCTTCACCGACTAGCCGGAAGCCGCAACGTCATCGAGATGCACGGAAATATCTGGCAGACCAGATGCACCAACTGCACACAGTCCGATGAAAACTACGACGTGCCTATCAAGGAAATACCGCCCGTGTGCAGAGCCTGCGGCGCGGTCATGCGCCCGAACATCGTCTGGTACGGCGAGATGATTCCCATGGCGGTGATTGATAAAGCGCTCTTTGCCATGGAGGACTGCGATGTGATGCTAATCATTGGCACATCGGGCGTAGTGCAACCCGCCGCTTCAATGGGCATAGTGGCTAAGCAGAGCGGCAAGACGGTAATCGAAATCAACACCGAGCCGACTATTAACTCCCAACTCTACGATATGACCGTTATCGGAAAATCGGGCGAAATACTGCCCGCGCTCTGCAAATCGCCGCAGACTGCTAATTGACGCCGTGAGGGTGGAAGATTCCTGAGGAAAATTAGTGGCCGGTTTGCCAAATTTGTATGCCCTACCTCGCCAGTTAGACCCTAGAGGCGGTTTTGGAGCGGGCGAGTCTGACCGCTAATTTCACAGCCGCCGCCATGCTAGAGGGGTTTGCCTCTCCCCTCCAAGCGATGTCGTAAGCCGTCCCATGGTCGGGGGACGTGCGAATAATGGGAAGCCCAAGGGTTACATTCACCCCGTCGTCGAATGAGAGCATCTTAAACGGCACGAGCCCCTGGTCGTGATACATGGCGATGACCATATCCCACCTGCCTTTTGCGGCATAATAGAAGAGCGTGTCGGCTGGAAGGGGCCCTGAAACATCAATCCCGCCTCGTCTCGCGCTCTGGATTGCCGGTATGATATGGACAATCTCCTCCCGCCCAAACGCGCCTACTTCTCCTGCATGGGGATTTAGCCCGCAGACGACGATTTTCGGATTCACGATACCGAATTGGCTTATGAGGGCGTCGTTTACAATCTCTATTGTTCGTAGGATTTCTGCCTCGTTTATGAGCGCTGGAACCTCTGCGAGCGCCGTGTGAATTGTCTGAAGCGCCACTCGAAACGCGCCCCCGTCGAACATCATGCGCGCGTCTTTAGCCCCGGTCAAGCTCTGGAGCATCTCCGTATGTCCGGGGAATTTCGAGCCTGCAAGGTGCGTCGCCTCTTTAGCGATGGGGGCGGTAACGATGGCGTCAAGTTTCCCCTCCATAGCGGATTTGACCGCTCCTTCGATATAACCGAGGCTTGCTCGTCCAGCGGATTTCTCGGCTATTCCGGGGCGCAGGTCGCCGATGCCGAAATCTCCCGTCTCCGCGATTTTGAATTCCCCGCGCATTCCGACGAGTATTGCCGCCGCTTTAATTATCTCTTCATTGCCGAATACGATGAACTCGGCGAGTTCTTGAAGCTCCGAGCAACATAGGGCTTTGGCAATAATCTCCGCCCCGATGCCGTTCGGGTCGCCCATAGTGATTCCAATTCTCGGTTTCATCGTTTTCTCCGCCATTTATCGTGGGACACTGCCCGAAAGCGCGCGGAGGCTACATATAGATGAGCGGCTCATCGCGCGCGCGGCTGGGCTAATCACTGGTGAAAGTATTTTCCGCTGTCATGTTGAACGAAGCGAAACACCTCTATTCATGTTAGAAGCTATGGACAGCTTGAAATGACACCTGCCACGCATTCGGGATAATCTCTCTAGCCACTAGCCACTTCTGTCCGCGCCAATAGCGAAGAACCTCTCGGCGTTAGCAGTTGTCAGCCGCGACACCTCATCAAGGGAAATCCCGCGTATCTGGGCGATTGCCCCCGCCACATACTGCACAAAGGCAGGTTCGTTCCTCTTCCCTCTGTAGGGGATTGGGGCTAGGTACGGCGAGTCGGTCTCGATGAGGATTCTGTCCATCGGGGCTTGAGCCGCCGCCTGCCGGATTTCCTCCGCGTTTTTGAACGTGATAATGCCGGAGAAAGATATGTAGCATCCAAGCTCGATGTAACGCTCCGCTGCCTGAAGGTCTGCCGTGAAGCAGTGAATCACCACCCTCATTCCGCGGATATTCTCTTCGGCTAGGATTCTCTGCGCTTCTCCGTGGGCGTCGCCGTTTCCTGAGTCCCTCGCGTGGACGACTAGGGCGAGGTCTCGCCGCTTGGCAAGGGCGATATGATTTCTAAATGAGAGAATCTGCGCCTCTTTCGGCGATGACATATGGTGATAATCAAGTCCGCTCTCGCCGATAGCCACTACTTTTGGGGATTCCGCCAGGCTCTCCAGCCTCGCCAAAGCCCCCTCGGAGAACGTAGCCGCCTCGTGAGGGTGAATGCCGACTGAGGCGAGGACTTCGGCGAATTCCTCGGCAATACGCACAGTCCGCTCCGATGACTCCACATTTGACGAAATGGAGATAATCCTGCCGACTCCGGCGTCTTTTGCCCTGCCGATGATTTCCGATACGCCGTCCAGCATTTCGAGGTGCGCGTGCGAGTCTGTGAGCATCTGCTTATTCGCCGGATTTGTCCTTGATTAGTTCGAGATGGAGTGGTTTCTGTTCTGGGGTTTCATTCTGCTTTGCGGATTCTTTATCCTTGAGCAGTTCTTTGAGTTCTTCCATGAACTGGTTTACGTCTTTAAACGAACGATAGACCGAGGCGAATCTCACATAGGCGACCTCGTCCAGCTCGTAGAGTTTCTTTATTACGCGCTCGCCTATTTCCCTGCTCTCGACCTCTCTCTCGCCCCTTTCCTGAAACTCTCGCTCAAGTTCCGATACGAAATCCTGAATCACGTTGACGCTTATCGGTCTCTTCTCGCAGGCTTTGAGCATCCCCTCGACTATTTTGCCCCTTACAAATTGCTCGCGTCTGCCGTCTTTTTTGATGATGAGAAGGTCAACCTCCTCCACGCGCTCGTAGGTCGTAAATCGTCTTCCGCACTCAAGGCACTCCCTACGCCGCCTGATGGACAGACCATCCCTGCCGATGCGCGAGTCAATCACTCTATCGTTTTGATGCGAGCAGAAGGGGCATTTCATTTAATTCTCAATAGTGAAATGATTCGTGTAGCCGAGAATTTCATAAATAAACCCAAGGTCAAGATAAAAAAACAATTTGCGCTAATGGGCGTCTCCCAATAAAACGGGTGGTTTCACCGCAGTTTTTTCACAGCTTATGCCCGTAAATTGGAAAAGCCAAGCAAAGCTCCTTCACCTTGTCCTTTATTGCGCACAACGCCTCTTCGTCGCCCGCGCTTCTGAGCGCATCAAAAATGTATCCGGCGATGGTCTGCATCTGGGCTTCTTTCATCCCGCGCGTTGTAACCGCCGGCGTGCCAATCCTAACGCCGCTTGAGACTGCAGGGGGCTTCGGGTCAAAGGGAATTGCGTTTTTATTCACCGTGATTCCGGCTCTGCCGAGGGTCTCTTCTGCCATTTTCCCGGTGATTTCCGTGTTCCGCAGGTCAACGAGAACCAGGTGATTGTCCGTGCCGCCGGAGACGAGTTTAAACCCGCGCTCCATGAGGGACTCGCCGAGTACTCTCGCATTTTTCAGGATTTGGCTCTGATAATCCGCAAATTCCGGCTCAAGCGCCTCGCGGAACGCCACGGCTTTTGCCGCAATCACGTGCATAAGCGGGCCGCCCTGAGTGCCGGGAAACACCTTGCTATTGACGGATTTTTCATGCTCTTTTTTCATCATTATCATGCCGCCGCGCGGCCCCCTGAGGGTCTTGTGAGTGGTAGTCGTAACGAAATCGCAGTGGGGAATCGGCGTCGGATAAAGCCCTGCGACGACTAATCCCGCCGGATGCGCAATATCCGCCATTAGAAGCGCCCCGCACTCATCGGCTATCTCGCGGAATCGCCCGAAGTCAATTTTCCGGGGGTACGCGCTCCATCCAACGACAATCAGCTTTGGGCGGTGCGCCAGGGCAAGTTCCCGCACCTGGTCGTAGTCAATGAGACTCGTGTCCTCTCTGACGCCGTAGGGAACGATATTGTAGAGCGCCCCTGAGAAATTTACAGGACTGCCATGCGTTAGATGCCCGCCGTGAGCGAGATTCATACCCAGAATAGTGTCGCCGGGCTTCAGCGCGGAGAAATAAACCGCCATATTCGCCTGCGCCCCCGAATGAGGCTGAACGTTTGCGGCGTCCGCTCCAAAGAGCTTTTTCGCCCTCTCGATGGCCAGCGTCTCTGCCACGTCAACGTACTCGCACCCGCCGTAGTAACGCTTTCCCGGAAGCCCCTCGGCGTATTTATTCGTAAGCACCGACCCCAGCGCCTCCAGCACGGCATCGCTCACGTAGTTCTCCGATGCTATAAGCTCCAGCTTCCACTCCTGCCGCTCGATTTCGTGTCTAATAGCCTCGGCTATTTCCGGGTCTATTGTGGCTAAATTGTTCATGAAATTATCCGCCCTCCCTCGAAGTTCACCGGAAAATGGTATCTAAAATATAGAGTATTGGCAAGCCGACTAAAAAAGCGTATTATAAAAAGAGGGGGCGTCAGGGGCATTGCTGAGGAGGTGTAATGAGTATGACATTATTGAGATTTGTTATTGCTTTAGTCTTGTTCGGGTTGATGCGCGCCGGCGCGTCGGCTGAGGATATTATGCCGCCTTTCAACAGGGGGCTTGATTTCATGCGAGGCGGGATGTGGAGCCGCGCCATATCGGAGTTCAACTCGGTCATACTGATAGACCCGCGAAACGCCGAGGCATATTCAAACCGGGGGGAGGCGTACAGAAAGAAAAACGAACTCGACCAAGCCCTCGCAGACCTCGACAGAGCCATCGAAATAAACCCGCGCATCTCAGGGGCATACAACAGCCGCGGCAATATACGCTACCGCCGGGGACAGCTCGACGATGCCCTTGCAGACTACGGCAGAGCCATCGAAATCAGCCCTGAATTTGCCGAAGCCTACAGCAATCGAGGTCTCGTTTATCAGGATAGAGGCAGGTTTGACGACGCCCTTCTGGACTACACCCGCGCGCTGGAACTCAATCCGAGGCTCGCCGAAACCTACAACAACCGCGGTCTCATATACCAAGACAGAGGGTTTTATGAAGACGCCATTGCCGACTACGCTAAAGCCGTAGAGATTAACCCGCATCTTGCCGCCGCGTATTTTAATAGAGCCGTATCCGCCGAGAAGTCCGGCAAAAACGCCGATGCGATAGAGGCGTATAAGCAGTTCATCAAGCACGTAGAGCCTCAGCTAGTCTCCTACATTGAGCCGGTGAAAAAGCGTATATCCGAGCTAGAAGCAAAGAACTAATCCCTTGATTTTCAACATATCCGATGCTAGCTTTAGAGTGAGATGATGACCAATAAAAGCGCGATTTTCATTATAGCTCTGGCTCTGTTTCTGTGCTACGGCGCGCAGGCGTCGCCGTCCCATCATTCCGGCGCGGGATTAGCGTCTCATCACTCTCATCATCACGAGACAGACAATCACCCCGGAGTCCACTGCGAGGATTCCAATAGCAAGCTCGCCGCCGGCCCTGCTCATGAATCGGTTTTATGCTGCGCTCTGGCGCTCGTAGGGGCGAGGGCATCTGCCGATTTCCAGCCCCTGCTGTACGCGCTTTACTCTCTACCCGAGCCTCCGGCGCTGAATTTTGGCTACGGATTCTTCGTCAATTTCGCGGGGGATATAAATCATCGCCCGCCCGATTTATTCATCCAACACTCGTCCCTTCTAATTTGATTCTCCCCTTTTTTTGGTAATTGATTGACCTCGCCGCCGACATCGGGCGCTTGAGGGGCGTATTTTCACATTTCAATCAAATTAAATAGGAGAGCAATCATGTACAAGCCAAGCAAACTGTGGTTTTCCGCGCTGTTTTCGTTGACTCTAATTTTAACAATTCCCGCCCTTGCGGGGGATTGGGTTTCCCGCGACCACAGATTTCACCTTCGGGGGGCGTGGAATTGGGCTTTATCAAAGGAGCATCCGGAGCTTGCCCGCGAGCTTAATGGAATTGACTTCGGCCATGCCCACGTAGCCGAAACCCTCATCGAGACCCAGGACGCGGAAAAAGTTGAGAAGGCGCGCCTTGAGGTGCTGGATTTCATTCTCTCATCGCCTCCCGTAGCCCCTGACGAAGCGCAAATAGCTCCGACATATACACGGATGGCTTGGGAGGTTCAGCGCGCATTTGACTGGGCGCACGTGCTTCACAGAAGCCTCTACGACCTTTTTGCAAGCGATGCCGTAGCGGATAAAGACGCGGCGTACCGGAGGATTATCGCCGACTATCTCTCGATGCCCGAAGCCATAACCCCCGTCCGCCTAGACCATCACGGCGCGCTCTGGAGTTTCCCTGAGTCAAAATCATTCCGGGATAAGTTTCCTAAATTCAACTCCCAGATTTGGGCTTACCACTGGCTTCAGGCGGCTATAGCGGATGTACAGCTTTCGGGCGGCGCCGAGGCCCATCGCCAACTCCTGCCCAAGATTATCGCGCAATACCACGAGTACCTCAAAAACCCCCCGACTGAGTGGCAATTTATGCCGATGTTCGCTGAAGTCGCCCCCGAATTTTCAGCGCGCTATCCTGAGGCGGCGGCGATATTTGACAACCTCCATATGCTCCACGACAACTTTGATGACATTCTAAGCCGCCCCGACATCTACCCAACGCTTGAGGCAAAGCGCGGGGCAATAATCAAAATCCTGCCAATTTATCTCAATAAAAGCCACAAAGGCTCAGACAAATTCGCCGGATACCATGAAAAATCTGGGGGACACGGCGCACATCATGGCATCGGAGCGCGCCCCCCTTCAGTCGCTGATGTGCTTGCATCGCAAGATTCTGGCGGCGATATGAAAAAACCGGATGGCGGCAGTCATGAGGGGATGCAGTTGCATAAGATGCCGGAGAAGAGCGCACCCGCGCCTGCGCCGGATGCTCTGGAAAATCACCACCGCCACAATCACGGAGGCGCGAAATGAGAAATTGCGCTATCAACCCGGCTTGGATTCTATTGGCGGCGCTCGTTCTGAGTGGAGGGGTCGCTCGCGCCGTTGACCACTCAAACCTCGATGAGGGACGCCCGCTTCGACTCGACGACGCTTATTCCATCTCGCACAGGGAGCTTGAAATTGAGGCAGGAGTCGGATTTTCCCTAAACCGAGCCTCGGACGGCGGATTTTTCATCCCCATTGAGTTTCTTTGGGGGGCGTATCCGAATCTGCAAGTTGAAGCCGGCGCGGAATATTCAATCGAGTCTGGCGGCGCCGGGGCGGAGTTTGGCGATATTACTCTCGGCGCGCTCTACAATTTTAACCAAGAGACGCTTGCAATCCCCGCGTTTGGGCTGAGAATCGAGGGCAACATCCCCACGGGAGATGACTCCAGCGGGGCAGGTTTTAAAGTGAAAGGGATAATGACCAAATCCGTCGGCAGGCTCGGCGTACACACGAACATCGCCTATGAATACCTAAACGGCAACCGAGACGCGGAGCGGGACAGCCGTTTTGAACTCCTGCTCGGCGGCAGTTACCCCATTGGCGCGCCCGGATTTACGAGGCTTACCATCCTAGGCGATGTATTCGGGGACATCTCGGCTCAAAGAGCGGATGCAAGCGTCGCCGGAGGGGAGGTGGGTATTCGGTATCAGCTCTCGCAAAGAGCGGTTTTTGATTTGGGAGGAGGCTCGGAGGTTATAGGGGCGCGGGAGAGGGCGCGCTTTTACATTACGGCGGGAATATCCGTTGCATTATAACCGGAAAATCCGTTGGGGCGGCGTGCAGGCGGGCGTCGCCCCATATAAAAAACTTGACAAATGGGAGCGAACTATATGAGAATGGGCAAAAAGGTCAGGGGGGGCAATTATGAAAACTCTAATTCCGCTCTTTTCATTTCTCGTGATTTTTACCGCCGGCGCGTGGATGTTTCTCAATTCTGGGATTTACAACGTCGCCGCTACGGAAAAAAACACTCCGCTCCTAGAAGAGCTGTTTGAATACGTAATGGAGCGCTCCGTGCAACGCCAGTCCATGACAATCAAAGCCCCGCCGCTTGCCGAGGAGGCGATGATAAAAAAGGGGGCGCGCGAATACGAAGCGATGTGCGCGGTGTGCCACGGCGCGCCGGGAATTGAGATTTCAGCCATTGGCGCTGGGTTAAACCCGCCGCCGCCCAATTTAGTCGAGGAGATGAAAGAGGGGGAGTGGACTCGAGAGGAGCTTTTTTGGATTACTAAGCACGGGATAAAAATGACCGGTATGCCCGCCTTTGGCGCCACGCACTCGGATGAAGAAATCTGGGCTATTGTGGCGTTTCTCGACATCATGACGGAAATCTCGCCTGCGGGCTACCAGGTAATGACGGAGAATGCGGGAAATACGCAGGAGCGCGGCGAGCATACTCATTAAGAAGGCTCGTGGCTCCTTGTCGCATGGAATTAACCCGTTTACTCTGGGAAATTGATTGCGAGAACCGCTTTAATATTTCGGATGGGTAATTTCCCCTCCCGCTCCTGTATAAATCCCCAGCAGCATTGGGTATAATCTCAAGTGGAGTATGCCTCTAGCGGTTTAGGTATTGGCGTTTAAGGTGGCTAAGCTAGGCAGGCGGTACATAACAAAGGAGATCATTAATGAATATATATGTAGGCAATTTGGCTCGTGATGTAAATGAAGAAGACCTCAAGACTCTATTCGCGGAGTTCGGCGAGGTTTCAACGGTAAGCGTAATTAAAGATAAGTTCAGTGGAGAGCCTCGCGGGTTTGGCTTTATTGAGATGCCCGCTAAAGCCGACGCCGTAAAGGCGATAGCCGCTTTAAACGGCAAAGAACTCAAAGGACGCTCCCTCAGCGTTAACGAAGCGCGTCCCAAAACCGACAGCCGCGACGGAGGCGGTAGCAGAGGCGGAGAGAGAAGAAGCGGCGGAGGCGGGTACGGCGGCGGTGGTGGTGGTGGTGGTGGCTACGGCGGCGGCGGTGGTGGCGGTGGTGGCTACGGCGGCGGCGCAGGCGGTAGCAGAGGAGGAGACAAAAAAGGCGGTGGCGGCGGTCGTCGCTGGTAAAATGTTTGGGGTGAGTTTTGGGGCAGATAATGCGCCATCCGGCAGCCCATTCGGTTAGATTGTCGGCAGTTCCTTAAAATATCTTTTATCTGAATTCTATATGGCGTACTCCCGTTTTTATAATTCAAATACATAGATTGAGAGCCGATGAACATCTTGAGCCTAGCCGGCAGATTAGGCGTTTTCCTTACGATAGGCGCTATTATCGCCATCCTCGCCTACGCCCTATTCGGGAACAGGACATTTGACAGACCCTCGCCTCTGCTCGGCAGGGTTGCGCCCGACTTTACACTCACGCTTTTTGACGGCGAGCGGGTGTCGCTTTCTGACTACAGGGGACAGGCAGTGCTTCTGAATTTCTGGGCGTCTTGGTGCGGACCCTGCAGGCTCGAAGCCCCGGCGCTCGAAAACTCGTGGAGGCGGTATCGAGACAAGCCCGTCGTTTTTATCGGGGTCAACGTTTGGGACGATAAGTCAAGCGCGCTGGATTACCTTCGGCAGACTGGCGGCGGTTTTATCAACGGATTTGACCAAAAAGGAGAAATCGCCGTGAGCTTCGGAGTCGCGGGCGTGCCTGAGACCTATTTTATCTCCCCTTCGGGGAAAATTACCGATAAGTACACCGGCGCCCTCACGGAGGAGACGATAGACGGATTCCTGCGAAAGGCGATGTCCGGCGTGGGCGATGAAATTACGATAAATACAAATTGACAAGGGGGGAGTATCTAGATGTCTCAAAAAGCCGCCCTGCCGCGCTCACGCTCAATTACTGCTAGAGGGTCGTCTTTCCGGTTCAGATTGTATGGGCTGATTTTTGCTATTGCCATCTCGCTTTTTGCCTTCGATGCGCGGGCTAGTGAGCTAAGCGTTGACGATGCCGTCCGTGAGGTTTCTTATCTGTTATTTTGTCCCGTGTGTCAGGGGCAGACGGTCGAAGAGTCCAACTCCGCCCTTGCCAAGGATATGAGGGGCATCGTAAGGAAAAAACTCGAACAGGGGGCTACTAAAGAGGAAATCCTCGCCTATTTTGTCGGCAGATACGGAGAGTCAATACTTGCCTCGCCTCCGCCAAGGGGGGTGAACTGGCTTCTATGGCTTGCGCCGGGGGCGCTGCTCGTCCTCGGAGGGACGGCGATAGGGGTATTTCTGCTCAAATTGAAAGGGGCAAAGCGGCAAATCGCAAGGCGCGCTCCAAAGGCGTATGTATCCCCCGAATACCTTGAGAAAGTGGATAAGGAACTCAAAAATTTTGACTCATAGAGGCGCACTTCCGCGCTATCATCCGACAAATGCAATAACCGATGGGCGCAATCCCCCCCCCAGATGCCGTATTAGCCCCTTAGCAGAGCTTGCATATCTCTCATGGATTACGCCTTCTCTCCCGCCGCCGCCTTCCTGCGCTTCAAGTACCAAGGCACGACGACTGATATTACGACTACGAGGAAAAATCCGATGAGTATCTTGCTCGCGCTTCCCTTGGTTATGGAATCCCCGAAGTACGAATACACCGCAGTAGCCGGAATCACTCCGATGAGAGTCGCTAGGAGATGGCTCCAAAATGGAATTTTCAATATCCCCGAGGCATAACTGACCAAATCGAAGGGGGGCCCAACGGGGGAGGTTCTAATGAGAAGGAGGGTCTTAAACCCGCTTTTCTCCAGCTTTTCGTTGAACTGCTCGAATTTTCCTTTGGCGATTTTGTCCACGAATCCCTTGCCGAAGTATCTGGCAATGAGAAAGCACAGCGATGCGTTCAGGGTCGCTCCCACTACGGTTAGAATCGTGCCTAGCACGGGCCCGAAGGTGAGTCCTCCGGCGAATGTATAGAGCGTCGGCGGTATTGGAATGAATGGGCGTATCGAAAAAATATAGATGGCAAGATAAATTATCGCCCCCTTGGCGACGCCGAAGCTGAGTAGATATTCTCGGATGTTAGCCGGAGTTAGGTCGGAAAATTTGATACCCGATGCCCTTATCAGAATGATTATCAGGGCGACGACAGCCACTGCGCCGAGTGTTTTTATTATTAAATTGCCGCGCTTTGAGTTTTCCATTAAGCCGTTTAACCTCTCTGTGGTTGATTGTGGTGGTTACCTGGGAATCTTAACTTTCGATGTTGTTAGACGCGATTGGATTCTCTACTATATCTCATCTTTTCTGTGATGTCAGATGCTCACAATAGTAATCCCTACTTATAACGAAGGGGCGAATATTGAATCCGCCCTCGCCGCGCTATTCGATGTCGCTTCGATGGAGGATGAGATAATAGTCGTGGACGGCGGAAGCCAGGACGACACCTGCCGAATAGTCCTGCGCCATCCAACGAGGGTAAGGCTCGTCGCCTCGGCCAAGGGCAGAGCGCGGCAGATGAACGCCGGGGCGAGGGAATCAAAGGGGGATTTCATCCTCTTTCTCCACGCTGACAATCGCCTCAGCAAAAATTCTCTGGAATTGCTCCGCCGGGAGGTCTGCGAGGGAAACGTCGGCTGGGGGTGGTTTCCCCTGACCCTTGACTCTCCGAGGTTGGTTTTCAGGGCGCTCGGCTTGGGGGCGAGACTCAGGGCGCGCCTCACCGAAACCCCGCTCGGAGATCACGGGATATTCGTAAGGAGGGACATATTTCATCTCGCCGGAGGATTTCCCGACATCCCGATAATGGAGGACATTGAATTTGTCGGCAGGGTGAAGAGATTTGCCAAGGGGCGCGAGATTAAATCCCCAATTCTGGCAAGCCCCCGCAGATTTGAGCGCTCCGGTATTTTGCGCACCTTCGCCCTGATGTGGATTCTTCGCATTCTCTACGCCCTGGGAGTGCCGCCCAGCACTCTGGCGGAGTATTATAGGAACATCAGGTAGTTCTCGGGATGAATGACTCCCGGCAGATGAGGCATCGGTAAAGTAGCCGCCCCCGCCCGGTTTCCTCAGGGCATCTAACTTAATGGATGGAAATCTCGCATCCTGAATTACGGACTAACTGGGATTGAGTTTGGATTTAAGCAGGCTCTTTAGCCTCGCCCTGATCTCTGGGGTTACGAAGGTTCTTTCTTTTAGCTTGCCGCTTAGCTCCAGCATTTTTCTGTAAGTGGCTACAAACGCCCTGCACTCCGGGCAGGCATCGAGGTGCTTTTCTAGTTCTCCAAGAGTTTCGCGGTCAAGCTCGGCTTCGATGTAGCTTATTATATTGTCAACGACGTCCCTGCACATCGCCATTTATCTTGCGCCCCATTCATGGAAATAGTCCGAAATTTTATCCCTCAAAAACAGCCTCGCCCGGTGAAGCCTCGTTTTAACGGCGGCAACTGAAAGCTCCAGCACCTTTGAGGTCTCTTCGTTGGTGAGCCCTTCAATGTCCCTTAGATGAAACACGATTCTATAAGGTTCAGGAAGCTCGCCGATAGCCCTCTCTATGATTTCTGTCGCCTCTCTGCCGAGGAGCAAGGTGTCCGGCTTACTGCTCCAGTCCTTTGCCTGAACGCGCCCCATGAGCGTTCCATCCCCATCGTAGGAGGTATAATCGTCGAGGCTCAAATCCCCATCGCGCTTCTTCCCCGCCCTGATGTGCATATAGCCCGCGTTTGCCGTAACCCTATATAGCCAGCTTGAGAATTTCGCCTCGCCCCTGAATGTGTCGAGCTTCGTTACCAGCGTGAGGAAAACCTCTTGCACTATCTCTTCGGCGGCGTCCGGGTTTCGTGTAATGCGCAGCGCAAGCCCATAGACTTTATCCACGTAGCGGCTCACGACCTCTTCAAACGCCTCTTCGTCCCGCCGCGAGAGGAAAAGCTCGATGAGTTTCTCATCGCTCGCGCCGCCGCCGGAGTACTTCCTCTTAGCTCCGGTAAGTACGCCAAGCAGTTTTTTTAAGAATCCCGTATCGCCCAATTTAGCCTCGATAGAGCACCGTATGCCCGCGAATATTTTTATGCGGATGCTTCGGCGTCAATAGTGTACCCCAATTTTCCATGATGCGGGATAAGTCTGGGATTTGGGATTCAGGATGCGAGCGCAATTGGCAATCTAAGTTTCCTCTCGCGCGCGAGCCGCGGCTATGTCGAATGGCAGAAGGATGTCTGAGTGTTTTCTCTTGCCATCCACTGGTTTTGAGGCGCCTGCGCGCAACTTCGAGAGTAACGAGAGAACCGGGCGGGATTCCTCAGCCACAAACAGCGAAGGATGAATCACATCCCTCCCCTCCTACAACTTCGATTTAGTATCTCGGCGCGCCTCAGCCTACGGCCTGGCGTTTATGCTCCCATTGGCGTTTTTTCAGCGCGGCGGCTTCGGCTTTTTCCCTGCCCTCGCGGTTGAAAATGCGGATGTTCTCATCGTAATTGACTGATTTAAACTTATTTAGATACTGCACAAAATGAGCCGAGTCGAGATAGTACAGAAGCTGAACCACATCGGAGTTCACGCCCGGCTGAGAGAGTCGCCTCCAGCCCTCGTCCAGGATGAAATCGAACTTGGGCGACACTGCGCCTCTGTATTTTCTGAGCTTCCATTTGAGGAACAGATTACGCACAAAACCGGATTTCGTCTTGCGGTACGTTCTCCAGTATTTCTCCAGCCGGTTCAGCGACCGCTCCGTGGCGTAAGCCTGCTCAAACAGGTAGCAGTACCCGTCCAGCAGCTGCTCGCGCGTCATGTTGCGAGGTTCAAAAACAACGTGGCGCGTGTCGTAGTACTGCCAATCGAGGTGGTCGAGCCTGCCCGCTTTGTTGAAATCGTCGTGGAGCTTTGTTCCCGGCATCGGGGTCAAAATACTGAAAAAGGGGTAGAGGATGTGATTCTCGTCAATAAAATCCAGTATGTCGTCGAATACCGAAAGCGTGTCCGTGTCGAATCCCACTATGAAGTTGCCGACGACGCTGAGCCCCCGCGAGTGAATCCTGTGCATTGCCTCCTGATATTCGACGCAGAAATTCACCTTCTTGTCCATATCGAGGAGCGTCGCCTCGTTTATTGACTCGATGCCGATGATGAGAGTGGTGCATCCGGCTTCGACAAACATATCGAGCAGTCCGGGGCGGTTGGTAACGTTGAGCGTCGTCTCAGCTGACCAGTTGGGGACCTCGCCGCGCTTCCTGAGCGGTATCAGTGCTTTGAGCAGTTCCTCGGTATATTGCGGGCGGGAGATGAAATTATCGTCAACGAAGTAGAGAGTCTTAATCTTGTCCCGCAGGAATCCCGTTTTGGGAAACCCCCTGATTTCCTCGATGATTTTATCCGTGGGCTTGAACCGAAACGTGCTGCCGGAGATGTCCGGGACACTGCAAAACCTACAGGTGAAAGGACACCCGCGAGTGCTTTGAATCTGATGGAATAGAAACTCGCCGTAGTCAATTTTATCCCAAGCCGGAACTGGGATTTTATCCATAGGAGGAAAACCGCTGGCGACGGTCTTTTGTGGGGCTTCTCCTCTCTCGAATTTCGCTAAGAATTCTGGCCATATGGTTTCAGCCTCGCCCATGACTACGTAGTCCACGTGCCCCAGAGCCTCTTCCGGTCTCAGGGATGCGTGAATTCCTCCCAAAACGACCTTCCTGCCGCGCCTCCTGAATTCGTCTGCAACTTGATAGGCGCGCGCTACGGCTGAGGTCTTTGCTGAGAGCGCTACGAGGTCTGCGTCGGTGTCATAGTTTATCGGGGCGAGATATTCGTCCTGAACCTCGACTTGGTAGCGGTCAGGGGTGCAGGCGGCAACCGTGAGCAGTCCGAGGTCAAAGAGCGAGCGTTTCAGTCCCAGAAGCTCATTCATAAAATCCATCTCGTAAAGCTCCCTGTCAGAAGGGTCGCAGTTTTTGCGCGTCGCAACGAATAGAATTTTCATTTTCTCTATCACCTCTCGGCGGATTTTCTAAGTATTCGCTCCCCTTGCGGGCAAGGAGAGATATGAAACTACGCCTATTTAAAAGCCGCTTTAGGCTCGGCGCTCCTGTGAGACCACGGAAACGGAACGTAATCCCCCGGCTGAGGGACGGAGAACCACTCCGGGAAATTCTCCTTCGGCACTTTTTTAATGCTCACGAGCCAGTTGAGCCAGCTTTTCCCCGTAATCACCTGCTCGTGATGCGTCAGTACCGCGACCTCGGCGCGAAACCGCTTCGCAAGCCCTATCGCCTCCTCAGGCGTCATGACGAATCTAAACCCCAGAAGCCGCGAATACTCCCCCGGCAGTATCACGAACGGCACTGGTTTTTCGTCAGCCATGGCTAGGATTTCTCTGGTTATCATCGAGTCGCCGCCAAAAAAAAACGAACGCCCGCCCCTAGAAATCTTATAGCACACCTCAGGCACGCTGTGCTTCCCCTTGACGACGTCAATTGTAAGCCCCCGCAGATTCACCCTCTGCCCCGCGCGCGCCGCCCTTACCTCTACAAATCCCATCTTTGAGGCGCAATTCGTGATTTTTCCCTCAGGCGCGACAACTGCGGCGCTCCTATCGAGCCTGTCCAGCGCGAGTGGGTCGAAGTGATCGTCGTGTTCGTGGCTTATCACAATAATGTCTGGATTTCTCGGAAGCGGAATCGGCGGGATGCTGTGCTTGAGTATATGCTCGGCGGGTTCGGCAAGCCACGGATCTGTCAGGATTTTTACGCCCTCGAATACAACCCAATGCGTGGAGTTTCCGATGTGATGGAGTCCGTCCCTTTCTGGGTTTTCAAGTCCGTATTTCTGCTCCTCGACGAGTTTTTTCATCATGGTCGGATACCGGATAATTCTAGCCTAAACCCTCCAGCCCCGCCGCCTCAGTGATAAAATCTGCCGAGCTTAGTAAGGAGCGCCTCAAAATCCGCCGCGCCGCATTGAATCGTGGAGGGCTATGCGGTTCTCTGGTTTTCCCAATGCACGAATGAATTTTTTGAGCTTCCCCTGTGGTCGGCAGTATAGTTTTCAATTTTGGCATAGGCGGTTGTGAAATGCTCGGCTCGGCGCAGTAGCTCGAGACTGCCCCCGTTGTTTGCGGCGGCGCGGGCAATCATCTTAGCCTTGTCCACTACGGAGAGCGGCGGCTGAAGTTCCTGCCTCAGTTGCCACAGGCTCACGTACTCGGCGTAAAATTCCTCAAGCGGAAGCGAGGTTTTAAGCACCGCGTGAGCCAAATCGTACAGGCTGAAATCGAGGGTCGAGACCTCGGCGCGTCTGGTGTTCCAAACGTCCGTGCCGGGGAAAGGGGTTGTGATGCAGTAGGTGAGAAACCCCAGATTGTTCGCCCTGATGTAGCCTCTGACGTTGGCGAAATCCTCTCTCGTGAAGTTTGGGTCAACGATGAGGTTGCCCATTATCTGCACGCCGCGCTCCTGCAGCACCTGAACGGCTAGTTCGTTGTCGTTGGGCATGGCGGATTTCCTAATAGCGCGAAGCCGCTCTTTTGTGTGTCCGTCAAAGCCTATGAATACCGTGTTGAGCCCTGCCTCCTTCCAAATATCTATCATGTCCGGGTGTTCAGCCATTACGTCCGTGCGGGACTGAATAAAGAATTTCTTGCCGAGGCGCGCGTCAACTATCGCCCGTCCAAGCTCTTTCATGTAGCCGCCGTCGAAGAAGAAGTGGTCGTCGGATATAAAAATTCTCTCCTCTTTGATGCGCGCAAGCTCCGCCACGGCGTCCTCAACCGTTCGGGAGCGCACAGTGCCGTCGGCGAATTTCCAGATGGCGCAGAAGTTGCACCTAAACTTGCACCCCCGCGTGAGTTCATAGTTGGCAATCTCCCTCTGGAGTCCGAGATAGTAATTGCGCCGGTTGATGCCGGGGAGGTTTCTGTTGGGTATTGGCGTGCCTGTGAAATCCGAGGGCAAGAGGCGGTCTTTGGTCATGCTCTGAGCGCCGGATGAGTTTACGACCAGTCCCGGGATGTCTCGAAAATCCATTTTCCCCTCGATCCCTCTGCACAGGTCGGCAATCGTCAGCTCGCCGTCCCCTCTGACTATGTAGTCAATATCGGGGGAATTGAAGTATTCAGGGGCGAGGGTAGGGGGGTTGCCTCCGGTGAATACCGTTATTCTCTGGGATACGCGCTTTATTCTCTGGGCTATGTCCCAAGTAGCGCCGATGTGGCTCGTGTAGAGGCAGGATACCCCGACGATGTCGGGCTTCCAGGAGGCGAGAAACCCTTCCAAGTCCGGCTCGTAGCGCAAATCGAGGATGTAAATATCGTGATTCGCGAGGAGGTTTGTCGCTATCAACTCAAGCCCAAGGGGTTCGAGCTGAAGTATGTTCTGAAGCCCGCTCCATCCTACATTGTACGGATTGACTAAGAGTACTCTCATCTTTCCCCCAATTGTATAATTTTCTCGGATAAAAGTATATACAGATTATATAAATGTTACGAACTGTGCTTAATCTGCGGATTAACTGTTATTTACGGATTCGAGGAGGGATTCATTGGAGCGGTGTTGATGCGACATCGTAATCAGATAACATCTGCTCATATAGTCCAAATCTCTAACATCACCCCTCCTCAGTCGCTTTTTTTACCGCCTTATACGTGGCGCGCAGGAGCTTTCTGAGATCTTCCCCTGAGATTCCAATTGGCGGCATCAGCACAACTACATTCCCAAGCGGGCGGATTAAAACCTCATCTTCCATTGCAAGCTCGGCGACGCGCCAGCCCATTTTCATCTTGGCGGGATAGGGCGTTTTCGTCTCCTTATCCTCGACAAGCTCAATCCCCACCATAAAGCCTTTGCTTCTTACATCGCCCACATGGGGAAGCCCCCAGAATTCCCGAAGCTCGTCTTCGAGAATCTCGACTTTCTCCCCCAGCATCTCAAGCGCGCGGTTGTTTCTAAACGCCTCAAGGTTTCCAAGCCCCGCCGCGCAGGATATTGGATTCCCGGCGTAGCTGTGTCCGTGGAAGAAGGTCTTGAATTCCTCGTAGTCGCCAAGGAAAGCGTCATAAACCTCTTGCGTCGTTATCGTCGCTGAAAGGGGCAGGTATCCCCCGGTCATCCCCTTGCCGAGAACTAGAATATCGGGGGTTACGTTATCATGCTCGCAGGCAAACATCCGCCCCGTGCGCCCGAATCCGGTCGCCACCTCATCGAGTATTAAGAGGACTCCGTATCTGTCGCAGTAGTCTCTGATTTTTCTGAGATACCCCTCCGGCGAAACTATCATCCCCCCTGCCGCCTGCACGTATGGCTCAAATATCACGGCGGCGACCTCATCGTGATGCTCGCGGAGAATCTCCCCCACCTCGTCGGCGCAGGCGATTTTGCACTCAGGGTATGTTCTGCCCAGCGGGCATCTGTAGCAGTAATAGGATGGGGCTTTGAATGACTCAAAGAGTAGAGGCTTGAATGTGGCGTGGAATATTTCAATGCCGCCTACGGAAACCGCCCCAAGCGTGTCCCCGTGATAGCCGTTTTGAAGCGAGACGAATTTTGATTTCCCCGGCTTTCCTTTGTGCTGCCAGTACTGATAAGCCATCTTCAGCGCGGCTTCCACGGCCGATGCCCCATCTCCTGAATAAAACACCTTTTTGAGTCCGGGGGGGCAGACCCCTATGATTTCTTTCGCGAGCTCCGCCGCCGGAGGATTCGTTATGCCGAGCAGGGTGCTGTGTCCGAGCCGGTCAACCTGATTCTTTATAGCGCGGTCAATTTCTGGGACTTTATGCCCATGAACGTTCACCCAAAGCGAGGATACGCCGTCAATGTAACGTCTGCCCTCGGTGTCCTTGAGATACACCCCTTCGGCGTCCTCTATGATGACCGGGTCTTTGCTCTCGTACTCCTTCATCTGCGTAAACGGATGCCAGATGTACTGGAGGTCGTATTCGGCGAGTCTTTTTGTGCGCTCAGACATGGCTAATCAGGATTTATGATACAGGGTTTATAGTACAAAATGCGCAGGGCGAGATGGCTGAAGCGCTGGCATATGCCCATGGGTAATTTCCCCCCCCCTCCCTAGGCGATTGGCAGATTTAGATGCGCGTCTTATATCTCGCTCTCATCGTCCACCGCGCATTAATTCACATCCCGCCTTACGGGCATCTGCAGGTCGTCGAGCATCCGCAGGTCGTCTTCAGGAGCGCGCCCCGGTGTCGTGAGGTAATTCCCAAGTATCATGGCGTTGGCTCCGGCGATAAGCCCCATTGCCTGGAGGTCTCGGAGCGTTACCTCTCTTCCGCCCGCAGTCATGAGAATTTTATCGGGCAGAATCAACCTGAAAATCGAGATGGTCTTCACGGCTTCAAACGGGGACAGCTTCGGGAAATTCTCAAAAGGCGTTCCTGGCCTCGGGTTCAGGAAATTTATCGGCACCCACGTTGGGCCAAGTTCCCGCACCTCGAAGGCAAGCTCAAGCCTCTGCCGTACGCTCTCGCCCATGCCCAAAATCCCCCCTGAACACAGGTTCATCCCAGCTTTTTTCACGAGCTGACCGGTGTTCCACCTGTCCTCGTAGCTATGAGTTGTGCAGACGTTCGGGAAGAAACTGCGCGAGGCTTCGAGGTTGTGGTTATAACGCCACACGCCGTGCGCTTTGAGCGTGAACGCCTGCTCTTCGGTGAGCGAGCCGAGGGAGCATCCGATTTTAAGATTCGTGTTTTCTCTGAGGAGGTCAACGGCTTCGAGTACCTTTTTAAATACGCGCGGAGTCGGCCCCTTGGCGCTGATGACGATGCAAAAATCCATTGCCCCGAGGGATTCCGCCTGCTTTGCCGCCTTGAGTATCATCTCCGCCGCCATGAGCGGATGCGCGGTTATCTGCGTGTCAAAATGAGCGGATTGAGAGCAGAACGAGCAGTCCTCCGGGCAGTTGCCGGTCTGCGCGCTTATGATGGAGCGCAGAAATACGCCGTCGCCCTTGTATTTAAGGGTAACCTTTCTCGCAAGCGAAATGAGGTCTGGAACCTGGTCTTTGGGCAGTTCCGTGAGAGCCATTGCCTCGTCAAAGGTTATGCTCTCCTCTCTGTCCAAGAGCTTTTCTCTGATAACGTCTAATGTGCTGATTGTGCCTATCTCCCGATTTAAATTGATGGAATTTTTAACTGGAAGAGCCGTAATTGTCAATAATCTCTGCTCTCCAGATTTCTTGGCAGCGGGCAATTGTATGATTTGCCGTATCGTCCAAAATCGCGGCTGATTCGATTAGGGGCGGCCCTTCTGCCGGCAATTGGCAGATAATAAAACGCAGGGGAGAGAGGGGAGACTGCGGTCTCCTCCTTCCCCCAGCCCGGCTGAATGAGTATTCGTTATTTCCCTTTGAAATAGGGGATAATCTCCTTTGAATAAACGTCGAGGGCTTTTTGCTGGTCTGGGCTGAAGCGGTAGAACAGGACGAAATGCCGCACGCCCTTGTCAATGAATTTCTCAATTTTCTTGATGCAGTCGTCCTTCGAGCCTGTGATGGTGAAATCAAGCACTGCCTCGCGGGGGAAGAATTCGCCTATTTTTCTGAATTTCGCCCTGCCCTCGGCGTCCTGCGGAACGACGTTGAAGTAGTTAAGCCCCTTGTACTCTTCGGGGATTTCGATGTCGTATCCCGCTTTTTTGAGTTGCTCCTGCATGATGAGGACGTAGCGCCAGGGTTTGAGCGACTCATAAGCCTCGTCTTCGTTGTTCCCAAGCGAGGTGAACACCCACAGAGCCGGGTCGAAGCCGTCCCCTTCTAAATTGCGCCCGACGGATTTCGCCCCCTCGTGAACCGCTCCGAGGTACTCGCCGTAGAGCTTGGGGTTTAAGTCAATGGGAAGCCAGCCGTCGCCAAGCTCTCCTGTGAGTTGAAGCCCTTTGGGGGTGTGAGTGGATATGTAAATTGGAATCCTGTCCCGCTCGTAGGGTTTGACCTGAAGGAATGCGTCGGTGAGGCTGTAGAACTGCCCTGCGTAATTCACGGAGCCGTCGCCCCTCCAGAGCTTCTGCATCACCTGCATACACTCGCGCAGTCTCGTGAGGGGTTTGTCCCACTTGATGCCGTATGCGTCGAGATTCATGGACTCTCCCACGCCGAGCGATACCTTGACCCTGCCTTTGGAGATGTGGTCAATTGTGGCGAGCCTCTGCGCAAACACAGCCGGATGCATTCTGTGCGGGTCAGACACGGTGCCGAGGCTTATATTGTTCGTAAGCGCGGCGGCGGCTGTGGCGATGGTCCAAGCCTCGTGCGCCTCCGTCGGGGAGACAAAGACGACGTGGTCGGGATACCAAACACTGTCAAAGCCGAGTTTGTCGGCCTGCTCCGAGAATTTAAGTAGCCCATTTAGGTCTGCCCCGGGCATGGGAGCAGAAAGACCAAATTTTATTTCACTTCCCATTGTTCACCTCTCTGGATAAATTTTCCTGATTATAAATAATTCCGATTCAGAATTGCAATACGCCTTGGCTTCGAGGCTCGGATTAAATCGCCTATACTGGGCAGGAGTCCGGCTCTATATCTCAAGCCGTCCCCTGAGCCACGTCTTTACGCGCTCGCTGACCGGATAACGCCCGTCTCTATCCATCGCTCCTCCTGACCCCAGCACCGCCTCTTCTATCATATCGGGCGGCGCGTCTGGGGCTTCGGCGACGAATTTCCCTGAGCCGTCCGGGTAGCTCTCATACAGGTAGAGCGATGGGTACTGGTAGCGAATCTCGATGTGGAAGTAAAAGCCGACCCCCTCGAGGAGCTGTTTGCGGATTTCCTCGCTTTGCTCCGGGGTTTCATTGCCTGTGCGTCGGATTTTCTCCCTCGGCTTCATGTCCCATCTTATTACGGACAGGAGTTCTTTATCGTGCTTGATGTCGTCAAGTGTCTTCATTGATGCGCTCCTTTGATGTGTGTGATTGTTAAATTCGAGTAGTGTCTCACTGCCGGGATTTCAGCGCCCGCTCCAGCTTCGATTCAAGCTCGCTCTGCCTCTCCTGCAAATCCTCTATGGCTCGTGTTAGCTCCTCTACCTGCGACGAACCATCTGCCGAGCTGCAGAGGTTTAGTCTCAGAATATCGGGTCTAGAGAAATGCCCGACCCCGTCAATCACCCCCTTTGCCCGAATTATCATATCCGGGTCAATGTCGGCATAGATGATGCCCTCTCTGTCATAAATAGGGCCTGCTATGCACTCGCCGCGGGGGTTAATTATCGCGCTTCCGCCGGGAAAATCCCACTCGGTCGTTTTTTTGAGTGGGAAGCTATCGGGAATCATATCGGAATTCACGTAGAGCGACGCCGTTATGACAAATACCTGCCCCTCGAAGGCGTATTGCCTGCTTGCAAAATCCATCGTGGGTTTCACGAAGCCGTGTCCCGCCCACAGCCCTACATGAATCTGCTCGCCCTTTGTGAACAGGGCGTATTTAGCGAGGGTCATGTGGTGTTCGTAGCAGAAAAGACCGCCAATTTTGCCGATGTCCGTATCGAAAACGGGCAGGTCCTGCGCGCCGCCCATCCCCCAGATGCACTTTTCGCTGTGTATCCCCATGAGTTTTCTGCGTTTCCCGAGGACTCCTCCCTTGTCGTCGAAAAAGAGCATCGTGTTGTAGAGGGTGCCGCCCGCCCTCTCGTTTACCCCAATGACCACGTATGAGCGCGCGCTCTTTGCGGCGGCGGCGATTTTATCGGTATCTGCGCCGGGTATTTCGATTGAATTTTTATATAGCTCCGTGTAGGTGTCCATGATGAGTTTGCGCTCTGCTCCGGCGCCTGCGTCTTTGGGCCAATAGGGGTAGGTTGGGATGAGGGCTTCGGGGAACACTATGAGCTTTGCGCCGCTCTCGCCTGCCTCTTCGATGAGACCGCAGACCTTGCCAATTGTCTCGCGCTTGTTCAGGAAAACAGGGGCGGTTTGAACCGCGGCGGCTTTGAATTTACCTATCATTGTTTGGATGCCTCCTTAGGAACTGATTTTATTCTCTCGGCTCAGGCGCCATCATAAATTTGAAGCCTTGCCGCCTCGCTCGATTTCACTCTCCGCTGCAACCCGCGCTCTCGCCTCGCCGAGGGCTTGCGCGTATCCATAAATAGTTTTTATTTTTTTCTCCGAATTCAACTATAGAGCGCCCCTCTCGGATTAGAGCCTTCGCGCCGATGGCGGTAAAAATCTCCGGCGACTCTATACGATTCCTGCGAGAATCAAATTCCCCATCTCGTGGCATCCGACCTTTGACTCTCCCTCGCGGGCGATGTCTGCCGTTCTGTAGCCGCGCTCAAGCGCCCTTTTCACAGCCCCCTCAAGCTCATCGGCGGCGGCGTCTTTGCCAAGCGTATATCGGAGCATCATGGCCGATGTAAGCACCGAGGCTATGGGGTTTGCGATGTCCCGTCCTGCGATATCCGGCGCGCTTCCGTGAACGGGTTCATAAATCGCCCCGCGCCCGATACTCGCCGAGGGGAGCATCCCTAAAGAGCCTGTGAGCTGTGCCGCCTCGTCGCTCAAGATGTCTCCGAACATATTGTCGGCGAGGATTACATCAAAGCTCCTTGGTCTTCGGATGAGCTGCATGGCGGCGTTATCCACGTATAGGTGGTCAAGCTCAATATCAGGAAATTCGTCTCTGCCCACTCTCGCCACGGTTCTTCGCCACAGCTCCATGCAGTCAAGCACGTTTGCCTTATCAATTGAGGTGAGCCGCCCCTTGCGTTTGCGCGCTATGCCAAATGCGACCCTCGCCACTCGCTCAATTTCGGACGTCGTATAGACGAGGGTGTTTACCCCCTGCTCCTGCCCGTCGGCAAGTTTCCTAACCCCTCTCGGAGAGCCGAAGTATATTCCTCCGGTAAGCTCCCTCACGACCATGATGTCCACTCCTTCAACGATTTCCCGTTTTAGAGACGAGGCGTCGGCAAGGGCGGAATACACCACTGCGGGCCTGAGGTTGGCAAAAGCGTCGAGTTCTTTCCTCAGCGCCAGAAGCCCCCGCTCAGGTCTGATGTTGTACTCAAGCGAGTCCCACTTGGGGCCGCCCACTGCGCCGAGAAGCACTGCGTCTGCCGCTTTGGCTTTTTCGAGGACTTCGGGGGTTACCGGCACTCCGCGGGCGTCTATCGAGCTTCCGCCGAAAAGCTCATCCTCGAAATTGAATTCAATACCGTGCTTCCTCCCGACCGCCGACAGTATTTCGACGCTCACCCTCGTAACTTCAACTCCAATTCCGTCTCCGCTGAGAACTAGAATCTTTGGCACTTTGCATATCTCCTCGTTATTAAAGTGGGGGGTATTTTACCCATGAAGCGGCGCTAAGGGAAATCCGTTATATTTTCATCAATATGACCAAATCCGAGCGGATTCGCCTGATTTACGAGCGCCTTATGAACCGATACGGCCCCCAGGGGTGGTGGCCCTCCGATAGCCCGCTTGAGTGCATCCTCGGAGCGATTCTCACGCAGAACACCTCGTGGACAAACGTCGAGAGGGCAATCGGGAATCTCAAGGCAGGGGGTATGATTTTAATTGAACGCCTCGCCGCGATTGACACCCCCAGCCTCGCGGAGGTGATTCGCCCGTCTGGATATTTCAATCAAAAAGCGCAGAAAATTAAAAATTTTATCCGCTTTCTCGGCGATTCATACAACGGAAATCTGGATGAAATGCTCGCCTCTGACACCGAAGTTCTACGCCGGCAGCTGCTCGATGTAAAGGGCATAGGGGCAGAAACCGCCGACAGCATCCTGCTCTACGCCGCAGGGAAGACGGTATTTGTCGTGGACGCCTACACTCATAGGATTTTATCGAGGCACGGGATCATTCCCCAGGAGACAAATTACGAGGAGATGCAAGATGCGTTTATGCGCGCCCTGCCAGATGAGGCGGGGATTTTTAATGAGTACCACGCCCTCTTAGTGAGGCTTGGGAAAGAGCGGTGCAGGAAAAAGTCGCCTCTTTGCGCCGGATGCCCACTGGAGGACGACCCTCACGAGATTCTCTGATTTAACGCCATCGAATAGCTAGGGGGGAGGGCGGACAAACCAAGTCGCAATTACTATGACGGGCTAAACCACTAGAGATGGGAGGAGAGCTTTCACGCTCCCCCCACTGATTCATTTCGGATTTAATTTAGAGCAGATTTAGCGATTTCGACCACAGACTTAAAACTCTCCGGGTCTCGAATTGCCATCTCGGAGAGGGACTTTCTGTCCAGCTCGACTCCGGCCTTTTTAATTGCCCCCATAAACTTGCTGTAGGAAAGCCCGAAAGGCTCTACTGCCGCGTTGATTCTCACTATCCACAGCCTTCTGAAATCGCGCCTTCTCTGACGCCTGTCCCTGTAGGAATAGGCAAGTGCCCGAAGCAGGGTTTCCTTAGCCCTCCTTACGAGATTCTTCCTCCTCCCGTAATAGCCCTTGGTCTGCTTGAGCAGTTTTTTACGTCTCGCTCTGGATGAAACTCCTCTTTTGACTCTCATTACTTCTTCTCCTTAGATAATCTTCCTAAATTGACGGATGCGCAAAAATTGCACCTGCGCGAATTCGGGCGCGCCGCTTAGAGATACGGCAGAACCCTCTTTATGCGAATCGCTTCCGTGCCTTCATGGTACTTGCCAGATGCGAGCCTGTTGACGCGCTTTCTGCCCTTTTTTACGTTTGAGTGGCTTTTGCCGCCCGACCATCTCTTAATCTTCCCCGTGCCGGTTACTCTGAATCGCTTTGCGGCGCTTCTATTTGATTTTACTTTAATCTTTGGCATTGCCTGTGTACCTGCTTAGTTTAAGTTTTTTTCTTCGGTGAAATTATCATAATTAAATTCTTCCCCTCAAACTTCGGCGGGGAGTCCACCGCTCCCACATCCGAGAGCCTCTCAATAATCTTATGAGCGAGTTCGCTTCCAAGCTCGGAGTGTGTTATCTCGCGCCCCTTAAAAAATATACGAACTTTGTTCTTGTGTCCATCTTCGAGAAACTCCCTCATGTGATTTATCTTAATTTCGAGGTCGTGTTCGCCGATATTGGGCCTCACTTTAGTCTCTTTTAGTTCCTGAACCTTCTGCCGTTTCGTCGCCGCCTGCTTTTTGAGCTCGTACTTATACTTGCCGAAATCCATCAGCCTGCACACCGGTGGCTCTGCGTTCGGCGCTACTTCAACGAGGTCAACCCCTTGCTCCTGAGCCATGCGAAGGGCGTCGCGGGTCTGCAAGATACCGAGTTGCTTTCCATCCTCTGCAATTAGCCTCACTTCTCTTGCCCTTATTCTCTGGTTAATTCTAATTTCAGGTTCTCTGGTGGTTGAAATAGCTCGTTTACCTCCACTTATACGGGTCTCTTTCGTTTTCTATCAATTTCAGAAAATCCCCTGCGGACATCTGCGGGAGATTTTCGCCGCCGCGCTTTCTGGGGGCGACGTATCCTGCTTCGGCTTCCTTCGCCCCTATGACGAGCAGATACGGAATTTTCTGAAGCTGAGCCTCTCTGACTTTAAGCCCCAACTTCTCGCCCCTGAAATCCCTGTCCACTCTCAAATTGCTCGCCCTTAGGGTTTTATAAACCTCTTCGGCGTACGGAACCTGCGCCTCGCCGATGGTCGCCACTCTCGCCTGAACGGGGCTTAGCCACAGGGGAAACGCCCCGCCGTACTGCTCAATGAGGATTCCGAAGAATCTCTCAAACGAGCCGAGTATAGCGCGGTGAATCATTATCGGCGGATGACGGGTGTTGTCCATCCCCATGAAGCTGATGTCAAACCGCTCAGGGAGGTTGAAATCTACCTGAACCGTTGAACACTGCCAAGCCCGTCCAAGCACATCTTTTATTTTAAGGTCAATTTTGGGACCGTAAAACGCCCCTCCGCCCTCGTCAATCTCGTATTTTAGCCCCTTTGATTCTATGGCGTTCCGAAGGGCAAGGGTCGCTCTGTCCCAATTCTCCTCGCCCCCTACGAACTTCTCAGGGCGCGTCGAGAGATAGACCTCATAATTGTCGAATCCGAAGGTCTTAAGAACCAGGACGGTCAAATCCAGCACGCCGGAGACCTCTTCTTCAATTTGGTCGGGGCGGCAGAATATGTGCGCATCGTCCTGGGAAAATCCCCTTACGCGGAGCAGTCCATGAAGCACCCCTGAGCGCTCGTAGCGATAGACTGCGCCGATTTCTGCCCATCGGAGCGGCAGGTCTCTGTAGCTTCGGATGTCGGATTTGTAAATCATGATATGAAAGGGGCAGGTCATCGGCTTAATCTGATACGCCGTGTCGTCAACTTCCATTGATGAGAACATATTTTCGCGGTAGAAGTCCAGATGCCCGCTCGTTTTCCAGAGGTCGAGCTTTGCCACGTGAGGGGTGAAAACTAGGTCATAGCCGCGCTTCTCATGCTCATCGCGCCAGAAATCCTCGATGACGCGCCTGATTTTTGCCCCCTTCGGATGCCACAGAACGAGCCCTGGCCCAATTTCGTCCTGAATACTAAAGAGGTCAAGCTCCCTGCCCAGTTTTCTGTGGTCTCGCCTCTTTGCCTCTTCGAGCCTTTCGAGGTATTCCCTTAACCCCTCCCGCGATGCGAACGCCGTGCCGTAAATCCTCTGGAGCATGGGGTTTCGCTCGTCCCCTCTCCAATATGCCCCGGCGACGCTCTGGAGCTTGAACGCCTTCACAAACCCCGTTGAGGGGGCGTGCGGGCCGCGGCAGAGGTCATACCACTTGCCCTGCTCATAAATCGTAATCTGCTCGCCTTCTGGAAGGTCGTCTATTATCTCAACCTTATATGTCTCGCCGTCGCGGGCAAAAATATCGAGGGCTTCGGCGCGGGACACTTTCTTTCTCACAAGAGGCTTATTTTCGCGGATAATCTCCTGCATCCGCCGCTCGATTTTCTCCAAGTCCTCCGGGGTAAATCCAACGGGACGGTCGAAATCATAGTAAAATCCATTTTCAATTATGGGCCCAATAGTAACTTTGATTCTATCCGGGAATACGCCCTGCACGGCTTCAGCCATGACGTGGGCGGCTGTGTGGCGGATGAGCGCGAGCCCCTCGGCGGAGTCAATTTCCACGGGTTCAAGCGTTGAGTCCCCCTCTGGCTCATGCCAAAAATCCACGAGCCGCCCGTTTATTTTTGCTCCGACCGTGTTTTTAGCCGTCCCAAACGCGCGGCATATCTCCCCCGTGGTTGCGCCTCTGGGGAATGTTGCCGCCGCTCCGCCTGCAAGCTGAATTCTTATTTCGGTCATTGATGTTTTAAATTCGGGAAATGCCGGAATGGAAAAATGGAGTCCCCCGCTCCCGCAACGTCAGTGTATTTTAATGAAAATGAAATGGTGAGCACGGCAGGATTTGAACCTGCGACCTCTTGCGTGTCAAGCAAGCGCTCTTCCCCTGAGCTACGCGCTCTCGTGTCTCTACGATGCAGAGCAATTTATTCTACTTAAGCCTAGAGCCGGATGTCAAGTGTTTGCAGAGCGGATTGGGAATAATCCCCGCCCCCAGCGCGTCCTCTCGCATTATGGGCTATCCGATACTGTCGCGGTGCGTTTCCCGGAGTTTGATAAACACTAGGAGCGAGACCACGGCGCTGAGAATGATATAGACGCAGGGCGCCGCCTTATTGCCGGTCTCTTTGATGAGATAGGCGGCAAACAGGGGGGTGGTGCCTCCGAGGAACGCAAACCCCACGTTATAGCCGATGGACATAGCGCTCATTCGCACCCGCGAGGGGAAAAGCTCCACCAAAGCCGCCGGGTAAGGGGCGAATACGGCGGCAAGGGCAAGGGCGAATATTATCTGCGCTGCGAGGTCGTAGAGGACATTTCCCTTAAGCATCAGCGCGAACAGCGGATACGATAAAACCGCAATTACCAAAGAGCCGGCAATCATAGGGGGCTTCCTGCCGATGCGGTCTGAAATCGCCCCGGCAACAGGCGCGGCGGCTACCATAACCGCCATGCTCACGGTGTTGATGTTCAGCGCGGCTGACATAGTGATTCCGGTCTCTCGTGTGAGGAAAGTTGCCATATAGACGAAAAACATATAAAACGTCGCCGAGCCAACCCAGCTTGTGCCTATTATGATGAGAATCTCCCTCCAGTAATTGGTGAGCGCTTCGCGAACCGGCGCTCTGGAGACATCTCCCGACTCTTTGAGCGCTTTGAACGCCGGCGACTCTTCTATTCCTGTCCTCATATATAGCCCCACGAAGCCCACTAGAACTCCCAGCACGAAGGGCATCCGCCATGCCCAATCCAGAACCTCTTGCTCGGAGTAGATTGAATTTATTAGCCCTCCCATGCCTGAGCCAAGGAGCATCCCTCCGATGAGGCTAAAGGTCGTGAAACTCCCGAAAAACCCCCGACGCGATTTCGGGGCGTGTTCCACGATGAATGAGATTGACCCTGTAAACTCTCCCCCTACGGATATGCCCTGAACGAGGCGGCAGAGCGTGAGAAGTATCGGGGCGGCGATGCCGATTTGGGCATATGTTGGGAGGAATCCGATGAGAGCCGTAGGAATCGCCATCAGCGCCACTGAAGCCATGAGCGCGCGCCTTCGCCCGAATTTGTCGCCCAGATGCCCGAATATTAACGCTCCGAGCGGGCGCATGAAGTAGCCTGCGGCAAATACGCCGAACGTTGAGATGAGGGACGTTGCTTCATCTTCGGCGGGGAAAAAGAGCCGAGATAGCACGGGGGCGAAGTAGCCGTAGAGGGCAAAATCGTACCACTCCAGCACGTTTGCGGCGCAGGCGGCTATGAGGGGTTTTCTGCCGGGTACGGCGCCGTCGCTTGATGCGTTTTTATCCCCCGCTGATTTGCCCATGAATCGCAGCGCCTCCACTAAAACGCAGTGCATCTTACACATATTTCTACTGGTTGGCTAGATGGGTGCGCCCCTAAAATTTGCCGCACGGCTGGCGGCTTCGGCTTCGGCAATTTGGATAATCCGAAATGGGATTCAGCGCCCGTTTTGACATCTGCGGCTAAATTGATAAAAATTTAGTTTCTCTGAGCAGTTCGGCTTCAATAAAAACCTAACAATTTAGAAGGAGACGCATCAATGAGTAATGAAAATGTAATCTTGAAAACCGAGTTTCCCGACCTTCCCGCGCCCAAAAGGGGCAAGGTCAGAGACAACTACAACCTAGGCGACAGGCTTCTCATCGTAGCCACAGACCGCATCTCGGCTTTCGATGTGGTTCTCCCAAATGGGATTCCTCAAAAGGGCAGGGTGCTGACCCAGATTTCCAAATACTGGTTCGATAAAACGGGCGACATCGTCTCAAACCACCTCATCTCAACCGACACCGCCGATTTCCCGCAGGAGTTCTCAAAATACGCGCCGGATTTGGAAGGCAGGAGTATGCTAGTCAAGAAAACAAAACCCCTGCCGGTTGAGTGCATCGTGCGCGGCTATATCACAGGCTCGGGGTGGAAGGAGTATCAAAAATCAAAATCCGTCTGCGGAATCCCGTTACCTTCGGGGCTTGTGGACTCATCCAAGCTCGAAGAGCCGCTTTTTACCCCATCAACCAAAGCCGAAGAGGGCGAACACGACGAGAACATCACCTTTGAGAGAACCGTAGAGATTCTCGGAAAAGAGCTTGCCGAGTGGGTCAAATCCGTGAGCATAGCGCTCTATTCGCGGGCTAGAGACATTGCCGAGGCTAAGGGAATAATCATAGCCGACACGAAATTTGAATTCGGCATTGACCAGGACGGCAGGCTGATTCTAATTGATGAAGTCCTCACGCCCGACTCCTCGCGTTTTTGGCCCAGGAGCGAATACAAGCCCGGCGGCTCGCAGAGGAGCTTTGATAAACAGTTCGTGAGGGATTACCTAACCTCCATTGGGTGGAATCAGTCCCCGCCTGCGCCGCATCTCCCGCCGGACGTGATTGAAAAAACCACCGAGAAATACCTAGAGGCGCTAAGTAGGCTCACCAAGGACTAATCCGCCGTCTTATCTCGGTCGGGTAGCAGGGTTTTGGATTGACTCCCATCGGGCGGTTTGATAGCCTATCAGTGAATGTTCGCGATGAGGTTTCGACAATGGAACTGATGAAAACGGTTGAGAAAATCAGGCTCACCTACGAGGATTATCTCCTCCTGCCGAACGACGGCAAGAGGTACGAGATTTTGGACGGAGACATTAACATGACCCCCGCGCCCACGACGAAGCACCAGACTGTATCAATGAATCTCTCTATGTTGCTCTATCAATATGTAAAAGAACGGGAATTGGGACGAATATTCTCCGCCCCTGTTGACGTAATTTTCGATGATTCTTTCATCGCCCAGCCGGATTTAATTTTCATCGCCAAGGAAAGGGCAGATATTATCACCGAGAAAAATGTGCGGGGCGCGCCGGATTTGGTAATTGAGATTCTCTCTCCCGCAACGGCTAAGATTGACCGCGTGCGCAAGATGTCGCTTTACCTTCGCCACGGGGTTTGTCATTACTGGATAGTTGACCCGGACGCGGAAACCCTTGAGGCGTATAAACTCGACGGGGGCGGCGGGTATAGGGTCGCGGGCGGATTTGAACGAGAGGCGGTATTTGAGCCTGAGCTTTTTGCGGGGCTTAGGATACACCTCGCCGAGATTTGGAGCTAGATTGCTTGGAGTCAATCCGGCTCCTTCCCCTGCCGCTTCTGCGCGGGAAATTGAGATGGCGTGGTCGGGGGGGGGGCGGCTTTAGGCGCTGGAGCCGGCATCCCTAGGGTCTGCGCCTGCTAATAAATACTGCTTTTCGATGAATTCAATTATCTTCCCGGCGACATCTATCCCCGTTGCCCCTTCGATACCCTCAAGCCCCGGCGATGAGTTCACCTCCATTATGAGGCTACCGCGCCCGGACTGAAGCAAGTCCACTCCGGCGATGTTTAATCCCAGCACCTTCGCCGCTCTTATCGCCGTCGCCTCTTCTTCTCTCGTTAGCTCAATTGCGCTCGCCGTGCCGCCGCGGTGTATATTCGAGCGAAACTCCCCCTTTGCCCCCTGCCGCTTCATCGCCCCCACGACCTCGTCTCCCACGACAAAAGCCCTCACGTCCGCGCCTCCGGCTTCTTTTATATATTCTTGGATGAGCATATTGGCGTCAACCCCGTAAAACGCCTCGATGACCGATTCGGCGGCTTTCTCGGTTTCCGCCAGCACGACGCCTATGCCCTGAGTGCCTTGGAGGAGTTTTATTACAAGCGGCGCTCCCCCGACCTCTCGTATCAGGTGCTGAACATCCGAGGGGCTTGAGGCGAAAGCCGTGATGGGGATTCCGATGCCCGCCCCTGAGAGGATTTGAGCCGACCTCAATTTATCCCGCGAGCGCGTTATTGCCTGAGACTGGTTCGCGCAGAATATGTTCATCACCTCAAATTGCCTAACTACGGCGGTGCCGTAAAATGTCCTCGAAGCCCCAATCCTTGGGATGACCGCATCAATACCGCAGAGCTTCCCCCCGTGGTAATAAATCTCCGGGTTCCCCTTTTCGATGATGAAATAGCAGGCGAGAAAGTCAACTACCTCGGCTTCGTGTCCCCGCAGGGCGGCGGCTTCGATGAGCCTCTCAGTGGAGTACAGCTTTTCGTTGCGCGATAGGACGATGATCTTCATTTTCCGCTCTCCTGCTTTCTATTATAAGACAAATCATACTCCGCCACGTCCACAATGAATCGATTATAGAGCAATTTCCTTCCGATGAGAACGGGGAATTCCATTCGGGACCTGTCGCCGAGGGAGAACTCCGCCTCGATGAGCCGGTCAAATATCAAAATCCGCGTCTTGATGATAAACCGCTCCTCGGATTCGCCAAACGAGTTCTTCACTCTTCGCTCGGCGTGAATCGGCAGGCTGAGGGTTTTATCGCAGTAGGAGGGGTGCGAGGAGTCTAGGAGGCAAAAGCGCACTCTACGTTCCCTTGCCGAACCCACGACCTCCACGTTCTGGCAGTGGATTGCCGATGTATATGCGCCGGTGTCAATCTTGGCTTCAACGTCGAATAAGCCTAGGTCTGGGAAATCCACTTTGTCCTTTCTGCCGATAATGATTCTGCCGCCGCTCATAGTGATGTAGTCTAACCTAACACCGCGCAGAGCCGAATAGCCAATTTATCTGCCGTGAGAGCGGGTTGCCCCAATGAGCCGCTTAGGCTAGAATGTAGCGGTAATTCCCGCCGCCGGAGGGAGGGCGTAATGAGCGATACAGTGAAATCCCCATGTACTGAGGTCTGTATAATTGACGAGAAGTCTGGCTACTGCGAGGGGTGTCTGAGGACGCCGGATGAAATTGCGGGCTGGCCGCGCATGAGGGACGAAGAAAAGCTGGAGGTGTTAACCTCCCTCAGAGACAGAAAAATTGCGGGTTAATCACCCCCCCCCATTTCTCTTGACTGCCGCCGAAAATTGCCTCAAGCCCCCGTGTCGCATATCACTTCATAGACGGTTTTGCTGAGTTCCTGTATTTTATAGGGCTTTCCCACCACGCCCTTGAAACCGAATCCCTTGTGGTCAGCCATTACAGTGTCCCCCTGATAACCGCTCGACACGATGGCTTTTATCTCAGGGTCGAACTCAAGTAGCCTTCGCATGGTTTCCCGTCCCCCCATCCCGCCTGGCACGGTTAAATCCATTATCACCAAATCGAACGCCCTATCCGAGGCTTTTGCCCTCTTGTATATTTCTATGGCTTCGTTCCCATCGGCTGCCGGCACGACCTCGTAGCCTAGGTTCGCGAGTATCGCCGACACGGTTTCGCGCACGATGTCCTCGTCGTCCATTACGAGGATCTTCCCGTTGCCCCAGACGGGTTCTTTCTCCGAGGGTTTGTGCTTTGAAATTTCCCTCTCGGATGCCGGAAGATAGACGTAGAACTTGGTGCCGAATTTCAACTTAGAGTCCACTCTTATATAGCCGTCGTGATTTTTAATTACCGAGTTTACGGTTGCAAGCCCAAGTCCGCTCCCCTTTTGCTTTGTCGTAAAGTATGGGTCGAAAATCTTGGGCAGGTACTCCTCCGGTATCCCAATGCCTTGGTCTTGGACGCTAATTTTTATGTATCTGCCCTCTTTTACTGGGAGTCTGTCCTGCTCGTCAATGTTTGCGTTCTCAGCCTTTATCGTTATAACGCCGCCTTCGGGCATAGCCTGGTCGGCGTTGATAGCGAGATTGTTGATTACCTGGCTTATCTGTCCCTCGTCAACCTCTGAGGGCCAGAGGGCTTCGTCAAGTAGAAACTCGCATTTTACATTGGAGCCTCTTATGGCGAAGCTCGCGGATTCCGTAATTAGCTCGCCGAGGGAGGTCGTCTTTTTGACCGGCATTCCGCCCTTTGAGAACGTGAGCAGCTGCTCGGTTAAGTCCCTCGCCCTGATGCAGGCTTTCTCGGCGTCGGCAAGCCTCTTTTGGAGTTTCTCGTTTCCCGTCGTCCCCATCTTCACCAACGAGACATTGCCCCAGATGGCTGTTAAGAGGTTGTTGAAGTCGTGGGCGATTCCACCGGCGAGGATACCGAGGGATTCGAGTTTTTGGACTTTGATGACCTCTTTTTCCATCCTCTTGCGCTCGGTGATGTCCTCGGAGACGACGAGGAAGTGAACCTCGCCATCTGCCGTGCGGAATTTTCTTGCCCTGTTCTCAAACCACCGCCAGTGTCCGTTTCTGTGCTTGTATCTAAAGGCGATACGCCCGGAGTTAGCCTCAAATCCGTTTTTAATCTCCCAAATCAGGGTGGGAAAGTCGTCCAGGTGAACCATCTCAAGGATGTTCTCGCCTATGAGTTCCGCTGGCTCGTAATCGAGAACCTGCTTATAAGCCGCGCTGACGTATGTGTAATCGCCGTTGGCATTGAGTTCGCAGATTAGATTGCTCGCGCTCTCGGCTATGGCGAGGTATCGCTCCTCGCTCTCCTTTACGGTTTCCTTAATCAGCCTCCCCTCGATGAGTTCGGCTACGGTCTCAAGCACTCTCAACTCGTCCGCGCCGAAAGCATTTTTTCTATAGGAATTTACGTTGATGACCTTCGTTACTTTACCGAGGAACTTTATCGGCGCTGAGGCATAGCTCTTCGTTCCCAACTCCCTGCCTTCGGGGCTGATGAGTATGTCTCTGTCTGCATCCGCCGATTGGACGGTCTTGCCCTCGGTTATCGTTCTCCATATAAAACCCTTGGGGCTTTCGACTCTCTTCATACGCTCGGCAAACCATTCGGGAAGCCCTCTGTGCAGTTGCAACGCCGCTTCTTCGCCTCTCACGCGCCAAACCGAGACGTTATCGGCGTTGTCGAGGTTGTTCTTTATTCTATCGGCTATGAGTTCAAGCGCGTCCTCTTGGCTCGTCAAATTATGAAGGATATTCGCAATTGACTTTACCATGGTGTCGTATCGGCTCTGTTTGTCTGACTTTTTCCTGTGCGTGATGTCTCTTGAGACGATGAACCCTCGCATATCCCCTCTTGTCGTTGTGAACACCCTGCATACGCATTCGGCCCAAACCCAGCCGCGGGAGGAGTCATGGGTTTTATATCTGAGTTCGACTTTTCCGACGGAGCGGCTGATGGCAGACCTGCTTAATTCCGCTCTGAGGTTCGCGCCGTCGTCCTCGTGGATTAGTTCATAGACGCTTCTGCCGGCAAGCTCCCCAGGCTCGTAGCCGAGCGCCTGCCGGTGATTGGAACTGGCGTAAGAGATTGCGCCGTTTAGGTCTGTCTCAAGCATTAAATCCTGAGAGTGTTCAATGAAAACCGACTGCCGCTTTTCGGCTTCGGCGAGGGCTTCGGCGGTCAATTTCTTTCCCGTAACGTCCTCGGCAAACCCCTCATATTCCAGCACTGCGCCGCTTTCATCTTTTTTTGCTCTAATGGTTTCGCGGATGAAAATTATGGAGCCGTCTCGCCGTTTCCATCTCGATTCATAGCTCTTAGCGGCCCCGTTTGATAAAAACCGCTCTTTGAATTGATTCCACGAATAAGCGTCGTCGAAAGTCCTCCTCTCAAGGCTCACAAGCACCATCTCGATAAACGAACTGTAGCCGAGCATTTGCACCAACGCGGGGTTTGCCCTGAGAATTTTCCCCTCTGCGTTCATGGAATATATGCCCACGGGGGCGCTAAGAAAGAGGTTACTGTACTCGCTGCGGCCCAGTATCAGGGATTTCTCTGCGCTTTTGCTTTGAGTTACGTTTCGCGCCGAGAGTATTATTTGACTTCCCGCTCCGGGGGCGAGGGTTTGAGCCGATAGCTTAGCCTCGAGGGGAATCCAATACTCATCGCTTGTTTTAATTCTCATCTCGAATGGTATTACGGACGCTCCCTCGGCGGCTTGATGATTGGATAGGGCTTCATGGAAGAGGTTTTTATCGTCCGGGTGAACGAGGTCGGCGATGTTTTTATTTGACAGATCGAGAGGGGTGAACCCCAAGGCTTCCAAGTGCGAGGCAGAGGCGTAGAGGATGATCCCTTCAGGGCTCAGTATTAGGATTAAGTCCGTCGAATTATAGGATATGAGGTTATAGCGCTCTTCGTTCTCTCGGCTCTTTTTCTCAATCTGCTTTGTTCTGATGTTTTCGAGGTTTAATTTGATTCGATATAGATAAAAACAGATAATGAGAATTAAAATACCAAGTATTTGCAGGATGCTATCTATGTAACTTAAATTCCAGTTTAATATAACTTCAAGTGTATTCTTAAGTCTTGGCTCGGCTGTTAAATCATCTATGAAGCTCAAAAATAAGATATAAGCAAGCACCGTCCAGAGGATTTCAATAGCCGTAATATGAGAGTTTAATATTAGAACGTAAGCGACTAAAAAGAGACAAATATAAGCCCCGTCGAGGATTAAAGCCCCCAGGCTCTGCGAAATCCCCAGCGGATAGCAGTAGAACCAAATTGGCAAAGTAATCACGATGAGAAACGGCAAAATCCACTTATGAATACCCTGTAGCTGTTTCATTTTCCCGCGCTCAAGCTCCGGTTAAGTTATTTTACAGCCGGTATTAGCCCGCTTGCGTAAAATCCGCAAAATTAACCCTGCCTGCCCCCCATCGTTGTCAGTCTCATCTGACGGTTTTATTCTCATGTCCGCCCCCGCGAAGTATCCAAAACCCGTGTAGCGCCCAAGGGAATATCGCGTCCATTGACTCCTCTGCGCCGCGCGAGCTTCCCGGAAGGTTTATAATCATGGTCTTCCCCCTGACCCCTGAAATCCCTCGCGAGAGCATGGCGTGGGGGGTTCTCTCAAATCCATAAATCCTCTGCGCTTCGGAAATCCCCGGAATCTCCCGCTCTATGACCTCGGCCGTAGCCTCCACGGTAACGTCCCTTGGGCTTAACCCCGTGCCTCCGGTGGTGAGGATAAGGTCAAATTTTTCATCATCCGCGAGTTTCAGTAGCTCGGCTTTGATGAGTTCGGCGTCGTCCGGGAGGATTTTATACGCCTCCACGGATACCGGTTCTTTTGCGAGCTTTTCGATAATGACTCTACCAGATTTGTCCTCTTTCTTCCCCTGAGAGATGGAGTCCGAAAGCACCAAAACCGCTGTTTTTAGAGGCTGTTTGAAGTTCTCCTTCCAATCCCCCTTGCCCCCTTTTTTCTCGATTAATTTCACTCCCGTTATCTCAAGCGAGTCGTCTATGGGCTTGAGCATATCGTAAATCGCCAAGGATGCCACGGATGCCGCCACTAGGGCTTCCATTTCAACGCCGGTTTTCCAGATAGCCTTCGTCCGCGCCTTGATGAGAATTGCGCCGGGGCAAATATCGAAATCGACAGAGACAAAATCGAGCGGCGCTTGATGGCAGAGCGGAATCAGCTCGGAGGTTTTCTTGGCGGCGAGAATGCCTGCCACGCGCGCGGTCTCAAGGACGTCCCCTTTGGGAATATCCCTCATACTCACCCTCTTAAGGGTGTCCTCCTTGGCTTTAATGGTAGCCTCGGCTAGGGCTTCCCTCAGGGTGTTAATTTTGCCGCTTACGTCAATCATACGCTCCCCCCCACTGCGCGGCGCTGAGATTTTATTGAGCTTCCTCTGTTCGTCCGCGCCTATGGACGCATCGCCAACTATTTTACTGGAGAATCTATTCTTTATGAAATCTGTTGCATCCATCGGGTTCGGCGTATAGAATCTAACCGGCGGGTTTGGATAAATTCTCCCCTCGGCGGGAGTGCGGTTTCCCACCTCCGCTTGGGATTCTTGTCCATGGATAAACTCATAGATAAATTCGGGCGCGTTGTAACGAAGCTCAGGGTGTCGGTTACGGATAGATGCAACATGAGGTGCTTCTACTGTATGCCCGCCGAAGGGGTTCGCTGGACGCCCAAGGGGGAAATCCTCGCGTTCGATGAGATTTGCCGCGTAGTCCGGGCGTCGGCAGAGCTTGGGGTAAGAAAAATCCGCGTTACGGGGGGCGAGCCGCTCCTGCGCGAAGGGGTCGAGGGACTCGTCGCAACGCTCGCCCAGATAGCGGGGATCGAAGGCGTTTCGATGACGACAAACGGGTATTTTCTCGCCGAAAAAGCCCGCCCGCTTGCCGAAGCTGGGCTTCGGGGAGTAAATATCAGCCTAGACTCCCTCAGCCCTGAAAAATTCAAGCAAATAACCAGAAGAAACCACTTCCGCCGCGTTATGGATGGAATAGCCGCCGCCAAGGACTCGGGGCTTTTCCCAATAAAAATCAACGCCGTCGTCATGCGCGGTTACAACGACGACGAAATTGAATCCCTCGCCGAATTCTGCCGCGACGCCCCTTTTAAACTCAGATTCATTGAATTTATGCCCCTCGACGGCGGCGACGCTTGGAATCGAGACCTAGTCGTCTCAAAGCGAGAGATTTTAGAGAGGCTCAGCCGCATCGCTCCGCTTGAAGAGCAGACTGACTCAAGCGGCGATCCGGCGACGAGATACCGGTTCAAGGACGGGCGCGGCGAGGTCGGCATCATCCCCTCGGTGTCCGAGCCTTTTTGCGCAAACTGCAATAGGATTAGGCTCACGGCTGACGGAAAAATCATGACCTGCCTCTTCGCGCTCGATGACTACGATATAAAACCCGTTTTGCGTGGAGGCGCCGGGGATGATGAAATTAAGCGGTTTCTGATTGACGCCGTCCGGGCCAAGCGCGCGGGGCATCTCATTAACAAGCCTGAGTTTATTAAGCCAAAGAGGTCAATGTCGGCTATCGGCGGCTAGTCTTTTTCTTCATCAGGACTGATTTTTATTGACATCGTTTTCGATTTATGATAAAAAATGAGGCTAATGATATTTAGGCACGTCTTCTCAATTTGTTTGCTCGCCGCGTTTGCATCCGCCTGCGCAGGCACGGCCCGGTACTCGCCCCAGGCTTCATCCAACACAGGTAACCTGCCCGTTCCCCGCGTTGAGACCCCAAAGTATGAAAACGCTCCCGATAAACTGACTCAAGAACCAGCCGCCAAGCAAAAGATTGTCGCTAAGGCGCTGGACCCAGAGCCAAATCTCGCCGAGAGACCCATCGAAGGAGACGCGCTTAGCCAGATACCCGGCGTGTTCGCCAAGGGTGGATCGCCGTCGCTCTTTTTGGTTGAGCCGGACCCGGACATCTGGAAGGCTTATTACTACTTCTTCTACCTCAAAGACGAAATCAACGCGGATTTGCGCGACAACCCGCCTCAGAGCGAGCTAGACATACCGGTTGTCTTAAACTACAAGGTTGAGAGATTTCTCGACTACTTCCAGAACAGGGGGCGAGTTTCCTTCAGGATTTGGCTGTCCCGCTCTGGCAGGTACCTGCCCATGATGAGGGAGATTCTCGACTCCAAGGGACTGCCGCAGGATTTGGTCTATCTCGCCATGATTGAAAGCGGCTTTAGCGTGAGCGCGAGGTCTCACAAAGGGGCTGTGGGCCCGTGGCAGTTTATAGCTCCTACGGCTAAGAGGTACGGGCTAAGGGTTGACGATTGGGTTGACGAGCGTATGGATCCTGAGAAATCCACCGTAGCCGCCGCGAATTACCTCAGCGACCTATACGGGATGTTCTCCAATTGGGAGCTTGCCGCCGCCGGATATAACGCAGGCGAGGAGAGGGTGCGCTCGGCGATAGCGAAGTATGAGGTCTCGGACTTTTGGGAGATTTCCGAATACACGCTTCCCAGAGAAACCAGAGAATACGTGCCGAAACTCATGGCGGCGCTCATAATCGCGAGGAATCTCGAGAAATACGGCTTCGACGACATTGATTACCACGAGCCTAAGACCTTTGAAAAAGTGCTAGTTCCCTCCCAAGTGAGCCTTGCGGATTTGGCTAAGGCAATAGGGGTTGACCACGGCAGGCTAAAGGACCTGAATCCGAGCCTCAGGCGCGGCGCAACGCCTCCCGGAGGGGATTATCAACTCAACGTTCCAGTCGGCTATGCCTCGATAATTCGGGATAACCACTCTTATATCGCCTCGATTCAAAGGGTATCAAATGTCGTCCCAGCCTCCGAATCCGCATCTGCCAAGTATCGCGTGAGGCGGGGAGATACGTTAACTAAAATTGCCGCCCGCCACGGCGTGAGCCTTGCCTCGCTCAAAAAAGCGAACCGCATAAAGGGCCCTTACGTTAAAATCGGCAGGGTTATAACGATACCGTCCGGCGGAAGGTCGGTTGGCGAGGCCGATAGCTACGTTGCCGAGGCGAAACCCAAAAAAGCCTCATCCACGCGCCGGCAGACTCAGCCCTCGGTGAGACACACGGTCAGGCGCGGCGAAACCCTCCACAGGGTCGCCCTTAAATACGGGGTCAGCGTTGATTCCCTAAAAGAGGCAAACAACATAAGAGGCACAACTATTAAATCGGGACAATCGCTTCGAGTTCCCGGAGTATCCGTAGCCTCCGCTAAAACCAAGCCCAAACTAGACAGCAAGGTCGTAAAACACCACAACGTGAGGAGCGGCGACACCCTCTGGAATATAGCAAATAAATACGAAGTTTCCGTATCCGACATCAAGAACTGGAATAACCTCCGCTCCAGCAATCTGGCCCTCGGAGACAGGCTTACGATTTATGTGAAATAGCCCCATTTTCGCGCTTCCCCCATCACACACTCAGCGCGCCATCTCAGTCATGAATAACACCAATATCTCAGTCGAGTGCCTGCGCGCCGCTTATTTGGAAAAAAGGGATTTCATCGCCCGCCGCCTAGGTGAATTCCGCCAGGTCATGGAGCGGGGCGGCGACGCAGAGATTTTCGAGGAGCTTGTCTTTTGCATCTTCACCGCAGGGGCGAGCGCGAAAATGGGGCATAAATCCGTTGACGCCACGCGGGACGTATTGCTTACCGCAAGCCGCGAGTGCCTATCGCTGAGGCTTCGGGGGGCGCACAGATTCCCCAACGCCCGTTCAGGCTACGTTGCAGACACTAGGGATTACCTTGCTCGGGAGTATGGCTTTAAGTTGAGGGATTTTATTCTCTCCTTTGACGACCCGCTCAAAAGGCGGGATTTCTTCGCTCTAAACCGCAATATAAAAGGTATTGGCTACAAGGAAGCGAGCCATTTCCTGCGCAATATCGGCTTCGGGGGATACGCCATTTTGGATAAGCATATCATCCGCACACTCTATGAATTGGGCATCGTGGAAACCCAAAAGCCCCCTCACAGCAGAGCCGCTTACCTTGAAATTGAACAGAGGCTAAAGGTACTCGGCCGCCGCTTGCAAATTGATTTCGACGAGCTTGACTTGCTCCTGTGGAGCGAGAAAACGGGGGAAATTCTCAAGTGATTCGGGTTTTTGACGCGCTGTTTAGAACTGTCATTCTGAGTCCTGAGTGGTTCGTTCTCACACACACCACAGGTTCTAATCCATGAAATATGCGGCTCTGTGCTTTCTTCGCGCCTCAAACTCAGGCTAAACTTATCTCTGCGATGAGTCTAATTCACGACCTCGGCTATTTTGAGAAAAGGGATTTCATCAGGGCGCGGCTTGATGAATTTAGGCGCGCCTTTGACGCCGCAGACGACCGCCGCATCTTCGAGGAACTCGTCTTCTGCATCCTGACCTCCGCTGTAGGTCCAAGGGGAGGCATAAAGGGGCTTGAGGCGATACGAGACATCTTGCTTGAGGGGAGCGAGGAGGAAATGAGAAAATCCCTTGCCGAGGCGCATAAATACCCTGAGCGAGCGCGCTATATTGCCGGCACGAGAGAGTATCTTCGGGCTGAATTCGATTTTAAATTGAAGGATTTGATTCTCTCTTTCGATAGCCCGGAGGGGCGGAGGGATTTTTTCGCCCAGAATAAAAATATCCGCGGCATAGGCTACGTTCAGGCGAGCCATTTTCTGCGAAACCTCGGATTTGCTGGCTACTGCATCCTCGATAAAAACATACTTCACTACCTTTGGAAGCTCGGCGTAGTGGATAGCCCCAAACCCCCTTCGACGAGAAAACGCTACATCGAAATCGAAAATAGGGCCAGACACTTCGCCGCCGCGCTGGGAATTGACCCCGACGAGCTGGATTTTCTCCTCTGGAGCGCCAAAACGGGATATATGCCCAAGTAGATAGCGCGCTCGCATAATGAGGCTTAAAATGGGTATCCGACTTCGCTTGAGAGTTTATAGAATGACTGGAAGCTCGGGTGCAGGCGAGAATCAGTGCGTCCCCGGCGGGATTTGAACCCACGACCCCAGGATTAGGAATCCTGTGCTCTGTCCAACTGAGCTACGGGGACACTTATCGATGCGAAAGCGCAACGGGCGAATTCTACCCAAACCCCATCGCCCGCGCAAGCCCCCGCGCCTTCGGATTCGGGGTTTCCGCTTGGCAGGAGTGGTTTCGCTGTTTCCAAATAATCCCTTATAATCCCCTTGACGCTAAAGATGAGTTTTGGTATAGTCAAGCCTTGCAATTTCACTGTTTACCGAGGAGGGAGGCGTGAGAGTAGGAATCCCCAAGGAGTCATTAGCGGGCGAGCGGCGCATTGCCGCCGTGCCTGAGACCGTGGCGAGAATGACAAAAGCAGGCGCGCAGGTCATTGTGGAGTCGGGCGCGGGGCTTGAGGCGTTCATCTCGGATGCCGATTTCGAGGCGGCGGGGGCAAGTATCGCTCCTGATGCGGCGTCCGTATTTGCCGAAGCCGATTTGCTCTTGAAGGTCAATAAACCCACGGTTGAAGAGGCCGAGCAGATGAAACCCGGCACGGTTCTCATCAGTTTCCTTCAGCCCTTCGCAAGCCCGGACGTTATAGCCAAGCTCGCGGAGAAAAACGTGTCTGCCCTCTCGATGGAGCTTGTTCCCAGAATCACACGCGCCCAGAGAATGGACGCCCTTTCCACGATGAGTACGGTCGCGGGATATAAAGTCGTGCTTATGGCGGCGAGCGCTTCGGGCAGATTCTTCCCCATGCTCGCCACAGCCGCAGGAACAGTGCAACCGGCAAAGGTGATTATCATAGGGGCGGGGGTTGCCGGTCTTCAGGCTATCGCTACGGCGAGGAGGCTTGGGGCTGTCGTTACCGCGTTTGACGTGAGACCCGCCGCAGGGGAGCAGGTAAAGAGCTTGGGGGCGGATTTTGTGTCCCTCGAAGTCCCTCACGACCAAGCCGAGGACAAGGGCGGATACGCAAAGGAATTTTCCGCCGACTTCTATAAAAAAGAGCAGGACTTAATCCGCAAGTACTCAAAAGACACAGACATTATCATCTCGACCGCTCTTATCCCCGGAAAGCGCGCCCCCGTGCTGATCACGGATGAGATGGTGGCGGAGATGAAGCCCGGCTCAGTCATCGTTGATATGGCTGTGGAGCAGGGCGGAAACTGCACACTCTCTGAGATGGGCAGGGACGTCATAAAGAACAACGTCGTGATTATCGGGACGACTAATATCCCAAGCGCGATGCCGGTTCACGCGAGCTGGCTCTATGCTAGGAACATCATCGCCTTTGTCAATCTCATTGCTCCCGACGGCAAATCTATAGCGCTTGATCTTGCCGACGACATCGTGAAAGGCTCGCTGGTAACGCATGGCGGAGAGATTGTTCATCCGGCGGTAAAAGGCTCAATAAAGTAAATTCGTCTAACAGGAGACAACAGTTACCATGGAAATAACTACGCCACTTGCTTCGGTTTATGTTTTTTTCTTGGCGGCATTCATCGGTTTTCAGGTCATCACGAAAATTCCGCCGCTTCTCCACACGCCGCTGATGTCGGCTACTAACGCTATATCGGCAATCTGCGTGGTTGCGGCTATTATCATCGCCGGTTCTGGAAACGGGGCTTTGGTCTCGATTCTCGGCACGGTAGCGGTTGCGTGCGCTATGTGTAATGTCGTGGGCGGGTTCTTGATTACCGAGCGTATGCTCAAGATGTTTAAGAAGGGAAAATCGGATAGCCAGAAAGGGGAACACCAGAGATGAACGTATATATTGACCTTATATATCTCGTATCCGCCGGACTTTTTATTTTCGGTTTAAAGGGGCTGAATTCGCCTGAGACCGCTAGAAACGGTCAGAAAATGGCGGCTTTGGGAATGCTCCTAGCAATCGTCGCCACGATGATGGGAGAGGGGATAATAACCTTCTCAGGCATCATCATAGGAATTATCGTAGGCTCAGCCGCCGGAGTTGGAATCGCGCTTTGGACCCCAATGACGGCTATGCCTCAGCGAACCGCCCTGTCTCACGCCTTTGGAGCCCTTGCCGCCGCCCTCGTGGGTATTGCGGAGTATTATCACGGACACGACCTAAACCCCGTGAGAATGACGGCTATCGGCACTGAGGTGCTTCTCGGGAGCCTCACCTTTACGGGAAGCATGATGGCGTTCGGCAAATTGCAGGGACTCCTCCCCGGAGCGCCGACGACCTATAAGAACCAGAACATTATCAACGTATCGCTTTTTATCACAATGTTTGCGATAGTGATATACCTGGTTTTTGACCCGGGCGCGTGGTTTCTCTTCTACCTAATGCTCATTATGGCGCTCGCTTTCGGCGTGTTGCTAATTCTCCCCATCGGGGCGGCGGATATGCCTACGGTTATCGCCATCTTGAACTCTTATGCCGGTATTTCGGCCTCGCTCCTTGGGTTTGCCCTTGAGAACAACATTCTCATCATCGCCGGCGCGCTCGATGGAGCTTCGGGATTCGTCCTCTCTATCATCATGTGCAGGGCTATGAACCGCTCAATTACCAACGTGCTTTTCGGCGCGTTTGGGCAGGTTGCGCCTGCGGCGGCAGGAACGGCGGTTGACACCAGTAAGCTCACGGTGCGCTCAGGCACTCCCGTAGAGGCGGCGAATATATTTAAGACCGCCAAGCTCGTTATCGTCATACCCGGATATGGAATGGCGGCGGCGCAGGCTCAGCACGGCGTAAGGGAGCTTGCCGACCTGCTCAAAGCCAGAGGCGCTACGGTAAAATACGCAATTCACCCGGTTGCAGGGCGTATGCCGGGACACATGAACGTGCTTCTCGCCGAGGCAAACGTCCCCTACGACGAGCTTATGGATATGGACGATATTAACCCGGATTTCCCGGATGCGGACGTCGCTTTGGTTATCGGGGCGAACGACGTAACGAACCCCGCCGCGCGTCATGATAAGGCAAGCCCGATTTACGGAATGCCCATACTTGACGTGGACAAGGCGAAAAATGTTATGGTCATCAAGCGCAGTATGAATCCAGGGTTTGCCGGAATTGAAAACGAGCTTTACTACAACGAGAGAACAATGATGATATTCGGCGACGCAAAGTCGGTTGTATCGAAGCTCGCTCAGGAACTCAAGTAAACATCAGAGAATTTCCGAGATTGGCAATGGCGGCAGGCTCTAGTGTGTGGGTCTGCCGCCTTTTTTATTAAGCGCGCGAGCCTATGATATTCCCATCCGCTCAATGAATATGCCCCTAAGTAGGTTGGATTTTGCGGGGGGGGGGGGGGGGGGGGTTAAAAAAACTTACCGAAAACAAGCCCCCGAGTGTCGAGAAAACCCAGCCCGTGGATATTTGGAGAGAAGAGGGTGTTTT
>JBQTHB010000007.1:0-141184 GCA_052390235.1 Deltaproteobacteria bacterium | reverse complement strand
GCTCTTGACGCTCCCGTGCATCTGCGCCTCGCCCATTACCATTAGCGCCCCTTGGCTCATCGCCTGCATATTGTTCGGGTCGCCCCCGGGACTCTTAACCGCATTTCCAGTAAGCCGGATTTGAGTCGTCGTATATGAAGGTATTGGGAACGATTGCGTGCCAATCTCCAAATAGCCGGAGGGATTCACTATTAGGCTTCCCGTATCGAGATTAGTATCTGCAAATCTGCTGAAACGAAGCTCTCCGTCAACAATAACCTGCTTAATGTCAACCTCGCTCCAGACATTGTACGTAACGGCCGTGTTGGGTTTAATGAGAACAACGTCCTCTGCTCTGGGAACTCTGGCTCTATCCCATGTAAGAGGGCTAGACCAGTTGCCGCTTCCGACATTTGTGATGGTGGGTATTTCAGTATGAGACGCAATCAGGCGCTGATATTTTAGACACATCAAGACCGCAGACGCTGTAATAAGTACGAAAAAAACCCGTTGGCAACCCCTCGATAGTTTCATTTGCTTATTCTCCATACACCCATTATTGTGTTCGTAAACAGGTTACACGAAGTTTATTAAAATATCATTAATGGTAGTCTCGATTTATTTGTTTTAATAAACAATAGAGTTTTTTGGCGAATAATTTATATTAGCGCGAGAATATCTGAATACATGAAGTGCGATATATTATTTAACATAATATATATTATCAGATGTTATATTTCGTCAAATCCACGCGCTTAGGTATAATCCATTTGCTATGAAATTAACCAACAAAACCGCGCTCATAACCGGCGGCTCTAAGGGTATCGGAAAAGCCATTGCGCGCGCATACCTCCTCCACGGCGCATCGGTCGTAATATGCGGACGCTCCGTCGAACAGCTCCTAGAGGCGCGCCGCGAACTCTCTCTGCTCGGCGATATAGACCATTTTGCCGCCAACATTGCCGACCGCAGAGACGTCGCCGGCATCAAATCCTATATCGAGGCAAAATGGACAAAGCTCGATGTTCTCGTCAATAACGCAAGCGTCCTCGGAGTGCGCGCGACAATTCTCGATTACCCCGAAGATGCGTGGGAGGAAGTCGTCTCTGTAAACCTAAACGCCCAGTTTTTCGTAACTAAGTCGCTCCTGCCGATGTTATTAAAATCCCACGGCGCGTCAATCATCAACGTAAGCTCCAGCGTCGGGCGGCGCGGCAGGGGATTTTGGGGAGCTTATGCCGCATCCAAATTCGCCCTCGAAGGATTTACTCAAGCGCTTGCGGACGAGCTAAAGTCCACGCCCGTTAGGGTGAATACCGTCAACCCCGGCGCAACACGCACCGAAATGCGGGCGGCGGCATACCCGGAGGAAGACCCCATAACGCTCCCCGCGCCGGATAGCGTCACTCCGGTGTTTATCTATCTCGCCTCAGATGAATCCATCGGCGTAACCGGAGCGCAGCTCAACGCGAGGGACTATTCACTGCCCCAATCGAGCTAGTCGCTACCTAGAATCAGCACGAACAGCTCTTTTGGGCCATGGACGCCGAGGGTTAAGTTAAGCTCGATGTCGGCCGTGCGGCTTGGGCCCGTGATGAAAGTCATGCAGGCGGGCAAACCTGATGCGGGGAGTTTCCCAAATAGCTCGTGAATATTGGGAGTTATGTTCTCGGATTTCAGCACGGCGATATGAACCGGAGGCACGAGCGATGCGGTGCGCGGCTTGTTCGGAGCAGAGAGCAGAACCAGAGTTCCCGTATCGGCAATAGCGAAATCCGCCTCTGTAACCCCGAAATCCGCCGTTGCCGTGTCAGATTTATCCTCAGCGGCGCACTCTCGAAGCCCCATATCGGTCAGAATCTGCCTCAATTTAAGGGAATTTAAAAAGTCGGTCTGCCACATAGAAAATGCTTGGGAACTATTTTGGGCGGCGAACTGTGATATAAAATCCTGAAGCTCGCCAGTTTTGCGAAACATTTTCACAACGCCGCTCACTTTGGCAAGCTCATCGGCAAACTGCGCCGCCAAGGTTTTTTTATCGCCCCACGCCGCAGTTTCCCCAAATTGATGGGAATCTCTGGGACTGTCCCCGCTGTGAGCCTCGCCCCCGGCGCTGGAAATTCCGGCTTTGATGGATTTCAGTACGCGCTCCCGCGAGTGTTCAGCCATTTTTCATCCGCTTCCATTTATCTCGAAAACTCTCGCCCGCAACCGGAGTCAAATCCCGATGCTTCGTCCAATTTGAAAACGGCGCCGGCAGGGATTTAATCATTTTCCCTCTAATCCACGGTTTTTGAAGGAAATATGCCGCCGCCGCCCCAAATTTATATAATTTCTCATGCCTCATCGCAAATGCCCAGAGCTTTACCGCCGCTCTTTCGATTAACCCCCCTGCCGCTGTGCCCTCGGCAGATTTGCGCTCGATAATCCTTTTCCTGAGATTGAGAAGCACGCGCGGAATGTCAATTTTCACCGGGCATACGTCCTTGCACGCCCCGCAGAGAGTAGAAGCAAAGGGAAGCTCCGGCGCCTTGTCAATCCCCAGTAACTGAGGGGTGATTATCGCCCCAATGGGCCCCGAATACACCCATCCGTAGGAATGCCCTCCCACCTGGCGATAGACAGGACAGATATTGAGGCATGCGCCGCATCGGATGCAGTAGAGCGACTCTCGCATTTCGGGCGAGGCTAGAATTTGCGACCTTCCATTGTCGAGTATCACCAGATGAAACTGCTCAGCCCCGTCCAAATCCCCCTCCCTCTTAGCCCCGGTGATAAAAGAGACATAGGTTGACATTTTCTGACCCGTCGCGCTCCTTGCTAGGAGGCTCAGGAAAACCGGCAAATCCTCGTACTTCGGGATTAATTTCTCGATTCCCATAAGGGCAACGTGAATTTTGGGAAGCGTAGTCGAGAGCCGCGCATTCCCCTCGTTCTCCACTATGACTATAGTTCCCGTTTCGGCGACGGCTATGTTCACCCCCGACACCCCAACGCCCGCGATGAGAAACTCCTGCCTCAATCTCGCCCTCGCCTCCCGTGTCAAATCCTTTGGGTCGTCATAGTAAGGAACTCCCAGTTTTTCCGAGAACAGCTTGGATATATCGGCTTTAGATTTGTGGATTGCCGGAGCAATGATGTGCGATGGAGTCTCGCCGGCGAGCTGAATAATATACTCGCCCAGGTCTGTTTCGACAGGTCTTATTCCGGCTCTCTCGAAGGCGTGGTTGAGTTCTATCTCCTCGGTTGCCATAGACTTGCTCTTCACCACTGACGCCGTGCCGCTCGCTGTGGCGATGTCAACAATTATCCGCGCCGCTTCGTCCGCATCCACTGCCCAGTGAACCGAGCCTCCGGCATTTATAACTCCCCTTTCAAGCTCCTCGAGGTAGAAATCAAGGCGCGAGATAACCTCTTTTTTGATGGCTCTTGCGCGGGTCCTGAGTATCTCCCAATCGGGGCGTTCTTCGGATGCTCTCCTGCGCGCCGCCCTGAAGCGGTCTGTGGTGTTTCGAAGCGCTTTTTGCAGGTTCTCGTTCTTCAGCGCGGAGTCAGAGTGTTTCTTAAATTCGATTTTATGGCTGTTCATCACTCCGTCCCTCTATAAAAGTTAGCCTCTGGAGTCGAGAAGCTCGGCTAGGTGCATTGCTCTTATTGGGAGTTTTCTGCGGCTAATTGCCCCGCCGATTTGCATGAGACATCCCATGTCGGTTGACACCACGGTTTTGGCTCCGGTCTCGGCGATGCTCTCTAGCTTTTCACCGAGCATTGCGGCTGACACATCCGGGAATTTGACGGAGAACGTCCCGCCGAAGCCGCAGCAGGCATCATTGAGGCTCATCTCCACGAGCTGGGCGCCGCGGACGGCGCGAATCAGCCTCCTAGGCTCGTCCTTCGCTCCGAGTTCGCGCAGGAGGTGGCAGGAGTCATGATAGGTAACCCTACCCCCGTAGCTCGCCCCCACGTCCTCGACTCCGAGTACGTTGACTAAAAATTGTGAGAACTCGTAAGTTTTATGAGAGATGTCGTCGGCGCGCCTCAGCATTCTGGGGTCGTCTTTAAATAAATCCCTATAGAAGATTTTGACCATCGAAGCGCACGAGCCGGATGGACAAACAACACACGGCGCGCCCTCAAAGACGGAGATAAACCGCTCGGCAAGGGCTTTTGCCTCGCCCCTGTAGCCGCTGTTAAACGCGGGCTGCCCGCAGCAGGTCTGCTCATCTAGGAAATCCACTTCCACGCCGACCCTTCTGAGGACATTCACCATGCTCACCCCAACTCCGGGAAAGAGGTTGTCTATCAGGCAGGTGATAAAAATTGAGGCTCTCTTAGGCTTTTGGGCTAAATTCAAGGCGATGCTGGCTCTCTTGGGGGTTTGCGGTTTGATTTGAATATCGTAAAATAAAATTTCACAGAAATCCATAAAATCACCCAATTGAGAGATAATACATGAAAGAGCTTCCAATTCCCTCGCATTATAACCCTGAGAAAGTATCGCAGGTCTGGAAGGTTGACTATGAACATATAGCCGAGGCGGCGATGCAGTGGGCGCAAGTCCACCAAATCTCTCCGGCGTCGGGGGATGAGAAAAGAACGTGCCTTCTGCTGATTGATGTTCAAAACACATTTTGCATCCCCGGATTTGAACTCTACGTAGGCGGTCGTTCAGGAATGGGAGCCGTAGAAGACAATAAAAGGCTCTGCGGGTTTATATACCGCAACCTTGGCAAAATCACTCAAATAATTCCGACCATGGACACGCATCAGGCAATGCAGATATTTCATGCCGCCGCGCTATTGGATTCCCAAGGGAGGCGCCCAAAGCCATTTACCCAAATCACTCAGATTGATGCAGAAATCGGGGATTGGAGGCTCTGCGCAGAGTTTGGCAAAACATTAGGCGTTAGTTTAGATTATCTAAAGCGCTACTTGAGCTTTTATACCGGTGAGCTTCACAGGAAAGGAAAATATAGCTTGACTGCCTGGCCCTATCACGCAATGCTGGGCGGGATAGGACACGCGCTTGTCTCAGCAGTCGAGGAGGCAATATTTTTTCACTCCATTGCCCGCTATAGCCAACCCCGCTTTCATCAGAAGGGGCTTGCTCCGCTCACGGAATACTACTCAGCTCTGAGTCCCGAAATTGCCTCAGACCCTGAGGGGAAACCCATAGCCCCGCAGAATCAGGAGCTAATAGAGGCTCTAATGGGGTTTGACGCCGTAATTATCGCTGGACAGGCAAAGAGCCACTGCGTAGCATGGACAATTGATGATTTATTAATCGAAATTGGGATGCGAGATGCGCGATACGCCGACAGAGTGCATATACTTGAGGACTGCGCGTCTCCTGTAGTCATTCCGGGAGTGATTGATTATACAGATGAAGCCGAGAGGGCATTTCGCAAGTTTGCAGATGCCGGGGTTAAGATAGTCAAATCCGAGGAATTAGTTATCTAACCCGCCGGGTGTTTCAGGGGAGTCCTCAGAGCTTTTGGCTATTTCTCTTAGACTGTCGGCCACATCGAAAATGGCTATCTTTGCCTCGCACCATAGCCTCAGGGCAATCGCAAATAAAAGAAAAACGGGAAGCGCCGCAGCAGTTGCCAAAATCCCGCTGGCGACCGAATCCACAAAAGCGCCTATGACCAGAATTATCCCCATCAAGCCGGCGCTCGCAATTCCCCCGGCATAGAGGATTTTTACAGCTTCTGGGGTTATGGAGACTGAAAATTTCGTATCAAACAGCGCGGATATGAGCCTTGCAAAGTTCATAATATCTTCTCCGCTTAATGTTTAGTTGAGAATATTATATCCCCTGCCCCTCATGCATCCGGCATATATCTGCTCATATTCCTGATTTGCAGAAATCCCCCCTTGAGCCGCCCCCTGCGCCCCTCCGAATACCCCTCCGAGGGCCGCTCCCCGCCAGACACTCCCGTCGAAAATAGCGGCTATCAACGCGCCAAGCCCAGCCCCTATGCCGCCTCCAACGACGGCTCCTCCAAGGGCGTCTCCCTCTGGGTTGGTGTTTTGCCTGGCTAGAGCCTCGCACTCGATTAAATCAGATTCGTATTTCCCCCTGTCTTTTAGCGACGCCGCGTCCACTACGGGTCTGTACGGGGCGCATGACGCGGCAGTGAGAATAATAGCCGCGAGCATTATAGCTCTCATAATCTCTACCTCCTATCTGTGCCGACTGAAACGCGCCTCACGCATCTGGCGCAGAGGGTCGGATAATTTACGTCCTCTCCAACCGAAGTCCAGTACATCCAGCACCGCTCGCACTTTTTTCCCGGCGCCTTTTCTACCCCGATAATCAGCCCCAGAACCTCGGCGCTATGGAAAGTATTATCCCCGTTTGGCGGATTATCAACACACTGAGCATGAGAGACGATTCCCAGCCGCTTAAGCTGGTCTAAATTCTCGGCGATAAACCCTCTCGCCTCCTCGTCGCTTGAGTACAATTTAACCCCGGCTTCGAGCGAGCTTCCAATAAATTTCTCCCTTCTCGCCCTCTCAAGGGCTTTCAATATCTCATCCCTCAGCGCAATGAGCCGACTCCATTTTGCGTCAAGCTCATGGTCAATAAAATCCGCATTTGGGAACTGCGCCAGATGCACGCTCCCCTCCTTTTCCCCCGTCATATATCTCCACGCCTCGTCTGCTGTAAAGGACAGCACAGGCGCGGCAAGCCTAAGAAGCGCGCCCAGAGCCGTGTGCATAGCGGATTGGGACGACCTCCTCTCGGGAGAGTCGGCGGGATAGGTGTAGAGCGTGTCCTTTTGCACATCCAGATAGACCGAGCTTAGGTCAACAATACAGAACCGCTGAAGCTCGTGGTAGAGGATGTGAAACTCGTACTCGTCATAGGCGCGTCTTATTTTCCCCGTTGATGTTCCGAGCCTGTGGAGTATCCACTTATCAATTTCTTCGAGGTTTTCATAGGCTACGGAGTGCGTCGAGGGGTCAAAATCGTGAATATTGCTGAGGAGATAGCGAAATGTGTTTCGGATTTTTCTATAGGCTTCGGTGAGCCGCTCTAGGATTTCAGATGAGATTCTAATATCCCCCCGGTAGTCCTCGGCGGCAGTCCAGAGCCTGAGAATCTCGGCCCCGTATTTTTTGATTATCTCCGCAGGCACAGTAACATTGCCCTTGGATTTAGACATCTTCTCGCCCTCTTTATCCACCACAAAGCCGTGTGTGAGGACTGATTTATAGGGCGCCCTCCCCCTTGTGCCGACCGCCACTAAGAGACTCGAGTGAAACCACCCTCGGTGCTGGTCGCTCCCCTCTAGGTACATATCGGCGGGCATTGAAAGCTCCGCTCGCCGCTCGCAGACGGCGGCAAAGCTCGACCCCGAATCAAACCACACATCCAAAATGTCGGTCTCTTTGCTGAAACTGCCCCCCCCGCACTTGCCACACGTCATCCCCTGCGGCACAAGCTCCGACGCCTCGCGCGTGAACCAGGCGTCTGCCCCCTCGGACTCGAAAATCCGCGATATATGACTCGAAATCTCGCCGCCCATAAGCATCTCTCCGCAACTGCCGCAGTAGAACACCGGTATCGGCACGCCCCAAGCCCTCTGGCGGGAAACACACCAATCCGGGCGGTTCTCTATCATATTGAAAATCCTATCTCTCCCCCAGCCGGGAATCCACCTCACGCGGTTGTCAATCTCGAATAGGGCATTTTTGCGCAGTCCGCCCCTGTCCATCGAGATGAACCACTGCGGGGTCGCCCTGAAAATGACGGGGTTTTTACATCGCCAGCAGTGGGGATAGGAATGGGAGAATTTCTGCTCCCTAAAGAGCCGCCCCAACTCGCCGAGCTTCTCAATAATGCTCTTGTTGGCGTTATAGACAAACATCCCGCCGAAGAACTCAACGGACTTTATAAATTTCCCCCTATCGTCCACTGGGGCGTATATATCTAGCCCGTAGCGGATTCCCACTTCGTAGTCCTCCTGTCCGTGTCCCGGGGCGATGTGGACAATCCCCGTGCCTGTGTCGAGGGTTACGAATCCAGCAACCGTCGCTGCGGATTCTCTATCATAGAAAGGATGCGAAAACCTAGCCCCTTCAATCGATCTGCCTGTGAATTTCTCAAGCGCCGGAGCGTCAGCGAACAGTTTTTCCCTCAGAGCCTCGGCTACGATATAGACCTCCCCTCCTGAGTCCACGGCAACGTATTCGTAATCGGGGTGAAACGCGAGGGCCTGGTTTGCGGGAAGCGTCCAGGGAGTGGTAGTCCAAATTAGCGCAAATGCGTCCCTGCCCCGGAGCGAGGGGAATTTGGCGGATATTTGGCTAGATGAGATGGGAAATTTAACGTAAAGCGAGGGAGAGTGTTTATCCTCGTATTCAACCTCGGCTTCGGCAAGGGCGGTTTGGCAGGAATAGCACCAATAGACGGGCTTTTTGCCCCGGTATAAGCCCCCGTTTTCGATAAAGCGTCCGAGTTCTGCGGCAATTGCCGCCTCGTAGGGGTAGCTCATGGTGAGATATGGATTATCCCAGTCGCCAAAAATGCCGAGGCGCTTGAATTCCTCCCTCTGAATATTGACGAACTTCTCGGCATAGGCGCGGCAGAGCTTTCTTATATCGGCTTTGGTCATGCCCTCTTTTTTGCCGCCTAAATCCTTGGTTACCTGATACTCGATGGGTAGCCCGTGGCAGTCCCAGCCGGGAACGTAGCAGGAATCGAACCCGGACATGGTTTTGGATTTAACGATGATGTCCTTGAGGACTTTGTTGAGGCAGTGTCCCATGTGGATATGGCCGTTTGCGTAAGGCGGCCCATCGTGCAGGACGAATTTGGGACGCCCGCCACTGGCTTTGCGTATCTGCTCAAATAGCTTGTCCTCTTCCCACTGCTTAAGCGTCTCTGGTTCTCGCTGATTGAGATTTGCCTTCATTGGGAAATCTGTATGTGGGAGGTTTAGGGTGTTTTTATAGTCCGTTTTATCGTCGGGCATAGTGTGGGGGTTCGCTCTCCTAATGATTTTAGGGGTTCTAGTTCAATTTTCCAATGAATTATTAGCGAATGGACGGGGAAAAGCAAGAAATCCGAAGGGGTTTTGAGGCTTGCGGCTCAAGCTGGAGAAATGGGGTTAACGGCGGGGCAGTCTTACTATTCGCCCACGGTTTCTTCATCGAGCAGGGCGGCAAGCTCTTCATAGAGCGTCATTGAGAACCCGACCCACCTCTCCCAGGCTTCTTTGTATTCGAGAGTGTCATCCACTTTCTTCTTGAGGATGAATCCAAAGAGGGTGTTCTCGAGCCTGAAACTGTCTTTATCGAGCCTTCTTTCGAGAATATCAACGCATTTATTCAATATTATGAGCTTGTCCGCCTCTCCTTCCCTGAACTCTGCGATGAACAGTCTCTTGGTCTGCGCCGAGGGCATTGCCATAGCTCGCCACAGGGGTTCAAGCCCTTTATCTAGGGGTTCGGCTTTCATCGAAATTAGAATTTCCATTTAAAACCGCTCTGCCGCGTATGATGGGGATATTGCTAAGTGTAAGGACTAGCCGATTTCTGTCAATTTCCGCCCGCTTCGAGCTAGTCGGCAATGCCTTTTAGGGAAGTAATTCTCTCCGGCTTGACGCGCACCAAAACCTCCCCCGGAACGCCGTTTCTCCTGCCGTATGCCTCAGCCAAATCCGCCCCCATGTATCTGCCCCCAATGCGCGTCGTCCAGTAGAGCAGAGTCTGGGGGTCGGGGTTATCTATAACCTCGGCAACGCCGTCTATACGCACAAAGGCAAAGGGAGGCGTCTCGTCGTCAACGCAGATTGAAACGGCACTGTTTCGCCTCATATTCGCCGCTTTAGCCGACGCGCCCCCTGTCGTAAACACAACTGTATCTCCGTCGAGATCGAACCAAACCGGCGTAACGCGGGGGCATCCGTCGCGCCCAACCGTAGCGAGCTTTGCGGTTCTCGTCCCGTGGAGTAAAAACTCTCGGCGCTCGGATTCAGTCATTTTCTGCATCATCCCTCTCTCCCGCCAGCGCGGTATCGTACTATCATAATAGATTCAGCGCTGGGAATTTCGAGCTAATCTATAGCGTTATCGAGTTCATGAACTAACGCCGGGATTCCCACCTCGCCAACGAAGCCGCATCCGAACCGCTCCGGTATCCCTAGCCAGAAATCCTTGCCCGAAATCTCGGACAGTTCCTGAGTTGAAAACTCCAGATGGTCGGGTACGGCATCTGGGCATTGGCTGAGAGAGAAATAGAAATTGTAAATTGACACGCCTATGCGTCCGTCGGCGCTCACTCCGCTACAGAGGTCGCCGGGCCCGGGGTCGCACACGAGAAACCAATTATCAACAAGAGAGACCTTCAAATCCCGCGCAAAGGACAGAAGCATCTCGCGGCTAACTCTGGGGCGCGAGGCTATCCACTCCTCAACCCTTATATCCACCCACGAGAGGAGAACCTGCGTAATCTGCTCCGGCTCGCATAGGATGTTATCTGCCGTCCAGAGGCAGTTGCCATAAACGGAGTCGGGTATGGTGATTCTCACTCCCAGCGCCGATACGTTGGTTACGGCAAGGTCGGGGACGTTCTCGCTCTCTGTCGGGGAGCAAGATAAAACGAGCAGAAATGGGAATATGGCTAAGCAGAGCAGGATTTTGGGGCAGACGCTGCGGCGATTCAAGAATAAAGCCTCCTTAAATGATGCTGAAATCGGCTATAATATACCGAATTAAACAACTTAAATATACGTCTGAAATTCGGGAATGGATTAGTCGCCGTTGATTTATATTTATCGTCTATGTTCTCTATTTCTCAACTTGGAGGGCGGCATGAATCTAAATGGAAAAGTTGCCTTAATCGCGGGAGGAACGGGAGCGCTGGGAAGAGCCGTGGTCTCGGAATTTCTTCGGAGAGGGGCGAGAGTCGCCTCGTCTTATATTTTGGAACATGAGGCGGAAGCGATGTCGGGTCTGATGGAAGCTCATAAGCCAAATCTCATTCTCGTCGTGGCAGACGTTACCAAGCCGGATGCCGCCGCTTATCTGATGAATAGAACTGCCTCGGAGTTCGGAGGGATTCACATCTTGGTCAACCTCGTCGGGGGATTCGCCTATGGCAGAGTAGCGGATACTGATGAGAAAACGTGGGACAGGATGATGAGTATTAATCTGAAATCTGCATTTCTGTGCGCGCGAGCCGCCCTGCCCCTTATGACAGCGCAGAATTACGGCAGAATAGTAAATGTCTCATCGCGCCCCGCTCTAAAAGGCTCGGCGGGTGTGGGGGCTTACGGGGCGTCCAAAGCCGGAGTCATGAATTTGACCGAAGCCCTAGCCGATGAAACGCGGGATTTCGACATAAACGTAAACGCCATTCTACCCGGAACTATTGACACGCCTCAGAACAGGCGCGATATGCCAGATGCCGACTTCTCGAAGTGGGTCGGGCCGGAGGCAATAGCAAAAGTGATAGCGTTCCTAGCCTCAGATGACTCAAAGCCCATAAACGGCGCATCAATTCCGGTCTATGGGAAAAGTTAGCTATCTGCGCTAGCCCTCAACGAGGAGTTTAAACGGCTCCTCAAGTGCCTCAATAATCCAATTCATGAACCTCACGGCATCTGCCCCGTCAATCACTCTGTGGTCGTGGGAGAGAGAAAGCGGGAGCATCAGCCGAGGCTCGAACCCGCCGTCAATGAACCGAGGCTCAATCTGCGCTCTAGATACTCCCAATATAGCCACCTGTGGCGTATAAATGATGGGGGAGAAAAACCCGCCCCCGACGCTTCCCTGATTGCTGATGGTAAAAACGCCGCCCCGAAGCTCCTCAGGCGTAATTTTCCTGCTCCTTGCCCGCTCGGACACAAGCGCAAGCTCGGCTGAGATTTCGGCGATGTTTTTCTTATCGGCATCGCGGATGACCGGAACGACGAGTCCGCGCTCAGTATCAACGGCGATTCCGATGTGGCGGTATTTTTTATAGATTATCTCTGCGCGCGCGGCATCGAGGCTTGACGCAAATTTGGGGAACGCCACGAGGGCTGAGGCGGCGATTTTAATTAAAATCGCGGTAACCGTGAGTTTTCCGCCTTGCAATTTGGGGGCGAAATCCCTTCTCAGGGCGTCGAGCTTTGTAATATCGGCTTTATTGTGCTGGGACACGTGCGGCGCTGTCGTCCAGGAATGAGTCATCGCATCGGAGATTCTCTGGCGTATATTCGACATTGGCGCGCGCTCAATTTCCCCCCATTTCGAGAAATCGGGAAGCTCCGGCGTCTCCCTCACCGGCGTACGGCTAGATTCGCCGCCGCGCTCAGATTTATCCTCAATAAGAGCGGTGCGGACGTAATTTTTCACGTCGTCCTCGGAAATTCTCCCCGCCAAGCCCGTGGCGGAAACGAGGTTAACGTCAACCCCAAGCTCGCGGGCAAGCCTCCTCACCGAGGGAGAGGCCGGGGCTGGTTCAGGCGAGCTGGCGACGGACTTAGGTGGCGATGCGGCTTTGTCATTCTCGCGGGCGCGGCTCGGCGATTCTTTGGGAACTTCGGCGGTATCTACTTGTTGCTTCTGTTCAAGCGGCTTTTCCGGCGATGCCGGTTTAATCGAAGCTTCGGCTGATTTCGGCAAAGGAGCGTCTTCGGCAATTGTGATGAGCAGTCCCCCCACATTGACCTTATCGCCGGCTTTGACGTGAACCGCCAAGATAGCGCCTTGTAGGGGCGCGGGAATCTCAATGGTAGCCTTATCGGTTTCAACCTCCATCACGGTTTCATTCTCCGCGACTCTATCCCCCGCCGAGACGAGAACCCTCACCACTTCGCCCGATTCAATATCCTCGCCGAGTTCAGGCAGTCTGAATTCAGTTGCCATTGCTGATAGAACCTCTCTGTTAGACTTAAATCACCGCAAATTTTTGATGCTCAAATGCTTGGGTATCCACGTCTCGACACAGCATCACGCCGTCATAGGGTTTGCCTTCGCCGGATTTATCCCCAAATCTGCTATGGCTTTCTCAACTACTTTGGATTTTATTTTTCCCTCCCGCGCCAGAGCCGAGAGCGCCGCTATCACGACAAACCGCGAGTCAACCTCGAAAAATTCCCGAAGCACCCTACGCGAGTCGCTCCTGCCGTAGCCGTCCGTCCCAAGCGAAACAAGCGGCTTGGCAAGCCACTGGGAGATTGAGTCCGGCAGAGCCTTTACATAGTCCGTAGCGGCGACAAACACCCCCTCGGCATCCCCGACGCACTGGGTAATGTAGGGAATCCTCGGCGGCTCTGAGGGGTGAAGCATATTCCACCTCTCCGCGTCCAGCCCGTCCCGATAGAGCTCTTTATAGCTCGTAACGCTCCAAACATTCGCCGACACCCCGTAGCGCTCCTCTAGGATTTTTTGCGCCGCTAGTACCTCGTTGAGTATCGCGCCGCTCCCGAACAGCTCGGCTTGGAGTTTACCCCTTGGCGAAATCCCCGAACCCCTGAATTTATACATCCCTCGCAGTATTCCCTCGCGCGCGCCCTCGGGCATCGGAGGCTGGGGATACGGCTCGTTCATAACCGTAATGTAGTAGAAAATACCCTCCTCCGCCTCGTACATACGCCTTATCCCCTCGCGGATGATAACGGCAAGCTCGTAGGCGAAAGCCGGGTCGTAAGCCTTTAGATTCGGCACAGGATATGCCAGAAGATGGCTGTTTCCGTCTTGATGCTGCAGCCCCTCGCCAGCGAGAGTCGTCCTGCCGGAGGTGCCGCCTATGAGAAACCCCTTAGCGCGCATATCGCCCGCCGCCCAGACCAAATCCCCTATCCTCTGAAGTCCAAACATGGAATAGAACATGAAAACGGGAATCGTATTTATCCCGTGCGTTGAATAAGCAGTTCCCGCCGCAATGAACGAAGACATCGAGCCTGCCTCGGTGATTCCCTCTTCGAGAATCTGCCCGTCCAGAGCCTCGCGGTAGTAGAGCAGGGTCTGCGCGTCCACCGGCTCGTAGAGTTGTCCCACGTGGGAGTAGATGCCGACCTGCCTGAAAAGCGCCTCCATCCCGAACGTGCGCGCCTCGTCCGGCACTATGGGGACTATAAACCTGCCTATGTCCTTATCGCGCAGGAGTGTTGCGAGCATCCGCACGGCCGCCATTGTGGTGGAGAACGCTCTATTGCCTGAGCCCCTGTAGAATTCATCGAAAATGCCCTCTGCGGGGACGGTAATGGGTTTATTACAGCTAACGGCGCGCTCCGGGAGGTATCCGCCCAGGGATTTGCGCCGCTCATGTAGATATTTCATCTCCGGGCTATCATCCGAGGGTTTATAGAACGGGGCGGCGGCTACGTCATCGTCCGAAATTGGGATGCCGAATCGGCTTCTAAACTCCTTGAGTTCGTCTTCGTTGAGTTTTTTTTGCTGATGAGTGATGTTTCTGCCTTCGCCGCTTTCGCCAAGACCGTAGCCCTTGATGGTTTTGGCGAGAATGACCGTCGGCGAGCCTCTGTGGTCAACTGCGGCTCTATAAGCGGCATAGACCTTTTCGGGGTCGTGTCCGCCACGGTTTAATTTGCGAAGCTGGTCATCGGACAGGTGCTTTACCATTTCTAGGAGTTCAGGCTCTGCGCCGAAGAAATGCTTGCGGATGTATTCGCCGGTCTCGACGACGTATTTTTGATACTGCCCGTCAACGGTCTCTTCCATTCGCCGAAGGAGCAATCCGTCGCGGTCTTTTGCGATGAGCGCGTCCCAATCGCTTCCCCAGATGACTTTTATCACGTTCCATCCAGCGCCGCGAAATATCGCCTCAAGCTCTTGAATAATTTTACCGTTCCCCCTCACCGGGCCATCGAGCCTCTGTAAATTGCAATTTACGACAAAGATGAGATTATCGAGCCGCTCGCGCGAGGCGAGGGTTATCGCCCCCAGGGTTTCAGGCTCGTCCGTTTCGCCGTCTCCAAGAAACGCCCAAACTCTAGCATCGGACGGTTTTTTCAGCCCCCTGTCTTCAAGGTAGCGATTGAACCTCGCCTGATAGATTGCCATTATCGGGCTAAGCCCCATGGATACAGTGGGAAACTCCCAGAAACCTGGCATGAGCCAGGGATGGGGGTAGGCGCTTAGTCCGCCCTCCACCCTGAGTTCATTTCGGAAGTTCTCTAATCGCTCTTTCGTAAGCCTGCCTTCGAGGTATGCGCGGGCATAGACGCCGGGTGATGCGTGTCCCTGAAAATAAACGGCATCGCCCTGGCGTTCTGCGTTTTTTGCGAGGAAAAAGTGGTTGAATGCCACTTCATACAGGGTTGCCGCCGAGGCGTAGGTTGAGATATGCCCTCCAATCCCCTCCTCGTGCCGGTTGGCGCGAACGACTATCGCCATGGCGTTCCATCTGACAAGACTCTTTATGCGCCGTTCAATGCCTCGGTTGCCGGGGAATGGGGGCTGTTTTTCAGGCGGTATTGTGTTGAGATAAGGCGTGTTAGCGCTGAACGGGATATTCACTCCCAGATGCGAGGCGTGGGTTTTGAGGCTCTCCAGAAGAGATTGCACTCGACGCGCGCCGCCTTTTTTAAAGACGTAGTCGAGGGATTCGAGCCACTCCTCGGTTTCGAGGACGTCTGTCGCATCGCCGACGCTTCCGGCGATTTTTTCATCGGATACGCTCAAATGGTGAGTCCCTCCCGCCTAGTTAAATTCCTGCAGAGGCAACGCTACCCAATTCTAATTTGAGCGGCGCGGCAAGTCAACAATGATTTGACCGATAAAATTGTGCCGTTATAATACCGTCTCATGGAAAAATTTAATCTCACAGTCATCGGTTCAGGACCTGGCGGTTATATTGCTGCCATCAGAGCGGCGCAGCTTGGAATGAAGGTCGCCATCGTCGAGCGGGACAAACCCGGGGGCGTCTGCCTCAACTGGGGTTGCATCCCATCGAAAGCGATACTTAAATGCGCCGAGATATATGAGATATTCAAGCACGCGGGCGACTACGGCATCAAAGCCGACAACCTCACATTTGACTACTCCCAGGTCATAGGGAAGAGCCGCAAAGCCTCCGCCACTCTCACCAAGGGAGTCGAATTTCTACTCAAGAAGAATAAAATCACACTCTTCTCAGGCATTGGAAAGCTCATCTCAAGGGGACGGGTCGGAGTATCCGGCGAGAAGGGAGAGGTCGAGGTCGAGAGCGAGAGGATTCTCATTGCCACGGGGTCTGTGCCGAGGGCGCTTCCGGGAATGGAGATTGACGGCAAGCTCGTCTTAACGAGCGACGAGGCGATAATGTCAACTGATTTTCCGAAATCAATCATCATCGTCGGCGGAGGGTACATCGGGGCTGAATTCGCCTACGTCTATCACTCGTTCGGGAGCAAGGTTACTATAGTTGAGATGGAAAAAAATCTCATCCCCGGAGCAGACAGAGAGGTCGCCCTAGAGCTTGAGAGGCTATTTAAGAAATCCGGTATGAACATCCTCACCGGCACAAGGTATAAATCCCTAGCGAAACGCAAGGACTCGGTCGAGGTAACGCTCGAGGACGCGGCGGGAGTGGAGATGAAAATCGAGGCGTCAAAGCTACTTGTGGCTATCGGCAGGAGGGCAGTGGCAAACACCGCCCCAAGCTCGCTTAGCTACTACGGTAAATCCGACGACATGGGGCTTAAATCCCTCGGAATCGAGCTTACGCCTCAGGGATTCATTAAAACTGACGAAGATTACATGACCACCTGCTCAGGCGTATATGCAATTGGAGATATAATAGGGCCTCCGCTACTCGCTCACAAAGCCTCAGACGAAGGGGTTGTCGCCGTTGAGAGGATGCACGGCATGGCAAGCAAAGTCCACTACGATAACATCCCCGCCTGCGTCTATTGCCAGCCTGAAATCGGCTCCGTAGGACACACCGAGGAGCAACTGAAGGACAGGGGCATTAAATACAGCGTCGGCAAAATCCCATTCCGCGCCATTGGGAAAGCCGTAGGCACGGGCGACACAGACGGGTTTGTGAAAATCCTATCAGACGTTAAAACGGGCGAAATTCTCGGAGCGCACATCATCGGACACGGCGCAACCGAGCTTATCGGCGAGATAGCCGTATCGAAAACTCTGGAGTCCACCGCGCTTGAGATAGCCATAACCTCTCACGCGCACCCGACGCTCTCAGAGGGCGTGATGGAGGCGGCTTTAGCGGCGCTGGGACGGGCAAGGAATTTCTAAAATAGCAAAATCGCGGGGCGGCCGCGCGGGGCGGGCCCGTAGCCGCTCCGATTCACCCCCTAATGGACTGCATTAAAATCTATTCCCTCGGGCAAGTGCCCTATGGCGAGGCCCTCGAATTTCAATTATCTCTCCTCGATAAGCGGATACACGGCGAGGTTGGAGACGCCCTTATCCTGCTCGAACACCCCCCCACTTTTACTACAGGGCGGGGGGGAAAGACAGAGAATATCAAAAAGACGCCGGATGAGTTTCGCCGCGAGGGAGTCCACTTTGAGACCGTAAGCAGGGGGGGAGACGTTACGTTTCATGGGCCCGGACAGCTCGTGGGCTACGGCATTTTCGATTTAAATAATTTCGGGCGCGACGTTCATCTGTATCTGCGAAACCTCGAGGCGGCGATAATCCTCGCCCTCAGGGATTTTGGCATCGAGGCGAGCAGGTCGGACGGGCTTGCGGGCGTGTGGGTGGGGGATGAGAAAATCGCCTCTATCGGCGTCGGCGTGAAGCGGTGGGTTACGTATCACGGATTTGCGCTAAATGTGAATACGGATTTATCGTACTTTGATATGATAGTGCCGTGTGGAATTCGCGGGGTTCGCATGACCTCGATTGAGAAGCTAAGGCGGGGGGCGGCTGAGCGAGCGGCGGCTGAGGGGAGCGTGATTCGCGCGCTGTGCTCAGTATTTAAAAGAGAGGCAACCTGATACTAACCTTGCGAATTGGCATATCTGCGGGCAACTCCGATGATTATCTGCTCTACGTCCCCGGTTCTATCCTTCGCGGCAAAGAGCTTTTCCACGCGCTCCCTGCCCAGAACCCCCATTGCCCTTCGCGTAGCCTCGTCCCCAATGAGCCTCAGAGCGGATGCCGCCAAGCCCGACACATCCCCCGGGGGGCTTAAAAATCCCGTTTCTCCCTCTGCGACGGCTTCGACAATCCCTCCCACTTTAAATCCCAAAACCGGAAGCGAAAACGACATCGCCTCAATCACAGACCTTGGGAAAGGGTCGGGATAGTTCGATGGGATTACGAAAATATCGAAATCCTTGAGATACTCGCCGACGTCCCTTCTGTATCCCGTGAAGATGAAATGGCTTTCAAGTCCGAGCCTCTTCACCTCGGCTTTGAGCGTGTCGAGGTGGTTGTAGCCGAAGAAATGGGGCGTATCGCCGACAACGACGAACTTCACGCGCGCCGCCGATGCCTGACCCATCTGGGAGGCGACCTTCCGCGCCATTTCTATGAACAGGTCGTAGCCCTTTCGCCGCACGATTCTCCCGGCGCTTCCGACGATAACGGTATCGGGCGAGAGGCGGTATTCAGCCCTGAGTTTTCCCACGGCTCTGCTGGGGTTAAAGTCGTCCGGCTCGACGCCGTTGTGTATGACGACAATTTTATCCGTTGCCGTCTTGAATTGAGCCGCCGTTGCGTTGGAGACGCAGATTATTTTCTTCACGCAATCAAATGCGGCGAGGCGTTGCATGAGGAACTTCATCGCCCGCGCTTGTTGGATATTTCGCACGTGCCAGATGACGGGGCGGCTGTTGATAAGTCCAAGCGCCGCCCCGAGAATTTTAGCCAGAGTGCCGTTGCAGTAAATTATGTCTATCTCGCGGCGGCGTATAAGCGAAGTGGAGCGGGCGGCAAGGAGGATCAAATCGGCTACATTTCGGGCAACGGAGAGGGCTTTGAGCGCTCCCCCAAGCCACTTTATGGAAAACCACGCCTCGGGAAATCTGGGGCGGAGGATATTCTCCGGGAACTTTGGCTCGATTATAATTCTATCGCCGAGACCCTCTTGAGTGATTAATTCGCTGAATACCTCGTGCTTGGGAACGAGAACCCAAGGGGATACTTTAGCCCTGTCCAGATACTTGAGTATATAAAACAGGCTTCGCCCAGGCCCGCCGTCCCTCACGGAGTGGTTTATAAAAAGCACGTTCGGTAGATTTTTCAAGAAATTTATCTTCTCTCGGATTTGTATTGGAGCAAGCAATTTACCATGATACTGGCGTTATTGCCATTTGTCGGCGAATAGCAGACTTCGGACCGTGGCGGTGGGGGCGGGAGCGACCTAAACGGCCTTCTTGGATTTGTATCGCGCTTTAGGCGGACGGGGCGGCGGTGGATTTATAGCGCTGATTTTGTCTTCGAGTTCTTTGATTCTGCGGTTAAGAAACTCGATTTCCATAAACTGGGTAGAGGGCGGCGGCTCGGACTGTTTTTCAGTCTCTGCTCTGGCTTCCATTTCGCCTCGAAACGCCTCAAAGGGGTTTTTCATCACAGGCGACACCTGTGGAAACTTCAGCGCCGAAGACAGCATCCCTATATTCTGCCACAGGTTGAGGTTTTGCTTCATACTCTCCTGAATCGAGACGTAGGGCTGAAACATCATGAGGAAGTAATTCTCGAAAAAGTCCTTCGCCACTTTGTTGCCGTATTTAATGAGCATATGCAGGAACGACGCTGGGAGGATGTCAACCTTATTTTTCTCGCTTTCGAGAATTGCCTGAATGAGGATGAGCTTTGTGATGTCCTCATCGGTCTGGGAATCGAGTACCTTCACCTCGGCTCCGTCGCGGATGAGGGCGGAGATCTCCTCGAAGGTTACGTATTTTTTATGAACCGTGTCATAGAGCCTTCGATTACTGTATTTTTTTATTACTATCTGCTCTGCCAATTTACCGTCCCCTGGATGCGCGCGCCCCGACCTATAGTATTCCAAATATAATCCCCTCGTCAAGGAATCGGGCAAATCTCGAAGCTCTTGACAAGGTCTCGCAAAATAAGGAATATTTTATCCCTAAAAATTACCATAACTTTCCCGCTCAGGAGATATAAATGTCCGAAAATCCCTCAAAAATATGGTTCGACGGCGAAATTGTGCCGTGGAACGAGGCAAAGGTTCACGTTCTCACCCACACGCTTCACTACGGGCTTGGGGTATTCGAGGGAATCAGGGCTTATAAGTGCCACGATGGGCGCGCCGCAGTGTTTAAACTAAACGACCACATCAACCGACTTTTCGCCTCGGCTCACATCGCTCAGATGAAAATCCCCTTCACTAAAGAGAGGCTCAAACAAGCCGTTTTCGACACACTGAGGGCAAATAACATGAAGGAGGGGTACGTCAGACCCATAGCCTTTATCGGCGATGGCGTCATGGGCGTGCATCCGAAGAATAACCCCGTCAGGGTGGCAATAGCCGTCTGGAGTTGGGGCGCGTATCTGGGCGACGATGGCATGAACAATGGGATAAGAACCAAAATCTCGTCCTACACCAGAATGCACGTCAATACGCACATGACTAAGGCGAAAATCTGCGGCAATTACGTCAACTCCGTTCTGGCGAAATTAGAGGTTACGGCAATGGGCTTCGATGAGGCGATAATGCTCGACGCCGACGGATATATTGCTGAGGGGAGCGGCGAGAATATATTTATCGTCAGAGGGGGCGTGCTAAAAACCCCGCCGCTTACCTCGATTTTGGAGGGAATCACGCGCAACACGGCAGTTGAAATAGCCCAGTCTGAGGGGATGCGAGTCGTGTTCGAGCGTTTCACCAGGGACGAGCTGTATATTGCGGATGAAGCCTTCTTCACCGGCACCGCTGCTGAAATCACCCCTATACGCGAGGTTGACCTCAGAGCAATAGGCTCCGGCAGGCCGGGCGAGATTACAAAGACAATCCAAACAAAGTTCTTCGACATCATCAAGGGCAGGGATGAAAAATACTCAGCATGGCTCGATTACGTTCCCGAATAGTTTTCGGGCGCGCTTTGCTGTAATATTTTCCTATGAGCCTCTATAAAGGACACATCGCAGGCGGGGCGGCGGCTTTCGCGGGTTATATCGCGGCGCTGGTGTTTTTCTTCTCCTATCAGCCCGAGACGAGTATGGTTATATGGTTCGCGCTCTGTACGTTGGGGGCGCTCTGGCCCGATGTGGATACCAATAGCTTCGGTCAGAAAATATTTTACGGCGCGTTTATACTGATAGACGGGTTTTTTCTCGCCACAGAGCGGTATAGAGAGGCGGCGTTGCTCGGATTTTTTGCCCTTCTGCCGATAGTGGGCAACCACCGAGGGTGGACTCACACGATATGGGCGGCATTTTTAGTGCCTTCCCCGCTGCTGCTGCTCCCTATGATGAAGCCGGAACTGGGCTTCGGCGGACTCGAATACTATATTCCCGTTGTCATTGGCTACCTGAGCCATCTCGTTCTCGACAGAGAGTTTAAGCTCTATTAATTCCCCCCTCCCTAGATTGCCAGAGAGAGGGGCTTATCGAGATTTTCAAGCGCGTCAAGTGAGAATCTAGGGCGTTTGCTCTGCGGCGGCAGAGTGCGAGCTATATCGTCGTCAATGCTAATTTATGTAGCAGGCTTAGGAGTCGAGCAGATATTTCACTATTGTTCGCACGCCGAAACCCGTTCCGCCCTTTGGATACCACTCGCCGCCCTTTTCAATAAATGCTGGCCCTGCGATGTCTAGGTGCGCCCACGGGGTGTCCGATACGAATTTCTCGAGGAACATAGCCGCCGTAATAGCCCCTCCGAACCTGCTACCCACGTTTTTCACATCTGCCACATCGCTCTCAATCTCCTTGCGCAGTTCGTCGTCCATGGGGAGCTGCCATACTTTCTCCCCCGCTCCCTTGGCGGCTTTCAGCACTTTGTCAATTAATTTCTCGCTGTTTCCCATAATCCCCGCCGTGTAGCTCCCCAGCGCCACCATACACGCTCCGGTCAGAGTGGCGAGGTCAACCATCTCCTCAGCCCCAAGCCTCACCGCGTAGGAAAGGGCATCTGCAAGCACGATTCGCCCCTCGGCGTCGGTGTCAATGACCTCTATTGTCTTCCCATTGAGGGCGTAAATCACATCGTCTGGCTTATAGGCTCTGCCGCCTGGCATATTTTCCGTGGCGGAAATCAGCCCATGAACCCTCACAGACGGATTGAGCTTTGATATTGCTTTCATCACCCCCAGAACGCAAGCCGCCCCCGCCATATCCATTTTCATCGTCTTCATGCTCTCTCTGGGCTTTATGCAAAGCCCGCCGGTGTCAAAGGTGATACCCTTGCCTATGACAGCAACGGTTTTTTTTGCCTTACGCGCAGGCTCATAGGTGAGGTGTATGAATTTAGGAGGCTCTAGGCTTCCGAGCGATACGGCAATTAACCCGCCCATGCCGAGTTCGAGCATCTGTTTTGCGTCAAATATCTCGCACTTAAGATTGCCATCGGCGGCGACCTCAATGGCGGTCTGAGCGAGTTTTGTAGGGGTTACCACGACCGGCGGCTCGTTGACCAAATCCCTCGCGAAGTTCGTGGCATCCGATATGGCTTTGGCATATTTAAGCTCCTCTTGAAAGGCTCTATCGCTGAGCGCGCCCTCGAATATCTCTATCTCTCTTAAGCCGGCGTCTTTTTTCGCTCCGGTTTTATATTTATCGAAATCGTAGCTCCCAAGGATCATCCCCTCGATGAGGGCCGATGCGAGTCCTTTTTTGCCTTCCGTCTCAATGCCGAAGGCGATGCTGCCCGAAAGTCCTTTGGCTCGCTTTGCCGCCGTAATTCCGATTTTTCTGAGCGCGTCTGCCGATAAACTCCCCCTTTTTCCGATACCTATGTATAAAACCCTCTCCGGCGCGGCTTTCCCAAGCGTGTAAATTTCGACGAATTTCCCGAATTCTCCAGTGAATTTCTCATCCTGAGCGACCCCTGCCAATGCCCCTTCCATAGCCTCGTCTATTTGTTTTGCCGCTCCTGATAACCCTTCTCCCTCAAAGCCGCTTACAACCGCCAACGCGCATTTTGTTTTTGATATGTCTCCAGCGCTCAATTTGAATTCCACGTGATTTTTGCCTCCTGAGTTAAAATTACGGAAATACATTTTACAGCATAATGAAACGTTAACAACAGAAATTCATCATAACCGCGAGCAGATGAAAATCCCTGTGGCAATCCATGCGCTTAGCATATAGACTCTCTCTGGAGCGGTTACCCCAACATCAATGGCAAAAATAGTCTCGGTAGGCATTGCGGATATTCCGTATCAAATCTCGCAGTCGGAAGCAAAGGAGTTTATACGCTCTCTTTTCTCTGATTACCCAAGCCATATAGAGAGAATTATCGGGGTTTTTGATTCCTCAGGTATTGCGACACGTTACTTTGCCGAGCCGCCTGAATGGTTTGCAAAACCGCGCGGCTTCAGAGAGAGAAACGAATCCTATATTAAAAGCGCGGTGAAGTTCTCTGCCGAGGCGGCGGTCAGGTGCGTTGAAGCTGCTGGTGGGCAATTGTCCGATATTGACCATCTGATATTTGTCTCCAGCACTGGAATCGCAACTCCTAGCGTTGATGCGCACATTATCAATCATCTAAAACTGCGCGCCAATATAAAGCGCACCCCCATTTGGGGGCTTGGCTGCGTGGGCGGGGCAGTGGGTCTTACACGCGCTTTTGAGTACGTCTCAGCATATCCCCAGAGTGCCGCCCTAGTGATAGCCCTTGAGATTTGCGGTATGGCTTTTCATAAGGACGACATCTCTAAGAGCAATTTGGTTGCGACTGCTCTTTTTGCCGATGGGGCGGCGGCGGCTCTCGTAGCGGGGGGGCAGAATAGACTCCACCAAAATCGCGGCGCTCTGCTTCGGGATGCCCTCTCCACGATATATCCCAATTCGCTTGACGTGATGGGATGGGAGATTGCCGATGATGGTTTTAAGGTTATTTTCAGCAGGGATATTCCCGATATTGTGCGCAGATATGCCAGAGACACCGCTCTTGGCTTTTTATTGCTCCATGGGTTGCAGATGTCTCAAATTGAGCATTTCGTTATTCACCCGGGAGGCCCTAAGGTTATAGCCGCCTATGAGGAGTCGCTGGGGCTGCGCTTAGCGGCGATGAGGCATTCGAGGCAGGTGCTTTCGCGCCGCGGGAATATGTCATCGCCCACGGTGCTTTATGTTTTGAGGGAGTTTCTGGATTCTGGGGAGTATGAAGGGGGGGATTTGGGCTTGATTTCGGCTCTGGGCCCTGGGTTTAGCTCGGAGTTTATTTTATTTGAGGTGTCATGAGCTACTTTTGGCTGTTTTTTCTTTTTTTGATACTTCAGAGGGTTGCCGAGCTTATTTACGCCTCACGCAATGAGAGGGTTGTTATAGGCGAGGGAGCGGTAGAGTATGATAGTTTTGGGTATAAAGCAATAGCGGCAATGCACACCGCCTTCTTCATCTCTCTCCTAGCCGAAAAGCTCGTATTCGATACGGCGCTGAACCGTTTTTGGATTCCGCTGGTCTTGATTTTTGCCGCCGCACAGCCCCTTCGCTATTGGGCTATTGCGAGCCTTGGGGTGTATTGGAATACAAAGGTTTTGGTATCCCCGAATCATAAAATCGTTGCCGCAGGGCCATATAAATATCTGCGGCATCCCAATTACGCCGCCGTTATAACCGAGATTGCCGTCGTGCCGCTTATATTTTCGTGCTATTTTACGGCTTCGGTGTTTAGCCTAGCCAATCTGATATTGCTCCGCCGCAGAATCAAAGTCGAAGAAGAGGCGCTCGGACTTACCGCAATCACAAGACAGTAAGAAATAATCTCAATGAGATAAACTCTTCGCACACTGCCTACCCCTATCCATACGGCATACTCCCACGGACACCTAGCTCATGCGGTCAAAGTCATTTGCAGTCATTTTATTCAAAGTATTAGCCAAGAAAAAGCAATAGCGGTATTAGAAGTCAGTCAGAAAGTCTCTCCCAAAGTTACTTCTATCCAAATTATATTGATCTTGCCTGAGTTTTCTCTTTAGTCCCATGAGCCGTCGCTGAGGTTATCTTTAGCACCCTGCGTATCTGCTCATCGGTGAAAGGCTTCTTTATAACGGACAGCGGCCCCAGCCTAAGCGCCTGATCCATAATATCGCCGTCGGGATAGCCGGTTACCATGACCACGGGCAACTCCGGCTTAATCTGCTTTATGGAGGTCAGCACGTCAACACCGTTCATATCGGGAATCATAAGGTCTAGAAAAACCAAGTCAAATATAGAGCTTTTAACCCAGCTCAGAGCCTCTTTGCCGCTCTGCACGGCTACGCACTGATGCCCGTCAATGGACAATACCTCTTTAATCAAATCACAGATAATCTCTTCATCGTCAACTACCAGCACCCTCTTGCCCTTCGGTATCTGATTCCAAAGCCACTGATTAATCAGCTCCTTGGTAAACCTCCACTGATTGCCAACTTTGAATGCCGGGATTTTGCCTTCCTCGAGCAATCTGTAGAGAGTGGGCTTAGCAATTTTGAGATATTCTGCCGCTTCCTCAAGAGTCATTAGCTCTTCCATATTATGATCCCCTCTATAAAGTATAAATTAACGGTAGTAAGCAATGATTATCATATACTATAAATTGACATTTTCAAGTATGTAGGAATCAAACATATGGGGCGCAGAGAAAAGCCCCCCCTGCGAATTCTACCGCAGGCAGAAACTTCAAAAGCAGATTGGTGCGGCGGCTAGAGGCTTTGGTACTTAATCCTAATTTGCTCTCTCGCCTCAAGCACCCGCCGCACATAAGAGGGGAAATCGGATCTATATTTCATAATCTCAGCCGTGCGATTGGGCCCATAATTATATGCCATCAGGGACATCTCAATATCGCCGAAGCGCTCAATGAGCAATCCCAAATAGCTAATCCCGACCAGCACGTTAAACTCCGGGTCAAAGAGCGAATACCCAAAGGCGTCCTTGTCAAAGTCTAATTTTCTAATCAAATAGTCCTTCGTCTCCGGCATCACCTGCATCAGCCCTATAGCCCCTTTCGGAGATACCGCCCTGCTGAGGAAATTGCTCTCCACCTGTATTATCGCCAGCACCAGAAGCGGGTCAATATCATCGTACTTACTGCACTCCTCGTGAATGAGGCGCGCAAGGTCGTTTACTTTTCTGCTCCCCAGCCTAGGGGCGGAGCTTTGAATGAGTTTTGATATCTCTTCCCTGTCAATGTCAACTTTCTCAATCCTCGCGGAACGATAGTAATCAAATGCCGTGAAAGCCCCCAGCACGATTAAGATAAACAATATGGTTTTAGCCATTGTATTACCTCTTAAGCCGATTTTCGTATCTATCAGTCATCCCTCCCCCGCGCTATCGTCCTCGTCAACTACCCCTTCGCCGAACCCGCTCTCGATGAGCGTTGCAATTTCCCCCATAGCCCTATCAGCGTCCTCGCCGGTTGCAATAACCTCAAGGTCGCTTCCATGGATAGCGGCAAGCGATAGGATTCCGAGGATGCTCTTTCCATTGGCTTCGTAGCAGTCTTTGATTAGGATTATTTCGGACGAGAAGCGGCCCGATAGGCGCACAAACACCGCCGCCGCTCTGGCGTGAAGCCCAAGTCTATTACAAATCTTAAACACTCTGCGAAGTTCCAATCGTCAATAGTTAGGAACGGCTAGGCATCGCCGCTCCTGACCCCCCACATTTTTTTGAGCTAAGATACCCTCTTCTTTTTAGCTCTGCCCTTTTTTGATGGCGGCGGTTCATAGAGCTTTCTGTCAATCTGCGCGTTGAGCTGAACGTCAGCGGGATACGAGAGGGAAATAAAAAAATCCCCTGATGTAAGCTCCATTTTTGTCGGGAAATTGCCCGGAGGCGCCGCCGAAGTTGCTATGAAATCCTTAAATTCTGCCACCATCTCGGCGCTTCCGTCGGCGGGAATTATTTTAGCTCTCTCCACTCTCCCCGTGGCAGGGTCAACCCAAAATACGGTCTGCCCCCCTCCCGCTCCGCCGCTAACGCTTAGAATTAAGCGATTGGAATCCGCAGACAATTTAACCTCAGATGTGTCCCAATCAACCTCCGATGGAGCGCGCCCTAGGAGCAGATTAACCAGATTCCCGACCGAGAGTTTCGCCCGCAATCCCGGATACACCGAGGACAGGTCAAATTCATCGGAGCTATCAAATGTCCGCCTCTCTTTAGGGGAGATGAGATGAATTTTTCTGCCGTCCGAAATCAGGGTCAAAGCACTTTTGCCAAATGGCGCGAGGGCTTGGAGATAGACGAGATTAGGCTCCTGGGCTACGGTAACTTGGCTGAACGAGAGCTTCATGTCGGGATAAATTATAGTTACCGACGCCACTGCCTTTACGGATTTAACGCCCTCCTGAGACCGCCTGATGTCCCCCAATAAAACCCTTGGGTCAACGCCCGCTGCGATGTCCGCTTCGGGCGGCTTCTTGGCGCAGGCGAAAATAAAAACGCCAACAATAAGTAGTGAGAGGCAAAATACGGCTCTAGTTTTTGCTTTTGACATCGGGTCTCAGTTTAATGGACTTTATTTTGGTTTCAACCCTAATTTTAAGCTCTTTTGCCTCGTCGTCGTCGTCAACATTGAATTCGAGGCTCTTTTTGTAGTAGCCCAGGGCTTTGGGTATATCCCCCTTGGCGCTGTAGGCGTCCGCGAGATGCTCCATTATCGTGGGGTCGTCGGGCGTAAGTTCGGCCGCTCTACTCAACAGCTCAATGGCTCTATCGTATTCCCCTTTTTTATAGTAAACCCATCCGAGGCTATCGGTAATGTATCCTTTGTTGGGGGACAGTTCCATAGCCCGCGTAACGAGACACTCGGCTTCGTCTAGGTTTACTCCGCGCTCGGCGTAGTCGTAGCCTATGAAATTAAGGGCGTCGTGGTTGTCGGGATTAATCTCAATGACGCGTTTCATGGCGGCAATTGACCTCTCGTTCTGCTTCATAACAAAGTGCGTAACACCTAGGGCGTAGTTGATAATTTCGCTTCTGGGGTTATTTACCAGAAAATTTTCATAGGCGGCTACGGCATCTGAGTTTCTATTGAGTTTGCGGTAAAGCGCGCCGAGGTAGTTTAAGATGACCTCGTTGTTGGGGCTGCGCGCGAGGGTCTCTTCGACAATTTTAAGCGCCTTGTCGGACTCCCCTTTCTTCTCGAACAAATACGCCTTCTGGAGAAGGGAATCGTTGTAAAATGGGGACAGCGGGGAAATTGTATCAATTAGAGTGAGGGCGTCGTCGTATCTGTCAGTTTCAATATACGACAGCGCGAGGTAGTACTTTGCTCGCTCTTCATTGGGATTTCCAAGGAGAATGAGGCTGAACTGCTCGATGGCTTTATCGAACTGCTTTCTTTCAATATAGACGAGACCGAGCCTGAGCTTGAGGTCGGTGTTTTCATAATCCAGCTCCTCAGCTTTTTTAAACTGCGTGGCGGCGTCAGCAAGGCGGTTCACGCGGAATAGAAAATTCCCGTAGCGCACGTACACCTCGAAGCTCAGGGGAAAGAGCGCCAATAAATCCCGATAAATCCTCTCGGCCTCTTCAAGCCTGCCCTGCTTCTCATAGACCAGCGCTAGGTCAATTATCGCCGAAACGTAGCTTGGGTTGATTGTAATCGCCCTTTTGTAGAACGCCTCGGACTTGGCAAGCTCGGATTTCTCAAAATACAGCCTGCCGAGGAAATAATACCCCCGCTCGTCTTCTGGGATTATCTCTCTGAACAGCTCGAATTCCCTTTGAGCCTGATCATAGTCCTTCGACTCCAAGCGGATAATTCCGAGGAAAAGGTGGGATTCAGCGTCGTTTGGATTGAGCGCAATGGCTTTTTTAAGCGCCTCGACCCCCCTTTCCTTTTCCGCAGCGTCCTTAGAAGAGGAATAAATCTTGCCGAGAAACGCTTGAGTGGGCGCGAAATTCGGGTTTATAAAGGCGGAGTCTTCGAGCTTTTTCAGGGCTTCTTTAAAGCGGTTTACGCTTATGTACAGAACGGCGAGATTGTACTTAAGAAACGCGGATGTCGGGTCGTACCCCTCGGCGGTCTCAAGATATGCGATGGAATCCTTAAAATTCCCCCTCAGAAAATTGATTCTCGACAGCGTGAAGTAGTAGTAGGCATCGTACTTGCTCACTTCGGGTTCGTCGTTAGCTGGGGCTTGGAGAGTCTGCGGGGATTCACCCGCTGAGTTGGTCTGGGGGGCAGTATTCGCGGCGCAGGATAATATCAAACAAAGGGAAACCGCAAGGAGTATCGAAGAGGGTCTCATTATTTTCTCACTTTTAGCGCGCTTCTTTGATTTCAAACTCAATGTTTCCTATAAATCTAGACAGCTCTGAGGCGTTGCCAAAATCCCCTTCTAAGAATTTTATATGCGATGCGTCGGCGGGAAACTGCCCCAGCGTTGGATCGGCGGCTACCCATTCGCCCACAAAAACCTCGTTCCACGCATGATAATAGAATTTCCCATCGAGAAATACAACCCCAAGCGCGATTTTCACAGGCACGCCTGCCGCTCTTGCAAGCGCGGCGTAGAGGGTTGCGTGTTCGGTGCAGTCGCCGGCGCGGGTTTTGAGGACGTCGAGGGCGTTGGGAAAGCTCACCGTGGGGGTTTTCCTCAAATTCTTATACACCCATCTGTTAATGCGCCGCGCCGCTTTTAGGGAGTCTCGCTCGGCGCGCAGAATTTTCGCCGCCGCCCCTATTATCTCCTCAGCGCCGCTTTGAATCAAATCCGAAGCCCTGAGGTAGTGGCTCAAATCCCCTCCCGAATAGGGAATCGAGTAGGAATTTAATTTGTTAACGCCCTGTACCCGCACCTCGATAACCCCGTCCTCGTAGCGCTGCCTGTAGCCATCGCTGAGATTTAACCCTTGAGCCGAGCCGAGTCCCGACACTTTGACTCTGAGAAACCTCAATTTCCGTGAATTACTAAGCGGCGCATCCACGGATATAGCCGTTTTTTGGATAATATCGAGGCTCGACAGCTTATCCCCCAGGGCTTTTTGCTCGGTTTCTGCGATGGCGGTAATTCCCGGCGGCGAGGTCTGCTTGACGATTTTCCCGTCGTCCGTAATCCAAGTTAAAATCTCCCCGGCCGAAGAGGTCATGCGCACTTTGAAGGTTTTAAACGTACCCGCGGGGATTGTAATCTCTTCTTCTCCCGACACGTCTAGGGTGGCTTCGGCCCCTGCGAGATTAGCCCCCGTAAGAGCGGCGCTTGGGTCGAATAGCGATACTCTGTAGGATTTTCCTGCGGCGGGGGTTTGGCGACTTAGCCACCTATAAACGGCAGGCGAGGCAATGGAGCGAGTCGGGCTTGGAATAGAAATCTCCCTTTGCCCTGACACTGATAAGACGGTTGCGGCGATTATATCACCCTCTCTTCTGCCCTTAGCCTTGATTTTTACCGAGTTTGCCTGCATCGAGAACTGGAACGAGCGGAGCAGGAACGCATCGAGCTGATAGGAGGATTCAACCACTACCTCTTGCTCAGTCCCCAGCACGGTCATTTTTATCTTAGTGCGCTCCTCGATTTGCGCCCTCCCCCCCTTGCTTTCGGTGTATGTGATTTGCGAATATCCAATTTTATCGTCGCCTGAATATATCCCGAGCCACTGGCGCGCCTCCCACTCCCAAGCCTCGGCATGGGATGTTTTAGCAATATCGCCGGAGATGGCAATAGCGGCAATCATAGGGAGCATCCAACATAGACTGCGCATCAGGTGAATAATCTACACTCCTTTAACCTGACTTCAAGCGCAATTCCAACGCCCAATCCGCCTTAGCTCAATAATTTCCCCCGAATACAAAATTATTGACAAAATCCCCCCAAAACCCATTATAATTACCCAGCAATATGACACAGATTAACAACAAACATAGAAACCCTGAATACGAAGTGTCGGAAATCTTCCCCGCCAGATGGTCCGAGCGCGCAATGTCGGGAGAGAGCATCTCAGCCAATGAGCTAATGTCGCTCGTCGAGGCGGCAAGGTGGTCTCCCTCAGCGTTTAATAATCAGCCATGGAGGTTTCTCTACGCCCTGAGAGATACGGCAAGCTGGGACTTATTTTTTGACCTCCTAGCCGATGCCAATAAAGCGTGGGTGAAAAACGCCGCCGCCCTCGTCGCCATCGTAGCTAAAAAAACGTTTGACCACAACGGAAAGCCATCGAGAACCCACGCCTTCGACGCAGGGGCGGCGTGGATGAGCTTCGCCCTCCAAGGCTCGCTAGCGGGTCTCGTCGTACACGGTATGGAGGGATTTGATTACGACAGGGCGAGGGGCGCGCTAGACGTTCCCGACGGATACGAGATTCAGGCTATGGCGGCGGTTGGAAGGCGAGGGAAAATCGGAGACCTGCCCGAGAGGCTCAGGGAAAGGGAATTGCCATCAGGCAGAAAAAATCTCTCCGACATTGCGTTCGAGGGAAAGTTTCCCAAATAGACGGCTGAAATTGACACTAATTCCCGGATGAGGTTGAATAAATAGTCATGTCAACGGTTGAATATCTATACGATAAAGTGCTCAGCGCCCGGAGGCTCGCGCCTGAAGAGGGACTTTCACTGCTCAAACACGGGGATTTGCTCAGGCTCGGCGCGTTGGCAGATATTCGCAAGTCCGAACTCAACCCCGAAGGAGTCGTAACCTTCGTCGCGGATACCAACCCCAATTACACGAATGTATGCGACACCGAGTGCCTTTTCTGCGCATTTTGGAGGCCAGAAGGAGCCTCGGACGCCTACACGCTCAGCGTTGATAAATTGATTGAGATGATGAAAGCGTCCTACCATAACGGGGCGACTACGGTTCTCCTCCAGGGCGGGCATAACCCGGCAATTGCGCTCGACTACTACGTTGAGATTGTAAAGCGCGCGCGGGAGGAGATTCCGGCTCTGCACCTGCACGCCTTCTCCGCCCCTGAAATCAGCGCCATCGCCAAATACTCCTGCATATCCACCAGAGAGGCGCTTCGGATGTTTTGGGACGCGGGGCTTAGAACCATCCCCGGCGGCGGGGCTGAGGTACTGAGCAACAGGGTCAGAACCAAAATAAGCCCGCTTAAAATTGACGCCGACGAGTGGATGAAAGTAACCCGCGAAGCCCATGAGATGGGTTTCAAATCCACGGCTACGATGATGTTTGGTCATGCCGAACAGGACGAGGACATTATCGAGCATCTCGAGAGATTAAGATGCCTGCAGGATGAATTCGGGGGGTTTTTAGCGTTCATCCCGTGGACGTTTAAGCCGAAAAACACGTTTCTTGAGCGGAAAATGCCTAATGAAATCGGCGGAGATAGATACCTGCGCGTCCTTGCCCTGTCCAGAATTTACCTCGACAATTTTACCCATGTGCAGGGTTCGTGGTTCACACAGGGAAAGAAAATGGGGACAATCTCTCTGCACTTCGGCGCAAATGACCTCGGCGGCACACTCTACGATGAAAACGTGCTTGGGTGCGCCGAGAATAAACTCCGAGCCTCGATTGACGAACTGGTGCAGATGATTCAGAGCGCGGGGTTTAAAGCCGCTCAGAGGGACACGTTCTATAACGTCATCCGGTATTTATAAACGCTGATTTTAACCATTTTGTTAAAAATGGAACGCAAATAATAATAATACTACGGAATTTGTGGCAGATAGGTTTTTTATCTAATTAGCTCTATTGTCGCTAAACAGTTTTCCCGACAGGAGGCAGATACAATTATGAAGTCGTCATATCAGATATGTTGCTCGTTTATATTGCTCGTGGCGCTCGTTGCCGCATCCTCCTGCGCAAGCCAGAGAACATTTCAAACAACTGCGCCTACGGGTGGTCTCGGCAAATATATAATCATCGAAATCGGGGACTTTAAAACCGCCCTAGGATACGTTCCCCCCGATACCCTTTGGAGGCTCCCCAACGAAATCTCCAATAAACTCACGCGCGAGAAACTCTTTACCGGTGTGAGCCGCTCGCCGGTGAATCTAAGCCAAAACGTCTTGGTCATGCAGGGGACAATTGTGAATTTTACCCCCGCCAAGTGGTACGAGCAGGCAGTGCGAACGACGACCATCGCTCTTCATGTGAGGTTCTTCGACAAAGCCGAGAACAAGCTCGTGGCAGAGGCTACGTTCGAGGCAAGCTCCAAAGCCGGAGCCATCAGCGGGGGGCTTCCCGTAGTTCATTTGAGGCTCGTGGATGAAGTCGTCAGATATATGAGAGTCAACTACGCATCAGGCTACTAGATTTTTCCATGCGGGCTATGAAATTGTCCCTCTTCGCACATTACACCCTCTGATAGAGTCCAATGTAACTCCTAGAGGATGCCTCCCATGAGAAATCCTCTCTCATCCCGCTCTCCGCAAGCCTCCGCCACTCCCGCGGTTTTCCAAACACGCGCAGAGCCCTCGACAGCGCACTTAGAAAATCCGACTTCGAGAACTCGCGAAAAACAAAACCATTGCCCGTCCGAGTGTTTTCGGTGTAATCCCGTATCGTATCCCTAAGACCGCCCGTATGCCTAACCACAGGAACGCTCCCGTACCTGAGCGCTATCATCTGCCCAAGACCGCACGGCTCAAATCTCGAGGGCATGAGAAAAATATCGGATGCGGCGTAAACGCGCCTCGCCATCTCGTCGCTAAATCCCGAAATGCGGACGAAATTTCCCTTGTAAAAGCCGCTTGCATCTTCAAGGGCACGCTCGAACCGTTCTTCGCCTGAGCCGAGAACCACGACCTGGCAGCCAAGAGCGAAAATTTCCGGCAGAGCGTCAATTATGAGGTCAATCCCCTTCTGCTCGACGAGCCTCGACACAACTGCCGCTAGGGGGCGTAGAGGGTCAATTTTGAGTCCCTGATCCCCTTGGAAGCGCACTTTATTTTGGTTTTTAAGAGAAATATTCGACGCCCCGTAGTTATTCCACAGCGATTTGTCGGTCTCTGGATTCCAAGATTCGCAGTCAATGCCGTTTAATATACCGACCAATTTACCGGGATGAGCGGAGGAAAAACCCCTCAGCGCTCCGTCGAGTCCACAGCCGCCTTCGGGGGTTTTTATCTCTTCGGCGTAAGTGGGACTCACGGCGGTTACGGCGTCGGAGTATAGGATTCCGCCTTTGAGGAGGTTCACTTTTCCATAGAATTCAAGCTCTTCCGGGGTGAAGGAGCTTTGGTCAATAGAGAATTTATCCAGAATTTCTCTGCCGAAATGCCCCTGGTAGGCGAGATTATGTATCGTGAATACGATTTTTGTATCCCTAAAGTAGGAATCGTCCCTGAGATGTTTTCTGCGCCGCAGCGAGATTGGCGCAAGCGCCGTCTGCCAGTCGTGGCAGTGAATGATATCGGGCTTGAAATCGAGCGTTTTTGCAATCTCCAGCGCGCCTAGGGAGAGGAATCCGAACCTCAAATCGTTATCCGCATAATCCCCCTGCGGCGAGGAATAAATATCGTCGCGGTCGAAAAGGGCATCGTTTTCAAGCAGATATACCGCTACACCGTCCAAATTGACCTCGTTTACCCTCCCCCGGACGACGAGCGAGTCAATAGAAACGGCTACATCTGCTACGGGCTTGGATGCGAGCCGCAGTTTTTTTAAGACCTCTTTGACCTGCCTGTAGAGCGGGAGAACCACTCGCGCATCGCAGCCGCGATTACTGAGATTCCCGGGAAGCGCTCCGACTACATCGCCAAGCCCTCCTACCTTGGCAAGAGGCTCCATTTCGGGAGAGATAAAAAGGGCTTTCATATAGACCTCCTAGAATGTGTGCTGGGGACAGTAGTCTGTGTTATAAATTGAGCGCGGCTAATTTATCCACAGCGAGTTTTGCGCGGCCTGAGACGAGATGCGAACTAAGCTCGCCGCCTCCGAAAAAAGAGCTAGCAATCCCCACGACTGACGCTCCATGCTGTATATATTCCAGAAAATTCTCGGTCGTAACCCCGCCTGTCGTCATAACGTTCACAAACGGGAGCGGCTCCTTTATCGCCTTAATGTAAGACGCGCCGCCGACGGATTTAACCGGAAAAATCTTAACGAAATCCGCTCCCAGTTTCCACGCCCCTACGATTTCATTGGAGGTGAGTGCGCCCGATGCGACTGCTAATCCCTCGGACTTGGCAAAATTTATAATATCTGCGTCCGTGTGGGGAGAGACAATAAATTTTGCCCCTGAGCGCGCGGCGAGCTTTGCTGTAGCAACATCGAGAACCGTCCCCGCGGCTACTAAAATATCACCCCGCCCTGAGAGGTCTCGGATAGCGGCGGCGGCCTCGGGAAATGAGAAAGTTATCTCGATGATTTTAATCCCCCCCGAGGCGCACCAGTCGGCTAGCTCAACGGCGCGCGCCGCGCTCTCGGCGCGTATGACGGCGACGATTTTATTTTTCATAATAATTTCAATGGGTTTCATTTTGTTTGACTTATCCCGAGATATAGTTTACTTTTAGGGTTGGAGGGGCAGGAGGTAATTGAGTAACTCTTGCAATTTCATATAAATATAACGCCATGGACACAAATATAAAGATTGAAGAGAATTTAGTTGAGACGAGGGTTCACAGCTTTATCGAGCAATGCAAAGGCCTGGGAATCAAGGTAACCCCTCAGCGCATAGCCATCTACAGAGAACTCGCCGGCACCACCGAGCATCCGAGCGCCGAGGTGGTACATAAAAAAATCACCGGCTACTACCCCAATATATCGCTTACCACAATTTACAGGACGCTCGAAACATTCGAGAGGCTGGGGCTTATCTCCGTCGTGAACACCCTCTACAATGCCGCGCGCTACGACGCAAACCTCGAGCCTCACCACCACCTGGTCTGTGTCAACTGCAAGAAAGTCGAGGATTTCTACGACGACTCGCTCATGAATCTCGACGTTAAGAATAAAACCCTTGGCAATTACCGCGTGATTGGATATTCCGTGCTTCTAAACGGCATCTGCGATGACTGCCGCAAGAGCGAATCCTAGGAATCTCTCTACCCTCGGAACACTTTTTCCCCGCTTTTAAGGGCAACTCCCCTGAATAGATGCCTCTTAATTTTGCGCGTAGTGGTTTTGGGGAATTCTTCGTATTTGACGGCGAAATGCCTCACCTTTTTATAGATTTCGAGGGATTCGTTAGCCGCGCGCACTTCCAATTTTATAAGCTCCCAAACGGTCTCGTCTCGAAATTCGGCACCGCCCGCCGCGAGCTTATTTTTGACCTCTTCGAGGTTTGGATAAATTATCGCCTGAATGTCCTCGTCATCCGGGCTGAACACGAGCGCCTCTTCTATGTATTGGGATTTTGTGAGTCTCTCTTCGACCTCTTCGGGGAATACGTTTTTCCCGCCGGGGGTTACGATAACGAATTTTTTTCTGCCCGTTATGTACAGATACCCATCGGCGTCAAAATAGCCTATATCACCCGTGCGAAGCCACCCCTCAGGGGTTAGCGCCTCTGCCGTCGCGCTTTGGTTCTTGTAATAGCCGCGCATAATATTCGCCCCTTGAGCGAGGATTTCGCCGTTGCCCTCGCCGTCCGTGTCTTGAATCTGCGCCTCATCGCTTGGAATCACCATTCCCGCGCTCTCATTCCTTGGGGCGAGAGGCGGATTTACCGTGATGAGCGGGGAGGCTTCCGAAAGCCCGTAGCCTTGCAATATCGGAAATCCAAGCTCCGAGAGTCCGCCCGACACCCACGCCGGGATAGCCGCCCCTCCGGTAACGATGTGCCTTACGCGCTCAAGACCGAGCCTCTCTTTTACCTTGCCGCCTATGAATTTCCTAGGCATCGCGCCGGCTAAAAGTCCGGCTATCCCCTTCTGATTGGCGAGCTCTTTGGTTATTCTCACGTACATCTTCTCTAAAATAAGCGGGGCGTTGAGCCAAATTGTGGGGCTTGCGGCGCGCAAATCTTCCATCATTTCTGAGGGTTTTAGGCTTCGGGCGTAAAAAACGCTCATCCCATTGTAGAACGGAGTTACTAGCCCGCCAGTGCATTCGTAGCAGTGGTGAATGGGAAGCACAGAGAACATTTTATCATCAGGGGTGAATGCGATGAGCTGATAAATATCGCCTACATTCGACATTATATTGCCGTGCGTGAGCATCACTCCCTTAGGGTCGCCGGTCGTGCCGGAGGTAAAAAGTATCTCGGCAAGGTCGGATGGGGAAACCCTCTCCCTAGGCGCGCCAGTCGAATAACGCCCCGCAATTGAGTCAATTTCATCCATTAGAATAATATGCTTTAGCTCGGGAAGATCAGCCGCCACGGACTGAATATCCGCAAGATACGCCCCGGAGAGGATAATTGCCTTCACCGAGGCGAATTGGAGGATGAATTTATATGCTTCGAGGGAGGTTTTGGCGTCTAAAGGGACGGCTACTGCGCCAATCCACAGCGTGGAGAAGTAGGAGATTCCCCACTCAGGGCGGTTCTCGCCGAGGATGGCAACGTGGTCTCCCCCGCCAATCCCCAACTCGTTCAGATGCCGGGCGAGTCGCGCAACAGAGCTAAGCACCGCCGCGTAGCTGAACGAGCGGATTTCGCCGCCCCTAGGGGTGAGGTAGGCGGGGTTGTCTGCGTAAATCTCACCGTTTCTCTCGACCATCTCGGAGATTGTGGCAATATCGAGTCTCGCTCTTACGGTCGGGATTTTTCGGGCAGGGCGTGTGAATTTTTGCATTTTATTGAATCTCCTAAAGCCGGTTATCGGGCGTAGGGATTATATACGAACTCCAGAAAATTTCCTTCGCTCCTATAGATAAAAACACTTGAACTAGTTGCCAAAATATATAATTATATTTATTCAGCACTTGAGATGCGAGGAGAGATATATGACAGTTGAGCATGCTAAAAAGCCCATTTTCGGCGGATAATTATCGCTAAGCAGATCTGCTCGCCGCCCTAGATTTCAATTGTGCCATCATCCGAGATGCCCAGTATGCGCTTAAATCTAGGCTCGTCTTTTAGATTTCCCAAGTCCTTATCCCTAAGCTCATAAATTCCCTTAGCCGCGTCCTTCAATTTGACAATCTCCCCTTTCCACTCCGGCATTTCCCTGAGCAACTCGTCCAGCCTATCCATCGCCTCATGACGCCTCCCCAGCAGAGAGGCAAAGCAAGCAGAGTTATAGACAATAAAGAGATTATCCCCCCTGCTCTCTTCCAACAAATCATAGGCGATATTCGTACACCTAAGGGCCTCTTCATTGCGGTTCTTCAGCCCCAGAATATAACCCTTAATCCCGTAGAACGATGACAGAGCCAGATTATCCGATATTCCCTTGGAGATAATGTCGTCAATGCGCTTTAGTCCCGAATCATAGGCGCCAAGCTCGTCAACGTATCTTAAAATTATGCGATAGAGCATCCACGACTTTTGAATTTCGTCCGTCTTTTTCAACTTAGAAAGGAGGTTTTCAGCTTCTTTAAGGTTTATTTTCGACAGTGTGTGCGTGTTATCAATCTCCTCTATCGCCCTCTTTAATTCACCGTCATATTTATTCCCACTCTCGATCAGGCGGGCTTCGACCTCCCCAGCCCTAGACTCGGATTGGGCAACCGCCGCGTTAACTTCATCTATAGTATTTTCAAACTCAGCTTCGTAGCTCCGTCCAATATCTTGAATCCGGCGATAACCGAAATACGACGCCACACCGATAATAGCGGCAATAACCGCGCCGGCAATATAGAGAAACCAAGACATTGCCGAGATAGTATTGCTCGAGGTCTGGGCGAGGGTTGACACGCTGTTTTCGATATTTTTGTCCACCTCATCGAGGCGGGTTTGAAGTTCTGCGAGCCTCTCGCCTAGCTCCTCAGATTTAATCTCGGACAATTCCCCCTTTAGCGACTCTAATTCGCGCCTAATGCCCTCTATTTGAGCCTCGGCGGAGGGGTTTTGTATGGCGGCTTGGGCGAAGGCGAGGGGAGTAATAAAGCATAAGAGGGCGAGGGGAATAAAAAATATTGCGGCTACTCGCCTCGGAGGGAGGAATTTTCTCATTGAACCCATGATAACATTTCTGCCCCATGAATTTCAAGAGCCGCTGCAAAGGGAAATAAATCTCTTGTTATATCAGGGATTAACGTCATAATATCTAACGAAAATGCCGAAGAAAAAAATTAGCCGCCATGAACCCTCCCCCGACTATATCTCGCGCGAGATAGTCGCCTCATCCCTTCTTGCCGTAGGTATCTTCTCTTCACTGAGCCTCCTATTCTATAGCTCTAAATCCGGGCTAGACGTGAAAAATTCCATGGGCGCAATAGGGGTTTTCATCTCAGACCTCCTTGGCAACACCTTTGGGCTATCGTCGTTTATCATCCCGATAGTGATGTTCTACACCGCGGCGCTGGTGTTTACGGACAGGGCGGCGGCGAATTTATACAGAAAAGCGGCGGCGGCGGTGATTTTCCTTCTCATACTGCCCGTCCTGCTTGGGCTTGCGTTCGGGAGCGAAGGGGTACTGGGCTATAAACCCGCTGGGGGCTGGATAGGGGACGCGCTCTCTTCGGCGCTGAGGCAGAAAATCGCTGGAGACGTAGGTTCTTATGTAATTGTAACCGTAGCGCTATCGGTGAGTTTAATAATAATGTCGAATGTAAGCGTCTATGGGATATTCAACCGACTTGGCAGATTATTTATGGAAACCGGCGGGGGCGCGTGGACGATGCTCCTCGGAGCGGGCGGTAGAGTAATGGACATTGCAGAAAATCTATTTTCGAGTCTATCGAAGCCAAAAGCGAGGGTCGTAATTAAAACCCCAATTCCAAGGGAGAGAAAACCCATCCCGTACACCACAGATGCGGCGGCGGCTCAGATAAAACCTGCCCCAGAGAGGCCTAAGCCGGGCGAGTCAATGCCCCAGATAATAGTCGAGGTCCAGAAGATGGAATCCAAGCCCAGGACTGCCCCGGAGAAATCAAGGGAGTACAGAGAGAGCCATAATTTCAAACTCCCACCGATAGACCTTCTGGATGCGAGAGTGGAGTCGAAAGTTGAATTTGACAAAGACGGCGCTTATGAAAAAGCCCGTCTCACCGAGGAAAAGCTCTCTCACCTAGGCGTCTCGGGAAACGTTACCGAAATCCGCCCCGGCCCCGTAATTACGATGTTTGAGTATAAGCCAGCGCCGGGGATTAAAATCAATAAAATAGCCGCCCTTGAGAACGATTTGGCTATGGGACTCAGCGCGCTCAGCATCAGAATCATCGCCCCGATACCGGGCAAAGACGTGGTCGGAATTGAAGTGCCTAACTCAAAACGGGAATCCGTCGTGCTAAGAGAGCTACTCGAAGACGGCGAATTTATCGGCAGAAGATCAACCCTTACGCTCGCCCTCGGCAAAGACATCGCTGGAAAGGCGTTTTATATGGATTTGCGCAAAGCCCCGCACCTCATGATAGCCGGCACCACTGGCTCTGGCAAAAGCGTTCTGCTCCACTCCGTCATCACGAGTATGCTCTACAAAGGGAGCCCGGCTGAGCTTAAATTCATCATGATTGACCCGAAGATGCTTGAACTCTCGGTTTATGAGGACATCCCTCATCTGCTCCATCCCGTTGTTACGGAGCCAAAGAAGGCGGCGGCGGCTCTTAGGTGGGCCGTGGATGAGATGGAAAAGCGCTATAAAACCCTTTCGGAAGAGGGGGTGCGAGACATCGAAAGCTACAATAAGAGCATTGAAAAACTCCCCGCAAAAGCCGGGCGCGACGAGAGGCTTCTGCCCTACATCGTGATTGTAATTGACGAACTTGCGGATTTGATGATGGTGGCCCCGCACGAGGTGAGAGAGGGAATAACGAGGCTCTCGCAGAAGGCTAGAGCCGCAGGGATTCATCTCATAGTAGCGACTCAGCGTCCCTCGGCAGACGTTGTCGCGGGACTCATAAAGGCGAATTTTCCGGCGCGGATTTCGTTTCTCGTATCATCGAAAATTGACTCGCGCATAATACTCGACGCTGGCGGCGCGGAGAGACTGCTTGGCAAGGGGGATATGCTCTTCCTTCAGCCCGGCACATCTAAGCTCACGAGGGTTCAGGGAGGACTCATCTCGGACGGCGAGAGAGAGAGGATTACGGATTATCTCAAATCCCAAGGCTCGCCCGAATATAATCAGGAAATTACGAAATTCGAGGAGCAGGAAGACTCAGAACAGCTGGACAGCGAGAAGGACGAGTTCTATTTCCTCGCGCTGAAGATAATAGCCGAAACCCGTCAGGCTTCGATTTCCATGATACAGCGAAAGCTCAAAATCGGATACAACCGAGCGGCGCGCATCGTGGAAATTATGGAAAAAGAGGGCTTGGTAGGGCCTCAAGAGGCGGCTGGCAAGCAGAGAGAGGTTTTCATCAGCCCAGAATACATATCAAAGGAGAGGCACAAGAATTGAGCAAAATATCCATCAGCTTCATTTTAATTTTCGCTCTAACGGCTTTTATATGGGCGCAAGAAGAGGCGGAGAGCAAACAGGCTAAAAAGCCCTCGCTTGAGCGTATCATCACAAAAATTGAGGCGAATTATGGCAAAATTTCGGACTTTCACGCCAAATTCACCCAAGAAGCCACGGTTAAAATCCTAGACCAAGTGGAAGTTGCCGAGGGCGAGGTGTGGCTCAAAAAACCCGGAAAAATGCGCTGGAACTACTACACGCCCAACAAAGAGCAAATCGTATCCGACGGCGCGACGATGTGGTTTTACAACGATAAGGACAATCAGGTTATCGAATCCTCTGTCGGAGGCATTGCCCAAGGAGGCGCCTCGACAACCTCCCTGCTCTCAGGATTCCAGAATATAAGGCGGCAGTTTGACACTCGCTTCTCCACGGAGAGTTTTCCCGGCGAGAAGGGGAATTATCTCATTGACCTCATGCCCAAAAAAGGAGATGACGACGAAGAGAGCCGCGTTACAATAGCGGTCAATAAGAAAAACCTATTCGTTGAGACGGTCTATCTATTCGATGCGTTCGGAAACATGACAAAGGTCAAATTAAGCGAAATCAAGACCAATAAAGGGGCGGCGGACTCCCTTTTCAAGTTTGAAGCACCGGAAGGGGTGGATGTGATTAAAGCCCCTGCGTACTAAATATTGGCTAGATGATTAACTATAGTTATGCATTCTCAGAGAAGGGGCAATTATTATGGAACCATCTACTGCCAAAGAATTGATCGGGATCCTTTCAGAGCGCGCTTCCGCATGGCAGGCACTGTGGACGGTTTTTTACACTGTGAGTGCGACGTTAGTGACACTTATCGCCAGTGGTAAACTATTGCCCAAGTATCGTTATATAGCTTCTTCCGTCGCTGTCGTAGGCTTCCTGCTGTTTGCCGCGGGCAACTATCAGGCCCTTAACGATATGCGGACGCAGCGTTCCGCCATTGTCGAGTATGTTAAAGAAAAGGCGAAAGATAGTCCGCAGATTATTACCGTGGCGGAGGCGGCTGCGCCCCCGAGCCTGACGCAATTGCGAATCTATCACTGGGGTCTCTGTGTTTTCATCGTCGTGTTGCTCGTGGCGCTGCCAGCCTTCCAAAAGCCGCCGGAGAATGCCTAAGCCGGGCGTTATGCGACTAGCGTTAGCGGCGCATCTGTGGAGGCGGCAATGAGCAATGAGGCAAGCCGGTCAAAGGAAGTGGATGCGTACATCGCCACTCAACCTCCGGAAACCCAGCGCGCACTTGAGGAACTTCGCTCATGGATCTGGCAAGCAGCGCCCGAGGTTTCCGAGCTGATGAACTACAACATCCCAGCGTTTGCCCTAGTCAAGGGCGGCAAGCGCGACAAGCAGATCATGATAGCCGGGTATCCCAAGCATATTGGTTTCTACCCCCACCCTGACACGATAGACGCATTCGCCGACGAGCTTGCGGCCTACAAGTTCGCCAAGGGTTCCATCCAGTTCCCATTGGGCAAGCCCATCCCCAAGGCGCTGGTCATAGCGATGGTGAAGTTCAGGTTGTCCCAGTTGTAGGAATGAATGCTTATCGCATAACGCCCCGTATCATAAGACAGCACGAGGTATCTACCATGAGGTTTAGCAGCTTCTACCCAGTAATCATGACCCGCGACGTGGCTGGGTCAAGAGCATTCTATACGAGACACTTTGGATTCCAGGTAACCTTCGAGTCCGATTGGTATGTGAGCCTCAGAGCCGCCCATCGTGCCGCGAGACTTCCGCCGTAGCTTTGGCGGCGGACTCATTCTCAACTTTGAAGTGGACGATGTGGACGCCGAGTACGAACGACTCAGGGCGGCGGGATTGCCCATTCACCTTGAGATTCGCTCCGAGGACTTTGGCCAGCAGCACTTTATCACGGCAGACCCGAACGGGGCGCTGATTGACGTGATTAAGATGATCCCCCCATCGGCGGAATATGCGGCTCAGTATGACGAGGAAACGCTAAAGAGCATCGCGAGGGCGTCTCAAAATGACAAGCTATGAACTCTAACGATGGCATGAGCATATACGACCCAATCGGCATTCTGTTCGGCGGCATGGAGAAACTGGGCCCGGGCGACAATGCTCACACATTGAGAGCGCTGCGCCTGCTTCCAAAGGGGCAGTTCAATGTCGTCGTTGATGCAGGTTGCGGCGCTGGGCGCCAAACCCTGGCATTGGCAAAGGAGTTGTGCGTTCCCATTGACGCCGTTGACTCATATAAACCCTTCTTGAGCGATTTGTCGCGCCGCGCCGCGGAGGCTGGCGTCCATTCGCTTGTGCGGACACATTGTATGGATATGAAGGATATTCCGAGCATTTTTCGAGGCATTGAGCTACTCTGGTCTGAAGGAGCGGCATACAACATAGGCTTTGCCAATGCGCTTTGTACTTGGGCCCCTGCCATAGCGTCTAATGGCTTCGCCGTTGTCAGTGAACTTTGCTGGCTGAAGCCACAGGCCCCAGCCGCGGCAACGGAGTTTTTCAGCGCCTGTTATCCCGACATGAGGTCCATCGAGCAAAATTTAACTATCGCCGAAGATGCGGGATTCAGGGTACTCGCGACACACACTCTTCCCAAAGAGGCATGGGTGGAAGGCTACTACGACATCCTAGAGCGGCGCGCCAAAGCCCTTATCACTCATCCCGATTCATCAGTCAGGGACTTTGCGGCAGAGACCATAAAGGAAATTGAAATTTTTGCCATTTCCGATGAGAGCTACGGCTATGTGTTTTTCTCGATGCAGCGCGCCTAACCGAAATGCTGGGCGTGCTGTGTGTATTTTCGGCGGAGGTCGGAGAAATAAGCGACAAGAGCAATTAGGGGCGCAATAAGCGCTACCCCACAAATAGGAGGCATATAAAATGCGATATATATTATCAATTGCGGCGGCGGCTTTAGTTATTTTCTCGCTTGTCAAGGCGAATTTTGGAGATGACCAATTCACCCCCGATAAGCTCCAAGCCCAGTTCGCCGAATCCCTCAAGGGTTCGGTATCAGGGGTTGAGGGGGCAGAGTGGAAAAACCACATTGACCTCTGGGTGAAGTCATCTAGCGCTGACGAGAAAAAGGCTAAGAATATCGCATCGGACGTAGTCATCAAAGGCGGACAGGATCTGGGGCAGATGTTCTGCGTCCACGTCCACAAGGGCGACGGCCGGGAAATCTCGAAAATGTGCCTTACGAATTAGGAAAAACCAGTTTAAAACCGCTGATTAACTTGAATTCGACGAGATTTATTAAGCCCTGTCAGGCGCCTTTATCGGGAATCCATCTGTAATCCCATGGAAACTCGCAGGCGGGGGGGCAGTTATAAGCTATCTGTCAATTTCGCCAAGGACAATGTCGAGACTTCCAATGGCGGCTATAACGTCAGAGATGAGTCTGCCCTCAGACATCCTGCCGAGCGCCTGCATATTCACAAACGAGGGACCCCTGACGCGCATCCTGTAGGGCTTTGCGGTTCCGTTGCTCACGAGGTAATAGCCAAGCTCGCCCTTGGGGTTTTCCACGGCGTGATATATCTCGCCTGCGGGCGGCTTTATCCCCTCGTAAACCAGCACGAAATGCCTGATGAGAGACTCCATCTTTGTATAAGTTAGCTCTTTCCTCGGAAGCACAATTTCTGGCAGGTCGGCAATAAATGGGCCATCGGGGAGGTTATCTATCGCCTGCTGAATGATGCGAAGGCTCTGGCGCATCTCTTCAAACCGGCAGAGAAAACGCGCGTAGGCGTCGCCGTCGTTCGAGACGGGAACGTCAAAATCGTAATTCTCGTATCCGAGGTATGGCATTGCCTTCCTCACATCGTAGGGAACGCCGCTTCCACGAAGGGCAGGTCCGGTAAGCCCCAAATCGAGGGCGTCCTGCGCGCTTATGTAGGCAACCGACTTAGTCCTATCTACCCAGATTCTATTTCTCGTAAGCAGCTTATCGGCTTCGGCGAGGGTTTTGGGGAAAATTTTGAGAAAACTGCGTATCGCCTCTTCAAAATTCTCGGGCAGGTCGTCGGGAAGCCCCCCTATCCTTGGGTATGAAGTGGTGAGCCTCGCCCCGCAGACCATCTCAAGGATGTCATAAATTCTCTCGCGCTCCTTGAAGCAGTACAGAAACGCGCTCATCGCCCCAAGATCCATGGCGTTTGTGCCGATGCCGACTAGGTGAGATTCTATCCGCCCTAGCTCAAATAGGATGACCTCGGCGACCTTAGCCCGCTCTGGTATCTCTTTTTCGATTCCGAGCAGTTTCTCAACGGCTAGGATGTAGCCGATGTTGTTGCAAATAGAGGCGAGATAATCCATCCTGTCCGTGTAGGGGAGGCACATCTGATAGGTGATATTCTCGCAGAGCTTTTCAATCCCCCTGTGGAGGTAGCCTACGTAGGGGATAGCCTTTACCACCACCTCGCCGTCAAGCTGAAGGACAACCCTTAGCACGCCGTGAGTGGACGGGTGCTGAGGACCCATGTTGAGCATCATGGTCTCAGTACGGACGACGCCCTTTTGCACTCCCTCGTTATCAGCAATAAATTCTATGCGTTCCATAGGTTTCTCGGAAAAAAACTAACCCTCTTCCAAAGCCCTCTTAAAAGAGCGTTTGGAAGCCTCGCGGTCTCTAACGTCGAAATCCTTTCTGAGCGGGAAAGGCTCGTAATCCTCCGGCATTAGGATTCGCCTCAGGTCTGGATGACCGGCGAATTCAATCCCGAACATATCGAAAATCTCTCTCTCTAGCCAATCCGCGCCGCTCCATACTGGAGTTACTGAATCAATTTTAGCGTCCTCCTCGCTTAGAGCCGCCTTTAGCCTGAGCCTAATATTCTCATCGAAGTCAGCGCCGAATCTATGGAGGAGGTAAACCATCTCAAATCGCGGGGATTTCACTCCCAAATAGTCCACAGCGGTGATGTCGGCGATGAGGGTGAATTTAAGCTCTGATTTTAGATATTGGCAGACCGTGCGGACTTTCCCTTTATCAATGAAAACCGTCGTCTCGCCCCTGAACACAGAGGCATCCGAGACCGCTCCGGGGAACGCCTGCCCTATCGCATCAACGGCGGCTTGCGCGCTAAAGCTCATACTATTGGCGCCCCTTCGATGTCAATTTTTTTCTGTATCTTCATAACTGCGTCAATCACAGCTTCGGGTCTCGGAGGGCATCCGCCGACATAGACGTCAACGGGCAGAAACTCGTCAATCCCCTGCACAACGGCGTAGCTGTCAAAGGGGCCCCCGCCGCAGGTGCAAGAACCCATCGCAATAACCCACTTGGGATTGGGCATCTGGTCGTAAATCTTGCGGCAGACAGAAGCCATTTTATAGGTTATCGTGCCTGAGACTATCATGAGGTCAGCTTGGCGCGGAGAAAACCTGGCAACCTCGGCGCCGAACCTCGAGAGGTCAAACCGAGAAGCAAAAACTCCCATCATCTCTATGGCGCAGCAAGCCGTCCCAAACGGCATGGGCCAGAGGCTGTTTTTTCTTCCCCAATTTGCGACGGCGCTTATTTGCGTGAGCAAGAACCCCTCGCCGCCTAGTGCAGAATTCACTCCCATTTGAGCGCCTCCTTCTTCAGAACATAGAAATAACCGGCTAGGATGACGATGAAAAACGCTATTATCTCAACAAAGGCAAGCACGCCGAGTTTTTTAAATACAACCGCCCACGCAAATAAAAATACAATCTCGACGTCGAATAATATGAAAAGGGCGGCTATAACGTAATATCGCATCGAGAACCTCTCCCTCGCGTCGCCCACGGGCTTGACCCCGCACTCATAGGGCGAGAGCTTCCCCTTTTCATAGCGTTTAGGCCCCAAAAAGTGAGAGATAGTAATCAGCAGGGCGGCTAAGCCGACCGAGAGAACGAGTATTATAAGTATCGGAATATAAGCGGAAGCCATTGTTAATAGACTATGTTATACGCACTGATTGTCAAGAAAGCGCGCCGCCCTCACGACCCGCTCATGGCGGCAATAATCTCACGCATGAAAGCGGGCAAATCGGCCGGTCTTCTGGACGTAATGAGATTGCCGTCTCTGATAACTTCGGCGTCCGTGTACTCGGCTCCGGCGTTAATTATATCGTCTTTAATGGCGACGTAGCACGTTACTTTTCTGCCTTTCAGCACGTTTGCCGAGACCAGCACCCATCCGGCATGGCATATTGCCCCGACTACAGCGCCTCGCTCCAACGCGCCCTTGACCAAATTCAGCACCGCAGGATAGCGGCGCATATGGTCGGGAGCATAGCCGCCAGGGATTATCACGCAGTCGAAATCCTCTGCCCGGACTTTATCCGCCGAGGTATTGACCTTGAGCGGATAGCCGTGCTTGCCCGTGTAAGTCTCGGAGCTTCCAGTGCCTGCGATGAGAACCTCGGCGCCCTCTTCCCTGAGGCGGTAGTACGGATACCAGAGTTCTAAATCCTCATAAATATTTTCCGCCAGCACGACGGCTTTTTTACCCTTGAGCCTCATGACTGCCTCCAAAAGATTTTTTGCCTCGAATTATCGCATCCGTAAATTTTAGATAGTTCACCTTGCGATATATGACAGATCTAGCCCCAGCTAGATTCTCGCAATTTTGGACATCAGTAGATGATCCGCCAGCACCAGATTCACCATCGCCTCGGCTATCGGCACGGCTCTAGGACACAGGCACGGGTCGTGTCTGCCCTTGACGACTAAATCCGCCGGATTGCCGAACCTATCAACGGTTTTTTGCACCTTTGGGATGGAGGACGTGGGCTTTACAGCAATTCTCACGACCATCTCAGCCCCGCTCGTGATGCCGCCGAGGATGCCGCCCGAATTATTCGTCATAAATCCGAGGTTGCCCGAATCATCTGAGTACATCAGGTCGTTTACCTCAGACCCCCTTTTGCTCGCAACGCCGAAACCCATTCCGACCTCAAACGCCCTGATTCCGCCTATGCTCATAAGCCCCGCCGCGAGGTCTGCGTCAATTTTATGGAACACCGGGTCTCCCAACCCTTCGGGTACTCCTCTCGAGACGACCTCAACTATGCCCCCTATGGAATCCCCCTCGCGCCTGACCGTATCAATGAGTTTCGCCATCTGCGCCGCTTTATCCGGGTCTGGACATCTGGCGGGGTTCTGCTCGATGTAGTCAAAATCAATTCGCTCGGCAATGATGTTTCCTATTTGCCTGACGTAGCCCGTAGTTGTAATTCCGTGGAGATTGAGAATTTTTTTGGCTATTGCGGCGGCGGCGACTCTGCCTACGGTCTCCCTAGCCGAAGACCTGCCTCCGCCCCTATAGTCCCGGAATCCGTACTTGGCGTCATATGTAAAATCGGCATGTCCTGGGCGGTAAATATCCCTTATATCCTCGTAGGATTTCGAGATGGCGTCTTCGTTTCTCACGAGAAGGGCGATTGGAGTGCCGAGGGTTTTTCCCTGAAACACGCCGGATAGGATTTCGACCCTGTCCGCCTCTTTTCTCTGGGTGGTGAGGGCGCTTTGCCCGGGACGGCGGCGGTCTAATTCGAGTTGAATATCCGCCTCCTCTATCAGAAGCCCCGCAGGACAGCCGTCAACGACGACCCCCAGAGCCGCCCCATGGGACTCGCCCCAAGTGGTAATGCGAAAAACCTGCCCGAATGAATTTCCAGCCATGGAGGGGATTTTATATCACCGCAAAGGGAGTTGCAAATTCACGGGGATTTGGTTAATCGAGACGCTGTGGTTATAATTGCCGAGAAAATTAACCCCCCAGCGGCTCATCTGCCCTGAAGCCGTTTCAAGCTCCGGCCGGCAAATCAGCTAAGGAGGTAAATCCGAGAGAATGTCCGGTTTGCTGTCAAATTTGTTATCCCATGATGCTCTGAGCGCCGCCACCGCCACAGCCGCCGCTTCTGGCTTGAGAATCCTCATTATCGCCGCCGCCGCCTATATCGCGCTCAAATTCCTCTCGACTCTAGTGGGAAGGGTTGAAGCCCTCGCTGCACGCAAAGAGGGCGGGTTCACATCCGCCATTGAGACCGAAAAAAGGATAAAAACCCTCGGAAATCTGCTCAGAAAAGCGGCTACTGTCGCCGTTTTTATCATCGCCTTTATGATGATATTCAAAGAGGTCGGGGTGGACATCGCCCCCATAATTGCAGGAGCGGGAATCCTAGGCTTAGCCGTCGGTTTTGGCTCTCAGAACCTCGTGCGGGACATCATCAGCGGATTTTTCATCATCATGGAGAACCAAGTGCGCATCGGGGACGCCGTCGTTATAAACGGCGTGAGCGGCTCTGTGGAAGAGATAAACCTCAGAACCATTGTAGTGAGAGACATCGAAGGGACGGTCTATGTATTTCCCAATGGCACGATAAGCACGCTCGGCAACAAGAGCATGGGCTGGTCTAGGTGCGTGATAGACGTAGGCGTGGGCTACAAGGAAAACATTGACTATGTGATGCGGGTCATAAGAGAGGTCGGCGAGAAATTATCAAAGGACGAGAATTTCGCCTCGTTCATCCTAGAGCCGCCTCTTGTTTTGGGCGTTGACAGATTTGGGCCCTCGGAGGTCGTGGTCAGATGCCTGGTTAAAACCCAGCCCATGAAGCAGTGGGATGTGGGCAGGGAACTGAGGCGCAGAATCAAAAACGCCTTCGACCAGCGCGGTATCGAGATGCCAACCTCGAATGTGAGCATCAGCGCGGGGGAAGCCACGAAATTGCCGGAAGCCGGGGCGACGAATGAAATTTTAGCCTCCGTCAAAAAAGCGGCGGATAAAAACGAGATTACGGTTGATGAGGCTCTCGATAAAATCGCGGGCAGGGTCTCTGATTCCGGCTCCAAAAAACCGTAGGGAGGGGAGAGGTAAAGAGCGCCTCGCCTCTCATCCCCCAATTGGATTGTCTAGCTTTTCGGCGAGAAAGTCTCTTTTTTCACGATAATTTCCACTCGGCGGTTCGACTGCCTACCTTCGGGGTTGTCGCTTCCGTCTGGATTTTCGTTCGGGGCTACGGGTTTAAGCTCGCCGTATCCGCGGGTAACTATTCTTCCCGACACCCTGCCCTTTTTTATGAGCCAGTCCTTAACGGCAACGGCGCGCCTGTCGGAGAGGTCGAGGTTATAGTTCTCTTCGCCTCTGGAGTCGGTATGCCCCCCGATGAGAATATCGGGGTTTTGATACTGCTTGATAATCTCGGCGACTTGCTCAAGCACAGCATCGGCTTTGGGACGGATTATCGCTCTGTCAAAATCAAAGAGAACGTCGCCGTCGAGCTGAATTTTTAGCTCCGTTGGGGATTCAGAAATCACCGGCTCGTCGGGGACGGGCAGGGGCGCAGGAGGCGGCAGGGGCTGTCCCACGGTTTGATAGCCGGCGCAGGAGGTCAGGGTAAAAAAAGCCAATAGTATCAACCCGAAGAACATCGGACGCTTGTGAATTTTCATCTTATCCTCGCAGATTTTTAGTTTGTTAATTTTAACTCCAGAAACGCAAACCGGTTTCAGCGCATGGCGAGGGATTTTAGGGATTCGTCTATTCCGTCAAATAACCTCTCAATATCCCGCTCGTCGTTATAGAAATGAGGAGACACGCGCACGCCCCCTCCCCTGACATTTATCATAATTCCCCGCTCCTTGAGTGTCTCTTTCAGCAGGAGAGGGTCAAATTCGCCCGTGAACGATATTATCCCCGCGCGCTCGTCGGGGTTTCGGGGGGTTCTCACGTGAAACCCCCTTTTTTCGGCTTCATCCATAATTACCCCCCCAAGCTCAATCACTCCGGCGTAAACCCTATCTGCTCCGACCTCGGCGAGAAGCTCAAGCGCCGCTCCGAGGGCGTAAATCCCCATGACGTTGAGCGACCCCTCCTCGTACTTAAGCGCGCTCGGCTTGAGAGAGAAATCAAAGTTATCGTAGTCGAGTTCGTTTTGGATGCTCTTCCAGCCCACAAGCATCGGCGGGACGCGTTCTGCCAATTCCCTTTTGCAGTAGAATATCGCAGTCCCCTCCGGCGCAAGTAGCCACTTATGCCCGTCCGCCGAGAGAACATCAACCCCTAAATCCCGAACGTCAGTTGGCACGACGCCGAGACTCTGAATGGCGTCAAGGCAGAAAAGCGCGCCGCGCTCCCTGCAAAGCGCGCCCAGCTTTTTGAGATTCACCCTGTAGCCGCTCCAAAACTGCACCGAGCTTATGCTCACGACCCTCGTGCGCTCGTCCATGAGCGCGGCAACGTCCTCAACGCAGATTTCGACTCCCCGCGGCTTAACGCTCCTCGCCTCAACCCCCTTTCGCTTCAGATGAAGCCACGGGTAGAGATTCGAGGGAAAATCCCGCTCGGCGATGATGACGTTGTCCCCCTCCCGCCAATCCAGCCCCTCGGCTATAATGGACAGCCCGTGCGATGTGTTCTTGAGAAACGCAACGTCTTGCGGCTCGGCGTTAATCAACCGCGCCGCCGCCCCCCTGACCTCTTCAACCTTTGCCGTCCAAGTGTCGTAGGCAAACATCGCATCGTCGGACGCAGATTCAATAAATCCCTCGACTGCGCGCTTGACCCTACTCGGTAGCGGGGCGACTCCGGCATGGTCGAGATATAGGCGTTTTTCAGTTATCGAAAACTCCTCGCGGTAGGACGCAAGCGGTTTTCCGTTCAATTCGTCTCGGTTCATGAGAGACTAAACTAACCAACCACGGGCGCGTAAGCAAATACTGAGGAGCGGGGGGGGAACTTTAATTACCCGCCCGATATGGTAAATTAACTATGCGCTGGCCCCTTAGCCGGACAAATCCCTTCAATCCCCAATGGCGGACACCACCCTGAACCCCGACTCAAAGCTAACTCATCAAGAAAAGCAGGCAGTTACGATAACCAGCCTCATCATCGCCCTGCGGCTTCTGGGCATATTTCTCATTCTGCCCATATTCAGCACCTACGCCGTGCAGTACCCCGGAGCGACTGTCAGCCTCGCCGGCATTGCGTTTGGCATCTACGCCCTCGCGCAGAGCTTTCTACAAATACCCTTCGGATGGGCGAGCGACAGGTTTGGCAGAAAGCCGGTCATCCTCTTCGGGCTATTCATACTGGCTCTGGGGAGCGTCGTCTGCGGATTAGCCGAGAATATCAACCAGCTTATTCTCGCGCGCGTCCTCCAGGGAAGCGGGGCTGTAGGCGCTGTGGCAATGGCGGCTTTGGGGGATTTAACGAGACCTCAGGTGCGCGCGCAGGCTTTCACCATAAGCGGCATCGCCATCGGGGTTTCTTTCATCGTGGGGCTTTTGGGTGGGCCCATTATCGCATCGCGTTTCGGGTTTCATAGCCTGTTCTACGCTCTTGCCGCGCTCAGCGTTTTTTCGATGATTGTAACGGCGCTCTATTTCCCCGAAATCGGCTCGGCGAAATCCTCAAACGCAGGATGGAAATCACAGTTCTCAGGGCTAATTAACGACTCAGAGATAAAAAAGCTCTATCTCGCCTCGTTTATCATCGCCCTCGCGCTGAACGTATTCCTCTTCATATATCCGCTCAGTTGGAGCGAAATCGGCGTTGGCGGGGAGAGCCTCTGGAAGGTTTACCTCATACTTCTGCTACCCACGGCTCTTTTCGTGTTTCCCTACGTGAGGCGCGCAGAAAAAAGGGGAAAACTCAGGATACCGTCCCTTTTGGGCTGGGTTTTTCTCGTACTGAGTTTTGTTGCCTATCTCGTTGGCGGGGCTCACAGATGGACGCTCCTTGGGACGGGAATAGTGTTCTTCCTCGGGCACACGCTGTTTCAATCGCTTCTGCCCGCGTTCCTGACGCAGAGGGTAAACCCCGCGCAGCGCGGCTCGGCAACTGGATTTTATAATCTCGCCGGATTTTTAGGCTCCGCCGTCGGGGGGATGCTCGCCGGCATTCTCTATGACGCGAATCACAGGCTACCGATAGTTGCGAGCGTCGCGCTTATATTAATTTGGGGATGGATAGGGCTAGCTAATCCTCCAGATTCGGACTCTATGAAGTAGGGAGCAGAGAGCAAATCACCGCGCACATCGCGCAGGAATCTCGCTATAGATGAAAATCCATCGCCTCGAGAGACGTCAGCGCCTCGATATATCAGTTAAAAAGGCGTGGGATTTTTTCTCAGACCCTAGAAATCTGCCCGACATAACCCCGAAATCGCTGGGACTTAAAATAACCTCCAATACTCCTGTAAAAATCTATCCCGGCTCAATCCTCACCTACACCGTGAGCCCCTTTTTCTCCATCCCCGTAAGCTGGGTTACGGAAATTACTCACGTTGTAGAGCCGCATCTGTTTGTAGATGAGCAGAGATTTGGCCCCTACAGATTTTGGCATCACGCGCACCTGTTTCATGAAACAGACGGAGGGGTTGAAATGGACGACATAGTTCACTACGCCATCGGATTTGGAATAGCCGGAGATTTTATCAATAAACTCATCGTCAAGGGGGAGTTGAACCGGATTTTTGACTACCGCAGAGCCGCGCTGGAGAGCCTTTTTGGCGGCCAGCCCCAAGATTGACACTCGGCTTGCGGTCATATAATTTAATTCCCATGAAGGACGCCCCGATAATTGACCTGAATCAGTACAAATTCGAGCAGGCGGATAAGGAACTCAGGGCGAAGCTCGTCGAGTTCTCTCGCCGCCCCGAAATACAGGCTCAAATTGGCGAGGCATTTTATATCTGGAAAGGAAACGCGAGCCTGGTCAAATCAAAAATCCGCGAAGACCAGATTGACGACCTCACGTTCACCAGATTTTTCGATTGGTTCATTTACGATTTTAAACTCCTCGATTCGGGCAAAAGGGTTATAGAGGCGTTCGGCGAGGGGGAGAGTGAAAATCTATCTAAAATTGAAAGGGCGCTTCTCGGCGAGTGGGCGGCAAATATCCACAGTTTTTTTGAGGTCGAGGAGGTAACCGCCAACAAGGGATTTACAGGGCGCGACATCTTCACCGGCGAGGCGCTGAGAATTAGCGAGGCGGCGGCGGGGCAAATCTCGGCAGGGAGTATCGTCGAGGGCAGAGCGCTTAAAACCGGTTCTAGCTGCCATTTTGCATCCGTCATAATGGTTTATCCCGCGCCGCTCAAGCCCCTCATCCTCGACTTTTTTCAAAACGAATTCAGAGAGTACAGAAAAACCTTCGGAAGCCGCAAATCGGCAAAGGAATACCTCAAGGACTGGGGATTTCTAATCTCCCACTTTGTAGAGGAGGCGGCTAAAAACCCGAAATTCCTCACCCCCGATGGGGACGCGCTCATCTTCGCAAGCGCCACCTACAGCGTTGAGAACTACGCAAAAGCCCTGAGGGAGATTAGAAAAATACCCTCTCTCGAGGAAATCAAAGGCGGCACGGACGACCTGAGAGTTTTCTCGTGGCGCAGAGGGGGCGGCGCGGCAGAGCTTCTGGGAAGCATCGAACTAGAACCCGATAAACTACTGGTTCAGTGCCATTCCGCAGAGTCGCTCTCAAAAATAAAGAATCTAATAGATGAAACCCTCAAAGATGCCATCACCTACATCGCGGATAAAATCGCAACACCCGATGCCTCGCCCAAGATAAAATCCCCCCGGAAGAAAAGGAAAAGCGCCGCTGATAAAAAACCCGACTCCGAGTTTGATGCCTATTACGATGAGTGGGTGCATAAGCCCCTTGGAGACCTTGACGGCAAAACCCCAAATGAAGCCGCTGGCACAAAATCCGGAAGGCAGAAGCTCGAATCCATACTTGACGAACTTGAGAGCCTATATAATTACTCCAGAGACCACGGCGAGCCGTACTTTGACGTAACGAAACTCCGCAGGAAACTTGGAATCGAATAAAAATTTTGAACGGCAATCTCTCGCTTGGGATAATCAAAGACACCAAAAGGCTAAGGCAGATATTCTCGGTTTTGGCAAAGTACGGCTACGGACACCTGATTGACTCGCTCGGCTTAAGGGAGTCGCTTTTCTCGGAATCGGCAATCCCCGAACCCAAAAGCGGCGGGGCGGTGTCTAAGCCTGAGCGCCTCAGACGCTCCCTTGAAGAGCTTGGGCCCACGTTCATAAAGCTCGGTCAAATCCTCAGCACTCGCCCCGAGCTTATACCGCCGGACTATGCCGAGGAGTTTTCAAAGCTCCAGGACTGCGTCTCTCCCTTCTCATTCGACGAGGCGAGAGGACAGGTAGAAGGCGAGCTTCATGCCAGTATTGATGATATATTCGCCCGCTTCGACCCCCTCCCCGTGGCTTCAGCCTCGCTCGCTCAGGTTCACAGCGCAGAGCTTAAGGACGGCTCGCGGGTTGCGGTCAAAATCCAGCGCCCCGGAATAAAGCGCGTAATTGACGCTGATATAAGCCTCATGTACCTCATGGCAAAACTCGCCGAGGGGAGCATTGCCGAGGCAGCGCACTTTAGCCCAAGCAAGGTCGTAAGGGAGTTTGAGCGCGCCATCGGGAGGGAGCTTGATTTTACTATAGAAGCCGCCAACGCCGAGAGGTTCAGAAGGAATTTTAGCGCAAGCGCCGAGGTATATTTCCCAGCGGTTTACGGGGAATTCTCCAGCAGGAGCGTCCTCACCATGGAATTTATCGAAGGGGTCAAAATCACAGACGCCCCCAAAGCCGGACACGACCCCGCTCTCCTCGCCAGACGCGGACTCGACGCCGTAATTCAGATGATATTCCGCGACGGATTCTTCCACGCCGACCCTCATCCGGGCAATGTGTTCGTAACGGCGGAGGGCAGAATAGTCTATCTCGACCTAGGGCTTGCCGGCAGGGTGAGCGAAGGGGTAAGGGAGAAGATGCTGATGCTCCTGCTCGCAATTATCAGAGAGGATTTCGAGGAGGTGGCGGAGTCATTCTATAAAATCGGCATAAAAGAGCGGGAAGTGGACATGGCCGAGTTCCGTTCAGACGTGGTTGACATCTGCGAGAGGCATTTTGGCAAGCCGCTCAAGTACATGGAACTTGGGGCTTTTTTGAGGGATATTTTCAGCGGCGCGCTCAGGCACAGGATAAAAATCCCCTACGATTACGCGCTCATCTGCAAGGCGCTCATCACGATGGAGGGCGTGGGCAAGGGGCTTGACCCGGAAATTAACATTTTCAGAGAATCTCATCAGCGCCTTGTCGAGATATTCAAGAGCAGATTCGAGTTCAGCCGCGTTTCAAGGGACATCGCCGAGGGGTTTGTAAAAATTTCGAGCTTCATCCAAGATGCCCCGCCACAGATTAAAAACGTTCTCGATAGTCTCGAGAGCGGGAAATTCAAAGTGCAGGTGGAGGACGGCTCAAAGGAAGCGGGAGGGGGGTCTCACTCATGGGAGAGAATTGCTAACCGCCTGATACTGACCCTTCTGGCATCTCTTGGGGCGATTTTATCCACTGCGCTGATTGCGTTTACGGAGTCTGGCGCGGGGACATTTTTCGGTGTAGCGGGGATACTCTTCGCCGCTCTCACAGGGATTTGGATTGTATTTTCAATTATCAAATCGGGCAAATATTAAGCGCCGCGTTTCAGCCTTTCGGTTTGCTTCGAGTACAGAAACCGAAACACCACCCACAGGAGCGCGGCAAGAGAGCCCTGAAGCGTTATCACGGATGCGAGTTTTAGCCACGCAAACTCCGGCGCGACGTAGCGCACGAGCCATCCCCCAGCAATGTCTCCAAATGCCGATATGAAGGACGCGAGGATGAGGACGAGCTTTGAGAAATTCCCTATAGGCGCGAACAGTATCAGGTGATTTAGGGTTACGAGAATCACCGCCATTGAGAAGAAATGAAAATGCGCCTCCTCCAGCAGACCGATATAGGTTTTCGCAGGCCTAAAAGCCTCCTCGTTGCCCCTGTAGTAATCCACAATGGAATCGTAGCTGAAGCCGATTCTAAGATATAGCAGGAGATTCGTAAGCCAGAGAAAAACAAAAAACACGAGCGTAAATACTATAATTAGCTTAAGTAGGCTGTTGGCGCGAATATCACCCGATATGAAAAACCTCAAATCAATTCCGCCCCCTGCCGGCTAAATCGGCTTTCGGCGCTAGCGCGACTTCAAACACAGCCATCACCCGCCTTATGGCGTCAACCATGGCGTTCGTTGTTATAGTTGCGCCGGTGAGATTGGGAATCCCCCTGCCTACTCGCACGGAATCGTTGCCTAGGACAATGCGCCTGTCGTTGAATAGAGCCATCCACTTGCCGCTGGGCATATAGTCCTCCGGCTCGAAAAAGGCCAATATCTCAGCCTGCCTCATTGTGCCGTCGGGATTTATCACTATCATAACAGTTTCAGTAGTAGTTCTGAGCAGATGAGTGTCAATTACTGCCCATCCGAGAGCGCCGCCGCCCTTAACGCCGGCATAGAAAGTGTAGAGCTTAGAGGTGAGTTTCGCCCTAGCGAGGGACTCAATGCGTTTTATCTGCTCATCGGACAGAAACACAGTGGTTTTTTCAATACTCTCGGCGCCGGGAAACGCGGCTTTAAGGGCCTCATCCCGCGTCATATAGACCTTAGCGAGACACTCGGCGGCGATGGAAAGGCTCAAAATAAGGGTTAGCGCGGCAATCAATTTTGTTTTCATCGAACTTTGACGCTCACTGATAGAGCGGGGGGAGAGGCCGCCGTGTACGGATGCGCCTGCCCTCCCCCCACTAAAGTCGGAAGATATTTAACCAGATTTAGAACACATATCCAAGCCCTAAGTTAAACGCGTCTGTGGCCGTGCCGGCTTCATTGTCCCTGAAGCTGTAATCAGCTTTTATGACCACGTTTTTAATGGGTTTATAGTTGACGCCCACGGTTACGGTCTCGCGGTCGTTCGCGGGATTTCTCTCGAATCCAGACGGCACCTCGCGCTGAGTGTCGTATTTCTCATATCTCACAAACGGGGCAAGATACTCAAAATAAGAACCGAAATCTGCCAGAGAAAGTAGATTGTATCCGGCTTCGACGTAGAATCCGTACTGCTCCTCACCTATAGAGGCGTTTCCTTCAAGCCCGTTATTGATGTTGATTAAATCCGCGTCGTCGAGGAACGAGTACACAAAGAGCACCTTTGTCTCAAGCCCAGCCCACTGGAACTGAACGTCGGCTTCGTACATCTGGAAAAGCCCATCTATTTTTTCGCCGTTCGCGCTCTCGTTCTGCCCTGTCTGACCGATGAAGAACGAGCCTCCGAATCTAAGCCCGGGGAACGGGTCATATTCAACCCTTCCCACAGCCGCCGGGTCGTTGATTCTGCCCCTGTTGCCGCTGGTTCTCGCGCCCCTGTTCTCATTCGCCCTGAATCCTCTGGAATCAAAGCTGTTTATGACGTAAACCCTGTAATCCAGACCGGCAATCTCGCCAAATATCCCCGCGCCGTTCTCTCTCCAAGTGGAGGGGATGATGAGTCTTTCGACCTCTGGTCTCAGCACTCCGAAGAAGGTCGTCGGCTCATGCACCTCGTTTATAGTGCCAAAGGGAACGAGCACTAGCCCTCCCCTGAGGTTAAAATAGTCGGTGATGAAAAAATCGAGCGTCGCAAATTCTACCGATACTGAACCCGACTGCCCGTCCCGGTTGGTCCCGGTTGTGCCGTGTTCAAATTCAATTTCGGAGTTGAATACAATTCTATCCGTAAACTTGTATCCGGCGTACAGAATCACTCGAAGCGCGTCAATCACATTGTCGCTGTCCTCCCTGAATTCAGTAACGGCAAGCTCGCCGTATCCGCCCAAGGAAAGCCCCTTGCCCACAAAATAGACCTTCGATGCCGCCGGAGCGAGACCGAAAGCCTCCTGGTAGGTAGGCTCCTGGACAACTGAGGCGGATTTAATATTTTCAATCTCATCGGCTAGGACTTGAATCTTATCCTCGATGGATTTGAGGCGGTCATCGGGCATTCCGTCGGATTTTAGTTTCTGAAGCTCGTCGGTAACGCCCCTGAGTTTGGTCTCCAAGTCTTGAATTCTCTTCTCCTGGCTGGTCTCTTGGGCATAAACCGTAGCTATAGGCGCCGCGCACAGCGCAACCAAAAGAAACGCAAGTAACACCTTACTTGTGTTTATCATCTCTCTGCTTCCTCCTTTGATATTTACTGATAATCAATATCAATATCATATCAGGAGATAGCACTCCATGTCAAGAATATATCGGCATTTTTTGAATGCCATATTCAAAATTGCGGCTTAGCAGAATTTAGCCATGAAACGCCTCTATAATGAGAAATGACCGCCCCTCCACTCTACAGCGCGCATATCGCCTAGTCCCGCCCTGAAACCCGCAGAGACTTAAATAATTCGCTCTCATATACCTTGAGCGCTCCGCCCCTCTGCCGCGTTATAATCATCGCTCCCGTATCCGAGAATTTCCTCAAAACACCGCGCGCGCCGGACTCCCCCATGACCGAAAACGCCGTTGACAGGGCATCCGCATCAGTCGCGCTCTTGGATACAACGGTTACCGACGGGATGGACTCCACAGGAGCGCCCGTTCTTGGGTCAATGATATGAGAGTGGCGCTTTCCCTCGATTAAGCTGTAGCGCTCGTAGTCGCCGGAAGTTGAAACCCCTGCGTCTCGAATAGCGATGAAGGCGAGAAATTCTCCCACTTTCGTCGGATGCTTTACCCCTACCACCCATGCTGGCTCCTCGTGAGGCGCGCCGAGGGCGTAGATATTTCCGCTGAAATTCACAAGAGCCGAGCGAATCCCCTGGGATTTTAGCGATTCTATGGCTCTGTCAACGGCGTATCCCTTGCCGATGCCCCCGAAATCAATGAGCAGACAATCAGAGGTCGTCTCAATCTCTAGCGTATCGGGATAGAGCTTAATGTGTCTATTGCCGACGCAATTTGACGCGGTATCTTTAATTAATTTTCTCTCGGGGATTTTCTTCGCCCTTGCCGCCTCCTTCCACAGATCCACGAGCTTTCCTACTGATATGTCGAAAGCCCCGTCCGTGAGTTCAGAGAAATGCAACGAGCGGCTGGCAATATCGAATAGCTCCTTCGGCGCCGGGGTTTTCCCCATGCCGGCGCGGGAGTTGAGGCGAGACAGGGCGCTATCTGGCTTATAGTTGCTGAGAATATCGTCGAGGCGTTTGACCTCCAGGTATGACTTGAATATTTTCTCGTTGCAGACCTCTCGCATCTCGCCGCAATAGACCTTAAATTCAATAGCCGACCCCATGGCGAAAAAAGCCCTCTCGACCAGAAACGGCTTTTGGGCAGAAAATAATATTGAGGCGAGAATTAAGAGGATTGGCGCCATGTACGCCTAATAATATCGGTTGATTTTTGTCGGGAATCAAGCGGGAATCGAAAAGTGGAAGCAGGGCAGTCGGTAGTTAAGAGAGGAGAGTAAATAGAGCCTGCCCTGCTTCCGTCTAATGAAATTGAACCAAACTCACTGTTGCTGATATTGATTATCAATATTATATAATGGGCGAATAGATTGTCAAGGGGTGGGAAATTATATTAATATCATATAACCGCCAGAGCGAGCGATTGCGTATCTGCGCCCCCTCCCCGCTCTACTAAAAAGAGGATTTATCGCGCCCCTGCCACATCAACAGTCGTCGCTTGCATCAAACGGGCGAATTAAGTAACATAAACGTCGAAATTGAAAGCCATGCTACTGAGCGAATTTTTTATCAACTCCGAGAATAAAAAACCAGTAATCTCCTTTGAGCTTTTCCCTCCCAAAACCGAGGCGGGCATGGCGAGCCTTAAAAAGGAACTGCCAGAGCTCATCGGGCTAATGCCAGATTTTATAACCGTAACCTACGGGGCAATGGGTTCAACTCAGGTAAAAACGCTCGATATCGCATCCTATATTAAGGAAAATTTCAATATCGAGACGGCGTGCCACCTCACCTGCGTCGGCTCGTCGGAGAGCGAAATAACGCGCACGCTCGTCAAAATCAAGAGCCTCGGGATACGCAACATCATAGCCCTTAGAGGAGACCCGCCGGCAGGAGAGACGACCTTCATACCCGCCGACGGGGGATACGCCTACGCCTCGGATTTAGTCCGCGCCATTAGGAAATTTGAGGGAAGCCTCGGAGATGGCGCATTCGGAATCGCCGTCGCCGGATACCCGGAAAAACACATCGAAGCCGCGAGTTTTGACGCCGATATTGACAACCTCAGGCGCAAGGTCGCCGCCGGAGCGGATGTTATCATCACCCAGCTTTTTTTCGATAACGCCCTCTATTCTGACTTCGTCAAGCGCGTGAGAGCGGCTGGAATCACAAACCCCGTCGTGCCGGGACTCATGCCCATACTCTCGGCGAAACAAATCCAGCGCATCGCATCGCTCTGCGGGGCGTCCATTCCGGCTGATTTGCAGAGCGAACTCGAAGCCGCTAACGACAACGACGAGGCGGCAGGCGAAATTGGAGTGCGCCGGTGCATCAGCCAAGCCCTAGGGCTACTCGAAATGGGCGCGCCAGGGATTCATTTCTACGTGCTTAATAAATCGAGGCAGATGAGTAAAATTATCCAATCCATCGAGAAGCGGCTTTAACACCATCAGCCAAACCCGAAGAGGACTGTACGCAAATGCCTGAGACCAAATCCCTTTTTAACCGAGTGGCAAAGAACTATGACAGGCTAAATTCGCTCTTCAGCCTAGGAATTGACAAGTCGTGGCGCCGCAGGCTCATCCGAGAAATCGGGGCGGATGGCGGCAATCTCCTCGATATTGCTACGGGGACGGCTGAAGTGGCAATTGAGTATTTGAGGCGAAATCCCAGGTCCGTGGCAACGGGAATTGACCCCAGCGAGGCGATGCTTGAGATTGCGGGGCGAAAACTCGATTCCTTTGGAATGAGGGAGCGGATGAGGCTAATTTTGGGAGTAGCCGAGGGTCTGCCGTTTGAGGGCGGCTCGTTCGATGCCGTAACAATAGCGTTCGGCATCAGGAATACGGTTGACCCGCTCGCATCGCTGAGGGAGATGAGGCGCGCATTGACATCGGGGGGGAAAGTCGGCATTCTGGAGTTTGCCGTGCCGAATACCCCTGTTCTTAGCCCTGCCTATATGTTTTATCTGAAGAACGTTATGCCGCTTATAGGCTCAATTTTCGGAACGCGCGAGGAATACGACTATTTAGCGGAGTCAATACCGAAATTCCCGCAGAGAGAGGCGTTTATAGCGCTCATGCGCGAGGCGGGACTTCGCGACTGTAAATCAGTGGAGCTTACCCTCGGCACGGTCATAATTTACACGGGCGTGAAGTGAGCGGCTCCAACAGCCCTAAACATCAGAGAATCCGCGCTCCGATTTTGCATATAGCTCCTTGGCTACGCGGCTCATCTCAAAGTGGTTCACTATGGGCTGAACATAGGGAAGGTCGAAATCGAGCGGGGAGTGTATGTGCCGAGGCTCAGAGCGCCGCAGCTCCGGCACATATTTTTTTATATACCGGCATTCAGGGTCAAATTTCTCGGACTGCAGCATCGGATTAAATATCCTAAGCGGTTTGGGGTCTGCCCCGACGGACGCCGCCCACTGCCAATTGCCAATGTCAACCGTCTCGTCGTAGTCAACTAGGTGGTCAAAGAAATGCCTGTCCCCCCAGCGCCAATCAATGAGCAGGTCCTTAGTCAGGAACGATGCGACAATCATCCTAACCCTGTTATGAATCCAGCCCTCCGCTAGGAGTTGCCGCATCCCGGCGTCAACTATCGGATAGCCCGTCCTGCCCTCCTTCCACGCCTCGAAGTGCGCCTCGTTGTTCAGCCATGCGATGCCGCGCCTCTTCTCTTGGAATTCGAGCTTTTCCGTTTCCGGGAAGCGCCGCATGATGTGATACCAAAACTCCCTCCACGCAAGCTCCGACACATAGACCCCAGCATCGCCGGGAAGGGAAGATGCGGCTCTATAAATTTCCCTAGCCGATACCACTCCGAAGCGAATATAGGGTGATAAGCGCGATGTCCCGTCCACGGCGGGGAAATTTCTCACATCCCCGTAGCGGCAGAAATCAAAATCGAGAAGCCGCGCGCGGGGAAAATCCATCCGCCACAGATTGTCATCCGAATAGCTCAAGCCCTCCCGAAGTTTCGATATATGCTCAATTTCGATGCGTGGAGATTCAATAGCGCGGACGGCGGGCAAATCCCTATTTTCGAGAGCCGCAAGCCAGAGCCTGTAGAATGGGGTGAACACCTTCCTCGCCGGCACGGCCTCAAGCGGGACAATGAGCGCGTCGTCCGAGGAGTTGAACTGGACACCCACGCTCCTGCAGATTGATGCGATGGCGGCGTCTCGGCTCAGCCCTTGGCGGGTGTTGGATTCATTCACATACAGGGCGGCAACTGCGTATTTGCGGAGGAGATTGGGGAGGATTTCAGCGGGGCGGCCCCTCAGAACAATCAGATATGAACCCAGCGCCCTGAGTTCGGCATCGAGATTTTCAAGCGCGTCAAGTACGAATCTAAGGCGTTTGCTCTTCGGCGGCAGAGTCTGAACTATATCGTCGTCGAGGATGAAAAGCGGAATCACCTCGGCGCACTCGCGCACGGCGCGGCAGAGGGCGGAGTTGTCCTGAACCCTCAAATCCCTTCTGAACCAAATTATTGCCCTTCGAGTAAGCGCGGCGCCGCTATTCATAGCACTACCCCTGCGGCTCGACATTTTTCATACGATTTTGTCATCTCTACGCCATCCCTAAGAAATTCGAGAGGAGAATCGCCGAAATCTCCCATTAGCCCCGCTTCCCCGCAAATCCCAGCGATTTGAGCGCGACCAATAGAAACAGCGCCGGAGGAATCAAATAAAGCCCAGCCGCCCCTCCGATGATGTACCCGTGCCTAAACATTAAGAACAGCCCCGAGAGAATATAGAGCGCGAAAAATCCAAAAAACGCCGCGCGCCCTGCCGACTTGGATTGAAACAATTTGCTACTTCGAGGCATCAGCAAATATAAGGCAAAAACGCCCTGAAGCGCGAGGTTCGCCGCCGTAAATTCCCCTCCGTAGTAGGCATCCTCCCAATAGGAAAGGACGCTTGGAAACACCGCATCGGACAGGGGCCAAAGCACGGGCTGAGCGTCCGAGACATGGGTTGCCACATCAGATGCGATATGAAGCCCCCAGCCCCAGAAGTACGGAAACCACCCCCGTCTCCCGGCAATTATCGCCGCGGCAAGCATCAGCGTAAACACCGGTATTGAGTGCGCGGCGTAGGCAAGAGGTTTCGCCAACTCGCTTTGAAAAGCCCTGTCCCACACGCTCATGCTGAAACCATAGGCGGCAAAATAGTAAATCGAAGAGAGAGTAAACGCCAGGTCTGGAAGCACGGACGCAACCGCCGCCTTAGCCACCCAAGGCTTCCCACGAAATAGCGCGTAAGTCCAATAAGCGTGATCGGGCGTGTTCATGACAAATCCCTCCCCCAGCATTGAGAATACCGAGCAAAGCGGAAATGCTCAAAAATTGGCGGTAATTTGCAACAATAGATGGCGGCTAAATTTGTCATCCTCGCAACGCCTCACCCTTTGTCATTCCGAACGCAGAGAGCAATCTGATTGAGGATTTATCGCCCTTTGACTCCGCTCAGGGTGAAGATTTCTCAGTCGCTAACGCGCTCCATCGAAATGACAACAGGGGGGCGGCGCAAGTTGACGCGGAGGAGGCAACAACTGAAGACAATGCAGGAGGGTTGTCATTCCCGCAAATCATCTGAGCGGGAATCCAGTTTTCTTCACAGTAGGCAATGCCTTCATAGTGAGTCCTCCGATGAACTCAGGATAAACTCCGTCAAGCTCTAGATTCCCACTTTCGTGAGAATGACAGACAGGCTCTGCCATTCCGAACGCTCTCACCCTTTGTCATTCCGAACACAGAGAGCAATCTGATTGAGGATTTATCGCTATCGCTATAAGATTTCTCGGCGGAGTTTACCCCCTAAGCCTGCCTAATTAGTATTCGCTTGGCGATGTCTATTAAAAAAGCGAAGTATCGCTTCCTCCAGTCCGATTTCTAGCGCGAGGTTAAACGAGGGAACTGGAAGAGGTATTTTTCTAACCGCGCCGGGAAAGGCGTGTCCCCAGCCGACTATCCCGTAGAGAGCAACCTCGGCTCCGCCGGAGCATCGCCCGTATGTTTGGTTTATCACGTTTCGCCCAGCTATTTCATAAATAGCAATAGCGGCACTAGAACATCCCAGAAGCCTCCCCCACATCTCCACCCCCGACGGAATCGAATATGTCCTCCACCCCTCAACCCCGGCAATACGCGCCTCGCCTCCCTCCCAAGGTACAATCAAATCCGCCATCCCGTGTACGTGCATCAGCGATACCGCTCTTTGCAGGCGGCAACCACTCGGCATCCCTCCAGTCATCGCCCCCATAACCGACGCGGCGGCGGCAACCCCATCCGACAGCTCGCAGGCTAAGCGGTAGGCGAGCATCCCGCCGTTTGAAAACCCCACGATATGAACCCGCCGGGGGTCAATTTTGAGGCTACTTACGAGACTATCAATCAGAGCCGAGATAAATCCGACGTCGTCAACTCCGGCTCTATCGGCAGGCGTAACCCCTCCCCCATCAGCCCAGCTCGCCCCAACGCCGTCCGGATACGCGATGATGAACCCCATTTTGTCGGCGGCGTCGTCGAGCTTTAGGGATTGGCGTATCCCCCCGCCGCTACCGCCGAGACCGTGAAGCGCAATCACAAGGGGATAGGAGCGCTTGCCGGCGTAGAGCTTTGGAATGTGCAATGCGTAGGTTCTCTGAATGCCGCCGTGATTTATCCTGCCACTGAGCTTCGGAGTTTTAGCCGGGGCAGGGGTTTGAGCCTGCGTTTCACTGCACGCTATGGCAAAAGCCGCAAATATGAGAATTAGGACTGAGAGCTTCATACGGGAGCAGTAGCCTCTATGGTAAAAATACCCAAAGCGCAGGGTAAATTTACCATCTGATTTGCCCTCTCATAGTGGGATTTGCCGGATTCAGGCGATATTTCTGATTCTTCTGCGCTATTAGAGCCTGAATTCATGCGGCACGGATTTTGCCCAATTCCACAGCATGGAAACCAAACAACGGAGGGCGGCGCTATGAACTATCCATTTAGAAATCTCGTGTTTGAAGGCGGAGGCGTTAAGGGAATCGCCTATGTAGGGGCAATGGACGAGTTGGAGAGCAAGGGCATCATGCCACAGATAAAGCGCGTCGGCGGCACATCAGCCGGGGCTATAAACGCGATGATGCTGGGGCTTGGATATACGAATAAAGAGGTGCGCGATATTTTATTCGCCCTCAATTTTAATAAATTCCTCGACGACTCATGGGGATTGCTGAGAGACAGCGAGAGGCTTATAAAAGAATACGGCTGGTATAAGGGCGATTTTTTCCGCGAGTGGGTTGCAGAGCGAATCTGGGCAAAAACCGGAAATAGCGAGACTACCTTTAAAGAGGCGTTCGACCAAAAGGATAAAAAGGGATTTAAAGATATGTACTTTGTCGGGGCAAACGTCTCGACCCACTTCGCCGAGGTTTTCTCTTACGAACACACCCCAAGAATGCCAATTGCTGATGCCGTGCGGATTTCCATGTCAATTCCGCTGTTCTTTAAAGCCCAGAAGAGTTTAAGAGGGGACGTTTATGTTGACGGAGGGCTACTGGACAACTACCCCGTAAAACTCTTTGACAGGCAGAAATACGTTGACATCGCCAATTTTAGCAAGCACACGATGGATACTGCCTACTACAAAGCCCACAACGAAGCCCTCAAAAATGAAGGCAAATTCTTAAGCAACTACATCTATAACAAAGAAACCCTGGGCTTCAGGCTCGATTCCGCAAAAGAAATTGCCGTATTCCGAGACCAAGCCGAACCGCCTGTGAATAAAATCAACGACTTCTTCGATTACGCCTCAAACCTCGTTAAAACCATACTCGACGCTCAGTCCAATCAGCACCTCCACAACGACGACTGGCACCGCACGATTTACATTGACACCCTCGGCGTAGGCACAACGGATTTTTCACTCAAAGATCAAACCAAGCGCGACCTCGTAAAATCCGGCAGAGACCACGCGAGAAAATACTTCGATTGGTACGACAACCCAAGCCACAAAACACCGGCGTTAAATCGCCCGCTCAACTAGGGGCCGCAGCGCGCAGAATTAGTCATAAGTATCACCCCCCATTAGCCGAGGGGACGGGAGAATCCGTCAACTTGACAATCCCCCTCCCCTCGCACATACTAGATTTCAAAAATTCCCCCGCTACTGCAACCGTCATCCGTTCATCACTCGGATTCGAGGATTAATAAGCCATGGATCTAGCCCAAGTCCTTGCCAGTACCCTGTCAATAGCCCCGGAAATCACCCTCGTTGTGGCGGGAATCCTGCTCATGACACTCGACCCATTCCTCCAAGGGCGGGGCAAAGCCAATCTCTTCTGGCTAGCCGTCTGGGGAATCGGCACTAGTTTCGCGCTCAATCTCGGCAGATTTGGCTCCCTAGGGCAGGAGGCGTTCGGCGGGGCGGTCTCACTCGACGCATTCTCGGCGTATTTCAATCTGATCTTCCTGACCGGAGCGTTTTTTGCCTCGGCGCTCTCTAAGAATTACATTGAAAACACGGGACTGAAGCCCGGCGAATACTACGCGCTGATACTGTTTTCAACCTGCGGCATGATGATACTCGGCTCGGCGAGCGAGTTTATGACGCTGTTCCTAGGGTTTGAGATAATGTCCATCGCGGTCTATGTGCTTTCGGGATTTAATAGGAAATCCCCGAATTCAACCGAGGCGGCGGTGAAGTACCTCGTTCTTGGCGGTTTTTCGTCGGCGATGCTCCTGTACGGGATGGCGCTTATTTATGGGGCTTCGGGTTCGATTTATCTGAGTGAAATTGCAGTGAGCTTCGACGCCGCAAACCCGCTTTACCTTGCCGGTGCGGCTCTGATGCTCGTCGGGTTCATATTTAAAATCGGGGCGTTCCCGCTTCATCAGTGGGTGCCGGACATTTATGAAGGCGCGCCGATGACTGTTACGGGGTTTATGTCAACGGGGATTAAGGCGGCGGCGTTTGCGGTGTTGCTGAGGGTGTTTTTCGAGGGGTTCGGCACAATCGAGGCGGCGTGGATTCAAGCCCTGTGGGTTATATCGGTATTCACAATGACGGTCGGAAACTTGGCAGCGATAACGCAGTCAAGCATAAAGCGGATGCTCGCATATTCAAGCATCGCTCATGCCGGGTATATTCTCGTAGGGGTAGTGGCTGGCTACAGGGGCGGGGAGCTGGGCTTGAGCGGGGCGATGTACTACCTATTCGCCTATACTTTTATGAATCTCGGGGCGTTCGGCGTACTGGCATATCTCTCAAGGCAGGGGAAGGAATGCGAGAGCTACGAGGACATAGCGGGGCTGTGGCGCAGGAAGCCGCTTTTGGCTGTGGCGCTTGGGATTTTTATGTTTTCACTCGCGGGGATTCCTCCGGCAATAGGGTTTTTTGCCAAATACAGGGTTTTCTTAGGCGCTGTGAAGGCGGAATTCTACTGGCTCGCGGTGATTGGAATTCTCAATAGCGTGGTGTCAGCTTATTACTATTTGAGGGTTCTGGTGTATGCCTACATGAAAGAGGAGAGGGCCGGGTATCAGTCCCCATCGTTTCAGCTCTCCTCGGCTCTGGCTATTGCGGTTCTCGCCGTGTGCGTCGTCATGCTTGGAGTCATCCCTCTATCCACTTGGCAACTCGCTCAGGAAGCCACAGGCTCTTTCCTGCTCACCATCGGGGCAAGGTAAACCCCACACCACATAATTCACCTTCAAAAAGCTATTCCACCTAGAATATCTAGCGAGTGTTTTGGAATCGCGCTAATAAAGCCGCGCTCTGCGGAAATTTATCTTGCTATAATATAGCTCCATAGCCCCGATTGCCGCAGGCGGCGCGCCCTAGGTGAGATAATTGCCACACGCGCGCTCTCATGGGCAAATATCTGTGCGGCAGATTATCTACTTTTTAGCGAATAAGGAGACACTCATGAAAAGACTAGCCGCAGTTGCCACTCTAATTTTAATTTCAGGATGCGCCGCCGGAGCGAGCTACGTAGCAGGTCATAGGGCAGGCGCGGGAGAATTTCAGCCCAGCGTCTGCGCAAAAATCCCCGTTGGAGTCGAGACGCTGCAACACCTCGACCCGTCGCTGGGGCATCTTAGAATTAGCTGTGCCGACCTTGCAAGATGCGCCGCCCTGAGCGGGCAGGGAACTCCTCCGAACGTGCCGTGTTTATAGAATCTTGACAATCAAGCGGCGTTCGGTTTTCTATTTACCCAGCAATGAACGCTGGAAAAGGGCCGGTATATCTCATAGGCGCGGGTCCCGGAGACCCGGGGCTTCTGACCGTGAAGGGAAAGGAATATTTACAGAGAGCCGAGGTTGTCGTCTATGACTACCTAGTAAACCCCTTGATTCTCGATTACGCCAAACCCAGCGCCGAGAGGATTTACGTCGGCAAAGAGAGAAAAAGCCGCGAAATCCCGCAGGAGCAAATCAATCAAATCCTAGTGGAAAAGGCATCCGAGGGCTACACAGTCGCCCGCCTAAAGGGTGGAGACCCGTTCATATTCGGCAGAGGCGGCGAGGAAGCCGAAGCTCTGGCAAGGGCTGGCATAAGTTTCGAGATAGTGCCGGGGATAAGCTCGGCGCTTGCCGTGCCTGCGTATGCCGGAATCCCGCTTACACACCGGAATTTCACATCGTCCTTTATCGTCGCCACAGGACACGAAGACCCGGAGAAACAGGAATCAACCCTCCCCTGGGAGGCGCTCGCCAAAACCGGCACAGTGGTATTCCTAATGAGCATCCTGAACTTAAAGCACAATATGGAGAAGCTAATCGAATTCGGCAAACCGGCCGACACTCCAGTGGCGATAATCTCATGGGGAACGTATCCAAAGCAAAAAACCCTCCGAAGTGCCATCGGTCAAATCGGCGAAATTATGGCAGTGGAGAGGATCTCCCCGCCGGCGGTGGTCATAGTGGGCGAAGTCGTGAATCTGAGAGAGCAAATCAATTGGTTCGAGCGAAAGCCGCTTTTCGGGAAAAAAATCCTCGTTACTAGGGCGAGAAAACAGGCAGGAGGGTTTACAAAGCTCTTGCAAGAGCAGGGAGCGGACGTAATCGAGTTTCCCACAATAGAAATTAAACCTCCCCAAAGCTGGGAGGAGTTCGATGGGGCGGCGGCTAATCTGAGCCGATATGATTGGATAGTGTTTACGAGCGTCAATGGGGTTGAGGGCTTTTTCAGCCGCCTCCGAGAGAATGGAGTGGATTTTCGAGAGTTAAAAGGGGTAAAAATAGCCGCTATTGGAGAGCAAACTGCTAAATCTGTGAGCGCTATAGGGCTTTTGGTTGACATAGCGCCGAGCGACTTCAGGGCAGAGGGACTGATAAGCGGCTTCTGCGCAATTGGAATAGCGGGAAAACGAATTCTCATTCCGAGGGCAAAGGAGGCAAGAGAGGTACTCCCGGTGGAGCTAGCGCGGATGGGAGCAGAAGTTCATGTTGTGGCGGCATACGAAACCATGAAACCGTCAGGGGATAAAGTTAATAAAATTAGAGAGCTTCTCATAAGCGGGGAAATTGACGCGGTTACTTTTGCAAGCTCCTCTAGCGCGAGGAATTTTATATCCGAAATCGGTAGCGAGGGGCGCGCGCTCTCTAAAACGGCTATTGCGTGTATAGGTCCCATAACAGCCGAGGCAATCAGAGAAATTGGAATGGAGCCTCAGATAATTTGTAAAAAATACACAGTACAAGAGCTATGCAATGAGCTAGTGGAATATTTTAGAGAGACTCAGAGATAATTTCTATATATATTATAATTAGCTATAGGTTATAAATATTACTTAATGCTATATCTAACACTGCAAGCGAGTAATAAGCGCAATTTTCCACAGTTCTTAAAGTAAGTATCGAGTTTTTATGTAGATATTAACAGTTTGTTAACTAAAATTTAGGTTATCTAACATTTTACTTTAGCTTACGTTGTTTACTAGCTATATACACTCCCAGTTACGGGGTTTATTATTATTTTACAGGCTACTTTAATGTTTATCCAAATATCACAGATATTAATCATAAATTAATAGTAGTTTGAGGTGCTTATGCCATTTCCTTAGAATTCTAATAATATTTAGTTCCATGTGAAACTAAAGCTGGCACCAACAAATAGATAATTTTATTAGCACAATGCCCAGATTCCCCATAAAACAGACCCAGATTGCCAACAGTATCGCAACAATTGCGGGTTCAGACCATAAGCACATAGTTAGGGTTCTGAGGCTAAATCACGGCGATAGATTGACGCTATTTGATGAGAGCGGCATCGAGTACACAGGCGCAATAGAGAGAATCACCAGCCGCGATTTAACAGTATCAATATTGCTTGAAAAGAAAGTCGAAACCGAATCGAGATTAAACATCTCGCTGCTGCAAGGCTTGCCCAAGGCTGACAAAATGGATTTCATAGTAGAGAAGTCAACGGAACTCGGCGTTAAGGAGATTATTCCTGTAATTACTAGCAGGTCAATAATAAGACGCACGGATAAAGCGCCGAGGTGGCGAAAAATAGCAGTAGAGTCAGCAAAGCAGTGCAGGAGATCGACCCCTCCGGCTATAGGAGAAGTGGTGGATTTCAATACCGCTATTAAATCTTATAATGATGGCAATAGATTAAAGATTATATTTTATGAAAATTGTTTAGATAATATGAAATCTTATATTAATACTAGTAGCCAACTGCCCACAGATATTATCCTATTTATTGGACCAGAAGGCGGCTTCAGCGATAATGAGATACTATCGGCTAAACAGTTTAACTTTATTCCACTGGGCTTGGGACCAAGAATACTAAGAACCGAAACAGCGGGAATTGCCGCCATTTCTATTTTTCAATTTCTCTACGGGGATATTTAGCTAGTATTCCTCTTTCGACTCTGGCTAATCTCAATCAGCCTGTCTTTGTACTCCACGCGTAGCCTCTTATAATCCGCCTCAGCAATCCTGCCAGCCTCAAAATCATCGTCAAGCTCTGCAATTTGGTTAATCCGCTTAGCCCACTCCCTCTCACTGCCTCTCTCATCCACACTCTCCCCTTTCTGCTCGGATTGAGTGGGATTCTTCCGGCGACTAATTATTGAATACAACGCCGCGCCGCCAATTAATATAGCCAAAGCCCCAAACACGTACCACTTAAACCAGTCCCCCCCTGCGTAGGATTTCCCAATTTCCACCCTCACGCTAGCCCCGCGGATCAGGTTTTTGCCGCTCCAGCGAAAGAACTGGCTATTGTCGAAATTCACCGCCTCACCGCCCTCCAGCCCATTGACTGACACCTCTGCTCCTGTGTCGGAGACAAGCAGGACAAACCCGTTCGCCGCATAATTTATGCTCGTCTCTATTACATTTTTCCCTGCTTTATAGGGGAGTTTATAGGCGTAAACAACCCTCCTTACGCCCGGGCTAAACGCAGATGAATCCGAGAACCCGCCTATGTCCTTTACCAGAGTTTCAGGGGTTATCCCTTCTAAAAGCTCCAGATTATCAGCCCCTTTGGGGAGATTAAACCTAAGCGAACGCCTCTGGTTTTCATTGCCTTCAGTGGCGGATGAAACCTCTTCCCCGATAAAAACCTCCGCCCCTGAGTTATTGATAATCATTATCTCGGCTACGGTGATTTCGCTCTCGGATACTTGAACTATCACGTGCGCCGCGTTAATAATTATATTCTCATCGCTCTGAGTGGTTTCATAGATTGGCAAATCGAGGGTTTTTGCGTCCTCTTCGGGGTAGAAAACCATTTTGTCCGTCGCATATTCAGTCCCCTTATAATTCAGGGTTACCGTGTAGGCTCTGTCCCAGGGGAGTCCTGCGAATTCAAATAACCCGTCCTCGCCCACGGTCGCATCCCTCTCATCCGTGGGGTTGTCGCCGAGATAAGCCGTAAGGCGGAGTTTTATTCCAGCCGCAGATTTGGGGTCGCCCGATGCCGGGGTAATTTTCCCCCCTATTCTTCCGGCAGAGGCTTTGGGAAGGGATTCCGGGCGGAGAGAGGCGAGATAATCGGCAATGAGGCGGGCAGTGTCCGGCGCAACGTTCATAGGCGGCATTGGAGGATAACCTTCGTTAACCGGCATCTTCCCCCTAGACTGATAGATGCTCTGAGAGTTTTGCATCCACTGCGCTATTTCCTCTTTCGTGTATCTATCCTTAATGTTAGCCAAATCCGGCCCCACGAACCGACCTCTGCCGACGGTATGGCAGTTTGCGCACCGGTTCTGGGTGAAAAGCTCTCTCCCCTCGGTGCCTTCCTCGGGCGGGGAAATTTGGGCATACACATCCGGCGCGGCGGCGAGTACCATAAGAATGCAGATAATTAGCCCTAGCAACGGCGCTCTATCTCGATTGCGACAACGCTCTTTCATTTACCTTTGCTCCGCATTTTGAACAAAACCTGTCCTCCGGCTTATACACGCTTGCGCATTCGGGGCAGGCAGCAACCACCCTACTCTCTCTCGCCAGGAGAATCTGCCCCTCGATTTCATCGGCGTCATCTTTAGCGCGGGGCTTAGTGGCTATCCTAGAGGATGCGACCTCGCGCTCAATTTCTGAGTCCAAAGCAGTGGTGGACAGCCCCACGCCTCGCTCTACATCGTCAATTTCCTTCGAGGCAAGAGCGGCTTGAACCCTGTACTGCTCAAGGAGCTCGTCAAAGTCGTCCACGGAGAGCTTGCCAAGGCTGTAGTCGAATTCTATTTCCTTTATTGCGGCGAGAAGCGAGTCGCGCTCCAAACGGAGATGTGCCAGCTTTTCCAATACCGGATTGAGCGGCTCATCGCCATGCTCATCGGAATCTGCGCCCTGACGGGATTTGCGCGCTATAAACGGAAGCGAGATAAAAACCGCGACTCCAAGCGTAATTATTATAATAAATAGCTTCTCCAAAGCTCTCCTAGGGGGATTTTCGGAATGCGGGGAAATTTTTTAAATCTCTGCGGCTGTATCCTTCGATTCAACTGTGGCGCTGCTGTACCTGAGGCTCGCCTCTTGCGCCCTTGACGGAGCCATGGCAATTACGGCGCCTATGAGGAGCAACACCCCTCCGTACCATATCCAGCTCACCATGGGATTAATAGCCAATCTAAAAGCCGCTCTGCCGCTCTCATCAAAATCCGCGAGAATCACATAGAGGTCGTCTCTCATTGTGGAGCGAAGGGCGACCTCGGTTTCCTGATTGATTTCGCGGTTTCCCTCATACTTGTATATGTTTTTCTCAGGCTTCATCTCGCCCAAAGGCCTGCCCTCAGCGCTAAACACGGATAACCGCGCGACTGTGGCGTTCTTTGCGTCCGTCGTATATTGGGTTAGCCCATCGAAGCGGAACGTGTAGTCCGCGAGAGTAACACTCTGGCCCGGCGCAAGAGTGGCTTCTTTCTGCTTAACAAACACCGACGAGCCGGTTATGCCAATGACTATAAGGACGACTCCCAAGTGGACGACGTACCCACCGTAGCGGCGGCGGTTTCTCATCACGAGGCGCGAGAAGGCAATGAGCAAATTCTCCCCCCTGCCGCTTCTGACCCTAACCCCCCGGTAGAATTCCAGGAACACCGTGCCAGTAACAAACCCGCAGAGCGCGAATGAGAGTATCGCAACGCCGCTCCTCATGCCGAGGGCAAAAAGCCCGACCGCCGTGAGAGCGGCGAAAACCGTAGGGTACATGAAATTGCGAATTAAATTCTGCGCCGACGCCCGCCTCCATGAAATCAGCGGCCCAACGCCCATGAGAAATATCAGAATAAGCCCTATGGGAACGTTGACGCGGTTGAAATACGGAGGGCCCACGAGGATTTTCTCGCCCTGTATAGCCTCGGTCAAGATGGGGAAAATCGTCCCTAAAAATACCGAGAACGCCGCCCCCAAGAACAGCAGGTTATTGAACAAAAAGGCGCTCTCGCGGGAGAGAATCGAATCATAGCGGTTCTCAGTCTTAAGCTCCGCCTGCCTCATGAGAAATACGGCGAAGGAGAAGAGGAGAATAAAGGCGATGAAGCCGAGAAAATAAGGGCCAATGTCGGACTGCGCAAATGAATGCACTGATGAAATCACCCCACTTCGGGTGATGAAAGTGCCGAAAATAGACAGGAAAAACGTGAGAATGAGAAGTATCATATTCCACTTCTTGAGCATCCCCTTTTTCTCCTGAATCATGACCGAATGGAGAAACGCAGTGCCTACGAGCCAAGGCATAAAGGCGGCGTTTTCAACCGGATCCCATGCCCAGTACCCGCCCCAGCCAAGCTCAAGATACGCCCAGCGCGCGCCCAATATCAGCCCTACGCTGAGAAATGTCCAGAACAGAAGAGTCCATTTTCTCGAATTGCGTATCCACTCATCCTCCAGCCTGCCACTGAGAAGCGCCCCAATGCCAAACGCAAAAGGCACGGCAACCCCCACGTAGCCGAAGTACAGCACCAGAGGATGAATAACCATATATGGGTTTTGAAGGAGGGGATTAAGCCCTCTGCCATCGTTGGGAGTGAAGGGGAGTTTCTCGAAAGGACTCTCGACAAAAGCGATAAGATATATAAAAAAACAGCTCACCCCGGCGAGAGTCGCAAGCACGTAGGGCATCATGAGCCTGCTTTTGCCTCGATTCAGTAGCACTACAAGCGCCGTGTAGATTGAAAGTATCCACGCCCAAAGGAGTAGAGATCCCGCCTGACCGGCCCAAAAAGCGGTAACCGTATAAACCGTCGAGAGGTCTCGGCTCGTGTTCGATGCGACGTATTTGAGGCTGAAATCCCGCGTAACGAGGGCGTGAACAAGGGAGATGGACGCTATAGTGAGCAGAAACCACATTGCGTAAGCCCCGTGTTCGGCGCTTTTTACGAGGTCTCGGCGGTTTGTCTTTGCTCCGACAGCAGAGGCAACCAGCGTGTAAACCGAGATGACAAAGGCGAGGAATATAGATATATTGCCGGTTTCAACCATATCCTATGTGTTCCCCTCTTTGCTCGCGGCATCGGCGGATTCGTAGGCTTCATACTTTGTCGGGCATTTGGCAAGCAAAATGTTAGCGTAAAAAACGTTCTCAGGCGTGAGCCTGCCCTCGACAACGGCTTCCACGTCGTCTTTGAATATGTCCGGGATAATGCCCTTGTACTCGACATTTAAATGCTCTTTGCCGTCGCTGATTTGAAAATAGAGTATTCCGTCGAGCTCTTTTTTGATGGTGCCGGCAACGACCTTGCCAGACACCCTGACATTTTCATCATACACCGCCGGCGCTCTCCCCCTGAGTTCCTCCACGGTCAGATAATAGACCATTGTGTCCTTTACGCCGCCATAGACGAGATAGGTCAGAACAGAGGCTATTGCTGAGATGGCGATAATAAACTTCACTTTTCCCTTTAGCATTATGGCTACTCTCCGTTATTTTTTGAATTCCCTCTGCAGGGCTTCAATCTGCTTCTCTAAGTCCGCGCCCTTCCTATTGAGGCTATAGACATAGATAAAAAGTCCCGCCCAGCACACAGCGTGCGCCCAGAATAAATAAGACATCGCCCCTCCTATAGAGCCTCCTTAAGGCGCAGGAGGTCGTCTTTCATATTTTCGAGCTTCACCCTTTCCACCAAAAGCCAGATGAATAGAAGGGTAAACCCAGCCAGGTTCACCAAAAGCGCAGTCATCATCTCCGGGCCTATCCCTCCCCCCTTGCCGCCGAATACCACGGGGGATATTCCCCTCATAAGCCGCGCCGAGGCATACACGAGCGGCAGGTCAATAAAGGCTATTATCCCGAACACGGCGGCATAGCGCGCCCGCCTTGGGTCGTTGCCGATGGAAGAGCGCAGTATCAGATAGACGATATACAGAACCCAGAGGATAAACGTCGTGGTGAGCTGCGGCTCCCAAGTCCACCAAGTTCCCCATATCGGTTTTGCCCAGATGCTTCCGGTGATGATGGTTAGCGTGAGAAATAGGACTCCGACTTCGGCGGAGCAAAGGGCGAGAATATCCCAGAACCTGGTCTCTTTTCTCAGATACTGAATGCTCGCGATAAAAACAATTATGAACGATACTGTCGCCGCCCAGACCGTCCCCATGTGAAAGTAGAAAATCCTCTGGATGTGTCCCATCACAATTTCGGTAGGGGCATAGATAAAAGCCGTATAGACTGACAGCGCCATACCCACAAAAGCGAGGAGCATTAAAATTCCCATAACCCCTAGGACACCCCTTATTCTTCAATCACGTATTCAAACACCACGGCCGACGCGGCGAGAAAGATTATATCGAATGAAACCAGTATTTGCAAAGCCCCGCCCGCCTCTGCCATGGATTTCCCGGCTAAAATCGCCTCGGTCAGCTTCACCGAGCTTACCACTGAGGGAATCGCTATCGGGAAGAGGAGTATCGGCACAAGCACCTCCCTAAGCCTCGTATTAAGCGCCATCGCGGCAAAGAGCGTCCCCACGGCTACAAACCCCACAGTGCCGAGAAATATCACAAATATCAGGGCAACAGCGCCTGCAAAGCCCGGATTGAGATTAAAAAAAACGGCAAAGAGCGGCAGAATAATCACCTCCACGGCAAGCACAAAGAGGAGACTGCCCGCCATCTTGCCGAGATAAATAAAACTCCTGTCGCAGGGGGCAAGGAGCATCCCCATTATCGCGCCGTCCTCCTTTTCGAGGGCGAATGAGCGGCTTAGCCCCAGCGTGGCGGCAAAGCTGAAAGCGACCCACAAAATCCCCGCCGCCGCCGCCCTTATAACCTCCGATGAGGAATTAAGAGTGAAATTAAAAATCACAATAATGAGGAGCGCGAACGTGAACATCGAAGAGAAAATCTCCTTCGAGCGAAACTCCGACAGGGTGTCCTTCCAGACGATAGCCCATATTTTTTTCATATTCAGCGCCGCGCAGACACCTAGGAGAGAGTCTAAGCCAAGGCAGTCTTCTCGAAATAAATCCCTTTGAACCGCTCCAAATCTAACCCCTCCGCCGGGGATTCAAAAACCACCTCGCCCCTTGCCATTATAGCCGCCCTGTCGCTAATGCGAAACCCCTCGGCAACATTGTGAGTGGTCATGATTATCGTCCTGCCCTCGGATTTAAGCCCCGCGAGAATATCGGTAAACATTCGCTCTCCGTGTGGATCCAACCCGGTGTAGGGTTCATCGAGCAGAAGCAGGGCGGGGTTGTGAACTATCGAGCGGGCTACGGCGAGGCGCTGTTTCATGCCTCGCGAGAATGTGCGCACCAAATCGTGCATTCGCGCCTGAAGCCCGACTTGCGCTATGAGGCGAGCGGCGCTGTCCTCGGCGAGAGAGACCCCATAGAGGGAGGCAAAGAATAAAATATTCTCAAGCGCAGATAGATTTGCGTACAAATACGGGTCGTGAGAGATTACGCCGACTGCGGCTCTTGCAAAGTCCGCATCTCTTTGAATATCCCGTCCCATCAGGGTCAGCTTGCCGGATGTGGGTTTCGCCAGAGCCGAGAGGATTTTGATGAAAGTGGTTTTGCCAGAGCCGTTGGGTCCGAAAAGGGATAGAAACTCGCCCTTTTTGACGCGCAGATTCACTCCCCTGAGGGCTTTGAAATTTCCATAGGATTTAGCTATACCCTCGGCAACTACAACGTCTGAATTCAAGGTACTCAGCACCTAGCAGGTCGTTTATATCGGCGCAATGCGATTAAGAAAGTACATTAAAAAGCCAACATCGGCAATCGCTCCAGCGCGCTACCGCCTATTAACACCCTGAGCAAGCAGATATTGGAATCAGCCCCGGTAGTGGGGAGGGGCTACTTAATTCTCGAGGCAATGACCGTGCCGATAAAAAGCACCACAGCGCATCCGACTGGAAAAAAAACCTCGTTTATTGTTCTCGATATAAACGCCGCTGTAGGAATGGGGTTGAGGGCAGACTCGGCAACGTAGAGCATTATCGCCCCTCCGAACACAACGCCCACCAGAAGACCCGCCGAGATGTGAGCTAAAAACCCTCCCCAAACGCGTTTGGCTATCCACGCTATGGCTATTCCCAAAATGGCGTACTCAACCCCTTTGATAGCCGCTATCACGAGCGGGGAAGCGGAATCCGATACAGCGGGGATGGTCAGGGCTTGAGTCGCGCTCTTGTGCAGAGAGCGGGAAATAACAAAGGCAAAGGGGGCGGCTAGCAACCCGGCAATTCCCATGTACTGAGCCTTGAGCTTCGATACGACAGACCCCAACGCAAGCCCGGCGCAAACAATAAACGACCAGCTCACCTTCTGCACCAAATCCGCTATGAAAGGCTTTGAAGAGCTGATATTTCCCCACACTGAAATGACTATAATTACTAGGATTTCCATAAATATGCCAAGCCCTATGGAAAGCCACGTTACGCGAAGCAGAGTCGAACTGAGTTTAGGGGATTCTATGGCGACGCTCATTTTTTGTGATTAACCTCCCTGCCGAAGATTAGTTTCACTTCCAAATCTAGTATAAATATAATTCATGCGCGCAGAATATCATCAAGTTTTTTTTCTCTGTCCATTGCCATGAGGTCGTCATATCCGCCTATGAGGACGCCGTTGATTAGAATCATCGGCACGGTGCGCCAGTGGTGGGTGTCCATGATTTTTTTCTTCGCCTCAGGGTCGTGTGTTAGGTCAATTTCGGTGTAATTGAACCCCTTTGCGTCAAAAAAAGCCTTCGCCCTGCGGCAGTACGGGCAGTAGGCGGTCGAATAAATTATAATCTCAGCCATTTGTGCTACCTCCTTGGAGAGCTTGGGGGAATAGTCTGCTCATTAGCCCCAAGGGATTCAAGGGCGGGGAATAGATTTCTCCGCACATTATGGTATAAATTATTAAAATTTCGTTAAGATAGCGTTAAGGCAGGGTGAAGATAAATGGTCAGCTTATTTCCGCGGGAAGAGAGGTTTTTCGACTACTTCGATACGGCTTCCGAAAAAATCGTAGCCGGCATAAAGCTCTTTAAAATCATGATGCACGACCTCTCGGACGCCGAGGAAAAAGCGCGCCAAATCAAAGCCATCGAACACGAGGCGGATTTAATAACCCACGAGACAGTGGAAAAGCTACATAAAACCTTCGTAACCCCCCTCGACCGCGAATCCATTTACGCCCTCATCACAAAGATGGACGATATACTGGACTTTATAGATTCCACCTGCGAGAGGGTTGTGCTATATAAAATTAAAACCTCGACTCCAGAGGCTCTATCCCTCGTAAACACGCTTGAGAAAGCCGTGGAGCAGGTCGCTAAAGGGATTCACGCGCTGCGAGACCTAAAGAATCCAAGCTCGATATTGAATATCTGCGTCGAGATAAACCGCCTCGAGAACGAGGGCGACAGAACCTTTAGAACCGCCCTTTCGACCCTCTTTAACGACTCTAACCCCGACCCCATTCACATAATCAAGTGGAAAGACATATATGAGACCCTTGAGGACGCCATTGACAGATGCGAGGACGTGGCAAATGTAGTGGAAGGGATAGTAGTTGAAAACGCCTAAAATCCCCAAGACCCAGCAGACACCCACAAGCTAAGAGGCATATAAAAAATCCATGCTCGAACCGGAACTGATTTTTATCGTATTTGTCATCATCATAGCCCTAGCCTTTGATTTCACAAACGGCGTTCACGACGCGGCAAACTCCATAGCCACTGTAGTCTCAACGCGCGTCCTAACCCCAAAGCAAGCCGTGATGTGGGCGGCGTTTTTCAATTTCATAGCCTTCGTCGTCTTCGGAACTGCCGTGGCAAAAACCGTAGGCAAGGGGCTTATCGACATCAACGTTATAACCCCTGCGGTAATTTTCGCCGGGCTTCTAGGCGCGATAGGATGGAATCTCACCACGCTCTTCCTGGGGCTTCCCACTAGCTCCTCGCACGCCCTCATCGGCGGATACGCCGGAGCGGCGATAGCAAAAGCCGGCGTGGGAGCGATAATAGCCCACGGATGGTATAAGACGCTCGTATTCATATTCCTCGCCCCGACCATAGGACTGGCCCTCGGCGTAATTTTTATAGTCGCCTCGACATGGCTCCTGTACAAGCGCACTCCCGCGTATGTCAATAAGCTCTCAAGGCGGCTACAACTCGTCTCAGCCGCCCTCTATAGCCTCGGACACGGGGGCAACGACGCGCAGAAAACAATGGGTATCATCACCGGGCTATTAGTAGCCGGAGGGCTTATAAGCGATTTCACCGTCCCCCTTTGGGTGGTACTTGCCGCCCACATAGCCATAGGGCTTGGGACTCTATTCGGCGGATGGAGAATCGTAAAAACCATGGGACAGAAAATCACGAAGCTAAGGCCGATAGACGGCTTCTCGGCCGAGACGGCAAGCGCTATTAGTATTTTTATAGCCACTTTTATGGGAATTCCCGTAAGCACGACTCACGTTATCACCGGGGCTATCTCCGGGGTAGGAGCGGCAAAAGGGCTGTCCACGGTGAGATGGGGAATTACGCTCAGGATCGTCTGGGCGTGGATATTCACTATTCCGGCGGCGGCGGCTCTGGGGGGGGCTATTTACTACACAGTTGACATTTTATTCATCCACTAGCGTACGCGAGCAGACGCTAATTGTCCTAAGCGCCCCTCCCCCCGAAAGAGGCGGGGATAGTATTTGCTCTTGCGGCGGATTGATATTAAACTAAGCCCTAGCGGCGGACACGATGAAAATACTCCTCCTATCCCTCCTTCTGTTCTCTCTTAATTCCTGCGCGATAGTGGAATTCGCTGGTCATTACGCCGCCGCCGACTCGACTCCGGGCAGGCTCAAGGGCAGGGTATATACAAATAAATTCACGAGCTACGAAATCGGGGGACTCAGCAAAAGCTGGAAGCAAATAGACATCGAGGGCGGAGACATCGCCTACTTAAACCCCGGCATTCCCGCCACCATCACCGTGAACTCAACCTGCAATAAACAGGGCAAAAAGGTCAACTACAGCCTCAAAGCCCTATCCGAGAATCTCATCATAGGCATTGCCGAGAGAAATGTCGTATCGAGGGGCGAGATAACCATAAGCGGCGAGCCTGCCATGGAGAGCGTTTATTCGGGTAAGCTCGACTCTTCGGACGTAAAAATAGCCGTCGCCGTGATGAAATCCCTCTCCTGCATCTACGACATGAGCTATGCCTCAGCCCCCGCGGGTTTCGATGGCGGCGTAGGAGAATTTAGGGAATTCGTCGCCAAATTCAGACTCCTGGAAAAGCCATGAAGGACTTCATAGCGCGCCTTGGGACATTCATCATATCGGCGGTCGAGTGTTTGGGAGAGGTAGGAGTCCTACTGTATAAGACCCTGTATCTGTGCTTCACCCATCCGTTTAAAAACTTCAGGCTCATCATGGACCAAATAGTCGAAATCGGCTATAAATCCATCCCGATAGTTCTGCTCTCGGCCACGGCTATAGGGATGGTCATGGTGGTACAGCTCGCCTACGGGTTCGGACGGTTCGGGGCGAAGAGCCTAGTAGGCTCGGTGGTGTCGCTTGCTTTCATAAGAGAGCTAGGGCCCGTGCTTACGTCTCTACTCGTAGGAGGGCGAGTGGGCGCGGGGATAACAGCCGAAATCGGCTCGATGAAGGTTACCGAGCAGATTGATGCGATGAGAACCCTAGGGGCAGACCCGATAGAAAAGCTCGTATTGCCGAGATTTGTCGCCGCTTTGATTTCGTTTCCGCTTCTCGCAATTATCGCGGACTTAGCCGGAATCCTAGGGGCGATGATAATATCAAACCTAGAGCTTGGCATCACGCCTCGGCTTTTCATATCGAGCATCATAGGCTGGATTCTCGTCCCAGACCTCATTAGCGGCATCCTGAAAACGGCGTTTTTTGGGGTTATCGTCGCCATCGTTGGGTGCTACATAGGGATGAGAACCGAAGGCGGCACTCAGGGCGTGGGAAAGGCGACGACCCTCACCGTAGTGGTATCGCTTGTGCTTATAGTTATAGGGGATTTCCTGCTCACGAAATTTTTCCTCATATTCTTCTAGCGCCGCGGGGCATCGCCTCCCCCCCACACACTCTCTCTCCGGGACAATCTCCCGCCGGATAATTGACCTCTTCGAGGCAGGTGTGTATTTTACCCCTAGCCTATGGCACAGAACGCAACCCCCGCGAAGTCTTCACAGCGCCTAGCGCAAATCGCATGGTTTCACAATGACTTCTAACCAAAGCCCTAAAGAGCGATTCCTTCTTCCTATGGTTGCCTATGTTGCCGCAGTCGGGGCTATCGTAGCGGCGAAGTTCGCCCTTCCGCCCGCTTATGTTTTTCCGGCTACCTCAGCCGTGCTTCTGCTCACGCCCGTGGCAATGAATAGCGATATTCGAGGGTTGCGCTGGGATTTGAGAGGGATTATCATAGGGGCGGCGGCTTCGGCGGCAATTTTAGCGGTTTATGTTATCGCCGTGGGAAAACCCATAAACCTCGAGAGGGTGTCCCTTTCGCTCATCTTGACCCATCTGCTTCTGGTCTCATTTCCAGAGGAGGTTTTTTTTAGAGGGTATCTTCAGGAGAAATTCGGCGATAGCTTAAAATGCGTCGCCGCCGTGAGCCTGCTCTTTGCCCTCGCCCATATCGCTTCCAGGTGCATCGCCGCCGCGTGCGCAGGAGGGGGCATTGCCGAAGCCGCCCTAACCTTTTTCCCCTCTCTGGTTATGGGTTATATGTACGCATATACGAAAACCCTTTGGTCAAATATCATATTTCATTTCGCGGCAAATGTGGTCTATACGGCAACGGGCGGGCTTTGAGGGGATTCGAGATTTCTCGCTACCCCTTTTGAGCCGAGCAGATAGGGGAAATCGAGTTGACCTGCGCAGGCTTATTTATTTGCAAATTTACAATTATAATAACAGGCAATGGAAACCGTCCGGCTGGGTTTAGCTCAAATTAACGCCTCCGTAGGGGATTTGCAGGGAAATCTCGCAAAGATTCTCGCCCGCATCGAAGAGGCGAAATCCCTCGGAGTGGATATTCTGTGCTTCCCAGAGCTGGCGATAACGGGTTATCCCCCAGAAGATCTGCTCCTTAAGCCGAGCTTCATTGATGACAACCTCAAAGCCCTAGATAAAATCACAGAACGCGCCCTCGGCATAACCGTCATCGTAGGGTTCGCCGACAGGCGAGAGGACATCTATAACGCCGCCGCCGTCATTCATAATGGCAGCATTGCAGACATCTACCACAAGCGCTATCTGCCAAACTACGGGGTGTTCGATGAGAACCGGTACTTTCAGGCGGGAGTGCGCGCCCCGGTGTATAGACTCGGCGAGTTGACCTTCGGCGTGAACATCTGCGAGGATATTTGGTATCCCGGAGACCCGACTCGCGTGCAGGCGACCCTTGCCGACGCTCGGCTCATAATAAACATCTCATCCTCGCCCTATCACGCCTCGAAGGCCCCGTCGAGGGAGAGAATGCTCGCCTCGAGAGCGTCCGATTATTCCGTCGTAATAGCTTTTTGCAACCTCACCGGCGGCCAGGACGAGCTTGTATTTGACGGGCACAGCGCCGTTATAGCGGAAAACGGCCAGACCTACTCCCGCGCCGCCGGATTCACAGAGACCCTCCTGCTCTCGGATATAAACATAAGCCGCATCTTTAGGACGAGACTCCACGACCCGCGCCGCCGGAAGGAAAAATTTGAGCTTGAGCTAAAGGGGTTAAAGCCCGAGATAATCACCCTCGAGGAGAGCTATAAATCAAAGGCAGAGGCGGGGAAAGTCCCCATCATCGCCCCCTCGCTCACTCCATTTTCCCAAACCGAAGAGGGAGAGATATTCTCCGCCCTAGTTCTCGGAGTGAGGGATTACGTAGGCAAAAACGGATTCAGCAAAGCCGTCATAGGTATTAGCGGAGGGATTGATTCATCGCTCGTAGCGGCTGTAGCGGTTGAGGCCCTAGGCAGTGAGAACGTCATCGGGGTCTCGATGCCGTCGCGGTTCTCATCTGAGGGGAGCGTAACGGACGCGCGCGCGCTTGCGGCAAATTTGGGCATAGAGCTTATCTCAATTCCGATAGAGCCTGCATTCAGAGAGTACATCGAGATGCTCCGCCCGACCTTCGAGGGCAGAGCCGAGGACGCCGCCGAGGAAAACCTCCAAGCTAGAGTAAGGGGAAACATACTCATGGCGGCTTCAAATAAATTCGGATGGCTCGTGCTTACGACCGGCAATAAGAGCGAGACGAGCGTGGGGTATTGCACCCTATACGGGGATATGGCAGGGGGGTTTGCCGTCATCAAAGACGTATGGAAGGCTCTGGTCTATCGCCTGTCGGCGTTCTACAACGCCCGCAGGGGATGGGACGTCATCCCCAGAGCGGTTATCGAAAAAGCCCCGTCAGCCGAGCTTCGGGAGAATCAACGGGACACCGACTCCCTTCCGCCCTATGACATCCTCGACTCGATACTCAGAGCCTATGTCGAGGACGACCTCAGTCTTGGGGAAATCACCGCCATGGGGTTTGATGAGGCTCTGGCGAGGCGTATTATTAAAATGGTTGATTTAAATGAGTATAAACGCCGCCAAGCCCCCCCGGGGGTGAAAATCACGGCGCGCTCGTTCGGCAAAGACCGCCGCTTTCCAATTACGAATCTCTACAGGTAGAGAGTAGGCAGAATTTTATGGATAAACCAGAGCTTTTGGAATTTCGAGCGGGAATCGCAAAGTACATAATCCTCACGATAATCACGCTGGGGATATTCAACCTCTACTGGCAGTACCGGCAGATGAAATTCGTAAACCTCCTTGCCGGCGAGAAGAAATTCTCATTCCCCTGGTGGCTTTTTCTGACAATTATCACATTTGGCATTTATCATATTTATCATGAATACGTCGTGGGGCGCGAAATCGCATCTCTGCAGGATAAGCTCGGCATCCCCAGGAATTCCGACCTTGCCATTATCAGCGTTCTGCTCTCAATTTTTGGACTGACCATAGTTACCGACGCAATTCAGCAAAGAGAAATCAACGCGATGATTGATAAAATTTCCGGTTAGCGCCAATTTCACAAAAAACGATAGATACTTTTAAGGAGAAATTACTCATGTCTTCAAACGAGACGGATTTTTTAACTAAAATTAAACAGAGCCTCGGAATGGGAATCAAAATCGTAAACGTGCGCTCGAAAGAGGTCTTTGAGACCGTCAAAGCTAAGAACCAGATTCAGACGCTTCGGGGGCAGAGAACGAGAGCCGTTAACGAGCTTGGCAAGTCGGTCTATAGGACATTTAAGCACACCAAAACCTTTGAAGCCGACAGCGTCAGGGCAAAGTGCGTGGAGATAGAGAAAATCGAGGATAAAATTAAAGAAGCGGAAGAAGCCCTAAGGCTCGTCCACGAGAGCGCCGACAAAGCCCTCTTGGCGCTCAAAGCCATTGAAAAACCCAAGGCAGATTAGCTCTCATAAAGGAGGCGGTAATGACAGGGGCGAGCGGACATGACGCAAATTCAGGCGGCGCAGTAGTTTATCGAAACCAAAAGCAAATTGAGGGCATAGTGAAGTCCCTTCAGGAGTCGCTGGGGCAAAAGGGGATTCAGATTGCCCTCTACCCATACGAGGATTCTAGCAGAGCGCGATTTTTGGATGGATTTCCAGCCGCTTACGGGGGAGTGGCCGCCCTGATTTGCGAGGAGTTTGGGCCGGAAGCGTTTTATCAGTATGGATTTCTCAAGGGCAGAGGGGCGCATATTATAGCGGTCCAGATTAACCGCGCTCCCCACTCAGCCGCCGGTAGTAGCAAACCCCCTTCGGACGCCAATATTTTCGCCGCTCCCGCCGCCGCTAAAGCCCCGCAGGAGCTACCCAAAAGCAGGGACGAGATACACTTTATGGAACTGCTCAAAAACGACGGCGCAGTGCTAGTAACACTTGACCTGAGCGCGCAGTTAATCTCGGCGCACTCTCACGCCGCTAAAATCGAGAGGGAGATCCAGAGCGCTCTGTCCCGAAAAGCCCCAGCGCTGAGCGCCGCGCCAACCACCGTAAAAAGTGAAAAAACCCTCGCGCCGGCCGCAAGGAGGAGAGTTCTAGGGGATATATATTTAAAAATGTCGGCGGGCAGGGACGGCGCAGGATACATAAAAAAAGCCATCTCCATCTACGAAGAAGTCCTAAGGGGGAGTGACGCCGGCAGCCGCCATGCGTCAGCGCGCAACAGCTTAGCCATAGCCTATTTCAGGCTCGCGCACGTTGAGGACAGTATAAAAAACCGCCGAAAAGCCGTAGAGCATCTCGAGGAAGCGCTAAGCGCCCTGCCTGCGGATTCTAAGAGGGCGAGGGTTTTAGTTAACCTAGGAGGCGCGCTCGCCGCCCTCGCCGAGGGATGGAACACGGCGGCAACCTCAAAAAAAGCTATTCTCGCCCTCGAAGAAGCCATCAAAATAAAAACCGCCGCAAGCGAGCCGGACATCTGCGCCAAAGCCCATGCAAACCTCGCCGCCGCCTATATGTCCCTATCAAACGCCGAAAACAGGCGTGAGAACCTCATTAAAGCGCTGCAGCACGCCCAGAGCGGCGCGCAGTGCCTAGCCGGGGATAATAAACAACCGGCTCTCCACGGCTCAATTCAAAACGCCATGGGCAACTCGCACATCCTCCTTGCCGAAGAGGGAGAGGACGCATCGCAAAATAGCCAAAACGCCCGCCGACACCTCGCAAAAGCCCTCGAAGCGTATTCGGTTTCATCCTTTCCATTGCAGCACGGAGTCGTGTGCAATAACCTGGGCGTAGCCTATGCCCTGTACGCCGAAGAATCCGAAGCGCGCGCGCAGGGACTCAATAGCTCCATCGCATACCTTAGCAAAGCCCTTGCCGTCAGAACCCTCGCCGCAGAGCATCTTCAATACGCAACCACTCACAGAAACATCGCTGAGACTCGAAGCGCGATAGCCGAGAGCGAAGATAGCCTGGACAATTTAAAGTCGGCAATATCGGCTTGGAACGAGGCTCTGCGCGTCTATAAGCGGGATAGTTTCAGCGTGGAATACGCCCTCGCCAAGAGCAGTCTCGGAATTCTCTATTCTAATTTAGCTCGTTACGAAAACAGGTCGGATAACTATAAATTGGCTATCAAATCCCATCTGGAAGCGCTTGCGGTCTATCATCAGAGGGATTTCCCAATGGAATTCGCCGCCGCCCACAACGATTTGGGGATAATCTACAGAACCCTTGCCGAGAGCGAAGATAAAGCTACAAATAGCAAAAACGCCATCCGCTCTTACGAGGAAACCCTCAAGGTCTGCGCTCTCGAAAATTTTCCCATGGAATACGCCGCCACGCAAAACAACCTGGGGATGGCTTATAAAACCCTCTCAGAGGTGGAAAACCAAGCCGAAAACTGCAAAAAAGCCATCCGAGCCTACGAGCAGGCGCTTAGGGTGAGAACCCTAGAGAAGTCCCCTCTCGAATACGCCGCCACTCAGAATAACATCGGAGTCGCCTACAGAACCCTCGCCGAGAGCGAAAACAACACTTCTAACTGCAAAAATGCCATCGGCGCTTACGAGAAAGCCGCCGCCGTCTATAGCATCGAGAAATTCCCCATGCAGTACGCAAAAACCCAAAACAACCTAGGCACAGCCTACAGCACGCTGGCTCAAATTGACAACAAAGCCGAGAACTGCAAAAAAGCCATCCGCGCCTACGAACAAGCCCTTAGGGTGTTCACCAAAAGAGATTTCCCCGAAGTCGCCGAGCTTGTCGAGCGCAATTTGAGAATACTCTCGGATTTTTGCGCCTCCGCAGAACCCAAAGCGAAATCCCTCTGACAACCGTAATGGCCGGGTACCGGAAAGTATAAGATTTCAGCGTTTTGGCACGAAGAGAAAATCCCCAGACTCATGCCCCGCGTATTTTATTGGAGCGTACTGAGGCTCCTGATCAACACTCAGAGCATCGGCGGCGCGCGCAACGCGGGTAGAAACCGAGGCGTGGAGCCTCTGCCCTTCGAGAACAGAGCCGTTGCCCCTTAGAACCTCCAGAAAGGCTTTGGCAAAAATGGAATGCTCCCCCCCGCCGCCATCTAATACCGGGCGCAGATCGCCGGACGACAGAACGGTGCGGGAGCGAGTTTTCGATATGCGAAGCAGAATATCGCGTTTAGCCTCCTCGGATAGTCCGGGTTCGATTTGGGCTATTGACGAGCGGGTCAGCGCGCCGGAGTAACACGAATCGGCTACGACTAGAACGTGCTTTGCCGACATCGAGCCTAAGAAATCCGCGATAATTGATGTGGAAATCCACTGCACGGGGCTATCGCGCTCGCCGTCAACGGGAATCCAGTACCCGCGCCCTATTTTCTCGTCCAAGTAGCCATGCCCTGCGAAATAAATCAGGAGATTATCCCTCTCGGTGAGTTTTTTGCGGTGTTCGTTTAGAGCCTGAAGAATGTCGCGGCGCGTGGCGTTGAGAAGCGCCTGGGTCTTAAATCCATATTTATCCCTTAGAATGGCGGCTACTTTAACAGCATCGTTTTTTGGGGTTTCCAGACCGGGCCAATAGATATATTCCGTGTTCCCGATAATAAGGGCGTAATAATCGCCGAAGTCGAGCGCGGGAGACGGTTTTACAACTGAGTCGGAGTCTGCGACGCCGTTTTCAACCTCCGGCATGAGCCAAAATTCGAGGGCGGCGCGGCTTCCGGTCTTGTCAATCGCCACGAGCTTCACCGGCACGCGGGCGCGCTCAATAGAAGCTGTAAGGCGAAACATCCCGTTCTGGTCAATTTTCTCCTCCCTATTGTTAAACATAAAAGTGTGCAGTCCAGCGGGGGCTGTGATTTTGCCCACGATAACGCGCTCGACTCCGGGCTTGGTTTTGACTATTGGGGCGATGCCGCGAGTAAGCGGCATGGGCGGGTCAATCATCTCAATCTTGGGCCCTGGGGGCACTGTCGCCTGCAACAGCTTTTTATCGCTGTCCATGCCAGCAAGACGTACGCGGTATTTCTCGGTCTCCGCGGCGAGAGCCTTTATCTCTTCGTCGCGCTTAGCGAGCTGCGCGCCCGTTTCACCGAGTTTTTGCTCTAGCCTCCGAACCTCGTCCTCGTTACGGGATGTCCGGGCTTTGTCCTTTTGCTTTTCCAGCTCTTCGAGGGTTCTCTCCAGCTCCCGGCGCGAGGATTCGGCCTCGGATTTTCGGGCTTCGAGTTGCTTTTGACTTTGCTCAAGCTCTCTGCGGGTTTGCTCAAGCTGCTGCCTGAGAAGCGAGACCTCTTCCCTGAGCCTGTCCTCTTCGGCGGAGCTTGCGGCAGGCGGCGGAGCGGGGGCTACGGATTCTGCTGGAAGGGCGGCGACAACAACAGGCGCATCAAAGTCGGACGCCTCACCGTAAAGGGCTAATGCTTTTGAGAGGTCTTGGGCAGTTCCCAACCCCTTTTCATACAGATGCCCAAGGTTAATTCGGGCGCGGGAGTAGCCCTGGTCGGCGGCTTTTTTATACCACTCGGCGGCAAGGGCAAAGTCCGGGGCTGTGCCTAAGCCCTTTTCATAGATTTCCCCGACATAGGTTTGAGCGGCGGCATCGCCTTTTTTGGCGTCTTCGAGCCACACGCGAAGAGACGTTTTATAGTCGCTCCTGTCGTATGATACGTACTCTCCGCCCCTAATCTCGCAGTCCCGCTCCGAGGTTCTAAGCGGTCTTCGGGGTGTGAGATACGTAATTTGCCTGCCCAATTTTCTAACCGCGCCGGGCAGAAGGCAGTCCACAATTAAATATTCATCGCCCCCTGAGTCCAAAGATTGGGGAGACGAGGCAATAGCCTCCCCGAAGAGCAAAACTAGAGAAGCGGCATATATCGAGATAATCAACAAACCGCTAAGGCGGTAAAATGTACGGGAGAAAATCTCATGTCGCATAAATCCTCGCTTAGCTACAGCTCTATTCTAATTCCCCCTACAATGCTGTGAGCCGTTATGTTTTCCAATCCGAGAACCGTCTCATAGTAGATAAACGATGAGATTCCGTAAGGGAGAGTCGCCGAGATTCCCCCGCCTAGGTTGAAATAGTCCCTGTCGGGGTTGTCCGTTCTGATTGTAATATCCTGCCCGTTGGGGTCATTGACGAAGCTCGCCGTAATGTCTCTGGCGTCGTCCAGGAACTCATGCACCCACTCAAAGCGCGCCTGCGGGAGAAACACCCCCAGAGGAGTGCTGAGGGAGTACGAAGCCTGCCCGCCCGAGACGAGGGTTAGAGAGTCAACGTCCTGGCTCTCGAACCGAAGCGCCCAGCCGCATCCGGGATTAATTACCCCTCCGGCGTCGTTTGTCTGGCACGTCAAATCGTCCTCGCCGTAGCCGTCAATGTCGAGGCGGGTGTAATTTGCCTGAACTAGGGGCCCCGCGGTCAGCGCGCCAACGCTGAAATCATATCCCCCGCCGAGGCTGAACGAGAGCTGCGTGCCGTCGGTGTCGCTCTCAGGGGTTACGGCAACCGGCGTGCCGACGTTGTAGCTGATGTTTCGCTCGATGTCGTAGTCGAGAAGTCCCACGGTGGCGATGCCGTCAACGTAGAAGTTGCTCAGATAATAGCTCCCGTAAATCGAGACGCTGTAGGAGTTGATATCCAGCCCTCCGCCGTCGGCTAAAACCGTGTTTCCGCCTGAAATTGTCGCCGTGTCGTCGTTGTCAATATCCGTGCGGGCGAATCTGAGAGCGGCGCCGAGGAAGAAATTATCGCTGAACCTGTAGTCGAGGCCTGCGGTGGCGGCGTAGTTATTGAAATCAAAGCCGGACTCTCTGGAGGTCGCGTCCTTATCGCCGAAATTAAACTCCCCGTTGAGAAACACGCCGAGTCTCCCCAAATCGGACACCTCAGAAAGGGTTTGATTTACGAGTCCAAGCGTGAGGGAATTTGCGAATCGGGCGTCGGCAACTGCGCCTGAGTCTGAATTAAAAGCAACCGCAGAGGCATTCGGCAGGGACAGGTCGTCAATATTGAGAGCCACTCCCTTCACTCCAAGCCGGAGTGCCGCAATGCGCGCCCCGATAGCCGCCCTAGTGAATTCAACGGAATTCGTGCCTTGCGCGGCTATCTCCTCAGGTGAGATTTGGCGAAGCGCTAGGCTGTCCTGAGATGAAGCGAGTTCGTTGCAACGATTAATTAATTCCTGCGTGCCGACGGTGCGGCTCGACATCGGAATGCCGTTTAGCCTCGGACAAATCTGCCCCGCGCCGAAAAGCGCGCCTTGGTATGAATCCTCAGGGGTCGCCTGAGCCTCCGCTGGAACTGCCATAGCCATAAATAAGAACAATATCGAGGCAACAGGCATAGCCATACGAATCGGCTGGAATCGGTTTTTGAATTTTATCATCGCTCCTGACCTCTCTTAAACCGTATTTTGAATTGAATAAACTGCCGCGCCCTCTGGGAGGGGGCGGCTTCAATTCAAATTCTATTCTATTCTATTAGCGGCGACGATGTCAAGGAAAATCCCCAAGGGGTTTCGGATTTACAGATAGGCTATGGAGCGCGTTATTTCGTCATTCGATAAGCTAGGCGGCGGGGGGATTATTTATAATTTTTCGAGCCTGAGCCAGCTCTATTTAGGGGAGAAATCCTATCCTCCAGCGCATCGGAGAAAATCGCAATACTGTCGCCCATAATCCCACTGGCGGGCTAAATTCTGAACCTGATAGGGAGCATCTTCACAGCGGCTAGGGACAACTCTTCCTCCATCCCAGACCTCATATCGCGCACCTTTGCCAATCCCCGCGATATTTCGTCATCGCCGATGATTATCGCATACTTAACCCCGAGTTTATCGGCGCGCTTAAGCTGACTCTTAAGACTCTTGCCCTCGTAGTCAACGTCAACGTACACGCCCTGTTTGCGAAGCTCATAGGCGAGGGTGAATGCAGTGTCTTTCGCCGCGCCGCCGATGTGTGCAATGAAAACGTCGGCTTCTTTGGCGAATCCCTCGGCGCGCGCCTTCTCGTGCAGGAGAGCAATCCTCTCCATACCCACGGCAAACCCCACTGCCGGAGTCTGTGGCCCTCCAAGCTCGCCGACAAGCCCATCGTATCTCCCCCCGGCGCCAACGGCGTTTTGAGAGCCTAACTCCTCGGTAGTAAACTCAAACACGGTTCTCGTATAGTAATCAAGCCCGCGCACGATTCGGGGATTCACAACGAAAGGAATATTTAGCGAGGTTAGCGCGGTCTTGATGCCCTCGAAGTGCTGGAGGCAGCGCTCGTCCAGATTATCGAGAATCGAGGGGGCATCGGCGGCGGCATGGCGGCACTGCTCCCTCTTGCAGTCGAGGATTCTAAGGGGGTTTGCGCCGAGGCGTTTTCGGCAGTCCTCGCAGAGCAAATCCGCTTTCGGGGCGAAAAATTCTATGAGCTTTTGCTGATAAGCCGGGCGGCAGGACTCATCCCCAATTGAGCTAATTTCGAGCTTTAGGAACTGCATCACTCCGATAGCCTCGAAAAACCGCCACAGCATCACTATCAGCTCAGCGTCTGAAAGGGAGTCCCTCGCTCCGAACACCTCAGCCCCAATTTGATAAAACCCGCGGTAGCGGCCCTTTTGCGGCCTCTCGTGGCGAAACATCATCCCGGAATAATAGAGTTTCGCTATGGGAGACGCGGCGTAGAGGGAGTTCTCAATATAAGCCCTGACCACTCCGGCAGTTCCTTCGGGACGCAGCGCGATGGACGAGCCGTCCCTGTCGGTGAACGTGTACATCTCCTTTTCGACTATGTCCGTAGCCGCCCCGACGCCTCGGGTGAAAACCTCGGTGAATTCCAGCACGGGAAGCCTTATTTCGCCGAAGCCGTAGAGTTCAAATATCGTCCTCGCCCGCTCCTCGATGAAGTGCCAGCGCTTTATTCTGTCCGGCAGAATGTCGTTAAAGCCCCGTATTGACCTAATCTCCGTCATTTTCGCCCCTCTTAGGATTCCGCCCCGACTCGGTTATAAACGGAATTCGAGCCGTATTTCATCTCCACTCGCCGTTTTCGTATTCAAACGAGAATTTTTTAGTCTCCTGAGGACTCGACGACAGTTCCTGCGCATCGAGGGTGTCGAGGATTTTCTCCATCATCGCCTTTGCGCCGGCTTTAAGCGTCGTCCCGTCCGGAGAAGCGATACGAAGGCGGAAGCACACGATATGCCCCACGAATTCAAAAACCAACGAGGGCATCCCCCCTGCAGTTGCGCGCGGCTTATTGAAAGCGGCGATGAAGCTATCGTCAATTGAAAGGGCGAGGTCTTCGCCGAGATGATTAAACAGCTGCTCTGGGAGGAGTCCCATGAGGAGTTTTATGTGGATTTTAATCTCCGGGGCTAGAGGATTTTGATGAGTTCCTAATTCGGGGTTTTCAAAGAGTATGAAGTTCTTGGCGAAAGCCCCTTGCATTGCATTCAATTCTGCGTCTGCGTAGCTTGTGGCGTCTCTAATAAAATATGTTTCCAGCATGATTTTTGACCTCGGCGATTTGCGGGATTTCCCCGGCGGTGAATTTTGAGTTAAACGGCATATTCCGCCGTCATGAGCGCTGAAGGATAAAGCAAGCCGGGTTTAGTTGTCAAATTAATTTCCCCCTGCGCTTTAGGTATGTTATTGACCGATGCCGGATGATACAGAGCCAAAGTTGCCCCGCAGAATTCTCTATGTCGCAAGCCCGCCGCTTTTTTCAGGCGGGGCGAGCGCGATTCACGTTATGAAGATGTGTCAAGCGATGTCGAGGCTTGGGATTAGGGCGCGGCTCGTTATTCCATCCTACGACGAGAGGGAAAACCCATTTGAATACTACGGGGTACTGCCCGATTTCCAAATCAGCACGCTCCCCCGCTCCCCTGTGGCAAGGCATATCGCTCACGGGGCGGCGGCGGCTTTGGCAACTCTCATGGGCAGGGGAACCTTCGACCTCGCCGTTACGAGAAATATCGTCTTTGCCTACTTGGCGGCAGTATTCCTGCAAGTCCCGACAGTTTACGACGCTCATCACCCGCTCGTAAACCGGGCGGCGCGGTTTCTATTCGATTCGTTTAAAGACTCAAAATATCTCGTCAGATTCACGACAAATTCGGCGGGGCTTGGAGCTATCTATCTATCCCTCGGACTGCCGAGAGAAAAGCTCGTCGTAGCCCCCAACGGTGTGGATTTGGATAAATTTGACAATCTCCCCGAAAAGGAGAGTGCAAGGGCCGCTCTCGGACTCCCTAATGATAAAAAAATCGTTTGCTACGCCGGCAACACTTACCAGGGGCGCGGCATCGAGACGCTCGCCGCCATCGCCGCCGAGATGAGAGACGCGCTCTTCCTAGTCGTGGGCGGGCTAGAGGCAGACAATCAAAAATATAGAAAATTGGCGGAGTCCCTGGGGGCGGCGAATTTTATTCTGACCGGCTTTGTGCCTCATAAGAGCGTTCCTTTGTACCTAGCCGCCTCAGACGCGCTTGTTATGCCCTACACCTCAGCCATGACCATAAAAGGCGGCACGGCGGCGGCGGATTTCACATCGCCCATAAAGCTGTTCGAGTACATGGCGGCTCGCCGTCCGATAGTTGCGACGAGTATCCCTTCGCTAGGGGAGATACTCGAAGACGGAAAGAATGCGATACTAGTCGCCCCGGACAGCAGAGACGCGCTTTTAGAGGGGATAGAATCCGCGCTTGGCAATCCTGACCTCGCAGAGAAGCTGGCAGGCAGAGCGCGCCGGGAAGTTGCCCAATATACTTGGGAGCAAAGGGTGAAAAAAATACTGTGCGGGCTTTAAATCAAAAATATTTATGTATTTTTTGGATTTTTCTTTATAGAATGTTATTTGAAATCAAATATACGCTTACACCGGAGAGACCGACACCGTGAGAAGAGTCGCTTTAATCTCAATTGCCGCAATAATATCTCTAGCCGCATTGAACCCCAAATCCGGCGCATCGGCTGAGTGGGACAAATCAGCAGGGAGCGTCCAAGCCCAAGCGGCGCAGGGCGAATCCCCGGAGACATTTCGGGAGAAATCCGACGACAGCACCGGATACAAAAAATTTCTAACTGACACCGCAATCCACTACGGCTTCATCTGGGGGGGCAGACTCTTCTACGTCCGCCTCAAGAACGACAGAATTTTCGACGCCTCGCTTTCTCAATTTTTTGATAACTTCACGAAACTGCCCGAATTCGACGACGGCGACGGATTCGAGACGAATTTCGTGTTTCATCCCCTCTTCGGGGCGGAATACTACCTATTCTACAGGGCTAGGGGACACGGCATATTGGCATCGGCTCTAGGGTCATTCGTTCAAAGCGCGCTATTTGAATACACCGTTGAGGGTCTAGTAGAGCGTCCCTCTGCGCCGGATTTACTCTTCACGCCGGGAATCGGTGTCCCACTTGGAATCGGGCTTGAGAACCTCTCTGCGTGGCTCATCAAAAGAGAAAACCCAATTGCAAGGACGGCGGCTTATCTAGTAAACCCGACTAGGCTTTTCATCGAGAATGGGAACATCGGCTTAATAAACCCAGTTGCGGGAACTTTTGCCTTCAAAGGGGAATTTGCGACGAATTCAGCTAAATCCAAAGCCATTGCGCTGAGCTACCCTGTGTTTTTTGAATCCCCTCTGCCGCTCGGAGGGTTCGCCGGCAATTTTGAGGTCGTAAATCTCGGCGACGAACTCGGCGGAGGAGAGTTCATTCTCTATTCGCTGAGATTTGATTTCCCGTCGGAAGACGGCTTGCGCGGCGTTTACATCGAGGTTCCCTACGGCGGCGTGAATAACGTCCGGGTGGGAGAGCGCAATCTCGGCGATGGCTTTGAATTCGGCAATATCCGCATCGGAGGCAAGGCAGTGGCGCGCGAGTCCGAGGGATTTATCCTAGCCGGTGGGTTTGAAATCACCCCTCCCACCGGATTTAAAGACAACCGAGATAGGCTCAAAACCATCGTCCGCTACAGGCGGGATGTGCCGCTCTACCTGCCGGGGGCGCTGACCCTTACGCCCTACGTTTCAGCGGCGGCTCAGAGTGGTGCGCTCGATTTTCAGGCAAGCGTCGGGGTGGATTCCATATTGGACGCGAATAAAATCGAAGGGGACAATTTTGAGGCGCGCCTAAAATACGCCGCCGCCCTCGGGTTCAGACCCAATCTGCCCTTTTCGCCGATAGCTTTTATAGAACTCGACGGATATACCTCTCCCACGGCGAGCGATATTAAAAAGACGGATTTATTCATCACCCCAGGGGTCAAATTCGGCGAGAAGTACGGCGCAGGGCTTGCGGTTCAAATCCCCATAGCAGGAGAAAGCGCGGATATTGCCAGAGCGAGCCTCATCCTCGACTTTCAGGCGCGCTTCTAGTGGAATCCCCCAAAACCGCATCCGGTGATATAATTTTATGCGAGTATCAGGGGGGGGAGGGACTTTTTAGCCCTCAGCCGATATTGCGCGAATTCCTCCTATCAGGTATGATTGAGCCTTGATATGCCAAGGAGGATTAGGACTGAAATGCCACTCTACGAATACAGATGTAGCGATTGCCAGAAGGGTTTTGATGCGCTTGTCCTAAGCTCGGACGATGAGGTCAACTGTCCTGAGTGCGGGAGCGTAAAATTGGAAAAACTGTTTTCTACATTCGGTTTTAAAAAAGTCTCCATTGCCGATAACGCCTCAGTAGGCTCTGGGTGCGGATGCTCGCCTGTAGGCTGCGGCTGCAGCGCTAAACACTAACACCCCGAAAAACTCCGCCTTACAACCCGTTAACATAGCCCAAAGCACAATAGTCGTTTACCAATGGAGAAAAATATAATGAGCAACAACAGACCAGCCCTAGAATATCACAGTAGAGAGCCGAAAGGGAAAATCGGCTTAGTCTCGACTAAGCCCTGCGCAACGCAAGCAGACCTCTCTTTGGCCTACACACCCGGAGTGGCTGAACCGTGTAGGGAAATCGAAAAAAACCCGGATTTAGTATACGAATACACGGGGAAAGGAAACCTGGTAGCCGTGGTAACCAACGGAACCGCAATTCTAGGACTCGGCGACATTGGGCCGCTTGCCGGAAAACCCGTCATGGAAGGCAAAAGCGTGCTGTTTAAGCGATTCGCCGATATAGACGCATTTGACATTGAGCTTGACAGCCACGACCCCGACGAAATAATTAAAACCATAAAAATCCTAGAGCCTACGTTTGGCGGAATTAACCTCGAAGACATCAAAGCCCCAGAGTGTTTTTACATCGAAGAGGAGCTGAAAAAACAGCTCGACATACCGGTGTTCCACGATGACCAGCACGGGACAGCTATTATCTCAGGCGCAGGACTCCTCAACGCCTGCGAAATCTTAGATAAAGACATGAGCAAGATAAGAATCGTCGTCAACGGGGCTGGCGCTTCTGGCATTGCCTGTGCCGAGTTCTACATCCTCCTCGGGGCTAAGCGCGAGAACATCATCATGTGCGACACGAGAGGCGTCATCTACAAAGGGCGGCAAATCGGCATGACCTCTCAGAAAGAGTCGTTCGCCATCGAGACCAAGGAGAGGACCCTTGCCGACGCCATGCGAGGCTCGGACGTTTTCATCGGGCTTTCCATCGGCGGCTCGGTTACAAAAGATATGATAAAATCCATGGCGGATAAACCTATAGTGTTCGCAATGGCAAATCCAGACCCTGAAATCACCTATGAAGACGCCCTGTCCGTAAGAAGCGACCTCATAATGGCTACGGGAAGGTCGGATTATCCAAACCAGATAAACAACGTCCTCGGATTCCCATTCATATTCAGAGGCGCGCTCGACGTACGAGCAAAGACGATAAACGAGGAGATGAAAGTCGCCGCCGCCTACTCCCTAGCGAGCTTAGCAAAGCAAGGGGCAGATGAGTCCGTAGCGCGGCTCTACGGGCAGGAGCGATTCGATTTCGGTCCCGAATATATCGTGCCGAAGCCCTTTGACAGGCGCGTATTCGTGTGGGAATCCACCGCAGTAGCCCAAGCCGCCATGCAGACCGGAGCGGCGAGACGCCATGTCAACATCGAAGAGTACAGAGAGAAGCTCGTGAAGAAAATCTTCGGGGCATCTTAATAATTTCGAGGTTGCAGTGAGAATCGCGCCAGCGGCGTTAGTTTCGGCGCGGGCCTCACGCCATCGAGGGCGGCTATCGGCAAGATTCATCGCAGCGAGAAACTCAGGGCTTCGGTAGTCTCCATAGCGGGTTCGCTGTTTTTAATCGCCCTCAAAACCACTTTCGCCGTCTTCACGAATTCAATAAGCATCTATGCCTCAGCCGTTGACTCGCTCTTCGACCTATCGGCGTCGGTAGTGAATTACCTATCCATCAGAAAAGCGGAAAAACCCGCGGACTTAGATCACAGGTTCGGACATGGGAAAGCCGAAGGGCTGGGAGGGCTGTTTCAGAGTTTCATTATCAGCTTCTCGTCGCTCTATCTAATCTACAACTCGGCTCTGAGGCTCGTTTCGGGAAGCCCCGTTGAGTCGCTCGAAACTGGAATTAGCGTAATGGCATTTTCGGCGGCGGCGGGGTATTTAATCTCCCGATACCTCGAAAAAGTGGGAGAAAAAACCGAGAGCGTCGCCCTTAAAGCCGATAGCCTGCATTACAGAACAGACGTTTTCACCAGCCTCGGCGTTATCCTAGGGCTCGTTCTCATCCGTCTCACCGGGCTTCATTTCATTGACCCCGTCGTCTCGCTCCTCGTGGCGGCATATATTATCCGCTCTTCGTGGGGGGTGCTTAGAGAATCTCTCGATATTCTCATGGACAGGGAACTGCCCGATGAAACTATACGGCAAATCGAGGAGATAATTCTCGACCATAAGCCCGTTGTCAAAGGGTTTCATAAGATGAGAACGCGCAGGTCGGGGACGAAGAGATTTATTGAATTTCATCTCGTGCTAGACCACGCGCTCAGCTTTGTGGAATCCCACGACTTAGCCGAGCATATAATCCAGGACATCGAGAATAGGGTTGAAAGCGCCGACGTTACCGTTCACGTTGACCCCTACAGTTTCCCAGATTATTCATAAATTCCGCTTCTATATCGCCCCTGCTGAAACCAGAGCGCGTCTCTCGCAGTTTATATCTGCAAATCACACAAAACCTCTAGGAGGAGACCATGAAAAAGCTCATTCTCTCACTCGGAGTAGTCCTTTGCTTCGTTCTCATCGCCCCGGAAATCGGTTCGGCGAAAGATGGACGGCGGCACCGCAGTTTCTATAAAAACCAACAATATAGCCAGCAGAATTCCAATTATTACTCCCCGTACCGGCAGAATTTCACATACTACAACAATCGCCCCTTCATAGGGTACTCCAGACCCATTGGGTTCGGCCCCTACAACCCCTATTACTCCGGCTACAGAAGCAACGGCGGATTTGGCTACGGCGGCGGCGGATGCAGGTATTAAGCTAATTTATCACTAGCCGATAACTCATACTTACAGCGCTCTGAGGATGAAAATTCTCGGCGCGGCGGCAATATCTCCAAGCGAGTCGCGAGCAGAGGCTGTGCGTGAAACCCGCGCTCGCATCAAAGAGGCAACCCTCCTTGCAATCCAGTTTGAATTCGCATCGAGCGTTCTGCCGGTGGGAGCTTCGCGCCCGACACGGCGCTGAGTTCTGTATATCGGCGGGCAGTCCGCTCTATTCCCTCCTTGCAATCTAGCCGATTGCCGATATTTATTATAGGGGAAAATGGCAGAACCGGGAAAATCGCTCTCCGAAATCTTAGCTGAAATACAAAGCGACAGCGCATCGGGCGCGGCGGAGTTGACGAGGCGGGCGTCTGAGGTTTATATCGCGCTTGCAGAGGGGCGCATCGGCGGCGGCACGGCGGCGGATTTCCTAGGGGGAGTCCATAGTTTCTCCGAAGAGCTCGTCAAATGTCATAGCTCGATGGCTCCTATCCTAAACCTCGCAAACGATATTCTGCTCGCCGCAGAGGACTCAAGCGGCGAAAACGAGGCGAGAGAGGGGATTAGATTTACGGCTCGGAGCTGGGTTCGGAAGATTGAGGCAAACGGCAAATCCGTTGCCTTGCACTGCTCCGAGGCGCTTGCCTCAGTCAGCCGCGCGCCTACGATTCTCACGCATTCATATAGCTCCACCGTGCTTCGGGCAATAACGCAAGCCAGGGCGCTGGGGCTAAATCCAACAGTCATTTGCACGGAATCGAGACCGGCTTTCGAGGGTGCGGCAATGGCTCGAAAGCTCGCCGATGAGAGTATTAAGGTAATCTATCTGCCAGATATGGTCGCATTTTCTATGATTCAGAGCAAGGGCGTTGACGCTGTACTCGTCGGCGCGGATGCAGTTTCAACCGAAGGGCTAGTTAACAAAGCCGGGACTTTGGGGCTTGCGGTGTTCGCGCATGAGTTTGGAACTGCGGTTTTCGCCCTCTTGGGGAGCGAGAAATTCCTGTCCGCCGGGCTTATGCCTGCGTTTAAAATAAACGAGCATCCCGCCGAGAAAGTCCTCGCTAACAGGGACGCGAGATTAGAGATAGTCAACCGCTATTTCGACTTGACGCCCCTTTGCTACATCACGGGATTTATCACCGAGGGCGGAGCGCTTGATTCTAAAGACTTATTGCAGAGGATTAAAAATAGTAGAATCTCGGCGCGGATTGCCGGTATGCGCCATACAGATTCAGGATACAGGACGGAGGAGACCCCGAGATGATTAAAGCAGTGATATTTGACATGGATGGAGTCATGATAGACAGCGAGCCGCTTTGGGAGAAGACCGAGCGGATTCTCCTCGGCAGGCGGGGGATTGACTACAACCCCTCGTACAGGGATAAAATCGTAGGGCTAAACCAGCAGGACTCAGGCGCGCTCCTCGTGCGGACGTTCAATCTCCCCGAAACGGTGGACGACATCATAGGCGAGAGAATCGCGATTCTCCTGGGCATCTACGAAACGGAGCTTAGGCTAATGGACGGGCTTATCCGCCTCCTAGAGGAGCTTCGGGACGGGGGAATGAGCCTCGCAGTCGCCTCAAGCTCGCCTAATAGGGTGATTAAATTCGTCCTCGAAAAATTTAATTTGGGCGGATTTTTTGACACAGTTGTCGCTGGGGAATTCGTTCCAAATGGCAAGCCGCATCCAGATATATACCTCTATACGGCGCGGAAGCTGTCCGCAGAGCCAGAGGAATGCGCCGTTATCGAGGACTCCATCAACGGCCTCAGAGCAGCAAAATCCGCAGGGATGCGCTGTATCGCCGCACCCGACAAGAGACTCAGCCAAGCTGAGTTCGCCGCCGCCGACATTATAGTTCCCAGCGTGAGCGAGATTAATCTCAACCTCGTACTCTCGCTGGCGCAACATGGCTAACCCCTCAGCTTGCTTTATTCCTCCCGCTTAGCCATACTTCACCTTCTCAATGCGGGTCAAGTGTCCAAGATGCAGTACATCAGTCGAATGGGTAGGGAATAGGTGGAGACCGTTCTGCTCGGAGAGGTGCAAAATGATTGACCTGGGCGCATGGGCTGAGGGACAATATAAAATCCCGACTGAAGAGACCGGCAGCAGCGAGCGGAGCAATGGCAATTCAGAGGAAGAAGAATACTAAAGGAGGCGTTTAAATATGGGAGTAGTTGATACGAGCGGATTTTATAAGGGGCTTAGAATTGAGCTTGAAGGCGGTATTTGGGAGGTAATAGAGTATGCACACTCAAAAATGGCGCAGAGAAGCCCCGTTGTAAAAACAAAGGTCAGAAACACCGTTACCGGGTCGGTGCAGGAGAAGAACTTCCGCTCAGGGGAAACATTTACCCTTCCTGACATCGAGCGCGTGGCGATGCAATTCCTCTACAAAGACGAGGTTGGCTACTATTTCATGGACACCACGACTTATGACCAGACCGGCTTTAGCGAAAAACAGCTTGGCGATTCCGTCAAATTCCTCAAGGAACAGCAGGAGCTTCATATCCAGTTCTATAAAAACGAGCCTATAGGCGTGGATCTTCCCACTAGCGTTGAGCTTATCGTCGCCGACACCGACCCGGGCTTAAAAGGCGATACTGTCTCCGGCTCGTCAAAACCCGCGAAACTCGAAACTGGCACGACAATATCCGTCCCGCTATTTATCGAGGTGGGCGACATTGTAAAGGTTGACACCAGAACCGGCGTCTATATAGAGAGAATCAACAAGAAGAGGTAATCCACTACACTGTGCGGGGCGCGGCTCGGCAGGCCGGCTGCGCCGCCCCTACCCTTCAGCGATTTATTCATACAATCAGGCGGCGGCAATTGGGACTATGCGGCGGAGCGTTGCATAATGCACGCGCGCGCCAACGGCTCTGACGCCCCTATTGCCGCAGGAGCGAGGCTAACTTTTAAAGCGGATTCAATCCAATACGGCTTTAATCTCAGAGACCGAGTTCTGAGTTCCAGTCAATGGTTTCTTCGGGGTGGAGCTTATCCAAGGGGAAATTGACAGGAAAGGCGAAGTTGGGAAATGGCTGCCAAGCGCCGGCGTCAATCACTCTCGCGCCGTTTTTCTTGAATGCGCGCAGGAGAGCAAGAACAAAATCCAGAGAGCTGAGGTCGGCGTTGCCAAAAATCATATCGCTCTCCGGCATCTTAGCCCAGCTTACCATCTGGGCAAGCTCCGCGATATGGCTCTTAATAAATTCATTCACCACGGCTTCAAATTCCGCCGTAAGCTCGTTCTTAGTCATTTATCCCCTCCTCGGCAAGTAGTTTAAGATTAAAGATATACAGATGAGAGTGGAAAGAAGGTGGTGGGCGGTACTGGGATCGAACCAGTGGCTTCCACCGTGTGAGGATGGCACTCTACCGCTGAGTTAACCGCCCGATATTGCCGTGATTTTAGCCCAATTCCCAAACAAAAGGCAAGGAAATATTAATAATCCCCTTCGACGAGTTTCGAGGCTTCATCCACTATTTCGCCGAGCCTCTCTTTAAATTCCTTAATTCCAGCGAGAGGAATCACTATGCAAGACCTCCCGCCGCTGAGTTCTGTAATCCTCAAATACTTCCCCTTGTGATTTTCCTTCACGTCGAAGAAAAACCTCTTAGACTCAATATCCACATGTTTGCTCATGTGTTCTTTTTCGGACTTCTCCATCTGTGCCTCCGCCTCGTTATCCTCAATCCATGGGGACTCAAAACTAAAATCGGCTCAAAGGATAACCCGCCCCCCGCAAAAATCAAGGCAGAGGTAAATTTTATATCGTTTCATCGAGACATCTGTGCTGGAAAGTCGAGTATAATAACCCCTCTCATGAACTCGATGCTTATCAAATTTCTGATACTCGCCATTGGAATTGCCGCAGGGGCGTATCTGTCTGCGAATATCATCTCGGCGCCATCCCCTCAGCGCGAGGAGGCGATGAGCCAGATTATAAGCGGCGATGCGGCGCGCTATGCCCTAGAGATAGCCGCCTTCCCGGACGGCGAAAGCGCTCTAGGGCTACTCGACACGCTCAGAACGCGCGGATACTTCGCCTACATTCAAGCGGGCGCGGCAGAGGGCAGATTTCGGGTAATGGTCGGCGCGGGGATGACCGAGGCGCAGGCGCGGGACTTTGCATCGAAATTCGGGGCGAAGGAGCAGATGCGGGCGGGAGTCGCCAGGGCTGAATGAGGGGATATATGAGATATGAGCCGATATAAAATTATACGCCGCAAAAGAGGAGACGCATGGCAAGAGTAAAGCTCGAATTGCCCGATAATTTTCACTTTGCAACCGACATCGCGATACGCATAAGCGATATAAACTACGGGGGGCATCTAGGACACGACTCAATCCTCAGCCTAACCCACGAGGCGCGGGTAAGACTCATTGCCTCGCACGGATTCACCGAGGGCGACATCGAGGGCGTGGGGATTATCATAGCCGACGCCGTCCTGACCTATAAATCGGAGGCGTTCTACGGGGAAGTGGCCGAAATCGAGATAGCCGTAGCGGAATTTAGCAGATATGGATGCGATTTTTACTATAAAATCTCGGAGAAGAAATCCGCGAGAGAGATAGCGAGGGCGAAGACCGGCATCGTATTTTACAACTATAAAGAGAGAAAAATCGCCCCCGTGCCCGAAGGCTTCAGGAGCATATTCAGCTAGGGAGGGAGAGATGAAAATATACCTTGCCGCCCCCCTTTTCACTCAAGCCGAGAGGGTTTGGAACAGGCAATTTGCGGCCCGTCTTGGGGAGTTGAAGCCGGAGCTTGAGATAATTCTCCCGCAGGACACGGAAGCCGATTTTCGGGACGGGAAGACGGATTTTTCCGTGATTTTCAAGCGCAACGTAGAGTCAATTGACGGGGCTGAGGCGGTCATCGCCGTACTCGACGGGAGCGATTCGGATTCAGGCACGTCGTGGGAGTGCGGCTACGCCTTCGCCAAAGGAAAGCCGGTTATAGGGGTGAGGACGGATTTTCGCAAATCCGAGGACGGGAATCTAAATGCCATGCTCGCCGAGTCTGCAATTCTGGTATTTCAACCCTCGTTCAATGAGAGCTTGGACGCTCTCGCCGAGGCGGCGGCGGCGGCAGTGGAAACAGCCCTGAGCGATGCGCGCAAAAATGGGAATTCATAGATTCGGCAAAACTTCGCGTTAATTTGCGGCTATAGCAAAAATCCCCTCTAAGCTACAATCCAGGCTCGCCGCGTTGAGTTCCCGCATCGAGGCTTTCGGCCTTTGCAGAGAGCAGCGCTCTGGCTATCCGCAAATCGTCGAGTTCCGTAACCCTAAGCGTGCGCCCGTCGGGAAGCCCGATAACGTCTCCCACGTCAGCGGTTCTCTGTAGCCGCCCGAATATGTATCCGCCCAAGGTGTCGTAGAACGACTCTTCTATTCCAAGCCCGAATAGCGAGTTTGCCTCTTCTATCGTCATCAAGCCGTCAATCGAGGCACTCCCGTCGGGGAATTTCCTCACCCACTCATCGGACACGTCGTACTCATCCGCCACCTCGCCCACGATTTCCTCAAGCATATCCTCGAGAGTTACGAGACCTGCCGTGCCTCCAAACTCATCAATCACCACAGCTAAATGGGATTTTTTGCGGCGAAGCTCGCCCATGAGTTTGTCCAGCGGCAGGTTCTCAGGCACAAACGGAACCTTGCGCATAACAGATCTTATATCGAAGGAGGAGGCATCCACTCTGCGCTCAAGCAGGCTCAGCACATCTTTGGCGAGAACCACGCCCAGGATATGGTCCAGATCATCTTCATAAATCGGCAGGCGCGAGTGGGAAAGCTCGCTGAAGTTTTTGGCAAGCTCCCCTATGCCTATCGTTATCGGGACGGCGTCAATCTCGGTGCGGGGAGTCATAACCTGGCTTGCGTAGCGCGCGCCGAATTCAAACACGCCGGCGACCATCTCTTCTTGATGTTCCGCCAGCACGCCCGCCTCTCTGCTCGAGCGTATGAGCATTCCAAGCTCCTCCACGGAGTGAACCGAGGCGTGTCCGGCGACAGGCTTTAGACCTATTAGCCGCACCACTGCGTTTCCCACCCAGTTGAGGGAATAGATAAACGGGCGGAATACCCGAAGGAAAATATCGAGCGGCGCTGTTACCCAAAGAGCCGTACCGTCGGGCCGCTGAAGGGCGATGCTCTTGGGGGCAAGCTCTCCGATGACAATGTGAAGGGCAGTGGCAATGGAGAAGGCAATCACCAGAGCCACTCCGTGAGAGGTGAAATAGACTCCTTCGGGAGGCAGAAACCTCGCGAGCAGAGGCTCAATTAAAACCGCTACGGCAGGCTCTCCGATGAATCCAAGGGCGAGAGAAGACATAGTGATTCCGAGCTGCGTTGCGGCGATATACGTATCCAGATGAGCAATAGCCTTCTGTACTAGCCGCGCGCGGGCGCTTCCTTCATTTACGAGCTGATCAATTTTGGATTTGCGCACACTCACCAAAGCAAATTCGGCGGCGACAAAGAAACCGTTAAGCAGAACTAGAAAAACTACAGCCGCGAGACCTAAGACAATAGAAATCAATTTTCCTCCTTGAGATTAGAGAAGTCCTAGCGGCATCGAATAGATTCGACAAACGACGCCGCGTGTGATTCTAACACATAATGAAGCTCGATTCGAGGGAAACAGCGGATGGATTCTGACAACCGGACAAAGCGGCAAATCGGGCTGAGGCGCTGACAATTCCCCAGCCCGACGCGTTAGGGTTAAACTAAGCTCTCTCGACAATAATGGCGATACCCATACCGCCGCCGATGCAAAGGGAGGCAAGCCCTCTTTTCACCTTTCTCTTTTTCATTTCATGGACGAGCTTTACGAGGATAATTGTTCCCGAAGCCCCTATCGGATGCCCAAGGGCAATCGCCCCTCCGTTGACATTAATCTTCTCGCTCGGTATCGGAAGGTCGCGTAGCACGGCAAGAGATTGCACGGCAAACGCCTCATTGAGTTCAAAAAGGTCAATGTCGTCTAAGGACAGACCGGCCTTGTCTAGCACCTTCTGAATCGCAGGCACTGGGCCAATTCCCATTACGGACGGCTCCACTCCCGCAACGGCGTAAGCCACGATGGACGCCATCGGCTTTAGCCCAAGGGCTTTTGCCTTGGCTTCGCTGGCAACTATCATCGCCGCCGCTCCGTCGTTGATGCCCGATGCGTTTCCCGCCGTTACAGTTCCGCCCACTTTAAACACGGGACGAAGCCCGGCAAGGCTCTGGGGCGTGGTGTCGGCTTTTGCGTGTTCGTCCTTTTCAAACGCGAGCGGGTCGCCTTTTCTCTGCGGAATCATTATTGGGACGATTTCGTCTTTGAATCTGCCGGACTCAATAGCGGCTTTTGCCTTCATCTGGCTCTTGTAGGAAAACTCGTCTTGCTCCTGCCTTGAGATGTTATAAATCTCGGCGAGGTTCTCGGCGGTTACTCCCATGTGGTAGTTGTTGAAAATGTCCCAGAGCCCGTCATAGACCATGCCGTCGGTGATTTCGTCCTTGGGCATAGCCATTCTGTAGCCGTAGCGCGCCTTCGGTAGATAGAACGGGGCGGCGCTCATGTTCTCGATGCCGCCAGCGATGACGACGTCGGCATCTCCGGCTTTGATTGCCTGGGCGGCGAGAGCCACTGACTGCACGCCAGAGCCGCATACTCTATTAATTGTAAACGCCGGGGTCTGCACGTTAAGCCCAGCGCCGAGCGCGACCTGTCTCGAGGGGTTCATCCCCTGCCCTGCGCCGAGAATATTTCCCAGAATGCAATCGTTAATCTCTTTTGGGTCAATTTCAGAGCGGCTTAGTACCTCTTTTACGACTGTAGAGCCGAGCGTTACGGCTGGAAAATCCTTTAATGAGCCGCCAAACGCCCCGATAGCCGTCCTGAGCGGTTCGCATATCACGACTTTCTGCATTGTTTTAACCTCCTTAAATCTATTGTTGAGAATTTTAGCTGGCATTCTACCTTAGAAACCAATTTTTGCAAAGTACACTCCGCTCGCCCTCGCCCCCCGACCCTTGACAACCCAAAGCCTCTTGGGTAACTCATTGAAACTCTGGAGGTTCAAGGAGTTTTGAGTTGCCCAAATTAACAGTTGCAGTCGTTTTCGGCGGGGTTTCCGTAGAGCATGAAATCTCTGTGATTTCTGCCAGGTCAATTATCAAGAATCTGGATTCTGCAAAATTCGAGGTTTTCCCCATATTCATAGAAAAAAGCGGCTTATGGAGGCGCGCCGCAGTCGGCTCCTGTCTCCAAGGGGGCAACATAGAAATATCCTCCGGCTCCACTTTAGCGCCATCGTTGGATGCTCGCAATCCGGCGTTCTATGAAATCTGCTCCGGCGGGGTTTCCCTAAAGCATGGAGTTGACGTTATTTTCCCCGTATTACACGGCACTTACGGGGAGGACGGCACGGTTCAGGGGATGTTCGAGCTTATGGGAGTTCCGTTTGTAGGGGCATCGGTGCTTGGCTCGTCCGTGGGGATGGATAAAATCGTGATGAAATCGGCATTCAGGCAGGCGGGGCTTCCCGTGGCGGATTTCCTCGGGTTTTACGGCTATGAGTGGGAATCGGGGCGCGGGGAGATTCGGAAGAAAATTCTCGAATATATAGGCGAGGCGTGTTTCGTCAAATCCGCGAATTTAGGCTCCAGTGTCGGGATTTCAAAGGTGAAATCCGCATCCGAGCTGGACAGGGCTGTGGATTATTCGCTCAATTTCTCGAACCGTATCATCGTCGAGCGCGCTGTGGCAAATCCCAGAGAAATCGAGGTGAGCGTGCTTGGGAATGAAAACCCTCAGGCATCTGCGGCGGGGGAAATCGTGCCGAAAAGAGAATTCTACGATTACGCGGCGAAGTACCTTGAGGACAGCACGGAGCTTATAATTCCGGCTAAGCTCGACTCCAAAACCGATGCGCTAGTGCGGCGGCTCGCCGTTGAAGCGTTCAAAGCCGTGGACTGCGAGGGGTTTGCGAGGGTGGATTTCTTGATGGACGGACAGACGGGCGATGTTTTCATCAGCGAGATAAACACCATCCCCGGCTTTACGCAGATAAGTATGTACCCGAAGCTCTGGGAGGCGAGCGGCATCAAGTACACCGACCTCGTCTCAAGGCTCATCGAGCTTGCCTGCGAGCGGCACGAGGCGAAAAAGCGGCTCAGAACCGATTTTCAGGGTAGATAATTCCCTGCCTATACTAATTTAATTGGCGCAAACTGCGGGCTACTTTGAGCGCGCATCCGTCTTCCCCCCTCGGAATATCACGAGGAAGATGACCCCTAAAATTATCGCCCCGCCCCCTGCTAATTTCACCGGCGAGGGCAAATCGTCGAAGATGAAGTAAGACATCCCAACGACAAAGAGCGACTCAAGCGGCATCACGGCTGTAGAGTGCGACACGTCTAGCAGTTTTATTGACTGAAACTGGCTCGCCTTGGCGATATACGCCCCTGTAAGCCCCCCCAGAGACATCAGCGCGAGGTCCGAAAGCCCCGGCGCTTCAAACCTCCCCGCTATGAGCAGATACGCGAGGACAACCGCCGAGACCCCAAGTGAGCGCACATTGGCAAGGGTGAGCATATTGAGGTCATTGGCATATTTTTTAACGAGAAACGAGAGCAGGGAATAAAAAAAGGCAGACACCAGCGCGACGGCCGTTCCCATGAGCAAATATCCGTCCCTTTGATACGCCACGACGATTGCGCCGAAAATTGTAAGGGCGATGCCGAAGGTCTCCCAGCGGTTGAGGCGCTCTCCCAAGAATACGATGCCGAGAAAGAGGCTAAAAAGGGTCTGAGATTTCATCAGAAACGACGTGAGCGGCGTGCCTATGGTTCTGATGGACAGAATCCACAGAGCCGCCCCGATGGCGGTTACAACGGAGCTGAGTATGAAAATAGTCGTGTATTTTTTAATCTCCCGAAGCTCTGCGCGCTGAGAAGGAATCAGGGCTGTGGAGAACATGGAGAAAAAAAACGCCCCGAAAAACCAGAAAAACGTAACCGTCTCGGGGTTTATGGATTTATCCACGAATTTCGCAAAAACATAGGATAGAGCGGTAAAAAACGCCGTGCTAAGCAGAAACAAATAGCCCGCAATGGGAAATCTGCCGCTGATATGACCGCCTCTCGTACTTTCGCTCATCCGGCATCACCCGTTTTATGAGCGTCCCGCCGCCGCCACCAAAATGCCAGAAGCGAGCCTGCGACGTTATGCCACACGCTGAACATCGCCGCCGGGAGCGCGGCAACCGCGCCGAAATGCGCTTTTGCCAGCGCGACCCCAAGCCCTGAGTTCTGCATCCCGACCTCTATCGCCAGTGCGCGTCTCTTCGGCTCGCTCATCCCCGCAAATTTTGCGATGCAATATCCCAGCGCAAGCCCTATGGAGTTATGCAGGATGACGGCCATCGCAGCGCCCGCGCCTAAGCTCCCAATGGATTCGGCATTTGCCGCCACAATCACCCCGACGATGAAAATAATCCCGACAGATGAAACCAGCGGCATGGCATGAGCGGCGGCATCCGCCACGCGTCTGAAAAGAGCCCTCGCGGATATTCCCAGCGCTATGGGCAGGAGAACAATCTCAATAGTCGAGATAAATAACCCCCACACGGGTACGTCAATCCACCTGCCTGCAAATAGATATATCATCACCGGGGTAAACAGCGGCGAGAGGAGAGTTGAAACCGAGGTCATCGCAACCGATAGGGCAACATCCCCCCGCGCAAGGTAAGTTATCACGTTTGAAGCCGTCCCTCCCGGACACGCCCCCACGAGCGCCACCCCCGCCGCGATGAGAGGCTCAAGCCCCAGCCCCCTTGCAACGATGAATCCTGTGGCGGGCATCACGGAATACTGAGCGGCAACCCCAATGAAAATCTCCCTCGGCGAGCTGAGAAGTCGGCGCGCATCCTCGGAGGTTATGGTCATCCCCATACCGAACATTATCACGCCCAGAGTCGGAGTGATGAGATGCGAGAGGGGCGCAAAATGGGCTGGATACATATAAGCGGCGGCGGAGAATAAAATTATCCAGAGGGTGAAGTAGCTTGAGAGCAGACTGCCAAGGAGCTTTAGGATTTTCAAGCGGCAACTTTTCGAGGGGGATTTATTAGAAGCGGAAAACTACATAAGATTTTAAATAGTGTCAAACTGAGGGAGGCGAAATGCGCAGCGCGCGCGGCATCGAGTTGATTTGAGGCTGAAAAGCGTCATTTCCCCTTTTGCACCGGCTCGACGGCTATGGCAAGGCGGGAGAACCCCTCGCCCCGCACGACGTCCATCATCTCGACAACGCGCCCGTGCTGAACGGCGTTATCGGCGCGAATAATCACAAGCGAGTCCTTCTCGGGGTTATCACTGAGGGTTTCAGTGAGTTTCCCCATGGAAATCGTCTTATCGTTGAGGGAAATCCTGCCGTCTCTGGAGAGATTAATATTTACCTGCTCGGTCTTGAGAGGCTCGGCTGAGGAGGCTTTCGGGAGCTTTATGTTAATTCCGGCGGAGGTTGCGGCAAAGTTGAGCGAGAGGGCGAAGAATATGAGCAGATTGAACACCACGTCCACTATCGGCGTTAAGTCCAGCGCGCCTCCCGCGCCTTGTTTTTTCTCTTTTTTGAATCTCATCTGACAAAGTCCCTGCTTTTACCCTTCGCTCCGAGGGCGACCCCAAGCTCATCGGTGATTTTCCCGGCCTCTTCTTCGACCTTTTCTACGATTTCATCCACTCGTCCAAGGGCAAACTTATAGGCTATGTAAGCCGGTATCGCCACTAACAGCCCGAATGCCGTTGTGTAGAGCGCCTCGGAAATCCCGCCTGCGAGGCTCGGGGGGTTCACAATTGGCTGTTCGGATATGACCTTAAAAATTTTAATCATTCCCGCGATAGTCCCAAGGAGTCCCAAAAGGGTGCTTACGTTGCTCACCGCGCCGAGTCCCTCTATATATTTGCCGAGTTCCGAAGCCTCTTTGCGCCCCGCTTCTTCAATTTTCTCTTTGAGCTCCTCTTCGGGTTTAGATGAGTTCTCCAGAGCGGCGGCGGCTATTCTGCCAATGGTAGAATCGCTTGCGCGCGATACCACCATTGCCTCGCCGAATTTCCCTTTGGAGAGGAATTCATAGAACTGGGCGAGAAATGCCTGCGGGAGGATTTTCTCATCCCTCAGCGTCCACATCTTTTGAATGAATATGGACAGTCCCACTATCGAGCAGACGAGTATCGGGTACATAAAAAACCCGCCCTTGGTGAAAAATTCAAACATCGGTGAGAGAACCTCCGTGGATGGAAGAGCGACAGCTTAAGCTATAGCCATGAGATGTAAATAGAGCGCTGCGGATTCAATTAGAATAGCCAAGCCGCAAAACTTGGTCAATCATAAATCTCAATCCCGAAGAAAATCCGGTATGCGCTCGCCACGGATTAAGTCCTCTACGGTCTCTCTATCCCTCACGGTAAAGAATTCGCCGTCCCTCACCAGCGCCTCCGGCACGCGGGGGCGGGTGTTGTAGTTAGACGACATCACAAAGCCGTAAGCGCCGGCGCTAAGCACGACGAGAACATCCCCCGCTGACACATTGGGTAGCGCTCTGTCCTTGGCGAGGAAATCCCCCGACTCGCAGATGGGCCCAACGACGTCGGCCGTCTCATAATCTGCGCCCTCGAGTTTTTTGGCAGGGACTATCTCGTGGTAGGAGTCGTAAAAAGCTGGGCGAATCAGGTCGTTCATGGCGGCGTCCACGATGACGAATTTCTTTTGTGAGCCTTCTTTGATGTAGAGTACCTTGGTCAGTAGCGCTCCTGCGTTGCCTACAAGGGAGCGTCCCGGCTCTAGGATGAGCTTATAGTCTCCACTGAATTCCCGCCCGATGATTTCGGCGTACTGCTTCGGATGAGGGGGAGTTTCGTCGTTTTTGTAATTTATGCCTAGCCCCCCTCCGATGTCAACGTAGCGGATATTTATACCGTCTCGCCTCAGGGAGTCGGCAAGGCGGGTGAGTTTGCGCACCGACTCGGCAAACGGAGAGAGGTCGAATATCTGCGAGCCGATGTGAGCGTCTAGCCCAACAATTTCCAAGCCCTGCATTAGAGATGCGTCCCGATAGACCTGCGGCGCTCGCTCAATTTCTATGCCGAATTTGCTCTTTTTAAGCCCAGTTGAAATGTAGGGATGAGTCTTTGGGTCAATATCGGGATTCACCCTTATGGCGACGGGGGCTCTCTTACCGATGGCGCGCCCGACGGCGTCTAGCGCACAAAGCTCGGCTTCAGACTCTACATTGAAGAATAAAATCCCAGCTTCAATCGCGTATTTCATCTCCTCTTTAGTCTTGCCCACGCCTGAGAATACGATTTTAGACGGGTCTCCCCCGGCGAGCAGAACCCTGCGGAGTTCCCCCCCTGAGACAATGTCGAAGCCCGCTCCCAGAGAGGCAAAAGTCCTCAGCACGGCGAGGTTGGAATTCGCCTTGACCGAGTAGCAGATGGCGACTTCGCGCTCGGCAAAGGAGTCGGCAAGGGTCATGAAGGAGTGTTTAAGCGCGGCGTAGCTATAGACGTAGCAGGGCGTCCCGAGGGCGGCGGTAATTTTCTCGACGCTCACCCCCTCGATATGAAATCTATCAGCTCTGTAATCGAAACCGTATCGCATCTGGGTCGCTCTCCCCTCCGGTGGTTAAATTGACTCAGACTCTACCAAGAACCCGCGACAAAATCAACGAATTTTATCAGGCTACAGGTCTAGCGTGAATTTGCGCTGGGGAGAGGATTTCTCAGTCGCTGCCGCTCCATCGAAATGACAAAAAGGCATAACTGCGAACGCCTCGCCCGTGTCAACACTTAGGGGTTAATTATTATATCTATCGGCAGTCTGCCGTTGGAATCCACCCCCGGAAGTTGGTCGGCCGGTTGCTCCAGCGGGAGCTGAGGCAAGCTAGACAGCGCCTCTGGGATATTCGTCGTCCCCGGAGTATCAAACAAGCTACCGATGGGGAGATTCCGGTTTAATAAATCTCTAAACAGGGCAATTTCAAAATCGGTGTCGGCGAACTCGCCGAGCTGCTGCTCGGTCAGGGATTCAGGGTCGGAAGGCTCGCCGTCTATTATCCTGCTGCACTGCCCCGAATTAACGGTAACCTCTTTTGTCTTACCCTTTACGGATATGCTCCCCTCGACTGCGCAAAAAATCCCTTTGGCGTCAATGAGAAGGGTCGTTCCCTTTATTCCGCATACCGCGTTGGGAGTGGCGTATTGAACATCGGATTCGCCTTCGACCCTCTGAACAATTGACTTGAGCTTGCCCTTAGTCAGAGTTGACAGGGATTTTCTCTTATTCGGAGCATAGACGAACTCCGTAATTTCAAATTCCGCATTAGCTCCAAGAGAGATAAGCGTATCGTCCTCAAAAAGTATCTTCGCCCCCGAATCGTCGCCGGTTTCGAGGAAATCCCCCAGAAAGGCTCTCGCCCCCTGCTGCTGCGTTTGTGCCTCTGCTCCGTCTCTGGAAACTTTTACCTCATTTTTGACGGCGGTTAGAGTTCCCACAGACTGAGGATTTTGCGCATATACGGCGGCATGGCATAGAGCAAAAAATAGCACAGAGCCAAAGGCGAGATTTAGAAATTGTCTCGGCAGGTTTTTCAAATTGTATTCCTCCGTTCCCCAAAAGCGGCGTTATTTCAAGAGATTATAATCTATAAATTCAATAAGCAAAATGAGCGGGTATAGAGCATCGTCAAACACTACAAACCAAGGGATAGGGGGCGGCTTGCGGGCAATATCGACGCGTGATAACCTAAGAGGCATAAAAAAGCGTCGGGAAGAGAGTAAAATGGCAAGGGATTTCAACGGTCTCACGGTGGTTTCATTTGAAAGCAGGAGGGCGAGGGAAATTGAGAAGCTCATCGCCTATCACGGGGGGGCGCCTGTTGTAGCCCCTTCGATGAGAGAGGTGCCTCTCTCGGAGGCGCGCGAGGCCCTTGCCTTTGCCGATGAGCTTATCGGCGGGCAATTCGACGTTGTGATACTCCTCACCGGAGTTGGAACTCGCGCTCTCGCCGCCGCGATTCAGACCAAATATCCAATTGAGCAATTCACCGACGCGCTGAGCAGGACGACCGTCCTCGTTCGGGGCCCAAAGCCGGTTGCCGCGCTGAGGGAGCTTGGGTTAAAACCGGACGTCGTCGTGCCTGAGCCGAACACCTGGCGCGACATACTGACGACAATTGACGCGGAGCTTCCCATAACTGGCAAACGCCTCGCCGTTCAGGAATACGGGGTATCCAACACCGAACTGCTCGCGGGGCTAAGGGAGAGGGGCGCAGATGTTACGCCAGTTCCGGTCTATCGCTGGGCGCTTCCTGAGAATACGGAGCCGCTGGAGCGCTCCATCTGGTTGATTTCCGAAGGCGGCGCGGACGTATCCTTTTTCACAAGCTCTCAGCAGGTTCACCACCTACTTCAGGTGGCAAAATCCCTCGGACTCGAAGAGCGACTCAGAAGCGGATTTCGCAAGACCCTCGTCGGCTCAATAGGGCCTACAACGTCCGAGACCCTGCGCGAGATGGGGTTCGCCGTGGACTACGAACCCGACAGCCCTCACATGGGAGACCTAGTGCGCGAGACCGCCCGGCGCGCCGAGGAGCTTCTCCAAAAAAAACGCGCCGCGCGCTCATTCGGAGTGGATACCAACCTCTGGCGGCGCGTAGATATGGTGTGGACGGCGGCGGATTCGCCGCAGGCGGAAACCCCCTCGGCGCAGAATTCGGTATTTATGAAAGCCTGCCGTGGCGAGCGGACAGACTACACCCCGATTTGGCTCATGCGCCAAGCCGGACGTTTCATGAGGGAATACAGGGAGCTACGGGCGCGGGTGTCGTTCTTAGAGCTTTGCAAAACCCCTGAGCTTGCGGCGGAGGTTACGCTCTCGGCAGTGGACAGGCTCGCCGTTGACGCGGCGATAATTTTTGCCGATATATTGCTGATAATCGAGCCTCTGGGCGTAGATTTGGAGTTTTCACGCGGGGATGGGCCGAAAATTAAGAAGCCGGTGCGAAGCGGCAAAGCCGTCGAGGGATTGCTCGATTTTAGCCCCGACTCCCTCGGATTCGTCTATGAAGCGGTGAGGACAGTCCGCCGCGCGCTGTCGCCGAGTCTCGCCCTCATCGGATTTGCGGGCGCCCCTTTTACCATTGCTTCCTATATGATTGAGGGGGGCGGCTCAAGAAATTATGAGAACACAAAAAAAATGATGCGCTCAGACTCAGCCGCGTGGCATCTGTTGATGGAAAAACTATCCGAGGCTACGGCGCATTATCTCGCCGCTCAAATCCAAGCGGGAGCCGACGCCGTGCAGATTTTCGACAGTTGGATAGGCTGTCTCTCGCCCGACGACTACAGGGAGTTTGTGCTTCCTCACATGAAATCTCTGATGGGAAAACTCCCCGAAGGCGCGACGACGATACATTTCGGCACGGGAACGTCGTCTCTTCTGGGGCTGATGAAAGAAGCTGGAGGGAGCGTAATAGGGCTTGACTGGCGCGTGGATTTGGCTGAGGCGTGGCAGAGATTGAGCTATGATGTTGCCGTTCAGGGGAATTTAGACCCGGCTATTCTCTTCAGCTCGCCCTCAGAAATTAAAAAACAGGCAAAACGCATATTGGATAAAACGGAGGGCAGAGCAGGACACATTTTCAATCTCGGACACGGAATCCTCCCCGGCACTCCGGTTGACAACGTCCTCGCCCTCGTTGACGCCGTGCATGAGTATTCGGGCGGCTGAGTTGCCAAATGACGCAGACCCGGCTTCGCATCCGATAATTCTATACTTAGACTAGGAGACATCTCACGGTTGCCAGGTATGCCCCGAATGAACATGAGGAGACGCCGCCGATGATATTAGAGGATTTCACGCGCATTAGAATCAAAACCGAGGGAGCGGAGATAAACCTCAGGCACGCCGGCAGTGGAGAGCCGCTCCTGCTCCTTCACGGCTACCCGCAGACGCACTATATGTGGCACGAGACCGCCCCAGCGCTCGCCTCTAATTTTTATGTCGTCTGCCCGGATTTGCGGGGCTATGGCGACAGCTCCAAGCCCGAAAGCGCGCCTGATAGCTCTAATTACTCCAAGCGCGCTATGGCTTCAGACATGATTTTGGTGATGGAAGCCCTCGGATACCGGCAGTTTTTCGTCGCCGGTCATGATAGAGGCGCTAGGGTTGCCCACAGAATGGCGCTCGACCATCCGGATAGGGTCAAAAAAGCCTGCGTCATGGACATCGCCCCTACGCATCATATGTTCAAAACAGCCAATCAGAGCTTTGCAACCGGCTATTATCACTGGTTTTTTCTCATCCAGCCCGATGGACTGCCAGAGCGCATGATTGGCGCAGACCCCGAATACTACCTACGGGAGTTGCTGAGGCGTTGGAGCGCGAAAGGGGCCGAATTCTCCGCCGCCGCCGTCTCGGAATACTTGAGGTGCTTCTCAAATCCTGAGGTCATTCGCGCCTCCTGCGACGACTACCGCGCCGCCGCCACAATTGACCTCCGCCACGACGAGGCAGATTTAGAGAGTAAAGTGAAATGCCCGCTCCTCGCCCTTTGGGGGGCAAAGGGGTTTATCAACCGCACTTACGACGTGCTTTCTGTCTGGCGCGAGAGGGCAGAGTTCGTCGAGGGCGGCGCTCTGGATTGCGGGCATTTCCTCCCCGAAGAAGCCCCAGAGGGGGTCATCGCCGAGCTTATGCGGTTTTTCGCGTATTAACGTGGGGAGAATTGCGAATCGCGAATATTTACATATCCCCTTTGAACTCTTATAATTATCTCCCCTTATGACTCGGATAAAAATCTGCGGCATTACGAACATAGAAGACGCGCTTTATGCCGCCGCTTGCGGGGCGGACGCCCTTGGGTTTATTTTCTTCGCCGAAAGCAAGAGATTCATCGCCCCTGAGAGGGCTTTGGAAATCATCCGCGAGCTTCCGCCGTTTGTAACAACCGTTGGGGTGTTTGTGAATGAGTCGCTTGCCGAAATTGAGCGGGTGCGCAGATTCACGGGAGTTGACGCAGTTCAGCTTCATGGGGATGAAACCGCTGATTTCTGCCGCGCTCTAGGCGGGAGGCTGATAAAGGCAGTCCGCATCGGAGGGGGGCTGGAAACGGGCGGCTTTGCGGGTTATCCCGTCCACGCAGTTCTATTCGACACATTTTCGGAAGAGTCCTACGGCGGCACGGGCGAGAAATTCAATTGGGACGCGATTAGAAATTTCAATTCCCGGCGGGTGATTCTATCAGGAGGGCTTACCCCTCAGAATGTGCAAAGCGGCATCAGAGCCATAAACCCCTACGCCGTGGACGTGAGTTCGGGCGTTGAGGAGTATCCGGGGAAGAAAAACCGAGAGAAAATCAAAAAATTTTGTGAGGCGGTGAGAAATGAATCTTAACATAACCCTGCCGGACGCCATGGGTCGGTTCGGCGATTACGGCGGCAGATACGTTCCCGAAACACTTATGCCTGCGCTTCTCGATTTGGAGAGGGCGTATCTCGAAATCAAGGACGACGCCGAATTTAAAGCTGAGCTTTCGCACTATCTGAGCGAATACGTGGGACGCCCTACTCCGCTCTACTTCGCCGAGAGGATGACCAAAAAGCTCGGAGGGGCAAAGATATATCTCAAACGCGAAGACCTCGCCCACACCGGGGCGCATAAAATCAACAACACCGTGGGACAAGCCCTCCTAGCCTCGCGGATGAACAAACGCAGAATCATTGCCGAGACCGGGGCGGGACAGCACGGCGTGGCTACTGCCACTGTCTCAGCCCTGTTCAACATGGAGTGCGAGGTTTATATGGGAATCGAAGATATGCGGCGGCAGCAGCTAAATGTCATCCGCATGAAACTTCTGGGAGCGACGCTCAGAGAGGTTACATCCGGCACGCAGACCCTCAAGGACGCGCTGAATGAGGCGATGAGGGACTGGGTTACGAACGTGCGCTCCACGTTCTACATCATAGGAAGCGTTGCCGGGCCCCATCCCTATCCGATGATGGTGAGGGATTTCCAGTCGGTAATAGGTCAGGAGGCGCGGGAGCAGATTCTCAGCAAAGAGGGCGCATTGCCAAATCTGCTCATTGCCTGCGTCGGCGGCGGCTCAAACGCAATGGGGCTTTTTTATCCATTCCTCGGCGATGAGGGGGTAAAAATTACGGGCGTTGAGGCGGCTGGAGACGGCATTACAACCCAGAGGCATTCGGCTACTATCGGAGCGGGCAGACCGGGAGTGCTTCACGGGAGCCGCACGTACCTGCTTCAGGACGCTCACGGGCAGGTCATGGGGACTCACTCCATCGCCCCAGGACTCGATTACCCCGGCGTCGGGCCCGAGCATTCATATCTGAGCGACTTGGGGCGGGTGAGTTACGCAAGTGTTGACGATAGAGAGGCTCTCGCCGCGTTTAAATTCCTCTCAGAGACCGAGGGCATAATTCCCGCGCTCGAATCTGCGCACGCCGTCGCCTACGCGAGGAAGGTCGCCCCGCAGATGCCAAAGGATGAAATCATCGTAATCTGTATCTCCGGCAGGGGGGATAAGGACATCTACTCAGTGGCAAAGATTATGGAAGATGGCGGGCTTTAGACAGGGGGCGGCGCATTACGACTATTCTCTCGCCGGTCATAGTCTCGCCGCTTGCTCCGGCAACGTTTGTGGGGCTGTTTTTCGAGGGCATCCTCTTATTCGGAATCCGGCGGGAGAAGGTATCAACGTGATGGAATCCAGAGTGTTCAAAAAAATTTCTCACCGCGGTATGAGTTGGCAGTATCACCGCTTTCACTTTTCTATCTCCCACGACGTAGCAAGCACAGCCGCCCGGTTTAATTGCGCCGCAAACGTTGCGAATTGACGCCTCCAAGTCCCTATAAAACGAGGCGACCTCCAAGCCCCGCTTTTTATCAATCGCGGCTACCCTCTCAATTGACGAATTAATAGCCTCCGACGGGAGGCGCTCTATCTCTCTAATCGCCCTTGCGCCCATCAGCTTTGAGTCAATCCCGCCCGCGTCTTCGATTTCGAGCCACGCCGCCGAGAGCCGCGAATACTGACCGTAAGCAACCGTCGTAGCGGAGTCCCCATAAGGCGGAGAGGTAATTACAATATCTACGCTCGAAGGGGGGAGAGCGCCCGTGGGGATTTCAAGCACGGTGTTGAAGCCCAAGACCTCAGCCCTCGGCAACTGGGAGAATTGCGACATTGAATCCATGAATTTGCCAAACCCTTGGCGGTTTCTATGGAGCTTTCGGCGCATTACGGCAAACACATCGGGATTGAACCCCTCGAGCTTATCCTGCGGGTATCTGTAGAGTTTAAATTCGCCGTTCCTAGTGTTAGAACTCTCGCGCACGGTCTCGCTGAAGGCAACTTGAAAAAAAAGCCTCGCCCCCTCATCCTGAACCCCTCGGATAAACTCGCGAATTAAATAGAGCCGCTCGATAACCTCCGGCTTAAACCAAAAATCGAGACGACCTATTCCCTTGATGGCGAGCGGAGTTAAAAAACGAGGCGGCGGCGAATTGAGTATAAATTTGCTGAATTTCGCAAGTTCTTCGTCAACCCTCTCCGGCGGCAGGGCGCAGGTCTTTGCCCTCGAAATTAGCCTTGCGAGCGGATTTAAGTCAGAGCCTACGACGCCAATTCCCCGAATTAACCCTTCGACAAGCGAAGTTCCCGTGCCGCAGTAGGGGTCAAATAGCAGCTTTGCGCCCCCGCCAAAGGTATCCAGCAATTTCCCCGCAACCTGGGGTATCATTCTCGCCGGATAGTCGTGATAGCAGTGGGTTAGCTCCCTTGTTAGCGCCCCCGCGAAAGTCCAGTCGTTCCTGTCAGCGAGATGAATTTCTGGCGATGGAAATAACCTGAGTTGATGTGGTTTGGACATTTTATATATCCCTCACACTGCCGAACAGCAAGGCGAGCTTATCCTCAAACACTCGAAAGCCCGTGCCGTGATTGCGCGCGCTTGTAATTTTATCGTGTAGCCGCAGGTCAACAAGCACATTTCCGGCAGAGATTTGATTGCGGATAATATCTGGCGACGTGGCCGTCAGTATTTGCGCCCGGTCGAATTTAAACCACTCGACATTGCCCCGCATTTCGCTAAACGCCGATATAAATATCAAAGTGGACATCTTTTGAATAAACCGTATAGCGAGAGATTCCAGTTGCCATTCGGCGATAATTCACCCCGAGATATGCCTGACAGAAATGGCATCGGGTTCAATATGTAGGAATAAGCCTGAACCATTAGGAGTCCTAGATAGGGTGAGGTATAATCCGAGCCGTCCATTTTCATCGGTTGTGCCGTATGTTTTAACAGCTTCGAGCGGTTTCATCTTCCAAACTTTTCTATTAAATGTGAAGAGAGTAATCATCGAAGATGAGTTTATTCTATGAGCTTTTAGTTCTATGCCGTCCAAATCGGGCGAGGATATATTGTTCTCGGTCAAGCCGATGTGCCTCTCCAGCGTCTGCCCGACTCCCGTAGGGCCTCGTCTCTCGGAGCGAACCCATCCCTTAGCTCTGAGCGCGTAAAAATTTTGCGCAAATTCATCCAGCGTCATTGTTATCTGCAACCCTCGCTATGAATTCTACCGAATAAACCCAGAGGCAGGCAATGCTACGCGCCCCCTTAATCTTGACTTAACACCGCAAACGGTTAAATTTCTCTCAGGACTCAGATGAATACCCCGCGTAATTTATCTTCCATAATCCCTCCAGCGCCAAATAAAATGAGAATCCAACGCAAATTTGAAGAACTCAAAAATATCGGCAAAGCGGCTCTAGTTACATACATCACGGCGGGAGACCCGGATATTCGTCTCACCCCCGAAATAGTCCTCGCCCTAGAGCGGAGCGGAGCAGATATTATAGAACTCGGCATCCCGTTCTCAGACCCAATTGCCGATGGCCCAGTGATACAGCTCGCCTCGGAGAGGTCTCTTAAAAACGGCACAACCCTAGCCGATGCCCTCGATGCGGTGAGAGCAATAAGAGAGAAATCCGAGATTCCGATAATCCTGTTCGGGTACTACAATCCGTTCCTCGCTTACGGGCTTAGCAGATTCTCCCTCGACGCCAAAGAAGCCGGAGCGGACGGGGTGTTGGTGGTTGACCTCCCGCCCGAAGAAGCCGGCAAGCTAAAATCCCACACCGACGCAGCGGGGCTTGATTTTATATTTCTCCTCGCCCCCACAAGCACGGAAGACAGGATAAAACTCGTCGCCGAGAGGGCAAGCGGGTTTGTATATCTCGTCTCAGTAACGGGCGTAACAGGGGCGAGACCCGACATGAACTACTCGCTGGAGGAGCTTGTGGCGGGTGTGCGCAAAATCATAAATCTCCCCGTAGGCGTAGGATTCGGCGTGTCCTCCGCAGAGCAGGCAGCGAGGATTTCAACCTTTGCCGACGCCGTCATCGTGGGAAGCGCTCTGGTTCGCATAATTGAGGAAAACGGCTCTGACAGCGAGCGTCTCCTCGGCGGTTTATCTGAGCTGGCGGGCAGGCTCAGCGGCGGATGCAAAAAACCCTGAGCAACTGGGCGCCGCAGCGAAGTGATAAAGACCATGGGGACAGAACTCAAACGATATTTATTCATAGGGGACTTTGATTCGCTTCTCATCGGGCTTTTCTCAAAACGAGGGGAGGTCATCTGGGTCAGCTCAATGGAAGAGGCGCTGAATCAAACCGGAAATTTCAGCGCCATCGTGCTTGAAAAAGGCGTGTTCTCGGCCGAAGTTTCAAGAGAGCTTGGCAGGCATTACCCGCAAACCCCCATCATCATCAGCAACGGCGAAAAACCCGCCGATGCCCCGCCTTCGGTCAGATTCGTTCCATTCCACAAAATGCTCTCCAGCGAAATTGATAGAGAAGAGAAGCTCGCAAAAATCAACATCCGCGTCGAAGAGCTAAGGGCCATCCACGCCGATACGAAAAAAATGTTGATTCTACTGCACGACAATCCCGACCCGGATTCCATTGCAAGCGCGCTTGCGCTGAGGGCTCTGCTCAGGAGAAACCGCCAGACGACAGTCATTGGACACTTGGGAGAGGAAATCTCGCGCCCCGAGAACGTTGCCATGATTGAGCTTCTAGACATTGACCTTGAGAAACTAGATACAACCGATATAAAGGGGTTTGATTCCATTGCCCTTGTTGACGTTCAGCCGCCGTATTTTGGAAACCTCCTCGCTCAGGTTGACACCGTAATTGACCACCACCCGCTGGTAGGCTCGTACAGAACGCGGTTCTCGGAGGTCAAAGTCCAAGAGGGCGCGACCTCCACTATTCTCACGAAGTACCTCCGAGCGGCGCAGGCAGAAATATCCGAACGACTCGCCACGGCGCTCCTCTATGGGATAAAAACCGACACCGTATCTCTAAACCGCGAGGCAAACCCCGACGACGTAGCCTCGTTCACGTTTCTCTATCCGCTTGCAAACCTCGGACTGCTCAAGCGAATTGAGCGCGCCGAGATGCCCCCCTGCGAGATTCAGCGCTTCGGCGAGGCGCTGGCAAACCACATAATTTCTGACGGGATTTTCTTCGTTAACCTCGGAAAAGTGGATAGAGAATATCTCATCCCCAAAATGGCGGATTTCGGGATACAGGTAAAGGGGGTTGACTGGTCTGTGGCGTTCGGCGTGCTGAGTAGAACTCACCTGATAATTTCGGTCAGAAACGTGGGATACGTCAAGAGCGCGGGGCGCATCGTGAGGGAGCTTTTCAAGGACATCGGAAGCGCTGGAGGGCATCGCTCCGCCGCCAAAGCGGTCATCCCGCTCAAAAATGTGAGAAAGCAGATAGGCAGAGTATCAGAGAAGAGCATCCAGCAGTGGGTCTCGCAACTCTTTATAGGGAAAATTGCAGAGAAAGAAGAAGAGAACGGGTAAACGCTCTGCTCTATATTGAATACCCACTCCGAGACGCGGTGAAATCCGCCGCCTCAATTCTAACCCATTCCCCTCATCCCAAACTTACTTTCTCAATCCTAAACGAGCTATCTTGCCAGAAATAAGTCCGCCGCCTGTTTAATGCGATATACCCTCTCGGCGCGAATCCGCTTTCGCTCCTCGGCTTGCTGCCAAAGGGTAATCTCGGCGGGGGTTTCGGGCGTGAACGGTTTTATAAATCTCGGCCTGCCGTCCGCTCCGACATGAACAAAGCTCAGATACGCGGTGGAGGTGTGTTTCCTTATGCCCTCGGTCAGATTCTCGGAGAAAATTTTGACCCCGATCTCCAGCGATGCTTTGCCTGTATATGTGATTCCCGCCATGAAAATCACGACCTCGCCGACTTTTATGGGAGAATAAAACCACAGATCGTCAACCGAGCCGGTAACAATAGAGCCCCTTACAACCCTTGCGGCGAGTATAGCCCCGACCTCGTCCACATCCTTCATTAGCTTGCCCACTGATAGAAAACTGCCGTAGAAAGCGTCTTCGGGGAGAACCGGTTTTATGGTCTCCAGTTTAAATCTCGCCGCCTCGAGCGCGTCGGCAAGACGGGAGCTTTTTTTATTCAGCGCTCTGGCTACGCGCTCGCCCTTACGCCTCTGCGCCTCGTGGTAAATCGCCCGCTCATCGGGGTCGGCAGGGGTGATTTTTTGTTTTATCTCCCTAGGCTTGCCGTCGTTGTCAACAGCGACAAAAGCCAGATGAGATGAGGTCGTGTGCTTGAGTTCTCCGGTTTCAGGATTTTCCGAGCGGACTCTGACGCCTATCTCCATGGAGCTTGTGCCGACGTATTCAACCCAGCTATCGAGGATGAGAATCTCCCCCACTCTCACGGGGTTGATAAAATCAATGCTGTCGGCGTTCCCAAGAACCGTTATCCCCTTGGCGAGTCTGGAGGACGTGATGCTCGCCGCAAGCATTATCCAGTCCATGAGCCTGCCGCCGTGGAGAGTGCCGAGGTTATTGGCATGCTCAGGAAATACGAATTGAATCATCTGGTTTCGGGTCTCTTTTATACTCGGCATCTGCGCTCCTAATTAATCAGCAAATAACGGATGAACCGCCCCCGCCACGCAAAGAGCGGCGGCTTAAGCTAGGCTTAGGACTAAATCCCCAGCGTCAACGCCCTCGCCCTCGGCGATGAGAATCTTCTCGATAACGCCCGTCTTGAGCGATTTGATGTTGGTCTGCATCTTCATCGCCTCTATCACAAAGAGCGGCTGGTCGCGCGTTACCACATCGCCCTTCTTGACGAAGAATTTGACCACCTTGCCGCTTATTGGCGCGCCCACTTCCTCTGGTTTGTCGCCGTCGGCTTTGGTCCTCGCCTGCACTTTGACCTCGACGGATTTATCCAGGACTCTCACCGGCCTGGGTTGCCCGTTGAGTTCAAAAAGAAGGGGGCGCCTGCCGTCGGCTTCAATCTCTCCGGCGGCAAAGAGTCGAATCAGGAGCGTCTTGCCCTCCTCGATTTCAACCTGAATCTCCTCGCCTGTCTCCATGCCGTAGAGAAATGTCGGCGTCGGCACGACCGAGGTATCCCCGAACAGGGCGCGGTGCTTATCAAATTCCTCAAACACCTTCGGATAGAGCAGATACGATAAGACGTCCTGCCTCCCAACGGGATGCCCAAGGCGTTTTTCAAGCTCAGATGCCGTCTCATCGAAATCCACCGGGGGCAGAAGCTCTCCGGCGCGCTTGGCGATTGGTTTCTCGCCCTTGAGGATGGCGGATTGAACCTCCGGCGGAAACCCTCCGGGCGGCTCGCCGAGATTGCCCCTCATCATATCCACGACGGATTCAGGAAAGCTCAGCTGCGCCGATTTCTCCAGGACGTCCCCCGCCGAGAGGCTATTTTGAACTAAAAATAAAGCCAAATCCCCAACGACTTTAGACGACGGCGTTACCTTGATAATATCCCCAAACAGGCGGTTCACGTCGGTATAGGCGCGCTTTATATCCTCCCACCTGTCCCCAAGCCCCACGGCCCCTGCCTGAGCGCGGAGATTTGTATACTGCCCCCCCGGAATTTCGTAGAGATAGACATCGGCGTTGGAGGACTTCATATCCCCCTCGAAAGGGGCGTAGTAATCCCTGACTGCCTCCCAGTAAGCGGCGAGCTTATGAAGCCCCGAAACGTCAATCCGAGTGTCGCGCTTCGTGCCTTCCAAAGCCGCTACAATCGCATTGAGGCTCGGCTGAGACGTGCCGCCCGACATAGCGCTCACAGCGAGGTCAACTATATCCACACCGGCTTCGGCGGCTTTAATTACCGTAGCCTCGGCGTTGCCGCTCGTGGCGTGGGTGTGGAAATGAATCGGCACTCCGCACTCCTCTTTTATAGCGCGCACGAGTTTCTCCGCCGCATAGGGCTTGCACAGACCCGCCATGTCCTTTATGGCGATGATGTGCGCCCCCATCGAGACGAGCTCCTTTGCGAGGGCAACGTAATAGCGAAGCGAGTATTTATCCCTCTTCGGGTCTGTGATGTCGCCCGTGTAGCAAATCGCAGGCTCTACGACCTTGCCGGTGTGAATAGCGGCTTCGACGGCGATTTTCATATTGGGAATCCAGTTGAAGCAGTCAAATATTCGGAATATGTCAATTCCCCGCAGAGCCGATTCCCTTATGAACTCCCTCACGACGTTATCGGGGTAATTGGCGTAGCCCACGGCATTCGCCCCTCGGATGAGCATCTGAAACATCGCCTGCGGCATCGCTTTACGCAGAACCGAGAGCCTCTCCCACGGGCATTCTTTTAAAAATCTCATGCACACGTCAAAAGTCGCTCCGCCCCACATCTCGAATGAAAAAATGTCCCGCCCGATGTCAGCCGTCGCCTCGGCTACCTGCTTCATATCGTAGGTTCTCATCCGCGTCGTAAGGAGGGATTGATGCGCGTCGCGGAAAGTGGTGTCGGTTACCAGAAGCCTCTTTTGAGCTAGAATCCACCTGGAAAGCCCCCCCGCCCCCTGCTCGAGGAAAACCCTGCGATGCTCCGGCAGAGTAGAAGAGGGTTTTTCCAGATGAGGAGCGCGGGGTTTAAGCGGCGGCTTCTCGGCCCAAGCAGGGGGTCTATTCAGCACGCGGTTTACGGATATATCCCCTATGAAGCCAAGGATTCTCGTAGCCCTATCGCGGGGTTCTCGAATCTCAAATATCTCCCTGTGGTCTTCGAGGAATTTCGTCGTGCATTCGCCGCGCCTGAACACCGGATGGCGGATGACATTGAGCAGGAAGGGGATATTTGTTTTGACCCCTCTGATGCGAAATTCCATGAGCGCGCGCTCCATTTTCGCCATGCACTGCTCGAATGTAAGCCCCCACGAGGTTACTTTTACGAGCATAGAATCGTAGTAGGGCGTGATGACCGCCCCGGCATAGGCGCTTGCGGCGTCGAGTCTTATGCCAAATCCCCCAGGAGAGCGATATGCGGTGAGGCGTCCGATGTCGGGTCTAAAGTTGTTAGCCGAGTCCTCGGTCGTGATGCGGCACTGAAGGGCAAACCCCCTCGTGCGGATTGCCGACTGCTTCTGGATTCCGATTTCGGGGTCTGAGAGCCTATAACCCTCGGCAATGCGGATTTGGGTTTGAACCAGGTCAATGCCTGTGATGACCTCGGTTACCGTATGCTCGACTTGGATTCGGGTGTTCATCTCGATAAAGTAGAAGTTCCCCTCTCGGTCAACCAGAAACTCCACCGTGCCTGCGCTCGTGTAATTGACGGCGCGGGCTATTTTAAGCGCGGCGGCGTAGATTCGCTCCCTCAAATCCTCGGATAAGGTGAGCGACGGGGCGAGTTCGGATACCTTCTGATGCCTCCTCTGCACGGAGCAGTCCCTCTCGAACAGGTGAACTACCCCTCCGTAGCCATCCCCTAACACTTGCACTTCGATGTGCTTGGGATTTTCGATGTATTTCTCGAGAATTATGGCGTCGCTTCCGAATGCGGACATCGCCTCCGAGCGCGCCTCGGCGAGATTCGCCAGCAGGGATTTTGCGTCGTGCGCGATTCGGATTCCCCTGCCGCCTCCGCCGTGGGCGGCTTTAAGTAGCGCCGGATACCCCGACATCTGGGCAAAGGCAAGGGCTTGGGCGTCATTTTGGATAAACCCCTCAGCGCCGGGAACAATTGGCACGCCGATACTTTTGGCAAGGCGTCTGCCCTCGGCTTTATCCCCCATGAGCGCGATGGCCTCAGGCGATGGCCCAATGAATACCACTCCTGCGCGGCGGCAGGCGGCGGCGAATTCGGCGTTCTCGGATAGGAAGCCATATCCGGGGTGTATCGCGTCAACTTTCTTCTCGACGGCGATTTTAATTATCCCCTCGATGTCGAGATACGCGGCTACTGGGCCCTTGTCTCTGCCGATGAGATAGGCTTCGTCGGCTTTGTTGCGATGAAGCGAGAATGAATCTTCCTCGGCATAGACGGCAATGGTGCTGATGCCAAGCTCGGTGCAGGCGCGAAAGACGCGAATGGCAATTTCGCCCCGGTTTGCCGCCATCACTCTCGCAAAGGGTTTGAGGGTTCTGTGTTTTTTCATTGAGGAAACCTTCCAATTGTTAAATTTTATCGCGTATTCCATTGCTCCGAAGCGAGTTTGGTTTCGAGGTTTCTATTATACCGCCTTAAGGGGGCTTTTGAAGGTTCTATTGGCTTATGGACAGAATTTCCCCACTCTGCCGTCTCCTAACCGCTACGCCGCTGAGGGAGCGCGTCCCGTACCCGCGCATCTTGCATCGTGAATATTTGTAAGACAAATACTGACAAAAAAATCGGATTTTGTCTGATTGCTCCTATACGCGCAAGAATCTATTATCAATTCTATAGAGAGGGGGCGCAGAGAGGCAATCTCGGCTCCGGCAGGCATAGGCGCGGCTCAGTTCGCTGGCAACCACTCTTCTGATGCCCACGGCGCCGAGCGCATCCAAATAGCCAGAAGCCGCCACGAGATAAGCCGCCCCGAATTTAGGCAGGAACATTTTCGCAGAGAGAGGGAGAGAGATACAATGAAAAGAGCAGAGATTCAAAGAGCCGAAGTAGCCCGCTACAGGGGGTTTATGGTGGAGCAAGACGAGGACGACGCCCCATCGCCCCTCGATTTGGACGGCGATTCAGTTGAAGAGGGAATGGACGAGGGCGAGGGGGAATTTGAAGCGCCGCAGTACTCATCCACCGAGAGCGCTGAGAAAGAGCGGATACCCGACGAGGAATACAGACTCCTCTACGCCTATTTTAAGGAGATGGTAATAGAGCCGCTCCTCACGGCGAAACAGGAAATCGAACTTTCCGCCGAAATAAAACGGCACGAAGCTGAAGTAAAGAAAACAGCCGAGATTATCGGCAGGCGAGAGGACGAAGAGGCATCCGAAGAGAATCTAGTCCAGCTCCAAGCCCTACTGCGCAGACAACTAGAGCGCAAAGAAGCCGTCAAAGAGAGATTCGTCAAAGCCAACCTTAGGCTCGTCGTAAATATCGCCAAACGTTACATGGGGCGCGGGCTTCCGTTCTCAGACCTCATTCAAGAAGGCAACATAGGACTCATGCGGGCAGTAGAGAAATTCGACCACACAAAGGGATTTAAATTTTCCACTTACGCCTCGTGGTGGATACATCAGGCGCTGGGACGGGCGCTCCTAGAGCAAACCAAGACGATTAAGATTCCAGTGTACCTATTTGAACAGGCGGGCAAGGTATATAAAATGAGCGCGCAGCTTCAAAAGCGCAACGGACAAAAACCCCTCCCCTCGGAAATCGCCAGAGAGTTAAAGATGTCCACTCAGAGCGTAAAGCAGATTCTGCAAATTGCAAACGACGTAATCCACCTCGATTCGCCAGTGATAGATGGAGAGAATAAAACCCTCCTCGACTTTGTCTCCGACGCAAACACCCCTCTTGCGGATTCGGCAATCGCCCAGAGGGGAATTAAACACGGAATCATAGAAGCCCTCGCGTTCCTCAACCCCAGAGAGAAGGAAATCGTTAAAATGCGCTTCGGCATAGACCAGGAAAACGTGTTCACGCTCGACGAGATAGGCAAAAAGCACGGCGTTACGCGCGAGCGCATCAGACAAATCGAGAAAGAGGCGTTGAGGAAAATAGCCTCTTCGGGACACGGAAAATACCTCAGGGGATTCCTATAAGAATCGGGCGGCCGCGCGCGCGTGGCACAGACGCCCATCAAATCCTAACGCGGCGGCGGGGATGCTCGCTCAGACACTGTTTTTAGCTTCATCCCAAGCTCCACCCCGACGGCGGCTTTGGGGTTTGTCTCAAGCACGTACTTCGCAGGGATAGATGGGGAATACATACGGCACTCGCCGTAGGGATTTTCCTTCGCTCTGCACGGGGGAGCGTCCTTGACTATATGCACCACTCGCCCCTCGGCGTCCAGCCAAATCATGGCAAGGGGGATGAGAGTGTCCCGCATCCAAAAAGTGTAGTGTCCCTCGCGCTCGTAAATAAAAATCATGCCGCAGTCGGGGCAGAGCGACTCCCTGCCGGATAGCCCCTTTGCCTTATCTTTAGCGACTTCAGCTCGGATAATAACCCCGTTCGGGAGCTTTATCTGATACGAGTCCGCCGCCGATGCCGAATACGCGAGGGCAATAAAAATTGCGATGGCGAGCTTTTTCATCTCTTAAAATGCCTCGCCGCGAGCGCGTCCGAATCAAGCTCCGAGATGAGATAGCCAATTTCGTACTGATCCCCGTGATTCCAGTAGAGCCTCACCCCATCCGGCGTAACGTAGTACAAGCCGTCCTGTTTGGTTTCCACGGGAAGTTCCACCTCATACACCGAAAAACCGACAGTACCCGCGCCGAGATTGACCACTCTGCGCTCGTCCCTGAGTTTTTTCACGTTTTTGGCGACGTCCCATGCCCTTGGAAACACCTGTCCTTTCACTTCTAGTTTCATGTTATCCTCGCTCACCGGCGGCGGACACTTCAATTCGGGAAATCATCCCTACCGCGCAGGTGATTATCATATCGAGCTTTTTATGCCTTTCATAGACATATCTCATCTGCATCGTAGCCCCGCAGTCCGGGCAATTCCCTCCGCCACCCTCGCCCCCCGCCCACCTGCCGCATCCATCGCAGTAGCCCGCTCTTTTCTCGTACCACGCAAACAGCGAATAGACGAGCTGATTCAGCCCCTTCCTGTCGAGCGAGTCTGCCCAATCGCAGACCGCCTCAATGATTCCCGCCCTGAATTTATCGGGAACTTCGGCAAAATCCCCTGAGTATATCTCATCGCCATCGGCAAATATTCTGAAGAAAAACGCCATATCCCCTCTTAACACACACGGTCTAAAGTCTCAGATTTAAGATGCGACGGCGCTCAGTTTCATATTAATTCTCATAGCCATTTCCCTCCGCGCCCAACAACGCACGTCATAAATATACAGAACTCCTAGCGCCGCCCGAAGGTTTTTATCGTCTCCTTCAAAGCCCGCGCATCGGTCACGGGCTCGGCGCATGCGCTTGCGGCGCAGACAACTGCAACCGGCGCGTCCAATTTAGCAATCTCCCGAATCGCGGGCGAGAGGCAGGAGAGCGTTATCGCATCGGCGGGGTCTATTCGAACCACAAATTTATTAGGGCGATAGACACTCCAAGCCGCCTCGGCAAGCCCCTGGGCGCGCCCGTCCCCCGCATCTCCCACAACGACTACCCCCACGGGGCGGCTGACATGGTGGCAGAGCGCTGTAAAGAAGCCCGCGGCGTAGAGTCCGTATTTCGGGGCGACGTCCGTGAAACACTTAAGCGTCCTATAGGCGTACTCGCGGTAATTCTCAGAGCCTGTCAGGTAGTAGAGCCTGTCGTAGAAAATAACGGCAGAGGCGTTGGCAGAGGGCGTGGGGTCGTCCTGAATGGGTTTTATCCGGCATCGCAGCGGGGCGGCTAAATTTGGGGCTTCTTCAATGTCGAAAAATCCCCCGCTGTCGTTATCGTAGAATTTGCCGGCAATAATGCAGGATAATGTCATCGCCCGCAGGAGATACTCCCCTCTGGCGGATGCCTCGAAAGCGTCGAGACAGGCAATCCCCATCTTCGCCTGGTCATCGAGAAATCCGGCGACTCCCGCTCCGCCGCCATCCGAATAGTGCCTGTAGAACCCTGCTCCGTCCCGAAATGAATTTGCAATGAGAAAATCGAGCGTCTTGAGGGCAAAATCGCGGCAGTCTCGGCGTCCGCGAATTTTATATGCGAGGAGGAATGATGAAATAAGCGACGCGTTCCAGCTCGTATAAATGGTTTTATCCACAAAGGGCGACTGCCTTTTGCGTCGGGCTTGAATCAAACGCCGCCTGCCGGACGCGAGAAGCTCCCCTGCCCTATCCTCCGGCAGATTGAGCCTGCGGGCGACCTGCGATACAGGCTCATCGGCGAACAGCACATTTCTAGCGGGGTCGTGCTTCATCTCTCCGCGCGCATGGACATTATAGCGGAGGGAAATTGCCCTCGCTTCGTCGGGCGAGAGGATGCGCATAACCTCCTCTTTCGTCCAAGTGAAGTAGTCTCCGTCGTCGTCGAGGTTAACATCGGCGTCTTGGCTGGCGTAAAAGCCGCCCCGCTCGGCGTCGGAGAGGTCATCGAAAATAAAGCGGATAATCTCGCCTGCGACATCTGCGTAGAAAGCGTCTCCGGTTGCCTGATACGCTGAGAGGTAGTTTTTCAGATGCTCGGCGTTGTCGTAGGACATCTTCTCAAAATGGGGAACTATCCACTGGGCATCGGTTGCGTAGCGGTGAAATCCCCCTCCTATATGGTCGCAGATTCCGCCCTTCGCCATTTTATCCAGCGTCCTTAGAGCGGCGGCTAAATGCTCGGCATCTGCGGTGTCGTAGGCGCGGGCGAGGATAAGCTCAACCGCGCCGAAATGGGGAAATTTGGGGGCGAGGGCGAATCCCCCGTTGACTGTGTCGTAGAGGGACATAATGGATTCAATCGCCTCGTCAACCATAAACATCGCCGGCTCGTCGCGGGAGGGGGCTACTGCGTTCATCTTCGAGAGGGCGTCGTCAATCCTCTTGGATTCCGAGAGCGCGGTCTGTTTTTTTGTGGCGTAGTACTCAACGACCCTCTGCAGCACGCTTCGGAACGAGGGGATTTGTTTCGTGTCCTGCGGGGGAAAGTAAGTACCCCCAAAAAACACCCGCCCCTCAGGGGTCAGGAATGCCGTAAGGGGCCAGCCGCCTTGGCCCGTGATTGCGCTTACGGCTTGCTGATAACGCTTGTCAACGTCGGGGCGTTCGTCGCGGTCAACTTTCACGGCGATGAAGTTTTCGTTAATTATCTCGGCTATCGAGGGATCATCGTAACTTTCCCGGTCTATGACATGACACCAATGACACCACGCCGCGCCGACATCCAGCAACAGAGGGCGGTCAAGCTCGCTTGCCCTCTGGAACGCCTCCTCCCCCCAAGGATACCAATCCACGGGCTGATGAGCCGCCGATTTTAGGTACGCGCTTGCCTCGCGGTAAAGACGGTTTCGCCGCTCTTCAGACATCGGATGACCCCCTCTTTGGTTCGGATTTGATATGTAGGTTATACGATGAGGCGCGAGGGTTCAATTTGGAATCTCCCATATTTACCCAGCCTAGCCAAAGCTCATACGGATTAAATCATATATAATTACGGGAATCTAAATATTTGGAGCGACTCAGATGGCTAATGTGAGAATTGACAACCTCAAAGCGCTTATCGCCAAAAACCCAAACAACACTCTCGGCAGGTACGGACTCGGAGCCGAGTACTTTAAAGCCGGGATGTACGGGGAGTGCATCGAGCAGATTGGACTATATCTCGGCGTAGCGGACGACCAAGGGGCGGCGTATAGAATGCTCGCCGAGGCGCTCATCAAGCTCGGCAGACGGGAAGAGGCAAAAGAGGCTTACAGAAAGGGAATCCATGCGGCATCCTCCCACGGACACCCCTCGATGGCGGAGGAGTTTGAAGAGGCGCTGGATTTGATAAACGCCGAATGACAGAGGGTAAACAGCCGCCACTGCAAGCCCCGGCGCGCTGATTGCCGACGGGGTGGTCGCCCGTTACTGAGGGACGCAATACCCAATTTACGCCCCCCCTGCGGCTTTTAGGGAATCAATTTCCTCTCCCAGTCGCCATACGATAGACAATCAAAAGCACAACCGCTCCGACAATGGCTATGACGAGACTCCCAAAGTTAAATCCTGTAACCTGCCCAAATCCGAGGAACGTGCCGATGTAGCCGCCTACGACCGCCCCCACAATGCCAATGACCACGGTTACGATGAACCCTCCGGGGTCTTTTCCGGGCATTATCATCTTAGCCAGCGCTCCGGCAATGAGTCCGAAAATTATCCATGACAGAATTCCCATTAAAGTACCTCCTTAAACGATAGATTTATCAGGGCTTTAACTCAGATGTACAAAAAGCGCAGCGCACCGCTTTTATCGGAATCGCAGATAGGCACTGGGGACACTCCTTCGTGGTCGCAGGCGCGGGAGCGGGCACGGCTTCTTCGCGCTTGAGCCTATTAATGCTCCGAATCAGCAGAAACATAGCAAATGCAACAATAGTGAAACTTATAACCGTGTTGAGGAACAGCCCGTAGTTGACCGTAACTGCCCCTGCGGCTTTGGCGTCTGCAACAGAGGCAAAAGGCGCCGGCGATGAGCCTTCTTTCAGCACGAAAAACAGATTCGAGAAGTCAATATTGCCGAGGGCAAGCCCCACAGGCGGCATTATCATATCCGACACAAGCGAGTTGACTATAGCGCCGAACGCCGCCCCCAATATAATCCCAACCGCCATATCAATTACATTTCCCTTTACAGCAAACTCCCTGAATTCTTTGAACATTGCGGGCGCGCTCCTTGCGTCTGACTTGCCGCAGGGGGAATATTTATATAAATCCTAGCCCTCCCCCGCCTGCTGCATATTGTTTCACAAGAGGGAGTGGTTTGTCAATTGCCGAATGAGGCAGGGGGGGTAGCCGCGATATTCACGGCGGATGAATACTCCCGCGCTCAGTTTATGGGGATGGATTCTAACAGAGCGGACGCAGAGCTACTCAGGTTTTTTGAAAATGTATCCCTCTTTCACGAGGCTTACGGGGAAATAAAGGGGCGCCAATTTGAGGGATTTCACGAGTGTTAGCCCGGCGTTTGCGAAGGCTCTGAGGCTCCTCTCGCGGCTATAGGGTTTGAACTTAAAGCCGATGCCCACGAGCCTGCCCCAGACGTTGTCTTTCATCGGGGAGTTGAAGAAAAACCCTCCGGGCTTGAGATAGCTCGTGAGGTTGCCAACCGCCTCGTCTTGATTGACGTATTCGAGGACGCTTCCGGTAACGATGAGGTCGAACTTACCTTTTATGTCGGCAAACGGCTTGCTGATGTCCGCCATAAGCACCTTAACGGATTCGGATAGCCCCCTCTTTCCCAAATTGTCTTTCAACTCGTCGAGCATATCGGGATTCATATCAATGGCTACAATCTCGGCTTTGGGAAACTTCTTGAGTATCGCCAGCGTGAATAAGCCCGTTCCCGCGCCCGCATCGAGGACTCTGAGGCGTTTTTTCTCGGTGAATGGAAGCTGCCTTACAAAAAAATTAACGGCCCTTTTCGAGCCGTTTATGTGGAGCTGCAAATCGTAAATTTTGGCTATGCTTGAATAAAATTTTTCGACTGATGACATGGACACGCCCGCCCGCTAACGCTCTTTGTACATAAGAGATTCTGATTCTACCTTAGCCGCAGAAAAATTGATAGAGGGTTCACCCAATCTTAACAAATTCCTCATTATGCCCAAATGCGGGGCTGAGCAAAAAACGGATTTCAAATTACCCTCCCAAATGGCCCGTTGCGTTTGCATCGCAGATTATGGTACTCTCAACCGAGGGGGGCATCTCGATTCCCCCGCGCAGGAGACACCATGCAATACGGCTACTTCACTATGCCTCTTCATCCCCCCGGGCGAGACTACACTGAAGCCCTCGAAGCAGACCTTGAGCAGATTCAAATATTAGACAAACTCGGCTTCAGCGAGGCTTGGATAGGGGAGCATTTCACATCCGTTTGGGAGAACATCCCCGCTCCCGACCTCCTCATCGCCAAAGCCCTTGCCCTAACGCATCAGATAAAACTCGGCACCGGGGTATCCTGCCTGCCGAATCACGACCCCTTCGTCCTCGCGCATAGAATCGCCGTGCTAGACCACCTCGCCAAAGGGCGGTTTTACTGGGGAGTCGGCGCGGGGAGCTTCATTGGGGATTTCGCCGCATTTGGAATCAATCCTACATCTGGAGAGCAGAGGGATTTAACCAACGAATCGCTCGATTTTATCCTCAATTTATGGAATTCGCCCAGTCCCGGAAGCTATGAGAACCGCAGATGGAGATTCACCGTGCCTGAGCCTCAGGACGACGTAGGGCTTCGGGTTCATATAAAACCGTATCAAAAGCCGCATCCGCCCATAGCTGTCGCCGGTATCACCCAAGGCTCGGAGAGTCTCAAAATCGCCGGGCGGCGCGATTGGATTCCGATGAGCATTAATTTCGCCTCAAAAGAGGCGCTGAAGAGCCACTGGGCGTCCGTTGAGGAGGGGGCGAGAGAGACCTCTCGCATGGCAGACCGCCGCAAATGGCGCATCGCAAGGGACATCTACATCGCACAGACGAGCGAAGAAGCCCGCCGCGATGTTATCGAAGGCACTCTCGCCCGCGATTTCACGGATTATTTTTTCAAAATCGTCCCGAAGATACGCGGCAATCTCGACATTTTTAAACTCGATAAAACCCTTCCCGACTCAGCCGTTACGCCCGAATATCTCATCGAAAACCTCTGGATAGTGGGAAGCCCCGAAGATGCGGCGCGCCAAATACGGGATTTATACGCAAGCGTCGGAGGGTTCGGCGTACTGCTCGCCATGGGGCATGAGTGGCATCCAAAGGATAAATGGGTTCGCTCAATGGAGTTACTTGCAACGGAGGTGATGCCTCGGCTCGCAGACCTGGGGTAATCCGCGGGGTTTCTGTTCCCCCTACAAAATCCGCCTCAGCACCGAGGTTAATCTCTCGTAGTCGTCCTTGAAAAATCTGGCGAGGCTCTTTCCCATGTTGACTATGTAGCTCGAGTCCCCCGCTCTAGCCGCCTGTGAGAGGCGCAGCGAGGAGATAATTAGGTCGTCTATCGGGGCGTTTTGCGATGAAATAACGGTTCTGAGGAAAAAATCCTCGAGCGTGAGCTGGAGAATCTCCTCCTTCGTGCATTCATAAACGAACGAATGGATGTGCGGCGGAAGGGGCGGAAGCGAGAACCGAGTCTGCTCCTTTTCGCGATACGCCACGGTCAGCACATGGAAATCCGTTTTGAGAAGCTCAAATATCTGCGGCTGTTCCCGCCTGAGTTCGTCAATTGTCAGGTTGTAGGTGTTGTTTTTTCGCCCCGGCTCTCTGCTGTCGGTAATAATTTCATAGACTAGCCCATAGACCGGAGCGTCCAGCCCCGCCTTTACAAACGAGCCGAACACCGGGGACTCGCCCACTGTCCTAGAGCGGGCAATGAAACCCTTAGTGGAGGATTCGACTACCTCACCGATATGTTCATTCATCAGATTTCAGGACTCCTCTTGGATAGACCTTTCCTCGAAACGGCGATTTTAATATCGGATTTCGCCATCTCCTCCCGGATTAAATCATAGAAAAAATCCCTCTGCTTCCCCCTGACCACTGCCCTCTCGTGAGCCTCTCTGAGCGCGACTGGGTAGCCGTCTCCTTTCTTAGCCTGGTCGTATATAACGGTATGGACGAGGTCAAGTAGCCCCGCGTTCTCGGCAACCCATTTGGGGATTTCCACTCTGGCAATCTCCGCGCCAACATTGATATAGAAAAAATAAACCCGGTGTTCGCCGTAGAGTTCCAGCACCTTTGACGCGCTCTCAAACACAGGAGACCTCTGTCCGGCATCCAGTACGCGAGAGAACAGAGTCCTATCGGCAATATCTTGAATCGGCGCGCAGGGAAGCTCCGGCAGCTGCGTGTAGGGACACCTATCGCAGTAGCTTATCTTCTCCGGGCATAAGCCGAGGCGGAGCGTGTTTACGACATCCCTGCTTCCGGGATAGCTAATGTAGCTTGCGACGGGGATTTCCATTGCCCTTAGAGCATCCATAATGGAGTTAAATTTACCTATAATATCCCCTTTGAAATCTGCGGGCATCCCCTCAAGCCGCCAAAATATCAGTGTGCCGTCGGTAATTGCAACCGTGTCGCCACGCTCAGCAAGACCCTCGGCAAGCGTGAGAATCTGCTGAAACTCCATTAAATTTCGCTTCTCCGAGATGACATCGGCATCCGCCGGGACTATTTTTCCGCCCCATTGAACGAACCTATCCTCGTCGCTCCAAAAGAGCCTTGGGCGGGACTGCATACTTGCCCGCGCCCTGTCCCCGTAGCCCAGATGCACGGATGAGATATTGATGAGAAAGCAGGAAAGCGGCTCGTGCCTGTCCGGGAAAATCTGAGAGCCGTCCGACGAGATAGCCGTGTAGCTTCGCGGGCGAGCTGGGAGGGGATGGACGCTATCGAGGGGAGATGAAATGCCGGCGGTAAGCCATGAGGTTTTGCTCATACTCTCTTTTTCTGAAAGCGCCTGCCAGTTCTCGGACTTTGCCTTAAGCTCCGCTAGGGCGAGGGCGATTTTCCCTGCGGAATCTGAGGCGAAATCCTTTTTTTCTTCAATCATACGGTTGATTTGAGATTTGAGCGAGGCAAAATCGAGCATCCCGGCGAGAAAGATAACACGCAGGCGAGGGCGAGACAAGGAATTCGGTTGCCGGGAGTAATTGAGCTGTCAACTGCTAGAAACAAAAAAAGGCGGGCATCCTCGCAAAAAGACACCCGCCCTGCTACTTTTCAGCTTATATATTTAAGTTCAGGCTTAGAAGTCTCCCATTCCACCCATACCGCCCATTCCGCCCATGCCACCCATACCGCCCATGCCACCCATACCGCCCCCGCCAGAGCCAAAAGAGTCGCCTTTCTTAGGCTTTTCCGCCACTAGGGCTTCGGTCGTAAGGAGCAGTCCCGCCACGCTTGCCGCGTTCTGAAGGGCGCTTCTCGTAACCTTTGTCGGGTCAACGATACCGGCTTCAATCATATCGCAGTACTCGAGCTTTGCGGCGTCGAATCCGTTGGACCCCTTGGATTGTTTCACCTTTTCAACGACGATTGAGCCGTCCCATCCGGCGTTGGATGCAATCTCGCGCAGCGGCTCTTCAAGCACCCGCTTGATAATATTGACGCCCGCTTTTTCCTCGTCGTCCACGTCGCCAATGCTCTCAAGAGCCTTGATTGCTCTGACCAGCGCCACGCCTCCGCCGGGAACTATTCCCTCTTCCACTGCGGCGCGGGTCGCGTTAAGAGCGTCTTCTACTCTCGCCTTTTTCTCTTTCATCTCGGCTTCCGTTGCCGCTCCAACCTTAATTACGGACACCCCTCCGGCGAGCTTTGCGAGTCTCTCCTGGAGTTTTTCTCTATCATATTCACCGGAGCTCTCTTCAATCTGGGCTTTAATCTGCCTGATTTTTCCCGCTATCTCGTCCTTCTTTCCCGCTCCGCTGATTAACGTGCAGTTGTCCTTATCAATGACGACTTTCTTGGCGCGGCCCAGATCCTTTATGGTCGAGGTCTCAAGTTTCATCCCCAATTCCTCGGCTATGACCTTTCCACCCGTGAGTATGGCAATATCTTCGAGCATCGCCTTTCTTCTGTCGCCAAATCCGGGGGCTTTTGCCGCCGCGCACTTGAGCGTGCCTCTGATTTTATTCACCACAAGCGTCGCCAATGCCTCGCCCTCGATGTCTTCGGCTAGCACGAGTATCGGCTTGCCGCTACGGGCAACTTCCTCGAGAAGGGGAACTAAATCCTTCATACTGGCAATCTTCTTATCGCAGAGAAGCAGGAACGGGTCGTCAAGTTCAACCGTCATCTTCTCCGGATTGGTTACGAAATAGGGGCTTAGGTAGCCTCTGTCAAACTGCATCCCCTCTACCACTTCCAGCGTCGTATCGAGACTCCTGCCTTCCTCAACTGTTATTACGCCGTCCTTGCCCACTTTCTCCATGGCGTCAGCGATGATGTTGCCAATGCTCTCGTCGCCGTTTGCGGAGATTGTGGCGACCTGCGCTATCTCTTTTCTATCTTTGACCTGTTTGCTGAGCTTTCTGACCTCGCCAATGACTAAATTGACGGATTTATCAATTCCCCTCTTGAGCTTCATCGGGTCATGCCCCGCCGCTACCAGCTTTATCCCCTCGCGGAATATCGCCTGCGCTAACACCGTAGCTGTCGTCGTCCCGTCCCCAGCCACGTCGCTCGTCTT
>JBQTHB010000006.1:0-334217 GCA_052390235.1 Deltaproteobacteria bacterium | reverse complement strand
TAGCTGTCGTCGTCCCGTCCCCAGCCACGTCGCTCGTCTTGGACGCTACCTCTTTTACCATCTGCGCGCCCATGTTCTCAAATCTATCCTCAAGCTCAATCTCTTTTGCCACCGTTACGCCGTCTTTCGTTACCACCGGCGCTCCGAAGGATTTCTCAATCAGTACGTTTCTGCCCCTGGGTCCCAGAGTGGCTTTTACGGAATTTGCCAGAATGTTTACCCCTTTTAGGATAGCGTCCCTTCCAGAGGTGCTGAATATAATTTGCTTAGCCGCCATTACTTTAATTCCTCCTTAAAATTTATGGTTCGAGTACTGCAAGCACTTCGTTTTCGCCGAGAATTATGTATTCTTCGCCGTCGAATTTAACTTCGTTTCCGCCGAATTTCCCGAATAGGATTCTATCGCCCTTTTTTATTTCGAGCGGAAGCACTTTGCCTCCGTTGAGAATCCAGCCATTGCCTACCGCCATTACCTCTCCCTCTTGGGGTTTTTCCTTGACCGAGTCGGGAATGACGATTCCCCCTTTCGTTACGTTGGGAGTGTCTATCCGTTTAACGATAATCTTGTCGTTAAGGGGTCTTAAATTCATTGCTCTTTCCTCCTGTAAAATATTGTAAATCGGGTGTTAGCACTCGCTTGGGCTGAATGCCAGATATATGGTATGCACGAATTGCCCCGTGTCAATAGCGCGGTAAGGATGTTCTCTGGTGTTATGTGTCAGTCGCGCAGTTCAAATGCGTTTTTGTGGATGGTCGCCTGGCCGGTTTTAAGATTCACCGATACGACATCGAACCTAGAGGGGGCTGTGATAGCCCTCCGCGCAATGTAGCACAGGGCGGCGGCGGCGAGCTTCTGTTGCTTCCTAGCGGTTACGGCTTCTTCGGGCGTGCCGAATTCATCCGTCGAGCGGGCTTTGACCTCAACAAAACACACCTCGCCCCCATCTTCGGCAACGATGTCAATCTCGCCCTGTCGCGTTCTGAAATTCCTCTCGATAATCCTGTAGCCTTCCCGCATCAGGGCTAAAGCCGCCAGATCCTCTCCTCTCTGTCCGAGGGATTTCTTATGGCCTGGCTCGTTTGTACGGCTGTTTTTGGGTTTTATCTGCAAATCGCTATTTCCCCTCCAATTTGCCTTTAATCTCAATGAGTTTCGAGAGCGCCTCCAGCGGACTCATAGAAAGGGGATTTAATTTGCGGATTTCATCCAGCGCGGCATCGCCCGCATCGTCCGCTTCCCGCTCCTCCCGTTTGGCGTTGAATAGGGCGAGTTGCCCCTTCCCGCGAATAGATACTGCCAAGCCCGACTGGGATTTCTCCAAGTTAGCTAAAACCCTCCTCGCCGATTTCAGCACTTTCTCAGGCACTCCGGCGAGCTTCGCCACTTGAATCCCATAGCTGTGGCTTGCCGCTCCGGCGATGAGTTTCCGCAGAAAAATCACCCTCTCGCCGTCCTCTTTGACATAGACATTGTAGTTTCTCACGCGGCTTTTCGATAGCGCAAGCTCGGACAACTCGTGATAGTGCGTGGCAAAGAGCGACCTGCACCCCGCATCATGCAGATACTCCGCCACAGCCCACGCTATGCTCACACCGTCGAAGGTGCTGGTTCCCCTGCCGATTTCATCCAATACGGCGAGGCTCCTGCCCGTAGCGTGCCTGAGGATATAAGCCGTCTCGACCATCTCCACCATAAAAGTTGACTGCCCTTTGGAGATATTATCCGACGCGCCTACTCTGGTAAAAATCCTATCAACAACGCCGATTTTGGCGGATTTCGCCGGGATGAAACTCCCGACCTGAGCCATTAGCACTATGAGCGCCGCCTGCCGAATGAGCGTGGATTTCCCGGCCATGTTGGGGCCCGTGATGATGAGAAACTGATTTTCGCTCTTGTCGAGCCGAATGTCGTTCGGGACGAATCTCTCCGGCAGATCCATGCGCTCGACCACGGGGTGGCGCGAGTCCCGAAGCTCGATGTCGCCGGAATTGTCAACGGCGGGTTTCGTATAGCCGTACCGCTCGGCAACCTCGGCTAGGGACATCAGAGCATCGAGGCGCGCAATGAGGGCGGCTGTGCGGCGGACTCTCTCGGACTCTCTGGCGACGGTTTTTCGGATTTCCTCGAATAGTCCCGATTCAAGCTCTAGGATTCGCTCATCGGCTTTTAGGATTGTCTCTTCCTGCGCCTTAAGCTCAGGGGTGATGAACCTCTCGCCGGTGGCGATGGTTTGCTTGCGGATGTAGTTACCGGGGACGAGGCTTAAATTGGGCTTTGTAACCTCTATGTAGTAGCCAAAAATCTGATTGTATCCGACTTTGAGCGAATTTATGCCCGCTCGCCGCCTCTCCGCCGCCTCAAGCTCGGCTATCCACCGCCTGCCGTCTTTTTTGATGCTCCTGAGCCCGTCAAGCTCCGGGCTAAACCCCTCTTTAACAATCCCCGCATCTCTCTGGGATATGGGCGGCTCATCGGCAATCGCTTTGAGTAGAAACTCCCTAACGTCGGCAAGCTCGTCAACCCCGGCATAGATGTGGGCGGCAGATTTCGATTCCGCTGTTTTGAGCGCGCGCCTCGTCTCTGAGATTCGGGAAACAGAGTCCCTCAGCGCCGCTAAATCCCTCGGTCTTGCCGAGCTGGTGGAGATTCTCCCAATTAGCCGCTCGATGTCGCTTATCTCCCGCAGGGACGCTCGAATTTTCAATCTCATAGCCGCCTTCGAGTGAAATTCATGGACGGCGTCCTGCCTCTCGCGGATGGCGGCTACATCAATGAGGGGATAATTTATCCAGTCCCGAAGCATCCTCCCGCCCATTGCCGTAACCGTCTCATCCAAAACCGAGACGAGAGTTCCACCTTTGGCGTCTCCCCGAAGCGGCCTTATTAATTCGAGGTTTCTTTTCGAGGCTTCATCAATAATGAGATAATCCGCGGATTCATAAAAAAGCGGCGGGTCGAGCGGCGGCAGGCTATCAATCTGAGTCTCTATCAGATAGTGGAGCAGTCCCCCGCAGGCGGCGGCGGCTTCGGGGTACGGCTCAAGCCCAAGGGCGTCGAGCGAGCCGAGCTTGAAATGCTCGGATAAAAGCCCCAATGCCCTCTTCGCTTCCCAAATCCACGAGTCGAGCTTTGTAACGAGGGGTTTCATTAATCCTGCGGTGATTTGCGCCTCAAGTTCCGGCAGTCCTTCGGGAAGCAGTATCTCTTTGGGCTCGATGGCGGAAAGCGCCTCCCCCGCCTCTTCGAGATTTTTAAGGGACGTCGCCCTGAACCGCCCCGTGGAAATATCGGCGTAGGCAATTCCTATCCGCCCGTTCAGGGGATAAACGCTCGCGGCGAAGTTGCCTGATTTCGCATCGAGCTTCTCAGAGTCAATTATCACGCCGGGGGTGAGAACCCTCACGACCCTCCTCTCGACAACGCCTTTGGCAAACCTAGGGTCTTCGGTCTGCTCGCAGATGGCCACTTTGTGTCCCTCTTGGATGAGCTTTGCCACATAGGACTCAGCGCTGTGGTGGGGGACTCCGCAAAGGGGCGTCGGGTTGTCGCTGGATTTATTTCTGGAGGTGAGCGTGATGCCGAGAATTTTTGAGGCAAGTACGGCGTCTTCGTTGAACATCTCGTAGAAGTCGCCGAGCCGGTAAAACAGTATCGCATCGGGGTAGCGGCGCTTAAGGGCGAGATACTGCTTCATCATGGGCGTGTCGTCAGGCATTTCGGGTAGTAATTATAGCAATTTCGGCGGGGCTACTCAATTCCCTGCGGCTGTGGCTTATGCGGTGGGATTGCCGTATATTGTTTGAAGGAGGGCGTATCGGAGATGAGCAGAGAACAAGGGGCGGCTGTGGCGGGGGCGTTTTGGGCTCTTGCGCCGGTTGTGGCTATTGCAAGCTCGTGGGAGGGGAGGGCGAACGCGCAGATTGCGGTTACGGTTGTAACCTCGTCCATTGTGCATTCAGCGCCGAGACTGCTCGTTGGGATTTGGAAGGGAAACTACACGCACGAACTCATAGTGAAAAGCCACGCCTTTACGGTGCATCTCCTGAGGCGCGAGCAGCTCGGCGTAGTGCGCCGCTTTGGCTTCTACACCGGAAGGGATGGGGACAAACTCCGAGGCGCGCCATATAAAACCGGCTCTACGGGAAGCCCAGTTCTCGAAGACGTTCACTCTCACGCCGAATGCAGGGTTTTAAACGCTATGGACGGCGGCGATATGACGGCGTTTCTCTCGGAGGTCGTTGACGGGGGCATCAATTCGCGCGGCGGCGATTGGATGACCCTGAGCCATTTCTACTCCGAAGCCCCGCCCGAATGGATTGAAGAGTACGGGCAAAAACTCGCGCGCTCGGTGGCGTTCTCGCTCGAGCGGATTCATAGGATAAGCTACGAAGCGTGGAAGCCCTGAGGGGGGGATGTGGACAATGGAAATTCTCTCGAGGAGGTTTGTGCTTAGGGATTTTACCGAGGCTGATATTGCGGGTTTCGAGGCGTATCGAAGCGACCCCCTTCTCCATGAATTTGACTCCCCGCAATACTCGCCGCCGGCTACAGGAGAGCTTATGACACTCTTTCGCGCCTGGGCTTCAGCCGAGCCGAGGCTTAACTATCAGCTTGCCATCCTCCTTCGCCGCGCCCCCGAAGAGGGCGTTATAGGCTGCTGCGGACTGCGCGCTGAGCGCTCCCCAAGCGGCGCTGCAGAGATTGGGATTGAGCTTGCTCCGACGCGCTGGGGGCGATACCTCTATGCCGCTGAAATTCTCTTTGCTCTGGCGGATTTTGGTTTCAGCGTCTTAGGACTGAGCGCGATTTATGGCAACACGATCAGAGCTAATTTCCGCGCTGAGAGATTGGCCATAGCCCTCGGCGCGTCGGCAACTCTGCTCGAAAAGCTGACCCCAGAGTCTCCGAGGGGAACTGCCGGGGTTCGCTGGCAGATTCAAAGAGAGCAGTGGGAGGCGCGGGCTCGCGCGGATTCGGGGCGCGCGTTTCGCTGTCCCAACTCTGGGGGGTAGCGCCGAGCAGATTTGATTAATTTTGTTTAAAATTACTATTGACAATTAAAGTCATCTGCTTTAATTTTATATTTAAAGTTAATTTGGTTTCTTAAGTTCATCCTCCATCCTCCTTTAAGAGAACGGGAGCGGTCGTGAAAGAGAGTAAACGGTCGCTCCCGTTATTATTTTAATATTTCTATGGACTACCGCCCCTTTTGTCTAAATAATTAACGCTATGAAACTGAGACATTTTGCCGCCTTATTTGTCGCCGCGCTGGTTGTATCGGGCTGTATTTACTCGCGCCTGCTCGATGTAAAGGGGCAGTTGTCCGAGTTCGATAAAAATTTCAGGATTGAGGAGCGGCGCGGGCTTGCTATGGTGTTTTTGAATCCCACTTTGCTTGGGGGCGATATTGTTTGGCTCATGACAACGGAGCCGCTGTCGAAGAAATTATACAAGGAAGGAGAGTTGTGGGAGTACCTGCTTGAGAAGCAGTATCAACCCGGCGCGGCTAAAGAGGGCGGGAAATTCGACATACCGGTTTATATGCTCTTCAGGGACGACAAGCTCGCTGAGATTACGCTTCCCGAGAGGTTTTTGCGCTACCTCTCGAAGCCTCTGCTTGCGAGGATGTTAAGCTCCATGGGCGCGGCGGAGATAAATAAAGCCAAGCAGAGGGCGGACTCCGTATTTCAAGCTGAGGCTACTGAAGATATTCCGAACGTAGAGCAGTTCTATAAAATGATGGGAAAACCCTTTGCAAGCAGGGAATTTTCGGACGGCAGGCTCGTGGCTCTCTACAGGTACAAGCTCAGGCTCGTAAATCCGAAGCCCGGCGTAAAGCCTCTTAACAACGTGCTAATGAGATTTACCTTTGAGAAGGGGGACAGAAAACTCCTCAAAGCCGAGGGAAGCCTGAGGGGACTTATTATGTCTCTGAGCTTCTCGGCTGATGAAGACCCCAGAGCCGAGTGATTCGGGGATTGTGCCGCTCCAATTTATCCCACTATCTGTAGCCTGGCAACCCCGCCCCCGTGGGTTCTACTTCGGCGCAATCAGCTTTACCTCTTCTATCGCGCGCGCGCTGGCTTTGGTGATGATAAATACGAGGCTTCCGAATTCGATTCTCTCGCCCGCTTTGGGTATAGACCCCGTTTCCGAGAGCAGAAATCCGCCGAGCGTGTCGTAGTCCCCTTCGGGTATTGAAATCCCAAGTTCATCGCTGAGGTTGTCAATATATATCTTCGGATTGATGAGAAACTCCCCCTCCGTCGTTTTTCTCCAGAGCTTTAGCCCCTTGTCGTATTCATCTTCGATTTCCCCTATAACCTCTTCGATAATATCTTCGAGGCTGATGATTCCCACCGCTCCGCCGTATTCATCCACGACGACGGCAAGACCGCCGAGACCCCTTTTCATCTCATCGAGAAGCTCATCGAGAGGCTTTGATTCCGGCACATAAAAAGCGGGGCGCGAGAAATTTTTTACCGGTTCATCCGCCTTTGCCCCTAGGAGGTCGAAGGCGTGAATAACCCCCGTGATGTCGTCAATTCTGTGGCTGTAGGTAGGGATTCGAGAATGACCGGTCTGGGCTATGAGCCTTATGGCTTCGCCGACGTGCGCGGCTTCGCCTATGGCTGATACCTGAATGAGCGGAATCATCGCCTCCTCAATCGTGGTCTCGGAGAATCTGAATATTCGTTTTATGACCTTCTCCCTGTACTCTCCGCCGCCCGCCGCCTTTGCCCCGTTCCCTTCGATGGCGTAGAGGAGCTCGTCTCTGGTGAGGAAGGGATTCTCGGAGCGTCCGATGAGCCTGAACAATACCCGCTTCATGAAAATGTTGATTACAAAGAGAATCGGAGAAAATATCTTCGACGCCACCCAAAGTGGGTAAATTGACCACAGCGCCGCGCTGGCGCTTCGCCTCTGGAATACGGCTTTGGGGATGACCTGTCCGAATATTACGATGAGCGGCGAGAGGATTAATATTGTGTAGAATTCGCCTCCACTCCCGTATGTGTCCTGAATGTAGAAGGTCATAATAATGGTGTTTGTGATGAGCGAGAGGTTTATCCCTACGAGAGTGGTGCTGATGAATTTCTCTATCTCGCCGAAGCACTGAAGCACGAGCCTCGCCCTCGCCGAACCCGACTCGGCTAGGGATTTTATCCTCACTTTATCGCAGGAGACCAGAGCAATCTCCGCCCCTGCGAAAAACGCCTGAAGGAGAAGGAAAAACGCGGTTATCCCCACGACAAATTCAAGAGACATCTGACTCCTCTTTTTTCACTCTCTCCACTTTTATCTCGGCGATTCGTCTGCCCGAAAGTTTCGCTATTGTGAACGATACGCTTCCGTAGGTTACCCTCTCCCCCTCCGCGGGAAATCTGCCGAAGAGGTCAAATACGAATCCAGCTACGGTTTCGTGGTCTGCCTCGATGGGGATGATGGACTCGTCCATTTCATCTCCGAGTGTGTCTAGCCCCCCTGCCCTAAGCACGATAAACAGCAGGTCGTCGTTGAATTCTTCAATCTTCGTGCTTCCGGTAACAATGAGCGCCCTGCCTTCGCTCCTTGCCGCCATCGGTGCGGCGGCTCTCCTCTCATCCGCAATGTCGCCAAAAAGTTCCTCTAGCACATCCTCCATGCTCACTATCCCGTCAAATCTGCCGTATTCGTCCACCACGACGGCTATGTGTATTCGCTTCTGCCGAAACTCCCGAAGCAGGTCGAAAGCCCTTTTGGTGCGGGGGATGAAGTACGGCGGTTTTAGGAAATGCTCGATGGAGGCTTCATCCATTGCGCCCGCAGGGAGGAGGTCTTTAACGTAGAGGATGCCGGCAATGTTGTCCTTATCGCCTTTGTAAACCGGAATTCTGGAGAATCCCCTTTTCTTGACCTCGTGTATGGCATCTCTGCACAGAGCGTTTACCGGTAGCGAGAAGCAGTCAATATTGGACGTCATGATTTTATATACCGGCACATCTTCGAGATTAAAAAGCGACTCCACGAGGTTTTTTTCTATCTCCGTAACCACGCCGCCCTCGCTTCCGAGCCCCACTAGGGCTTTTACCTCGTCCGAACCCAATCCCGATGCGCCGCCCTCTTCGCTCTTCCCTCCGAGGAGCTTTGTAAACCCTATGGAGAGGGCGAGAATTATCCACCGCAGAGGGGTAATTAAAATATGAAACAGGTTCAGGGGATATGAAACCGCGCCTGCAAGTAGCCTCGGATATTTCACTCCGAGTGTTTTCGGGCCAATCTCTCCTAAGAGCAGGAGGCTTGGCGACGAGACGGCGATGCAAATTACCGTAATTAGCTCCTCCGAGGGGAGGTTAATTAGCCCCCTCAGGGTTGAGGCGACGAGGCTCGCATAGGCGACATTTATCACTTCGTCGGCAAGCAGGATGGTGATGATGAGATTGTGCGGGTTTTTAAGGAGCTTCTCGATGAGGGCGGCGCTGGTTTTTCCCTCTTTTTTGAGTTTTTCCCTCTGATGCCGTCCAAGCGAGAAGAGCGCCCCTTCGGACATCGAAAAGAAGCCGGATAGGGCAAGGAGCAGTAATATGAATAAAATATTGCTTAGAGGCAGATTGTCCATTTAGCCATGAAAATGTATGAATCCCCTTCGGGTGGGCGCAGGTTCAACCCCTCTGGAATCCACAATCCTGATTCGAGCCTCGCCCGTTACGCGCCCTATCTCCGTGATTTGCACTCTGAGCGTCCCCGAAATTTTGGCTATTTCCCCCCTCGCCGCCTGCGCCGCCGTAAACAGTAGCTCGTAGTCCTCCCCGCCGGAGAGGGCTGGGGCGAAGAAATCCGCCGAAATTCGATGCGCGCGATCCTTGTACGCCTCTGAAAGCGGGATTTTCTCCAAATAGACCTGCGCGCCCAGTCCCTGATGAATCGTGATGCGCTCGAGGTCTAGGGTGAAGCCGTCGCTTACGTCAATCATCGCCGACGGGATTTTTGCTAGGGCTAAGGCCCTTCCCACGCCGAGCCTCGGCAGAGGGCTTCTGTGCCTGGCGATGAGGAATTCATCTGCCGCCCCCTCGTGGATTCCCCCCTTTAGCAGTTCGAGTCCGAGGGCGGAGTCTCCGAGTGTCCCGGTTATGAATATCGAATCCCCGACTGAAGCGCCATCCCTTTTTACCACTATATCGGGTTCGACTTCCCCTAATACTGATATATCTAGGAATAATTTATCCGCCGAGGAGAGATTTCCGCCGACGAGGGACACTCCAAACTCCTCTTCGGCTATTTGAAGCCCCTCGGCCAAAGCCTCGAAAAAACCGCTCTCCAAGTCTCTGGGTAGCCCAAGGGATGAGAGAATAAATCTCGCATCTCCGCCCATAGCCGCGATGTCGCTCACTGCGGCGGCAACGGCTCTTCGGGCGACAGTTGCTGGGGAGATTAACCCTCTAATAAAATGGACGCCCTCGACCTGGGAGTCGGCTGTGGCGAGGAGGAGTTTTCCGGGGGAGATTATTAAAGCCGCCGCGTCGTCCCCGATGCCGAGGGAGACGTTGGGCTGGAGCTTTGAAACCCGCCTTTTTATAAATTCGAGAGCGGCTAGCTCGTCTTTGATTTCTTCGCCGGACGCGCTGTTGGTTTTAGAGAAGATTGACCTCTTGGCTCGTAGCGGGGTAATGTGGGACAGCGCCATTTCCGCTCGATATTTTGAGGATAATATCAGCAACTCTAGTATATTCGCCTCGTTATGTCAAATGCGCTTCTGTGGAATTACGGGCAGGCGACTGCTGCAGCGTTCAGAATATTGACAAAAAAATCCCTTCTATGTATTATCGAGCGCTATCCCAAAATCGGGAAAAGTAAATAAAATCAGGCGTTGAGCAATTTGAGGAGAAGATAAAAATGATTGTCGTAATGAAAAGCGATGCAACACGCGAGGAAACGGATAAGGTTCTGGCGACGATAAGGGATCTGGGCTACAAATCCCACATCATCGAGGGCGTGCTGAGAACCATCATCGGCGCAGTGGGGGATGAAAGAGGGAAACCGCATCATCTCGAATCCCTAAGAGCGCTCGAAGGGGTGGAAAACGTCGTTCCGATACTTCAGCCCTATAAACTCGCAAGCCGCGAGATTAAAGCTGAAAATACCGTGGTAAAGGTCAGAGACGTAGAAATCGGCGGAAGCAAAGTGGTGGTTATGGCGGGTCCCTGCTCGGTTGAAAGCGAGGAGCAGATAATGGAAACCGCCATTGCCGTGAAAAACGCAGGAGCGCAAATCCTAAGAGGCGGGGCGTTTAAGCCCAGAACCTCTCCCTACAGCTTCCAAGGGCTGGGAGAAGAGGGGCTAAAGCTCCTAGCCAAGGCTAGAGACATCACCGGGCTTCCCATTGTTACGGAAATCATGGACGTTCACGATTTGGACGTTATCGCAAAGTATGCGGATATGCTTCAAATCGGCGCGAGAAACGCCCAAAACTACGCCCTACTCAAGCACGTGGGCAAGAGCAACAAGCCTGTGCTTCTCAAGCGTGGTATGTCCACAACTATCAGCGAGTTTTTAATGGCGGCAGAGTATATTCTCTCCGAGGGGAACAGAAACGTGATTCTGTGCGAGCGTGGAATCAGAACTTTTGAGACTGCGACGAGAAACACATTCGACCTAAACGCCATACCAGTCTTGAAGGAAAAAACCCATCTCCCCGTTCTCGCCGACCCAAGCCACGGCACTGGGTACTGGCAGTACGTAACGGCGATGTCTCTTGCGGCGATAGCGGCTGGGGCGGACGGTCTCATTGTCGAGGTTCACAATAAGCCGGAGCTTGCCGTAAGCGATGGGGGGCAGTCGCTGAAACCTGAGAAGTTCAATCAGCTTATGGAGAGGGCAAAGCCGGTTGCCAACGCCGTGGGAAGGGATTTTTAGCTAACCGTTTTGTTCTTCGCTGAAAAAAGCGAATAGAATCGCCCTTGCGTCCTCTTCGCTCTCTCTGTACACCATGATTTTGATATTGGAAAAGAGGGTAGGGTAGAGGTGCGAGAGGGCGTAGTTCTGGAGATGGCAGATAATACCGTGGTCTTCAAACACCTCTTTTATCAGGCCGGCAATAGCCAAATCTTGGGTTTTATAGACCTCGATAAACGCCCTATCGCCTCTACTATTGCCCTCGCCTTTCATTTTTCCCGTGTCCTCCGATGCCAGATTGCGACAGCGCCGCTCCATTTCACAGTATAAAAACCCGCCTACCCTCAACCCTGAGCCTCCCCTCCGCAAAGAGCCTTATCGCCTCTGGATAGATTCGATGCTCCTCGGCGTGAATCTTGGCAAGCAGGGTTTCTTCTGTATCTGAGTCCTCAACCGGCGCTATCGCTTGGAGGATTATGGCTCCCGTGTCAACCCCTTCGTCAACGAAATGCACTGTGCATCCCGCATATTTCACCCCATAGGCGAGGGCTTGGCGCGCGGCGTGAGTTCCGGGAAAGGAGGGTAGCAAGGCGGGGTGAATGTTTATAATGCGGTTTTTGTACTCTCTGATGAAAAACGGCGAGAGGATCCTCATAAATCCGGCAAGAGCGATAAGCTCGATTCTGTACGGGGCGATAATTTTTATGAGTTCTCGTTCAAAATCCTCTCTTGATGGGTAATTTTTATGCTCCAATACCTCGGAGGGGATGCCGTGGCTCTTTGCCCGCTCAAGGGCGTAGGCATCAGGGTTATTGCTCAGAACCAGCGCGATTTGGGCTGAGGGAATTTCGGCATCAATTATAGCCTGGAGGTTTGTGCCGCTTCCCGAAACAAAAACGCCGATGCGTGTCTTATGATTCATGAAATTGCGTCTCCGAGTGGATTGCTCAATCTAATGCATAGTGGGAAATTACGCAAATTATTTCGGGTGCGGGGTGGCGGGGGTCAGCTCGGTCTAACTGAGAGCCGAAGGGAGAAATAAAGAAGAACCGGGGCGGCTACCTACTTTCCCACTCTCGATGGAGAGCAGTATCATGGGCCTTTAAGAGCTTAACTTTCGGGTTCGGTATGGGACCGAGTGTTGCCTCTTCAGTATCGCCACCCAGATTCGACAGATAAGATAACAGACTATAGAGACGTGTCAAGGGTTAGAAATAAAATAGTTGAAATAGGTTTTTAAAAATGATTTAATACCGTTATGAATGAACTCTTAATCGCATTTATTCGGGCTTTGGACAGGCGCGAGACCACAAAGGAGACATATCTCAAAGCGCTCAGGGAATTCGCCAAGTGGCTCGACGGGGCGTCTCCTATCACTCTTGGCTATCACGATATTCAAAAATACAGGGATTTTCTCGTTTCAAAGAACCTATCGCCCACATCTCTTTCGACCTATCTCACCTCAGTCAGGAGGTTCTACGATTATCTGATTTCCATAAACGAGGTCGTCGAAAACCCCGCGCTTAAGGTCAAAGGAAGCGGCAGGCCTCAGAGGCATCTGCGCTCTCCGCTTACGCCTGAGGAACTCCATGCCCTACTCGGCGCAATTGACAAGTCCTCTGCCGTGGGGCTTAGAGACTGGGCTATGATAAATCTCATGGTGCGGTGCGGGCTCAGCGAAATTGATATTATGAGAACGAGCATCGGGGATATAAAAGTCAAAGGGGGGAGGCAGGTGATATTTGTTCAGGGTAAGAGCAAGGATAGAAAAGACGAATACGTCATACTCACCCCTCAGGTTCGGGAAGCGTTGGCGAAATATCTCGACAATAGAGGCAAGTCGGACGACGGCGAGCCGCTCCTCTGGGGTGTCGGCAACAGGGCTAGAGGGGCGAGAATTACCACCCGCGCCATTAGGGAGCGCGTGAGTTACTATCTGAGGCAGGCGGGAATTAAGCGCGCCGGCATCACCCCCTATAGCCTCAGGCACACGGCGGCGTTACTTGCCATTCAGGGCGGGGCGGCAGTGTCTGAGGTGAAGCAGATGCTCCGGCATAAAACAACTGATTCGACGCTTGTATATTTTGAAGAGGCTGAGGCGATAAAAAAAAAGGGATAGGGCGGCTCTATTTCGCAGGCGTGAATTATCTATTGCGGATGTATCCTTCGACCATGAATTCCCCCGCGCCAATGGACTTCACGCTGACCTGTTCAATGGCTATTGCGCCTGCCATTCGCGGGATCTCAAGCTCGCCCACCATGCACAGGGCGCTCCCTCCGACAATCTTCGGCGCATAGAACAGGACGATTTTATCCGCCAGACTCTGTCCTAGAAACGACGCCGCAACCTCGCTCCCGCCCTCGACAAGCACGCTCATCACTCCCATCTCGCCGAGTTTCGCCATTAAATCCCGCAGGTCAATCCGCCCCCCCGCGTCTGACTCTGCGGTGATGACTCTCGCTCCCATGCGCTCAAGTTCAAGCCTATTTCGGGAATCTGGATGCCGAGTTGTTGCGATGATCGGGGATGTGTGGATTTTTAGCAGTGCCGCCTCGAGGGGAATTCTCAGATGGCTGTCCAAGACCACGGGCGCGGGCTGGCGGCTCGCCCCTCTGAGCCTGACATTGAGCCTCGGATTGTCGGCTATGACCGTGCCGACTCCCACTAGGACGACGTCAGCCCTGCTTCTGAGCCTATGGGCGTAGCGGCGTTGACGCTCGCTTCCAATCCACTTTGAGTCCCCCGTGGAGGTTGCGATTTTGCCGTCGAGGGTGGCGGCGGCCTTCAGGGTTACAAACGGCATCCCCGATGTGATGAACTTGAAAAACGCCTCGTTCGCCCTCCGGCATTCCCGCTCCAACGCTCCGGTTACGACCTCGATACTGCTCTGCCGGAGGATTTCGACTCCCCTGCCAGCCACTTTGGGGTTTGGGTCTAGGCATCCAACTATGACTCTCGATATGCCCGCCTTTATCACGGCGTCGGCGCAGGGAGGGGTTCTTTTCCCGGTATGACAGCACGGCTCAAGCGTTACGTATAGCGCTCCGCCTGAGGGGGCGCGTCCGTTTCTCTGGGCATCTGCGAGTGCTTCAATCTCGGCGTGGGGGAGTCCCGCTTTTTTGTGGTATCCCGCGCCGATGACCTCTCCGTTCTTGACGATGACCGCTCCTACGATGGGATTTGGGCTTGTCATCCCCTCGGCCCTCCTGGCGAGTCTGAGGGCTAGGCGCATGAATTTTATATCGAGGGTTTCATTGCTCATGGTTCATCATACAGCAGGGGATTGCGATTAAACACTCCTAGCCGTTTTCACGCAATCCGAAATCAGTGCAGGGTTTCACTGCCGGAGAGAAACAGCGCCTCGACAAACTCCTCAGCTTTGAATTCGCGCAAATCCCCCAGGCTCTCGCCGATACCGATAAATTTGACGGGTATATTGAGTTCGTTGGCGATTGACACGATGACCCCGCCCTTAGCCGTGCCGTCGAGCTTCGTCAGCGCGATTCCCGTAACCTCGACCGTCTCTCTGAATATTTTTGCCTGCTGAACGGCGTTCTGCCCCGTAGTGGCGTCAAGCACAAGTAGCGTTTCGTGCGGCGCGCCGTCCATTTCCCTTGCCACGATTTTCCGTATTTTTTTGAGCTCGTCCATGAGGTTTGTCTTAGTGTGGAGTCTGCCCGCGGTGTCAATTATCAGCACGTCAGTCCCGCGCGAGGAGGCGGCTTTTACGGCGTCGAAGGCAACAGCCGAGGGGTCTGCCCCGTTTTGACCCCTGAGGAAATCGCTTCCCACGCGCTTTGCCCATACCTCAAGCTGATCCACGGCGGCGGCTCTGAATGTGTCGGCGGCGGCGACCATAACGCTCTTTCCGTCTTTCCTGAACTTATAGGCTAGCTTGCCAATGGTAGTGGTTTTCCCTACGCCGTTGACGCCGGCTACCATTATCACAAACGGCTTGCGATTCGGTTCAATCGCCCTGCCCTCGGCTTGCCTTAGGATTTTCAATATCTCTTCTTTGAGCGCGGCTTTTATCGTCTTCGGGTCTCGGAGGGATTTTTTTGTGAGCCTGCCCTCGATGGTGTCGCGCAGTTTCATTGTCGTTGGCATTCCCAAATCGGACATAATGAGCGTCTCTTCAAACTCGTCCCAGAGGTTTTCATCAACCTCTTTTCTGATGGAGAGGATTTCATCGAGCTTCCCCAAAAGCCCGGACTGTGTTCTGGCAAGCCCAGCCCTAAGCCTTGAGAATAGCCCGTCCTTTGTCTCCTCCGGCTCTTTCTCAATTTCTACTTCCGGCTCAGGTTCTCCTTCCAGCGCCACGGGGGAGGCTTCCTGCGTCAGGGCGGCGATAGGCTCGACGCGCTTTGCCGGCTCGTGAGCGGGGGCAATTTCAGGCTCGATGTTTCGCCTTATGGGCGGCTCTTCGATAATTTTGGTTTCGGCGGCAATATCGGGCGCGGGCGGGGTTTCGGCTTCGGATAGGACTGCCTGCCCCGCTTGCCGCTCGGCGGATTCGGGCTTTGCGCCTCTCCTCGTGAGGAGGGAAATTAGTATAATCGAGAGGATGGCGGCGCTTGCGCCGAGAGTGAGATTAGTGTCCGAGGTGTTCAGGTAGAGCCTGATAATAAATGTGATGAGCGGCCCTGTGTACTCTTCAAGCAGGATTAAAACCCCTTCCATAAATTTTGCCTCCGTTTCCGGCGCTTCGCCTACTCGTTTTGTGGTACGCCGGAGAATCTATATTATCGGATTGTTTGGACTAGATGCGCAGAGAAGTTCAACCGGCTTAAATATACAATTTCAGCCGCTCTTTGCAACACAGTATCCGAATTTCCACTTGCGCCGCGCCTTGCCTTCCAAAAACTTTCCAAGATATAATAAAACCGCTATGGCTGGCGGCGGATTCATTCATCTTCATCTGCATTCCCAATACTCCCTCTTGGACGGGGCGATTAAGTTTGACGAGCTCTTTCGCCGCGCCAGGGAGTTTGGGATGCCTGCTGTCGCCCTTACAGACCACGGCAATCTGTTCGGGGCGCACGAGTTCTACAAAGAGGGCAGGAGAGCCGGAATAAAGCCCATTATCGGGTGCGAGGTTTATGTGGCTCCCGCGGCGCGGCGGGATAAGTCCCAAGAAGAGAAAAACCACCACCTCACGGTTCTCTCCGCCAACGCCGCCGGCTACAGGAATCTATCGAGGCTAGTTACTCGCGCCTATTTCGAGGGGTTCTACAGGAGGCCCCGCGTTGACATGGAGCTTCTCGACACTCACCGCGAGGGACTTATTATCCTCAGCGGGTGCATGAACAGCGAACTCTCAAAGCGCGTTCTAGCAAATGACATGAAAGGGGCGCTTGAGGTTGCCGCCCGCTACAGAGAGCTATTTGGCGATAGGTACTACCTCGAAATTCAGGCAAACGGTATTAGCGAGCAGGACGCTCTCAACCAAAAACTCCTTGAACTCGGCAGGAAACTCTCCATACCCGTCGTCGCCACAAACGACTGCCACTACCTCCGGCGCGAGGATGCAAAATCCCATGACGTACTGCTGTGCGTTCAGACGGGAGTCGCGCTGAAGGATGAGAACCGCATGAGGTTCACGGGGGATGAGTTCTTCATGAAATCGAGGGCAGAGATGGTTGAATCCCTCCGGGGGTGCGAGGGGGAGATTGAGCGGACTATGGAAATTGCCGAGCGGTGCAGTTTCGACCTCAAAACAGCTGGCTACAAAATGCCCGTATTTAAGCTCGAAGGGGGGAAATCCCTCGAAGAGCGCATGGCTGAGCTTGCGAGAGAAAACCTCGAATACCGTATTGAGGAGAATAAAATTGACGCCACCGGAGCGACCTCCTACAGGGCGAGGCTTGAGGGCGAGATTGATACAATTGCTAAAATGGGGTTTGCGGGCTACTTTCTCGTGGTCTCAGATTTCATTAATTATGCTAAATCGAGGCGGATCCCCGTTGGGCCCGGCAGAGGGAGCGCCGCCGGGAGCCTCGTCGCCTATGCCCTGGGAATCACCGAGATTGACCCCATCCCCTACAACCTCATCTTCGAGCGGTTTCTAAACCCCGAGCGCGTGAGTATGCCTGACATTGACGTTGACTTTTGCGGAGAAAGGCGCGACGAGGTCATAAAATATGTAACCGAGAAATACGGCTCGGATAGAGTCGCCCAAATCGGCACGTTCGGAACTATGTCGGCAAAGGCAGTGATAAAAGACGTAGGGCGGGTAATGGGGGTCCCGTACGCCGACGTTGACCGCATCACAAAGCTAATCCCCACGTTTAGGGGCAAGGTGTTTAGCCTCGATGAGGCGATTGAAAAAGTGCCGCAGCTACAAGACCTCCTCCAGAAGCACTCCCACCTGCGCGAGCTTGTCGAAAATGCCAGACCCCTTGAGGATATGGTGCGGCACTCATCCACGCACGCCGCCGGTATTGTGATTTCCGATGAGCCGCTTGCCGATTTTATCCCGCTATATCGAGGCTCGAAGGACGAGACGGTAACCCAGTTTGATATGAAATCCATTGAGGACTTGGGCTATGTGAAGTTTGATTTCCTAGGGCTTAAGACGCTCACCGTAATTGATAAGGCGGTGGAATTTATACGCGCCTCCTCCACCGGTTTCGACGTGATGAAAATCCCTCTGGACGATGAGCGCGTGTATAAGTTCCTCTCAAGCGGCAAAACGCGCGGGGTGTTTCAGATTGAATCCTCGGGGATGAAAGAGGTCTTAACAAAACTCGAGCCGTCCAATTTTGAGGAGATTATCGCCCTTCTCGCCCTGTACCGCCCGGGCCCTCTGGACAGCGGCATGGTGGATGAGTTCATTAAGCGCAAACACGGGCAGAAGCGGATTGACTACCCCCTGCCGGAGCTTCAGGAAATCCTCAAAGACACCTACGGCTTATTTGTCTATCAAGAGCAGATAATGAAAACCTCAAGCGTCCTTGCCGACTATAGCCTCGGAGAAGCCGACCTGCTCCGCCGCGCGATGGGGAAGAAAAAACCAGAGGAGATGAAAGCTCAGCGCGAGAGATTCCTAGACGGGGCGAGACGCAAGGGGATAAACTCAAAAAAAGCCGAAGAGATTTTCGACGCCATGGAGAATTTCGCCGAATACTCCTTCAACAAAAGCCACAGCGCCGCCTACGCCCTTCTCACCTATCAGACGGCGTATTTGAAGACCCATTTCCCTGCGGAGTTCATGGCGGCTCTGCTCTCGTCCGAAGCCGGAAACAGCGACAAAGTCATATCCAGCATTGCCGAGTGCCGCGAGATGGGCATAGAAGTTCTAGCCCCAGACGTGAACGAGAGCGCCTCCGGCTTTACGGCTCTGGAGGGGAAAATCCGCTTCGGGCTTGCCGCGGTTAAAAACCTGGGCGAGGCGACGGTTGACGCCGTAATAAAGGCGCGGCAGGGCGGCGGGGCGTTTAAGTCGGTTTTTGATTTTCTGGAGCGGGTTGACACAAAAAAAGTAAACCGAAAGACCCTTGAGAGCCTCATAAAGGGCGGAGCGTTCGACTCCCTCGGCTCTCACAGGGCGGAGCTTTCCGACTCTATTGACACCCTTCTTAGCTATTCGGCAGGGGCGCAGAAAGGCTCTCCCGAAGGGCAGATATCCCTTTTCGGCGCGCTTTCGGCATCTATCTCTCAGCCTAAGCTAAAACACTCACAGGAGTGGGGCGAGACCGAGGTTCTCAAGGGCGAACTCGATACGCTCGGATTCTACGTCTCAAGCCATCCAATGGCGAAATACAGCGCTGAAATAAAGCGCTACGCCGACACCGATACCCAGATGCTTCAGGACGCCCCCGATAGGCGGGATATTGCAATAGCCGGCGTTGTGCGCTCGCTCACGGTGAAGCATACGAAAAACGGCGCGGGGATTTTCGGCAACCTCATTTTAGAGGATATGAAAGGCTCGGCCGAGGTCATAGTGTTCAACGACCTCCTGAGGAAATCCATGCCCTTGCTTGAAGAGAAATCCGAGCCGGTGATAGTGCGAGGCACGATTGAGAATTCCGAGGATAGGGTCAAAATAAGGGCCGCCGAAATTTATTCGATTCGGGAGATGAGAAGCGGGTCGGCGGCTCATATAATGCTTAAAAAAGAGCTAGCCACCCCTGAGAATCTCCTCAAGCTCAAGCGGATAGCCGACGCCTATCCGGGGGAGTCCAGAGTGTTTCTGCACATCGCAGACGGAGAGGAAGAGGTATTGGTTGAATCTGGCAACTGCCACGTTGAGATTCAGGATAAATTCATTGACGACATAGAGCGCGTCATCGGACGGGGGGGCTTAAGGGTCGGATAAATTCCGGCAATCGCGCCCAATCTCGGCAGTATGCCCCTCGATTTGCCGAATGAGTTCGGGGTTTCCCTCGGCTTTAGCGCACGCGCGCCTGAAATAGCCCAGAGCCTTCTTGCTATCCCCTAATCTCAGGTAAAGAGCGCCGAGGGTGTCGAGGGCGTATGCGGGGATTTCAGTGTCTCCGTCGAGGGCTTGGAGCAGTATATCCATTCCCTTGTCGTAGCGACCGCCGAGGGCAATATAGACGGATGCCAAATTATTTGCGGCTTCGATGTTCTTTTTATCCCTTTTGAGCGCTTCGGCGTAGGATTTTTCGGCTTCGGCGTATCTGCCGAGCTTGAAATAGGCATTTCCCATATTTACGCGGGGGATGATGAGGTCTCCATCGGCGGCGGCTTTTTGATATTCTCCGAGGGCAAGCTCAATTTTCCCCTCTCTCTCGTATGCGACGCCTAAATTGTTATGCTCCTCGGCTGTGAGTGGGTCTTTCGTAAGCGCGATGTGCCTTTCAACGAGGGCGCACCCGGAAACGAGCAATGAGATGATGAGAGCCAAAAGCAATTTCATTTGTGAATCACGAGCATCAGGCGGTTCATTTTACTCCACTCGCGCTCGAACCGGCGCAATTTCATCCTGACGTTGCCCCTGTAACCTGTGTGGAGGAGAAGGGCACCCTCGGCTTTATCGTAGCCATAGACGACGTAGTAGTGCGGCGCGCTCAGCCCAAATTTGCCCACATCCACGAGCGCTATCACGGGCGCGCCGGAATCAATAGCCGAGGCGATGGCGTCGAAATCCCCATTTATGGTTTCAGCCCTAAAGCCCCGCTCCTGCGCAAAATACTGCATATCAGAAATAAGCGCGCCGCCCAGCTTTGGCGTATAGACGCTCCCTGCGATTTCATCCTGCGAAACGCCCTCTCCGTAGTAGTTCATCACGGATTCCATTGCCGCAGGCCCGCAGAATTCATCCCTCTGCCTTACAAATTTCACCCCCTGGAGCGACCTTTGCCCATTTCCGAGCGATGGGGAATCCAGAGAGGGGGCAGGGGGAGTCTCAAGGCATCCTGCCGCCAGCAATATCAGCGTGAGAAGTGGAAATCCGCCGAGGCGTAAAATCTTCAGTCTAAACCCGCTTTGCAAAATAAATTACGAGAAGCGCGAGCAGGGCAACGATTAAAACCCCAATCACGAATCCCAAGGCGTTGCCCCCGGCGGGCATCCTATCCGAGAGGGCCGCCATCTGATGCACCTGCTCGTCGGACATTTTGCTCATTTTCGCCGCGATTTCATCCGCGCTAAGACCGTAGGCTTTGAGCCTCTCGGCGACTATTTTATTCTCAAGCATCCCTCGCACCTTTGCCTCGTCCACGCCTCTGGCTTGAGCCTTGCCCTCGGCTGTCATCATCTGCGAGGGCGAAATTGCGGCTTCGGCACTTTTCGAGATTACTGCCGCCGGAGCGAACGTCGCTATTATGAGCGCGATTATTAAAACCCTTGACACTCTGGTTCTGAGTCTTTTCATCGTCAACCCTCCTTCACTTTGGGGAATTCTCTTGAGTCTAAATATGTCGGAAAACCGCCTGTAGTGTCAAGCGGGGATTTCACTGATTGCAAGCTCCACCGCCTCCTCGACCATATCGCTCAGCAAATTGAGCCCGCCCTGCCAGAAGTTGGGGTCTGTGATGTCCACCCCCACGCGCGCGAGCAGAACGGGAGGCGAATCCGACCCTCCCGAGGAGAGGAGTTGCACATAGCGGGGGACGAACGCATCTCCTTCGCTTAGGTATTTGTTGTAGAGCGCGAGTACCAGCAGTTCCCCGAATGAGTAGGCGTAGCAGTAAAAAGGGGAGTGGATAAAGTGCGGTATGTACATCCACCACCAGCCGTAGTCCTCGGTCAACTCCACTGCCGAGCCGAACATGGGCTTATTCGCCTCTATCCAAAGCTCATTTATGCGCTGAGTCGTGAGTTCCCCATCGGCGCGTCGTTCCGCGTGGAGCTTTTCCTCGAAGCGAGTGAGGACGACTTGGCGAAACACCGTGGCGAATATGTCTTCTAATTTGCCGCATAAAAGGGCGAGCCTTGCCCTTGGGTCGCGCTCGGATTCTTTGAGCTTATGGAATACGAGAATCTCGCCGAAAACGCTTGCGGTCTCAGCTGTCGTGAGCGGGGTGTTGCACTGGAAATATCCCTGCCCCCGCGAGAGGTACTGATGAATCCCGTGGCCCAGTTCGTGGGCGAGCGTCATAACGTCCCTCATTTTTCCCGTATAGTTCATGAAAACATAGGGATGCACTCCCGGAACGGCGCTGTGGCTGAACGCCCCGCCGCGTTTGCCGGCGCGAAGCTCGGCGTCTATCCAGTTTTTGTTGAAAAACTCGGATGCTACCTCCGACATCCTAGGCGAAAAATGCCCGAATGCGCCGAGAATAATCTCTTTTGCCTCGGCGTACCGTATGGTTTTCCTCTCGGCGAGCGCGGGGGCGTAGCGGTCGTAGTCGCGGAAATTTTTAATGCCGAGGAGTTTTTTCTTGAGATTGTAGTATCGCTCCACGGTTGAGTAGCTGCGTTCGCATGAGGTTATAAGGGCGTCAACTGTGGCTCTGTCAATTTCGTTATCGAGGTGCCGCGCCGCCATTGGGTGTTCAAACGAGCGGAGGCGGTCTGTGGAGGCGTGGTCTTGAACGAGAGTGTTAAAGATGTAGGTCAGCGCGTGGGAATTCTCTCTCAATCCTCTGGTGATACCTAGGGCGGCGGCTTTGCGGGTTTTTCTCTCCGAGTCGTAGAGCATGGCAAGCGCTTCGGTCTCGCTCATGATTTTTGCCCTGCCCCCGATGGAGACCTTGAATTTTATGTTGTTTATGACCTCATCGAACAGACGGCGGAAGGCGCGCGCACCGGTGTTTGCCTTCTCGTCTAGGATTTTCTCTTCCCCCTCTGTGAGCCTGTGGGGTTTGTAGCGCCGCTCGGTTTCGAGGAAGTGTTTAAAGCGGGCGAGCTTTTCATCCTCGATGAGTAGGCTCGCGGCATCGTCCGGCAGGGCGACCCATTCAATCTCGAAAAACATGATGTGGCGGCGAATTTCAGTTGCTTTTTCCTGCATGGACTGCAAAAACGCCCCGTGCTTGGGGTTTGCGGTGTCGGCGGCAAAAATGAGATAGGCGTAGGTCAGAACCCTGCCGACTCCCTCGCTTATTGCCTCCAGTTCTGATACGGCTTCAAGAAGCGTCGCCGCGTCAATCGCAGGGGAGCTAATTCTACCCCGGCGCTTCCCCTCAAACCCCTTTGCCTCGCCGAGCAGCCGGCGGACGTCCGCATCAATTTGCGGGTCGTCGAGGCTTGAGTATAAATCCCCCAGATTCCAGGTAATCCCCTCTGCGCCGGTTAATTTCTCTTCAGCAGTTGCCGCCATAATGTAACTTCTCCTTAAGATTTGATTTTCTAGACCCTCTCGTTGAGGCGATTCATCTGCGGGGATTTGAGCGCTCCCCCCCACACCTAGCCTCGCGCGCGCCATAACGCCCGATTACCCCGCGCTAGATTTTTCCAACTCCTCTTTGACAATTTTATTGACCAGCGCTCCATCGGCTTTGCCCTTAGTGCGCGGCGCTATAGCCCTCATGACTCGCCCCAAGTCCGCCGCGCTCCTCGCTCCGGCTTCGGCTATTGCCCGTATTACCTCTTCTCGAATCTCGGCATCGGTCATCTGCTTGGGCATATAAGCCATCAGAACCTCGGCTTCGGCTCTCTCCCCATCGGCTAAATCCGCTCTTCCGCCCTTGATGAAGGCTTCGGCGGCTTCCTTTCGCTTTTTTAGCTCAGTCCCTACGACCTCGATAATTTCCTCGTCGCTGAGGCCTGATTGTACCCTTTTTTTATCAATTTCCCTGTTTATCACCGCCGCCTGAAGCATCCGAAGCGTCGAAAGCTCGACCGTTTTTTTATTCTTCAGCGCGCTTTTTATATCCTCCGGTATTCTCTGCCGTAAGCTCATAATTTCCCTCCCGATTAAAACTTACCATAAAACCCCCCGCTTAAGGGGTTAGCCCCTTATGACTCTGCGCGCCCGCCCCTTATCCGAAACGTTTTTTTGTCTCCGCCGAATGGGATTTCCTCTGGATTTGCCGTTGTAACGAAAACCTGCCCCGCAAACTCCCTCAGGGTCTCGAACAGAAACCCCCTTCTTCGCCCGTCGAGTTCGCTGGTAACGTCGTCTAGGAGCAGTATCGGGGTTTTTTCGAGCGCGGTTTCGGTCATCGCTATCTCTGCCGCCTTGAGCGCGGCGGCGAGGGTTTTCGCCTCCCCCTGGGATGCAAACGTCTGGGCGTTTCTCCCCGCTAGGGAGAATTCAATGAGGTCTCTGTGCGGTCCGGCTGAGGTGTATCCGCGCTTTCTGTCCAGACCGACGCGCCTGTCAAGCTCGCGCCGCAGGGCATTTTCTATATCTCCGTCAATTTCGCAGGAGCTTTTATAGAGGATTTCAACTGCCGTCTTAATCCCCGAGACGAGCCTGTAGCGCTCCTGCGCGAGGGGTTCTAATATTTCGATGAACCCGATTCTGCGTTTGATGATGCGCGCGCCGACCTCTGAGATTTTACCATTCCAAATATCGAGCATCTCTCCGGAGGGTTTAGCGGCTTGCGCTAAGAGGGCGTTTCTCTGGGTTACGCTGCGAAGATACGCCTTCATATCCCGCAGATGCTCCGGGTAGAAGTTGCACAGAACCGAGTCGGCGTACTTTCTCCTCTCCTGGGGCGAGCCTTTGACGAGCTCCGAATCCAGGGGGAGAAACGAGACCACGTTGAACCTCCCGCCGAAGCCGCTTAGGTTCTGAATGATTTTCCCGTTGAGCTTTACGGCTTTGGCGTTTTTTCTAAGCGCAATGTGGATTTCGTTCAGGTCGGAGTCTGCGAATATCTCGCCTTTGATGCGCGCCTCCGCATCGCCGAACGCAATGAGGTCTTCAATTTTTATCTGCTTAAACGCCCTGAAGGTGCAGAGCGTGTGAACGGCTTCGAGGAGGTTGGTTTTGCCCTGCGCATTTTCGCCGCAGATGAGATTGAACCGCTCGTGAAAGGAGAGGGTTTCCGAGCGATAGTTTCTGTAATTTTTAAGCGTGATGGATTTTACGGCGATTTTCACATTATGGCTCGGATTGACTCGGCTTCGGCGCAGGTTTTGTGAAATTATAATTAACCCCGCCCTGTTGTTCAAACCAGAGGCTTGACCGTGATTGATAGAATTCGGTAGTATTTTGGTTATATGCTATCGCTCAAAACCACTGAAATCGCTGTGAAGGACACCGGAAAGGCGTACGCCAAGCTCGACCCCGGCGATATGCGCCTGCTCGGAGTCGGCGCGCTCGACTTGATTGAAATCGGCGGAAAGAGGAAAACCGTCGCCCGCGTCATGCCTCTCGAAAAGGCGTCGCGCGGGAAATCCTCTACTATTGAGATTGACGCCATAACGAGGGAGAACGCCAAGGTCGCGATTGACGACATAGTGTTCGTGAAAAAAGCCCAAATTGAGTCCGCGCTCAAGGTGGTGCTGTCCCCCATGAACGGCGATTTGCTCTTCAATTCCGAGGAGGCTCAGTACCTATCCGCCCGGCTCGACGGAATTCCCGTAACAGTCGGCGATAAATTGAGAATCGCCCTCACGAGCGCGCGCATCGAGGATTTTCAGGTTCTAGGCACCATCCCTGCCGAATCCATAGTAATCCGAACCTCGACGAAAATCGAGATACGCAAGAAGCCCAAAATCAAGCTCAGCGCTTATAACGTAACCTACGAGGACATAGGCGGGCTTAGGGAGCAGATAAACAAGGTGCGCGAAATCGTCGAGCTTCCCCTCAAATACCCGCTTGTGTTCGAGCGGCTGGGGATTGAACCCCCGCGGGGGGTTCTGCTCATCGGGCATCCGGGAACGGGAAAGACGCTCCTTGCCAGAGCCGTCGCCCGCGAGACTAACGCCAATTTCCAGGTCGTAAACGGCCCTGAGATAATCCACAAATTCTACGGCGAGAGCGAGGCTAGGCTAAGAGACATTTTCGAGGTCGCAACGCGCAACCAGCCCTCAATAATTTTTATTGACGAGCTCGACGCCATCGCTCCGAAAAGGGAGAAGGTATCAGGGGACGTGGAGAAACGCGTCGTCGCCCAGCTCCTAGCCCTCATGGACGGACTCAAGGACAGGGGCAGGGTGGTCGTCATCGGGGCTACGAACCTGCCGAATATGCTCGATACGGCTCTCAGGCGCCCCGGGAGGTTCGACAGAGAGGTCGTACTCGATGTGCCTGATAAAAAGAGCAGGCTCGAGATATTCGAGATTCACACCCGCGGAATGCCCCTTTCCAGAGACATTGACCTCGACAGGCTCGCCGAAATCACCCACGGCTTCGTCGGGGCGGATATTGAAAACCTCTGCCGGGAGGCGGCGATAAACGCGCTTAGAGGAGTCATCAAGGGCGTTGACATTGAAGCATCCGCCGGCGCGCCGGATAATTTAATTGCCCTCTCCGTCGGGATGCAGGATTTCTTTGTCGCCCTCAGAGGGGTCGAGCCGTCCGCTATCAGAGAGATATTTGTCGAAGTGCCGAAAGTCTCATGGGAGGATGTCGGCGGGCTTCGAGAGGTCAAGCAAAAACTCATTGAAGCCGTCATCTGGCCGCTTGAATACAGGGATTTATTTGAAAGCACCGCCACGAAAACCCCCAAGGGAATTCTCCTCTATGGTCCAACGGGAAGCGGCAAGACGCTTCTGGCAAAGGCTCTGGCTAAGGAGAGCGGTCTTAATTTTATCTCCATTAAGGGCGCGGAGCTTCTGTCGAAGTACGTGGGGGAGTCCGAGGAGCGCGTAAGAGAGGTGTTTAAAAAGGCAAAGCAGGTATCGCCCTGCATCGTATTTTTCGACGAGATTGACGCTCTTGCCTCCTCCCGCAGGGATACGGACGGGGCAAGGGTGTCCGAGCGCGTGGTAAGCCAGTTGCTCGTTGAGATGGACGGAGTGGAGGAACTCAGGGGGGTTGTGGCGCTTGCGGCTACGAACCGGGCGGAGCTGATTGACGAGGCTTTTTTGCGCTCCGGCAGATTTGATCTATTTCTAAACGTCCCGTACCCGGACGGAGAGGCGCTCCTTGAGATACTGAAAATTCACACGCGTATGAAACCCCTGTCAAAGGATGTAAACTTAACCGGTATGACGGCAAGGCTAAAAGGGTTTTCGGGCGCCGATGTGGAGCTTTTATGCCATAGGGCTTCGATGAACGGCATCAGAGACCACATAAACCGCAAACGCGGCGCGCTCAAAATCACGCAGGCTAATTTTGACGATGCCCTCGGCGAGATAACCGATAAGATAAATCGCAAATTTTCCCCTCCCGACACCGAGGAGTAAGACAATCCCATTGGAACAGATCATACCGGCTCTCAGTGATTTACCCCTGCTTCTCTGCGCCTTCGTCCTAGGCTCGGTTATCGGGAGTTTCCTCAATGTCTGCATCTGGAGACTCCCCCGCGGGGAATCCGTGGCGTATCCAGCTTCGCACTGCCCGTCCTGCGATGCCCCTATCAGGTTCTACGATAACGTACCCGTGCTGAGCTATCTCCTGCTTCGGGGCAGATGCCGCGCGTGCGGCGTCGGGATTTCGGCTCAATACCCTGTGGTTGAGGCTCTTTCGGGGGCGATGGCGGCGCTTTTAGTCTGGAATTTTGGCGTAGGGACGGATGCGGCGTTTTATTTTGTATTCATCTCGGCGCTTATTGTAATTACATTCATAGACCTCGAACAGATGATTATCCCGAATGTTATAAGCCTTCCGGGGATTTTAGTCGGCTTGGCATTTGGCGCGCTCAGAACCGACTGGGGCGGCGCTCCGGCGCTCCTAGCATCGGTTCGGTTCGATATTGTGGGGTTTTTTATCGCCGCAAGTGAAATTCCCATTTTCGACTCCCTTCTGGGCGCGGCGCTCGGCGGAGGGATTTTACTTATCATTGCCATAATCTATTCAGCCGTAAGAGGGCGCGAGGGCTTGGGAATGGGCGATGTAAAACTCCTCGCCATGATAGGGGCTTTTTTAGGCTGGAAGAGTATAATTTTCGTAACCCTCATTAGCTCTCTCCTGGGGACTGTCGTCGGCATCGGCGTGATGCTCTACAAAAAAGAGAGCATGGCTTATGCAATCCCCTACGGCCCGTTTCTCGCCGCCGCCGCCGCCGCGTATCTATTCTTCGCCCCCGCTCTCGGCGGATTATTATTTCCTTGACAGCCAATACCTGAAGCAATATCTTATTGACTAATCAGGAGGCAATACACGAAATGAGCGGATTTCCCCGAAATTTAAGCAGAATTTTCATCGCTTTATTCATCTTTTCCCTATACCTTCCCCAGAAGAGCGCCGAGGCTCAGTACCTAGTCTCTTTTTCCGAACTGGTGAAGAAGCTAAAACCCTCGGTCGTCAACATCAGCACGACGAGCATACGCAAGGGAGCCCCTTTTAAATCCCCGTTTGGGGGGGGCGAGGGCGACCCGTTCGAGGAGTTCTTCGAGAAATTCTTCGGAAGTGAAATCCCTCAGCGCGAATTCAGACAGCGCGGTCTTGGCTCAGGGTTTATCATAAGCCAAGATGGATTCATCATCACCAATAACCACGTCATTGAAAGGGCGAACGACATTGACGTGATACTTGAAGACGGAGGAAAGTACAAGGCAAAAATCATAGGCAGAGACCCGAAAACCGACATCGCGCTTCTCAAAGTTGACGCAAAAAAGCCGCTTCCAGCCGTCTCCCTCGGAAGCTCCAACGCGCTTGAAATCGGCGACTGGGTCGTAGCCATCGGAAACCCCTTTGGGCTCGGACACACCGTAACGGCTGGCATCGTGAGCGCCAAGGGCAGGTCTCTGGGGCTTGGGGCTTACGACGACTTTATTCAGACTGACGCCGCAATTAATCCCGGAAACAGCGGGGGCCCGCTGTTCAATTTAAAGGGCGAGGTCGTGGGCGTAAACACAGCAATCATCGCCGGAGGGCAGGGCATTGGGTTCGCCATACCTGCGAGCATGACTCGGAGCGTAATAGACCAGCTTAGGAATAAAGGCAAAGTCGTCCGCGGTTGGATTGGGGTTTTAGTTCAGCAGGTTACCCCGGAAATTGCACAGGGGATGAATCTTAAATCCGCCGAGGGGGCGCTCGTGGCGGACGTGAGCCAAGGAGGCCCGGCGCAGAAAGCGGGACTCAAGAGAGGAGACGTCATCACGGAGTTTAACGAGAGCAGGATTAGAGAGATGTCCGATTTGCCAAAGCTCGTCGCCTTGACCTCGCCTGGTACCGAGGGCAGGGTGAAATTCATCAGGGACAGCGGCGAGAGAAGCGCTAGAGTGCGAATTGGGGAGCTTCCCGAGGAGCCGGATAAAGTCGCCTCGTCGGGCGCGCCCTCCGGCCAGCAAGTCGAGCGAAACCTCGGACTCGTGGTACAGGAAATCACCCCTGAGATTCAGCGCCGCCTCAACCTCGAAAATTCATCCGGCGTGATAATTTCCGACGTTCAGCAGAGGAGCGCCGCTTGGGATGCCGGAGTGCGAAGGGGCGATGTTATCATCGAGGTAAACCGCAAAGCCCTGTCCGGTCTCGGTGACTATAGGCAGGCGATGGATGCCATAAAAGCCGGGCAGACCGCGCTTTTTCTCATAAAAAGAGACCGAAGCACGATTTATGTGCCGCTTAAAATCGAAGGAGCGCAATAAAGTGGTTGAAGATAGGCTCAAGGAACTCGGCATTGAACTCACTCTGCCGCCGAAACCAATAGGGGCGTACAAGCCCGCCGTTGTCTCAGGGAATATGATTTATGTGTCGGGGCAGCTGCCAATGCGCGCAGGGCAACTCCTGTGCAGGGGCAAGGTCGGGGCGGAGGTCTCGCTTGAGGAAGCCGCCGAAGCCGCAAGGGTCGCCGCAATAAACGCAATCGCCGCGCTCAAAGCCGAGCTTGGCAGTCTGGAGCGCGTGCAAAGGGTCGTAAAAGTTGTGGGATACGTCGCAAGCGCCCCCGGATTTGTTCAGCAGGCGAATGTCGTCAACGGCGCCTCAAATCTGCTATTTGATGTATTCGGCGATAGAGGCGTTCATGCCCGCGCCGCCGTCGGGGTGTTTGAGCTTCCATTGGGCGCGCCCGTGGAGGTGGAACTCATAGCCGAAATTTCCCCTTGATTCTGGTAGATCATTCGGCTCGGCGCGCCAGCCGCGCCTGGGCTTCTGTACTCTTGAGGCAGGTCAAGGGGCTAATAGATTTTGGACTGCGCCTGAAGCGGGCTAACGGCGACTTCGCTTATCCTCTGATGATGACCACGCGAGTGTTCCTATATTCCGATAACCCATCGCCCTCGCTCTCGATACCGGAAATAGCCGATTTCCTGAGCGGGCTTGGTATCTCGTCCCGATTTTGCGGAAGTCCACTTGATTTGTCCGCCGGCGGCGCAGGTGAATTAGAATCTGCTGCCAGAAAAATCGCAGGAGCGGCAATATCTGACATCTCGGCACCGAGGGATGAGCTGTCTCCCGCCGATGACGCGCAAATCGCCGTAGAAATTGAGCGCGTCCGGGGCAATTTTTCCTATCGGGGAGCGTTTTACGACGCCCTCTGGCTCCAGAGAATTCTCCACTCCTCTATGGCTCGAAGATTCGGCGGCGGTTTTGAAGGCGGCGGGGTTCATCTAATTTTCACGGGTAGGCTCTTTGGCACGTTCGAGGGGCGATACCACGCGCGGGTCGTTCTGGGGGGAGTGCCTGCTCTCGTTTCAACCTCTGGGCTTGTAGAAGCCCCCGCAAGACCCACGCAATACTACATCGCCAAATCCGGGTACCTCCGCGCGGGACTCGATATCGCTGACCTTGACCGCGCCTACCGGGGGCGGTTCATCGAGTACGACGACGCTAGAACCACTGATGCGCTGAAATCATACGCACTTCAGGCGATTTTATATGGAATCACAGGAGAGGCATTCTGCGGGGATGCCGCCTGCGCGCTCTACAATTCTCATTGGCAGGAAGAGGTGCTGAGGGTTCAGCTCGGCGGGAATCTGTGCGAGAGGCACAGGGAGCTTTTATCTAACCGACATAATCTCCATCGGGAATCTAATACTGGCTAGCGGCGCTCCCGCCGGCTTCTCTGGCATCGCTGCTACGGGGCGAAATAAAAAAGCGGAAGCGGCCACTAGAAGCCGCCCCCGCGCCGATATTGGCTTAATTGATTTCTGGTTTTCGGATTACGCTCTTGCCTGCTGCTGCAGCAGATTAATAGCGACTTCAGCCGCTTTCTTTCCCGAAAGTAGCATCCCGCCGAACGTAGGGCCCATTCTCGGAAGCCCGTAGGTGCTGTTAACGGACATTCCACAGGCGATGAGTCCTGGATAGACCTCTCCGGTGTGTTCAACAAGGGCGTCTTCGGATTTTTCCACCCACATTGAGGCGTGTCCGGGGAGTTTTCTGTATAAGCCCTGCTGAGAGAGCCTTGAAACGAGATAGGCGTCGTGTCCAGTGGCGTCAATGACCAGCTTTGACTCAAGCGCAATGGGGTCGAGGCAGGTGATTTCCTTTGGCATATTGGCGATGGGACTCCAATTTATGACCACCCCTGCAACGCGCCCGTTTTCTCTATAGACGAGGTCGTCGAACATGGTCATATTTATAATTTTGACTCCGGCTTCGCAGGTAGCCGCTATGAGTTTTGAGCAGGCATAGGGGCCATCGGCGACATAAAGCCCCTCGGAAAACTCTCTGTACGGCACCTCAATCTCATCCAATACCTTCTGCCCCGGGTCTCTTACTGTAATTTTGTTCATCAGGTATCCGCCGATCCAAAACCCTCCGCCTAGGTAGTTCATCCTCTCCACGAGGGCGACTTTGTATTTCTTCTTCGCAATGTCCCTAGCGGCTACGAGACCACTGGGACCCGAACCTACCACTATAACGTCGCTAGTTATGTAATCGCAGAATTCCTTTGAAAACTCCTCGACTATTGCTCTAGTAACTTCTTTTTCACCCACAGGGGCAAAAAGCCTTTGCTTTTCAGCCATTAGAAAAACCTCCTTTTATTAAAGCACACCCTTTTGGGTTAATCTATCACAAATTGAATCATCGTCAATAGAGCGGCTGTGGCAGTAGGGGTTGCCGCAAGAAAACGTTGACAACCGTTTGTTCATCCATAAAGCTATAGGCGGTTATTGCAGTTTGAATATCCGCAAATAAATCAGGAGGCGTAGTTAATGAATAATATTATTTCCTATATTTTAGCGGCAGTGATGCTCATCTTCCTAACCGAGGGGGCTTTTGCGGGGCTTATAGTGGATCAGGTCAGATACCAGGCGGGGAGCGATGCCAAGACCAAGGGGAAGATTCTCATCTCGAATAATAAAATCAAATTCGTGGAGGAAAACGGCAACACCCTCGCCATACTCAATTTAAACACCGGCGAGATGATTCAGGTTGACAATCGAGGCAGGAGATATGTCGTAGCGAAACCTGAGGATTATGTGAAGTTCTTCGGCGAGGCGACGGCTCGGATGAAGACCGAGCTTGAGAAGCAACTCGCCCAGCTTCCCCCCGACCAGAGGGCGAAAATCCAGCAGAATATGAAGGCTCAGGGCATATCCTTTCCGGGTGAAGACAAGCCCGTGAAGCTCGATTTAAAGAAAACCGGAGCGGTCGAGTCCATAGCCGGATTTAAGTCCAATAAGTACGAGGTCTATGAGGACGGCAAGCTCAGCGAAGAGGTGTGGGTCAGCGCCGAATTGGGACTGGACAAGGAACTCGATATGAAGAAAATGGCGGATTATATGACCGAGATAAAGAAAGCCACCAAGCAGTCCTCCGGTCTCGATGAGCAGGAGAAGGTATTCAAAACCCTCTATGATTCAGGATTTCCCACAAAGACCGTAAGCCATGCCATCGGCGGGCAGGGGAGTTACATCGAGGAAATTACGAAAGTCTCTCCGGGGGATGTTGCAGACGGGGAATTCCAAGCCCCGGCGGGGTATAAAAAAGTAACGCTCACGGAGATGCTATCGGCGGATATAACCTCGTCTCCGCAGAAAAAATAGAGCGGGCCGACGCCTCAAGAGATAAACCGCCCCGATGCAGGGCGTTAATTCGCGCGTTTTTCTACCTTCAGTCAGCGAAAAAATAAAAAGAGAGACGCTCTTTCCCTTTTTTTTGGGGTGGAGTCGTCTCTCTTGGACTCTCTTGATTTTGATTTCTATTTAGCTTGCTTTTACAACTTCCACTTTGAAATCAACTGAAACACTGGCATGGAGCTTAATCTTAACCTCGTGAGAGCCGAGCGTTTTTATCGGGGCTTCGATGCCCACGCTCTTTTTCGAGATATTGAAGCCGAGCTTCGATAGCGCCTCGGATATGTGCTGAGGGGTTATCGAACCGAATAGCCTGTTCTCTTCCCCGGCGCGGGCGGGAATCTTGCAGTCAGTATTTTTCAGAAGCTCGGCGAGCGAGAGGGCCTCTTCCTTGGCTTTAACCGCTTTTTTAATCAGCGATTCCCTCTGGCTCTCCCACACTTTCATGTTCCCGGCTGTGGCTACAATGGCGAGTTTCTTCGGAAAAAGGAAATTGCGCGCAAATCCGTTTTTTACCTCTACCGTTTCGCCGCGTCTGCCAATTTTATCCAAATCATCTAAAAGTATTATTTTCATTGAGTTTATACCTCCAAAATTCTCTAATTTGATAATGTCTCATGGGGCTTATCCCTCCGCGCCTAATGGGTGGGGGGGATGGGCTTTGCGCCTCCCGCGCTCTTAGCGGTGAAGCACGGTATAGGGCAGAAGAGCCATAAGTCGGGCGCGCTTAATCACCACGGCTAATCTCCTCTGGCACGGGGCGCAGACCCCGGAGCTTCTGCGCGGGGAGATTTTTTTCCTGTCGTTTATGAAATCCGATAGGAGATCCGCGTTTTTATAGTCCATCTCCACGCTTTCGGTGCAGAACTTACACACTTTTCTCTTTACAAAAAACCTCTTATCTCTTGGATTTTCCATAGCTTATTCGCCTCCTTCCTGCGTTTGATTTGCCGAAGAAGCCTTTTCCCTCAGGGCGGCGTCCTCTTTTATTTTGACGGTTATAAATCTCAGCACGTCGGTGTTGAAAAATCTCAGATTCTTCTCCATCTCCGCGACGATTCCCGTAGCCGCCTTATACACGATAATGTAGTAAATCCCCCTGATGTACTTATCAATTGGGTAGGCGAGGTCTCTTTCCGACCATTTCTCCCATTTAAATACCTCAGCCTCGTGATGCCCTAGGGCTTCGTTGAGCTTATCCTGAACCTTCTTTAGCTCGTCTTCTCTAATATCTGGTCTGAACAGATATAGAGTCTCGTAATAATTTCCTTTAACCATATAGATAAAACCTCCGTTTTGGGCTTTCCGACCCTGAGGCGCTCTGTCTCAGAGTAACGAACATAAATTTTAGACTGTGAAATATACCATAAATTTTATTTGGATTCGGTGTCCTGCTTTTGGTTGAATTTATTCATCGCCGCCGCCGCGCCGTTTTCGATGATTTCCACTACCGCATCCGCCGCTCTCAGGGTGGCTTCGTCAATTATCCGCCGCTCGTCTCTTGCGAACCCCGACAGAACATGGCTCGTGGTGTCGCCCCCCTGCCGAGGCTTTCCTATCCCGACCCTTACCCTCGTGAATTTATCGCTCCCAAGGCGCGCCCTGATGGATTCGACCCCTCTGTGTCCCGCGCTCCCGCCGCCTAATTTTATTTTGATGACCCCAAGGGCTAAATCCATCTCATCATAGACGGAAATTATGTTCTCTGCGGGGATTTTAAAAAACTGCGATGCCTCTGACACCGATGCGCCGCTTAAATTCATATATGTCTGCGGCTTAAGGAGCATCACCCTCTGCTCTGCGACCGTAGCCTCCCCGAATAAGCCGCTAAACCCCTTCTTTACGGAGGCGATGCGGAATCTCTCTAGCAGGGCATCGAGAACCATAAATCCGACGTTGTGCTTTGACGCCGAGTACTCTCGGCCAGGATTTCCAAGCCCCACGACGAGTATCATAGCCTTGGCTACCGCTATTTATCGCTCTTGACTTCCGCGCCTGCCGGAGTCTCGCCTGCGGCTTTTGCTTCGTCTTCGGGTTTCGTCGAGAGAACGGTAATGACTGTCTCGTCTGCGTCTAGGAGCAGGGTAATTTTATCTGAGACGGCGAGGTCTCTGACGTGAATTGAATCTCCGATGCCGAGCGAGGAGATGTCAACCTCGATGGAGTTTGGAATGTCCGTGGGAAAGCACTCAATTTCGATTTCCCTGTGTATCTCTTCGAGGATGCCGCCTTCTTTTACGCCGGGCGCTTTTCCGGTGATTTTAATGGGAATCTTCACGGTGAGCTTTTCTCTCATAGAGACTTCCTGAAAATCGAAGTGTATGGGCTTGCTCGTGAGATAATTAAACTGCGTGCTGCGCAGAAGGGCGAGCTTGGTGATTTCTCCGGCTTCGCCCCTGACCCGAAGCTCTAGGAGGGTGTTCTCTCCAGCCTCGGTAGAGAGGGCCGCTTTGAGGTCGGCAATGCTCAATGTCAGCGATACGGCTTCTGTCTCTCTGCCGTAAAGCACTGCGGGGAGTAGTCCCGCATTTCTGATTTTTTTAACCGCGGACTTGCCGAGTTCTTTTCTTACTGATGCCAATAAAACGCTCTGAGCCATGGCTTTTAACTCCTTCTATAATTATTTTATGAAAATAAAGTGTTGATAGGTTTTCCAAAGACTATTCTTCTTATCGCCTCGCCGAGAAGCTCTGAGATGGTGAGGACTTTAATCTTACTGCAACAGAGAGTTTCCTCTCTAGGCGGCACGGTGTCGGTGATAATGACCTCTTCGAGAACTGAATTGCGTATTCTCTCAACGGCGTTCCCGGAAAGCACTCCATGAGTCGAGCAAAGCACAACCCTCCTCGCCCCTTCCTTATATATAGCCTCCGCCGCCTGTACTGCCGTTCCCGCTGTGTCAACCATGTCGTCAATTAGCACTGCGGTTTTTCCCTCTACGTCTCCGATGACGTGGGTGATTTTCGCCACATTCGGCTCGGTGCGTTTTTTGTATGCGACGGCGATAGGCACATCGAGCCTCTTGGCGTATTCCCCGGCTCTCTCCATCCCTCCGGCATCCGGGGAGACCACGACAAGCTCCTCTTTGCTATAATTAGAGCGGATATAGCTATTCAGCACGGGCAGGGCAAAGAGATGGTCAACTGGAACATCAAAAAAGCCCTGAATCTGCCCCGCGTGCAGGTCAACTGTGATGACCCTGTTCACTCCGGCTTTGGCTATAATGTCGGCGACGAGTTTTGCCGTTATCGGCGCTCTGGGCTGGGCTTTCCTGTCCTGGCGGGCGTATCCGTAATATGGGATAACGGCGGTAATCGAAGCCGCCGAAGCCCTTTTCATGGCGTCCGTAATGATGAGAAGCTCCATGATATTCTCGTTCACAGGCGGGCAGGTTGACTGTATTACGAACACGCTTGAGCCGCGCACGCTCTCCGATACATCAACGCGGAATTCTCCGTCGCTGAACCTCTCGATTTCGGCTTTACCCCGCTGAACCCCTAGGTATTTACATACGGCATCGGCGAGCGGGACATTTGAAGTGCCGCTGAAAATTTTGGTATTTTGCATATCAATCTGCTGAAAACTGGCAGTACACCGGTTTTCTCTGTGTAAAATATAGGCTCACTATTATAGATTACATTCTCAATTATTCAAGTTTGAAGGAGCGTGGGGGGATGCTGGGCGCGTCCGGCGGCGAGTTGGAATTTATAAAACGGGCAAGAATCGCCAGATTTGCCACGGCGGATAAGTCCGGCGCGCCCTCGGTTGTGCCAATTTGCTTTGTCTGCGACGATGGATTCCTATATACGCCGATAGACGCAAAACCCAAGAGCGCCTCAGCTTTAGAACTCCGCAGGGTGAGAAACATCATTGAAAATCCCAAAGTCGCCGTCCTCGTTGACCGCTATGACGAGGACTGGGCAAGAATCGGGTACGCGCTCATTCGGGGCGATGCCCGGATGCTTCATCGGGGACGGGAATACGAGAGAGTGCTTGGGCTTCTTGCCGGGAAATATAGCCAATATGAGGAGATGAACCTCCCCTCGTTGGGTCTCCCCGTAATAAAAATCACGATGGCGAAGATTACCTTTTGGGGGAAGGCTACCCTAGAGTGAGTTGCTCGCGCTAGAGTAGCCCCCGTGGAAATTAATAGCCCGGCAGACAATTGGCGGTTTATGCCGCTTTGAGGTTTGCCTGCTTCATGCGTCTGATTCCTTCTTCAATGTCCTCGTCTGCCACGGCATAGGTTACTCTCACGTATCCCTCGCCCTGGCTTCCGAAAGCCGTTCCGGCGACGACGGCTACTCCTACGGTCTCCATAAGCACGTTTGTAAATTCTTGGGATGTAAGCCCCGTTCCTGTAATATCGGGGAAGGCGTAGAACGCGCCCGAAGGGGTGTCGCACTTGACGCCGGGGATTGAATTGAGACCGGCTACCATGAGGTCTCTTTTCCTCTGGAGCAGGAGTCTCTTGTGTTCGACCCAATCCTGAGGGCCGGTGATGGCGGCGTAGGCGGCTTTTTGGATGAACGCGGCGACGTTTGTTATCGTGTCCTGAAGGAATATGGAGAGCTTGTCAATTATGGGCTTTGGTGCTACCGACCAGCCGATTCTCCATCCGGTCATGGCGTAGGTTTTAGAGAATGTGTCAATTATAATGGTTCTATCTGCCATGCCGGGGACTGCGGAGATGCTCCTGTGGGGCTTGCCGTCGTAGGTTACGTGGGAGAATATCTCATCGGTTATGACCATGAGATTCGGGTGCTTGAGGCAGAGCGCGGCGATTTCTTCGGGGTTATCAACCAAGTGCCCGTTCGGTCTCTGAGGGGTGTTGATGATGAGGAGCTTTGTCTTCGATGTAATCATTTTATCGAGCTTCTCAATGTCGAATTGCCAGTCGGGCTTTGTAAGGGGCGTGTGCTTAATGGTGGCGCTGGCGTACTTTGCCCAAACCTCGTCGGGCGGATAACCGGGATTGGGGAAAATGACCTCGTCGCCGTCTTCGAGGAACGTCAGAAGGGACATATTTAGCGACTGCTTCGCTCCAGCGGTAACGATGACCTCCTCTGGGGTCGTGGGCCTGCCGCGCTTTGTAACCTCGTCGGCGATGGCTTCTCTGAGTTCGGGAAGCCCTGGGCCCGGGTCATATCTGACGTATCCGTCCTTGAGCGCCTTCACCGTGGCTTCGAGCATATGGTCGGGGGTGTAGAAATCGGGACCCTGATAGTCGCCCTTCTCGAAATGGATTATTTTCTTGCCGGTGGTTCTTTCAAGCTCTTTTGCGATTCTCATGCTTGCCCACTGCTTGGGCGGGGCAAAATGCTCGATTCTCTTACTGAACGGGTATTTCATTGCCTATACCTCCTTGATGTGTGTTGATTGTTTTGTGTGTACAACATAAAAATCTCTCTCATTGAATAAATTTTATTGGCTACTCGGAATTAAAATCCCCTTCTCGATGACCGAGAAAACCTCCTCGGCTGTCTTCTCGGCGTCCCCGTCGGTGTCATAGAAAAACATCACAGACCTCACGAGCCCAAAAATTATGAGCGCCGAGAGGTTCGTGTTGATGTTGCGCATGGAGCCTTCTAATACCCCTTTCTCCAGGATTTTCTCGTAGAGTTTTATCCGTCTCAGCCGCCAGTGTTCGGTGAATTCAAAATGCTCTCTTATCAGATGCGTCTCGTCTCGGCTCAGGATGCGAAGCACGTCTAGGTTCTCTCGGTAGAATTTAAATATCAGCCTCAGCGCTTTTTTCAGCTTTTCGGGGGCGGTGTCGTTTTTCTCGATTTCCTTCTCTAGGATATTCTCAATGGACTCGTGCCGGTCTTCTAGTATCTCGAGGTAGAGCTTTTCTTTGGACTCGAAGTAGAGATAAATCGTCCCTTTGGCGACTCCGACCTTCTCGGCGATTTCTTCCATGGTTACGTCGTGGTAGCCGTTTTCGGCAAAGAGATGAGCGGCTGCGTGCATGATTTTTTTCATGCGGCTCGCGCGCCTCGGATTATTTGTTGCCTCTGCGGTTTGTTGCCCTGTTCTCTCTTTTGCTTTGGCCATTTTGAAATATTATCCCCGATGAAACTGAACTGACCAGTCAGTCATGCCATTGTATTAAATTATGAAAATCTTGTCAAGTGGTTTTTTTCTTCGGCTGAAAAATAGCGAAAATCCGCCGCCGAGCGCGCAGAAGGAGAGTTCTTAGACTCTAAGGCTCTGAGATAAGAGGCTCTCCGCTCGCCTTGTCTCATTATTCTGAATTTGACAGAATTACTCCTAAATGGTAATTTCTATTATGGACTTGTAGAGTCCATAATTGGCGGTGGAGATATGCAGGTAAGCAAAACCCTAGACTACGCGGTTAGGTCGCTCACATATATGAGCGGCGGCGCTGTCGGGAGATTCAGCATGAAGCAGATCTCCGAGACTCAGCGCATCCCGCTTGATTATCTAGCGAAAATAATGCGCAAGCTCGTAAAAGGCGGGCTGGTTCGCTCTGCCGTTGGGCCGGACGGCGGCTACACGCTCAGAAAATCCCCGGAACAGATAAAACTGCGCGACATTTACGAGGCCATCGAAGGGGATATTAAGACAATTGACTGCATGGATGCGGACACCATCTGCGCGCTTTATGAGAGCTGTCCCCAGATTCCGGTCTGGGACAAGATGCAGGTTTCTATGATAAAAATACTTGAAAACACCACGCTTCAGGACATGATAACCCAAAAGGGGAGGACTCTATAAAATGAGCGTTAATTTTGATGAATTGACGAGCCAAGAGTATAAATACGGCTTCGTTACGGACATTGAGCAGGAGATTGCCCCAATAGGTCTCGGCGAGGATACGATACGCCTAATATCGAGCAAGAAAAACGAGCCTGAGTGGCTACTTGACTGGAGGCTCAAGGCATATCGCCATTGGCTCACGATGAAAGAGCCGAAGTGGCACAACGTCCGCTACGAGCCGATAAACTATCAGGGGATAAGCTACTACGCCGCCCCGAAGCACAAAGTAAAGCCCAACAGCCTCGATGAGATAGACCCTGAGCTTCTGGCAACCTACAACAAGCTCGGAATCCCGCTTGAAGAGCAGAAAATGCTCTCCGGCGTTGCCGTGGATGCCGTGTTCGACAGCGTGTCGCTCATCACGACTTTTAAAGAGAAATTAGCCGAGCTTGGGATAATCTTCTGCTCCATCTCCGAAGCCGTCCACGAGTATCCAGATTTGGTCAAAAAATATCTAGGCTTCGTCGTCCCCTCCACAGATAATTTCTTTGCCGCGCTCAACTCCGCTGTTTTTACCGACGGCTCGTTTGTATATGTGCCGAAGGGAGTGCGCTGTCCCATGGAGCTATCAACCTATTTCCGTATCAATGCCGAGAACACAGGGCAATTCGAGCGCACCCTCATCGTTGCCGAAGACCAGAGCTACGTGAGCTACCTTGAGGGATGCACCGCGCCCAAGAGGAGCGAGCATCAGCTTCACGCCGCTGTGGTGGAGCTAGTAGCCCACGAGAGCGCGACGATAAAATATTCGACCATCCAGAACTGGTATCCCGGCGATAAAGAGGGCAGGGGCGGGATTTACAACTTCGTAACCAAGCGCGGCAGATGCCTCGGCAAAAGCTCCCGTATCTCTTGGACGCAGGTTGAAACCGGCTCTGCGATAACGTGGAAATATCCCAGTTGCATTCTCGAGGGCGATAACTCAGTCGGCGAGTTCTACTCCGTTGCCCTTGCCAATAACCGCCAGCAGGCGGACACCGGCACGAAGATGATCCACGTCGGCAGGAACACGAGCAGTACCATCGTCTCCAAGGGGATTTCCGCCGGATTTGGCCAGAACACCTACCGTGGGCTCGTCGAGGTGGGCAAAAACGCCGAAGGGGCGAGGAACTACACCCAGTGCGACTCCATGCTTATTGGGGATAAGTGCGGCGCTCACACCTTCCCCTACATCGAGGTCAACAACTCCACTGCCCGGATGGAACACGAGGCGACTACCTCGAAAATCGGCGAAGACCAGATTTTCTACTGCCAGCAGAGGGGACTTTCGGCTGAGGACGCCGTGTCGCTCATCGTAAACGGCTTCTGCAAGGAAGTGTTCAGGGAGCTTCCCTTTGAATTCGCCCTAGAGGCGGAGAGGCTTCTGGGAATCAGTCTTGAGGGGAGCGTGGGCTAGCCGGCAGGGGAAATCCTCGCGGGAAAATTCAATTTAATAAATTCGGGTTCATGCGCCCGTCTCGGCGCGTCTCAATCACCATAAGGAGGGGTTTATGCTTGAAATTATTAATCTCCGCGTAAAGGTCGGGGATAAAGAAATATTGAAAGGGCTAAATTTGAAAATCGGCAGCGGCCAGGTGCATTCCATCATGGGGCCAAACGGCTCCGGTAAAAGCACTCTCGCGCAGATTCTATCCGGCAGACAGACCTATGAAATAACCGAGGGCGACATCCTCTATAACGGCAAAAGCCTCCTTGAACTCGCTCCCGAAGAGCGCGCCTGCGAGGGGATTTTTATGGCGTTTCAGTATCCGGTGGAGATTCCGGGCGTCGCCAATACCTATTTCCTCAGAGAAGCCCTCAATTCCGTGCGCAAGTACAAGGGGCTTGAACCCTACAAGCACGTGGAGTTTATCAAGATGGTCAAGGGGCGGATGAAACTGCTCGATATGGACGATAGCCTCCTTCAGCGCTCCGTGAACGAGGGATTTTCGGGGGGCGAGAAGAAGCGCAACGAGATATTTCAGATGGCTGTGCTTGAGCCTAGGCTCTGCATCTTGGATGAAACCGATTCTGGTCTCGATATAGACGCGCTGAAAGTCGTCGCGAAAGGGGTGAATTCCATGAGAAGCCCTGAGAGGAGCTTTCTCGTTATCACACACTATCAGCGTCTGCTCGATTATATAGTTCCCGACTATGTGCATGTTCTCGTCGAGGGGCGGATAGTGAAATCCGGCGGCAGGGAACTCGCCCTCGAGCTTGAGAAGACGGGCTATAACGCCTGGGTGGGAGCGGCGGATAAATACGAACAGGCGCGTAGCTAAGGGGGAGGGTTGCGATGGAACTCGTTAAGATGCAGGATATGAACAGTTATGTAGAAGGGTTTTTGCAATTCACAAAGAACGCCCCCGGAGGCGATATTGCGTGGCTTCGAGGGGCGCGCCAAGAGGCTATCGGCAGGTTCTCGAAGCTCGGATTCCCTACCGTGCGGGACGAGGACTGGCGCTTTACCAATCTCGCTCCCGTGGCGAGAACCGAGTTCACCCTTGACTCAGGTATGAATAATCACCTTGCACTCGGAGACATCCGCAGATTCTCGATTTCAGACGTTGAGGCGCGTCTCGTGTTTCTAAACGGGCGCATTGTTCCCGCGCTCTCCTCGCTCGGCTCTCTGCCTAGCGGGGTTAGGATTTCGGGCTTGGCTGAGGCTCTCGCGGGCGGCGATAGGGATTTGATTCAAGCGCATCTGGCTAAATACGCCGATGCCGAGCGGGACGCTTTTCTCGCGCTCAATACCGCCTTTATGGAGGACGGAGGGTTTATTTATATCCCCCAAGGGGCGGCGCTTGAAGAGCCGATACACCTGCTCTATCTGAGCCGCGGACAGGCGGATTCGGCTCTGATGACAAATCCGAGGAATCTCGTCATAGCCGGGGATGGATCCGAGGCAGTGGTCGTAGAGCAGTATGCGAGCCTCGATGAGAGCGTCTATCTATCAAACGCCGTAACCGAGGTCGTCGTAGGGGCAGGCGCGGTCGTCTCTCATCTGATGATAGAGCGGGAGAGCAAGAGGGCTTATAACGTATCCACGCTGAGGATTCAGCAGGGCAGGGCGAGCAGTTTTACCTCTAACTCGGTTCTACTAGGCGGCTCTATTGTGAGAAATAATATTCATCCCGTGCTTGAGGGCGAGGGGGCGGAGTGCTATATAAACGGGCTTTTCATGCCGAGCGGCCGCCAGCACATGGACAATTACATGAAAGTCGAGCATAAAAGCCCGCGCTGCGACAGCCGCCAGCTGTATAAAGGCGTTCTCAACGGCAGGTCGCGCGGCGTATTCCACGGGCGCATCATAGTTCATAAGGACGCGCAAAAAACCGACGCCAAGCAGACCAATAGAAACCTCCTGCTCTCGGACGAGGCGAAGATTGACACTAAGCCCCAGCTTGAGATTTACGCCGACGACGTAAAATGCACCCACGGGGCGACGATTGGACAGCTCGACGAGAACGCCCTATTCTATCTACGCTCAAGGGCGCTTAGCCTAAATGACGCCCGCGCGCTTCTCCTCCACGCGTTTACGGGCGAGGTCGTAAGCCGCATTAAATCCGAGCCTGCTAGGGGATATGTTGATGCCCTAGTGTCCGACTGGTTTGTGGCGGGAAACCTCATTGCCAAATCCGGCTGATGTCTCTTTTTGCCATCTGCGAGGGATAACTTAATTCGCCGAGCTAGAGTCTAGTTGCGAGGGGTCTGGTTTAAATGTCTCGATTTGTAAAAGTGGCAAAGGCGGCGGAAATTCCACTTGGAGGTGTGAAATCCTTTGTAGCCGAGGGCGAGATAATTGCGGTCTGCAACGCGGGCGGGGTGTTCTATGCCGTCAGGGATGAATGCTCGCACATGGACTATCCGCTCTCGGACGGCGAGCTTGAGGGGGAGACCATAACCTGCCTCTACCACGGGGCGAAGTTCTGCCTCAAGACGGGCGGCGCGCTGTCGCTTCCGGCTGTGGAGGGGATTGAGACGTTTGAGGTCAGGGTCGAGGGCGATGATCTATATGTTTTAATCGAGGAGTATTAAATAGGGGCTTGCTCGCCATTGTCTCCAGAATGCCCTGATGGCTTATGGTCTTTGCTTGGTTGACGTTTTTCTTCTTCCGTCGGGATTTTTCTAAATGAATCCTCCTCGTTATTGTTTGAGTCGCCCGGATTGGGCCGGGCAGCTGCGGGAGTTGCCGTAGGGAGCGGCTGCGCATTCCCGTATTGAATTGGGATAACCGCTGATAGTGAAAAAATCATACTGTAAATGAAACATCTAAGGCGCATTTCTCTCTCCCCCCCCGAATAATTAATACGAATCTGCGCTTCAGCACGCCGCGTCGCAGGATGAGGCGGTGCGGCTCAGCGCTTCTCCGCTATAAGTGTTTACCACTTCGTCAAAACAGCCATCGGGCGTTTTGATTCGCCTCAGAAGCCTGCCGTCGCCAATATGCCTCTGACACAGCACCTCGACGCCGTATTGAGCCAAGACAATGCCGCCGGAGTCTGGGGTTGCCGCATAAGCATTTGAAACAAATGGACTTTTTGTGGATTTAGTAATGAATCCATCTACCGGAATCCAGAGATATTTGGTTCTATTGTCTGGCCTTTCCACTCTTATAAATATGTCGCCGGATTTGCATATAGTGCCATCCACGCTGAGGTTGAAATTGTTTTTGTACCACTTATACGGCGCCATGGAACATGAGGAATTTTTCTCCCACATTTCGTTTTGTCTCTCTGCGATGGATGACAACCCGAAGTCCAGTCCCTTTTTCTTGGAATTATAGTATTCAAGAATAGTGGGGACTGAGCCAACAATGGAAACCAGAAGGGTTGGATAAATCAATAGCCACTGCCACCAATTCATTGACTTTTGTTTGCCCTGATTCTCTGGCATGACGCGCTCTCCTCTTTGCCTGGCGTTAAGTAGCCGGGGATTTTTCGTATTTAGTAGCATATTTCGCAAGTGCCGTGCCGCAGACCGCTCATGGTGAATTATTCAATATTATCAGCGTGATATGGAAACTCTGCTGGTTTCATGATTTGGGAATCGGGCAAATGTACCAGAGGGTTTATGGTATTTTTGCCCTGTTTTCATCTGGCAATACGCCTCTGAATCCGTTGAATTCACTTTATTGATTGAGCGTTTCACCGTTAGGAGAGATTGCCGCTTGCAACCGCGCTCTGCGCCGGTGAGTGCGCGAGAAAATATTGCCCGGGGACGCTAGCTGGATGAGACAATATTGAATTGTTATAAATCCCTTAACTGTTACTACATCTAGTGCTTCATCAATTAGCGTCAACAAGATTCTGTATAAAAATCCCTTGACAAAATTTTCAAAAAACATTAGATTTTTACATCAAGTTAGGCGCATGACAAAAAACTGCCGCGAAGCAAAATTCGGCCCTCGTTTTCTTTATAGGAAGCGGGGGATTTTCGTTTAAACAACCCTTAAAGAGGAGGTGAAAACCTAATGGGCGATAAGAAACCGCCGAAGAAAGACGCGCCGGCCAAGAAAGAGGCGCCGGCTAAGAAGTCGGCTCCTGCTCCGGCTAAGAAAGGGGGCAAGAAGTAATCTAGCGCATGAGAAAAGCCTGCTGTCTTGCCTGTTTGCGCAAGCTACAGGCTTTTCCTCATCTTAGTAGTCTCGGTTTTCCCCTGCGGCCCGTTAGTCCGCAAGCCTTCCGTGAATAAAATCATCCAGAGTCTCAATCCCGCTTTGTTTTGCCTCTCCCACAGTTCCCACGAATATAATCCTCCCATCGTGCAGGAATGCCACGCGGTCTGAAATCTCGAATGCGCTGGTTACGATGTCGTGGGTGATAATAACTCCCGTGATGCCGAAGCGCTTCTGCATATCTCTTATCAGATGATTAATTCGGCTGATGTTTGGCGGGTCAAGCCCCGTAGTAGGCTCGTCGTAGAGGAGAATTTTCGGGTTCATAGCCATTGCCCTTGCAAGCCCGACCCTTTTTTTCATTCCTCCGCTCAAATCCGAAGGGACTTTATCCTGTATTCCCGGAAGCCCGATAAGCTCAAGGTTCGTGGCTACCATGTCTTTAATCTCGGCTTCGGAGTATTTAAAATGCTCCCTCAGCGGGTAAGCGATGTTCTCGGCAACGGTCATTGAATCGAAAAGGGCGGCGCCTTGAAAGAGCATCCCGATTTTTTTCCTGATGTGCCTGAGTTCGTTCTCGTCGTCAATCTCGGCGACGTTTTCGCCCTCGATGAGGATTTTCCCCTTATCTGGTTTGACGAGTCCTGTGATTTCCTTGAGCAGAACGCTTTTGCCTGAGCCGCTTCCGCCTAGGATGCTGATGTTCTCGCCTCTTCGGATGGAGAGGGTTACGCCCCTGTGGACGTGCTTTGATTTGAAGGATTTATGAACCTCATCTAGCTCAATAATGTAGTCTTCTGCCAATTCAGTTCACCGATAAGCGCGATGGATTGCCCAGCCGATGTGGATTCTAATTACGCGCCGCCTCTTTGTCAAAGTCGGAGATTGCTTTTGACACTAAATACGCCCAAAGTTATAATATGAAACATGACCAAAAAACCAGACCCCCATGCGGTGGATGAAAAGAGAAGAAAGCTCCTTAAGATTGGGGTCTATTCTGTCCCCGTTCTCTGGCTTGCGGGGATTGACTCTAAAGCCTCGAATTGCGATAAAAAAGAAAATTCAGAAAAAGAAGGAGGAGCTAAAATGCCCTACGAATTGCCGAAACTGCCTTACGCCTACAACGCGCTCGAACCCAATATTGACGCGCGCACAATGGAGATTCACCACTCAAAGCACCACCAGACATACGTCAATAACCTAAACGCCGCGCTGGAAAAGCACCCGAGCCTTCAGGGAAAGCCCATTGAGGATTTAATCAAGGACCTCAACTCAATCCCAGAGGACATCCGCACAGCCGTTCGCAACAACGGCGGGGGACATGCCAACCACAGCGCGTTTTGGCTCATGATGTCCCCCGGCGCGGGAGGAGAACCCAAGGGCGACCTCGCAGGCGATATAAATTCCACATTCGGGAGTTTCGCCTCGTTTAAAGAGCAGTTCGCCAAGGCGGCTACAGGGCGTTTTGGGAGCGGCTGGGCGTGGCTTTCGATTGACAAGGGCGGAAAGCTCGTAATTACATCCATGGCGAACCAGGACAACCCGGTTTCTGAGGGGATGAAGCCGATTCTCGGACTAGATGTGTGGGAACACGCCTATTATCTCAATTATCAAAACCGCAGGCCCGACTACATTGCCGCTTGGTGGAATGTGGTCAACTGGGACCATGTCGCAAAGAACTACGCGTCGGCGAGGTAAATTCCTCGCGCTACGGACTGCGGAGGGGCGTTGCTTGGGCAATCCAAAGGCGCGCTCCCCTGTTTCCTTACAGCGCTCCTACCCTGGCTGATCTGCTAAAATCCAGCTCTCGTCCCCAGCGCGAGGCGTTGGGCAGTCTGCCTCGTCTTGAAATCATCCCTCGAAGGAGATATATTATACAGCGGTGATTAGAGGGGCGAAGAAAATCTGGCGGCGGCGTTTTATTCCCTCCCTATTCAATATTTCTCAGGCGCATCTTTAATTCCTTTTGCAACTCTGAATTAACGAGAGGATTTTTTTAAAGGCAGAAATTATATGGAAATGAAGTATAAGGAGTTTCATAAGCCGGGTTCGGAGTCCGAACTGGAGGGGTTTATACGGGAAGACGACGAGGGGTTTGCCTCCATCGAAGTGTCCGATAACCTCGCCCTGGAGCCTCTGGACGACCCGGAATTCGACTTTGATTTCAATGAATTCGAGTCCAAAGAGAGCGACGCCGAAGAAGACGCCGCCGAGGAAAAAGCGGCCGACGACGGCGCTCCCGACGAGCAGTTTAGACTTCTCTACACCTACTTTAGGGACATGGCCGGAGAGCCTCTTTTCACAGCGAGGCAGGAGATTGAGGTCTCCGCCAAAATAAAAAAATGCGAAGAGCAGGCCAGAAGAATAAAAACCGCTCTCGACGAATACCAAAGCGCCGAAATCCCTCGCAGGTTTAAAAACGCGAACCTCGCCGAGCATCTCAAACGCAAAGAAATCCTCCTTAAAGTCTGCTCCGACCGCGCAAAAGAACTCAAGGAGCGATTCGCCAAAGCCAATTTAAGGCTCGTCGTAAGTATCGCAAACCGCTACATAAATCGCGGGCTTCCCCTCTCAGACCTCATCCAAGAGGGCAATCTAGGACTCATGAGAGCGGTAGAGCGATTTGACCACACGAAGGGGTATAAATTCTCAACCTACGCCTCGTGGTGGATTCATCAAGCCGTGATGCGCTCGATTCAAGAGCAGACTAGAACGATAAAAGTTCCCGTGTATCTGCTTGAGCAGGCGAGCAAGGTCTATAAAGTCAGCGCGGGTCTCCAGAAGGAATTCGGCAGAAAACCCACGCCCGAGGAGATTGCGGTAAAGTCCGGGCTATCGGTCGAGGTTACTAAACGCATCCTCAAGGCTACGAACGACGCCGTCCGCCTTGACTCCCCCATAATGGACGGCGAGAAGACGACTCTGCTCGATTTCATCCCCGACGAGGACTCCCCATCGCCGGATTTGATAATGGCAAAGTCGGGGCTTACGGCGAAGCTAAGAGAGGCGCTATCGCTTCTTACGGAGAGGGAGGAGGAAATCCTCAGGCTCAGATTTGGGATTGATAAAGAGACCACCTACACCCTAGATGAGATAGGCAGGCGGTTTAACCTCACCCGCGAGCGCATAAGGCAGATTGAAAAATCCGCTCTTGAAAAGCTCGCGACGTCCAACATGGAACAGGTGCTAAAGAGCTTTCTGCAGAGGTGAGTATCTCCTGCCTCTTCCCCACCTCGCCGCAACAGCGCTATTCCCTAACCGCCTCTAAAGACTGAATTTTTGCGCTACACTACACTACACTACACTACACTACACTACACTACATAAAAATCCCCTCTCCCTGATTTTTAGCTCTCCCCACAAAACCACTTTACATTTCAAATTAAATTCATCAATATCTGAAAACACCGGGTATTGGTAATTGCGCTCGCGGGCAATATTGCCGAAATGTTGCCCTTTGATGCGATACGTTGAAAATTGGCATAGACTCATAAGCTATTCGCAGGCTCTTGCGCGCTAGGATAAGAGAAAAAAGACGGAAACCGAAGATATAGATTAGGGGAGAAGGTGAATGAACAAAGCCTCTTTTGAACTCGAAGTAGTAACCCCGCTTTTTCTGGGAGATGCAGACGGCAAGCCGGAACTGCGCCCCCCTTCCATCCGCGGGGCGATGAGGTTTTGGTTCAGGGCGATGATGGGGGGTGTTTTATTCTCCAAATATAAGGATGAAGAACTTATTAAAAAACTAGCTGAGAAGGATGAAGAACTTATTAAAAAACTAGCTGAGAAGGAGGCGGAAATATGGGGAACTACGGAAGCGAGCAGTAAGGTTACTGTATTAGTCTCAAGTCGGTTTAACTCTGATAGAGATAGTAAGGATTTTAGACCTAACCAGAAAGAGAAAGGCTTGAGATACTTGGGGTATGGACTAGGCGAGAAAGGAAGGGAGAGAAGATACATACCGCAAGGGACCAAATTCAGAGTTGATCTCGTTTTCAGGAGAGCAACTGAAGATGAAAAGAAGCTGATTGTCCAGTCTTTTTGGCTATTAATCAATCTAGGTAACTTGGGGTCTCGCTCTAGGAAGGGATTTGGCGGGCTAAAAGTAGCTGAGAATATGACGGAATATGAGACTAATTTCAAAAACTGTTCCAATGCTAAGGAATTGAAGGAGTATATTCAATCAGAACCGGGGGCTATTTTAGAGCATTTTTCTAAGTTTGTTGGCATTAATGTCTCTCAACCAAAGGAAGAACCCCCATTCTCAATGATATTTCCTAAATTCCAAGACTTTTGGCCTTACGTAGTGGTTAATCAGACCAAGCCACAGTCTACTGAAGCCTTAAATTGGATTGGAGAACATCTACGCAATTTTCGAGAGGATAAAGAAAAAGGCGAATTTAAACGATCTTCATTTTCTTATTATGTTACAAAAGATTATGACGACGTAAAGAAATTTTTGACTTCAGATAAGAGTACAGGTTTGAATGCTCCGAAAGGCTCTATTTTCGGACTTCCTCACCAATTTCAGTTTCAGTCTATGGGGAAAAAAGTCATGATAACCGGTCAGGAGCATGACAGAAGAGCATCCCCTTTGCACATTAAGATATTCCAATGCGGTAAAGATTTTATTCCTTTTGTACACATAATGAGAGCTAGATTCTTAAGTGAAGGCGAAACGCTTCAATTCATGGATATGGACAAAAAGACAAAAGGAAATTCATCTAAAAACCCGAGTTACTCATACCTGTATGAGTTTTTAAACACATTGCCATAAGAGGTAAGTCAATTTGAACCAAGACCTGCTAAAGCGCAAAATCAAAGCATTTCTGCACGACCCGCCTGAGAAGGCGATTATCCTGATGCAAACAGGTAATAAGCACGAAGAGCAGGCGAAGAAGCTGCTTCGGGAGCTTATTCAGGAGGATGATATTGAGGAGGTGAAGAAGGCTGATGTAGAAGCCTCGTCCGCCGATAGAATCAACCTGCCCTATTAAAAGTAGTCTTCCTCGACAAGCCTGTTATCAAACACCCGCTTTCGGGGGACAGTCTCAATAAAATCGAGGAGTTAGCAAAAGGAGACAAGAGCAAAACTATTCAAGATTCAAAGTCGGCGGTTGACGACGCAGTTAAAGAAATTCAAGCCGAGTGCGCAGACGACCTTGAAAAAACCTATCTTGCCCTTTGGCGGAAGCTCCCGGATTTAATTAAGAAACATAGTACTGATGCCCTCAAGCCGTTTTGGAGCGTTCTGCCTGCCGACACGCGCATCCCCGACCATTCGATTTGGAATCACCGAAACGCTACTGCGGCGTTTGCCGGGGGGATTGAGACTCTCCCGCCTTCCGAATTAGATAAGAAGACGGAAGCACTTTATAACCTGTCTTTTCTGCTTTTTTCTATTGGTCCCGTGCAGGAGTTCATTGCTACGGCAAGAAAAACGCAAGACCTGTGGATGGGCAGTTATATCCTCTCGTATTTGTCGTGGCAGGCGATGAAATCCGTGGCTGAAGAATTCGGACCGGACGCCATAGTTTTCCCCGACCTCTACGAACAGCCGTTGGTTGACAAGTGGCTTGCATCAAAAATATCTCTCAAACAGCCGGATATTAGCCGGCTTTCGACCCCCACGCTTCCCAACAGATTCCTCGCAATTCTCCCTCAAAAAGGAGAAGGGGGAAAACATCTGCCGTCTGAGATTGCGAAGAAAGCCAAAGAGAGCGTTGCTTTGGCTTGGAAAGAAATTACCGGAAAAGTTCGAGAGCAATTGGAAAACAGGTTGAACCTGGAGCCGAATAATCCGGTGTGGGATGAGATTTGGCGCAGGCAGACGAAAGATTTTGTTGAGACGTATTGGGTGGCGTATGACTGGAAGCCGGATTATAAAGGCGTTCTGAACGAGTATAAATCCCTAATCGCTACGGATGGCGGCTTTGAGATGGAAAAGCTGCTTAAATTATACGAGAATAAGACCAAGTTTGGGCTAAAGTACGACCCCGCCCTCGGCACGGTGTATCAACTCCTCTACGAACTCACCGAACGCGCTATGGGAAGCAGGAAGGCAATACGAGATTTCAAACAGTCCCAAGAGCCGAACTATAAATGCACTCTCTGCGGCGTGCGCGAGCCTTTGATTGACATTGAAAATCCCACGCGGGAGGAGTCAAAGGAGTTTTGGCAAAGATTTGATAAACCGGAATTGCGAGAGGTTCGCTCCGGCGGCGGCGAGAGGCTCTGCGCCGTGTGTGCGACTAAGCGGTTTGCCCAGAAGTTCTACTTTAGGCGCGAAGTTTTCGGAGACGCGGATTTGGGTTTTCCCTCTGTCGGCACGGTCGCAACAGCATCTTATCAATACGCCATTGTGAAAAAGGCTGAACAGTTGAAAGAGTCTATTCAGGAGTTCAACGATAAAGTCGGGGGATTCCTTCAGGGCATAGGGGCAGATTCCCGAAGCGATACGCTTCCCAAAATCAAAAAAGCCGTTAGTAGCTCCGGCAAAGACCTTCAAGACTTCATTAAAATTGACGGAGAATGGCTATATAAAGACACATTTAACGAGAAAAGGTTGGAGAAAGAATATGGCTACAAGAACGGCAACGCTGAACATAAAAAGCAACTGGAAGAGGCGGTAAACGCTCTGGACAGTCTCAGAACCAAATTAAAAGAAATTGAGGACGTGAAAGCCCCGAAGTATTACGCCGTGATTTACATGGACGGCGACAACATGGGCAAATGGCTAAGCGGGGAATTTGCCCCCAAGATTCAAGAAACTGTTCATCCAGAGATTAATTTAGGTAAAGAATGGGATTTAAAACGCCCCCTATCACCCGCACTACACTCGTCAATCAGCAGCGCGCTGAGGAATTTTTCTCTTCGGTTGGTTCGGAGCGTAGTCGAAGAAAAGTATCTCGGCAAGCTCATCTATGCGGGAGGCGATGACGTTTTGGCGTTTGTATCGCTCTCCGATTTGCCGAATGTTATGAGAGACCTGCGGGCGGTTTACTCAGGCTTTGTTGATGAAAACGGCGATGCAGATTTCAAGACGGGAAACGGGTTTATTGAGCATGACGGCGAGCTTTTACTTACGATGGGCAAGAAAGCTACGGCAAGCATGGGCGTCGTGATTTCCCACTACCTTCAGCCTCTTAATCAAGTGATGGATAAGGTAAGGCAGGCAGAGAAATCCGCAAAGGGAATCGTTGATAAAAACGCCTTTGCTGTGACATTGATGAAACGCTCCGGCGGAACTGAGATTATAAAGGCAAAGTGGTTTTACGACAGCGGCAATTTCGATACGGTTAGCTTCATTAATGAATTGGTTGACCATTTCACAAGCGGCAGGCTCTCTTCAAAATTCGCTTATGACTTCAGGGGAAAATTGAAGTGGACGGACAACCTAACCGACAAAGCCATAAGCTCGGAAATTCTGAGAATTATTAAACGCCACTGCGATAAGAAGAAGTTTAAGAATGGCGTGGGAGAAGAATTGAAGCCCGAAGAAGTCGGCAAACAGCTTCAGAGCCTAACCGATAGATTGATGAAGCTCCGCACGGAACTCGGAGGCTCTGAAAAAACAGCAAAGCATGAAGAAATCTCGAAGATTCTGAGCCTCGCCGTTTTCCTCTCGAAACAGGGGGACGAGCGATGAGAATATTCATTGAACCGATGGATGTAATGCTCTTCCGAGACGGCAAGCCGTTTTCCGCCGAAGAGGACGTTATCGCAACGAGTATGTTCCCGCCTTATCCAAGCACTTTTTATGGGGCACTTAGGGCGGAGATTCTAAGTCGGAAGAATTTTCAATTTCAATCACTGTCGCAAATCAAAAATAATAAGCAGGACTATCTGAATCAAATTAATTCTCTGACTCAAGGTTTAAGCATTGTTGGACCTTTTGTAGCGGATGAGAAACACTATGAGTATTTCCCGATTCCAAAAGACGTTATGAAAATTAAGAGCGGGAATGAAAAGGATAAATATATTCAGCTAAAGCCAAGCGGTTCGCTGCAATTTAGGAGCGATTCGGAAGGTCTTAGCCCGTTGTGGGTAAAGACCAATTACGATGAGCATATCGAGGACGGCAAGGGTTTTATCCGCGAGAGCGATTTAAAGAGATATTTAAGGGGCGAGGTGGATAACTGGAAAATCCTCAAATCCGAAGAAGTTTTCCAGAGGGAAGAGCGGGTTGGAATCGGCAAGTCCGGGACGACGAAAACCACCGAAGAGGGACTTTTTTACATCGCCGAATTTGTGAGGCTAAACGCAGGGTTCGGGTTCACGCTCGATGTTGAAGGCGATGCCACTCTCCCTGATAAAGGCTTTCTCAGGCTCGGCGGGGAATCGAGGGCGGCATCCTACAAAAAGATTGGCGATAGAAAATGGGACGATAAGGGAATTAAAGATGCTATTAGAAAAGCCCGCAAATTCAAACTCTATCTACTTACCCCGGCGATTTTCAATAAAGGCTGGGCTGCCGATTGGATGCAAACAGGCGAGAAAGACGGTCTCAAATTTAAGCTCATCTCAGCCTGCGTGGGGAAGCCCGCTCCCGTCGGCGGATTCGACATTGTCGAGAACAGACCGAAGCCGATGAAAAAAGCAGTTCCTGCCGGGAGCGTCTATTTTTTTGAACTTGTGGAAGGCGAGATTGATGATTTATTTGAAGCGTTTCAGTTCAAATCAATTTCCGATGAAAAACAAAAAGAAGGTTTCGGTATAACTTTGGTAGGAGGTTGGAGCAATGTTTAAAAAAACTAAGGTTTTATTTCTCTACACGGAAACGCCGCTTCATGTGGGGAGCGGGTCGTCTCTTGGGGTTGTGGACTTGCCGATTCAGCGCGAGAGGCACACGAATTTTCCAATGGTGCAGGCGTCGGGGTTGAAGGGGAGCTTGAGGGATTACGCGAGGCAACATTCTAAGGATGATTCCAAGATTAACCTCGTGTTTGGTCCTGATAGCAAAGGCGGAAGCGAACACGCCGGAGCGATTGCCTTCACAGATGCCAAGCTCCTTCTATTCCCCGTCCGCTCGCTCAAGGGAATCTTTGCTTGGGTAACCTGCCCTTCCGTGCTTCAGCGTTTCATGCGCGATATGACGGTTGCGGGATTGAATCCGACTTTGACTATACCAAGCGTGGGAGATAACGAGGCTTTGATAACCAACTCTTCGGAGGTAGTCGTGGATAATAAAGTTGTCCTCGAGGAATTTTCCTTCTCTGCTAAGAAGACAAATGAAGCCGAGGCAGTCGCTAAGTGGATTTCTGAAAATGCGATTCCACAAAGCTCGGAATACGGGTTTTGGAAAGGGAAAATAGGGAAAAACCTTGCCATCCTTCCCGACAACGCATTCCGTGATTTTACGGAGTTTTCCACTGAAGTAATTGCTCGAACCAAAATTGATAACACAACAAAGACGGTTGCTACAGGCGCGCTATGGTACGAAGAACATCTGCCGAGCGACACGTTGCTTTATTCGCTTGCCTTAGCTACCGACGTACTTGGTAACGGAGATAAGAAGAACGCAGATTTTTCAACTGCCGAGCATGTCCTCAAATTCATTACAGATCTTGAGATTGACAGATTCCAGCTAGGCGGCGATGAAACTGTCGGCAGAGGAATCGTGAAACTTCAGATTGCGGGAGGTAATCATGGCGGAAAATAAACAGAGCCTGATTCAAACCCTTGAGCAAAAACGAGCGAGCAAGGCTTGGGACTTTGTAAATGAAATTAACCAAAAAGACAAAGATACAAAGAAAAAATATAGGTCTCTTGCGCTGAAAACTCCTGTCCTGATTCTCACTAACGGCTTGGGGCAGACTCTGGCATTCTTCAAATCGAAAGGCGGGGAACACGACCTGCTTTACGGACACTTGAGCAGTTGGCTGATTATCGAAAGTAATATTTATCAACGGGGCGAGTTAGTGCAAAAGGTTATCAGCGGAGACAGCGCAAAGTACCGACAAGCTACAGCCGAGACCTTAGCATTTCTAAACTGGCTAAAACGCTTTGCCGAAGCCGTACTGCCGGAGGAGGGTACTAATAAATGAGCAGACCAAGTTTTCCATTGCCAGAGGAAGTGTCCCAAATTCTTGAAAGTAACCTCAGAGATTGCAAGAATCTCGGACTTTTGATGGCGAAATATATTTCACATTGGGACAGGAATTGGAAATTGGAGGGAAAGAGCAAAGGTGAGTTTCTCAGAGAAGTTCAGAAGGTTTCTTACCCGCCGGAATACCTGGCGGATTATAACAAAAGATTCTCGGCGTCATTGCAATCACTGAAAAATAGCGGGTGGAATATCGGCGAAAAAAAACTCAAAACTCAGTGGCGGATGGTCGTCGGGCTTGGCTCAGGGAGTGTTCTTGAAACGAGCATGATGCTTCACAGGGTTTACGGATTCCCGATAATTCCGGGAAGCGGCTTGAAAGGGCTGGCTAAGGCTTATGCAAATACGGTAGAAGGTATTGACGATTCCGACAAGCGGATTACAGATGTCTTCGGCTTGCAACCCACACTGAAGAATAGTCAGGACAATGGAGATGAGTCAAAGCCGAAATCCAGTCAGGGCAAAGTCGTATTCTTCGACGCCATTCCAGTCAAATTTCCCAAACTCAAATTAGACATAATGAATCCGCACTATCAGGATTACTACAGCGACTCCTCTGGCAAAACGCCGCCGGCAGATTACCTGAGTCCGAATCCCATTTTCTTTCTTACATTGGACGGAGGAGCGGAGTTTTATTTTGCCGTGGCTTCTAGGGAAGATAGCCTCGCCAAGTTAGCTAAAGGCTGGCTTGAAAATGGCCTCAAGGAGCTTGGAGTCGGAGCGAAAACGAGCGCGGGGTATGGGTATTTTGAATGAGGAGATGAAGCCATGAGAAAAATGGCGCTTACCACTGTCGGAACATCGCTATTATTTCACTTGCGGGAGAAGAAAGACAGCCTGAAGAACCTCGTTGAGAGCATTGAGGGGAAATCGTCCGGTTTGAGAGGAGATTACTCCCGAGAATTTGAAGAACTGAAAAAACAGTGTCTTAGCCGCCTGAGCGGTTTAAATCTCGATAAAAATAGCGACTTAAATAAATCCTCAGCCGAAATCAAGAGCTTGGCTAAGCTGGGAATTACTGAAGCCGACGTGGTTTATCTATTCGCTACCGAAACAATGGACGGCAATTTGTGCGCCGAGGTTATTGAGCAATATATCAAAGGAGAATTCGGTTGCAGCGTAAAAACTGAGGAAGTGAAAGGGCTTCAGGTCAAAGATTCCGAGAGGTTTAGAAAGGAAGGGGTCAGAAATTTTATTGATAAGCTGATGAATATTATTGAAAAGAGCCGCTACGAATATGAGATAATCTTTAACATCACGGGAGGTTTCAAAGCGGTTATTCCTTACACCACATTTGTCGGCATGATAAATTCAGTCAAAGTGGTCTATACCTTTGAAGATACAGATTATCTGATAGAACTGCCGGCTTTGCCGATAACTTACAACAAAGAATTTCTAAATCAGCATAAGGCTAAATTCGACAAGGTGCATAGTAAATCCATAATCGGTATGAGGGAATTCCGAAAGGGTCTCGACGATGAGGAATATGAAAAATTCTCGGCGATGATCGAGGACGACGGTCAATCCGTAACGTTCTCCGCTCTGGGTGAACTACTTTACAAGCAGTTCTTGCAAGATGACAGCACGAAGATTCATTTATCACACAAGGCAAAAAAGGTATATGCCGACTTGAACGGCGAGCAACTCGATAAGATTCAAAGTTATTTTAAGGACTTAAAAGATTCTCAGAAGCGCTCTCAGTTCCTCCATGAAAAGTTTGAGAGTCTTAAAACCGATTGCCTCTGCTTTAAGAAGCCTCACACCGCCGAGCGTATATTTTATTTTGAAGAAGCTGGGGCTATAAAAGTCGTGGAGATATTTTTAGACCATAATAATTATGAAAGATATATAGAAGATAATGATATTCTCAAAGAACATTACAAAGAATTTAACGAAGTCGAGTCAAGGTGCAAATAATGCCTAAAGCCCTCGTGGTTTCTCTCGGCGGCTCAATCGATCCGATTCTAAAATCCATAGAGAGCCACAAGCCGGATTATATCTGCTTCTTCTCTTCTCAACAAAGCAACTCCGACGAATATCCAAAAGTAAAAAACAAACTCGTCGAGGCCGGGATTTCACCCGCGATAGAGTCAATTATCGTTGACGACCCGCAGAGCCTCGATCATTGCTACGAGAAAGCTCTGGAACTGTCGATCAAAATCGAAAAACAGGGAATTTCCCTAGAAGATGTTGTTATTGACTTTACAGGCGGTACAAAACCTATGAGCGCTGCCTTGGTGCTTGCAACAGTTACAAAGTTCACTCATTTTTCCTACGTTGGCGGGACGCATCGATCGAAAGGAGGTCTTGGCGTGGTTATCAGCGGCGCGGAGGAGATAAAAACCGCATTAAGCCCTTGGCAGGTTCTCTATGTTGAAGATAGGAAGAAAATCGCCCTCTTTTTCAACAGCTACCAGTTCTCCGCCGCCAAAAATATTTCGGAGAAACTCAGCGGCGTGCTTAGCGGCCCGCTCAAGGCAGTTTACGAGAGCCTCACGGAGCTAATCGCCTTATACGAGCTATGGGACAGCTTCGAGCATAAGGCGGCGCTCTCGACTATGGAGAAGGTGAAAAATAGACTCGGCGAGTACCTGAAATACAGTGAGGATAAAATACTCTCGGTATTTCTCGAAGCCGTGAACGTGAATATCCAGTTCCTCAAAGAGCTGAGCAGCAAAACCCAAAACTTTAAAGAGTCCCACTTCGCCTCGGTCTTCGACCTCTTCCACAACGCCCGCCGCCGCGCCGAAGAGGGCAAATATGACGACGCCGTCGCGAGGCTCTACCGCTCTCTTGAGATGATAGGACAGATTGAATTCAAGCGGCAATTCGGGTGCGATACGTCCGACGCCGATGCCAAAAAACTCCCCGAATCCCTGAGAGAGGAGATGAAGAGAAAGCACACAGCCCACGACGGCAAAATAAAAATTCCTCTTTACGACACATTCGCCCTGCTAAAAGAGGCCGGCAGTGAATTCGGCAGGGTTTTTTTCGAGCGCGAAGAGGATATGAAAAAAATTCTCGCTGCAAGGAATTCATCCATCCTTGCCCACGGACTCTCGCCTGTGTCGAAAGAAACATTTGAGAAACTTGTATCAATCCTAGAAAAATTCCTCCGGCATACGGGCGCGGATTACAAAGTGGAGTTTCCGAAACTCGGATGGGCGTGATGAAAAGAGAAATCCTCATCGCAGTCGCAGGACTCACTCCGCAGGTTGTTACTGAGACTCTTTACTATCTCACACAAATCAAAAAGCCCCGAAGCGCGATTTCCGAGATTTACGTTATAACGACGCTGGACGGGAAGAGGGAGATTCTGTCTAAATTGCTGGATGAGGAGAGCGGCAAGTTCTCTCAACTCTGCCGGGATTACGGAATAGACTCATCGTCAATAAAATTCGACGAAAGCTCCATCGTACTGCTCAGGGATTCCAAAGGGACGCCCCTTGCCGACATTCGCTCCGCCCGCGACAACGAAACCGCCGCCGACCGAATCACCGAATTCATCCGCGAACTGGCTGGGGATGAGGATACGATTCTCCACTGCTCCATCGCCGGCGGGAGAAAAACTATGTCCGTTTATCTTGCTTACGCCATGATGCTGTTCGGCAGGCGGCAGGATACTCTATCTCACGTCCTCGTTGACGAGGAGGCAGAGAGGGATAGGGCTTTCTTTTATCCGCCCAAATCCGCCAAAGCGGCGGTACACCTCGCCGAGATTCCCTACGTCAGGCTGAGGGATAAATTGGCTCGCCTCTTCGATGATTCCGATAATCTCTCGTTCGGCAAAATGGTAGCCGCCGCGCAGAGAGAAATTGACTCAATGCCGCGTTTGGACGCGCTTTGCGTTGATTTTAAGGGGCGCTGTCTCGTTATAGGAGCGAGAGAAGTGCGTCTAGAACCGAAGCACCTCGCCCTCTACGCCCATTATTGCGAGAGGCGCAGAACCCTTCCCGAAGATGCCGCTTTCGAGCCGCTGAAAGGGAAAGGTTCGGTCGGTGGCTGTGCAGATGAGATTAAGAATCATATACTGAGTATGCTCCCAAATACGGATGTCCAAAAATACTCATTCGCCGCAGATAACATTCGTCAGGATATAAGTAAAATAAATAACTCCATAGATGCCGCTCTCGGCGACTCCGCCCTTGCAATACACTATAAAATTGCCCCGCTTCACTTCAAGCGCGCCTACGGGGCCACGCGCTATGGGATTCACCTTGACCCCTCTCGGATAAAGCCTCCCGTTCTGCCCTAGCAACATTTCGGCAATATTGCTTTCTATACGCATTTTCCCATCCAGCCTTAGATTTAATGGAAACATCAATCGAGGTGATTTCATTATGAATCTTATTCTGACAGTTTTATTGGCTTTTATGCTCGGCTCGTGCAGCGTCGGTATGGCTCTTCACGGCACGCCGGATACGGATTTATCCGTCCTCAAAACGGGAGAGGACAGGGGAGTGGTTAGGGCTAATCTCGGCAGTCCTGAATCGGTTTCAACCAACGCCGATACGTTCATCGCGTGCAGGGGCAAAGAGGGGTCGGTCGGCAGGGCTATCGGACACGGTATCCTGGACTTTCTGACCGTTGGCTTGTGGGAGGTTGTAGGAACCCCCGTCGAGGCAATAAGCGATGCCTCCGGCGACTGCCGAAGGATAGTTGTGGAGTACGACGCGAACAATAAAATAACCGCTATCAGATAGGGGTTTTATATCTCGGCAGCGAAAAAGGGCGGGAAACTCGAATTAGAGTCTGGAACTCTCCCGCCTTTTTTCATCTCTCGGAGTGTTAATTAAACCCCGTACTCGTGGTTATAGTCCTCGATGGCGGCGTTGATGACCTTTATGGCATGTTCACGGTTATAGACCCTCTCGATGATCATCTGGGACGGCGTTCCGGGATTGAGCTTATAGGTGCTGAAGTAGTGCGTTAGCCGCTCGACTAAAATCCCCGGCAACTCATCTATATCTTCGACCTTCCCCCAAACGTGGTCTTTTTCGAGAACGGCGATGATTTTATCGTCCGCCTCGTCGCTGTCCACGCCCTGAAGCCCTCCGACGACTCTGGCGTTTAAGATAACCTCGGAGCGGTTTATCGGTCTTTCGCTGATAACGCAGATGTCGAGCGGGTCTCCATCGCCTCGGCTGGTATTGGACGACAGTTGGCTCACCCTATCTCCGCAGTAGGTGCGAGGGATAAATCCGTAGAGCGCGGGGGTTTGGGAAGACGTTTTCTGAGGGCGGTCAACGCGCAGATATCCGGTTAGCTTGTCAACCTCGTATTTCACCAAATCAAACGGCGTGATTTCGATATAAGCGTGGACGACGGCGGGCGGATTCGGGCCTACTTCAAGCCCGTGCCAAGGATGCGGACGCCAGCGGTAAAACTGATGAGGGAACGGTGACACGTGGTTAATCTCCAATTGTTGATTTTTGCGGGATAATATAAAGGGAATCGGCGGATATGCCAAGTCCTATTCGTGACGCAGGAGCGAGGCTGGGGGTGTTGGCTAGGATACGGCTTTTAGGATGTCTCCGAGCCTGCCCTCAATTTCCCGCACCCTATGTTGCGAGTCTTCGAGTCTTTTTGCCTGTATTTTATAGAAATTTCTAAGCGGCGAGAGGGAGTCTTGAATCTGCATTCTAATCCCCTCGAGGTCTCGCTCGAATTGCGACTCAACGCTTCCGGTAAGCTCCGAAATTAGCCCGTCAACCTTCCCTCCAAAATCCCTCATCGCCTCTCGCCTCTTTCGAGGGATGATGGCAAAGGCTGTCGCCATAATAGCCAGAGTGGCGAGTATCCCCGTGATGTCCACTATCAGCGAGGAAAACGCCGAAATCACCGCCGACCCTACCGCAAGCGAGCCTATCTGCACCCCAAGCACCGATGCCACTGCCCCTCTTGCCGAATCCACCAAATTGCTCCCAAGTATAGCGGGGTCAATCTGCCTGCGCCTCGCCTCAAGCTCCGACCTTACGGTGTCCAGTAGCTGAATTCTCGCGGAGGCAAAACCCGTGCCACCCTCTTGGATTGAATCCGACAGCAGGGACTTGCGGTAGAAATCAATCGAGCCGTCCATAAAGTTTTTTGATGCCCTCTCAGCCCAAACAACCATGGCGTCGAGGTCTCTCTCTAGCTCCTTCATGGTTTGGAGCGAAACTTGGCTCTCGAATTCTTTTGCAATTCGCTCCTTTCTAAACAGGCTCAGAACGTTCTCGACCCTTATGAGGTTGTCAATAAATTCAATCCCCTTAGTTTTGAATTCCAAGAGCCTGCTTCGGATTTTCTCGGTGAACTGAGTGGAGTTTTGCAAAATCTCCGCCTTCATCCCGTCGAGACTCGTCTCGAACTGCCCGATGTGCAAGGTGTCGCTTGAAATCTTGCCGAGGCTTGCGGTGAGCATCTCTTCCATTTCCCCAAGGAGGCTCTGCGCAAGGGCTGATGAGTCTCTTATCTTGATTTTAATCCGCTCTTCCTCGCCGAGGGTTTTAAATATGTACTCCCGAAGCGCAGGCATCCCGCTTGCCGCCATGAGTTCTGCGTTTCCCTCGGTCTTCGCGCGCATGGCGAGCTTTGCCGATAGGGGGATGAGAGCGGGTTTTATCCTGAATATGCGCTCAATTTCGCCGCCCGTGTGTCCCAGAAGCCTCTGGAATTCCTCTTCGTTCTCGACGGTGTCAATTTTGTTGATTACAAAAACTACGCTTTTTTTCCAGTCGTCCTTGATGAAGGCGATAAGCCGGGCTTCGCTCTCAGTAACGGCTCTCTCCGCGCCAATGACGAAGAACACGATGTCCGCCCTAGGTATGAATTCCTCGGTTATGCGCTCGTGCTGCTCAAGGGTTACGTTTGTTCCCGGAGTGTCAACGATTAAAATCCCCCTCAAACTCTCTTTGGGGATTGATATGTGCAGGCTACCGTCTGCCTCCGCCCTCTCGCCTCTTGTATCGCCGTACCTCAGAACTGTGATTTTATCCGTCGTCGGCGTGATTCCCTCCGGGAGGATTCGCTCTCCCACGAGGGCGTTGATTACCGAGGATTTCCCTGTGCTGAATTCGCCGATGAACACGATGGAAAAGGGGTTGTCGAGATTCTGGGCGATGGCTCTTAATTTATCCTCTGTTCTCGCCCAATTGAGTGTCTTAATCTCGGCGATGAGCGAGTGAATTAGAGCTTTTTCCTGAAGAATTAGGTTTTCGTATTTGTGGGGCGTCTGCATTTTTATGTAGGTAAGAGCACCGGATTTACTTCTTGGCGAGTTTTTTCAGCTCCCTCTCGGCTACTTGTTTTATTTCCCTGTCCTGGTGGTCGTAGAGCGGCAAGCCGAGCGTTTCTCGCAGATGCTCCGCCACTTTGTCTTCCCGCTTCATTACGACGTAGGTCTTAGCAAGCTCGTAGTGGATGTGAATAATATCGGGATTGATTTTCATCGCCTCGAGCAGAAGCCTTTCCGAATCCTGTATCGTGCCTTTGAGCCTTCCCCCGTACAGGGTTTTAGCAAATGCCTTCAGCACCCAGTTAAGCCCTGCCACTTCCCTGTAATAGACGGCTAGGGCAACGTAGGCGGGAATAAAATCGGGGTCGAGTTCAATGGCTTTTTTGCAGTTTTTCTCGACATCGCCGGCGAACCTAACTTTCTCTTTGCCGTCCTTGAAAATGGCGAGATGCCCGTAGGTGGTAGCAAGCAAAAAGTAAGTCTCGGCCCTGTCCGGGAATTTTTTCTTCAATAATTCGGCATACTCGGCGGCTTTCTGCCAGTACTGCTCAATCTTAGCCGCGTTTGGCGACTTAGATTTCTCAGGGCTGAATTTCACCCCCTTTAAATCCTCCCCCAAGTCATTGTAAGCGCGGGCGAGCTTCATTAGGGCGTCAAAACTTTCGGGAGCGATTGTGTACGCCTTTTCATATTCGGTCAAAGCCCTGCGGTTATCAAATAATTCGTAGTATTTGTCCCCTTTTCTGATGAGCGAGTCGTAATCCTCGGCAATAGCCGCCGAAGCCGTCGAGTTTATGACGAGCGTCAGCGCGATGAGTATTGCTCTTGTTGCCCATGCTCTCCGATGTTTGATTAACATGGAAATACCTCTCTGTGTGCGATAGTGTTTGTTGAATTTCAAGATTATATATCGGGATGATGAATTTTTAAACCGCCGATACACTGCCCACGGCCTGATTTTCCACCTTGTGCTCGGCTGCGCGCCTTATATTCTAATACATTCTTTTGGGATATTCTTCCGTTTATTCCTATTGCGGCTCATCGGTTTTTTGCGTAAACTCGCCCGTAATAAAAATAAAGAAAAACAGTAATGAGAATCAGAGATAACAAATTAATAGATAAATGGGTATTGACATCTAATTTGAATTGATATATAAATAACTACTAAAATATTACTACAGGAGGTGTTAGTTATGCGTAAAGTATTTCTAGCTTTAGTGATGGCTGTGGCCCTATCGTCAGTGGCTATGGCGAGCGATTTAGGGTCGGCTGACTCCAGCTTCTTGTTTGGTCAGGATCAGGTTGCCGCGTCAACAATGACCGACATAGAGATGCAGGCCACTCAGGGACAGTTGATCTCTCTAAATGCCGTAGTGGGTCAGGTTCTAAACATCCTTGGCGCCCTTGGCCTCACCCCGATTCTTGCGCCGGTGCTTGGACTTCTCCCTCCGGTTAACCTCGACGCGGTTGTGGCGTCCGTTCTTGGCATCGTCAATCAGGTTGTTGCCGTCAATGGTAGCCTAGCGGTAAACGTTCTCGGCATCGCCGGATTAGGCATAGCCCTATAAGGCTTTAATATATTATTATTAAATAAAAGAGACCCTGCCTAATGCAGGGTCTCTTTTATATTTTTGTCCCATTTCTTTAATAACTTTTTCCAATTTTCCCAATTCACTCTTAAATTTGATTATGATATAATAGAGCCATGAAAAATACTCTTGCGCCGTTCCTAACCCTCCAGGATAATCAAATCAGCTCAAGTTCATCGCCGTCTCGACACATTGCCGCTATCTCTCTTTCAATCTTACTGTTGCTCTCGGCGGTGAATTCTCTATGGGCGGCGGACAATCAAAAAAATCATCCCATCGCCCTATCCAAGAGTGAAAATAGCTGGGGCGGGCTTGTCGCTAAACACTATACAAAAGGCGAAGAAGCGGCGGCATCAACCCCTCCGGTGTTAGCTTCGGTCGTGAGGAGAAGCCCCGCCGCTAAGAAGTCCGAGGCGGCAGTGGATGCCAAGCTCTTTGCTCAGTCCGCTCCCCCTCCTCCTGCAGACGCGCCTAAAATTGAGAGGTCTGAGTCCGAGACCGAAAGAAAGCCCGTGAAAATCGAAGAACTGCTCACCGAGCAGAAGAAAATCACGCTTGACCTCAGCGCCACGTACTCTCACACGAGCCGCTCATCCGGGTCAACCGGGCTGGTCTCGATAAACACAGCCGGCGGGCAGTCCATAATAATTCCCGTTTTCTTGGGAGACCAAGAGGTGGATCAGGATTTCATCTCCTATACGCTTAACGTCCGCTACGGCGTTACGAGAAAACTCGAACTCTTCGGCTTCGGCTCTGTGCTTACTAGCTTTCAGCGCGCATTTTTAAATGGGCAAAGAGACAGCGATTCGGATTTCAATTTTAACTTCGCCGGCTTGGGAGCCACATATCAAGTCCGCCGCGAAGACAATTATCCCGCGCTTTTGGTCTCCGCCTCAACCAATGTGCTGGACAATACAGAATTCACTAACGACGACTATCAGCTCGATTATTTCCGCACTTTCTCCGCCTCGTTAACGTCTTTCTACACGGTTGACCCCGTAATTTTCTTCGCTCAGGCGAGCTACCGGCAGAGCTTGAAAAGAGAGCATCGGGGCATAAGCATTGACCCCGGCGAGGTTTTCTCCTTCTCCCCTCAGGTACTGTTCGTCGTTAATCCCTACATAACCCTCACGGGCGGGGTGAGATTCTCGATTCAGGGCAGGGACAAAATCAACGGCGATAGAGTCGCCCTTACGCGCACGAGCATTTCGCCGCTCTTCGGGGTTTCCTACGGGATACGGGATAATCTAATTCTCTCCGTTGACGCTGAATACAGAAACGAGGCGAGCTTCAATCAAGCCATACTGGGCATAAGGGCAACTTACAGGTTTTAGACAATGAAAACATTCTCCTCAATTGTTATTTTATCTGTCCTCGTTGCTTCGGCTCAGTCCGCTTTTGCCGAAGGGATAGGTGTGGCTAAAAACGACGTGGTCATAAAAAAATCCGTTAAGAGCTGGCTCGAGCACAGGGACGAGAATCTGATACGCCAGAGGTATGATTACTCATGCGGCTCGGCGTCTCTGGCGACTCTGATGAACTTTTTTTTCGATGAGAAAGTCGGCGAGATAGAAATCGTCAAATACTTGCTTGAAGAGCGTGGGCTCGAGAAGAAAAAAGAAGTCCAAAAAGAGGATTTTGCCCTCTCTTTTCAGGATTTAAAAGAATATGCCGAGACCAGAGGCTATAAAGCCTTCGGGCTTGCGCTTCCGTTAGAGTCGCTCAAGGAGCTTAAAGTACCGGCAATTCTCTACGTCGAGATACGCAAGAACCAGCACTTTACGGTCTATCGGGGTATGGACGCAAATTTTGTCTATCTCGCTGACCCTTCCTTCGGCAATATAAAGTTTAAGATTGAAAAATTCAAAGAGATTTTCTACACGAGAAACGACCTTGAGTACCCAGGAAAACTCCTAGTCCTAGTTCCCCAGGACGAGAGTAAAAAAGAGAATCTGAGAAAATCATTCATGTCCGTTCCCGAAAGATCCGACCTTCCCTATGAAATCATCCAAAGAGGGGCGGCAATATCCCTCGATAATTTCTAAATTACCCGCTCTCGAAAATTCTCGGGAGAGGGGAGTGAACAGATGTCTCTCCCACTCCCCCGCCCCCTCGCCGCGCTCTGCCGATAAAAATTACAGCGTGATTACAACTTTAATGGCGTCCTCAGCCTTGGAATCCATGAGGTGATACCCCTTTGGCGTGTCTGCTAGGGATAAATCGTGTGTGATGACCGCTGTGGGGTCTATTTTCCCCTTTTCGACGAGCGGCAGCAGCTTCTGAATATAGTTCTTCGCCGGACACACGCCGCCTCGAAGAGTCAAATCTTTGAGATAGAAATCGAGCATCGGTATCGCTACGGGCTGTACGAACAGTCCAATAAAAGAAATCGTCCCAGCCACTCTTACCACCTTGAAAGCGTCAAGGAGCGCCTCTTCCGAGCCTATGCACTCCAAAACTGCATCCACTCCCTCGCCGTGCGTTGCCTCTTTGATGCGCTCGATGTGATTCTCCTTGCGGGAGTTGATGACGATGTCCGCGCCCATGTCCTTTGCAATGCCGAGCCTGAAGTCATGCCGCCCGACGGTTATTATCTGCGAAGGGCCGAATAATTTGGCGCACGCCGTGCCGAGCAGTCCTAGGGGCCCATCGCCGAACACGACTACACTCTGACCGGGCTTTATGTTCGCCCACTCGGCGCAGAAATACGCTGTTGACAGAATATCGCCGAGGAATAGAATTTTGTCGTCCTCGATGCTTCCCGGCACTTTTTCAAGCGTTCCATCGGCAAAGGGGACTCTCACATACTCAGCCTGTCCGCCGCCAAACCCTCCAAAGGCGTATCCAAAACCGAAGCATCCGCCCCCGCCCGTGCAGGAAGTAGGCACTTTGTTCCGGCAATTTGTGCATGAGCCGCAACTTGCCCAAAATGGAGCGACGACCTTGTCCCCCTTTTTAAATGATTGAACCCCCGCTCCCACTTCTTCGACCACGCCCATGAACTCGTGTCCTACGACAAATCCTTCATCCATCGGCACTCTGCCCCTGTAGAAATGTAAATCAGACCCGCAGATGGCGCTCTTTGTAATCCTCAAAATCAGGTCGCCTGACTGTTCAATCTTCGGGTCTGGTACGGTGTCAACCCTGATGTCTCTTACGCCGTGATAGGTTGCGGCTTTCATAATTGGGGATACCTCCATGTATTGTGAGATTATAAATGTATGATTGATATAGCAGATAACGGCAATCTTTTCCAGCGGTAAATTGCGATGTGTAGGAATTTGGGGGGCAAGCGGTTTACAAGGGCAATATAGCCCCGTCTCGCTCCCCACTCATTCGACTCCGCGCTCTGTCGCTGTAGGCTCTTCTCAGGAGCCGGTTTTGTGAATCGTCATCCGGCGAGGAAGCCCAGTAGGGCGCGGTTGAATTCTTCCGGCTTTTCGAGCGGGGGGACGTGTCCGCAGTCTCTTATCACTAGAAGCTCGGAGTTTTTTATCTTCTCGTGGAGAATTTGGGAATATCTGGGCGGGATGAGTATGTCCTCTTCGCCTACGATAATAAGCGTACGCGCCCGGATTTGCGAAACCCTATCCGACAAGTTGTGCCTCATGGACGCTTTGGCTAAGCTGATGACGTTTTGCGGGGAGTTGATTTTTATATTCAACTCTCTCATATTGAGGATACTCTGCAAATTCCGCTTCACGAACCCCTCGGCGAAGAGGGTCGGAAGGGCCACATCGTACCTGAGCGCGCTTCCGCCGACCTCGGTAGCCCGTATCCATGCCTTGAGCATTAGCTCCAAAAGCGTCTCAACGTGGCTACAGGTGTCGGTGAGAATGAGCGAGCGGACTTTTTCCGGGTAGGCGAGGGCAAAGTGCTGGGCTATCATCCCGCCGTTTGAAATCCCCGCAATGTGGGCTTTGCCGATTTGGAGCTTGTCCATGAGCGCGCTGAGGTCTTCGGCGTGCATCTGTTGGGAATACTCTGGAGGGATGGAGTCCGATAGCCCCTGCCCCCGGCAGTCGTATCTGAGGATTTGATACCTTGGAGCGAGCGCCGCCGCTTGGAGATACCACCCTTCGAGGGTCATCGTGAGTCCGTTTATGAAGACGATGGCCTCATCCCCTCTTCCGTCGAGGGAGTAGTTAAAATTGACTCCGCTTAGGTCTATTTTCGGCATCGGGGGATAGAGTCTCGTGTGGGGGGGGCAGGGCAGGCTGATTACTGAGGCGTGTAAGTTCCCGTGAGGCGCTTGACCTTTTCTACCTCGGCGGGTTCGTCCAAAATGTCCCCTTTTTCGCTCTCGTAAAGGAAATTTGCATTGTCCCTAGGGGCGCGGCTCTTTACATTGGGGTCGAAAAAGACCTCTTTGGTGTGAACGAGTCCCGCCCGGTTATATGAGGCAAGCTCGTATTTCATGCCCATTCTAAGGGCATCGCAGGGGCAGGCTTCGACGCAGAATCCGCAAAAAACGCATCGCATGAAATCAATGTTGTAAATCTTGGGTCTGCGCTCAATGCCGTAGTCGTCCGCTGCCTCGGCTACGATGGATATTGCCTGAGTGGGGCAGGCTACCTCGCAGAGCTTGCAGGCGACGCATCGTATCTCGCCGTTTGAATCCGCCGGGAGGATATGTAGCCCTCTGTAGCGCGGGGGGAGTTCTTTGACCTCTTCCGGGTACTGCACGGTAATGGGCTTGTAGTTTAACAGGTGCATAATTGTGGTTTTTAGCCCGCGCACAATTTCGGGGATGTAGAGCCTCTCCATAAAATTCAGCTTCGGCGATTCTATGACCTTAATTTTTATTGCCATCTGTCTCTCCCCTCTCTTGGGATAATCTAACATACCCAGAGCGCCTTTGCCAACTGCTCATTTTCGGCGCGGCGGCTGGCGGTTTCCGCGCTCCGAATTGTCGTATTCGAGGGCAAAAAATTTTTCCGCGCAAGTATATAAATTTCGGATAGTTGCATTATTATTATAGCTCTTCTTAATTATTATAGCTCTTCTTAAATTAAATCAAACGGAGGTATGTAAGAATTGGCAAAGAGAAACAAAGTGGTGAGCGTAAAGCCCCGCATGGTCAAAGCAATTGAGGTATCAGCCCCAAAGACCGTATCCGAGCTTCTTGCGGATATGGCTCAGACTGGATTTCAGGGCAAGAGCCTTGCGAGGTCCGTCGAGGTTCTACAGCAGATGATTAAGGATGAAAATACGACGATACTTCTCGGCTACGCAGGCTCGCTCTCCACGACCGGGCAGTGGAAAATCATCAATTGGCTCATCGAGAACCGCTTTATTGACATTCTCGTTCCCACGGGGGCGAACATCTCCGAAGATATTGTTGACGCTATGGGCAGGGGATATGTTCAGGGAAGCCACGTGGTGGACAACGAAGAGCTATTTCAAGAGGGCTACAACAGATACTACGACGTCTATGGAAGGGAAGACGACTATCTTGAGATGACCGAACTCATAGCCGAGTTCATTATGACGCTCAACGAGGGATATAATTACTCATCCCGCGAATTTCTACATCACTTCGGGCTATGGCTGTCTCAGAAAAATATAAAGAGCATCGTCGCCACGGCGGCTGAAAACGGAGTTCCCATATTCTGCCCCGCCATCGCCGACAGCCCCTACGGAGACGCCGCGCTCATTGCCAAAAGCAAGGGATTTACGCTCACAATAGACGCCATTAGGGACTACATCGAGTTTATGCGCCTCGGCGAGAAAGTGAGCAAAACCGGGGTCATTTACATTGGCGGCGGCGTGCCAAAGGATTTCATTCAACTATTTGCCGTAACAGGGGGACTACTCTACGAAGGCATGGCTGTTCCCCACAGGGAAAACGGCTTAAAGCGCGAAAGCACCCCTGAGACCTACTATCCTCACCGCTACGCCGTGCAGATTACGACTGACTCGCCTCAGTGGGGAGGGCTTTCCGGCTGCACGTTTGAAGAGGCAATCTCGTGGGGGAAGGAAGACCCGCAGGGCGGATTCGTTCAGTGCTACTGCGAGGCTACAATTGCCCTGCCGATAATCTCTCATGCCCTAGCAGAGAGGGTGAAAACCAGGCGCGAGGGAGTGGATTTTTCGGGGCTGTTTAAGTAATTCTGAATTGGAAATTAGCGATAACGGGGGCGGGCGCAAAACCCGTCCCTGACCTGCTTCTTTATAAATAGTCCCTCAATTAATTCTCATCTGCCATCTTGCGCCGCTTCCCTCTTGTTATTTTGAGGGAGCGTGGTAGCGACTGAGAAATCTTCACCCTGAGCGGAGTCGGAGGGCGATAAATCCTGAATCAGATTCCTCTCTCTGCGTTCGGGAATGACAGGAGGGTGAAGCGGTTCGGAATGACACGGCCGAGGCTGCTCGCAATGGCAGAGGTGAGACAATCGAAATGGTAGAGCCTGTCTGTCATTCCCGCAGTCTTTAGAGCGGGAATCCATTTCACCCTCATCTGTGTCGAACGGGCGGGCGGAGCCTCGTCTGTCATTCCCACGCAAGTGGGAATCTAGAGCTTGACGGAGTTTATGCTGAGCTTGGTCGGAGGACTCACTATGAAGGCTCTGCTCACTGTAGAAGAAAACTGGATTCCCGCTCAGATGACTTGCGGGAATGACAACCCTCCCGCGCCATCTTGCGTCGCCCCCCTGTTGTCATTTCGAGGGAGCGTTAGCAACTGAGAAATCTTATAGCGATAACGATAAGTCCTGAATAAGATTCCTCTCTGCGTTCGGAATGACACGGCCGAGGCGTTGGGAGTAGCAGAGGTGAGACAATCGGAATAGCAGAGCCTGTTTGTCATTCCCGCAGTCTTTAGAGCGGGAATCCACTTCATCCTCATCTGTGTCGAACGGGCAATAAAAAAGGGGAGCGAGAGTTTTCACTCCAGCCCCCCCTGTACTGAATTCTGTCTCTAATTTATTGGAAGATTCCTCTCTGCGTTCGGAATGACAAAGGAGGGCGTTCGGAATGACAAAGGGTGAGGCGTTGGGAATAGCAGAGGTGAGACAATCGGAATGACACCTCAGTAGTTATCAACATTCAGTCGGCTTATTTGGAAAACAGCGCCGCAAGTCGCCGCGCCGCCGCTTCAGGGTCGCTCGCGCCGAAAACGCTCGTTATAGCCGCTATGCCGTCAACTCCCATCTCAAGCACGTCCCTTGCGTTCTCGGGCGTAATCCCCCCGATGGCAAATATCGGCGCGGTCAATTTCCTCTTTGCCTCCAGCAGAACCTCAAACGGCGTGGGTTTGCGCCCCGGCTTCGTGGGGGTGTCGTAGGGAGTTCCAAATGCTAGGTAATCCGCGCCTTCCCTCTCGGCGTTCATTCCGCGCTCTATGTCGCCGTAGCAGGAGATGCCTATTATCGCCTCACTGCCAAGAATACTCCTAGCTTCGGCAATTTCGGCGTCTCCCCTGCCGAGATGCACTCCGTCCGCCCCGATTTCCTTCGCAAGCCACGGGGAGTCGTTCACAATGAGCGGCACGTTGTATCTTCGGGCGATGGCTAGAAGCTCCAGTCCGAGCCTTATAATTTCCTCATTCGGGGTGTCTTTCTCCCTAATTTGGAGAATCTTCGCCCCGCCTCTGATTGCCGCCTCCACCGACTCGGCGAATCTCTCCCTAGGGATGAGCTTTTTATCCGTGATAACGTAGAGTCCTCGGAGGGCGAATTTCATCATCAAGCGGTGAATATAGCCCATTCGGCGGCTCATTGCAAAGTTCCTAGGCTCACATATAACACTTGAAATGCGGGCGGCGATTCGATAGAATGGACGTACAATAATTTTATGGAGGTTAAGAGAGAGATGAGAGATAAAGGAGAGATTTTTGGCTTTATCTGCTTAATTTTAGCCGCTTCCGCGCTTTTTGTTCCCACAAAAGAGGCGAGGGCGGCGGGGACGGATATTCCAATTTCATTCAATTTGGAGCATCCGTACTCTATCACCGGCATTAGGGCGAACGGCGAGTTTATTGACCTCGATAATTCCGGCTCGTTATTTATGAATCAGATTCGGGCAGACGTTAATCTGTATCAGAATTTGCTTGGGGTCTATGCCAAGTTTCCTTTTGCGGGCGTAACAGACTTTGGCCCTGGCAACGACGGGGATTATAACCTTGGCAATATCGGGGTCGGCGGCAAAGTAGCTCTTCTAAATTTGGATTCTGCCATCCTCACGGGCGGCTTCGAGGTGATTCTACCCACGGCTGACAACGACGATTTAAGCTCTCTAGCGGCGCAGGCGTATTTTAGGGATTTCTCCTATTTCCAAGAAGACGCTCTAACCCTCAAACCCTACGTTGTGCTTGGACTCAGCAAGGGGATTGTCGCCCTTCAAGCTAATTTCGACGCCGAAATCCTCACGAGCGCCGATGAAATCGAAGGAGACAGCAGCGAACTCATCCTAAAGTACGGGGCTACGGCAAGCATATCGCCGAATCTACCCCTTCCGTTCTCCACGTCTTTTCTGCTTGAGGTTCTATTTGCCTCTTCCGTATCTTCTAGCGACGACATCACAGGCGGCTACATCACCCCCGGCGTGAGATTAGGGGGGCAGATAATAAGCCTCGGCGCAGGGGTGCAGATTCCCTTCGGGAGCGACGAGATAACGGATTTTGCCAACGTGGGATTCGTAGTTGATTTAATTGTGAGATTCGGGACCTAATTCTCTCCGTTCCGGCGCGCCTCGTCTGCGTGTCGAGAGAGATGGACAGAGATTATACGCAGCGGGCTAGGGAGGGAGTATCCTTAGCCCGTTTTTCTTTTTTTATGGGTATTATTTCCGCATGACTCCAGAGCCTGTAGTCTCGGCCGAGAATTTGCGCAAGAGTTTCAACGGCATAAAAGCGGTTGACGGTATTTCGTTCTCCGTGCCTGCTGGGGAGTGTTTCGGGTTTCTGGGCCCCAACGGGGCTGGAAAAACCACGACGACTAGCATGATTTACTGCCGCTCCGTGCCGTTGTCAGGGACACTTTTGGTATTCGGGATGGACGTGAGAGATTGCGCAAGGGAAATAAAATCCCAAATCGGCGTCGTCCCTCAGGACAATAACCTAGACCCCGATTTGGACGTAATGGAAAACCTCGCGCTGTATTCGCGCTATTTCGGCATTCCGAAGAGCGAAGCCGAGGACAGGGCAAGGGAGCTTCTACAGTTCCTGAGCATTGACGAGCGCCGCCGCGAACAGGTAACGAAACTCTCCGGCGGAATGCAGAGGAGACTCGTCATAGCCCGCGCCCTCATTAATAACCCCAGGCTACTCCTCCTCGACGAGCCTACCACGGGACTCGACCCCCAGGCGAGGCATCTCATCTGGCAGAGGGTTCGCGAGCTCAAACAGCGCGGCGTTACGATGATTCTCACCACACACTACATGGAAGAAGCCGAAAAGCTCTGCGACAGGGTCGCCGTCATGGATTCGGGCAGAATTCTCAGCCAGGGGCATCCAAGGGAGCTTATCCGCGAATATGCCGGAGGGGACGTTTTCGAGATACGCAGGGTGCAGGACGACGGGATTTTAGCCCAGCTACGAGGGCTTGAGTTTAGCTTTGAGAGAGCCGGCGATACGATTTACATATTCTCCAAAAACGGGGATGAAATTGGGCGCAGGCTCATTTCTGCCAAAGACGCCGAGGTTCTGCGCCGCCCCGCAAATTTAGAAGACGTTTTCCTGCGGCTCACAGGCAAAGAACTGAGGGATTAGGGCATTTGAGGGCGTAGGGGCGATAACCCCCTGCGTAGATATTCGCGCTATAAGTCTCCTAAGAGAGCGCGTCGGTCTTGATATTGTGGAATATCGCCTCTTTTATCCGGCTTAAATCCGGCGGAAGTTCTACGGGGGCGTTGGCGTATTTCGAGCAAATCCCCTCAAGCTCGGATTGGTGATACGACACTTTAAACTCCACGAATTTTAGCCCGTGCGCCGTCGAGATGATGACCACTCTGTCCTTTGAGCCTATGACCCTTCTGTCCAGCAGTTTCATAAACGCGGCGATGGCTACCCCCGTGTGAGGGCAGTTGAAGGTCCCCGTCCTGTCCACTAGGGCGCAGGCACTTGCGAGTTCTTCTTCGCTGGCTTGCTCGACAATGCCGCCGAATTTGACGAGCGTTTTTATCGCTTTATTGATGCTCACGGGGTTGCCTATTTGGATGGCGCTTGCGAGGGTCTTTTGCGCCTTGACCGGATGGAACTCTTCAAATCCCTTCAGATAGCTCAAGTACAGCGGGTTCGCGCTCTGCGCTTGGGCGCAGACGAGTTTGGGAAGCCTGTCTATTAGCCCAAGCTCGTACATCATGAGAAATCCGTTTCCGAGGGCTGAGATGTTGCCCAGGTTGCCTCCGGGGATGATTATCCAATCTGGCACTTCCCAGTCGAATTGCTGGCACAGCTCGATGCTTATGGTCTTCTGCCCCTCGATTCTGAGCGAATTCATAGAATTTGCAAGGTAAATATTATTCTCCGTGCAGACCTTCTGAACCATCTCCATACAGCCGTCAAAATCCGTATCGAGCGATAGAACCAGCGCGCCGTTTGCTATGGGCTGAACGAGCTGGGCGATTGAAACCTTATTTCGGGGGAGGAACACTATAGCCTGAATCCCGGCTGAGGCGCAGTACGCCGATAGCGCGGCTGAGGTGTCTCCGGTAGAGGCGCAGGCTACGGCGGGGATACTTTTGCCGTCGGCTATCATCTGCTTTACCACCGATACGAGAACAGTCATACCGAGGTCTTTAAAAGAGCCCGTGTGGCTGTTGCCGCACATCTTTATCCATAGGTCTTCAACCCCAATTTGCCTGCCGAACCGCTCAGCCCAGAACAGATTCGTCGCCCCCTCGTACATCGAGACGATGTTTGCATCCTCGACGTAGGGGCATACCCACTCTTTTTTCCCCCAAACCGAGCTTCCGTGGGGCCAAATTTGGCGTCTGTAGCGGCTGTCAAAAATCTTCTTCCACTCCTGCGCGCTTCTCTGCCGAAGGGGCGCGAGGTCGTGAGCCACTTCGAGCAAGTTCGCGCACCGCTTGCACCGATAGACTATCTCGTTAAGGGCGTATCGCTCGCCGCATTCATCGTCTATGCACTGAAACCACGCTTTATATTCGCTCATACCGAGTACAAAATACAGGGTTCGATTTTAGCTGTCAACACTTGTATGCGGGATTAATTTATCGGGTGAGCGCCGATTGCTACGAGATTTGCGGCTTAGTATTGACAATAAAAAGTTATAGTTGTAAGCTGAAAGCTGGGCTGTTGTGTATCACGGCGCGCGGCTTTTCTTCATTTAAATCCTTAAGGACACAAGGTGGCGGGATTGAAACTAAGAAACTGTCTTCTCCTAACCGTTTTAACATTAACACTGTCTTATCCCTCTTTTGCGGAATTCGAAGTGAACCTAAACAAAGGCATCGCCGGTTATTTGGATAAGAATTATCCCGAAGCCGTCAGTTCCCTCGAGCGGGCTATTGCTGAAAATCCTCAGAGCGCCGTGGCTCATCACGCTCTTGGACTCTCGCTCTATAAGATGGAAAGGGACTTGGAGTCAATAAAATATCTCGAGAGGGCAAAATCCCTAGACCCGAATATCATGGATATAAATCTCGACTTGGGCGCTGTTTATCTTAAAACCGGAGACCTAGCCATGGCAGAGGCGGAATTTACCGAAGCCGTAACTAGAAACCCTAAAAGCGGCCTCGCCCAATATAACCTAGGCTATACGCAGTATCAGCTCGGCAAATATCAAGCCTCTGCCGCGTCCCTAGATAAAGCGGCGGGACTCGACTCCGAGGTATTGCTTCCTTCCAAGTTTTACAAGGGGGCGAGCCACTACCAGATTGCCGAATATCAAACCGCAAAAACTGACTTCGAGACTGTCCGCACGCTCCAGCCTGAAACTAGCTTTGCCAAAGCCTCGATAGATTATCTCGCCGCCATTGAGAGGCTCACCAAAAAATACTACGGCTTGGTCAGCGTGGGCGCCCAGTTCGACGACAACGTCTCGCTTGAGCCTAACGACGTTGAAATTACAGACCAAAGCGACGTGCGCGGGGTTTTCATCGCTAACCTCGGCTTTAAGCCCTATTTGAAACCCGATGCCGTAATAGGCTTAGATTATAAGACCTATTTCTCTTTCCATAACGACCTGGACGAGTTCAACATCCAAGACCACCGCTTCGGCGTGTATGGGGAAAAGAGGGTTACTTTAGCCGAGAAACTCGTCTCCTTCAGACTCGATTACGCCTACGACGTTGTGCTAATAGACGGCTCTCCTGCGAGTGATTTATTCTCTCAGTACCATCTGGTCAGCCCCAAGATAACAGTTAAATGGAGCAATATCACCAGTACTGACCTCTCCTATCAGTTGAGATTCGACGATTTTGAGGATTTCCCCGAAAGAGACGCCGTAAATAATGCCGTTGTCCTAGCCCAGACGTTCCTCCTTCGGGATGGCAAGTTGCTCATTAGGCCGGGGGTTAAATTTGAAATCAACAGCGCCGATGACATAGCGGGCAGGCGCAATTTCGATTACTACGCGCCGGGGGTTTTCGTCGAGGGATTCTTGCTTCTTCCCTATGACCTCGTGGTTTTCTCCGATGCGAGCTATTCCAGAGAGGATTACCACAACGACCCCTTCGAGAGGGTTGATAATGAGCTTCGCTTCAGGGTCGTAGTGTCAAAGAAGGTTTATAAGAATTTATCGGTTGATTTTGGCTATCAGCACATTTCAAACCTCTCGGACAGCGACGTTCCTGCAGGCGAGCCGTTCGATTATTCGAGAAACGTGGTTTCAGCCACGCTGAGCGTTAGGTTCTAAAAAGTTTATCCGCGAGGTACGGGGAAAACATGAAAATTAGCTCTGTTGTTTTATCATATATAATGCTCTCGGTTTTATGGCTTTCAGTCGCCAATGCCCAGTCCCCTCAGCCCGTAGGGGTGATTACAGCCGCCAATGGGCAGGTTAAAATCACGGGCGTAGAGACCCTAGAGCAGGTCAAGCAAGGCGCGAGAGCCTATCTTGGGGATTTAATCGAAACTGGAGACGATTCCGGGGCTAAGATACTATTTGAGGACGATACTTTAATTTCTCTCGGAGCAAACGCCGAGTTTGAAATCACCGAATTTGCCTATAATCCGGGAAAAAGAAAGTCCTTATCCACCCTCACGAAGGGAAAGCTCAAATCCATCGTGCAGAGAATTGAAGGCGAGTCAACCGTTGAGTACGCCACCCCCAACGCCGTCGCCGGCGTGAAGGGAACGACTCTGCTCGTTAACGCCAAGGGGATATTCTGCGTCGTCGAGGGGGCAGTGTCGGTGAAGGGGAAAACCAGAGAGGTTTTGCTTAACTCTGGCGAGTGTACGAGAATCATAGATGGCGACCCTTCCGACCCAGAGGCACTCAGCAGTAAATTAAAAGAAGAGTTCAGCGATACAGACTTCCAAGAGGGCGTTCCGCTCAGGGACTCATTGTATGAAGATTATCCGGGCAAAGACCCTAACACTCCGGCTTCAGACGATTCTCCTGTACTGCGCTCTCTGCCGGAGCTCCCGCTGGAACAGCCCGCAGACCAGCTTCCGGGGGTTGATTCCGAAGGCAGAGCGCCAGTGGATATAGTGATTCCGCCATCTCCCGGGGGACAGTAATCTGCACAATCGCTAGTGGTTAGGTTCATCCGAGTAAATTTAACTTTGAGGTGATAAATTGAATAAGAGACTCCTCCTTGCTCCGTTAATGCTGACGCTGATGATTTACATATCCTGCGGAGGAGCTGGTGGTGGCGGCGAAATTTCTGGCGGCTCTTCGCTGAGGGTCTCGTTGAGATTTGACGAGGGCTTTTGCCCTGGCGGTTTTGGTTCTTCTCCGAGACAGTTTCAGGACATTACTTCTGTAACAATTTCGGGGCTGTCCGGCTCTGAAACAATTGAAGAATCCTTTGCTGTCGGCGGGCTAACCGCTCAGGTTCAAATCTTTTTCCCGCTTGGGCCCCTCGCCATTACCGTCGTAGGGACGGACGCAAATCAGACGGTCATCTGCATGGGGGGTATTAACACCGAAATTCTCCCCGGAGAGAACGCAGTGGTAATCCCCTGCGCGCTTGTACCCGGCGAGGGCATAGAACTGGTCTGCGGCGATGGACAGGATAACGACGGAGACGATTTAACTGATTGCGCCGACCCAGATTGCAGCGGCGATGTCTGCTCCATAGACGGCATTAGCGGGGTCTGCTCGCTTGGCTTGTGCGTAATTCAGACCTCCCCAGCGCCAACGCCGAGCGTTCAACCCACGCCCACGACATCCCCAATAATAACCCCCGAGCCTTCCCCTACGCCCGGCATGAATGAAAATTGCGCAAACGGGATGGACGACGACGGGGACAGGCTTATAGACTGCGCCGATTTCGACTGCGTCGGACAGGTGGGCCCATGTCAGGCTATTTGCGAATTTTCCGAGTCAACCTGCGATGATTTCGCCGATAACGACGGCGACGGGCTTATTGACTGCGCCGACTCGAATTGCGACGGAGTTACTGTAGGATCCTCCCCCTTGCAAGAAGGTCAGCCCTTCCAATGCGAATTCTCTAGAGAGCTAACCTGCGATGATTTTGCCGACAACGACGGGGATTTCCAATTCGACTGTCAGGATTCCGACTGCGCCTCCGACCCCAGATGCACCGAGACCGGAGACGAGTGTCTGGACGGACAGGATAATGACGGAGACCAATTACACGACTGCGCCGACCCGGACTGCAGAGGGTTATTCTCAAATTGTGAATTCCCAGAGTCAACCTGCAATGACAATTTCGATAACGACGGAGATGGAAATAGCGACTGCCAAGATTTTGACTGCGATGGCGAAGTGTGTTTGATTCACGATCAGGCTGGAATATGTAGCGAGGGTGTGTGTCTTCTTCCATGATGCTGACCTGCAATATCGGCTGAGGGCTTGTTAGTTAGGGGGCTTTATATTGGCGCAATATAGAAACAATTACAGGGGTTCTGTGTTCTACACACGAAAATTTGCGGCTAGGGCTATGTTGTTGGTTGCTTCTATTTTTCTTTTCCTTTCATGCGGCGGGTCGCCGGGGGATGAGGAATTCGACGACGGCTCTTTAAGAGTCTCTCTGAGCGTGGTCAATAGAAATTCATGCTCTCTCGTAGCCTCGGAATCGCCTCAGGATGCCGTATCCAGGCAGGATTTTGATTCCATAGTGTCTATTCTCATCTCAGGCCAATCTGGCTCGGAAACGGTCGAAGAAATCATAGAAGTTTCTGACTTTCCGATTAGCAGTAGAATATTTGTCCCGCAGGGTCAGTCGTTTATTACCGTTATAGCCTTTGATGCCAACGGAGATATTGTCTGCAGAGGGGGAGCTAACGTAAATGTCAGTCCCGGAGCTAGCAATAGCATAGCGATTCAATGCGTTCTGGTTGAACCGCCAAGTGAGGTCGAGCAGGTCTGCGTGGACGGGATTGACAACGACTCGGACGAATCCGTTGATTGCCAAGATGCAGACTGCGATGGCATGGCTTGCGTTCTCGGCGGCGACTCTGGGATTTGCATAAACGGGATGTGTGAAGTAGAACCTCCGGTCGTAACTCCCACGCCTACCCCTAGTCCCGTACCTGCTACTCCTACCCCTGCGCCTACTCCGATTCCCGGCGAGAACTGCTCAAATGTAGTTGACGACGACGGCGACGGCGCGGCTGACTGCGAGGATGCGGACTGCAATAACTCCCCCGCCTGCGTCGAGTCTGGCTCGGATTGTAGCGATTCTATGGACAATGACGGCGATAATCTCGCGGACTGCGCCGATTCTAGCTGCGAGGGGCAAATGGGAGACGCCGGGCAGGTGTGCGAGATTCCAGAGGCAACGTGCAACGACGGCGCCGATAACGACGGCGATAATTTCATAGACTGCGCGGATTCGGATTGCGAGGGGCAAACGGGGCCCTGCGGCGCTGTCTGCGAGATTCCAGAGGCAACCTGCAGCGACGGCGCTGATAACGACGGCGATGGGCTTCTCGACTGCGCGGATTCCGATTGCGCTGGCTCTTCCGCTTGCACTGAGACGGGGCTGGAGTGTAGTGATTCGGCTGATAACGACTCGGATGAATTTACCGACTGCGCTGATTCCGACTGTGATGGACAGATGTGTGTACTTCATGGAATAGCGGGGATATGCACCGGCGGGATTTGTCTAACTCCGACACCAACGCCCACACCAACGCCTACTCCAACACCTACGCCTACTCCTACTCCAACACCTACGCCGACGCCCGCGGTGGAAATACCCGGCTGCGCTGACGGCATTGATAACGACGGCGACGGTTTTCTCGACTGCGCCGACCCGGACTGCGCCCTTTCCACGGGATGCGAACCCACGGAGTCAACCTGCTCCGACAATTTCGATAACGACGGCGACGGACTTATAGATTGCAACGACCCGGACTGTTTTGAGGCGTTTGAGTGTAGTCGGTAATTTACGCCGTCTGTGATTTATTTGGGTTGGCATCTTCTTCGGCGGCGCGATTGCTGAAAAGCCGCCTTGTGGTTTTGAATTCATCTCGGCGATAAATTTCAAGTTATCCCAAAATTTGGCAATTTTCTATGGCAATCTTGCGCTAAACCGTCTGCCCAGATAATTCACCTTTACTCTGCTTTGCCAATTTCTGTAGTGGTTTAGATGAGTTATAGCTGAAATATAAAATCTCGCCTCGTGGCACACATCTTGCGATTCAATAACTGAATCATCAATCAACCGGTTATTTTGGAGGCGCGAGAGATAATGAAAACCTATGAATTTGAGGCCCTGAACGCATCGGGAAGAAAAAAAAACGCCACTGTTAAGGCGTGGACCGAGGTTGATGCCAAGAGGAAAATTCAGCAGATGGGGCTTTATTTATCGTCAATTAGGGTTCAAGAGTCGGACTCTGCAAGCCGTCATAACGAATCATTTTCCCTATTCAAGGGGATAAAACAGCTCTTATTCTCGAAGTAAACCCTTTAGAGGATTATCATGGCGTCGCCGTAGCTTAGGAATCTGTATCCCTCTCCGACTGCGGCATCGTAGGCGCGCAGTATCCTCTCGCGACCTGCAAAAGCCGAAACCAGCATCAGAAGCGTCGAACGCGGAGTGTGAAAATTCGTTATCATCCCGTCCACGATGCGGAAATTAAATCCGGGAGTGATAAAAATATCCGTATAGCCCAAAGCAGGCTGAATCTCCCCCTCGCCCGCCGCCGCCGACTCAATAGTTCTCACGGCTGTCGTGCCTACGGCTATGACCCTTCTTCCATCGCGTTTCGCGCTGTTTATCGCCGCCGCCGCGTCAGCGCCGATTTCTCTCCACTCCGAGTGCATTTTATGTTTCTCTATCTCTTCGCTTTTTACGGGCTGAAAAGTTCCCGCCCCGACGTGGAGCGTAACGAAGCACAAATCCACGCCCTTTTGTCTAATCCGCCCAAGCAGGTTTTCGGTAAAATGCAGCCCCGCTGTCGGCGCGGCGGCTGAGCCGTCCTGCCTCGCATAAACGGTCTGATAATTCTGCCTATCAGCCTCCTCAGCGTCCCGCCTGATGTAGGGCGGAAGAGGCATACTCCCGAACTGCTCGATGTATTCCTCAGCCGCGCGCTCGAATTCAAAGAGCCAGCCCTCTCTCCCGTTTTTGATAATTCTCCCCCTCATTCCAGATTGAAATTCCACCGCCGCCCCGTGCTTAGGGTTTCGCATCATGCTCTTCCAGAGCGTCGGCGAGAGCTTCTCTAGTAGTAAAACCTCGAATCTGCCGTATCCTCTGGATTTGCCCATGAGCCTCGCCGGTATCACTTTCGTATCATTCAGCACGAGGAGGTCGCCTTCGACGAGAAGCGCGGGAAGGTCTCGGAATCCGAGATGGGCGATGTTGCCGCTGTACCTGTCCAAGCGCAGCAGCCTAGATGCGTCTCTGCCTGGAAGCGGGTATGAGGCGATGAGATTTTCGGGAAGCGGGTAGTCGAAATCCGAGGTTTTCATTTCGGCAACGATGGACGGACTCCCGCCCGGTGGGCAATCCGCCCCGCCCGTTTATTTGTTTTCCGAGAGCTTGTTTACGGAGAGTCTAAGGGCGTTGAGTTTGATGAACCCCGTGGCGTCGGCTTGATTATAGACTCTATCCTCTTCAAACGTCGCCAAGTCCTTCTGATAGAGCGAATAGGGCGAGCGCCTTCCGGCTACCCAAACGTTGCCCTTGTAAATTTTAACCCTTGCCGCGCCGGTTATCGTCTTCTGCGATTCTTCTATTGCGGCTCTGAGCATTTTCATCTCCGGCGAGTGCCAAAATCCATAATAGATAAGCTCGGCGAATCTCGGCATTAGGTCGTCTCTGAGGTGCATGGATTCCCTGTCCATGGTGATGGATTCAACCCCTCTGTGGGCGGCGTGAAGTATCGTTCCGCCGGGGGTTTCATAGACTCCGCGGGATTTTATGCCGACAAAGCGGTTCTCTACCATATCCACTCTGCCGACGCCGTTTTTGCCGCCGATGTCGTTTATCTTGGCAAGCAGGGCGACGGGCGGCAACTCCTCGCCGTCAACGCTTACGGGAACGCCCTGATAAAACTCAATATCCACATAAGTCGGCTCGTCGGGGGCATTTTCGGGGTTGACCGTCCTCTCGAACATCGCCTCAGGCGGCTCAGCCCAAGGGTCTTCGAGGATTCCGCCCTCGTAGCTCGTGTGGAAGATGTTTCTATCGCAGCTGTAGGGTTTTTTCGGGGTTACAGGAATCGAAATGCCGTGCCGCTTGGCGTACTCGATTAAATCCGTCCTCGATTTCAGATTCCACTCCCGCCAAGGGGCGATGACCCGAATTCCGGGATTAAGGGCGTAATAAGTCAGCTCGAAGCGCACCTGGTCGTTCCCCTTTCCCGTAGCTCCATGCGCTACGGCGTCGGCGGATTCCATGGCGGCAACCTCTATCTGCTTCTTTGCGATAAGCGGTCTGCCCAGAGACGTTCCCAGCAGATACGTCCCCTCATAGACGGCGTTCGCCCGAAGAGCCGTGAATACGAAATCCCTTACGAACTCCTCCCTCAAATCCTCGATATAGACCTTGCTCGCGCCTGTTTTCAGAGCCTTCTGGCGTACCTCGTCCAAATCCTCGCCCTGCCCAAGGTCGGCGACGAACGCCACGACTTCCGCCCCGTATTCCTCGATGAGCCAGCGCAGAATGATGGACGTATCCAAGCCGCCGGAGTACGCAAGCACAATTTTCTTGATTTGCGCCATTACTTTTTCTAAGCCTCCTCATAAATTTCTGAAAACAAAACCCCCTCTGCGCCCATCTCACCCCCGCCCCATGTCGGGGCTCATCCGTCAATCATGAGGGTGCTATTTGGGGTCGGCAATTTTGGCTTTCCTCAGGTCGTAGAAATAGAATCTCGCATTTTTCCCCTCATAAAACCTCTCTAGGGTAAACCCTATGAATTCGAGCTTCTCTTCGTCGTCCCCTTTGTAGGAGGCACTTTTTACCTCTTTTGAGAGCTTGCACACCACTGGAATATCGCCTTCCATTCTCTCATGGCAGATAAATCTAAGCTCGAACTCTCCGTCGAGTTTTATACCTTCCGGCAGAGCAAGTCCCATCGCCATTCGGAGATTTGAAAACTCTATAACGGACACCCTAGCTGAGCTGAATCCCCCTGAGGTCTCTCCGCCGCCCCCTTTAACTTCAAACGTGTAGCCGTAATAATTCACCGGCACATTGGATTTCCCAGTCGAGTCCAGCGTCCAATAATCCTCAGGTTCTACGTAGCACAAAATCTTTATCATTGACGACACCTCCGATTAAATTAATGTTTTCATCCGAAATTCCCTTAAACAGCCCGTAATAATAACACGATTTTAAAGATACAATAAGCAGAGTATTTTTCGCATAAAAACTCATTGATCGTCTATTTGCGCGCAGTAATTTGGCGGGGATGCCTCTTCGCATCAGAGGATGCCGATAACGCTAATCTGCCTTCCAGAATCCCTGCCGTCTCTCCTGTAGGAGTGAAAATCCGCCCTGCATTTCGTGCAAATATCAATTACATCCACCCTTCGCACTCCGGCTTTCTCAAGAGCGGCGCGTGTAGCCTCTCTCAAATCAAGTCTGTATTTCCCTGCCCCTGTAGCGCGGATGTATGCCCCGGCGTCCTCGAATTTCTCCGTGAACTGCGACGCTACCTCCTCGCCCACCTCGTAACAGCAACTCCCGATGCAGGGGCCCACGGCGGCGGCAAGCTCTCCGGCTCCGATGTGCCTTCTCTCTGTAATTTGAAGGAGCGTGGCCTCAACAACCTCCCGATAAATTCCCCTCCAGCCCGCGTGAACCGCCGCTACCACTCCCCGCTCTCCGGCAATGAGAACCGGCACGCAGTCGGCCGTGAAAATCCCCGCGCCGACCCCCTTCGCGCCTGAAACTATCGCGTCTGCCTCAGGCATTGAACTTTCATCATACCGCGCGCCGTCTGCCCAATAGACCGAATCGCCGTGAATCTGCCTCACGGTTACGATTCTCTCAAGCCCCAAGGAGCGCGCGGCATCAGCCGAAGCGCCGCCGAGGTTGCCGTCCGAAAAGCCGTGAGCGATTCCTGATACTCGCAATAAAATGTCGGATTTAATCCAGCCCATTTCCCATCCTCTCAAGCTCGGATATTGCCGACATCATGTCTTCGGGCATGGGCGCTGAATACTCCACATATTGTCCGCCTTCGGGATGGAAAAACCCTATGGCTTCGGCGTGGAGGGCTTGGCGGTTTAGCCGCTTTGAAATCCTACTTAGCGCCCCTTGCCTCTCATTTGCCAAATAGACCCTGTCCCCAAGGAGCGGGTGTCCGTTCTCGGCAAAATGCACCCGGATCTGATGCGTGCGTCCTGTCTTAGGCTCGGCTTCGACGAGAGCCGCCCGAGATGCGAATCTCCTTTTCACGCGCCAGAGCGTTAAGGCGTCTCTTCCGCCGCTCTTGACCGCCGCCATTTTCACTCTATTAGCGGGGTGCCTTGCGATGCGGTCTGAAAAAGAGCCTGAATCCGCTTTGGGACTCCCGGTGATGATTGCCGAATACCGCTTTTTCACGTCCCTTGATTTGAATTGGTTGACGAGCGAGCGGTGCGCCGCGTCGTTCTTGGCGGCTACTATTACGCCTGAGGTGTCTCTGTCGAGTCTGTGGACGATGCCGGGTCTGATTTTGCCGCCTATCCCTGAGAGCCCTCGGCATTTAAAGAGAAGGGCGTTAACGAGCGTGCGGCTTTTCTGCCCCGCGCCGGGATGCACGGTGAGTCCGGCGGGTTTGTTCACGACGACAATCCACGCGTCCTCGTGGAGAATTTCTATCTCTATGTCCTCTGGTTCGGCTTCTATCGGCTCAGGCTCGGGGAGATTTACCGATACCCTCTGCCCAGCAATGAGCTTTTTTGACGCTTTTGTGGCTCTGCCGTCCACGAGAATGAATCCCCCGTCAATCAGTCGCTGAATTTGAGAGCGGCTTACTGCCTCTAGGATTTCCGCGAGAAATACGTCCGTTCGCCTACCGGCAAGCTCCGGCGACACCTCAAATGTTTGTATCGGGCTTTCAGCGCTCATGGGTTTAAATTCACTTCGCTCTAGTTTTTCTGCTCTTTTCTGTCTTTTGCAATTTTTCGCGCGGCGCTGAGGATAACTCCCGGTATCTCTCGGTTTCGTGTGAGCAGATTAAGTTCCCTGTCCCGCAGGTGGCGGAGCAGTCCCAATGTCGCGTCCGACGGGGTCTTGGGGTTATTCACCAGGGCGACTTTTACGAGATATATCTTCGTCCACTTGCGCACTGCGGCGATTTCCCTAAGCACGTCTTCGCCAACGGATTTTATCTGCGCGATGAGGACAATTTCGCTGTCTGGGAGGCGGGGATTTCTCAGCACCGAGGCGGCTACGATTCTGTTTTGGTCTCGAATGAGGATTTTCCTTGCGTCGGCGTTGCCCATCATGGCGAGCTTTATCCGCTCTGGCACGGTCATGCGCTTTATCCGATATAGGAAATTAATCGGTTTCTTACTGCCGGGCGCATCGCCGCCCCCGTTTTCCACTATAAAGTCCGCGGACGTTGGAATATTATCTAGGAACGACTCCTTCACCACGCCGGATAACGATGCAATATCCGATTCCTCAGCCTGAGCCTCATCCGCCGTTGCATCATCGCTACTTTCCGCCGCAGGGTTCGGTATCAGCCCTTTTGCCTTCAGATATGCGCAGAGCATCGCGAGGGCTTTGTCCAGAGCCGAGCGGTTTGCCGAGGGGTTGTTGCCGAGAGCCTCGATAATATCCGGCGAGCGCAGAACTCTGGCTTTATCGCCCAAGATGAGTTCAATGAGCCTCGAATTATAAGTCCTCTGGGCAATATAGGCGACCGTTACATCGTCGGTTCGGGGGTTTGATATAATTTCCTCGATAACCGCCTCACCCCCGTCTCTGAGAGTTCCGTCCTCATGTAAGATGGATTTTAATTTCTCCGGCGCAATCTCAGGCATTGAGTAAATACTATGCGACAATCTCGCCCGGCACAACCTCGTTCGATGACCTAAATTGGCATCCGGATGACGAAATTTGCCCCATGACTGCAATAGAGCGGGCGCAAATTCTCAAATAATCCAATGAAATCAGAGTATTAAGTTTTTATCTCTCATGGCATATATCTTGCGACTTATAGCTGTGAGCCAATAATAAATCGTGAACAGAGGCGATTGTAATGGATTCAATAGCTAGGGATTTATCAAATTCTGACGACGTGCCGCTCAAGTGGAGCGAAGTGCTGGAGAGCGCTTTTGAATACTACTACGGTGAATTCCTCCCTGCTTGGACGATAAAAGATATGCCTCTTTGCGCTGTCGGCGAGAAGATTTTAATCTCCAAGACAACCAAAAAATGGGTAGGGTGGGAGAGGATAGAACCCTCGAAGCGTCCCTGCGTGGCGACTCTCTTTGATTTGCTCCCTGACCTTCCGCCGGACGAGAAATACAGGGAAATCATGCGCGAGCTGAAATCCAGAGGGGTCAGAGACGCCGAAAATTATTTCTGGGAAAATATATTCTCCTATAAAAAAGCAAGAGAAATCGAGTCAAACGGAAGAAAATTCAAAATCGCTTGGGAGGCTTAAGCCGCCGCGTAGGCTGTTTAGACTCCTGTTCCGAATATCTGAAAAAACCCCGAATTACCCGCCGCTTTATCCTCTCGCCCGCTTGGTTTGCCACTCCATCTGTCATCTTCTATAATTACTCCTCGAAAGGAGACCGGGCAGATGACAAAAATCGAAGGGAAAAATATAATTCTCGGCGTTACCGGAGGCATTGCCGCCTACAAGGCGTGCGAGCTTGTAAGGATGCTCGTTAAGGCTAAAGCCTCGGTTCAGGTGATTATGACGAAAAACGCCATGGAATTCGTTACGCCTCTCACGTTTCAAACCCTCTCCGGGCGGCGCGTAGCGGTGAGTACCTTTGATACCGAATGGGAATCCGAGATAGGCCATATAAAGCTCGCTGACTGCGCCGACCTCGTTGTGGTGGCTCCGGCGACTGCGGGTTTCATAGGCAAAGCGGCTTCGGGACTCGCCGACAACCTCCTGCTTACCGTGATTCTGGCAACTAAGGCTCCGGTAATGATATTCCCGGCAATGAATGTGAATATGTATACCAACCCCGCCGTGCAGGATAATATCGCAGCGCTCAGGAGGCGCGGATTTACCGTAGTTGAACCCGCCGAAGGCTCTCTTGCCTGCGGATGGGAGGGGCGGGGGAGACTGCCGGATGTCGGCGAGATTGCCGATGAGATAAATAAAATTTTCTCCCCTCAAGACCTCAAGGGAGAGAGAATTATCGTTACCGCAGGCGCCACGAGGGAATTTATTGACTCGGTGAGGTTTATATCCAACCCATCGAGCGGCAAAATGGGTTACGCCATCGCAAAAGCGGCTTGGATGAGAGGGGCAGAGGTAAAGCTCATCTCAGGCAAAGCCGACGTGCCTGCCCCTAATGGGGTTGAATTAATTCCCGTTCTAAGCGTCGCTGAAATGCACAGGGCCGTTATGGACTCCCTCGATTGGTCAAGCGTAGTGATAAAAGCTGCCGCAGTCGGGGATTACTCTCCGATTAACGCGGTAGTGGGAAAAATTAAAAAGGGGCCAAACGAATTTACCCTTCACCTTGTCCGCACGGTGGATATTCTACAGGAACTCGGCAGGGTCAAAAACGGGAAAATTCTCGTCGGATTTGCCGCCGAGGCTGAAAACATTGTGGAAAACGCCATGGGGAAACTCCGAAAGAAAAACCTCGACCTCATCGTGGCAAACGACATATTAGCGCCCGGCTCGGGCTTCGGCGAGGATACGAACGTCGCTTATTTTCTCGATAAAACGGGGAAAGTCGAGGAATATCCCCTCCTGGCTAAGAGCGAACTAGCCGAGAGGATTCTCGATAGGATAGCCGAAATAAAGCTACTCTCTTAGGAAACCGCATATTTCTTGGAATAGAAAAATTTCCCTTGACAACTTAAGCGCATCACTTTATTATTACTTATGTAATTAATCTGATGACTTAATAAAAATCATCCTCCATCCTCCTTTATGAGAGCGGGAATGTCGAAATAACAGATGTTCCCGCTTTTCATTTTTCTTGGATGGCATAGCCGCCGCCTCCTCCGAGCCGTTTGCGGAATTTTATTCGCAGCCGGGCCCGCATATCAAGAGATTAGATGTGTTCCTGATTCTTTGCTTCAAGCTCGCCCTGAGCGGGCTTTGTTTCCACCGAGACGCTTTCGTAGCCGGCTATTCTCTCGGCGTATCTCTCGGAAGACCTCTCCATTATACATCTGCCGTTGAAGAAGCCGTCTTCTTCTATTGTCAGATGCCTCGTGATGACGTCTCCCGATACAGTGGCGTATTTTTTTATCTCAAGCCTCTGCGCCTCGACTCCCCCTTCCACCTTACCATAGACCATAACTTCAATGGCTTTCACTATGCCCGTTACAACCGACTTTTCCCCGACTATGACGCTTCCCTTAGCCTTAACGTTTCCCTTAACGTGGCCATCGAGCCTTATGGACAGGGGACAGCTTATATCCCCTTCGACAATGCTCCCCTCGCCTATGAGCGTGGTTACTTCCTTGGGTTTGAGTCCGAGTTGCTTTTTGTCTTTGTTTCTTCCAAACATAGCGTTTTACCTCAGGGATAAATATTTCATTGGGTCAACAGCTTTGCCGTTTAAGATGACTTCATAGTGGAGGTGTACGCCTGTTGAGCGTCCCGTGGAGCCGGCGTATCCGATGACATCGCCGGATTTAACCCTCTCTCCCACTTTTACGCCTACTTTGGATAAATGCCCGTAGAGGGTTTTATATCCGATTTTATGCTTCACAATGACAGTTTCCCCGTATCTAGCGTAGTTGCCTGCCTGCGCCACAACGCCGTCCGCGGTGGAAATTATCGGGTCTCCGAGTTTTGCCTCAATATCTATGCCAGAGTGGAAGGCGGGTTTTGAGTTAAACGGGTCGGTTCTGTTGCCGAAGCCGGAGTTTATCTCGCCGGGCATTGGTCTTCCAATAGGCAGGGTTTGCACGGCTTCAAAAAGTGATCTTATGTCTTTTTCCATAATGTCTAGGTATGTGGAGGTTGCCTTATCTGCCGGGATGAATTCGCCTCCGACGGATAGGTCGTTTTTGATGCCTTTTTTATCGAGTAATTCCTGCATTTCGAGCAGTTTCCCCTCGATTTCCTCGAATCGCTCTCTGAGGTCTTGTTTTTGCGCTTCGTTGGTATTGAGGTTTGTATTTAGGGCGTTTATCTGGCTTTTGAGGTGATTAACCGAGCCGGCTTTATCGGTTGCGTCTCTATATACGCTGAAGGTATAGATAAAAAAGCAGAAAACCAATAAAACAAAAGCGGCTAACCCACCTGCCGCCATTTTAATATGAGAAAATTTCAAGTTGACCGACCTTACGCCGCTCCTCCTCGGAACGACCATTAAAAAAGTCATATGTTCGTCTTGCATTCTGCACCCCCTCAGGTGATTTTGCTTAATTTATTATGAAATAAAAGTACGGGTTGGTTGATTTACTTCGATATTGCCTCCGCGAGATTCCATGGAGCTATGAAATAACCTCCCTGATAATGCCTAATCCGAGAGGAAAATGCAATAGGAAAATAGGAAAAATTAATATAATTACTTAAATTTGATTAATGCCGCTTATAAGTCATTAAAAATGCGATGGCAGTGGCGACGAATCCCGCGAATACGAGCTTAAATATAGCCCCCGCCCGCCTCTGGGTTGGATTAAAAGCCGCCGCCGCAAACAGCAGAGCGCAGTAGAGAAAATAGTAATTAATCACCGCCGAGCCGATATCCGAATAAATTAAAGCGGCAATAAACGTCCCCGCCGCGAATAGCGCCGCCGCTCTTCCCCCAAGCGCGACGGCAAAGGTTCTCTGCCCTGCCGCCCTGTCCGCCTCTGAGTCCATAATCGTGCTGAACGCGTGAATCCCCATCACGCACATTGCCACAAAGTATATCTTCCACGGTATTTCCCCAATCCCTTTGCCAAAGCTGTGGCCAACGGCGAAGATGAGGAAAAACACCGCTCCATTCGATATAGAATCGAGCGGGGGGCGCTCTTTTAATCTAAGCGGGGGGGCTGAATAAAAGTAGGATATAAACAGGGCTAGAGCCATGCCCAAGAGGTTCGATGGGTTTAGCGTCGCTATCGAGGCTGAAATGAGCAGGGCCGATGCGGCAAGGGATGACTGCGCAATGAGCGGGCGGTAGCGCGGGGGCAGGGCGCGTAGCTTTTTTCTCGGATTTATCCCATCCGATTCCGAGTCATAGATGTCGTTTATCCCAAAGAGCAGAACCGAATATGGAAATGATAATAAAATCAGCTCCAAAACGGCTAATTTTGAGAACGCCGCCCCCGAATAAACCAAGCCGAACGAGAACACAAAAGGCGCAATTAGCCACCCAAGGGGCCTGCTCGCCTGAATTAGAACCCAAATCCGCTCCATAAATCCGATTATGACCGAAGCGCGGTTTTATTCAAGAGGCGGGGATTTTGCTTAATGCGAACCTTTGGGGATATTCCGGGAACGGGCGGATTACTTATTTTTTCTGAGAAAATCGTAATAGCCCTCTACTTTTTTAACATAGTTCTCGGTTTCCGGGTAGGGAGGCACTTTGTTGCCATATTTTATAACCGTGCCTTTTCCTGCGTTGTATGCGGCTAGGGCAAGCCCCAAGTCCCCTTTGAAATAAGACATCAGGTCTCGGAGCAGTCTCACGCCTCCGTCTATGTTTTCCATCGGGTTGAACGGGTCTTCCACGCCGTAGTCTTTGGACGTCTCTGGCATGAGTTGCATAATGCCTTGGGCGTTTTTGGGCGAGACCGCGTCGGGATTGAAATTGGACTCAGCCTTTATTACGGCCTTGACCAGATAGCGGTCAACCCCGTGCTTCTCGCTTGCAAGGGCGATTTCCTTATCATAATCGGATTTTAATTTCACGGCTTTGGGCTGTTTCGGCTTTGCGGGGGCTTGGGTGATTTTGTACTTTGCAAGCGGGGTTGGGATTTTATAAGACGCCACAGCGCCGTTAAATGTGCCGCCGTCGCACCCCAAGGTTTCATATCTGCCTCGGCGCTCGATGATGGCTAGGCAGTCGTCGGTGCGCACGAGCGTTACGGTCTCCTCGGAAACGATGTCTATCGTCTCGCCCTCGCCGTAGATTCTGAGTATGCCAGAATTGAGGTTTTTGAGGATTGCCTTGCCCGCTCCCCCGCGATTCATAGTGCCGAGAAGGGCGAGGTTGAGGTCGGTTCTCGCCAAATCCGATATTAGAATCTTTGCGTTAATTGGCTCTGAGAGGGCGGAACTTGGGGTTTCCTCCCCTAGGGCAGGGGTTAAATAGGCGGCGAAAAGGGATGAGAAGATAATTAGCGCAGAGGCTATGGATATTTTCATGGCACTTTACTCGCGGTGAATCTTAGGGTGAGGATACTTAATCTGAGCCGAATTGTAAAATATTAGCAGAGTCTCCGCATTTATTTTACAATTCGGCGGCTCAAATTTCTATATTTATATCGAATATCAGGGCTCTGGGCTACTCGCGCGCTTGTACACCCGCGGCGATGCTGTAGAATATCCGCTCATGCCATCATCGCTTGTGCTTGGATTAGAATCCTCCTGCGACGAGACCGCCGCCGCCGTGGTTAAGGACGGAGCCCTGGCTCTATCCTCGGTAGTGGCTTCGCAAATCGCCGTTCACCGCGAGTTCGGAGGGGTAGTTCCCGAAATCGCCTCAAGAAAACACATCGAGTGCATTTCGCTCGTTCTGCGGGAGGCTCTGCAGACGGCAGGCGTGGGGTTCTCGCAAGTCGAAGGAGTCGCCGTAGCCAGCGGCCCCGGACTCATCGGCTGTCTCATGGTCGGTGTGGCAACGGCAAAGGCCCTTGCCTACTCCATCGGGGCGCCGTTTATCGGAGTGGATCATCTCGAATCCCACCTTGCCGTAAGCTCGCTTGAGTTTGATGTGCCGTTTCCGTATTTGGGACTCGTCGTCTCGGGCGGACACACGAGCCTGTATTTGGTGTCAAGCCATACGGAATTTGAGCTTATCGGAAGAACTAGAGACGACGCCGCCGGGGAGGCTTTCGACAAAGGGGCAAAGCTCCTAGGGCTTGGCTATCCGGGAGGGGTCGAGATTGACAGGCTCGCCAGAGAGGGAGACCCCGCCCAAATCCATTTCCCGCGCCCGTTTATGAATTCAAAAACCCATGATTTTAGCTTCAGCGGCGTAAAGACCGCGCTCGTCTATTACCTCAAAAAGCGCCCCCTCTCAGGCGCCGAGCATCTGAGGCACGTCTGCGCCGGGTTTCAGGAGGCGATAGCCGAAACCCTTGTGGAGAAAACCCTCTGGGCCGCTAAGCAGAGCGGGGTCAGGGCTGTTGTCATCGCCGGCGGGGTTGCCTGCAACTCTCGTCTGAGGGCGCTCGCCAATGAGAGATTCTCCGCTGAGGGAATATCGCTATTTATTCCTTCGCCCAAATACTGCACGGATAACGCCGCAATGGTCGCCGCGCTCGGCTACCAGAGGCTAAAAAAGGGGGAGCGCTCAGACTTCGGGTTGACCTCCCGCTCTACGTCGCGCCCTAAATATTCGAGAGGTCAGGGCTGGGCGGGTAGGGCGCAAACTTGAGTATCCCGCCGAGGGTACTATAATTACCCCGCTCTGGGCTGCATCGCCGCGGCGCGGGCAAGGCATCGAAATCAAATACCAAATCAAGAGGAGATAAATCGCAATGAAGGGATTTACCGTTTGGTTTACCGGACTCTCAGGGTCTGGAAAAACGACTCTGGCTAGATTGCTGGAGAAGGAACTGGAGAACACGGGGCTTCACATCGAGGTTTTAGATGGAGATGAAATTAGGCTTAGGCTCTCCAAAGGTCTTGGATTCTCCAAAGAAGACCGCGATGAGAATATTCGCAGAATTTCCTATGTTGCAAATATCGCCACCAGGTGCGGCGCGGCGGCTATTACCTGCGCCATATCGCCCTATCGCGGCGTGAGGGAGGAGGCTAGAGCCGAAATTGGCAGATTCGTCGAGGTCTATGTGGACTGTACATTGGAAGAGTGCGCGCGGCGCGACGTGAAAGGACTCTATAAAAAAGCGCTCGCCGGCGAGATAAAAAATTTCACCGGAGTCTCAGACCCCTATGAGCCGCCTCTAGCCCCAGAGGTCGTCGTTGAAACTCACAAGGAAACGCATGAGGAGAGCCTAGCGAAAATCATCGCCGCCTTGCGCAAGCTCAGCTACATTTCATAGAAAGCGTCCACGAATTAATGCGAAGCTGAGCGGGGTAGGGGAATCATAAAAGCCCTGCCCCCCTTTTTTTGCCCAGCATTGAAATCACCCTAATTAATAGGGGTGATTACCCCCCCGCCGCGCTATCCACAAATCTCAATATGCGCGGAGAATAAACTAAAACTAGGCGATGGTTATCTCTGCGTTGAGATATACATCTTGAATGGCGTTGAGGAGGGCGACTCCTTCGCTCATCGGCTTTTGGAAGGATTTTCTGCCTGAGATGAGTCCCATTCCCCCAGCCCTCTTGTTGATAATAGCCGTGCGCACCGCCTCTTGGATGTCGTTTCTGCCGGACGCGCCGCCGGAGTTGATTAGACCGGCTCTGCCCATGAAGCAGTTTACAACTTGGTAGCGCGCGAGGTCTATTGGGTGGTCTGATGAGAGTTCCCTATAAACCCGCTCGTCTGTCTTGCCGAATTTGAGGGCTTTAAAGCCGCCGTTGCTCTCGGCTTGTTTCTGCTTTACGATGTCGGCTTCAATAGTGGCGCTGAGGTGATTTGCCTGACCGGTCAGGTCCGCCGCAAGGTGATAGTCCACATCCCCCGCTTTAAACGCCGGATTTCTCAGATACGCCCAAAGTATCGTAACTAAGCCCATAGAGTGAGCGTGCCGAAACGCCTCGGATACCTCTTGAATCTGGCGCGCGCTCTCGTCTGAACCGAAATAAATTGTAGCCCCCACTGCCAACGCGCCCATGTCAAATGCCTGCTCCACATTGGCAAATAGGATTTGGTCGTGCTTATTGGGGTAGGTGAGCAGTTCGTTATGGTTGATTTTGACGATAAAGGGGATTTTGTGAGCATATTTTCTGGATACCGAGCCGAGCGCGCCGAGGGTCGAGGCTACGGCGTTGCATCCGCCCTCGATGGCGAGTTTTACTATATTCTCAGGGTCGAAATAAATCGGGTTCGGGGCGAATGATGCTCCCGCCGAATGCTCGATTCCTTGGTCAACGGGTAAAATGGACAGATACCCCGAGCCGCCGAGCCGCCCGGAGTTAAAGAGGGTCTGCATATTGCGAAGCACAGCGGGGTGTCTGTCGGTCAGCATCATCACGTCCTCGACAAACGTGGGGCTAGGCAGTATGAGATGCTCTTTCGATACGGTCTTGCAGGTGTGGTTCAGCAGATAGCCCGCTTCGTCTCCCAGTACCCGAATCACTCCCTCAAGCCCCGACGGCGCGCTTGATGCTACTTCCATTTCTCTGCCTCCTTTAGGATGTTTTCTCGGGATTTTTAATTCTCCAGTTTCGCCAGCCTATTTGGTATCGCTGAGTATAGAGATTCCGGGGAGTTCCTCGCCGCCCAGAAATTCAAGCGACGCCCCTCCGCCCGTTGAGATATGGACAATTTCTGAGTCCAGCACCTCGGCTTTTCTAATGGCGGCAATGGTTTCCCCGCCTCCGATGACGGTCGCTGAGCCTCGCCATGTGGCAAGGGCGACGGCGCGGGCTAGGTGAGTGGTTCCTGCCGCAAAGTTATCGGTCTCGAAAACCCCCATGGGCCCGTTCCAGAAAATCGTCCCCGTCCTCTGGAGATGAGAGGCATATTTGGCTACGGTTTTGGGCCCGATGTCAAACCCCTGATACTCGTCGGGTATCTCGCTGTCCACGACCATGCAGGTCTTTCTCTCGAAATTCTCGGCGACTACGTGGTCGAGGGGGAGAAAAATCTTCTCCTTGTACTTACTGAGCGCCCAGCCCGCCCACTCAAGCATCTCGTTCTCCCTTATGGAGCTTCCGATGCTGACCCCTTTGGCTTTGAGGAACGTGTAGGCAACGCCTCCGCCTATTAAGACCTTGTCTGCTTTTTCGATGAGGTTTTTGAGCGCGCTGATTTTGTCTTTAATCTTTGCCCCGCCGACTATGACCACGAAGGGGTGTTCGGGGTTGTCCCGGATTTTACTGAGGAATCTAAGCTCGCGATGAACGAGAAAGCCGGCGAGTTTTAAATTAAAATGCGTAGCCATGCCGTATGTGGAGGCGTGTTTCCTGTGCGATGTGCCGAAGGCGTCGTTGACATAAATATCCGCGAGCGAGGCGAGTTCCCCAGAAAATTCGGAATCGTTGTCGGTCTCTTCCTTATGAAATCGCAGGTTGTCGAGCATCATCACTTCGCCGGGCTTGAGTCTATCCACCTCGGCGCGCACCTCGCTTCCCACGACCTTTCCGGCGGAAAATTTTACGGGTTTCCCCAATAGCTCGGAAATCCGCGCCGCCACGGCTCTAAGGGACAAATCGAGCGTTACCCTGCCCTTGGGCCTGCCCAGATGAGATGCGAGAATGATTTTCGCTCCCCTCTCCACGAGGAAATCAATAGTCGGTATTGACCTTCTAATCCTGTAGTCCTCGCTAATAACGCCGTCCCGAATGGGGACATTGAAATCAACCCTGACGAAAACCCTCTTCCGGCTAAAATCGCCGTCTGCTAGGTCGGAAATCACCATTTTTGCCATTTAGAGTGTATCTCCTATGAGCTTGATTAAGTCCACCACCCTCGACGAGTAGCCGTATTCATTGTCGTACCAGCCGATGACCTTCACCAGGTTTCCCTCGACGACCGAAGTGAGCGGGGCGTCGAAAATAGCTGAGTGCGAGTCGCCGATGAAATCCGCCGACACGAGCTCTTCGTCGGTGTAGCGCAGATAACCCCTAAGCCCTTCTGCCGCAGCTTCTTTAAATCTCTGGTTTACCTCTTCGGCGCTCGTCGTCTTTTCCACCTCGCAGGAGAAATCCACCACCGACACATCCGCCGTGGGTACTCTCATCGCTATGGCGCTGAGCTTGCCCTTGAGCGATGGGAATATGAGTTCTATCGCCTTTGCCGCCCCCGTGCTTGTGGGGATGATGGACAGAGCCGCCGAGCGCGCCCGTCTTAGGTCCTTGTGCGGGCCATCGAGGATACGCTGGTCATTTGTATAGGAGTGAATCGTGGACATCTCGCCCCGCTTGATGCCGAAGTTATCGTGGAGAACTTTTACCATTATGGCGAAGCAGTTCGTGGTGCAGGAGGCGTTCGACAGGATATTGTGCTTTTCTGCGTCGTAGTCTCTGTGGTTTACGCCGAATACCGCCGTGAGGTCAACGTCTCCCTTGGAGGGCGCGGTGATGATTACCTTTTTTACGGATCCCCTGCGGTGAAGCGACGCCGCTTCCTGAGAGATGAAAAGTCCGGTTGACTCGACGACGACGTTTGCCCCCGCCTCAGACCAGGGGATTTTAGCCGGGTCTCTCTCGGAGAACACCCTGATAGGTTTCCCATTAACCACGATATGCCCGTTTTCGGATGCGACCTCGCCCTTGTATGGGCCAAAAACAGAGTCGTATTTGAATAGATGCGCGAGCGTCTGCGCGTCGGTAACGTCGTTTATTCCTACAAATTCCAAATCCCCTTTGGTGAGGCCGATTCTAAGAACGTGCCGTCCGATTCTCCCGAATCCGTTTATTCCCACTTTAATTGACATTCAATTCCTCCGGTGCGGTTAATTCTCTGTTAAATCCCAGTTAATTGGCAATTTAAATTACCTCTGAGACCGATGGTAGTCAAGACTGCCGGCGCATTTACAGCGAGCCCATAAAACTTGAATTTCCCGCGCGCGTCGTATATTTTCATCTGCCATGAAAAAGATAAAAGTTGCCGTCCTCGGAGCAAGCGGATACACGGGAAGCGACCTGCTTCGGTTTCTCTACGTTCACCCCGGCGTTGAGGTCGCCTATTTGACCGCTGACAAGCACGCGGGCAGGCGTATCTCGGAGGTTCTGCCGCACCTTCGCGGGCTTTACGACTTGAAACTTGAGCCGCTCGCTATCAGAGACATCCCCGGCGATATAGACTTCGTTTTTATTGCCCTTCCCCACGGCGCGTCGGCAGGGGCGGCGGCGGAGCTTCTATCAATGGGCAAGAGGGTCGTAGATTTGGGGGCGGATTTTAGGCTAAGCCATGACGCGTACAGACAATGGTACGGGGAGCATCCCTGCCCGTATCTCCTCGAAGAGGCAGTTTACGGAATATCCGAGCTTTACCCAGAGCAGATTAAACGGGCTAGACTCACGGCGAATCCCGGCTGCTACCCAACGTCCTCAATTCTCCCCCTTGCGCCGCTCCTTCGCAGCGGGCTTATCGAAGAGGATTCCATCATAATTGACTCAAAATCCGGCGTATCCGGCGCGGGACGCTCCCCTGAGCTTGGGCTTCATTTCTCCGAGGTCAACGAGGGAATCAAGGCTTATAAAATAGGGGAACACCGCCACGCGCCTGAAATCGAAGAGGCGCTTTCCAATTTCTCTGGACTCGGCGCGAGGGTAATTTTCACTCCCCATCTCATCCCGATGGATAGGGGCATACTCTCGACAATTTACCTCAGACTCCGCAAAGAGGCGTCCTCAGCCGAGCTTCTCTCGATATTAGAGTCGTTTTATGAAGGCAAAAAGTTCGTGAGAATCCTCCCTGAGAAGACGTTTCCCGCCACTGGAGACGTTAAAGGGGCGAACTTCTGCGATATTGGCTTGCGGGCGAATCCGAAGAATAAGACGGCAATCGTGGTTTCTGTTCTCGACAACCTAGTGAAAGGGGCGTCCGGTCAGGCTGTGCAGAATATGAACCTCATGATGGGATTTCCTGAATCCATGGGGATTGATATGCCGCCCGTGTTCCCGTGATTTGGTTGGTTGCAGATTACAGGGACTGCCGGAGCAAGTCCGAAAGAGCCGCCCCCGGGTCTTCGGCCCTCATGAAAGTCTCCCCGATGAGAAATGCCCAGATTCCCGCATTCTTGAGAGCCTCAATGTCGCCCGCGCTTCGGATGCCGCTTTCGGCTATCACGAGCTTTGATTCGGGGATGAGTTTGCGGAGCCTCGCCGATACGTCCAAACTCACGCTGAAGGTCTTTAGGTCGCGGTTGTTGATGCCAATAATCCGGCTTGGCGCGGATAGGGCTTTTTCGAGCTCTGCTTCGTTATGCACCTCAACGATGGCGCTCATGCCTAGGGACTCGGCAATATCAATAAATTCGGCAATTTGGGATGTCTCAAGCGCCGAGGCAATTAGCAAAATTGCATCCGCTCCGAAGAGCCTCCCCTCGTAAATCTGATATGCGTCAACGGTGAAATCCTTTCTCAAAAGCGGTGCCCGGACTGCCTCGCGCACTGCTCGCAGGTATTCGAGTCTCCCCCCAAAGAATTCCTCGTCTGTGAGGACGGATATAGCCGAAGCCCCTGCGGCGGCGTAGCTTCGGGCTATCCGGACGGGGTCGAAATCCTCGCGGATAATCCCCTTCGAGGGGGATGCGCGCTTTATCTCGGCGATGACCTTTGCCGCTCCGTCGGGGCTTTGGAGCGCCGCTTGGAAATCGAGCGTCGGCGGCGAGTCGGCGGCGCGAGCTATAATCTCCCGAAGCGGCAGAGAGAGTTTTGCCCTTTCGACCTCAATTTTTTTATGCGCGATGATTTTATCGAGAATCATATCGGAGTTTAATTTAAGATTTCGCAAATCACCGAGCGGCGGTGAGTGCGGGTTAATTCGCGGGAATCTCCTCTATCCAAGCCCTTGAGAATTTCGTCAGTTCGTTGAGCTTATCGAGCGCTTTCTGAGAATCAATGGAATCCTCAGCGCGCTCCAGAGCCTCTTTCATGTCCGAAGCCTCTCCTGATACCAGTATTGCGGCGGCGGCGTTGAGGAGAGAAGTTTCCCTTTTCGCTTCTCGCTCCTCTCCTCTTAGAATCGAGAGCAAAATCTGGGCGTTTTCCCTCGTGTTTCCGCCCTTGATTTCTTCGAGCTTTCGCCTCTTGAAGCCGAGTTCAGCGGGGTCGAACGCGTAGGTTTTTACCATTCCGTCCTTAAGCTCGGCAATCGTGGTTTTCCCCGTTACGGTTATCTCGTCGAGGCTGTCAACGCCGTGAACGACCATCGCCCTTGCGTGTCCGAGGTTTCTTAGAACCTTGGCTATCGGCTCGAGCAGTATGTCGGAATAAACCCCTAGGACTTGGCGCTTCACCCCCGCCGGGTTTGAAATGGGACCTAGTAGGTTGAAGACCGTTCTTATGCCTATGTCCCGTCTGGACTGGGCAACGTTTTTCATTGCCGTGTGATAGACTGGGGCGAAGAGGAAGGCGATTCCCACCTCGTTTAGGCACGCTTCGGCCCCTTTGGGCGAGAGGTTGATATTTACCCCAAGCTCCTCAAGCACGTCCGCGCTCCCAACCGGGCTTGAAACCGAGCGGTTTCCGTGCTTGGCTACTGAGCATCCCGCCCCAGCCGCAATTAACGATGCCGCCGTCGAGACGTTAAATGTCCCCGTGTAGTCGCCCCCTGTGCCGCAGAGGTCAACTGTTATCGGGCGAGCGGGTTTGATTTTGACCGCTTTCTCCATCATCACCTTCGCCCCGCCGGTAATCTCGGAGACCGTTTCTCCCTTCATTCGAAGCCCCACGAGAAACGCCGCCATCTGGCTCGGAGTGGCTATTCCATCCATAATTTGGCGCATCACCTGCGACATCTCGGATTCCTGCAAATCTATACGTTCTATGATTTTAGCAATGGCTTCTTTAATCATCTCAAAGCTCTCCGCTTTCTAGGGCTTGGCGAATTCTGTCCAAAATCCCGTTTACGAACGCGCCTGATTCCTCCGTGCCGTATTTCTTGGCAAGCTCGACCGCCTCGTTAATAGTAACAGGGGGGGGGATATCTCTCAAATAGACCAGCTCATAAGCCGCCATTCTGAGGACATTTCTGTCAGTTTTGGACATTCGCGAGATTCGCCAGTGCTTTGAATATTTGCTGAGGACGTCGTCAATGCTCTGAAGATTATCGCACGCCCCGCTGATGAGGCTATTGGCAAAGCGCAAAACATCGCCGTCATCCCGTTCGGATTCTCTCGCCGCCCAGAATAATTTCACCACCTCTTCGCGGTTCACCCCTTCCGAAGTGAACTCGGCTTGGGATTCGTATTGATATAGGAATTGAATGGTAATTTCTCTGGCGCGTCTTCTTTTGCCCATGATTACGATTCGATGTGTCTGTGAATGTTCAGATGCTCGACGCGCTCACCACGCCTTAACCGCGTTTGCGGGTGCGCCGGCAGGGAATCAAGATAGCGCGTCCGGTTATTTTTTATTGTGGAACGCTCTGGCGAGGTTTATCATCTCGATAGCCGAGGCCGCCGCCTCGCCGCCGCGGTTGCCGTATTTCACCCCTGCGCGGTTTATAGCCTGCTCGACGGTCTCTGTGGTGAGAACCCCTGATGCCACTGGAACTGAGGTCTCAAGCCCGATAGAGGCTATGCCCTTTATGACCGCGGACGATAGATAGTCGAAATTCGGGGTCTCCCCTCTGATGATTACCCCGATGGCGATGACGGCGTCGTATCTGGCGGATTTCGCCGCCATTTTCACCGCTAAGGGAATTTCAAAAGAGCCGGGCACTTTGATTATGTCAATGTCCGAGTCCGAAGCGTTGTGTCTTATAAGCACATCTAGCGCCCCTTCCACCATTCTGTCGGTTATAAAGCCGTTGAAACGGCTCACGACGATACCGAATTTCATGCCGGCGGCGTCGAATCTACCTTCGTAAACGTGAGGCATTAATTCTCCTTGGGGCTAATCCACCATGGAAAGAAGATGGCCTAGTTTGTCTTTTTTTATTTTAAGGTACTTGGAGTTTCTCTCGTTGGGCGGAATTTCTATCGGGATTCTCTCGCTGATTTGAAGCCCGAACCCCTCGAGCCCTTTTACTTTCCGCGGATTATTCGTCAGAAGCCTCATTTTTCTGATGCCCAAATCGAGGAGCATCTGCGCGCCTATGCCGTAATCCCTTAGGTCGGGCTTGAATCCGAGCGCCTCATTCGCCTCAACTGTGTCGAAACCACTGTCCTGAAGGGCGTAGGCTTTGATTTTATTCACCAGCCCGATGCCGCGTCCCTCTTGCCTCATGTACAGGATTACTCCCTTGCCCTCTTTTTCGATTATCCGCATAGCCTGATGAATTTGAGGGCCGCAGTCGCATCTAATAGAGCCAAAAACGTCGCTCGTGAGGCATTCGGAGTGAACCCTCACCAACACATCTTCTTCGTGATTAATCTCCCCCTTAACTAGCGCCACGTGATGCTGAGAGTCAATTTCGCTCTCATAGACCATGACTTGAAACTCGCCAAATGATGTGGGGAGGTGAGCCGAGGCGGATTTCTTTACTAAACTCTCCGAGCGCAGGCGGTAGCTTATGAGGTCGGCAATGGTCGCCATTTTAATCCCGTGATGCGCGGCAAACTTCTCGAGGTCTGGGAGCCTTGCCATGTCGCCGTCGTCGCGCATGATTTCGCAGATTACGGATGCCGGCTTGAGCCCTGCGAGCCTCGCCATGTCAACCGAGCCTTCGGTGTGTCCCGCTCTTACAAGCACCCCGCCGGGCCGGGATATGAGGGGGAAGACATGACCGGGGCGGATGAAATCCTCGGGTCTCGAATCGTCCGCGATGGCGAGTTTTATTGTGGAGGCTCTGTCATAGGCGGAGATTCCAGTGGTGATGCCGTGCCTTGCGTCAATGGGGACTGTAAAAGCTGTGTATTGCGGAACGGGGGTGTTTTCGGGTTTTATCTGCTGGAGTCCTAACTGGTCGGCGTTGCCCTGCGTGATGGCGATGCAGATGAGTCCCCGCCCGTGCTTCGCCATGAAATTTATCATCTCAGGCGTCGCAAATTCCGCCGCTATAACTAGATCCCCTTCGTTTTCTCTATCCTCGTCGTCAACGAGAATTACCATTTTACCGCTGCGAATTTCACTTATTGCTTCTTCTATCGAGCAAATAGACATTAGATAATAACCCTATGGATTTTCCTGTGAATTATGAGGCTTGGGACGCAATTTCAGTTTTAATAATAAGCGACGCCGTAATTTTGTCAAATAACCCTCCCGCCTCCTGACACCTCGGCGCACTGCCTAATACGCCGGTGATTCTGTGCGTTTCCCTGCTTGACATTGACCTCGCCCCTTACTAATATGTTAAAATGATGAAAAAATTAGCCTCTCTTCTCGTCGTCGTTTTTGCCGTTGTAGCCGTCTCCTCCTGTGGTGGGGGCAAGAAACTAACCACGGGCAAAGAATCCCCCGAACAGCTCTATCAGATAGCAATCAAGGAGTTGTCCAAAAAAGAGGGTAGGATAGGTTTTCTAAGCGGCACGGATTACGAGAGGATATTTGCCGTCCTCAGGGACATACAGCTCAAATACACCTATAGCTCCTACGCCACTCTAGCCGAACTCAGAGCCGCCGACGCGTATTTCAAAAAAGAAGAATACGAGCAAGCCGCCATTGAATACGAGGCTTTTCTAAGCCGGCATCCGAACCACAAAGAGGCCTCCTACGCCACCTACCGCCTCGCCGTTTCTCACTACAACCTGAGACGCGACTACGACAGAGACCCCACAAGCACTAGGGAGGCTATAAACCGCTTCACCGCCTATCTCGATAAATTCCCCGCCGCTCCCGAAGCCGAAGAGGTTAAAAAGAAAATCGTCGAGTGCCGCAACATCCTAGCTAAACGCGAGGTTACCATCGGCAGATACTACGCGAGCCGCGATAATCCCAAAGCCGCCGCCGAGAGGTTCAGAGGCGTCGTAACCAACTATCCCGACACGAAAGTGTTTGAGGAGTCCCTGTTTCTCATGGGGAAGTTCTATTTTGAAGCTGAGCAGTTCTCCCCTGCCCGCGAAGCCCTGACCCGCGTGGTAGATGAGTTTCCACGCACGAAATACCGCTCCGAAGCCTCGGATTTGCTCTCCAAGATAGAAAAAAAGGAGAGAGATTCAACCAATTGAGAAGCGGAAAAATGACTAAGTTGCCGATTCTCGCCCTTATTATTTGCCTCGCTCTTGCCGCCGCCCTTTCCTGCGCCGACACATCCGAGCGCGACATTGAGGCGGTTCTTGCGTCTAGGGAAAACGCCTTCGAGACCAGAGACGTTGAGAAATATCTCTCTTTAATAGCCCCCAATTACAGGGAAGATGCAGAGGGCAAGCATCTGGGCTTGGAGGATATTAAAAAGAGGTTCCTCGCCAATATCTCTATATTCGATGAAATCGCGCTCTCGTCGCTCGATAGGGACGTTTACAGGCGCGGCGAGCAAATAGAGGTGTTTCAGAAGGTAAAGGTTCGCGTGAAAGTGGATAAGGACGAGGGCGAGTTTCTGGCGCAGGAAGTGATAGCATTTGCCAAAGTGAACGGCGTGTGGATGATAGTCAAAGAGTCCAAAGCCGACTTCCTCGGCGGGTTCGTCTTCGGGGATTTAAAATAGGCGATAACCTCTCTATTTATTCCCTGTCATGCCGGATTCTGGACGACCGGACTTCAATGGCGCAATCTATATTATTAATTACCTTCCCATTACTCCGAATTCACCCCTAGGGTTAGCTGTTTTCGATGTAGCTTTTTATCGGGAAGGTTCTGCTCGCGCGCTTGAGTTTCTTGATGGCTTTGACCTCGATTTGGCGGATTCTCTCTCTGGTTACCGAGAACTCCTGCCCCACTTCCTCAAGCGTGTGTTCTTTATCCTCGTCAATTCCAAAGCGCAGTTTCACTATGTCCTTTTCTCTGGTGTTTAAGACCGAGCACAGAGCCTCGCCGATGATTTGCTTAAGCTCGTTCATCTGGAAAGCCTGAATTGGCGAGAGGGTATTGGAGTCCTCAATGAAGTCCATGAGCTTGCTGTCTTCCTCGTCTCCAATGGGGGTTTCGAGCGAAATCGGGTCTTTGGAAATCCTAAGCACTCTGGCGACTTTATCAACTGGCATCCCGACCCTCTCGGCGACCTCTTCGGGGAACGGCTCACGCCCAAGCTCCTGAACGAGCGCCCTTGAGACCCTGATGAGCCTGTTGATGGTTTCGGTCATGTGAACGGGGATTCGGATGATTCTCGACTGGTCGGCGATTGACCTGGTTATTGCCTGCCGTATCCACCAAGTGGCGTAAGTCGAGAATTTATACCCTCGGTGATACTCGAACTTATCCACCGCTCTCATGAGTCCCATATTTCCCTCTTGGATGAGGTCGAGGAACGGAAGCCCTCGGTTAATGTACCTCCTTGCGATGCTCACAACGAGGCGGAGGTTAGACTCCACTAGGCGTTTTCTCGATTTGTAAGCCTCTTTGTCGCCAAGCTCTATTCGCCTGATAGCGGTTCTGAGCTTCGGGATGCTCTCGCCCAGGTTTTTTGCGGACGAATCCCTTCTCTTCGGGGCGACAACTTGGGGTTCCGACGTGGCTGCGTGATGGGGGTTTCTGGGTTGGTCGTTTCGATTTATGAAGGTTTTTACTACGGAAAGCATCCGGCTCATCTGGTTTTTGTTCAGGTTAATCTGCTCTAAACAGGAGATGATTTTTTCGTTGTTTTTCTTGAGTTTTTGTTTTAAGAGGCTCTTAACGCTTGCCGAGGCCATGAGGAATTTATCCTTCACCTTGCCGTTGTCCAGATAGAGCTTCTTAATCTCGTTTATTGACCTCTTGATTCCGAGCAGGGTTTCCTCTTCGCCCACGTCATCGAAATCATCGTCAACCGAGTTGGTAATATCGCGCACGGTGAGCATCCCCCTCTTTAGCTTATCGCCGAGGTTGATTACTTCCTTGAGCATGAGCGAAGAGCTCACGATGGCGCGGGCGATAATTCTCTTTCCCTTTTCAATTTGCCTTGCGATTTTAACCTCTTCTTCTCTGCTCAGGAGGGAGTATCCGGCGATTTCGTAGAGGTAGTATTTGATTAAATCATATTCGCTGAGGCTCTGCCCGTTTCTGTTCAGGTCGCTTGGGGAGGAGTAGAGCGGCTCTTCGTGGTTTTTCTCAGGTTTCGCGCCTTCTGCAGAGTATTCGTCATAACTCTCGGAGGCTACCGCCGCGTCGCCGTTGCCGCTGATTGGGGCAAAGTCGCCTTCTTGCGCATCGGTCTCCAGAGTGTAAGCATCGGAAATAACGCCCGCTGGTTTGCTCTCCATTGAGTACTTGCCCTTCTTGCTGTTCATCTTCATAACGTCTCTCCCTTTAGCGCTTTGCCTCGCTCCATTAAATCCCTATATTGCGCAATCAGATTTTGTTCCAGAGTGCCGTCTTTTTCGTTTACCGCCCGGTCAATTTTAAGCCTCAGCGCTTTTAATGCGTCTTCGAGTCTCCTTCTTCTCAGCTTTCTCACGCAGTCCTTTAGCATCCTCTCTGCCGCCGCCTCTTCATTAACCGTGTCGGAGGAGAGAATAATCTCCGAAATCATGCTCTGAGTGGGAGTCCCGATGAACTTGAGGAGTAGCGAAGATAAATCGCCAACCCCCCCCAGCGTGATTTCTTCAAATATCGGCTTTAGCTCGTCATCGGCGAAGGCGTCAATTAATCTATCATTCAGGGGGAGAAATTTCGAGAGGTTCGGAAAATTAATTAAGATTTTAAGCATTAACCGCTCTGTGGTGTCGGGCTGTTTTGGGGCTTTTAAATCCGTCATTTTCTCTTTTCTCTCTCTATTTCTAGTCAGGGACAGGATATCCTCTTCTCGTACGCCCAGGATTTCCGCGGTTTTTCTCGTGTAATGGCTCCTCTCCACGGCATCTTTCATTTTCCTAAGCACATCGGCTATGGTTTCAGCGGCTTTGGCTCTCGTAGTTTTCCCAATACCTAAGTCCGATGCCGCTTTTTCAATGAAAAAATCGAGGAGAGGCGAGGCGTTATTCGAGAGCCGCTCAAATTCCTCACGCCTTCCCGCCGCCATTAGCGACGCCGGGTCTTCGCCCTCCGGTATCCGAACCATGTTTGGCGACAACCCCTGTTCGATGAAAATCTCAAGCACTCTGAGCGACGCCGCCCGCCCGGCTTTATCTCCATCGAATACAATGCGAACTTTATCGGCGTGCCGTCTAATTTGAGATGCGTGATCCTGTGTGAGCGACGTGCCGAGAGTGGCTACGACGTTCTTTATTCCAGAGGCGTAGAGGGCGAGAAAATCCATGTATCCTTCCACTACAAGCGCCATTTCGGCTCTGCGTATATGGTCTCTGGATTTATCAAGCCCGAACAGCTCGCTTCTCTTGCGGTAAATCTCGGATTCCGGCGAATTCAAGTACTTGGGCTCCTGCCCGTCCTGCAGAACCCTGCCCCCGAACCCTACGGTTTTCCCCTCGACATCCGTTATCGGAAAAATTATCCTGTCCCTGAACCTGTCGTAGTACCCGTCGCCGCCGGCGCGTTTAATCACGAGTCCGAGGCGTTCGGCAAGGGGCATCGGCGCTTTTTTCGAGGCGAGAAACTTACCCAGCCCATCCCATGCCGCTGGGGCGTAACCCAAGCGAAATTCCCGTATCATATCCGATGAAATGCCCCTATTGCCCAGGTAGGCGAGGGCTTTCCCTCCGGCTTCGGTCTCAAGGAGGTTCGCATGATAAAAGGCTGAGGCCAGCGAGTTGATTTTAAATAGCGCGCCGTTTGCCGGTTTTCTCGTATCGGCGGCTTTCTTTTCAATTACTATGCCCGCCCGCTTTGCAAGCTCTTCGACGGCTTCGGGGAACGAGATATTTTTATAGCGCATGATGAACCCGAAAACGTCCCCTCCTGCGCCGCATCCGAAGCAGTGAAATATGCCCTTTTCATCGTTCACGTGAAAGGACGGGGTCTTTTCATCGTGAAACGGGCATAGACCAATATGGCCCCTGCCGGACTTTTTGAGGGATATGTAATTTTCCGCGAGGTTTAAAATGCTCAACCTTCCTTTTATCTCTTTGATAACTAAATCGTAGGCAGCGTCTTGCATTGGAATAAATAAAAAATGCCGTTGACTTTAGTAATAACGGAAAAGATAAAAGCAACTAAGGGAGCGCACATTAACCGCTCGCCTTCGGATTCAATTTAAGATGATATTAATTCTCGGATTAGGATCTTCTCACTTTCTTTACGACGCGCTTTTTGGCGGCAAACATCTTTTTCTTCTTTCTTTCGCTCGGTTTTTCGTAGAATTCCCTTTTGCGCAGCTCGGAAAGCACACCGCCTTTCTCGACCTGCTTCTTAAAACGCTTCAGCGCGCTGTCAATGCTCTCGTTACTACCTACAACAATTCCTGGCATTAATACTCTCCTCCACCGGATTAAAAGTTTAACGTACAACGTAAAATATAATGTCTTAATTGTCAAGTTAGCCCCGATAAGGCAGGAAAATCGCCCTGTCCCGTCTCTGTGTATAATCTTAAATTGATACTATCTAAAAGTTTGATAATATATAGTCTTATTCATTCGTTTTAATCCACTTAGACAGCGAGGAGGCAGATGCCACACATTTTTTCATTTAACGGTAAATTCAATTTCGGGGTTAGAGCTTTAGCAGTGGTCGCGTTTGCGTCCCTTCTCCTGCCTCTTTTGCTGTCCGCTCCGTCCTCAGCCACGCCGAAAAAGCCGAAGCCTGAAACCCCGAAGAATTCGATTTTCGTCAAGAGCTTTGAATGGCAGTCGGGCGGCATGGGCAGACCGGGCGTCATAAGAGAAATCACCATCGAGAATAGGGGAAAAAACACCTACAGCAACATAGAAATCGAGGCCGAGTTCTTCAGCGATGGCAACGCCCCGCTCGGTTCGCTCCGGGCTACGGTTAAAGACGTAATAGAGCCGGGCGCCGAGAAGACTTTCTATAATCTCAGCTTCGGTCTCATGCACTCCGAGCTTCGACAATCCGTCCTCAGAGTTGTCAAAGCCGAACTCATCGAGTCAGGCTCTCCGGCGCTTCCGAAAGATCTCATTTTGGTCAAGAACTGGCAGTGGGAAGCCGGGCAATACGGAACCGAGGGCATACTCAAGGAAATAACCCTCCAAAACACGAGCGCGAATAATTATAAAGACATCAAAATCAAGGTGAACAACCTCGGAGTCGGAGGGCCTAAGCTCGGCATCAAAGAGGGCTACACATCAGTTGCCGTCATACACAAGGTTCTCCCAGCGGGAAGCACGAAGACCTTTAGGGAGATTAACGTTGGATTCAAGCATCCCGATACGAAAAACACCCTCATAAGCGTCATAAACGCCGAAGAGATAGGACTAAAAGAGCTGAAATTCAGAATCGCCGAAGACGGCATTCCGGTTAAAAGAGGCACGAGAGTAAAGTCCTCTGGCGAAGGCTCTTCAACGGTTCTATCCGCCGAAGAAGATGGCGCACCCTCCGAAAAGCAGACCCTAGCCGATAGATATAAGAAGAAAATAGCCGCCAAAGACGGAGGCGTTAAAGACGCCAACGCCGCCGAGCCGTCTGCGAAATCCAAGCCCAAAGGAGAGCTTGTCGAGAGAGAAATCGCGTCGCGGGACTCGGAAACCCCCGAAGCTCTGAGTGAAGAGGAATTTGCCGAGGAACAGACGGGTATAGTCGGGCGGGTCTCAAGCGGGGTATCTCGAATCGGCAAGAGCATAGTCGGAATTTTCAAAGGCGATGACGACGGAGAAGACCAAGCCGCCGAATCGGGAGCGGACGACGGATCGCTGACCGTGGAAGATGACGACGCGTTTAAATCCTCCGTGAGCAGGGATTCGGTCGAGGTTTATGAAGAAGAGGAAGAGGCGTTCCCTCAGCAGGATATTATCGTCAAGGAATTTGAACTCAAAAGCGGAATCACAGGCACGATAGGCGTACTCAAGGAAATCGTGCTTGAAAATAGGAGCGGAATCACCTATAGAAACATCGAACTCAGCGTGGATTTTTACTCCCGCACGGGCAGTAGAAATCCGCTTGGCTCGAACAGGATAAAAATTCTGGGGATTCTCCCGCCTCAGAGCGAAAAAATATTCCGCGACGTGAGCATCGGGTTTCTAAATTTCACCCCTGAGGAAATAGAAATTAGCGTCCTCAACGCGCAGTACTAGTGTGTTTCTAGGGGCGCGCTGGAATCCATAGCCCGATGTGATGTTTCATCGAGGCGCGGCTCCTGCCGGCGGCGCTGTGCCGAGTCCATTTTATACCCCTAAATTCGGAGGTTTTTTCGTTGAGGAAAATCTCGACTGAAATTATTGAAGCCGAAAAAGATAGGATGTTCTCCATTGCCGCGGATTCCCAAAAACGCCTCCCCGGATGCTCCTACCTTGACCTAAGGCTCGGCGTAAGCGACTCCAAATACGCCCTTGCTCAGAGCGGCGCGTCCAAAGAGAGCAGGGAAGAAACCCTGATGTCTCTGTCCGTAAGGGTCATTGCCGGAGACGGCGAAATGAAAGCCCCAGGGTACTTCGCCGCTTACCTTGGCGCGTCGGATGTGGCAACTCTCGACGGGGTCGTAAAATCCGCCATCGAGCAGGCATGGAAGCGCGCCTCTGCCAATGCCTCTATGAAGGCGCGCGCCAAATCCGCGCTGAGAGAGCTTGGCTCGTCGCTCTATTCAACATCGCTGATGCCCGTTGAAATCCACAGAGACACCGTCGTTTTCCCTTGCAAGCAAAGCCCATCGGACTCCCCGCTTGGGGTGATTACGCATGAAGCCGCATCCGTCTCCGAATCCCTAGAGAAACTCTGCGGGGCGGGCGGGTTTAATATGGTGTCAATTTATACGGCCCTATCGAGGGAGCTTTTCGTCTCCTCCGAAGGGGCGCTTATAGACCAGACCTATCCCCTGACCGAGGGGTTTGTCTATGTAGTGGTGGGGGATGAGGCAAACTATGACCACATCGGCGGCAGATGCGGCATTGAGGGGCTTTACGGAGAGAATCACCTCGCAAAGACATTTCGGGATTTCGCCCTAGACCTCGGACGCGAGACACTGGAGCTGTCCAAAGCCCAAATGCTCCCGGCTACTGATAGAGAGGTCGTCGTCGTCTCAGACCCGCACTATAACTCCCTTCTGGCGCATGAAATCATAGGGCATCCCTGCGAGGCAGACCGCGCCCTTAAAACCGAGACCGCCTACGCCGGACGGAGCTGGCTCTTTAGGAGTTTTAGCAAAAACCAAATCGGACGCAAAGTCGCCTCAGACCTAGTTTCGGCGTATTCCGACACCTCGCTTCCCGGCTACGGATTCTATAAATACGACGCCGAGGGGGTCAAAGGCAGGCGGGTTACCCACATCGAGCGCGGGGTATTCCGGGGTTTTCTCAACAGCCGAGAGTCCGCCGCAATACTCGGAGAAGAGCCGAACGGGGCGATGCAGACGACGCATACCTACTTTGTCCCGCTGGTGAGGATGACGAACACGGTATTTGCTCCCGGCGAGACAAATGCCGAGGACATCATCCGCGAGGTTGACGACGGGTACTATCTCGCCGGGCATCACACCCCGTCCATCGGCGAGTCAAGGGAGAATTTCAGCATCTCGGCGAGGCGCGTGTATAGGATTAAAAACGGCGAGCTTCAGACCCTCTACAGGAGCGGCGGAATGATGTCGGATTCAAGGGATTATCTGCTCAACGTTGACGCCGTCGGGAGCGATTTTCGCCTCCTGCCGATGCCCAACTGTGGTAAGGGAGTCCCGATGCAGGCGCTTAGAGTCGGAAACGGCGCTCCCACGATGAGAAGCAGGGCGAGGCTTACCGGGGCAAGGTAGCGCTGCTCATGATGCAGGACGGCTTTAGCCACAAATTGGGTATTATGAACGCCAATAGGAGCAGAGCGCCGGATGCTTATAACTAGAAACCAGCTACTAAAAACTGCTTTTCTGAGTCGCAGAACTTGTGGAGAGAGTGAATGATTGCTACTGACGATTTGAGACGCTGCGTGAGCGAGGGGATTGAATATGTGAAATCCCAAGCCGATGTGAGAGAAGCAGAGGTCTATGCCTCGTGGAATGACAACGTAACCGTGCGTATAAATTACACATCGGACATCCTCTGCAACGGGGTTCACGAGCCGAAAAATATCGCCGGATACGGCGTGTCGGTGTTTGCCGCATTTCACTCCCCCGAGGGGATTAAAACCGGACACGGAAGCGAAACCGCCGACCTCTCGCTCGAAGGCGTCAGGACTGCGCTCGAAAAAGCAAGGGGCAACGCCGTGGCAGACCCCAATTTTAAGTCCCTCCCATCGCCGCCCGATGAAAAAGCGAGCGCTGAGTCGTTCGCAGACCCATTGGTGATGGACTTGGACGATGAGAGGGCTGTAGCTCTCGGATGGGATACGCTTTCGGGGGCGCTTGCCGAATTCAAAGGGCGCGGTTTCTTAAAGAGCCTAATAGTCGGCGGCGACATAACTATATTGAAAGAGCGGATGGCGGTCGCAAACACCCAGGGGGTTCAAGCGTCGGATGAGAATTCCTGCCTTTTTGCCTCGATAACTGCGATGATTGAAGAGGCGGACGCCAAAGGCACAGGCTCTGCCAGCGCGACGCATATTGCCCGATTCCACCCCGAAGAGGCAGGGCGCGAGGCGGCGAGGGGCGCGGCGGCAACCGTCCACGGCAGGAGAATCCAATCAGGCGAGTATAGAGTCGTTTTCGGGAGCAACGCCGTCTCGATGCTCGTATCCGAGATGATTGCATCTGCCCTATCGCTTGCCTCGATAGATTCTGGCAACTCCCCTTTTGCGGGGAAATTGGGCGCGCAGGTCGCCTCCCCTATTCTCAACGTCTATGATGACGGGGCGGCTCAATTTCAGCCCGGAAGCAGGAGGGCTACCTGCGAGGGACTCCCCGCCGGAAGGACGGATTTAATCCTACAGGGCAGGCTCGTCGGGTTCTTGGCAAATCACTACTACGCCGAAAAGCTAAATTCCAAAGTCGTCAAATTCCCCCCGCGAAACGGTTTTAGATTCGGCGATGCAGGACGGGATTTCCGCCGCACAAATTCCATCTTCGCCACAAATTTTATCATTGAAGGAACTCAAGAGATTCCCTCTGAGGCTATAATTGCGGGGGTTGAAAACGGGATATACATCGGGCGGCTCTGGTATCTCTATCCGGTCTATGGGCTTGCGAGGGCTTACTTTACAGGCACCGTCGTGGGGGATTCGTACATCATTCGGAACGGAACGCTCGCCGAGCCTCTAAAACCTAACACGGTCAGAATCAGCGATAACTTCATGAGTCTGCTCCGCAATATTACCGCCATCTCGAGGGAGAAGCGGGCGACCCGGATTTGGGACTCCAAGGAGGTCGTCGTTGCGCCGGAAATCGCCGTCGAGGGGATTAGGCTTGAGAACGTCGCCGATTTTGTCGAGAGCCTGTAGCCGCCGCCGAGACAGTATCGAGAAAGTTTCTAGTGGCTAGTGATTAGTTTCTGGCGTGAAACTCGAAGCTCTCTTCATTTCTGGACGGCGGTCTTAATTTGCGCCTCGAGCTGTCGTTATACTCCCAGCGCGAGCCTTTCGGCAAGCCTCGTGTCGAGCGCGGCGTCAATGATTTTTCTCTGAGCCGTTTTAATGTCATATTCAACCCTAAAGTATTCTATTCTCCCCGCAGCGCTGTCGTAAATGAGAAAAGAGGCGTTGGGATTGCCGTCCCTCGGCTGTCCAACGCTCCCCGGATTGACGAGATAGCTCAGCCCCGGCTGAAGCTCGATGGTCATATCCCTAACGGGTTTTACTACGCTTGCGCGGCGGCTAAATGTAATTCTCATGTGCGTATGCCCGAAGAAACACAGGTTTGTGCCGTCCATGAGGGTGAATTCCCAAATCGCCTCATAGATAGTCATTATATAGAGATTCGGGTCTGAAATCGCCCCGTGAACCGCCATGAATTCCCCGTAGTGTCGGCTTTCGGGGAGGGTTAGCAGAAAATCTCGGGTTTCTGGCGTAAGGGTGTCCCGCGTCCAAAGGACGGCGCGTTTTGCCATTGGGGTGAAATTGTCCGCCTCTTGTCTGCCGCAGGCTACGGCGTCGTGGTTGCCGAGAATGCTCTCGATGCCCCTGCCTGCGATAATTTGCGCGCACTCGTTGGGGCTTGCCCCGTAGCCGACAATATCGCCGAGGCAGATAATGCTGTCCGCGCCTAGGGAGTCAATCCTCCCAAGAACTGCTTCGAGGGCTTGCAGGTTGCCGTGAATATCGGAGATGATGGCGTATTTCATGGCTTAGGTGGGAATTATAAGCCGAGAATAGGCGGGTGTAAAATGGAGGGATTATCCTATCCCCTGCGGCTTTTACATTGCCCTAATGCCGGGTGTTCACTAGGCTCGATGCAGGATGTGTCATTTGAGCCGCCTCACTCGACAATTACCACTCCTATATCCATGACGTTCGTTCCCGTTGGGCCCGTTTTGATGAGACCTCCGGTTCTCTCGAAAAAGGTGTAGGAGTCGTTTCGGGCTAGGTGTTCCCTTGCGCTAATACCTAATTCCCTCGCCTTCTGCCGCGTCTCTCCGTCGCATATAGCTCCGGCGGCGTCCGTGGGTCCATCAACGCCGTCCGTGCCGCAGAACAGCCCCACTGCGTTGTGTCCCATTATCTCCATGGCGAACGAAAGCGCGGTTTCGGTGTTTCTGCCTCCCCTGCCGCTTCCCGTAACGGTTACGGTCGTCTCTCCGCCGAAAATAACGCAGGCGGGCTTTTGCACCGGAATGCCGAGCCGCTCTATCTCGAACGCGACCGACGCTATGACCTTGGCTACTTCCCTCGCCTCTCCCTTGGTCTGAGAAGAGAGCATAAGCGTGTTGTAGCCGAGGCTCTCCGCCTTGGACTGCGCCGCTACTAGGGCTTTGAAGTTGTTTCCGACGAAGACGGTTTGAACCTTTTCGGGGTCGAATTCCCCATCTTTGAGTGTTTCGGGGATTTCCCCTTTCCTGCCCTCTTCGAGGCGGATGACCACTTGAGGGGGGAGTCTGTGTTCGAGTCTCAGGGCTTCGATAACCTTCCATGCCTCTTCAAAGGTGGTCGAGTCGGGAAAGGTGGGGCTTGAGGCTATAACGTCCAGTTTATCGCCGACGACGTCTGAAAGCACGAGGGTGATTATCTGCGATGGCAGGGCTTTTTTAAGCAATCCTCCGCCTTTGATTTGCGAGATGTGCTTTCTCACGGCGTTAAGCCCGTAGGTGTCAACCCCTGAAACTAGGAGCATCTCGGTTGTTTTTCGCTTGTCTTCGAGCGAGATTCCCTGAGCGGGCATTGCGATGAGCGAGCTTCCGCCGCCGGAGATGAGAAATATCACGAGGTCGCGCTCATCCGTGCCGTCTAGGATTTTAAGCACCTCCCGCGCCGCTCCGAGACTGCGCTCGTCGGGTATCGGGTGGCTTGATTGGTAGAACCTCATCTTCGAGAACGAATAAGGGGGTTTTGCATTTGATATGACGATGCCGTCCGTGATTTTATCCGCCAAGATTTCTTCGAGGGCTTTGCTCATGGCGGAGGCGGCTTTCCCGAATGAGATAACCGAGACAGAGCGGTAATTGACCAGGTCGTATTGCTTGCTCTCGACTGTGAGGATGTTGCCTTCCAGCGCGATATGTTCGTGAACGCACCGCTTCGGGTCAACGGCTTCGAGGGCTTCTCTGAATATGTCTCGGGCATGGCTTTTGGCTACGGTGAAGTTCATCCCATTCTCGGCGCGGCTGAAATTAGTCATTTCTCAGTGTTTCAATGAGTTCGTCAACCTGCGCTCTGGTGATGTTCTCGAGCAGAGTGTCGTCAACGAGCATAGCCGGAGCAGTCCCGCAGGAGGCGAGGCACTCGGCTTCAAGGAGCGTGATTTTTCCATCCGGCGTGGTGTCGCCCATGCGGACTCCGAGCTTATGGCAGAGGTGATGCTCCACGAGTTCAGCCCCTCTAAGGGCGCACGACAGCGTCCGGCAGAGCCAAATTACGTGCTTCCCAACGGGCTTTCTAAAAAACATCGTGTAAAACGTCGCCACGTTCTGCACCCCTGCCGCAGAGATATTGAGAATCTCCGATACCTCTCTCATAGAGTCGTCCGAGATCCATCCCAAATGCCGCTGAACCTCGTGCAGGGTCGGAATGAGGGCCGACTGATTCGTCTCCGATTTCGATATGATGTCGTCAATTCTCTGCTTCAACTCTTCCGAGAACGCCATGTATAACTCCCTAGTGAGTGTGTATTAAAATTACATATTTCAAAACCCGCCGCAAGCATAAAATCCCGCGCGAGGGGAAATTTCTCTCTCGTTGCGCGTCATGGTTTTTTGCGCCAATACCTGCATATCGCGTAATCTAGCGAGAGTTTCCCAGGTCCTAGGAGCGCAATCGCCCCGGACATAGCCAAAAACAGGAGCGCTTTTTCTTTTACATCTATCGGGTCAGCGCCGTGCTGTAGGAAAGCCGCCGTCGCCATAGTGGCAAACAGAAGCAGAGCCGAGATGCGAGCGCCCAAGCCGAGGGCAATTAAAATTCCCCCTAGGAATTCCGACAGAGCCGCCGCCCACGCAAAAACCTCCGGCATTGGGAAGCCAAGCTCGGCGACTCCTGCGGTGAATTTATCCATACGCCCGCCGAAAATCTTTCCATAGCCATGAAATATAGCCATGAACAGACCTGTCAGCCCACGAAGCCAAAGCAATCCAAGCGTAGTAGATGTTTCTCTCCACGATGATGCCATTGCCTAATTCCTCCGTTTTGGAGATTTTTTAATCCCAGCTTCCCATGTATTTATTCGGGAAAGGGCATCTGCCGAGCCTGATGTGTTCTTCAAACTCGGGGCGGAATTTCTTCACAATTGACTCCACTGGCATAGCGCATCCGTCGGCTAGGGCGCAGATAGTCGTCCCGCGCATCTGGAAACAGGCGTCGAGAATCGTATCAATGTAGTGGGGCTGTCCTCTGCCCTCTTCGATTCTCGTGAGCATTTTCTCAAGCCACCAAGTCCCCTCGCGGCACTGAACGCACTGCCCGCAGGACTCGTCCCTGTAGAAATGCGCGAGATTCTGCGCCACTCTGACCATGCAAGTGTCCTCGTCCATCACCGTTACCCCAGCCGTGCCGAGCATCGAGCCTGCCTTTGCTAGGGTGTCGAAATCAAGCGTCACATCCATCTCCTCAGCCGTCAAAATAGCCGAAGAAGAGCCTCCGGGAGAAAACGCCTTCGGGGCTTTGCCCTTGAGCATCCCATCTCCGTATTCGTCAATGAGCACCCTTAGGGTAATTCCGAGGGGAAGCTCGTATAGACCCGGTCGGTTGACGCACCCGCTGAGTCCGTAGATTTTCGTCCCCGTGTTCTTCGGGATTCCAATTCCAGCGAACCACTCCGCCCCGCGGTTTATAATGTGCGGGACGCAGGCTAGGGTCTCGACGTTGTTGACTATCGTGGGGCATCCGAAAAGCCCGACCTGCGCCGGAAACGGGGGTTTCGGTCTCGGCTCGCCGTTTTTGCCCTCGATGGACTCGAGCAGTCCCGTCTCTTCGCCGCAGATATACGCCCCCGCGCCTCGGAATAGAACTATGTCGAGGTCGAACCCTGAGCCTAGGATGTTTTCACCGAGGAATTTTCTCTCGTAAGCCTCGCGGATTGCCTGCTCTATTATTTTTGCTCCATTGGGCATCTCGCCGCGTATGTAAATGTAGGATTTATGGGAGTTTATAGCGTAGCAGGCGATGATGATGCCCTCTATCATCTGATGCGGGTCTCGCTCCAGAATTTCTCTGTCCTTAAAACTCCCCGGCTCGCTCTCATCGGCATTTACGCACAGGTAAATCGGCTTTTTCGAGTCCCTCTGGATGAAGCTCCATTTTATTCCCGTGGGAAAGCCCGCTCCGCCGCGCCCTCGAAGCCCGGATTTCTTAATCTCTTCGATAATCTGCATCGGATCCATTTTGAGCGCAATTGGGAGCGCCGCATACCCCCCGGAATCCATGTAAGAGCCGATAGTCTCGGAGTTCTTTCGGTCAACGTAGTTTCTTATGATTCTCATCTCTGGCATGGGCAAATCCTCTCAAACCATCGGGGTTAGACTATTTTATTACGGATTGGCGAGGTTAGCAAGCCGCGCCTCTGCTCCGCCGCCCTCGCGGATATTCCCGAATTTTAGCGCTTTGGCAATTACCGCCGCCGCCTCGGCCACCGTCAGGGCCGTATCCAGATGGATTCCCATCCTGCCTAATTCCGAGAACAGCGCTCCTAAAACAGGTGGCTCCACGTGGCATCCGGCAAGTAGCTCGGGCTTTGAGAATATTTCCTTAGGCGTGCCTTTGGCGACGATTTCCCCCCCTACAGCCATTAAATAGACCGTGTCGGCAACTAGGGGAACGGTGTCAATATTATGCGTAGAGACGACCAGAGCGGTTTCCCTCTCGCGGTTCGTGCGGTTTAGCAGGTTTATAAGCTCGGTTCTGCAGATGGGGTCTAGCCCCTCGAACGGCTCATCCAAAATTAGGATTTCGGGGTTTACCACTAGCGCTCCGGCGAGACCCACTTTGGTTTTCTCTCCGCCGCTTAGGTAGTGGGGGACTTTATTTCTAATGTGGGCGATGTCGAGGCTGGCAATTACCCCTTCGGCAAGCTCTCGGATTCGCTCTTTTTTGTAGCCGTAGTTCCTGGGGGAGAAAGTGATGTCGTCCCAAACTGTGGGGGCGATGATTTGCTCTTCGACGTTTTGGAGGACGACCCCGACGCGCTCCCGAATTTTCGCGTACTCTCTGGCGGGGTTCGCCCCGAGGACGTTTATTGTACCCTCGGAGGATTTAAACAGTCCCACGAGGTGAAAGAGGAGCGTGGATTTGCCGCTCCCATTTGGTCCCAAAATTGCGACTCGCTCCCCTCTTTGGACGCTAAATTCTATTCCCCTGAAGCTAAGGGCCGTTCCATCGGGGTATTTGTGCCTAAGCCCGCTTACGCGGATTATCTCTTCCAAATGTGCAAACCTCTCGAAATAGCGCGATATATTGAAATCCCCGAGACTAGTATGGCGGATGCGGCAAGGGCGGCGCATTGAACCTCCCACGACGGCTCCACTGCCCTCCAAGCGAGGGAAAATCCTAAGTACAGGCATCCGATAGAAATTACGGCGGCATCCTCCCAGCCCGATGTCTCGCCTTCCCCGAAGCCTCCGCCGGACAGCCTGCCCTCGTAGCCTCGTATTTTCATGACCCCGTACATTTTCTCAGATAGGTCAAACCCTTTGATGAGCAAAAGCCCTATGCCAGAGGCGAAGTTCATCGTGTTTCTGAGATACGCCCCGGGGCTGAAACCTCCCCTTACGGTCAGCGCCCGAAGGAGGTTATCCATTAGCCCAAGCAGTATGAAAAGGGAGCGATAGGTCATAAAAAGTCCCTCGGCTACGATTTTCGGCAGAACCGAGCTTATGCGCGCAAAGACTGCGGGATAGGGCGTCGTCGTTATAAAAATGGTCATTAAGAGTGCGGCGTCGAGGGCTTTGAGAACGAGAGCGGCGCTTTGCGTCCAATCTCCCCTCCAAGCGGTCAGGGCGAAGAGCAGGGCGAATATGGCGGGATAGGCGGCTATGGAGAGGATTTTAATAAAGGGGAGCCGCGTCAGCGCCGTTATGGCGGCGAGAGTCAGATATATGCAGGCGAGGGGGATAAAATCCTCAGCCGCGATGATTGAGGCGATGGCGATGGCGGTAAATCCTAATTTGGCAGAGGGCGATGCGCGGTGAAGAAAACTGCCGCCTGAGTTGGCAAAGTAGTCAATGAGTCCTATATCCATGACTACCTAGCCCCGTGCGGAATTAAATCGGGTCTCACGCGGAATACATAGCCGATGACAAGCCCCGTTATTGCCGCTTCGAGAATCCATCCGAAGGCGCCGAGGATAAATGTCATTTTGGCAAATCTGCCGATGTCCACCCCTGTTGCCGCGGGGCTGTGTGGCGCGGCGGTTTGCTCAGTGTGTCCATGCTCGGCGGCGGCGATGACCTCGGGTTTTATCTCGGATAAATAGACCGAGGCTATCATAAACGAGGCGCTTAGGATTAAGCTCAGCGCCGTTGCAAGCGCAGAGGATATACCCACGGAGAAGTTCCTGTGTCTTAGGAAAAACAGGAAAAAACGGAACAGGTAAAACCCAACCGCCACCTCCGCCCCGACTATGAGCGTGTTGAGCCCCACGACCGTGATTCCGCCGTGTCCGAACATGGCGATAATTAAATCCACGATGAAAACCGCTATGAAACCAAGCGCGGGCCCAAGCACCACTCCGGCGATAACGCTTAGATTGAGGTGATAGGCTATCGGGGCGATCTCAAGAGTCATGCCGACTATCATGAGGGCTGAAATTATCCCAAGAAGCGGCAGTTTTCTCTCAATCCCCTCTTTCTGCGCCCTCCTGATGCACAGCCAAAGCACCGCGGCGCAAATTATCCAGCCCGCCATCACGAGCCATACCGGAAACACGCCGTCGGGTATATGAAAATGGGACATTTATCTATTCTCTCCGATGTTTATTAAAGCCTGCATTTTTGACATCTGCCGAACAGTTGCAGAAAGTGCCTCTCCACTAAAAATCCGGTCCGCTTCGATACCGCGTCGGCTATGTCCTGAAGCGGGCATTCGGCAAATTCCACGACGCTGCTGCACTCGACGCACACTACGGGGTGGCGGTGTCCCTCAGGGGCGATGGAATAGCTATGGCGATTGTCTTCGAGGTGAACTTTCACGACTAGCGATATATTGATGAGCGTCTCAAGGGCGCGATATACCGTGGCAAGCCCCGTGCCTGGGAGTGTGTCTCTGACCTTTGCGTGAATTTCCGATATAGCCATATGCCCTCTGCACTGCTCAAGCGCCCTGAGTACGGCGAGACGCTGAGGGGTGCATTTAAACCCGCGATTGTGAAACAGGGCTTTTGCCGAGAGCGTCCTCTCTTCCGAGCTTTCTGTTGACCTGTGTTGCTTCTTCGTCATCTGCATCTAATTGAGAAACTCTATCAATTGATTATAGTTTGCCTAGGAGAGTCTGTCAATTTGGGGCTATGGGCGGGCGCGGCGGCAAGAAAATTCTGCGTTATCAGGTATTATTCTCGTGTCCAATCAACAATTGCGGGAAAAAAATAGCTAAATTGCACAGAGCCAGTTGTGATGTAATTATCGTTGGCGGAGGGCCAAGCGGCCTTCACGCCGCATCCGAGCTATCCGAATACGGCTGTGAAACGGTTCTCTTTGAGCAGGATTCCGAAATCGGCGAGGGGGTTGTCTGCTCCGGGGTCATAAGCGCCGAGGCTTTCAGGAGGTTTGACCTTCCCAAAGAGACGGTAGCCGCAAGGCTTCAGGAAGCCGAACTCATCTCGCCGGGAGGGATTTCAATTAGCTACTCCCACCCGGAGGAAGCCGCGGTTGTGGTTGACAGGCACGCATTTGACGCGCGTCTTGCCGATATTGCGCGGGACAGGGGCGCGTCCATTTGCCTCGGCGCAAAAGTCCTCTCGCTCCATCCCACCGCAGACCGAGTTGAGGCCCGGGTTCAAACCGAGTACGGGATTTCTACTATACACGCCCGCATCGCCGTCCTAGCCACTGGGGTTAGCTTCAATCTACAGTCTGCTCTTGGGCTTGGGCGTCCGAAAAAAATCATCAAAGGCATTCAGGTTGACGTGAAATTCAACGAAGCCGACCGCCTTAAAATTTACTTCGGCAACGGCTCCTCAAGAGGATTTTTCGGCTGGGCGATTCCCCTGCTTGACGGGCGGACGAGAATCGGCGTGATGACCACGGGGGACGCATCCGAGGAGTTGAAAAACACCATCGCCAAGGTCAGCCCCTGGATTGATGCGGATTTAGAATTGAGCCGCGCGATGCGCCGAGGCATAGCATTCGGAGCGATACGCCGAAGCTACGCTGATAGAATCATCGCCATAGGAGAGGCGGCGGGGCATATAAAAACCACCACGGGCGGGGGGATTTACTACGGTCTCATCACGGCTCAAATCGCCTCAGATGTTATCCGAAAGGCGCTCGCCAAAGGCTCCCTCGATGCCCGCGCGCTTTCTGAATATGAGAGAATATGGCAAAAAAGCGTTGGCAGAGAGGTCAGGTTCGGCGAGTATTTCCACAGGTTTTACTCAAAGCTCGACGACCCCTACATTGACAAGCTATTTCACGCCGCAAAAACCGACGGGCTTTTCTCGTTCATCGCCGAAAGGGGCAAGTTTGACTGGCACAAGGACGCCGTTGTTAAAATCCTCAGAAGCCCGAACCTGCGCGGCGTTCTTTTTAGCGGATTTCTCGCCCGCGTTACATCGTGATTTAGCTCGATGGCGCAGGGGTTGGGGGGGGACTTGGGCGCGAATTCTCGCAGGGGCTGGATAATCTCAGGTTTCCAGCTCCAGGTTTCATCACTCGCCACTAAAAACTCTCTTCCCTCTCCGCTATGATTTTGCAAGAAACACGTCCGCCGCGTGCCTTGCAAACGCCATTGACGAGGTGAAAGCCGGCGATATTGCGTTCAGCACATGGAGCGAGCCCCCGTCCCTGATTAGCATGAAATCCATGACGAGCCTCTTCGCTTCCCAATCCACGAGTTGAGCCCTGATGCCGGATTTATCCGTCTCAACTAGGTCTTCCGGCGCAAGCCCCTGGACGAGTCCCGCCGCCTCTTCAAAGAAATACCGCTTCCCGAGTTTTTTTATCTCGTCCACGGCGGAGGCTCGAAACGCCTCATTGCGCAGAAACATCGCCCCGTCCCGATAGAGTATCGAGAGGGCTTCAAAAGACGGTTTCCCGAAACCGCCGTACTGCTCGCGCCCGAACGCCGGAGTTGCCGTTGGGCCTGCGTAAACGCTCCCGTCCGCCCCTCTGGTGAAGTGAATACCCAGAAATGGGTTTCTTAAATCCGGCACGGGGTAAATGTTGCCTCGCACGAGAAAATCGCGCTCTTTCCTGAGCTTTTTATAGCTCCCTTTGAAGGGGATAATTTTGAAATTTCTCCCGACTCCGAATGTATGCGCTAAGGTGTCGGCGTGCGCTCCTGCGGCGTTTATAAATTTGCCGAATTTTATCACTCCAGCCGATGTTACCGCCCTGCCGCTCCCTTTGAGCCTCATAAAACGCGCCCCATAGAGGATGTGCGCCATTCCCGAAAGTTCAATCTCGCGGGCGAGAGCGGAAACTATCTGCCCCGGGTTAATCACGGCTGTATCGGGGGAGAAGAGCGCCCTCCCGCAGGTCTTGGCGTAGGGTTCAATTTGCGCGGCGTCTCTTTCATCCACTATAAAAGCCCTTGCGCCGCAGAGGTCGGCTCTTGCCTTGAGTTCAAACAGCCCTTCGAGCCTAGACTCATCCCGCGTAACTATCAACTTGCCGCATTCTATGAGGGCGAGTCCCTTTTCGCGGCAGAACTCTCTCATGAGACGGTTTCCCTCGGCGCAGAATTTTGCCTTTAGCGTGTCGGGGGCGTAATAGACTCCCGCGTGAAGCACTCCGCTGTTTCTGCCGCTTGCGTGGATGCCGGGGGATTTTTCCTTCTCGATGATGACAATGCCGCCCTCGCCGCGTCTTAGAAGCTCGCGCGCTATGGCAAGCCCCGTGATGCCTGCGCCGGCGATGAGAATTTCGCAGTCCCTGTCCATTGTGAGTTATTAGAGCTTTGCATATTTTCCCATTCGCGACAACTTAGGCGCTGCATCGCGTATCGTAAATCTTGCATCCTGCGCCCGGCATCCTGCATAATGTAGGGCGATGACCGAGCCAATTTTATACCTAATTGACGCAAGCTCCTACGTGTTTCGGGCTTTTCACGGCGTGAGGGGTCTTGCCACCTCGCGGGGGTTTCCCACGAACGCGCTATTTGGCTATTCCTCGATGCTAATGAAATTTATCAAAGGCGCAAACCCCCGATACATAGCCGCCGTCTTCGATTCCAAGGATAAAACCTTCCGCCACGAGTATTATCCCCTCTACAAAGCGGGACGCTCCGAGCCGCCCGACGAGCTAAAAATCCAATTCCCGCGGATTTTTGATATTACCCGCGCCATCGGAGTCGCCGATTTCCAGATGGAGGGTTTTGAGGCTGACGACATCATTGGCACATTCGCCAAATCCGCCGAGAGGGACGGAATAAGCGTCGTCATCGTAACGGGCGATAAGGACTTCTGCCAAATCGTCTCGGATAAAATCACGCTCTTCGACACGATGCACGGCAGGCGGACGGGCGCCAGAGATGTCGAGGAGAAATTCGGCGTCCTGCCCGAGAGAGTCGTTGACGTGCTTGCCCTCTCAGGGGATTCAGTGGACAACATTCCCGGGGCTAGGGGAATCGGCGATAAAACCGCCTCGGGGCTTATTAAAAAATTCGGCTCGCTCGATAGTCTATACGCAAATTTAGACTCCCTATCCCCCCGTCAGAGAGAAATTCTCATAAACGACAGAGACAAGGTCATCCTCAGCAAAGCCCTTGCGACGATAGACATAAAAGTCCCCATTGCCGCCTCTATTGCCGATTTCAAGTACGAGGGCGCGCGCCGCGACGAGCTTCGCGCTCTGTTCGAGGAATTCGAGTTCCACTCCCTCCTGCGAGACGCGCTTAAATCCGAAGCCGCAGGGCCGGTAAATAGGCCCGCCGGATTCATTCGCCCGCTCGATTCGCGCATCGTCAGGGCGCAGGAATCGGAAAAATCCCCCGGCGGCGCTGACGCGGACACAATTTCCTATGATAACTACCGGCTCGTATCCTCCGGCGAAGCCCTCGCCGAGGTTATCGAGGCAATAGCGCGCACCGGGGAGCTTTCCATTGACCTCGAGACGACGTCCCTTAGCCCGATAGATGCGGAAATTGTTGGCGTTGCCCTCTGCCACGCCCCTGGGGAGGCTCACTACGTTCCCGTCGGGCATAGCTCTCTTCTCGGAGCCCCCGCCGCGCAGTTAAAACTCGAATTCCTGCTCGATAAGCTAAAACCCCTCTTAGAGAGCGATGGGATTCGTAAAATCGGGCAGAATCTCAAGTACGAGTATATTATCCTTCGCCGGCACGGGATTGAGCTAAGGGGCATATCCTCTGATGCCATGATAGCCGCCCACACGCTCGACTCATCCCGCATGAGCTATAGCCTCGACGAGCTTTCCCGCATTTACCTCGCGCACAAGACCATCACCTACGAGGACGTTACGGGGTCGGGAAAGGGTAAAATTGCCTTCGACCAAGTAGATTTGGAGCGGGCTAGGGTCTATTCATGCGAGGATGCGGACGTTGCGCTTGCTCTGGAGCGGCGACTCTCGCCGGATTTGGACAATCTCGGATTGATGGACAATTACCGGCAGGTCGAGCTTAGATTTATTCCCGTGCTTGCGGATATGGAATCCTGCGGCGTTGGGATTGACTCGCGGTTTCTCGGCAGGCTCTCGGTTGAATTTGAAAAGGGACTCGATAGAATCGCCGAGGGGATTTATTCGCAGGTCGGCGAGAGGTTTAATCTCAACTCCCCGGCGCAGCTTCGGGAAATTCTATTCGAGAGAATCGGGCTCCCGCGCAAGAAGCTCACCAAAGGCGGCGAGGCTTCTACGGACGTCGAAGTCCTATCCGAGCTTGCCGAGATTCACGAAGTGCCTGCGCGCGTGCTGGAACACAGGGGGCTTATGAAGCTCAAATCCACTTATGTTGATGCCCTGCCGAGGCTCGTAAACCCCAAAACAGGGCGCATCCACACCTCGTTCAATCAGACCGGCACAACCACGGGCAGGCTCAGTTCAAGCGAGCCAAACCTCCAGAACATCCCAATTAAAACCCCCGAGGGCAGACGCATCAGAGAGGCCTTCGTCCCCGAAGAGGGGTTCGTCATGCTCTCGGCGGATTATTCCCAAATTGAGCTTCGGCTTCTCGCCCATTTCTCAGGGGATGAGAATTTAATTGAAGCGTTCTTGAGGGGGGCGGATATTCACACGAGAACCGGAGCGGAGATTTTTGGCGTGGATGAAAAGAGCGTTACCCCGGATATGAGAAGGCTCGCCAAGACGATAAACTTCGGCATCATCTACGGCATTAGCGCGTTCGGGCTGGCAAGACAGCTAGGCTCTTCAAACACCGTCGCCAAGGGGTACATAGACGAGTATTTCAAGCGCTACGGAGGGGTGAAATCCTACATGGAGCGCTCGATTGAGGAGGCGAGGGGCAGGGGCTTTGCCGAGACCATCCTCGGACGCCGCCGCCCGATACCTGAGCTTGCCTCGAAAGACAGAACTCTGCGCGGATTCGGCGAGCGCACGGCAATCAATACGCCCATTCAAGGCACAGCCGCCGACATAATCAAGATAGCGATGATTAAAATCCGAGAGAGCCTCAGGGGCTATAAGTCCCGCATGATACTCCAGGTACACGACGAGCTTCTATTCGAGGTTCACGAGGACGAACTCTACGAGCTTCGCAGAATTGTCAAAGCCGAAATGGAGGGGGCGTGGAAGCTATCCGTGCCGCTTTCCGTGGAGATGGGGGTCGGCGCAAACTGGGCTGAGGCGCATTAGGGCGGGAGTACGGGGTGATGTATAAACCCTTTTCTCCGCCCCTCTTGAGCTGGGAATTCGCTTCTTGAGATTTATTGCTCCGAGGGCTTGAGGCTTATGACGATGAATTTTGACGTGGGCGTATTGCTAATCTCAGCCGTGCTGCGTATCGGCACTAGAGGGTTTGCTTCGGGGAAATAAGTCGCGGCGCACCCTCTGGGGATGTCATAGGGGACGGCGGCGAATTTCTCTGCCCCGCGCTCTTCGCCCTCGAAGTGGCTCGTGATGTCCACAAACTGACCCTCGGCAATCCCCTCATCTCTCATATCTTCGGCGTTGAGAAAAATTACGCGCCTGCCGCCATAAACCCCGCGGTAGCGGTCGTCCAAGCCGTAAACGGTCGTGTTGAACTGGTCGTGGCTTCGGATGGTCATCATCGCGTATCGCCCCGATTCCACTCCGGCGCGGGGGATCGGGTGGGTTGTAAATGTCGCCCTCTGCGTCGGCGTGTCGAATTTTCGCTCTCCTGCCCTGTTCGGAAGATAAAAGCTCCCCTCGCGGATGCGTTTGTTGAAGCCCTCGAATCCCGGAATTACCCGCTCGATGGAGTCCCGGATGCGGTCATAGTTTCCGGCGAACCCCTGCCAGTTTACTCGGCTTCTCCCTCCGAGAGTCGCCCTTGCAATTCCTGCAACTATAGCAAGCTCGCTCATGAGATGCTCTGATGCCGGCGGGAGGAATCCTTGTGAGGAGCTTATGATGCTCATCGAGTCTTCTACCGTTACGAACTGCCCGCCTGATGCCTGAGTGTCCTGCTCGGAGCGTCCGAGGCAGGGGAGGATGAGAGCGCGCCTTCCAGTGATGAGGTGCGAGCGGCTGAGTTTAGTGGATATTTGAACGGTGAGGGAGCATTTTCCCAGAGCGCGGGCGGTGTATCGGGTGTCGGGCGTTGCAGAGAGAAAATTCCCTCCCATTGCAATAAACACCTTTGCTCTGCCGCTGTGCATTGCCTCAATTGCCTGCACGGTGTCGAATCCGTGCCGGCGGGGCGGGGTGAAGCCAAACTCGCGCGCCAGAGCGTCCAAAAACGCCTCAGTCGGTCGCTCGCAAATACCCATGGTGCGGTCGCCTTGGACGTTGCTATGCCCTCTGACGGGGCAGACCCCCGCGCCGGGTTTGCCAATTTGCCCTCGCAGGAGCAGGAAATTGACTATCTCTTGAATCGTTGCCACGGCGTGTTTGTGCTGAGTAATCCCCATAGCCCAGCAGACAATAGTTGCCCTGGACTGCGCCGCAATCTGCGCGGCTTTGCCGATAGCCTCCCGCGAGACGCCGCTCTCCCGCAGGATTTCGTCCCATCCCGCGCGCTCTGTGCTATCCCTGAAGCCCTCGAATCCTGCGGTGAATTCGCTGATGAAACCCGAATCTAAGACCGAGCCGGGGCGCAGGGTCTCACGCTGAAGCATCTGCTTCATGATGCCTTTGAAAAGCGCGATATCCCCTCCGATGCGCACTTGAAGGAAGAGGTCGGCAAGCTCTGTGCCGCCCCCGATGATTCCCCTTAGGATTTCCTGAGGGTTTTTAAAGCGCATGAGTCCGGCTTCGGGCAGGGGGTTTACGGCGACGATTTTCGCGCCCCCGCGTTTTGCCTTTTCCAGAGATGCGAGCATTCTCGGATGATTCGTCCCCGGGTTCTGCCCGACGACGAATATCGCCTCGGCAAGCTCGAAATCCCTGAGGCTCACCGTGCCTTTGCCCACCCCTATGACCTCGCCGAGCGCTCTGCCGCTTGACTCGTGGCACATATTGGAGCAGTCCGGAAGGTTATTCGTGCCGAACTCCCTTGCGAAGAGCTGATACAAAAAAGCCGCCTCGTTGCTCGTCCGCCCGGAGGTGTAGAAGAGCGCTTCATCCGGCGATGAGAGGCATTTTAGCTCCTCTGCGATAATCTCGAACGCCTCCTCCCAACACAGAGGCTCGTAGCGCCGGCTTCCCTCCCTAAGAATCATCGGATGAGCGAGCCGCCCCTGCGCGTTGAGCCAGAAATCCGACTGCTCGGCGAGCCGCGAAACCGTCCAATTGCGGAAAAAATCTGGATTCACGCGCTTTAGAGTCGCTTCATCGGCGACGGCTTTTGCCCCGTTCTCGCAGAATTCAGCCGTATGCCGCTCCTCTTCCGGGTTGGGCCAGGCGCAGCTCTGGCAGTCGAAACCGCCCCTTTGATTCACCCTAAGAAGCGTTCTAACCCCTCTCGATACGCCCATTTCCGAGTATGCGCGCTTGATTGCGGAGACGATAGCAAAACCCCCTGCGGCTGACTTTGCCCTCGCCCCAATCCTCGGCTTGCCGCTCTCCTGCGGGGTCTGCGGACTAGGTTTTAATTTCTCTCTCTCGTCCATGGCTTATTGTCCCAAAACCGCCCCCTCCGACTGTGGGGGTAGGGCAGGGGTAACTTGTGGATGCACCCATCGGCATGGATTATTCAGAGCGCCGCGATATTCCCTTCGCCGCTCTCTGTGATTCGCTCGCTCCCGCAGTAAATGTTGAATCTGCCGTCGCGCACAAACCCAAGAAGCGTCAGGTTGAATTCCCGCGCCGCCTCCACAGCCAGGCTCGACGGCGCGCCAACGGCGGCAAGCGCTAAGAATCCGGCGGCAATTGCCTTGTGCGCGAGTTCAAAGCTCGCCCGCCCGCTTACCATCACGAGTCTGTCTGGGAGCGGGATTTCCCCTTTGAGCAGGAGCGAGCCTACGAGCTTATCCACCGCGTTGTGGCGACCCACGTCCTCTCTAATCGCCAGTAAATTGCCCTCGGAATCGAAAAGGGCGGCGGCGTGAAGCCCTCCGGTGAATCCAAAGACCGACTGCGCCTCTCGCAGAGTCATCGGCAGGCGCGAGATAACGTCCGCTCTGAAACGGCGATACCCCTCTTTAAGTCTCCGATGCTGGAGCAACCCGGCTAGGGATTCGATTGAAGCCCTGCCGCAGACGCCGCAGCCGGAGTGCATATAGAAATTCCGCTCGAAAGCCGACGGGTCAACCTCCGCATCTGTGGTCAATTCCGCCTCGGCGACGTTCCCCTCGGCGCTGATACGCTCGACGTCCCCCGCGCTTTGGATAATCCCCTCGGTGAATAAAAACCCCGCGACAAGCTCTTCGTCGTCTCCTGGGGTGCGCATCGTGATTGATAGGGTTTTGCGCCTGTGCGCCCCGCCAGAGTGGTAATTAAGGCGTATTTGAAGCGGCTCTTCGACGGCGACGAGGTCTTCTTCTTCGGTGTATAACCCTCTGCGGCTGACCTTCTGCACCGAGATTCGCTCGACAGCGCGGCTATCGGCCGCTCCTCTTAGCCCATTTGCCATGGTTTCTCCCCGCACACAGGTTATCTGCTCGTGTAGATCTGCGTCCTGCCCTCGGCATCGAACGTGAGAATGTCGTAAGCCTCGCTGTAGTCCCCTTCCATTCCCGGAGAGCCTACGGGCATATCGGGAACAGTGATCCCGGCGACTTTCGGACGCTCCTCCAGCAGTCGTTTCACGACGTCCGCCGGCACGTGTCCCTCAACTACGTATCCGCCCACGGTAGCCGTGTGGCAGGACTCAAGTCCGCTGGGGACTCCGTACTGGGACTTAATCTGATTGAGAGATGAGGTGTCGAGGTCTTGCACGGAGGTCTTGAAGCCGTTTTTCTCAAGGTGCGTAACCCATTTTTTGCAGCACCCGCAGGTCGAGGTTTTATATACCACAACCGTTGTTGAAGCGTCGGACTTGGAGGGCGAAAATAGTGAAATCCCCCCGATACCCAGAACGGTTAAAATTGCCACTAGGCTGATAAGCCCAAAAATGTTTTTCATTACTGCCGCCTCCGAGCTTTAATTTAATTGTAGCAATATAATATCTAGATTCGGGGTTTTTATCTATTTATCATTGAATTTAAGCGGGCGAGTCGGTAGTTTATACGCCTTGAGGTGCTAATGAGATACTCCAGATTCTTTATTCCGACGCTCAAAGAAGACCCCGCCGACGCCGAAGTGGTAAGCCACAAACTCATGGTTCGCGCAGGGATGATACGCAAGCTCGCCGCGGGGGTCTATAACGTTCTCCCCTTGGGACTGCGCTCGATAAGAAAATTTGAAAATATCGTGCGCGAGGAGATGAACCGCGCCGGCGCGATAGAGCTTCTAATGCCCGGGGTTCTGCCCTCGGAACTCTGGAAGGAAAGCGGCAGATGGGATAAATACGGCAGGGAGCTTCTGCGCTTCAAGGACAGAGCCGAGAGGGAATTCTGCCTTGGGCCTACGCACGAAGAGGTCATAACGGACGTTGTCCGCAGGGAGATTCGCTCCTACAAACAACTTCCGGTGAACCTATATCAGATTCAAACGAAATTCAGAGATGAAATTCGCCCCCGATTCGGCGTCATGAGGGGGAGGGAATTCGTTATGAAAGATGCCTACAGCTTTGATGCAACCGATGAGGGCGCGGACAGATCCTACTGGGCGATGTACGATGCTTATCACAGGATATTCGAGCGTTGCGGGCTAGAGTTTCGGGCGGTGCTTGCCGACACGGGCAATATCGGAGGGAATTTCTCTCACGAGTTTATGGTGCTTGCCCCAACGGGCGAAGACGTTGTGATGAGCTGTGGAGGCTGCAGCTACGCCGCCAATCTCGAGCTTGCCGAGATAAAAGACGCGCAGGAGGCAACCCCTACCCACTCTCCAGAGGCAATCTGCGAGGTTCACACCCCTGGGATGAAAACCGTGGAGCAGGTGGCGTCCTACCTCAAAATTGAGCCGTCGTCGCTCATAAAAACCATGATAGTCGAGACCGAAGGCGGGGTGCTCGTCGCGCTTGTGTCTGGCAATCACGAACTGAGCCTCACGAAACTCAGAAAAGCCATTGGCGCGGACACCGTAGAGCTTGCCACGCAAAAGACCATTGAAGAGATTTGCGGCGCAGGCTCGGCCGGCTTCAGCGGGCCAGTCGGGCTTCGGGTTAGAATTGTCGCCGATAACTCGGTTAAGAATCTCGCCAATGCAGTTGTGGGCGCGAACCGGAGGGATTACCACCTCGCAAACGCCAATTTGAACAGGGATTTTAATCCCAGCCTATTCGCCGATATTAGAGTCGCCGCGGACGGGGATTCCTGCACCAAGTGCGCCGGGGGGAGTCTGCGCTCAAGCCGGGGCATTGAAGTCGGACACGTCTTTAAGCTCGGCGCGAAATACAGCCTCGCTATGAATGCCATGTTCGTTGATTCGGACGGCAGGGAGAAACCATTTATCATGGGATGCTACGGCATCGGCATCGGGAGGACTGTCGCCGCCGCCATCGAGCAGAACTACGACGGAAACGGGATTATATTCCCACCCGCGCTTTCACCGTTCGAGGTTGCCGTCCTGCCTCTGAATATGAAGGATGCCGAGGTCAAATCCGCCGCCGAGGCTATTTACTCGCAGCTCCTTGAGCTTGGGGTTGACGCCATAATAGACGACAGAGACGAGAGCGCGGGGTTTAAATTCAAGGACGCAGACCTCATTGGCATCCCCGTTCAGGTCAACGTGGGGCCGAGAACGCTCAAAGAAGGTTTGGTCGAGATAAAGATTAGGCGTGGGGGAGCGTTGAAAAAGGTAGCAGTTGGCAACGCCCCGCGCGAAGCCGCCTCGATTTTGGGCAGATAACCCCACTCCCCTGCCATTTCGCCTCTCTGAAAGGGTGAAATTTTAAATAGGGTTGGCATAGCAAATATCTCAGTAGCGCAATCTCTAAGCGTCATTTTGGGCGCGTCTAGAGGGGTAAATGTATGTAGCCTCCCGCCCCTGCCTATGCGCTTGACATTTCCCCGAAGATGATTAGCTTCAGGCATTGAGGAGGCGCCCAGAGATTGAAACCACTTGCCATCAATGATTCGCTTGGAATTCTTGCAAATCAAATACAGAGCTACCCCCTTCTGACCCGCGAGCAGGAGATAGAACTTGCCCAAAGGTATAGAGCCGAGGGCGATGTCGGCGCGGCGGAGAAGCTCGTTGTATCCAATCTCAGATTCGTCGTGAAAATCGCATCCGAATACGCCTCGTACGGCTTCCAAATACTCGATTTGTTTCAGGAAGGATCGATGGGGCTTATGCAGGCGGTAAAAAAATTCAATCCCGACAGAGGCTACAGGCTCATCTCCTACGCCGTTTGGTGGATACGGGCGCGGATTCATAATTTCATCATGCGCTCTTGGAGCGTAGTGAAGATGGGGACGACTCAAGCCCAAAGAAAGCTATTTCATAAAATCGGCAGGGGAAAAAAGCGGCTCGCAATAGACAGGGACGACGCCTCGGCGGAGAATCTCAAGAGAGTCGCAGACCTCTTCGGCGTGAAGGAGCGCGAGGTTATGAGCATGGAAATCAGAACGGCATCGCGCGATTTCTCACTCGATAGCTCCACGGGCGAAGACGAATCCTCGGCGAAGTATGCGGATCTAATCCCCGATACCTCGGCGAACCAAGAGGAGGTCGTAGCCGCCGCCGAGATGAGCGGCTTAACTCAGGAAGGACTCAGAATCGGTCTTCAGAGCCTCACCCCAAAGGAGCGCTACGTCGTCGAGAGCAGATACCTCCTAGAGCCGCCCGCAAAACTCGGCGAGCTTGGGGACGAGCTTGGGGTGTCCAAAGAGAGGGTGCGCCAAATCGAGGTTCAGGCTCTGCGCAAATTGAACGCCTCGATACAAAAACGCCTCAGATGCGCGAATATATAATCTAATATAAATCTCAGGAGGAAATAATTTAGATGTCCACGAAGAAGATAATAGGAATTGACCTCGGCACTACGAACTCCGTCGTAGCCATAGTCGAGGGAGGCGAGCCAAAAGTGCTGATAAACGAAGAAGGCTCGAGAATTACCCCGTCCATCGTTGCCTTTGCAAAGGACGGAGAGATTTTGGTCGGGGGCCCCGCTAAGAGGCAGTCAGTCGTGAATCCCGAAAACACCATTTTCTCCGTAAAGAGGCTCATGGGACGCCGTAGCGACGAAGTCCAGAACGAGGCAAAACGCCTCCCCTATAAAATTGCCAAATCTCCAAACGGGGACGCTTGGGTCGAAGCCTCTGGCAGGCAGTACTCCCCGCCCCAAATATCCTCTCACGTTCTAATGAAGCTCAAAAAAGCGGCTGAGACCTATCTCGGAAGCGAGGTTGAAGAAGCCGTAATCACTGTTCCTGCCTATTTTAACGATAGCCAGCGTCAGGCAACCAAAGACGCGGGCAAGATTGCGGGTCTAAACGTAAAACGCATCATAAACGAGCCCACAGCCGCCGCTCTCGCTTATGGATTCGATAAGAAAAAAGAGGGCATGATAGCCGTTTATGACCTTGGCGGAGGGACTTTCGACATTTCCGTACTCGAAATTGGCGACAACGTCATTGAGGTGAAGTCCACGAACGGAAACACGCACTTGGGCGGAGACGATTTTGACGCCCGCATAATGGACTACCTAATTGCCGAGTTTAAGAAGGAGTCGGGAATTGACCTTGGGAGGGATAAAATGGCGCTTCAGCGTCTGCGCGAGGCGTCGGAAAAGGCGAAGTGCGAGCTTTCGACCACGCTTGAGACCGAGATAAACCTGCCCTTCATCACGGCTGACGCCGCTGGGCCGAGGCATCTTATTATGAAACTCACGCGCTCGAAATTCGAGCAACTCGTCGAGGATTTAGTCATGGGAACGCTTGAGCCGTGCCGCCAAGCCCTCAAAGACGCGGCGCTTAAGGCAAGCGGCATTACCGAGGTCGTCCTTGTCGGCGGCTCTACGAGAATTCCCCTCGTGCAGAAGGTCGTAACCGATTTCTTCGGGAAAGAGCCGCAAAAGGGCATCAACCCGGACGAGGTCGTAGCCGTAGGGGCGGCGATTCAAGGCGCGGTGCTGGGGGGCGAGGTCAGAGACGTGCTTCTGCTCGACGTCACGCCCCTGTCGCTCGGTATCGAGACTCTGGGCGGCGTTATGACGTCCATCATTACGAGAAACACCACTATCCCTACAAAAAAGAGCCAGGTGTTTACCACAGCCGAAGACAGTCAGACCTCGGTCGAGATTCACGTGCTTCAGGGGGAGCGTCAGATGGCGCGCGATAATAGGACACTGGCGAGGTTTATATTGGATGGGATGCCGCCCGCGCCGAGAGGGATTCCGCAGGTTGAGGTGTCGTTCGATATTGACGCCGACGGGATTCTCCATGTAGGGGCGAAGGATATGGCGTCTCAGAAACAGCAGAAGGTCAGGGTCGAGGCTTCGAGCGGGCTTTCTAAGGACCAGATTGATAAAATGGTTACAGACGCCGAAGAGCAGGCTGAAGACGATAAGAAACGGCGGGAATTTGTCGAGAGCAGAAATAAGCTCGACGACCTGATTTATAGGACCTCCAAGAGTTTCAAGGAATTCGAGGAGAGACTCACCGAAGAGGATAAAAAGGAACTCGAAGACGCGCTTGAATCCGGGCGCAAAGCCCTTAAGGGCGAAGACGCGGGCGAGGTGCAGGCGGCAATGGAGCGCATTACCAGAGCCTCGCACAAAATCGCCGAGATGATGTACAAGCAGACATCTGGCTCAGGCGAAGATGCCTCGAATCCGGCTTCTGGCGGCAGCGCGGGGCAGAGACCCGGCAAGGACGGCGACGACGTGATAGACGCCGAATTTACAGAGAAATAAATTGGCTATGCGAACGGGAGGGCGGCGGGCTTGCCGCTCTCTTTTTTATATTGAATTGATGCCCGCATTGCCAAATCCACTTTTCAATGTAGAATTCCCCTCTGTTTAAGGAGGTTTTACAGAACATGAAAGCCAATATTCATCCTAAGTATAATGACATCGTAATATCCTGCGCCTGCGGAGCGTCATACAAGACGAGGTCAAGCCGTGCGTCGAATTTCTCCGTGGAAATTTGCTCGAATTGCCACCCCTTCTATACCGGCAGAGAGAGGTCGGCTGAAGCTAGGGGCAGGGTGGAGAGGTTTAATAGAAAATACAAAACCGCATCTTAAGTTCCCGAAAATAATCTAGGGCGGGGCGGCTTATGCCCTCTGCGCGGTTTTTTTGCGTTTAGCGGGGGATAGGGGGGCGAGAAATGAAACCTCATTGCCTGCGCGGCGGTTTAAAAATAGGGACAAGCCCCATGATGAGAGCGCGACTCTATATTTTTCTACTTAGCTCATCCCTCTTTATCGGCTCTCTGTTTGCTCTGACCGATATGCGGGGAGCTTCGGCTGAGGATTTGGAACTCAGCTTCCGGTGGGCGATAGCGGCGCGAATCGAGTCCAAAGGCGATGAGATATTGCCCATCGTGGGGGATACGTCTCTTAAATCCGGCGACTTATTCAAAATTTTTGTTAATCCCATTGACAACTCTTATGTCTATATCTATCTGATTGACTCACTGCGGCACGTGCATCTCCTTTTCCCCCGCTCCCTCAGTGATTTTGATAAGCGCTACGCCTTTGGGGAGAAATACTACGTCCCCAGCGGGGGGGAGTGGCTCGCCTTAGACCAAAATACAGGCGAAGAGACTTTCCATATTCTCGCCTCCGCCCTGAGACTCCGCCGTCTTGAGACGCTGACCGAGAAATACCTCGCCGCAACTAAAACAGCCAAAGAGAGCGCCGCGGCGGATTTGATTGCCGAGATTAGAGACCTCAAGCGCCGGAACAGTAAATTTGCCGCTGAACCTCAGAAGCCCGTTCAAATTGCGGGGAGTTTCCGCGGGGATGCGGATATTGAGAAACTCGCCACTCGGACGAGCGCTAAGGGTTTCTACTCTAAAACCATCAGAATAGAACACAAATAAGTGCCTGAAAAAAAGGGGGCTGGCTAGATGCAGAACCTATGGGCTAAATTGAGATTGCCGCTTGCGTTATTGCTGACTGCGGTGGTTTCCTTAGGAGTGGGGGGGCGCGCCGAGGACTCTCAATCCGCCGCAGATGATGAATCAACTCTCAGCTTCAGGTGGACTGTTGCGGCGTGTTTGGACTCTCTGGGCGGCAGTGAAATAATTCAAATAACCGAAGACTACTCGCTCTATCCGGGCGATGTGCTGAAAATCTATATCAGCCCGGTTAAAAACGCCTACGTCTATGCCTATCTCGCTGAGCCTGAAAACGACGTGAGGCTACTTTTTCCCGCTTCAATTGAGGATTTCAATCAAAGCCGCGCCAACGGCGGAGGGAAATACTACATCCCCGCTGGCGGAGATTGGTTATTGCCAAAGCAACAAAAGGGGGGGAAATCCGTAATTTATCTCCTCGCCTCCGCCCAGAGACTCCGCCGTCTTGAGACGCTGACCGAGAAATACCTCGCCGCCGCTAAATCGGCCAAAGAGCGCGCCTCGGCGGATTTGATTGCCGAGATTAGAGACCTCAAGCGGCGCAATAGCAAATTTGCCGCCGAGCCTGAAAAACCGATAGAGGTCGCCGGCTCATACGGCTACGTCTATATTCCGACATACCCTCGCGAGACCGATATTGAAACGCTTGCGACAGTGGTTGAGGCAGTGAATTTCTTCAGTAAGACTATCAGGATTGAACACAAATAGGGCTTATAAAATCCGCATCGCCGCTCTTGTCGCCGGCTCTTTTCTCATTGCGTCGCTCCTATTTCTCCTTCTGCCAAGCGTTTTTAGCGTGTGGAATCTTCAGACTAACGACCAGCTCTTTCAACTCCGCTATAAATTATTCGGCAGGCAGGAGATTTACCCCCACATAGCCCACGTTGACCTCAACGACTCAAGCCTTCAGGAACTCAGGGGATTCCCCTGGGATAGAACCCTCTACGGGCGTATTACGGACATCCTCTCCAAGGGCGGAGCGGAAACCATAACCTACGACATTTTGTTCCAGCGCCCGTCTGCCCAAGAGAGCGACTCCTATTTTATCGAGGCGACAGAGCGCGCCAAGACGGTCTATTTCCCCGTTGTGCTTGCCCTTGAGGAATATGGTGGCGTATCTGCTCCCCCTGCGCTATCCCCTCAAGAGCAGGCGCTGATGGACGAGACCCTCTGGCGTCCCCGCGATTTTGGCGGCGGCGAATCCATGCTGGCGGCAAAGGGGGCGTATCCGACTTTTCCAGATTTGGCGAAATTTGCCAAGGGAGTCGGACACATCACGGCATATCCCGACGCAGACGGAGTCTATAGGCGGTTTGCCCTTCTCATCCGATATGGAGACGGCTACGCGCCGAGCTTGACATTTCGCATGGTATGCGATTATCTCGGCGTTCCCCCGGAGCGTATCGAGCTATCTCGCGGGAGGATTACCCTTCGGGGAGCGAAATTCCCAGACGGCGGGGTGAGGGATGTTGCCATTCCCGTTGACGGCAGGGGGCGTATGATTCTGAACTTCGCAGGTACATGGAACGATTCTTTCAAGCACTACTCCTTCTCGGCTCTCCTGGGGGCCGAGGGAGATGCCGCCGCTCTCGACGAACTGCGGGAGGTCATGCAGGGGGATTTGGCAATTGTTGCAGATGTTTCCACCGGAGCCGGGGACATAGGGCCCATCCCCCTTGAGAACGCCTATCCCCTGAGCGGCGTCCATGCGAATATTGCCAACACGGTGCTGACGGAGAATTTCCTAAGCGAGCTTTCACCCGCTTGGAGCGCGCTTGCCGATGTGGGCTTAATAGTGTTTCTCGTGTTATTCGCGCTCAGGTTTCGGGCGGCGCGATTTTCAATATGCGCTCTGCTCCTCTTCGTCGTCTTTGCCGCCTCGGTCGTTTGGCTCTTTCTCCATCAGAACACCCTCACAAACGCCGTCCGCCCGTCGCTCGGATTTATATTCGCCCTCGTTTCCGTGAACGCCTACCGCTATCTCGCCGAGGAACGGGAAAAGGCGTATCTGAGGCGTATGTTCGAGAATTATTTTGCCCCTGGGGTGCTGAATAAAATTTTAAAATCCCCGGAAAAACTCATGGCGAGCGAGAGAAAATCCCTCACCGTCCTATTCAGCGACATATCGGGCTTCACATCGTGGTCAACCACTCAAGAGCCGGAGCAGATACGGCTTACGCTAAACGAATATTTCGACGAGATGGCAAAAATCGTATTCAAACACGAGGGGACGATAGACAAATTCATCGGCGACGGACTGATGGTATTCTTCGGAGATCCGGTTCATCAGCCAGACCACGCCCTTCGCGCCGTCAGAGCCGCCATTGAAATGCAGCAAAAAACGCGCCGGCTTAGGCGCAGGTGGGAAGCCGAGGGGAGGCTTGCGATAAAAATCCGCGTCGGAATTAATACGGGCGACGTCGTTGTGGGCAACATGGGGTCGCTCAAGCGCATGGATTATACGGTCATTGGGGCGAATGTGAATTTGGCTCAGAGGCTAGAGAGCGTCGCCCCAGTGGAGGGGATTTTAGTAAGCGAGCCTGTGTTTGAGCGCGTGAAGGATTTCGTATCTGCGAGGTGCGCGGGCAGTATCACGGCAAAGGGGATTAGCCAGGGGTTTGTCGTATATGAAATCGCCGTGCCGGAGGATTAATTTATGTGAGTCCGTTTATGGCGATATAAAATCATCGTCATGCGCCGAGCCGCTCTGCCCCGCTGTGTCATTTCGAGCGAGGCGAGAGATCTTAAGTAAGATTCCTCTCTGAGTTCGGAATGACTGAAATGAGGTGTTCGCAGTGTGTCAGGCGTGAAGAGTTCACAACCTCAGCCTCAGCCGCTCCCGCTCGAATAGAATGACCCTTCATACTGAGCGGAGGCCAGATATGCCATACCCGACCATGACCCAAAATGACGAGTATCTATGCTGAATCCCATATCCCGGGTTTTAGCCGAATCTTAATCGGAAATTAAAATCACCTTTACAAATTCTGCGCTTGGGTTCTATAATAGTGGAAAATCTCCCCCTCTGGAGGAATCCCACAATGAAACAGTACGCTCGAGAGAAGGTCAGAAACGTCGCCCTCATAGCTCACCACGGCGCGGGAAAAACATCTTTGGCTGAAGGGATTTTATATCTCGCCGGGGCTACTCAAAAACTCGGCAGAGTGGACGACGGCTCGTCTCATCTGGATTACGACCCCGAAGAGCAGGCGCGGAAAATGTCAATAAACTCTCACCTCTCGTTTCTGGAGTACGGGGAATATCTAATCAACCTCGTGGACACGCCGGGATTTGTGAATTTCCTTTTCGAGACCGAAAGCGCGATGAAAATCGTTGACGGCGTAGTCGTCATGGTGAGCGCGATCTCTGGCGTGAAGACTCAGACGGAGAAATTCTGGCAGATGGCGGCTGATATGGGGATTCCGAGGGTGCTGTTTATGAATAAACTCGACAGGGAGCGGGCGAATTTTACAAACGCCCTCGCCGACATTGAAAAGGATTTAGAGGTAAAGCCCGTGCCGATAACCATTCCCATCGGGCAGGAGGACAGCTTCAAAGGGGTCATTGATTTGATTGAGATGAAGGCGTACCGCTACGGCGAGGGGGGGAGGCGCGCTGAAGCCCCAATGCCTTCGGATTTGCAGGGGGAGGCTGACTCGTGGAGGGAGAGATTAATCGAAGCCGTAGCCGAAATGGACGACGAACTGCTGGAGAAATACCTCGGCGGCGAGACATTCGATAACGACTTGATTCGCAAGATGCTACGCGAAGGGGTGCTTAGCGCGAAAATCGCCCCGGTTTTCGTAGGCTCGGCGGCAAAGCTCATAGGGCTGGATTTTCTCATTGACGCCGTAGAGAGGTATCTGCCCTCTCCGATTGAGAGGCCTAGCGTCGCCGGAAGGGGGGCTAAATCTGAGGAGATAGACAGACGCCCCTCCGCCGACGAGCCTTATTCGGCTTTCGTCTATAAGACCCTCTCCGACCCCTACGCGGGGAAGATGAGCATTTTCAGGGTGTTTTCAGGATCTATAAAGCCCGACTCCACAATCTATAACTCGACTAAAAAATCCCGCGAAAAAATAGCCTCGCCCTTCAGAGTCATAGGTAAAAAACAGTTTCCGGCCGACTCTCTGCTCTTCGGCGACATCGCCGCGCTCAATAAACTCCGCGACACTGAAACCGGAGACTCCCTCTCGGACGAGCATAGCCCGATAGTAATTCACCCCGTGCCGATGCCCCAAGCCGTTATCTCCTACGCCATTCAGCCTCGAACCCGAAACGACGAGGACAAGCTCCTATCGTCCCTCCACAGAATCCGCGAGGAAGACCCCACAATCCACTTCAGGCGCGACGAAGAGACAAAGGAATTTCTCCTGTCCGGCTCAGGCCAGGTTCACATTGAAATCGTCGTGGATAAACTAAAAACTGTCTATGGCGTGAACGTTGACATGAAGCCTCCGAAAGTCCCCTACAGAGAGACAATTAAGGTATCTGCCAAAGCCGAGGGGAAGTATATAAAGCAGACAGGAGGCAGGGGGCAGTACGGAGATGCTTGGCTCGAAATAGAGCCGCTTCCCAAGGGCGGGGGCTTTGAGTTCGCGGATAGAATAGTAGGCGGGGTAGTGCCGAAGAACTATATTCCGTCCGTAGAGAAGGGCGTGCATGAGGCGATGGCTAGGGGGATTGTCGCGGGGTATCCGGTGGTGGACGTGAGGGCGATACTCTTCGATGGGAAATATCATCCGGTGGACTCCTCGGACATTGCGTTTAAAATTGCGGGTTCTATGGGATTTAAAAAGGCGATGGAAATGGCAGAGCCTGTGCTTCTTGAGCCGGTTATGCGCATGGAGGTTTTCACGCCGGAGGACTGCATAGGAGATGTCATCGGCGATGTCAACGCGAGGAGGGGTAAGGTTGCGGGGGTTGAGCCGAAATCGGGCGGGCATCTCATCAAGGCTCTGATACCGATGGCGGAAATTCTCACCTACGCCCCTGAACTGCGCTCACTTACGAGCGGCAGGGGGATTTTCTCGATGGAACTCGCCCACTACGAGGAAGTGCCGAGCCACATCGCCGCAAAAATTATTGAAGCCGCCGAAAAGGAGAAAAAAGCCGAATCCTGAGGGCGGGCAATTGCGCTATTTGGGATGGAGAGGCTACAGCGCGCTGGGCAATATGATTTTTTGTCTGTTGTGGCATATTTATAGCTCATGATAATACCGTTTAAAGGCGCGTCGCCGAGAATTCACCCAACTGCCTTTATCGCCGAGAGCGCGGAGGTTATAGGTGACGTTACAATAGGAGAGGACTCGGGCGTGTGGTTTCAGTCGGTTCTGCGCGGGGATGTGAACTTCATCCGCATCGGCGCGAGGACTAATATTCAGGATGGCTCGGTGCTTCACGTAAGGCGGGATGTCTATCCGCTGATTATCGGGGACGACGTAACTGTGGGCCATAGGGCCGTGCTTCACGGATGCGTGGTCGGGGATAGGGCGCTCGTGGGCATCGGGGCGATAGTTCTCGACGGGGCTGTCGTTGGCGAGGATTCTATTATAGGGGCGGGAAGCCTCGTTCCGCCTCGGTTTAAAGTTCCCCCGCGCACGATAGTGATGGGAGTTCCGGCGCAGATACGCAGGGAACTTTCGCCGAAAGAAATCGCGGGGATTAAAGAATCCGCCCTGAACTACGTCGGGTATATGAAACTCTATAAGAATTCCTGAGGGGCCTGCGGCTAATTGCCACGGCGATTTCTCCGAGGCTACCTTTGAGAATGCGCCGTTTTTAATAACTGCGAGGGATCTTCGTATGAGAGTCGCATCAATTGATGTAGGCACTAACACCTTTAGACTCTTCGTAGCCGATAGCGAGGGCGGCGGGAGGTTGAGGGCAATCTGCGTTGACCGCGCGGTTACACGCCTCGGCGGAGGGTTTAAAGACGGACTCATCTCCACTGAGGCATCGCAAAGGGGGATTCAGACCCTTCGCCGGTTCTCGCAAATCTTGAGCCGCTACGGGGTCGAGGCGGTGAGAGCCGTAGCAACGAGTGTCGTCAGAGAGTCCCGAAACGGGGCTGAGTTCATCGAATCCGTCCTTCGAGAGACCGGCATTAGGCTAGAGGTGATTTCCGGCGAACAGGAGGCTAGGCTCACCGTGCGCGGAGTGCTTGAATCCGTAAGCCCTGCATCGGCTCGCTCTCTCATCTTTGATGTCGGCGGCGGAAGCACGGAGTACATCCACGTCGGAGGCGGCAAAATCTTGGGGCTGGTCAGCGCGAAAATGGGCGTCGTAAACCTGCAGGAGCGTTTCATTGCCTCGGACGTTCCAACCGCTGATGAAATCCGCGCCGTGCTAGGTGAAATCGAGGGCGTGCTAGCGAGGGAGCTTTCGTGGATGGACGGCTCGCCGCAGGATTTGACCCTCATTGCCACAGCCGGAACTCCCACGACGCTTGCCGCAATTGATTTGGAACTCGAGAGCTACGACGCCGAAGCGGTCAACGGCTACCGGCTCAAAAGGGCAAAAGTAGATGCGATGTTTACCCGTCTTGCGGCGATGAGGGCATCGGAGCGGCTTTGCGTTCGGGGGCTTGAGCGCGGCAGAGAGGACGTCATTATTCCCGGAACGCTCGTCTTGCTGAGGACGATGGATTATTTCGGGGCGGATGAAATCCTCGTGAGCGACGGGGGGCTTCTCGAAGGCGTCGCATACGAGATGATTTAACTGCGGGACGCAAAGCCCGGACAGATGCCTTAAATCCGGCGGATTTTGCCTCATCGCGTTTCGTTGACAATCCTGCTGGAGTTATTATATTTCTGAAGAGTCAGGCTTGCCGACGGGATAAAATGGTTCAACTCTCCGATAGAGCTAAAAAAATTCTCAATCTCATTATCGAGCAGTACATCAAGACCTCCGAGCCTGTGGGCTCGTCCCCGCTCGTGAAAAATTATCACCTCGACATGAGTTCGGCTACGGTCAGAAGCACTATGTCCGAGCTTATGAACAAGGGCTATCTCGCTCAGCCGCACGTCTCTGCGGGCAGGGTGCCGACGGAAAAGGGGATCCGGCTCTACGTTGAGTCCCTTCCCCATCCACACGAGCTTTCTGAAGAGAAGAGGGTGGTCATAAAAATGCGCTATAGAAAGCTCTCCGGCACGATAGACGAGGTTCTCCATGAGACCACTAAAATGCTCTCGGACATCTCGCACTGCGCAGGGCTGGTTACGCTTCCCAGGGCGAGATTTATGAAAATAGAATCCGCCAAGCTCGTAAAGCTCGGCAGCAAGAGGATTCTCGTAATTATCGTATTCCAGGGCGGGCTTACCGAGAAAACTCTCGTTAATGTGGATAAGACCATCCCCGACGATATGCTTGAGCGCATAAGCGATTATTTAAATAACCTCGCCGTTGGGCTGAGCCTCGATGAAATGAGAGACTCCGTGGTTACGAGGCTCAAGGACGAGAGGCGGATTTACAGGGATTTCGTCGAGCGAGTGATTAATTTCGGCGATAAAATTGAGGGCAAATCCGCGTCGGACGTCTATATAAAGGGACAGGCGGCGATGTTTGAAAATTCCTTTGCCAATAACCCTCAGGCTTTCAGAGAGCTGTTTAAGACCTTTGAGGAGCGGGATTTCCTCGTTGAAATTCTCGATAAAGTGATGAAAGAGGACGGCACAAAGGTATTCGTAGGCTCTACGATGGGTATAGCGGGCTACAGTCTCGTAGCCGCCTCCTACGGGAAGGATAGGAGATTGGGGACGCTGGGGGTGTTTGGACCCATGTACATGGATTATTCCGAAATAATCCCGCTTGTGGACTACACGGCTGGAATAGTAACAAAAATAGTTAGCGAGGGGGAGTATAATGACTGATAAAGACCGGGGAAACGGCGGACAGTGGGTCGGTTTTATGAATGAGGCAAAGGACGCCGAGCAGAAAGAAGACCAGAGCGCGGCGTCTGCAGATGCGATTTTGCTTGAACTTCAAGAGGAGTTGGAGCGAAAAAAAAAGGAATACTCCGACCTATACGAGAGATACCTCCGTATGGCGGCGGATTTCGATAATTTCAAAAAACGCGCCGTCAAAGAAAAATCCGAGGTGATATTTTTTGCCAACGAGGAGCTTATAAAAACCCTTCTCGATGTTATTGATAACATGGAGCGCGCCATTGGGCATTCCGAAGCTAGTGGCGAGGCAAAACCCATTGTCGAGGGCGTGAAACTGGTGTATAAGCAATTTTTAAGCGCTCTTGAGAAATTCGGGGTAAAAACTATCGAGGTTGCCAGAGGGCAGGAATTCGACCCGAAGCTACATCAGGCGATAGAGCACGTGGAGTCCTCCGATATGCCTCCGGGGTCGGTGTTCTCTGAGGCGCAGAGGGGTTATACTTTAAAAGAGAGGCTTCTTAGACCCGCTTTGGTCTCGGTTTCAAAGCAGAGAAAACCCGCTACGGCGAGCAATCTATTCGGCTTCGGCTCGGCGCAGAAACCGAAAGAAGGAAGCTCGGACGACGTTCTCGAATTGATTGACGAAGACCTGAATTGATAGTTCAATAAAAAATCATGGCGATACTCGGAATTGATCTTGGCACAACAAACTCCTGCGTAGCCGTAATTGAAGGCGGGAGCCCTGTGGTTATTCTCAACGAAGAGGGGAGCAGGATTACGCCTTCAGTCGTGGCTTTCAGCGATGATAAAAACACCCTTGCCGGAGCGGTCGCCAAGCGGCAGGCCGTGATGAACGCCCACAACACCGTGTTTGGAGTGAAGAGGCTCATCGGCAGACGCTACGACTCCCCTGAGTTGCAGAGGCTGAAGGGCTTAATCCCCTACCGGGTCATACCCGCGACTTCCGGTGAGGCGCTCATTGAAATCGAGGGAAAACCCTATAACTGCCAAGAAATATCCGCTATGGTGCTTCTTAAGATGAAGCAGATAGCCGAGGATTATCTCGGATACGAGGTGAGCGACGCCGTCATCACCGTACCCGCTCAGTTCAACGATTTTCAACGTCAAGCTACCAAAGAGGCTGGCAGAATCGCCGGATTCAACGTCCGACGCATTATAAATGAGCCGACTGCTGCCGCCCTTGCCTACGGGCTAGATAAAGGCGGGAGTCACAAAGTAGCGGTTTTTGACCTAGGCGGCGGCACTTTCGATATAACTGTTCTCGAGATGACCGGCGGCGTGTTCGAGGTTAAATCCACGAACGGCGATAATTTCCTCGGCGGGGATGACTTCGACTATAAATTCATCGAGTTTCTCATCGAGAGGTTCAAAAACCAAAACGGCGTTGACCTCAGACAGGACAGAATCGCCCTTCAGCGAATCCGCGAGGCGTGCGAAAAGGCGAAGCACGAACTCTCCTCCCACTTTGAGGCGAGTGTTAACCTCCCCTTCATAGCCGTTGACGCAAAGGGGCCCAAACACCTCAACTACACCATCACCAGAGCTGAATTCGAGATACTCGTCGCCGACCTCATCCAAAAGCTCGAAGAACCCTGCCTTCAGGCTTTTCGGGACGCCAAGCTCACCCCCGCTCAAATTGACGAGGTCATACTCGTGGGGGGCATGACCCGAATGCCGAAAGTGCAGGAAAAAGTCCGGGAGATTTTCAAAAAAGAGCCGCAAAAAGGAATTGACCCCGATGAAGTCGTCGCAGTCGGCGCGGCAATTCAGGGCGGAGTGCTAGAGGGGCAAATTGATGAAATTCTCCTGCTCGACGTAGTTCCTCTCTCGTTGGGGGTTGAAACGAGGGGCGGGCTATTTACAAAAATTATTGAGAGAAACACCACGGTTCCCACGAAGAGAAGCAGGGTCTTCACCACAGCCGTTGACAATCAGGACTATGTGTCGGTTCATGTGCTTCAGGGCGAGAGGGACATGGCTGACAGCAATATCTCTCTCGCGAAGTTCAATCTCATTGGAATCCCTCCGGCTCCGAGGGGGCTTCCCCAAATCGAGGTCTCCTTCGAGGTGGATGCCGACTGCATTATTCACGTCTCTGCAAGGGATTTAGGCACGGGCAAGGAACAAGCCATAGACGTAGTTCCCACGATGGGCGTAGAGGACGAGAGCGTGAGGCGGCTTGTTGACGACGCGATACGCACCTCCGAGCAGGACGGCAAGCGAAGGGAGCTTGCAATGCTCAAAAACGAGGCGGAGAATTTTTGCTATTCCGTCGAGAGAACGCTTGAGGCTTATGGGCATAAAGCCCAGAGCGAGACGCGAATGCAGATAGAAGAGTGCGTCGTGAAACTCAAGAGCGTTATCGAAGGGGACGATTATTCGGACATAAAATACGCCCTCAACCAGCTTAGGGACTCCTCCTATAAATTCGCGGATTTTATATACAGCAATCAGAAATAGGACGCGGTAAATCTCTCAACTATCATCGGTTCAAAGGTGTAAGCTATAATGGCAAAAGCGGATTATTACGAAATTTTAGGCGTGAACAGAGGCGCAAATCAAGAAGAGGTCAAAAAAGCCTATAAAAAACTCGCCTTTGAATACCACCCCGACAGAAACCCAGGCAACTCCGAAGCCGAGGAGAAATTCAAGCAGATAAACGAAGCCTACCAGGTAATCAGTAATCCCGATAAGCGCGCTCAGTACGACAGTTTCGGGCAGATGTCCGGTGGCGACGGTTTGTCTGATACGGATTTCTCGCGCAACTTCAACGACCTGTTCGGCAATCTCTTTGACGAGGTTTTCACCGCCGGCAGAAGGCAGGGCGGAGGGCGAGAGCGGGGCAGAGACTTGAAATACAACCTTGAAATAACATTTGAGGAGGCGGTTTTCGGAGTCGAAAAGGAACTGGTCGTGCCTAAGCGCAGTTTCTGCTCGGAGTGCAACGGCACAGGGGCGGCTCCCGGCGGAGAGATGACCTGCCTCATGTGCGCCGGAAGGGGGACAATAAAATACTCTGAGGGGTTTTTTGCTATCAGCAGGACTTGCTCAAACTGCGGGGGGACGGGCAGGATTATCAAAAAAGCCTGCGCCACCTGCCGAGGCGAAGGACTCATAACCACCGAACAGAGGGTCAAGGTCATGATTCCAGCCGGGGTGGATAACCGCTCAAGGCTCAGAATCCGCTCCGAGGGCGAGTCGGGTCTGTACGGAGGCCCGAACGGCGACCTTTACGTTGAGATATTCGTCAAAGAGCATACGCTCTTCAAGCGCGAGGGAAAGGACATTCTCTGCGACGTGCCGATAAGCTTCGTCCAAGCGGCTCTGGGGGCGGAAATCGAGATTCCAACCCTCGAAGGCAGGGCGGAAATCAAGATCCCGGCGGGAACTCAGACGGGGCAGTCGTTCAAACTCAAGGGAAAGGGCGCGCCAATAATAAACGGCAGGGGCAAGGGGGATTTATTCATCAAGGTTCTGGTGGAAGTGCCGGTGAGACTCAACTCCAGACAGAGACAGCTTTTGGAGGAATTCGCCAAGGCTGGCGAGGGAAATGAGAACCCCGGAGTAAAGAACTTCTTCGATAAATTCCGCGAGTTGCTTGGCTAGGGCGCAGTCCCTTAAAAATTTCAGCGGATGGGCAGGGGAGCGCCGCTCCCATCCCCCCCCATCTCTCAATCGGTTTTAAATTTGATTTATACGCAAACCCCGCCGCCAGCAATTGCTGGGATAATTGATACTATATCTCTGTCGGCTAGGGCGGTATCTAATCCGCTCAGGAATCGGATGTCCTCGTTGTTGACATAGAGATTTATAAATCTCCTCACGGCTCCTTTGTCGTCGCAGATTCTGTCTTTTATTCCGGGGAACTGCTTTTCGAGTTCTACGATAAGCTCGGCAATATTTGCGGCGCTTATGTTCACTTCGTCTCTATCTCCGGTAAGTCTCCTCAGCGGAGTGGGAATTCGCACAGAGGGCATTCTCTATTACCTCCTTAACTATTTGATTCTCGCGTAAAGCTCTTCAAATTCTTCTAATTTCCCGCCGATGATGTGCGGTTTCGACACCTTCTCGACGAGCGGGTCTTGGGTTTTAAGCCCGTTTCCGGTGATGCACACGACTATTGACTCATCTCTTGGAAGGACGCCATTGTCAATGAGTTTCTTCGTTACAGCTACAGTAACGCCGCCCGCGGTCTCGGTAAATATCCCCTCGGTTTCGGCTAGGATTTTCATCCCTTCGACTATTTCTTCATCCGAGGCGTCGTCGGAGAATCCGCCGCCCTCTCTCATCGCGCTAATGGCGTAGTATCCGTCGGCGGGGTTTCCTATGGCGAGGGATTTGGCGATGGTGCTTGCCTTGACGGGTTTGAATGTCTCCCATCCGTTTTTTATGGCCGCCGCTATTGGGGAGCAACCCGTCGCCTGCGCTCCGTATATTTTCACGTCGGATTTCTCTACCAATCCGAGCATATTGAATTCCTTAATTGATTTCCAAATCTTGGTAAGGAGCGAGCCGCTTGCCATTGGGATGACTATGTGTTTTGGAGTGCGCCATCCCATCTGCTCCATTATCTCGAAGCCGTAGCTCTTCGAGCCTTCGGCGTAGTAGGGGCGCAGGTTTATGTTGACAAACCCCCAGCCGAATTTTCCGGCGACCTCGCTGCAGAGGCGATTCACGTCGTCGTAGCTGCCCTCGATTGCGATGAGTGTCGCTCCGTAAATGGAAGTGCCGATGATTTTTGCCTGTTCGAGGTCTCGCGGGATGAAGATGTAGCTCTCAAGCCTGCCATAGGAGGAAAGGGCCGACACCGCGTTGGCGAGGTTCCCGGTAGAGGCACAGGCTACGGTTTTAAACCCAAACTCTTTTGCCTTGGATAGCGCCACCGACACGACGCGGTCTTTAAACGAGAGCGTGGGGAAGCAGACGGCGTCGTTTTTAATGTAGAGTTCTTTTACCCCAAGCACCCGCGCCAGGTTATTCGCCCTGAGAAGCGGAGTGAACCCGACGTGGCTCCCTACGGTCGGCTCTCCGTCAATCGGCAGAAGCTCTTTATAGCGCCAGATGTTGTAGTCTCTCTGCTCGATGGTCTTGCGCGAGAGGACTTTTTTTATCTCCTCGTAGTTATAGTCCACTTCGAGGGGACCGAAACACAGCTCGCAGACATGAATCGGAGATTTTGGGTATTCGCTTTGGCACTCTCTGCACTTGAGTCCTTTCACATAGCTCATGGGGGGGAATTCCTCGGACAAAATATTGGCAAGAAATTACCCTTTCCTGGCTCTATTGTCAAGCAAACGAGGCGCCGCGCCCACCCCTAGGGAAGGCGGTTTAATTTATCCTTCATCTGCCCTGCCGCCCGCTCCGGCACGCCCCAGGAGTATCTCGCTAATATCGTTTCTAGTACCTCTCTTTGGGCTTGCTCTGCGGTTTCGCCGTTGCCAAGCCGCGCGAGGTTTAGCCTCAGGAGTTTCCTGATTTCGTCAACGTTGTGATAGGTGGGGAACGCCACCCATGCCTGCTCGAAACTCTCAAGGGCATCGTCGAATTGCCCCTCGACAATCTGGTTGAATCCCCTCTCCTCAAGCTCCTGCGCGCGCTCGAATTTGCTTCCCCGCACGATTTGCTGAGCGCGGTCGTAGTTGTTTTGAATGTCCCTAGTGAGCTTTTTGTTCGTTTCGTCAAGCGCTTTGGGGTCTCTTACGGCAATTTCGGGGGACACTGTCGGGGATGGGACGGTGTCTGCGCAATTCCCTCCTGCCAGTATCTTCTCACCCAAATCCATATTCTCGGCCGAGAGGGAGGCGTTTAATATCTCCATATCGCCGAACCTAAGCCCCAGCTCGTCGAGGGCTTGTTTAAGGGCTTCTTCCTTTTTCTCAAGCTCTTTGATGTTCGCCCCTTTAGCCTTGAGCTTCGCCCCGAACACCTCGGCTTCTTCTACGTCGCCGAGGAAATTTCCTATCTGCCCTCTGAACGAGAGGAGTATAAACAGAACCACTATGGGCCAAATCAGGGTTTTTAGATACTGCAATATCAACTCCGCCTTGCTCATGGCAAATCCCTCCCAACGCCGCGCGGCATTTGAAATATCATAAAACAAAATTGATGGGAGTGATAATCCCCCCTCCCACTTTTTTTCACGCCCCTTGAGAGGAGCTTGACAATAACCGCTCACTTGTGAGAATATAAAAATCATTTACACTGAATCCCGCTAGGTTTAAACCCCTCACGAGGAATTTGGCTATGAGTTTACTGCATAACGAGATGGAGAGATTATTTAATTCCGAGGGCGCTCGCTCGATGCTCCAAGCCCTGGGTATCGGTCCCGCCCCTGCGGAGGCGTCTGCGCGGCTCAGGGATATATTGGACGGAGCAGTCGCCGGAGAAGCCCTCCAGGGGGACGACGCGCTGTTTCTTGCCGAAACTAGCAGGGACGAGCTGGCGTACCTGCTTGCCGCCGCCTCGCAAATCAGAGAATCGGGCAAACCCGTCATCACGTACTCGAAAAACGTGTTCATCCCCCTTACGCGCCTATGCAGAGACCACTGCGGCTACTGCACGTTTAAATATGAGCCGCACGAGGGCGAGCTTTTCATGACCCCCGAGCAGGTCATGGAGAAAACCAGAGCCGCCGTCGCTCTCGGCTGTACGGAGCTTCTGTTCGTAACCGGCGACAAGCCGGAGCTTAAATATCCCGTCTATCGGGAGGCGTTGGCCAGGCTCGGCTACAAATCCACTGCCGAATACCTCACGGCGATGTCCGAGGCTGGACTCAATGAAAATATTTTCCCGCATACCAACATGGGCGTCGCCAAAAGGGAAGAACTCGCCCTCCTTCGGGAGTGGAACGCAAGCCAGGGGCTGATGCTTGAGACCATCAGCGAGCGACTCCTCAAAAAAGGAGAAGCCCACTACCGCTCCCCGGACAAAGTGCCAAAGCTCAGAATCCGCACCACAGAATTTGCCGGAGAGCTTAGAATCCCATGGACGTCCGGCATCTTGGTAGGAATCGGCGAGACGGTTGACGAGAGGGTCGGCTCGCTACTTGAGATAAAACGCCTTGCCGCGGAATACGGGCATATTCAAGAAATAATAATTCAAAATTTTAATCCCAAGCACGGGATTCTCATGCACAGGCATCTGCCCGCCGCTCTATTCGATATGATAAAGACGGTCGCCGTGGCTAGGATTATGTTCGGCAGCGGGATGAATATACAAATCCCGCCGAATTTGAATTTAAAAACGTATCCCGTATTCATATTCGCCGGAGCCAATGACCTGGGAGGGGTGTCTCCCCTCACTATAGACTACGTGAATCCCGAATGCCCATGGCCACAGCTTGAAAGAATGGAAAAGGTAGTATCCGAGCTTGGTTTCGGGTTGAGGGAGCGTCTGCCGGTATATCCCGAGTTCATCGGCGAGGAGTTTCTAAGCCGAAATGTTCTCGAGCGCGTGGGGGACTTTGTTGACGATACGGGTTTTGTCATGACCAACGGAGGAAGCACGAAATGGAAGAGTTAAAAGAGATAATGCTCAAAATTGAAGAGGACCGCGCTCTTGGCTTAGACCGCCTCATATCTAAGGTAAACGGCGCGACGGGGAGAATTATTGACAAAGCCCTCCGAGGAGAAGAGGTGTCGGTCGAGGAAGGCTCGCATCTGTTTTATATTGAGAATAGGGACGAGATGTCGCTTCTCTCGATTGCCGCCGACGAAATCAGAAAGCGCGACGTGGGCGACGTGATTACCTACGTTATAAACCGCAATATCAATTTCACCAATATCTGCAACACCTGGTGCGGTTTTTGCAACTTCATGGCTCCCGAAGGGGATGAGAGGGCGTACTTCCTCACGATGGAAGAAATCGCGCAGAAAACCATCGAAGCCCGCGAAAACGGGGCAACCGAGGTCTGTATGCAGGGGGGAATGCACCCGGACATTGACGGCAAGTTCTATGTGGAAATCGTAAAAACGGTCAAAAGGGCAGTCCCCGATATGCACACGCACTGCTTCTCGCCCTTTGAGATTTACTACGGCGCTAATACGCTCGGCATCAGCGAGGAGGATTTTATCCAGATGCTCAAAGATGCGGGACACAATACCTTTCCAGGCACAGCCGCTGAGGTCTTGGACGAAGAGGTGAGGAAAATCATCGCCCCCCGCAAGATGGCAACTGAGGACTGGATACGCATCGTGAAAAAAGCCCACAGAGCAGGAATGAGAACCACATCAACCATAATGTACGGACATGTGGACAAGCCCCACCACTGGGCGAAACACATCGCAATTCTGCGCGATATTCAAAAAGAAACCGGAGGCATTACGGAATTTGTTCCCCTCAGATTCATCCCTTGGAACACGCGGCTGTTTAAAAAATCGAAGGGTAAGGTCATGGGCGGCCCCACAGACCTCGACCAGCTTAAGATGTACGGGGTCTCAAGGCTCATGCTTCGGGGCTGGATAAACAATATTCAAGTCTCGTGGGTAAAGCAGGGGCCCGAATTTGCCCAATTCTCTCTTACTGCCGGGGCAAACGATTTCGGAGGCACTCTCATGGAGGAGCATATCTCGCGCGCCGCCGGAGCGAGCCACGGGCAGTATTTCCCGCCCGAGGAGTTCCGCCGCCTCACTAGGGAAATCGGGCGCATCCCCGCCGAGAGAACCACCACTTACGGCATCCTCAGGACGTACGACAGGCACGCCGCCGACTGATTTTCGGGGTATGTGGGAGGGGGGGAGATTGGAGCATTCGACTGGCTCGCGGCAAGTGCCGACGAAAGAGGGTTGGGTTCGCGCTGCTTAGCTCAGAAATTTGGCAGAGTTTCTACAGCATTCCCGCCAGATAAATCTCTCCCGTGGGTTTCGGGGCGCCGCCTTCCGGCTCGAGGCTCACGGCGAATTTCTGAACCCTCTCAGGCGTTGACACTGACTCAAATTTAATAGAATTATTCCCATTGACGTCCACTTTAAACACGGCGACGCTGACCGCCGCGCTGTCCGTTACGGCCCAGAGTTGATAGGTCTTGCCAGGCGGGATGTTGGGCAGGCTTGAGCCTATGAATAGAGCTTCGTTTGTTTTCGTGTCCCAAAGCACCTTGCCCGACGATTTATAGTTCGGCTGCGAGCCGGTTAAGTTAATCACGACGACTTTAGAGCCCGACAGAAATTTTGTTGTTTCAATCTGCGCCGAGAGTTGCTCCCGTAGTTTGGCGATTTCCCCATCTTTTTTGCTGAGGGAACTCTTTAGGGACTCTTGTCCTCCGGTCTGCTCGCCGAGGCGCTCTTTGAGAGCCGCTATCTCCTCGTTCTGCTCCTCAATCTCGTCTCGCAGCGAGAGCGTGGATAGGTAAAAATAGACGATAAAGCCGAAAGCCGCCGCGCCAGCCGCAAATTTGAATAGCGCCGGCCCAAGCCGCTCCCAGAGAGACGACGCGGGGGGCGCTTGGGGCAGAGGCCTCGTTGCTGAAGCCCCGATTCTCCCCACGATGGACGCTCCCAGGCTTTCGGGCGGAGCTATCAAGGATGCAGAGCCGGCTATTCCCTGAGCCGCCGCTTCCTCGCATTCCCAAAGGAGCTTTTCGCAGGCAGGGCATCCGTTTTTAAGGTGCGCCCATAAATCCCTCAGGTCGTCTCCGTCGAGAGCGCCGAGGGCGTAAAGCGGGACTAATTCGGTGAACCTCTCGTGATTTTGCATCTTCCCCATTATTTTACCACTAGAATGCCCCGCAGTTCATAAGCGCCTCCGCCGGGCTTTATATAAACATATATACGATGAATCCGCTCCTGCGGTTTAAGGTTTTATCGCGTCATCTCGCAACGGTTAAACGGCGAAGGTCGCGTTTCAAACATTAATATTCCTGTGATATACTTGATTTTCATAGCCATTTCGGCTTGCCTTATTCCCCATGGACTCTGCTGTGGGGGTTGTTTTCAACTGATGAAGGCGATGCAAAACACATCGGGAGACCTATTTCCGAAATTTTCCATGAAAGAAGAGCATCTGTCTCGCTTAGTTTCTGAAATCGCCGCTGGCAGCGAGAGCGCCCTTAGGGCGTTTTACGAAATTACGAGCCCGCTGGTATATGGGGTTGCTTTGCGCATACTGGGCAATGCCGCCGAAGCCGAAGAAATTACGGCTGACGTTTATATGCAGGTTTGGACTAAAGCCCGCCAATACGACTGGCGGCGCAGTTCCCCCTTGGCTTGGCTAATGATGATTACCCGAAGCAGGGCAATTGACCGGATACGCTCCGGCGCGCAGAGGAGGAAGTTTGAGGATTCTGCTGAGATTGAGTATCCCGACACCTCGGAAAGCGCCGAGGATTCCACCCTTCGAGATGAGCGCTACCGCAAGATTCAGGACGCGTTCTCAAGGCTCGACCCGCGTCAGAGACAGGCGCTCAATTTGGCGTATTTCCGCGGACTCAGCCAAAGCGAAATTGCAATTGAAATGAATCAGCCGATAGGAACGGTAAAGAGCTGGATGCGTTTTGGCATGATTAAACTCCGCGGCATTTTAACGAATGAGGATTAATGCCGGCTACGCGCCCAATTAAAAAATTCCCCGATGAACCGAGATAAGCTAATTCGATTCGGAGTCTGTTATATATGATGAAATCTCTGTGCTTATTGCTCCTCGTCCTAATCGCCGCCCCTATCGCCGCGCTCGCCCATCCAATGGGAAATTTCAGCATAAATCACTATGCGAGAATCGAGGTTGGCAGGGACGCCGCAAGTATCGGGTACATAATAGACATGGCTGAGATTCCGACCTATCAGGAAATGAGCGCGATTGACGCAGACGGGGATAAAAACCCCTCCCCAGACGAGCAGAGGCTCTATGCGGCGTCAAAGATTGAAGAATTAAAGAGGGGATTGTCCCTGAATTTAAACGGCGCGCCGGCGACTCTTGAGACCGAATCCTCGGCTATGGAATTTATCCCCGGAGCCGGAGGGCTTGCGACAATTAAAATTACGGCGCGGCTGCGCGCCTCATTCAAACAAATCAGCCTGAGGGATGTCAATACCCTCTCCTACAGCGACGCCAACTACCCGACCAGAGCCGGATGGAAAGAGATTATCGCCCTAGCCTCCCAAGGAGTATCAATAGTTGAAACCTCCGCCCCGTCTGAGGACATTAGCCGGGGGCTTTCGAGCTATCCCGAGGATACCATTGCCGCGCCCCCTCAGGACGTGAGCGCGGAGGTTTCATTTGCCATTGGAGGGGCGGGTTCTTCCAATGCGCAGGCGCGGGTAGAATCCCCGCCGCCGGGCGCTAATAATACCCCGCGCGACGCTTTTACCGAGCTTATCTCCCGTAGGGAACTGTCCTTCGGCGTTATTTTGGCTTCGCTCGCTACGGCTTTTGCCCTCGGCGCTTTTCACGCCCTCTCGCCGGGACACGGCAAAACCGTGGTGGCGGCATACCTCATTGGGTCTCGCGGCACGGCGGCTCACGCCCTTCTGCTAGGAGTGGTTGTAACGCTCTCCCACACGGCGGGGGTTTTTATTATAGGGGTCGCAACGCTCTATGCCTCGAGGTACATTCTCCCTGAAAAGCTCTACCCTTGGCTCGGCTTTCTGTCGGGGCTGATGATTGCCGTAATAGGGTTTGTTCTACTGCTCAGGCGGTATGCAAATCTCCAAAGGGGCGGCGAGCATCACGGGCATTCTCATGATGGGGACGACCAGCACACACACGGCGGCGATGGCGGTGAGCATCACGGGCATAGCCACGAAATACCGGAAAAGCTCAATTTTACGAGCCTCGTTACCCTTGGCGTGAGCGGGGGTATAGTGCCGTGTCCGTCGGCGCTTGTGGTGCTTCTGGGCGCGATTTCGCTTCAGAAAATAGGTTTTGGGCTAGCGCTGATTGTGGTTTTTAGCTTCGGGCTTGCGGCTGCGCTGATAGGCATCGGGCTTATGATGATCTATGCGAGGCGGTTTATGGACGGATTCAACGCCGAGGGGAGATTGGCGCGCATACTGCCCGTTGCCTCGTCCTTTGTTATAACCGCTCTTGGGGTTATCATTGCCGTCGAGTCTCTCGTGAGCGGAGGGGTGATTCAGATAAAATTCTAACCCCTCTTTACTGATAGGCATATTGAGCCTCCGCCCAATTCAGTCTATAATAGGTCTCGTAAAAATCCACGTTTAAGAAGGTGTTTCTATGGCAGAATTGCTAAGGCTGGGGGTGTCAATCAGCTCGGATCTCGTCGAGAGGTTTGATAGGCTCATCGAGGGGAGGGGCTATGTCAACCGCTCCGAAGCCATACGCGACTTGATACGCAATTTCATCACCCAAAGCGAGTGGGAAAGCGACGAGGAGACCGTAGGCGTCATCACGATAGTCTATGACCATCACATCCGCGAACTCATGGACAAACTCGCCGACCTTCAGCACGACCACAGCTCCATGATAAACTCCGCCCTGCACGTCCACCTCGACCACGACAACTGCCTCGAAGCCATAGTTGTCCGCGGGAGAAGCTCGGAAATCAAAAAATTTGCCGACAAACTCATCGGCATCAAAGGCGTCAAGCACGGACAACTCTCCAAGACCACGTCGGGAAAAGAGCTCTGATCCCTCGGCTGTTTTAATTTCCCAGTTCTTATTTTGTCTGCTATTGAATTAATACGAAATTCCCCTTTGTATGCGATTTTATATGTAAAACCGCTCCTTTTGTGCTACTATACCCAAAAAGCGATTCGCAAATGGGGGATTGATGAAAATTTGTCTCATTCTATTCGCTCTGGTCTTATTTGTCCCGTTGCGCGCTCACTCCGCCGGTGGAAAACTCAACGTCGTTACAACTGTCGCCCCAATAACCAATATCGCTAAAAACATCGGAGGCTCAAAAATAACCCTCCGCGGGCTCGTGCCGGAGGGGGTTAATTCTCACACATTTGAGCCGAAACCCTCGGATGTCCGCCTCCTTGCCCGCGCCGACCTCGTCATATTAAACGGCTTAAATCTCGAAATCCCCACGGAGAAAATGGCAAGGGCGAGCGGAAAAAGGCGAGACTCTCTGCTGAAGCTCGGCGATGGGACTGTCTCCCGGCGGGAGTGGATATTTGATTTCAGCTTTCCCAAAGCCGAGGGGAATCCCAATCCGCACCTGTGGATGAACATCCCCTACGCCATCCGGTACGCCGAACTCATTCGGGACAGGCTCTCGGCAATGGACGGCGCGAATAGGGATTTCTATACCCAGAACGCCGAGGTCTATATTGCGAGACTCAAGCAACTCGACAGCCGCATTGAGACGGCTATCCTCACAATCCCCCAAGCCAATAGAAAGCTCCTCACCTACCACGACTCTTGGGCTTATTTCGCGAGGCGCTACGGGATGAAGGTCATAGGCGCGATTCAGCCTTCGAGCTTTTCCGAGCCTTCGGCAAGAGAGGTAGCTCGGATAATTGACCAACTGCGGCGCGAGAAAGTACCCGCTATTTTCGGCTCGGAGGTGTTTCCAAGCAAGGTTCTGCGGCAGATAGCCGAGGAAGCCGAAGTGGCATACATTGATACGCTGAGGGACGACGACCTGCCGGCAGATGCCGGTTCGCCTCGGCATTCGTTCATTGGAATGATGCTTGAGGACGTGAGGGTTATGGTCTCCGCCCTTGGGGGAAGCGCTGAGGCTCTGTTGGGGATTGATCCTGCGGATTCCCCCATTTAGCCTCAACCCCGCGTTTGCGGACGCGCCCTCTCAGAGCCGACGATGAAACATCAGAACCTATCAACGAAACCCGTAATTGAGCTATCCGGCGTCTCGTTTAGCTACGGGCGCAGACCTGTACTCGATGGAATCAATCTCAAAATTCGGGATGGGCAGTTCGCCGGGATTGTGGGCCCCAACGGAACGGGTAAAACCACTCTGCTCAAACTCATGCTTGGTATTATCGCTCCTACAGGGGGCGATGTGCTGGTATTTGGAGAGCGCGTTCGAGGCAACGCTCCGCCGGGCATAGGCTACGTGCCTCAACTTGAAGCCGTTGACTGGGATTTCCCCGTTACAGTGGAGCAGGCGGTCATGATGGGACGGCACCGGGAGATGGGGATTTTGCCGTGGGCAAGCCCTCGTGATAAAATCGCCGTCGGGCAGCGCCTGGAGCGGCTTGGGATTTCTGAATACGCGAGGGAGCAAATCAGGAATCTATCCGGCGGGGAGCGCCAGAGGGTGTTCCTCGCGCGCGCTCTCGTCTGCAACCCAAGTATCCTGCTCTTAGACGAGCCGACCTCAGGGATTGACCTTAAAACCCAGCACGATATTCTCCACCTGCTGGAGGAAATCAACGCCGCCGGCATCACTATACTCATCTCCACGCACGACCTCAACGCAATAGCCGCGCATCTGCCACACGTGATATGCTTCAACAAGGGCGTGGTTGCGGCAGGGCATCCAGACGAGGTTTTCACCCCTGCTGTGCTGAGAGAAACCTACGGCTCGGAGATGACCGTGATAAGGCACGGCTCTGTCTGCGTGGTGGTCAACAGGGCTTTAGCGGCTAAATCTCACGATGAGTATGATGAGGGTTAATGGAATATTTATTGGAGCCGCTTGGGTATCAATTTTTTGTTCGAGGATTAGTAGCCGCGCTGTTTGTAGGGGCGCTCTGCGGACTCGTCGGGGTCTATGTCGTGCTTCGCAGGATGAGCTATATCGGACACGGGCTATCCCATGCGGTTTTCGGAGGGGCTGTGGCAAGCTACGTAGTGGGTCTGAATTTCTACATTGGCGCGACTATTTGGGGATTTGCGGCGGCGTTCATCATAAACGAGGTTACGCGGCAGAAGAAAATCGGGGCTGATGCCGCTATAGGCATCGTAACCACGGCGAGCTTTGCCATAGGTGTCGCTCTCATCAGCCGAGCCGGAAAATTTACGACAAATTTCGAGGCGGCTCTCTTCGGCAATATCCTCGGCGTAACTCGCGAGGACGTAGCGGTAATTATCGCCGTTGCCGCGGTTGTGGCTCTATGCGTGTTTTTATTCTACAAGCAGCTGCTCTTTACGACATTCGACGAAGAGGTCGCCAGAGCCTTTGGAGTCAACACCCGCCGGATAAATATACTCTTATCGTTTTTGCTCGCCGCCTCTATCATTGCCTCGATACAGGTGCTGGGGGTTACGCTCATTGCGGCGTCCATCATCGCCCCGGCAATAACGGCGCGCTTGCTCACGGACAGTTTTGGCAAACTGCTGGTTGTATCGGCGTTGATAGGCTCGCTTACAGCCGTCGTGGGTATGTATCTGAGCTATTACCTCGATATTGCCTCCGGCGCGAGTATCGTGTTGCTCCTGTCGCTAATCTTCGCCGCCGCGCTGGGCTATAAGGGTTTTGGCTCGAATAACGGCGCTAGGGTGGGAAAATCGCGGCAGCAATAATTCCGTCCCATAAAATACCTCTTGACAAATTATTTCGACTCTGATTATAATACATATATAATTAAAAATAATATGTGTATATGTAATACGAATATCAGTAGTCAGCATTTGTAAGGTTTAAATCGCCATTTTTGTTTCCCCCCTTTTCTCTCTATTGGGCGAGCGGCTCACGATACGCGGATCTTGGGCCGCTCGTCAACTCATTAAATAGACAATCTACTGGCTACCGTCTCAACAATTCTATATAATAAATATTACTAAAATTAAATTAGTATATTGTAATCGAATAATAACTATGATAAATATAATCAGTATTAAATAAATCGGCGGCAGGAAAATATAACTATGGACGTCAAATTTCTGAGATTAACGCTCTGCCTATGTTTTACTCTGACCGTATCCCTCTCTGCAGATACTCGCGCCGAAGATGCTCCGGCTGACAGCGAGCTGTCTCAGCAGACTCCCCCCTCAGCCGAGCTTGGGGAGGTTCTAGTTATAGAGAAAAAACCCGTAACCGCCGCCTCTTCCAGAGAGGTTCGAGAGCGCGATTTCGAGCTTCTGCCCAAGAACAAGCCCAGCGACCTGCTCCGCGTCGTGCCGGGGCTTATCACGCTTCAGCACCAGGGCGGGGGGAAAGCCGACCAATTCCTCCTGCGCGGGTTCAACGCCGACCACGGGACTGATGTCGGGCTATTTATAGACCAGCTTCCGGTGAATCTCCGAAGCCATGCGCACGGTCAAGGCTACGCCGACCTGCATTTCGTCATCCCGGAGACCATAGAGACCGTGGAGATTTACAAGGGAAACTACTTCACTGAATTCGGGGATTTTTCAAACGCCGGCGCGGTGAGACTCATCACAAAAGATTTCGTGGATGAAAATTTCGTTCAGGCAGGCTCAGGCTTCTATGCCGTTGACAGGTTTCGCCCAGTGGCAAGAGGGCTTACGCTCCTGTCGCCCATTGTGTCGGACGATGTGAAAACCCTCACGGCATTCGAGATAATTCACGATGAAGGGCCATTTATCAATGAAAATAATTTCCTGCGCATAAACGGGTTCGGGAAACTCTCCTGGAGCTTGTCCGATGCCTCAGAGCTACAGTTCTGGATTTCCGGCTATTACGGCGACTGGGACGCATCGGGGCAGGTCCCGCTCAGAGCGGTTGAATCCGGCAGTATAGATATATTCGGCGCTATTGACCCCACCGAAGGAGGCGAGACTCAAAGATATAACGCCCATCTTCAGTACTCGCTCGCGCCGGACGACAGAAGCCAGTTGACCTCTACGGTCTATTTCTCTCGCTATAAACTCGATCTCTTCAGTAATTTCACCTTTTTCCTCGCCGACCCCGTAAATGGCGACGGCATTGTGCAGAGAGACAACCGCTATCTCTACGGCACGGACACACGTTACGCACGGTTATTCGCCCTCTTTGGGCGGGAACACGTTATCACCGCAGGGGTGCAGGCGCAAGCCGACCACAACGACCTCGTGCTTGGCAATCAGACCAGGCGCGATCAGACCGCCGCCGTCAACGACGCAGATATTTTCGAGGCGTCCGTGTCCCCATTTGCGCAGCTCGAACTCAATCCCACGGGCTGGGCAAGGGTTGTGCTGGGAGCGCGGGGGGATTTCTTCCGCTTCGATGTGGATAACGACGACAGCGCCGCCCCGCTCGTCCCAATAGAAGGGGAGGAGTCGGACTCAATTGCGAGCTTTAAGGCAAATTTAATACTCTCGCCGCTAGAGAATACTGACGTATTCTTTAACTTCGGCACGGGATTCCACAGCAACGACGCGCGCGCCGTAGTCTCTGACCCCTCGGCTACGACCCTGCCTAGGTCCGTGGGATTTGAAATCGGCTCGCGCACGAGGCTGCTCGATAATCGTCTCGACCTTGCGGCGGCGTTTTGGTATCTTCGCCTCGAAGACGAGCTTGTTTTTATCGGCGACGGCGGCACGTTTGAATTTATTGGAAGCCCCACGAGGCGATTGGGCGGGGAGTTTGAGGCGAGATTCAGCGTTACGGACTGGCTATTTCTCCATGCGGATTTAAATATTACAGACGCCAAGTTCACCGATTTGGAAGACGACCAGATACCGCTCGCGCCTAAAGTGGTATCGAGGAGCGGCGTCGCCGTGAGAACTCCATTCGGGCTTCAAGGGGCGCTTGAGGTTCTCTACATCGCCGATAGGCCTGCCGAGGAGACGGGCGAGGTTGACGCCGACGGGTTTACGAGGGTTGACCTGACGCTCAAGTACAGATATAAAAACATCGAGGCTTTCGGGGTGATTGAAAATCTCTTGGATACGGACTACCGGGACGCGCAGAATTTCTTTGAATCCCAGCTTCAGGGCGAAGCCGCCTCCGCCGAGGATATTCACTTTACTCCCGGAAATCCGTTTTCCCTCAGAGTCGGCATCACTTACTATTTCTCAAAACGGCTCTAAGCGTAACCGAAGTACATCATCCTTTCGTAATTATATAGCGCAAGGGGATTATCAGAGCCTCGGATTGTCCAATTTCTCTTCTATTCTTGACACGGGGTGTTTCTCAAGTACACTAGTTTTGAAAATCATTCTCAAAATATAGAGAGTCGCCGCCATCTCAGCAGTCTCGGAAGCAAACTTGACAACCTCGGCTTTGGCAATCTAAATTTTAATCTAATAGATTCTCAGGAGCGATTTATGATGGAAGGGTTAAATTACATGGACCTGATACGCCAGGGGTGGCTTGCGACGTATCCGCTCATTTTCGGCTCGGCGCTGATGGTTGGAGTTATCATGGAGAGATTATTTGCACTCAGGGGGGGAGCTTCCTCGATGGGAAATCTCGCTGAGCGCATTCTGCCCACAATGGCTAAGGGGGATTTTCCCTCCGCCGCCTCGATTTGCAAGGAAAATTTGAAGAATCCTCTGGCCAAAATATTTCATTCATCTATTCAGAAGCAACAAGGTAAGACTATTGACGAAATATCCGTTGGAGTCGAAGAGCGCAGATTTGAAGAGCTTCAGAACCTCAAGCGCAATATCTGGATTCTAGGCACAATTGGAAGCAGCGCCCCTTTTATCGGTCTTTTCGGAACGGTAATCGGAATAATAAAATCCTTTAACAGCATGGCTCAAGCCGGCACTGGGGGGTTCTCAGTTGTCGCCGCCGGAATCTCCGAAGCCCTAGTAGCCACGGCTCTGGGACTACTCGTGGCAATCATCGCCCTCATCGCCTACAACTGCCTTCAGGTGCGCGTCGGGGACATTAACACGGCCATCAAAATCAATTCGGCAAAGCTCATGGAAGCCTTTAGAGAGGGGAGGCGGGCGAATGGCTCTGGAAAAGTTTGACGAGAATTCCGACGACGAGATAGTTGCCGAAATCAACATCACCCCGCTTACGGATATATTTCTCGTTCTGCTCATAATATTCATGATAACCAGCTCTGCGCTGATTGAGTCAGGGGCGAAATTAAACCTGCCGGAGGTCTCAAAAACGGAGTCTGTGTCGAGAAACGTCGTCGTAACGCTCACGACAGACGGTGAGTTTTACGTTAACGGCGTTTTAACCGCTCGAGAGTCCCTCAGAGATGAGCTTACAGAAGCCCTTCAGTCCAGCGCGCAGAAAGTGGTGATTCTCGAAGGCGACAAGGACGCTTTCCTCGGCGACGCTGTGGAGATTTTTCAGACCGCCAAGGAGGCAGGAGCCGAAGAGGTGGCTATAGCCGCCGAGAGGTCTGATGACACCGATGAGACTTTGCCCAAGCCATGAGATATTGATATGCCGCGATTTAACCTAAAGACGTTTTTTCTACTATCTATGATGCTGCATACTGGGATGTTTGCCGCCGTATCGGGGGTTTTGTTTGAACCAGAGGCGCCGATAGTCGAAGCCAAGCCGATAAAAGTCGGCATTATAGACAGAGTGCCCGGAGGGGGAATGCCCAAAATCGCCGAGTCTCCTCCCCCTGTGAAGCCGGTTGAGAAAAAAGTCGAGAAGAAAAAAGTCGTCAAAAAAGAAAAGAAGCAGAGCCGCCGAATCATAAGCCGCCCCGCCCCGGCTGACGTCCCATCTGAGCAGACCTTCACTATTGCCGAAAGCGAAGCCGACACCGCCGAACCCCAGCCCACCGAGACGTCCTCGGGCAATGCCGAGTCAATAAGCGGCGATAAAGGGGATGGAGGCGGCGCGCCGACCGAGTCAGGCTTTCCCGACTACGGACTCAATCCAAAACCCGAATACCCGATGCTCGCCCGCCGAAACGGGTATCAGGGCGTAGTCGTGCTTAGGGTGTTTGTGCTTGATAGCGGCTCCGTGGGCAGGGTTCAGCTAGAGAAGTCCTCTGGCTACAGGGTTCTCGATAAATCCGCCCTTGATGCCGTAAGGGATTGGGTTTTCATCCCCGGAAAGAGGAACGGGGCGGTGATTTCAAGCTGGGTTACCGTGCCGATTCGCTTTCAACTCAGCGACGGATGACCCCCCCTCGCGCAGGCTCTTGGGCATATACATCGGCGCGCATCCTAATCGCCCCCTCTGCCCCTTTCTTACACTCTGATTCTCATCTATAATAACCCGAAATTAATCTAACGCTTCGACCCTTGGCGTATTACCGGTGTAGCCCATGCGGATAAATTCACGGTCTCGGATACTAGCCCTACTGCTCGCCCTGGTGTTCTCAGCGGCATCTCAGGGGGCGTCCGTTCGGTTTGGACTCCCGAATGCCGAGGCTGATAGCGCCGTATCGAGCGGCTCGTCCTGTTCTGAGCATTCGGCTCACGGCGCGGCACCGGAGTCCGGGCAGGAATCGCATAAATCCGAAGATGGGGGGCATCACCAAGGCGGGCATAAAAAGTGCTTTTCTTGTTGCTGCTGTTATACCGCCTCCACGCAGAGAGTTCTATTTGCCCTCCTCAGGCTTCCCGACGCCGCTCCTCGAAGCGGTTTTATCTCTTATCTATCGCCCGTTAAAGCGGATTTCAAGTCGCAGTATTTTATTGAAAACCTCTCGGTTCGCTCTCCTCCGGCCGTCTGCTGAAGTTGCGCAGACGCATTGCCAACACAAATTACCCCGCAGGATTTGGCTATTTGCCCCGATGGAGATTGGGTTTCTCGCTCTCTCCATCCGGCGCGGATAGCCTGGTACTTAATTTTCCCTTGAGGGAGGAGAACCCGAATGTACAGATGGATTTTTATTCTATTTCTCGCATTTTCAATTCAATCCGCATTCGCCGAGGAGAGGGACTTAGCCCAAAGCGAATTAGACGATAAAAAAACCGCCCCTGAACTTCCCCCCGTAGTCGTCGAGGACTCAGCCGTGTCCAGCGTGCAAACCCCTGAGCGAAATCTCAGCGAGGAGCAGGCACGGGAGCAGATATATCGCACCCCCGGCGGAGTCGGTGTTGTCGGCTCTGATGAAATTTCCGAGTCCCGCGCCTATACGGACAAAGACGTCCTCGATTTTATCCCCGGCGTTCTCATTCGCCCTCGGTACGACTCGGAGGAGAGCCAAATCTCCATTCGCGGCTCAGGGCTTCGCAACAACTTTCACCTTCGCGGGGTGAATATCCTGATTGACGGATTCGCCGTTAACAACGCCGATGGGTTCGGACAGTTTGGGCTTTTGGAGCTTCTATCGGCAAAGAGAATCGAGGTTTATAAAGGCGCAAATGCCCTCCGTCTCGGAGCAAATACTTTAGGCGGGGCGATAAATTTGGTAACAAAAACTGGCTACGATGCCGATTTGCTTGAACTCAGGGGGCAGGCAGGCTCTTATGGTTTTTTTAAGGGCTATGTCGCCACCGGGCAGAATTACGGCCCTTTTGATTTGTATGCCGGAGGGAGCGACACGGAGCTTGATAACTTCCGCGACCACGCCGAACAGACTCGCCGCCGCATTTTCTCTAGCTTCGGCTACGCCTTTGACGGAGGCGCGACCCTTCGGCTCGACCTCGGATACGTGAAAAATGATGAAACCCTCCCCGGCTCTCTCACGCGGGAGCAGTTTGAAGCCGACCCCCGGCAGGCCGCCCCCGAAAGCCTAGAATTTGACGAGCGGCATGATTACGATTATTACCGAGGGGCATTTACAGTGCGCGCCCCGATTTCCTCTGAGCAGGCTCTTGAGTTCAACGCTCAGTTCAATTTTCTCGACCTAGACCACCCCCTCTCTTTCGCCGTCCTCACTGGGGACACGCAAAATCTAAGCGGCGAGATTCGCTATCTCCTCAGCGCGCCCGTATTTGGCCGAGGCAATTTGCTAACCGCTGGCATTCAAGCCGCCTACACCGACCAAGAGGACGTGCGTTTTGTGGCTCTCGGAGGCGGCGACCGCGGCGACCTAAGCAGGGACCAAAACAACAAAGCCCTGAACCTCGCCCTCTACGCAGAGGACAGCTTTAATATTACGAACGATTTGAGCATCGTTGCGGGAAGCCGTTTCCAGTACGCCCACCGCTCGGTCTCCGATGATTTTCTCTCCGATACCGACTCTGACCCGAACGACTCCGCCTCAACAGATTTCTACTCCGCAACGCCGAAACTGGGATTCGTCTGGAACTACTCTGCTTCGGCGCAGATTTTCGGCAACGCCAGCGGGGGATATGAGCCGCCCCTCCTGCTTGAGCTTGCCTCGCCTGTCGTTATCGGAGGGGGCTTGGACGAGCTCAACGCTCAAAAATCGGCGCAGTTCGAGGTCGGCGCTCGCGGGGAGCTTTGGAATCGCATTGCTTGGGATATTTCGCTCTACAACATAGAACTCTGGGACGAGATTCAAAACATAAACGTTCAGCCGTTTCCGAGCGCGCCGTTCACAATACCGAGATTTCAAAATATTGACCGCTCGCGCCACAGCGGCGTTGAAGCGGGATTGGATGTGAATCTCATTTGCGGAATCCTAAGCCGCATCGCCCTGCAGGGAGCAGACGACACGCTCAGCGCGCGCCTCGCCTACACCTATTCGAGATTCGTATTTGTCAACGATGATAATTTCGGGGACAACGACCTTCCGGGCGCGCCGGAGCATTTCATCAGGGCGGAGATTCGCTACGATAACCCCATCGGTTTTTGGATAGCCCCAAATCTCGAAAGCACGCCGAAGGGGTATTTCGTTGACAGCGAAAACACGGAGAAGACCGACGACTACACGCTGATAAATCTTGAATTTGGCTACAGGTACGAGCCTTGGAATCTGGGCGCATTTTTCGAGGTTTCAAATATTTTAGATAGAGACTATATCGCGTCCGTAGTGGTTGATGACGCTTCGGGGAGTTTCATCTCCCCCGGCAACGGACGCTCGTTCTATGCGGGTATTGAGTGGGGCTGGAAATAGTAAAAATAGCGCCGGGGCAGGAGGGTAGGGGGGGAAACTCTCGCTCTTCCCTTCTCCGGGCGCGGCTTGCGCGTTTGGGGATGGAATTATTTATCGGAGGGAATAAAATGCTCGCTAAATTCTGCTATGGATTTATTTTGCTGACCTGCGTTTTATCGGCGGTTTCCTGCTCGAATCCGCCGCCCGCTCCTGGTACAGGTATTGAATTGGGGGCGAGCTACGAGTTTGTTCATCCCGGAAAACTCCACGAGGTTCATATCTCGGACGTAGCCCTAGCCGCAGGGGCCGATGGAAAACCCGTTATCGCTTGGACGGCGGAGGTTGCCGGCGCGAACAATGTCTATATCGCTCGACTGGAAAGAGGAGTCCTATACCCCGTCCGTGTAAACCCCGATGGGATGAGCGCCGACTCTGTTCATCAGTCCCCCGGAATCGCCGTAGGGTCAGAGGGGGAGATTTATATCTCCTGGTCTGCCAGCAAGCCCAAGCCTGAGGGGGCGCTTTTCGCATCCGATTTAATCCTCTCCCGCTCGCTCGACGGGGGGAGGAATTTTGATAATCATCTCAGAATCAATGAAGACCGCCCAATTTCCCACTCATTCGAGGGGATGGACGTTGCATCCGACGGGAGCGTGCTGATTTCATGGATTGACACCCGCGAGGGGTGGGACAAGCCCGCCACTTTTATAGCTCGAATCGGGAGTCGGGGGACGAGCGTTGAATCCGCCGTGAAATTAGCGGGCGATGTCTGTGTGTGTTGCAGGGTTGACCTCGGCGCAGGGGAGAATAATAGATTTGCCGTTCTCTGGCGACAGGTATTCGCCGAGGATGCGAGGGATATGGTCATCTCTACGGGCGCGGATTCTGTCCCTCCCTCTCTAGTTCATGCCGATAATTGGAAAATCGCCGCCTGCCCTCATCGCGGAGGGAGCGTAGGAATTGACGGCGGCGGGACGATTTACGCCTCTTGGTACACGGAAGGGGCTGGAGAGCCTAATGTCCTATTCGCCAAATCCAGGGACGGGAGGGAATTCTCTGCCCCGCGGCGTCTCGACGAATCCAAATCGTCTATCCCCGACCACGTCTCAATGGCCGTAGGAGACGGCGCTCTAGCCATAGCTTGGGAAGACTCAACGGCGGTGCGTCGGCGTATTGTGCTGAGATACTCAACGGATGGTGGCAAGAGCTTTAGCCCTATTGAGACCCTTTCGGGAGCCATAAAGTCCTACGCCCCAGACATTGCCGCTTCCGCCGGGGGGAATTTTTTTGTCGTTTGGAGCGAGGAGCAATTCCCCCATGTTAAGACTGTGGTGCGCGAGGTTCGTCTAAAAACTGCGAAATAGCGGGTTAGTACGAGTGTCCCGAATGGCCTGGGGCGGCAGGGACTACTTTTACTGAGCCTACCATGTTGGTGTGCCTCTTGCAAAAGTATGGGTATTCCCCGGCTTTGGCAAATGTAAATGAGTAGGTTTGCCCCTTGGTAAAGTAGTCCGAGTCAAAGGCATCGCCCGTTTTCTCAGGAGTGCCATTTGTAACGCTGTGTTCGATGGCGTCTCCGTTAGTCCAGGTAATCGTCGCGCCTTCGGGAATTTCTATAACCCCCGGCTTGAAGGTGAACAGTTTAATGTCAACGCTTACCGGCTCGGACTTGTTTGACGCGGTCTGGGTTGGGGGGGCATCGGTTTTAACGCTCTGGGTTTTGACACCCTCCTCGGCTGAGGCTTTAGATGCGGTATCGCATCCGTAAGATACTGCGCCGGAAGATAGGACTAGGGCAGAGGCGCTTATTATGATGGCGGCTATGGATTTATATTTCATTGTTTCCTCCTTGAATTAGTATAAAAAAAGGCGACGGCTCCTTTGATGTAATGAAACCGTCGCCTTGAGATTATACAATATATTTTTCTGTGTTTCCCGATAATTTTACTTTACCGCAAATTTAGCCGGGAACTGTTGCACTATCGTCTCGGCGTGAGCGTCGGAAATCATCTGCATGTGGTGTACTGCCTCGCGGAGGGAGGTATAGACCTTTGCCTGATCCCCTGCCGCCTGAGCGTCAATCACAGTTTTGAGGCTGAGGATGTGTCCTTTCACCAGTTCCGCCACTGCATCAGCCGGAAGAGCCGGGCTTGCGGAGTTGAGAAACGCGCCGAAATCCTTGCTGTACTGCACGAGGTCGCCTACGGCTTTATCCTGCTTTGCCTTGTCTTTTGTGGCGAGTCCTACGGTGTAGTCAACGACCATTCCGATGTGTTTGCGCCACAGGGGAAGGAACGCGGCTTCGGCTTCAGGGCCATACACTGAGCCGTTAGCTTTTGCCAGGGCTATGGAGTTTGCGTCAAGGGCGGCGGCGGCGGCTTGGAATTCAGCCGTGCGGCCTCCGAGCGCGGCTCCGGTCGCGGCGGCGGCTAGATATACATGCTCTTTAATGAGCAGGCTAAGAGCCGAGCGCAAGGCGGCGGCTGAGGTATCGGAAGAGCCGCTGAATTTCTCCGGGAACTGTTTTACAATTGTGGAAGCGTGGGCGTCGGCTATCATCGGCATATGTCCAGCCGCGTCGCGCAGGGCGGTGTAAGCCTTCGTGAAGTCTCCCGATGCCTGAGCGTCAATCACAGGCTTAAGGGTTAGGATATGTCCCTTTACAAGCTCCGCTACCGCGTCCGGCGGAAGAGCCGGGCTTGCGGAGTTGAGAAACGCGCCGAAATCCTTGCTGTACTGTACGAGGTCGGCTACGGCTTTGTCTTGCTTGGCTTTGTTTTTCGTAGCTACGCCAACGGTGTAGTCAACGACCATTCCGATGTGCTTGCGCCACAGGGGAAGGAAAGCCGCTCCAGCTTCAGGGCCATAGACTGAGCCGTTTGCGTCGGCTATCGCTACGGAGTTGGCATCAAGAGCCGCCGCCGCCGCTTGGAATTCGGCGTTGCGACCACCTAGGGCCGCTCCAGTTGCCAATGCCGCCAAATATACATGCTCCTGCATCAAACCGTTAAGCGCGGTGCGCAGAGCCGCCGCCGGTGTGGCGGAAGTCGGCGCGGGCGCGGCGGCTTCTTTCGGCGGGGTTGCACAGGCCGAAGCAAAAAGCAAAACCACGGACATTCCCAGTCCGAAACGCTTAAATCTATTCATATTTTACATCCTCCTTTGGTTTTATTTGATTTCATTAAAAGGACGAACCTGCCACTTGCGCAGCTTATTTATATTCTATATAACATTCCGTGTCAATAAATTCAATCCCCCCCCCGCTCCTCCCGCTCCTCCCGCTCAACGCCTGAACAAACTAACCTTATATACGTCAACTCCCCTAAAGACGGATTAAATCCGCTCTCATCTGCTATGCCTCCCCCATCCGAATGTGATATATGTATAATGAATAATTAGGTCTAAAAATGCCTCGAATATTGTCGAAACGCTTTGCTACTCCGATAGCCGCGCTTTCCTTGCTGTCGCTCGCTCTGCTTTTTCTCCCGCTTGCCGGCGCGCTTGGGTTTGAATTTTCGGTCGTTGTGGCATTTGCCGGGTCATTTGCCGCCGTTTTTTCCTCCGCTGAATACGCGCTAGAGGCGAGGAAATCTGCCGCGCGGGGAATTGCGCTTGCCGATATGCTCTGCTCGGTTGCCCTGATAAATCTGATAATGCTTGCATTGCCGTTTATCATCGGGCTTTCGGCATCACTGCTGAAAGGAGACTGTTCCGTTTCAGAGGGGATAATATTCTACCTGCTGATTCCCTGTGTCAGCGTGTTTTTCTCATCTTCGCTGGGGTTTTTACTAGAGATACTGTTTCCGAGGAAGGGATTTTTTCTCGGCGCGCTCGTTCTTATCGGAGCGGTTTCGCTCTCGCTCTGGAGGCTTTACGCCCAGATGCCAGTTTTCTCGTATAACCCCGTGTTCGGATTTTTCCCCGGGCCTCTCTACGACGAGGCTATAGCCATAACACCGACGCTTGTCCTCTACAGAGTGAGTGTTCTGTGCTGGGGCGCGGGGTTTATAATTGCTTCGAGCTTAGCTCTCGCCCGAACCCAGGTGTGGGGGCGGAGATTGCCTGCCGTATTGGCGATGATTCCCCTAGCCGCCGCAATTTTATTCTTCCATGTCAAACGAGAGGATTTCGGTTTTATATACAGCAGGGGCTATGTAGCCCGAAATTTTCTTCAGGGCATCGTCGAGACCGAGCATTTTATTATCCGCTACTCCCCCGGCTCGCCCGAGGCTAGGATGATAAAACTCATCGCCGAAGACCACGAGTGGCGCTATTATCAACTGAAGCGATACCTCAACGTCAGCTCCGGGGAGAAAATCCGCTCTTATATTTATCCAGACGAGAAGACGCGCAAAAAAATTATCGGCGCGGGCGAGACCACAGTGGCAAATCCCATTCACCGCGAGATTCACCTGGTTTACGATGGATTCCCCCATGCCGTGCTGAAGCACGAGCTAGTCCACGTTATGGCGTCTGAGTTTGGCACGCGCATCCTCGGCATTAGCCCGAAAATAGGGCTTGTAGAGGGTATTGCCGTCGCCGCCGATTGGAGCGAAAACGGGCTTACCCCGCACCAGTGGTCTAGGGCGATGATTGACAGCGGCGCCGCGCCCGATATTGAGGACATCGTGGGTCTGGGATTCTGGCACGCGCCCCCTCGGAAGAGCTATACGCTGATGGGGTCTTTCTGCCGGTATTTAATTGAAAATTACGGCATTGAGAGGTTTAAATACCTCTACCGCACGGGGGATTTCGGCATTTATAAAAAAAACCTCGACGGGCTTGTGTCCGAGTGGAGGGGGTATCTGGGAAAAATTTCTATGCCCGCCGAAGCCCCCGCTCTGGCCGGATATAGATTCAGCGCGCCAGCCATATTCGGGGCGAGGTGTCCGAGAAAGATTGCCGCCCTAAGGGACGAGGGCGTCTCTGCGTTTGCATCGGGAAATCTCTATCGGGCGAAGGATCTATTTTCGCAGGCTCTGGGCTATGACGGCGGCGATGCGTCGCTCGCGCAGAGCCTAGCCTATGCCTCTTACTACGACCGGGACTTTCCCGAAACCCTGCGCGTTGCCGACAAAATCCCTGCGGGCGCTTCCGAGGTTGACGCTAATATACTGCTCAATATTCGGGCAAATGCCCTGTGGCAATTGGGCAAATCCAAGGAGGCGCTGACTATCTTCAAATCCCTTCGAGACTCCGCCCTCCCTGCGGACATTGACAGAGAGATTGAGATAAAGCTCTCCGTCCTCGCCGCCGGATTGGGGATTCAAAACCGAATTAAAATCTATTTCTCCACTAGGGATAAGCTCACTCAACTAGCCGCGCTGACCGAACTTACGGCGCAGTACCCCCGCTTTGCTCCGGCTTACTACCTGCTGGGCAGAATGTTCTTCAACAACTCGGATTATGAGAGAGCGTCTTTGCTGTTATCCAAAGCGGACTCCGCAGGACTTCCCTCGGACACCGCGTTGGGTAGAGAAAACCTGCGGCTTCTGGGGATTGCGCTCTACGCCCTCGGCAGATACGGCGAGGCTTCGGATGTTATCGGGCGCGCCTCCCGCACCGCGGATTCGGGGGCTTGGGGCTTTGCCCTCGATTTTATAGATAGATGCCGGTGGGCGATGCGAGAGAATTTGAACTAGCAACCCGAAGCCGATATAATCCTAGCCACGATGAATAAATACGCCCTTGCGCTTTCTATTTCCTCTTTTGTTGTGGTTTCGGATCAAATAACCAAATGGCTCATTGAGGCTAATTTTTTTCTCTACGAGAGGGTTGCGGTATTTTCATTCTTGGACCTGACCTATGTGAGAAACCCTGGAGCGGCTTTCGGAATCCTCAACACCCTGTCAGATTCGGTTCGGATGCCGCTCTTTGCGCTGGTGCTTGTGATGGCTGTCGCGGCTATATTTACGTTTCTTCGGTCTGCTCACGAGAGTCATAAACTCCTGATTGCCGCTCTTGGGCTTGTTCTCGGAGGCGCAGTGGGAAATTCCATTGACCGATTCAGATACGGCTATGTCGTGGATTTTATTGACGTCCACTGGTTCGGGAACCCAGATTACCACTGGCCAGCGTTCAATATTGCGGATTCTGCCATCACTGTGGGCGTGATTTTGATTCTGTTCGAGACGTTTTTTATGAAGAGGGAGGGCTGAATGTTCACCGGTATAGTTGAAGACATCGGCAGGGTTCGGGAGATTAAAGCTGGGGCAAAGGACGCCGCGCTTAGCTTCGAGCTGAAAAACATCCCCGCCGGCGAACTCGTCCTCGGCGAGAGCATCGCGGTCAACGGTGCCTGCCTCACCGTAACCTCCATTGGGAGCAACACCTTTACGGTTGACGCATCTCAGGAGACGCTCCGAAGAACAAATCTAGGCAACCTCAAACCGGGAAGTCGTGTTAATCTGGAGCGGGCAATGAAGGTCGGCGGAAGGCTCGGAGGGCATATCGTAAACGGTCATGTGGACGGAGTGGGCAGGGTGGACTCGCTCGCCCGCCGGGGGGAGTCGCTGGTTGTGTGGTTCTCGATTCCCGAAGGGCTGTCAAAGTACGTCGTCGAGAAGGGGTCAATCGCCGTGAGCGGAGTCAGCCTTACGGTGAATGAGGTCGAGGCTAGCAGGTTTTCGGTGAATTTGATACCGTTCACTCAGGAGGCGACGGCGCTTTCGGACATCAAGGCGGGCGATGCGGTCAACATTGAGTGCGACATTATCGCAAAGTACGTCGAGAAATTGACGGCGGCAAATCCCAGTAAGAAAAAAACCATCGCCCAGATGCTCGAGAATTTCTAAGAAAGCGCCGAATTTTATCTTTTCCATCTCTATCTCGGCTCGCCGAGCCAGCCCAATGTCGCCCGTGAGGGAGGTCATCCATGCAAAACACGCCGCACCAGCGCAATATTTTTTTAGTTGGCTTTATGGGCGCAGGCAAAAGCTCCGTGGGAAAGGCCCTTGCCAAAATTCTTGGGATTAGATTCCTAGACCTAGACGATGCCGTTGAGAAGGAGCTTAAAATCCCGATAGCTGAGATATTCGCCCGTTTCGGCGAGGAGTATTTTCGAGATGCGGAGTCCGCCGCGCTTAAATCCGTATCCATTCACGAGGCGCAAGTGGTTGCCACCGGAGGGGGGGCAGCGCTGAGGGAAGAGAATTGGCAGGCGATGCGCCGGAGCGGCGGCGTTACGGTGTATCTTCGAGCGCCGGCTGAGGCGCTGTGGAATCGCGTGAAGGGGAATCAGTCGCGCCCGCTACTCCGGGTTGAAAACCCTTTCGAGAGGCTTGTGGAGATGCTCGACTCAAGGATTCCACTATATGAAAAAGCCGATATTGCCGTGAACACCGAAGGACTAGCCCCTGAGTCGGTCGCTTCCCTGATAGCGAGGGAACTTTTGGATATTTACCCGGGACAATAGGTGCAGAGAATTTTGATGCGGCCTGCCCAGATGGCTGAGGATAATCTCGGGTGCGAATCCATGATTCACCCCGCGCCCTACACTACCGTAAAAAAGAGGGGAGAAGGCGCGATATTTGCCTCCTCCCTTTTTTTAGTCAATTACTAAATAAACAGCGGCGCAAGCACCAGAGTGATTGTAGAGAGCAGTTTTATAAGAACGTGAATCGAGGGTCCCGCCGTATCTTTGAACGGGTCTCCGACGGTGTCTCCGACGACAGCCGCCTTATGGGTTTCTGATTTCTTTCCCCCATAGTATCCGGTTTCGATATATTTCTTGGTGTTGTCCCAAGCGCCGCCGCTGTTGTTCATAAATATAGCAAGCAGAATCCCGGTGATAGTTCCCACCATCAGGAATCCGGCAACGGCTTCCGCGCCGACGCCCAGCTGCTTGAATATAAGCCCTACGGCTATGGGCATTCCCACTGCCAGTAGCCCCGGGGCTATCATCTGCCTGAGCGCCCCTCTGGTAACGATGTCAACACATCTGCCGTAATCGGGCTTTGAAGTACCTTGGAGGATGCCGGGGTTTTCCTTGAACTGAGCGCGCACGTCGTTGATGACGTAATAAGCGGCCTTGGCGACGGCTTTAATGGCGAACGCGCTGAACAGGAATACGAGCATCGCCCCCAAAAGCCCCCCTACGAACACCTCGACTTTAGCCAAATTGACCGTATCGAAAGCCTTTCCGGTGAGGTGGGCTATCTCGTCTAAGTAAGCCGAGAACAGCAGGAATGCCGCAAGCGCCGCCGAGCCGATGGCGTAGCCCTTTGTAAGGGCTTTGGTCGTGTTTCCCACTGAGTCGAGCCTGTCGGTTTTACGCCTCACCTCTTCGGGCTGATTGCTCATCTCGACAATACCGCCGGCGTTGTCCGTGATGGGACCGAAAGTATCCATGGCGAGGATGTACGCCGCCGTGCCGAGCATTCCCATTGTGGCGATAGCCGTGCCGTAGAGCCCCGCGCTTGCAGAGGATACGCCTTCAAAGCCGACCAATCCCTGAACGCCGCAGTAAAATGAGCTGATAAGCGCTATGGATATGGCAAGCACCGGAAGCGCCGTGCATTCCAAGCCGATGGAAATACCGGCGATGATGTTAGTGGCTGGGCCCGTTTGCGAGGCTTCGGCTATGAATTGCACCGGGCGGTACTTGTATTCGGTGTAGTATTGAGTGATATAGACAAACATGATGCTCGTGATGATGCCTATAAGCCCTGCGATAAAGAGCCACATATTGTTATCGAGGAGCAGGTACGTGGCGATATAAAATCCCACTGCGGCAAGGGCGCAGGCGATGTAGTATCCCCTGTTCAGGGCCGACATCGGGTCTTCTTTCTCGTCCTTAAGCCCTACGGACATGATTGCGACCATGCTCCCTAAAAGACCGAATGCCCCTGTTACGAGCGGGAAAAATATCCCATTGATGCCGAAGACGGGAAAAAGGGCGACTCCCAATATCATAGCCCCGATGTTCTCAGCCGCTGTGGACTCGAATAAATCCGCTCCGCGCCCGGCACAGTCGCCGACGTTATCCCCGACCAAGTCCGCAATTACGGCGGGGTTTCTGGGGTCATCCTCAGGGATTCCGGCTTCTACTTTTCCGACCAAGTCCGCGCCCACGTCAGCGGCTTTCGTGTAGATTCCGCCCCCTAATTGAGCGAAAAGGGCGACGAAGCTCGCGCCGAAGCCGTATCCAACGAGCATATATGGCACTCTCTTTGCCGCCTCGGCGTCCTCAGCCATCCCTCCGAATAGAACAAACAGAGTTCCCACGCCGAGGAGACTCAGGGCGACAATTGTAACCCCTGACACTGCGCCTCCGCGGAAAGCGACCTTAAGCGCCTTGTCGAGACTCGACCTTACGGCGCTTGCCGTGCGTATATTCGACCTAATCGAGATATACATACCTATATATCCGGCAAGACCGGAACAACCCGCGCCGAAGAAAAAGGCAACTGTCGTCCGCCAGGCGAGCGACGCATCCCCTTTCGCAAATGAATAGAGAAGTAAGAAGATAATCGCGCCAAGGGCAACACTCATTAGGACAATCGTCGAGTACTGCCTCTTCATAAACGCCTCGGCCCCTTCCTTGATGGCGTTACTTATCTCCTGCATCGCCGACGTTCCTGTATCTTGGCTAAGCACGTATCTGGCTAAAAAGCCCGCGAAACTGAGCGCTATCAGGCTTATGACAAGCACTATCACAAGCGACAACTGGTCAACTTCCATCTCTCATCCTCCTTAAGTCAGTTATTTGATAACTTATTAGAATTTCTCAAATGGTTATATTCGCCGCACACGTTTAGTCTCTAGGATTTTTATTAGGATGAGGGCTATTAATCTGCGCGTACCCGGCTCGGCCCAGTATTAATTATGCGCAAAACCGCTCCGCCGGACTTTTAGAGCCGAACAATTATATCAAATAGAAGAGATGTTGCAAGTCTGCGTAATTCCCTCGAAATTCCCGAATCCGCGCCCCTTTCGGATTGAGCGGTATTTCGTATCCAGCCCGCACATTCCCCGCCCTCCGCCTCGGTACCTCTCGCTAGTCATCGCCCTCGATGCTTAAATCCGGGATGTGGTTAAAGGCGATTCTCATGGGAGCGGCATTCAGTCCAAGCGACGCGCCGCCGAAATATACGGTATTTGCCCCGTAGCGCAGATTAATGCTGTCAATTGCGGCGTTGAGGTTTTCCCGATTCCGGCAGTCGCTGAAAAGTAGAAGCTGGCGATTTTTTGCCTCGCCGAGATTCGAGAGCGTAACTGAGACTTTCAGCGGGGCTATTTTCGTCCTCGGACGTTTAGCCATTGCGCTCTTGAGGGCGGTTAAAAATTCGAGCGTATCGGCGGTTGGCTCGAAGCGGATTTCATCCTCCCATACGCCGCCGTTTACATCTTTCAGCGCAATGGACAGCCTCCCCGCCAAAAGACCGTAACTCCTAAGCCTCGCCGCCGCTTTCTGGATTAATTTATATAGCGCCGCGCTCGCCCCTTCGCCAGAGCGCAGTTCCGGGGGAAGCATATGCGAGTGTCCGAGGGTTGATTTCTGGGAAGCGGGCGCGGGATGATGGGTTTTCCCCCTGATACGCTCATACATCCGCTCTCCTTCGATCCCTCCCCACGCCTTTTTTAATACCCCCCGCTCGGCTTCACATAGCTCTTTAACGCTTCTTATGCCCAATCTATTCAGACGACTCTCCATTGCCGCTCCAACGCCGCACAGGTCTGTGAGATTGAGCCGGTAGAGACAACCGGGCAAATCCGCATCGTCAATTACAACGCATCCGTCGGGCTTTTGCATATCGGTTGCCGTTTTAGCGAGATACACGTTTGGGGCGATGCCTATGGATGAGCGAAGATGTACCCCTACTCTCTGGGCTACGGTTTTTTTGATGAGAGCGGCGATGGCAAGGGCGCGTTCCCGATGTTGGGAGCTTCCGGTAAGCTCGCAGTACATCTCGTCAATTGACAGGACTCTCTCAACGGGGATGCAAGATTCAACCGCCTCGACGAGTCTTCGGTGGTACTGTACATAAATCGCTGGACGAGCTGGAATTATGCGGATGCCGGGGCAGAGCACTCTCCCCTTGGCGACGCGTGTGCCGGTTCGGACGCCGAACTTTTTTGCCTCGTAGCTTGCGGCAATGAAGCAGGTCGTTTCGGCTTCAACTGGCACGACCCCGACGGGTCTGCCGCGCAGGGCGGGGTTTTCCTCCTGCTCTACAGAGGCAAAATATGAGTTGAAATCCACATAAAGCGAGCGCAGAGTCATTTACTTGAGTTCTACCTCTTTTGATAAGTTAAAAATCCGTTAAGACCCTCGTGATACTTGCATCGCCGACTCAAACGACTATAATACATGGCACGTTCAATTCTAATAAATTTAAGGAGAGGTCATACTTAAATGGCAAGCGCAGAAATAATTGAGATTCAGGATTCGACCTTTGAAGCCGAGGTTCTAAAGAGCGAAACGCCCGTGCTTGTGGATTTCTGGGCTCCGTGGTGCGGCCCGTGCAGAGCGCTTGCCCCGGTGGTTGACGAAATTGCAACCTCCTATTCGGGCAGGGTCAAAGTGGGCAAGGTCAATGTTGACCAAAACCAGCAGATTACAACGAAATTCGGCATAAGAAGCATTCCCACTCTCATAGTGTTCAAAGACGGCAAGGCTCAGCATCAGGTCGTGGGGGCTGTGCCCAAATCCGAAATTGAAAAACTGATTCTAAAAGTTATATAAAACCCCAATAAAGGCGGGGGACTCGCACGGACGTTTCCCTCCTTTTCGCGATTTTACTCAATTCTAATTCAGGATAGGATGCTATTGCCCGGGGCTTCGCTCTGGTGGGATTGCAGGGGGGCGCGCCGATTGCTAGTCCGCTTTTATGGACTGGAGTTTTCGCTTCCTTGCCTGCCTCTCGGTTTGAGGGGAAATCTCTCCTCGCCGGAGGTCTCTTGCGGAACTCTCGCTTGAGTCCAGCGCCGATTTTAGATAATGAAAAGCCGCCCAAGGGTCAACCGTTCCGCCGCAGGTAAACACATCTACGGCCGCATACTCGTATTCGGGCCAAGTGTGAATGGATAGATGGGACTCAGCAATGACCACTACGCCGCTCACGCCCTGAGGGGAGAAATAGTGAAACGAGCTCCCAAGCACTGTAGCTCCGCACTGGGAAGCGGCTTCAACCATAAACGCTTGAATCTTCTCCAAGTTGTTCAATGTTTGAGGGTTACACCCGTGGTATTCCACTAGAAGATGCCTCCCTAGGGCCTTCAATATTCCATCCTCTCTCTTTATTAAGAATTCGTTAACAGGAACAGGCATTTTACATATTCAAGTTAAAATGTCAAAGACGAGGCGGGCAATGATATTGCTGGGTGTTCGCTCTTTTTGCGCGCGGGCTTCGGGGTCTTTATTGAGGATTGAAATACCCAAATTCTTAGCCCATTCTATTGAAAAAAGCACAAATGCGTTGTAAAACTAAAGTTGACCCGAGATAACTACTTAGCAGGATGCCGGTTTTGCGCAGCAGAGAAAAAATACTCATTGTAGACGACGAAGAGATTATAAGATCCCTCCTCAACGATATACTCGAAGAGATGGGCCATGACTGCGGTACGGCCAAAGACGGCGCCGAGTGCCTTGAGAAAATCTCATCGGACGCAGAGATAACTATCGTGCTTTTGGATATTCACATGCCCAATTTAAACGGACTCCAAACTCTGATAAGGCTCAAATCTCATTCTGGGGTTTCCCCTATAATGGTCTCCGCGTCCAGAGACACCGAAGATTTGAGGCTCGCCCTACGGGAAGGGGCTTACGACTACATATTCAAGCCCTTCGACGTTGACGAGGTTAAAGCCGTCATCGGGCGCGCCGCCGAGAGGTCGAGACTCATCAGAGAAAACCGCGATTATCAGGAAAATCTCGAAAAAAAAGTGATTCAGCAGACTAAAAAGCTCGTCGGCATCTACTCGGACACCCTTGAGGCGCTAGTTCTCACGCTCGACCTCAGGGAACACGGAACGAGCCATCACTCCTACAGGGTGACTGAATACGCCATTAACCTCGCCAAGCAGATGAGCCTCTCCAGCGCCGACCTGTCCGTGATTGCGATGGGAGCGCTCCTGCACGACATCGGCAAAATAGGCATTCCCGACTCCATTTTGCTCAAACCCGGAGAGCTAACTAAAGACGAGTGGCAGGTCATGAGGACTCATCCCGTTTCGGGCTATAACATTTTAAAGCAGATAGAGTTCCTTGAGCCGTCCGCGAAAATTGTGCTTACCCATCACGAGCGCTTTGACGGCAGGGGATACAACGGCGGGCTTGCGGGCGAGCAAATCCCCATCGGAGCGAGGATATTTTCGGTGATTGACGCCCTAGACGCCATGACAAGCGACCGCCCATATAGAAAAGCCATGCCCTTTGGCAAGGCTATAGAAGAGATAGCCAAATCATCAGGCACGCAGTTCGACCCCGAAATTGTCAATGTGTTTCTCAGAAGCTCGCTAGGGAACTGGATTGAGATTAAAAGCCGGATTGAGATTTCAGGCTCGAAGCACCTGAAAAACCTGCTCTATCAACTCAGCCGGGCGTAGGCGCGCCCCTAATAATATCTCTCATCCTGAATCACTTATCCGTTACCGCCCCTTCGGACGCCGAGCTTACGAGTTTTGCATATTTGGCAAGCGCTCCGCGGGTTTCTTTGGGTTTGGGCTTTTTCCACTCGCCGAGCCGCCGCCCGATCTCTGCATCTGACACCCCTAGGATGATCTCTCGCCTCTTTGCGTCAATTGTTATCTCGTCCCCGTTTTTTACTACCGCTAACGCGCCGCCTTCAGCCGCCTCAGGGGTGATGTGTCCGACTACGAATCCGTGAGTGCCGCCTGAGAATCTGCCATCGGTGATGAGTGCGACGTCGCTGCCAAGCCCCCTGCCTATTACAGCCGAGGTGGGGCTTAGCATCTCGCGCATCCCGGGTCCCCCTTTGGGCCCCTCGTAGCGTATAACGATGACGTGTCCCTTCTTCACCCTGCCCGACAGTATCGCCTTGAGGGATTCCTCTTCGGAGTCAAATACGATGGCTTTTCCGGTGAACGAGAGTCCCTCTTTGCCTGTGATTTTAGCGACTGCCCCTTCTGGGGCGAGGTTGCCGCGCAGAACCACGATGTGGCTGTCTTTTTTTATCGGATTTTCAAATGGGGCTATAATTCCCTGCTTCTTCGGATACGGTTTTACGCTCTTTAGGTTCTCCTCGAGGGTTCTGCCCGTAACCGTTAGGCAGTCGCCGTGGAGGAGTCCTCTGTCGAGCATAATTTTCAAAAGCGGAGAAAGCCCGCCGATTTGGCAGAATTGAGACATAAAATATTTGCCGCTCGGTTTGAGGTCTGCAAGCACGGGACGCTTGCTCCCGATGCGGTTGAAGTCGTCTATCGAGAGCTTTACCCCCGCCGCATGGGCCATTGCTAGGAGATGCAGCACGGCATTTGTTGACCCGCCGAGGGCGATGACGACCGAGATCGCGTTCTCAAACGCTTTTCTCGTCATAATATCTCGCGGACGGATATTATTTTTAATCAGATTCATCACGGCCGCTCCTGCCCCGGAGCAGTCCATGTTTTTCTCTGTGGATATTGCCGCCTGGGCCGAGCTGTTGGGAAGGCTCATCCCCAGCGCCTCAATCGCAGAAGCCATGGTGTTTGCCGTGTACATCCCTCCGCAGGAGCCGGGGCCCGGAATGGCGCAGGATTCTATCGCCTTGAGTTCTTCGTCGTTTATCGTTTTGTTCGCGTGCGCCCCGACCGCTTCAAACACAGAAACCACGTCAACCGGCTTTCCGCAGTGCATCCCCGGCATTATCGTTCCCCCATATACGAACACCGAAGGGCGATTCATCCGCGCCATTGCCATCAGGCATCCGGGCATATTTTTATCGCATCCGCCGATGGCGACAAGCCCGTCGAATCCTTCCCCAGCCGTAACGGTTTCAATCGAATCCGCTATGACCTCGCGCGATACGAGCGAATAACGCATCCCCGGAGTCCCCATGGAAATCCCATCCGACACGGTAATGGTATTGAAAATTATCGCCTTTCCCCCCGCTCCGTCCGCCCCTTTAGCGGCTTCGAGGGCGAGCTTGTCAATGTGCATATTACACGGGGTTACCATGCTCCAAGTGGATGCGATGCCGACTACGGGTTTTTTAAAGTCCTCGTCCCGAAACCCTACGGCGCGGAGCATCGCCCGGCTTGGGGCGCGGTCTGCGCCTTCGACGTAAATCGAAGAGTGCTTGCGAGGGTTATGTTCAGGCGGCGCGGGGGATTTCTTTTTCAACTTTTTATCTCCTTCTGGGGATTGGTTAGAGGTTAATTATTTAATCTCCAAGTTTTATTGTCAATTCCGGTTTGTCCCTGGCTAGTTCTCAATTGCAACCAAACCGCACTTTAGGTAGTTTATAGCATCGGATTTAATTGCCGACAGTGAATCCCAAACATCAGTGAATTCATCCAAAACGCTAAAAGGAGGGAGCGCAGGCTATGCTCAGACAGTTTGTATTAATTGCGGTGTTGGCGATTTCATCCATAGTTAATTTGAGCGCCGAAGAGGTTAAAAGCCCAATTGAAATTGAATCGGTTGTGTCCGACCCGCGCCAGTACGACGGCAAGGTGATTTCGGTCGAGGGAGTGATTGAAAAACTGAAGCACTACACAGTCCCTTCGGGAGACCATTACACGCTATTTAGCCTTATAGACGCAGAGAAAAACTCCATCGGCGTCTATACCAAGGGGCGGCTCGATGTGGCTAAAGGCGATAGGCTGATAGTTACGGGGAAATTCAAAAAAGAGAGACGCTACGCCCTTTTTAAGTTCAAAAACGTCATCAAAGCCCGCGCCGTTGAAGACGTTCTCCGCAGAGACGAGCGCGTTGCCAAGACCAACTGATTCTAAAGCCCGTTCCTAAACCCCGAAATTGTCAATATAATATCTGAGGTATGCGCCGCTCAAGGGTTAAAAATCTCGCTATCGCATCGGCTCTGGCTCTATCGGCGCTGGTTATCTCACTGCTGATTGTGCTGAAATTTATTCTCCCCGCCCAGGTGCGCGGCTATCTCGAGCGGTTCTCCGAGAACACGGGATATAAAGTCAAAGTCGGCGATATTGATTTCGGCTTATTCTCCGGCTTTCGGGGCAGTGAAATCGAGATTTCAAACCCGCTTAACATTGCCGACCCGATACTTACCGTGGGAAGGCTCGTCTTCGAGCCGGCGATTTTGGCTTCAATTCTAGATTTGAAGATAAAGATTCAGGAAATCGTAATTGAGAAGCCCGTTTTCTCTCTCGATAAAAGAGAACTCGACGGCATAATTAACCTCATGGGCGACCGCGGAGACGATAAAAAATCGTTTCCTATCGAAGTGCGCCGCCTCCAAATCCGAGACGCCCGAATTGCGCGCCTCCCCCAAGTCGAGATAAAACAAATTGCCCTCGCTTTAGCCGACGCCCCCTCCGAGGAAGATAGAGCGATAAACATCCAAGCCTCCATCGCCGCCCTTGGCAATGAGGTCTCTATCGTCGGGGTCGCGTATCCATTTTCGCCCGCTCCGAGCGGGGAGGTCAAAATAACCATCCCGCGGCTGGTCGCTGATACCGTATCCGTGGCAATTGCTCGTGGGGAGTTTTCCCTCTCATCGAGATTTGCATTTCGCATCGCGGACGGCGTAACCTCTCAAGGGGAGATTGATTTGCGGCGCTACGAGGGTGCTCCTGCGGGCGAGGGGCGGCTTGCGGGGAAAATCCGGTACGAGGCGAAATATGACCCGAAAACCGACGCCGCCTCGCTCGATTCTCTGATTTTTGAGGCGGACGAGCTGATTTCTGCGTCATTCTGGGGCGCGGTGCGGGGGGTCAAAACCGGGGGAATATTTGATATTCAGGGCAGAATTGACCCAATTCAGCTTGAAAACCTCCCGCGCTTTATTCCCGCTCTATCTAGCGTTCAGATGAGCGGGCTGATTCTCACGGATTACGTAAAACTGTCCGGCTCCCCTGCCGAGGCGACCCTCGCCTTAACTGTCGGTGGGCGCATTGCTGGAGGGGATATTCGCAGCGCCGAGAGCGGCTATTTCATCCAAGGAATTGAGGGGGAATTTACCGCCGAGAAGCCCTTGTCCGAACCTGCGGAGGATTTCGCCGCCCGCGCATCGCTCCGCCTGAAATCCGCCGAGACTCTGCATCTGGGAAAATCCGGCGGCGCGCAGGGAAGGGTCGCTTTCACCTCGCGCCAAGGGATTGGCGGCGCGCTATCGCTTGTGGATTTTGAGGCGTCTGCTCTCGGAGGGCGCGTCAACTTAGGGGGCAAATATACATTTTCCGCCGCATCGCGCAGTATCGCGGGCAGGCTCTCTGCCTCGAATCTCGATTTGAATAAAATCCCGGGCGACTCGCCGCTTGCGGGCATTAGGGGCATAGTTGACTCGCTTGATGCGGGTTTCGAGAGCCGAGATATGGACGAATTCACATCTGAGGCTTCCTTTGAGATTCGGGATTTCAAATTGAGGCTCGAAAGCGGCGAGGGGCTATCAATTTCCAAAGCCGATGCCCCTTTGCCGGTCCGAATTTCTCTGTCTAAAACAGGGGGCGGCATCAAAATCGGCGCGCCCAAATTACGGCTGGCAAAGGTCTCCTACGGAGAAATCCACGCAGAAAAAGCCGACGGCGAGAAATTAGAATTTAACCTCGAACGCGGCGGCGAGTGGACGACTGAAATTTCCGTCAATGGGGCGGCTCTGCGAATCCCTCAGGAGCAGGTCTCGCTTGGACAGTTTCGAGGGCTACTCCGAGGGGAGGGCGGCGGCAGTGGGCGGCTCAGCTTTTCAGGAAGCGTTGCCGCAGAGCGGGGAGAGTTCAAAACGCTCATCTTTCCCGCTCTCTCCTCGGATTTCAAATACCAAAGCGGCTCGGTTGCTCTCGGCAATCTCAAAGCCGAGCTTGAGCGCTACGGGGAGATTTCCGCCCAAAAGCTCGAACTACTCCTCGGAAACAAGGAGCAGAACATCCCCTACAGGCTCGGATTCGCGGGGGCGGATTTTAAAACCCTAGGCGGGCGCGTTTACGGCGGCGGCGTCAAAGGGGATTTTAATTTCTACTCGGCGGCAAACGAGATTAGATGGAGCGCGAATCTCTCTGCCGAGGAGATAGCCACTGCGTTTATGCCGATAAAGAAACTCTCGGCGCGGGTGAAATCCTTCGAGAGCCGAATTGAGGTAGAAGCCGTTTCGGGGGAGTTTATGGGGGGCAGTATCGGCGGGGGAGCCTCGGTGAGGGTCGCCGAATCCTCGCCCATTTGGGTTGACTCCCGGCTTAGGCTCGATGGGGCGTCCTTTGCATCGGGAGGGATTAATTTTGCCTTAGAGAGCGTGGGTGTGGACTTCGCCGGTGAACTGGGAGAGGGCCTCTTGCCCAAGGGCGGCGGGAAGATTGGATTTCGCGGGCTTGATATTAAACAGGGCGGAGTGTCTTCCTCCTCGCTTCGGGGTGAGATTGAGCTTGAAGCCTCCGGTGAAACCCTTAGCATTAAGAGCGGGTTTATAGAGGAGTCGGGAGGGGAGGGGATTAAATTGATAGGCGCTGTGGAAAATCCGCTTAATGACAATAGGAGCTTTGCTATCAACCTGCCTAGGATTCCCATGGCATTTCTAAAGAACGCCCTTAGCCCCGTTATTCCGGCTTTTGCGGACGGCGCCCTCAAAGGGGATTTGAGCCTCAGCCTGACCTCCGTCCCCCCTGCCGATGAAACCGAGAGCGGGTGGCGGGGAAGCCTCAAAATCACAGACGTATCCTTCGAGAGCGCGGCGAATGGAGGGGCGGGCATACGGATTGGAGGCGTAAACGGCGCTATTACCCTCCGCGACACGGTAAAATCCCAAAATCCTTTTTTTACCATCGCCAAATCCCCGAAGCTCTATAAAACGACATTTGACGATTTTCTTGAGTTTCTAAACGCCGAAGATGCCAAAGCCCCATCTAGCGGCGGGGATTTTCTCCGCATCCGGGAAATTGAGTATGGATTTTTCAGGATAGAAGATATAGAATGCGAGCTTGAATTAAGCGGCGGCGGCCTGAACCTAAAGAGGCTTGAATCGAAGCTCTACGGGGGCGAGGCTTTTGCCACGGGGGGATTCGACTTCGCGCCGGAGGGGCTTAAATATAATCTCTCGCTCCTCTTTAGCCGCGTGAGCCTCGATAAAATCTCCGGCGCAGTGCCATCCGGCAGGGACTATATCACGGGCAGAGTCAATGGAATTTCTTGGCTCAAGGGCGAGAGCGGCGATTTAAACGCCGTTGACGGCTCGTTTAATCTCTGGGCTATAGGCTCAAGCGAACCGAGGAAAATCGGCAAGGCGCTACTTCAGAAGCTCGGAGTGAAAGAAAAGCTCGTTCTCCGCTCGGCGCGCAAGTACAATAACGGGCAGATTTACGGCTATATGAAAGACGGCTTCATCACGTTTAAGAAACTTGAACTCTCGCGCGGAATCCTCGGTTTAAAGGATTTATCTATAAGCGTAGATTCAAAACGCAATTCCATCTCTCTTTCGCACTTTCTGTCGGTTATGAGAGAGACCACTAAGAGGGCGAGCGAGGGTGATTTGCAAATCGAATTTGAGAAAAAGAATAGAGAGGTGAACTGAACTATGTCAAAAATTGCGAGGATTACTTTCCAATTCGCGGCGCTTGCGGCTTTTTTTCATCTCGCCTCATGCGCCATTGTAACGGTGAATATCTACTTCCCCGCCGAAGAGGTGAAGGACGCCTATAAGAGCCTCGAGGGGGAATTCCTAAAATCTCCCGCCGAAGAAGCCCCCAAGCCTGAGAGCAAAGCCCCTTCGGATAGTCCCAAAGCCGAGCCTCAAGCCCTGAAATATCCCGATAAGCCTCAGCTTGAATCGAGAAAAATCATCCGACTCAAAAAGAGATTCTCAATTGACATAGCCGCTCCCGCTTGGGCTACGGATAACATCTCGGCGCAGATAATAGCAGAAATCCGTAAAATGCCCGATGTGCTTGAGGCATTCCGTAGGAGAAGCGGGCGGCTTGAGGCGATAGGGGCGCTGTCCTCAGCCGGCAAAGCGGGGGAGGGAAATAAAGGGCTTCTCATCGATAGGGGCGCGCTTGCGGCAGACGAAGCGGTGATGCTCAAAGCCGAAAATGCCGATAGAGCCGTCATCATCAGGGGAATGGCTATGGCTATAGTGAAAATTAATAAACTCGACTCGACGCCTGAGAATATTGAAAGCCTCATCCCTCAGGCGGGCGAGCAGTTTGCCGCCGTGAGAAGAGAAGAGGCGAGGGCCGGCTGGGAGGTTCAGCTTCCTAACGGCAATTGGGTGAAAAAGTAGCTCGCGGGTGTTGCCAATTGCGAAGGGCGGGAGAGCGCGTTCTATAAGCTATCTCCTGCCCCTTGCATTTCTCCGGTAGCCCATAGCAAAAGTAATAGCTCGGCGTATGAGCCGTGTGCGGGGCGGGGGATTTATAGCGCCGTGAATCGGTCAGAATCCCCTGTTAACCGCTCTAATTCCTCAGCTTAGCCATGAATTTAAGCGCTTTCTGAAGCCAAGGGGAGGAGTCAAATTTCTTGCGGAAGTACATATCCGTCGCCTGCCGAGTGCCGAGCGCGAGCGTTGGATACGGGTGAATCGTGGATGAAATCTCTTTTACCGTGAATCCCTTGCGTATTGCCAGAGCAAGCTCCGGCAGGAGTTCCCCAGCGTTTGGGCCTATTATCTGCGCTCCGATAATTTTTCCTTTCCAGCCGGTGGTGAGAATTTTCACGAAGCCGTTTCCCTCGACCTCCGTAACTGCCCTGTCAACATCCCCATAGTGGCGTTTATAGACCTCGTACTTGATTCCCTTTTTCTTTGCCTCAGTTTCACTCATGCCCGCGTGGGCGACCTCAGGGTCGGTGAAAGTCGTCCAAGGAACTAGGGAGTAATCTACTTTTGTGGGGAGTCCAAGCACGGCGTTTCTCACGACCACTCCTGCCTGATTCTCAGCCATGTGCGTGAACAGATAGGGTCCCGCAACGTCTCCGCAAGCCCAGATGTTTTTCGCCGTTGTCTGTAGTGTTTCGCTCACGACGATTCCCTTGCGGTTGTATTCGACTCCGGCGGCTTCGAGATTCAGCCCCTCGACATTAGGAATTCTCCCCACGGCAACCAGTATTTCATCGCTTCTAATGAAGATTTCCTCTCCCCCCCTCTCGCAGACGACGACCTTTTGCCCGTTCTCGGAATAGACTCTCTTCGCCCTAGCCGAGGTGAGGAATTTCACCCCATCTTTGGCGAGATGCGCTTCGAGTTCAGTGGCTATGTCTTCGTCCTCAACTGCCAGGATGCGGCCCAGAAGCTCCACTACGGTTACCTGTGAGCCGAATCTTGCAAATGCCTGAGCCATCTCAAGACCAATAGGTCCCGCCCCTATTACGGCGAGGGATTTCGGGAGTGTTGTCGTATGAAACAGCTCGACGTTTGATAAAAACCCCGTCTCCTTCAGCCCTTCTATCGGGGGCGTAAAAGACCTTGAGCCGGTTGAAATCACGAATTTCCTGCTTTTTATCCTCCGTCCATTAATCTCTATTTCCTTGGAGGATATGAATTTCGGGTCGCCGGATATGACGTCCACGCCCATTTTTCTGAATCTCTCCGGGTCGTCGTTGACCCCAATTTTTTGGATTACCTCGTGGACGTGGCTCATGACGTTTGCAAAGTTGAAGGAAAGGGGCGTCTCGTCCAACCCGAACTCTTTGGCGCGCCTGATGAGAGAGGCTACTTTGGCGGAGTGAATTAGGGTTTTGCTAGGCACGCATCCGTAGTATAGGCAGTCCCCGCCGAGCTTCTCTTTTTCGATAAGGGCTACTCGCAGTCCGAATTTTACCGCGCCGCTTGCCACGGTTAGTCCCGCCGCTCCGCCGCCAATTACAGCTATGTCGTAATCGCTCATCGCCTCTGCCTCCGTCAAATTGACTTCTATCTATTGATGATTGCAACGAAAAATAGATTCAGGGAAAATTATCGGATTCAGGGAGCGAAAAAAAAGACGCCTCGCGGAGGACGCGATAAAGACAGGCTGAAACTAGTATCCTCGGAGCTACTTTTTCGGCCGTTTCGCTGGGGGCGAGGCGTAGTCCATATATCCCTGGGGCTGAGGCGGCCCTGAGAAGGATAGGGTTTTCCACACCAAAGGGTTGGTGTAGTGGAGTTTTACGACGATTTCCCTGAAGTTGAGGAAAAACACCGTGTTCCCTTTGATGATGTGTTCGACCGCCTGTTTCCTATCTTCTCTTTTGACGAGGTCGTAGAAAGGGGTTTTAAAATACGTCTTCGATACGGTATCCAAATTCCAAAGACCGGCGTCAACGAATCCGGCTAGCGAAAAGCCCGGGTCTTTCGAGAAGTAGCCCATAAGAAGCGGGTGTATGCCCGTTTTCTTCGCCCCCGGCACAATGGCGTCGGCAAGGGCTTCCATGGTTTTCTGCGTATCCGCGTTAAGGACCCGGAACCCCTTTTCAATCTCGATTCCGTTGTCGTAGGCGGCGGGCTTGGCGAAGACGCTAACCGGAAGGCTCACGGCGATTTCGGTCGCCGCAATGCCGTAGGCTACGGTTTTTATGAAGTTTCTTCTAGTTGGTTTCATCTTTTGGTCGTTCTAGGATTTCGACTGTAATGTTGTTTTCTTTCATTAGTTCCTGAGCCTTTTGATTGACGGCTTCGTCCCTCTTGAGCGCCATAATTGCATATACTATGGACTGCCTCGCCTTTTCGGGTTCAATTTTTTTTGTTTCCACTAGTTTTAGCACTTTGAACTCGCTCCTCTCGGCTATGACCTCGCTTATCGCGCCGTCGGGTTTGCCGACGAATAAATGCGAGTGCTTTCTGTTATATCTCAGATCCTTCACCTGAGCGCCGGCTTCAGAGGCGATTTGCTCCAAATCCCCTCCTTCAAGCGCTTTCCTGTGTATCTGCTCGGCGGCGGCTTTATCTCTCGTGCTTACTTCCTTTAGATTGACGATGGTATATTTGGCTTCATTGTCCTTGTAGTATTTGTCAATTTCTTCATCGGTTATGGTTTTGTCTTTGGGAGTTCCGAGAATAAGGGGTCTTTTGATTTTAGCGAGTATCAGCCTCTTTTGGTATTCTTCTACCTCCTCTTGAATCTCTTTATCCACGCCTCTTTTCAGCCCCACTTCATATAAAATCTCATCGGTTATGACTTCATCAAACCCCTTGCCTCTGACTGAATTCTCGTAAATTGGGCGTCCATTTACCCGGGCTACTACCTTCTGGTTAATCTCCTTCTTTTCAGACCCGTTCTCAACTGCGGCTTCTTCACTTTTTTTTGCGCTCTGGCATCCCGAAAAAACTACTAGGGAGACCAAAAGGAGCGATAAGAATTTCTTCATAATGTTAATTCCTCCGAAAAATATCGTTAGCTGGCAAAAATGTAACTGAGTAATTCGGCGAATTCAAGAAATTTAAAGTTGCCCCCATCCCGCTTCCGACTCCGAGCTAGTATCTCACCATGAGCGGCAAAAGCGGTGGCATCTTAAGAAAGCGCATTTGTAATTTTAAGTAGCCGATAGCAAAAAAGGCGAGAAACCACGAAATTGACACTGTATAATAGTTCCATTATATTACGACGGTTCAAAAATGGCTCAGAAAAAAAAGAAATATGACTGCGTAGTTATAGGCTCGGGACCCGGGGGCGCCCCCTTCGCATGGAGGCTCGCATCCCGGGGCATGGACGTTCTCCTTCTCGAAGCGGGAGGCCGCTTTGACCCCTATAGGGATTATCCGCTCTCTCAAAACGACTGGGAGCTAAAGACATTTCCCCATTCCAGTTCCATTCGCCAAGTCTATGGCGAGGCTCAGCCGCTCGACGATAAATTCGAGCATCTAAAATCTTGGAACAAGGCTTCGGGTAAATTTAACAACCAAAAGACCAGAAAATACGCCGCCTATCAGCACGTATCCGGCTTGGGAGGCGCCACTCTCCACTTCCAAGGCGAGGCTCATCGCCTGAGCCAAAGCGCATTCCGCATGAAATCCCTCTTTGGCGTCGCCGAGGATTGGCCCATCGGCTACGGAGACCTTGAGCCTTATTACACCGAGGTTGAGAAAATACTAGGCGTGGCGGGACCCGAAGGCGCGCTTCCAAATCGCCCACGCGCCGCTCCCTATCCGCTTCCGGCTCATAAGCTCAGCTACGCCAGTCAGGTGATTCAAAGGGGATGCAAAAAGCTCGGACTGTCTCTCACCCCGAATACAGTGGCTATTCTGTCTGCCCCTTATCGCGGTACCCCCCCCTGCAACTACTGTAATGGATGCACCTGGGGGTGTCCGAGAAAGGACAAAGGGAGCGTTGACGTTACGTTTATCCCGCTTCTGGAGAAAACCGGCAAGTGCGAGATTCTGACAGGGGCTTTTGCCAGGAGAATCGAGGTAGAAAAAAAACCGACGGGGCAAAAAGCCCGCGGGGTTTACTATTTTGATAAAAGCGGGAAAGAGAGCTTTGCCGAAGCCGATTTTATAGCCGTCGCCTGCGGAGCCATTGAGACCCCAAGGCTGCTTCTGAACTCCGGCATAAAGGGCGAAGGAGCGGTTGGGCGCAATTTTATGGAGACGGTTTTCTATCAGGCCGTGGCTTTTCACCCTGAGAGGGTTGACTCCTACAGGGGAATCCCAATTGACAGCGTGGTGTGGAAGTGGAACGAGCCGAAGGATAAAAAATCGGGCTTAAAAGGCGGACTCAGGCTCTTCCCCACGGTTGGAAGCGCGACGGGGCCGCTTAATTACGCCCTTCGCTACTCCAAAGGCTGGGGGGATGAATTTGTCGCCGATATAAATAAGTGGTTCGGTCATGCCGTAGCCATCGGGGGAATAGCCGAATTTCTGCCAAATAAAGACACATTCGTTACGGTCAGCGACAAGGAAAAAGACGAGTTTGGCGCGCCCCTTGCCAAGATTCAGTCTTTTAACGCGGAGTCCGAGATTAAACTGCTCGATTTCATGGCGAAAACCTCCAAAGAAATTCTCAAAGCCTCTGGCGCGGGGGAGATAGTCGAGGAGTTCTCGACCTACGATTTCTTTGCCCCGACCCACGTGTTCGGCACCTGCCGCATGGGCAAAGACCCAGCGAAATCCGTCGTCGGACAAGACCTCAGAAGCCACGAGATAGCCAACCTCTTCGTAACGGACGCAAGCGTTTTCCCGTCCTCCGGCGGCGGCGACGCCCCCTCGCTCACGATAGAGGCGCTGAGTCTCAGGGCGGCGGATTTACTCGTAAAAAATCTAAAAAAGGGTTAACCAAATTGACATCGGCGCGCCATTTTTTCATTTTATTGACATTTCTCCTGCTCGCTTCATGCGTGGATATTGAATTCAGCAATCCAGACGGCGATGGGGACGGTGGCGGCTCAGTCGAGATTCCCTCGTTCACGAACGTCATACCCGGCGCAATGATAGGCGACGTCGGGATACTTGGCCAGACCGCCTCTTGGGGGGATTTTAATAATGACAACTGCCAGGATTTAATCGTAGGCAATGCCGACTCTTCTTCCTCCGTAAACGTGTTTCTATTCAGGAATAATTGTAGCGGGGCTTTCACCGACGTAACCGCCGCATCAGGCATCGCCGATATGCCCCTTAGAAGCGCCTCTTGGGGGGATTTCAACAACGACGGGCTTCTCGATTTAATCATCGGCACGACTCTGGCTGAAAACTCTCTGATGCTCTATAGAAACATGGGAGGCGGCGTTTTCGATGAAATATCCGACGAGGCTGGGCTGACGGAGTTCGGTATCGTGAGCCACACCCTTTGGGTTGACTTCGACGGCGATGGTTTGCTTGACCTCTTCCAATCCAACTTGGGCGAGTCGCTTCTATATCTAAACAACGGGAACGAGACCTTTGATGAGGTATCCGCATTGAGCGGTATTGGGCAGTCCTTCCAATCCAACGCCGCCATTTGGTTCGATGCCGACAATGACGGCTCTGAGGACCTGTTCTTGGCAAACAACGGTATTAACGTGTTTTACCTCGGCGATGGCGACGGCACGTTTACCAACGCTACGGCAACATCCGGCTTGGGCGGGGATTCCGGCTGGAACTCAGTTGCCTCATGCGTCGGAGATTATAACGCAGATGGCTTGCTTGACCTCTACGTCGTAAATATATTCGACAACACTCCCGTGAGAAACGCCCTTTATAGAAACGACGGCGACGGCGCTTTCACCGACGTTACCGCTCAGACCGGCACCGCCGACGTAGGCGACGGCAGAACCTGCGCTTGGGTGGATTTTGATGCCGATGGAAGGGTTGACCTCTTTACGACGAACCACTTAAACCCATCGAGGCTCTTTAGAAACCTCGGCGGAGGCGAATTTGAAGACGTTGCCCCCGAAGCCGATATTGACTCCCCGATGGATGTCTTCGCCGCGCCTTGGGGGGATTACAACAACGACGGATTCATGGACGCATTCCTAAACGGGCATTTAGGCGAGGCGCTTGCCGATAACGGCGGCAACTCCAATAACTACGTCATCGTGAAATTGGTTGGCGACGGCGATGCCACAAACGCATCTGCCATCGGCTCAAGGGTTCAAATTACCACGTCTGCCGGAAGCCAGATACGGTCAGTGTCGGGCGGGAAGGGGTGCTGCGAGCAGGATATGCTCCCGCTCCATTTCGGCATAGGCTCTCTCACGCAGGTAAACATCGCCGTGGAGTGGACTAGCGGGGCGGTGTGCAATTTCACCTCCGTCTTCATCGGCGATGGCAGGATTATCTCGATTTCCGAGCAAGGATGCCAACTCGCAGAGCTAAATTTATAAATTGCCTCTACAGCGGCAGGCGGCTTCATAAAAATTTCCCCCGCTCTGCTAATAATTGCGTCTCTGCCCCCCCCAATAAATTCAGGCTTGCAAACTGCCCCTACATTCGTAATATTTAGGTTGTAGTCCGTATCTTCCGAGGGGGGCGCAGTACACAAGGTGGGGTGGGGATAACCCCCTTTGATACCCTTAATTTTGGGAGGTTTAGTCAATTGAGGAAATCTGCTCTCTTTTTATTTATTACCGCGCTTGTCGTTACCGGTTTCGTCTCTCCTAGCTCGTCTGCCGAAAGGGATTTTGCTGAGGGGCAGCTAATTATTAAATTAAAACCCCGCACTGGCGAATCGGATTTGCGCGCTATGCTCCTGCAAAACCGGCTCTCGCTCTTGGGGGCAGTTGCTAGGTATAACCTCATTTTGGTTCAAATTCCAAACGGGCTTCTTCTCGACGCTCTGGAGGAGAGGCTTGGGCGCAGTCCAAACGTGGAATTTGTGGAGAGAAATTATCTGCGCGAGGCTCTCTTGACCCCGAATGACCCGAATTTTGGCGCTCAGTACCATCATGCGAGAATTCAAGCTACGCAGGCGTGGAATATCGAAACCGGCAATCCCTCGGTTGTCATCGCCGTTCTGGATACTGGAGTGCAGTCGAATCATCCCGACCTAAGCGGTAAGGGGCTTACGGGGAGAAATTTCGTAGGCTCATCTTCAAACACAAACACCAGCGATGCGAATGGTCATGGAACGGGCGTAGCCGGCTCTGCCGCCGCAAAGACCAATAACTCGATAGGAGTCGCAGGGGTCTGCTGGGGATGCTCTGTGCTTCCGGTAAAGGTTTTAAGCGACGGCGGCTCTGGGACGCTCTTTGATATTATTGAGGGGATAAGCTATGTGGCGGATTACGCCCGGGCCAATCCCAGCAAGCGGGTGATAATAAATCTGAGTCTTGGCGGCTCGTGCAGCAGCTCTTCGAGCGAGCAGAACGCCTTAAATGACGCATGGGCAAGCGGAGCGCTAATCATTGCGGCGGCGGGAAATAGCGGAGATAACTCTGTTCACTGCCCTGCGGCAAGGGCGAACGTGCTTGCAGTCTCGGCGACGGATTCGGGGGATGGTCTCGCCTCTTTCTCGACATTCGGAAATTTCGTTGACATCGCCGCCCCCGGAGTCTCGATTAGAACCACTTGGAGAAATTCCTCCTACATTACCGTAAGCGGAACGTCCTTTTCCGCTCCTATTACCGCGGGACTCGCCGGTCTTATCTGGTCTCACAGCCCCTCTCTGTCCAATGCCGCCCTCGCCAAGCTCATCCGAGACACAGCCGACGACATCGGCTCTCAGGGGTTTGACTCCCTCTTCGGCGCAGGAAGGGTCAACGCCCTCACCGCGATTGAAGCGGCGGGGGGAGGCTCGGATGATGCCATTGATAGCGTCCCTGACCCCACGCCTACGCCTACCCCAGAGCCTGTTGTGGACCTGACCCCTCCCGCGGTAACGATAACTCAGCCCGCTGGGGGTTCGAGTTTTACCGGCGGCAGAGCCAAGACCATTTCCGCAGCAGCTTCGGATAACATCTCTGTGGCTAGGGTTGAGTTCTCTGTCAACGGCAAATTGCTTGCAACAGATGCCTCAGCCCCTTACGCGACCACTTGGAATCCGTCCATCGGATTGCACACGATAAGAGCCGTGGCTACGGATTCATCGGGCAATACGGCGTCTCATCAAATAACGGTGCGGAGAATTTTTTAGGCTCGGATATACGGGGTTGAAACTTAAATTCGGCTCGTGCAGTTTATGTTCAAAGCACGCTGCGGCGCTGTGGAAATAAATCCTCAAGGACGGTGGCTCTAGGATGAATAAAGCACGAAAATCCGCTTGGATATTAAAATCTGTCATCGCTTTGGTTGTTTTCCTGACCGGAGCGCTTGCGTTTGTGAATTGCTATCAGGCTCCGGTAACAGGGCGTAACCAGTTTATTATTATCCCTCGTGAACAGGCTGACCTCATGGGGGCTACGGCTTTTCAGGAGGTAATCCAAAAAGAGAGGGTATCGAGTAATTCCAGATACAACGAAGCCGTAAGAAGGGTGGCGTCTCGAATCACGGCGCTGGCTGAAACCCCGAAATATAACTGGGAATATAAAGTCATAGACGGCGACGACACAATAAACGCCTTTGCCCTTCCCGGAGGCAAAATAGGCGTATATACGGGCATTCTGTCCATTGCCAAGACCGACGCCGGGCTTGCCACGGTGCTTGCCCACGAGGTTGGACACGTTGCGGCAAATCACGGGGCGGAGAGAGTCTCGGCGGGGATTTTGGCTCAGCTTGGGGCTGTGGGACTCAGCTTGGCGCTCAAGAACAGGGACCCGGATGCCGTTAACGCCCTGATGCAGGCTTTCGGCATCGGCGTTGGTGTCGGCGTTATACTCCCCTTCGGACGCAATCAGGAGACCGAAGCCGATAAAATAGGTCTAATTTATATGGCGAAGGCGGGCTATGACCCAAGGGATGCCGTAGCGTTCTGGGAGAGAATGGAGGCGGCTACCAAAAATAAGCCCAGACCCCCTCAATTCCTCTCAACGCATCCCGGCTCAGGGACGAGAATAGCCAATTTAAAGAAATGGATGCCTGAGGCTCTATCTCACTATGAGCGTTCAAAGAAAGCTCCCAATAACGTCATAGTTGCCGATGACGGGGATTACGAGGGAGATACGAATTTAGCTTCAAAATGAATTATCCACATCTATTGCCTATAGGGGCGGGGCTGTCGAGAGGACACCGACCCCGCTTTTCTATTTGCGCGGGGGAGAATCCTTTTTATCCCCCGCTCACTCGGCACTGCCCTTCCTAAGAGGGAGATTTCCGCGCTTCCTGGGAGTTTCCCTGCAGCAGCTCGCCTTCAAAGGCGTGGTGCTTGAGTACCTTACCTGAGCCAATGTAGAAAGCGTCTTCGGCGATGTTCGTAGCGAGGTCTGCGATGCGCTCTAAATCTCGGCTTACGAGAATTAAATGAAGGGCGCGGTCTATCGTGCTTGGGTCGGCTATCATGTAGGTTATAAGCTCTCTCATGATTTGCGCCTCTAGGGAGTCAACGTCGTCGTCCCTTTTGCAGACCTCGATGGCTAGCCCAACGTTTTTACTGACGAATGCCTCGAGGCTATCCCTGAGCATCTCGGCGGCTTTCTCAGCCATTCTTGGAATATCAATGAGGGGTTTTACCAAGGGCTTATCGGCGAGATAAATGGCGCTTTCGGCGATATTGACCGAGTGGTCTCCAATTCTCTCAAGGTCGTTGTTTATCTTCATAACCATCGTAACCGTGCGCAGATCCTCGGCTTCGGGCTGATAGAGTCCCAATATCCTCACGCAGAGGCTGTCAATTTCAATCTCCATCTTATTGACTCTGTCGTCGCTTTTTATGACCTCTTCGGCGAGAATCATGTTCCTCTCCCGGAGCGATTTTACGCTTTTTGCCATCATCTCCTCGACCGATGTTGCCATTTGAAGCAGGGTTTTTTTGAGATGTATCAGCTCTTCATCAAATTTTTTCATTGTAAATACCCTCCGAGATGCTTGATAAATTTCCCGTGTACGCGCTATCCGAACGTCTCGCGAATCCACCCCTCGATTTCGTCTCTGGCCCTCTCGAACGCCGCTAATTTTACCTCGTCCTCGCCCTCGGCTCTCGAAGGGTCGTCAAAATCCCTATGCAGGTGCGCCCTGCCTCCTGCATAGTACGGGCAATTCTCTCTGGCGTGGTCGCACACCGTTACGACGTAGTCAAACTGCTCGCCGTCGAATTCAGCGACGGTTTTTGAGCGATGCCAAGATATATCCACCCCGATTCGAGCCATTGCCCTCACGGCGTAGGGGTTTACGCCTCTAGCCTCAGTGCCCGCGCTCTGGGATTCGTATCTCGCGCCGAATATCGCTCTGAGGAGTCCCTCGGCCATCTGCGAGCGGGCTGAGTTATGCGTGCAGATGAATAAAACCCTCTTTTTTTCTCTATTCTCCATAGCCGTTCATTATAAATAAAGACCGCGCCCGGCAAAAGTTGGGCCCCGCGCGCCTTAGCCAAATCTCCCGGTGATGTAGTCCTCGGTCTGTTTCATCGAGGGGTTCAGGAATATTTTCTCCGTCTTGTCGTATTCGACGAGCCTGCCTATGTACATAAAAGCCGTATAGTCGGACACGCGGGACGCCTGTTGCATATTGTGGGTTACGATAACTATGGTGTAGTTTAGTTTAAGCTCCGTTATTAGCTCCTCAACCTTTCCCGTGGCGATGGGGTCGAGAGCCGAGCAAGGCTCGTCCATAAGAAGCACCTCCGGCTCAACTGCTATGGCGCGCGCGATGCAGAGCCTCTGTTGCTGTCCGCCGGATATTCCCAGGGCGCTTTCGGCGAGTCTGTCCTTGACCTCTTCCCACAGAGCCGCCCCTTTGAGGCTCTTCTCGACAATTTCATCTAGCTCGGCGCGTTTGTGAATCCCCGCAATTCTCGGACCATAAGCTACGTTGTCATAGATGGATTTGGGAAACGGATTGGATTTCTGAAACACCATGCCGACCCTCTTTCTAAGCTCGGTGATGTCATTGCTTGGGGCGTAGATGTCCGTGCCGTTTATTTTTATCTGCCCCTCGACTGTAACGCCGTCAACGAGGTCATTTAGGCGGTTTAGGCATCTGAGCAGTGTGGATTTCCCGCATCCCGACGGCCCTATAAACGCCGTCGCCTGATTTTTAGGTATGTCGAGGGTGATATCATTAAGCGCCGGCGCGCCGCTGTATTTAAGCGTGATGTTCTGAATCTCGACGATAGGGTTTTCAAATTTCATCTTTTGCACCCCCTGCTTGTCGGGCGCGGCGTCGGATGTGCCCGTGTTCGGGTTTGATATTACCTCGTTTTTATAATCAACCGCTTTTCCACTCTGAGATTTCAATTCAGCTGACCTCCTTAGCTCGAATATTCTCCATCCCTAGACAAGCCCTAAAACACCGACGTGGCGTATTTTTTCCTGAGTCTATTTCTCACCGCTATCGCCGTAACGTTCAGCGCGACCACTATCAGAATCAGCAAAAACGCGGTCGTATAGACCATAGGCTTTGCCGCTTCCACGTTGGGTGATTGAAACCCCACGTCGTAGATGTGAAACCCCAGGTGCATGAATTTGCGCTCAAGGTGAATGAACGGGAAGTTGCCGTCAATAGGGAGAGCCGGCGCGAGCTTTACGACCCCCGTAATCATCAGCGGGGCGACCTCTCCGGTAGCCCTAGCGATAGCCAAAATAAGCCCGGTCAGGATTCCCGGCATTGCGCTCGGGACAACCACTTTCCACAGGGTCTCGAATTTTGTCGCTCCAAGCGCAAGCGAGCCGTGTCTGATTTCCTTTGACACTGCGGCAAGCCCCTCCTCGGTGGCGACAATAACCACAGGCACAGTCAGAAGCGCGAGCGTCAGAGATGCCCAAATAATCCCTCCTGTGCCGTAGGTGGGCGTGGGCAGGGATTCGGCAAAAAACACCTGGTCAATCGAGCCGCCGATGGTGTAGATGAAAAATCCAAGCCCGAACACCCCGAATACGATGGAAGGCACGCCGGCGAGGTTATTGACGCAGATTCTCACGGCCCTTACAAGCGGCCCTTGCTTGGCATATTCCCGTAAATAGAGCGCGGCAAGCACCCCCAGGGGAAGCACAGCGATACTCATCAGAAGCACCATCATGATTGTGCCGAATATGGCGGGGAACACTCCGCCCTCGGTGTTCGACTCCCTCGGCTCGTCGGCTATGAATTCCCATACTTTGGATATGTAGAGGGCGGATTTATCGAACCACGTCATGGAGTTCGGCTGATACGCCCTAACGATTGTGCCAAGGGCAATTTCCTTCTCGTTTCCGTCAACGGTTTCAAACAAGACCGTTCTCGATCGGAGCTTCTCGTAAAGGGCGGCAAGCTCTGCCTCTTTGTCGGCGTATTTACTCTTCTCGGCCTCTATTCGGGATTCGAGCGCTTGAATCTCAGGGGAATTTTTCGCGCCCTTGAGTTCGAGCTTTCGGATGTCGAGCCGCAGGGACTCGATTCTGTAATTTATCTCGCCGATGTCGTCTTTCTCGATTTTTCTAATTTGCGAATAGATGCGCCCCGATTCTGGCAGATAGCCGAGAAACGCCGCCCAAACATCCCCGCCGCCGGGGATGTTTGCGGCCTCTCCTTCTCGGATTTCTCTGATGAATCCGTAGAAATTCCCCCACTCGCGCCGCTCTAGCACTATCATCTGTTCGGGATAATCTATTTTTTGTATCGCACTCTCGTCAATCCATCTGAAATCGAGCCCGTAAATATCGCGGTTTCCAATTTGAATCTGGATTCTGCGCTGGAGAGTCGCCCCCGCTGCTGCGTCAGGGTTCGGGATTTCCTGCCTCGCTCGGATTTGCCCCATAGCCGCCTCGCCGTCTTTGAGCGCGACCCTCGCCACATCCGAAGGCCAAAAAAATCCCAGCCCCGCCGCCATGATTACAATGAGGAGCGCCCCTATCATGAGGAGGCTTAAAACCAGCGCCCCGCCGGTGAGCCAAACAAATGGGTCTCCACTTTTCCAAAAATTTTTCATTTCTCTCCACTATGAGACGGCGCAAACCAATAGCTAGAGCTGTCCGTATTTTTTCCTAAGCCTCTGCCTCACAAGCTCCGCCGCGGTGTTGACGATAAAAGTTACGAAAAACAGGAGCAGAGCCGCCAAAAACAGCACCCTGTAGAGCGTTCCTCCTTCGGGGGCTTCGGGAATTTCAACGGCAATATTGGCTGAAAGGGCCCTGAATCCGTTGAATATGCTCCAGTCTATGATAGGGGTGTTGCCCGTAGCCATAAGCACTATCATTGTCTCGCCCACAGCCCTTCCAAGCCCAATCATGACCGCTGAGAATATCCCAGCGCTCGCCGTCGGAAGCACCACTTGTATGGCAGTCTGCCACTTCGTTGCCCCCAGCGCCAGAGACCCCGACACCAGATGCCTCGGCACGTTCGAGAGCGAATCCTCCGAAATCGTGAATATTATCGGGATAACTGCAAAGCCCATGGCGAGTCCCACGACGAGCGAATTCCTCTGGTCGTACTGAAGCCCCAAGACGCTGAAGAGCCAGTTTCTGTAATCCCCGCCGAACATAAAGCTCTCTAACGGGGCGTTTAGCCACAGGCAAATCTGAATCCCCAGCAGGAACACAGGTATCATGAGCAGAAGCTCCGTGCCTTCTTTAAATTTCCCGCGAACGCCCCTTGGAACGAGCCTCCAGATGAAGACCGAGACCAGTATCAGGGCTACTATCATGAAGGGCATCAGCAGGACTGCCGGCAGAATTCCTTCGATTAGAGGGGCGATGAGAAGCCCGGCTACGAACCCAAGCACCACACTCGGCAGAGCCGCCATTGTTTCAATTACGGGCTTGATGAGGTTTCTCAGTGATGGGTGCATGAACTGCGACACGCAAATCGCGCCGAGAATTCCCACGGGTACGGCGAAGAGGAGGGCGTAGAGAGTCCCCTTAAAAGTCCCGTAAGCAAGGGGGGTGAGGCTCAGTTTCGGCTCGAAATCGTCCGTGCCGCCGGTTGACTGCCAGACGTATTCGGGTTCTGAATATCCCTCGTACCAAATTCGCCCGAACAGGCTCCTGAGCGTGATTTCCGGGTGAGGGTTGTCAATGCCGAATCCCATGAGCGTCCCCCCGCCGTCAACTGCCAGCGCGCCGTTAGCCTTGGGGGCGAAGGCGAGGGCTTTAATCGCACGCCCGTCGCCTTGGATTTCGAGTAGTTTCCTCTCGGCTGTTGAGTAGTGGAGGATGAGATTCCCTTCGGCGTCGGCGGTGAGCAGTCCCCTGTCCCTAGGGGATGCGGCGACTGCTACGACCTCGGATTTGTGCGATGAGAGCGTGTGCGCCTTGACGAGCCTTCTGCCCGTGGGCGACGTTTTGTCCTCTATCTGAAACCAAATTGACACCCCGCCAGATGCGTCGCCCACGATGAGGGAGCGGTCTCCGAGAATAAATCCGAGGGCGGTTATCGGGGTTTTATTTGCTGATGCCTCTGTGGATTCGGCTAGCTTAGGGGCGGATTTATCTTTTAAATCCCAGCGGAATATGCGTCCATCAGCCACGCCGACGTATAGATTATCCATGAATTCATCGAGGGCGATTTCTGTCGGCGCGCTCCCGCTCAATTCCGGCGTGAGGTCAAATAGGGCTTTTGTGCGAGCTGGGGATTGAACCTCGGTTTGCGCCTCTTCTAACCCTCCGAATTCGGACTCTTCCGCCTCTCGTTCAAACGCGAGCAGGAGCCTGCCGTCTCCGGTAATTGCGGCTGAGGCTCGCGCGCCCTCGTCCGAGGTTTGATGAGCCGCCCGCTTGAGGGCTACGGAGTCCATCTCAATCAAATCCCCCTCCACAACCTCAAGGGCGAGAGTCCTTGTGCCGCCCTCGGAGAAGCTAGCGCTCGATTTTATCTCGATGGGCAGGACGATGCCATCTTCGGTGGCGAGGGTGAAATTTTTGCTATTGATAGAGCCTTGCGCCGAGGCGAGGCGTCTGCCATCCAATCCCTCGATTCTTTCTTCTTTTACTAGTGTCCCGTCGGAGAGGGATATGAAACTGACGACGCCCGATTTTGTGATGAAATATCCGACCTCCTGATACTCCTCAACCCCTAGAGCGGCAATCTCAAAACCGGATTCGGGGTTCTGGGGCAGGAAGGCGTATCGCTTCACATCGAATTTTCCCGTGAGCTGCGCCTCTGCCCCTTTCCACAGGGGATAGACCTCAAGGGATATGAATAGTAAAATGGCTGCGATGCTGAGGATTATTGCGATGCCGCCAAAGGTTACGACTACGGTTGCCGCTTTGTCGGCAAGGCGTCTTTTGTCAATTCCAAGAACGAGCTTGGGTTTTTTCTCTATTCGTGTGGAAAGGGTCGCCATTTTTTCTCTTCTCGCGGAGTTCGCAAAAAAAAGAGGCGACGATACCGCCGCCTCTCCTTAGCGTGAGCTTGCTTAATTTGAAGCCGTTTCGGTTGAATCTATTTTTTTAATTTCTTCCGCCGCTATTGTGGCAGGCATCGGGTCGTATCCGTCTTTTACGACTACCAGCTGGCCCTCTTTGCTGAGGACGAATTTGAGGAATTCCTTAACGAGCGGCTCGGGGGATTTGTTAGGGGTTTTGTTGATATAAACGTAGAGGTATCTGCCGAGGGGGTAGGAGCCGTTCAGCACGTTATCCAGATTTGGCTCGGCGCAGGCTTTGCCGTCCTTGGCGAGGCTAATGGCTTTAACGCCGGAGGTTCTGTAGCCGATGCCGCTGTAGCCGACGCCGAAGCGGTCTTCGGTTACGCCTTGAACCACTGAAGCCGAACCGGGCTGTTCTTTGACCTCGTCTTTATAGTCGCCCTTGCAAAGAGCCGTCTCTTTGAAGAACCCGTAAGTGCCTGAAGCCGAGTTTCTGCCGTAAATGCTCAGGGGCCGCCCTGCCCAGTCCCCGCTGAGACCTACATCTCCCCAAGTGCCGGCTCCGTCTGTTGCGCCGCATTTTCTAGTTTTTGAGAATATCGAGTCAACCTGTTTTATAGCCAAGCACTCAAGCGGGTTGTCTTTGTTCACATAGACCGCAAGGGAGTCAATTGAGGTGCGGATTTCAGTCGGTTTATAGCCGAATTTCTTCTCGAACTCGTCCTTTTCCGTGCCTTTCATCGCTCTGGACATTGGGCCAATTTGCGCCGTGCCAGCGATGAGCGCGGTGGGGGCGGTGCTTGAGCCTTTGCCCTCGATTTGGCATCTGACATTGGGGTAATATTTGGCAAACCCCTCGCACCAGAGCGTCATGAGGTTGTTCATTGAGTCCGAGCCGACACTGCTGATATTGCCTGAGACGCCGCTTACTTTCTTGTACTGCGAGAGATTCGGGTCAACTTTGGGCGCGTCGGCGGCGACACCCAAATTCGCGCTCACGGCTACGGTAAGAACTATCGCCGCTAGAGCCACGCTTAACCCAATAGCCTTAGTTTTAGAATTAAACATTGTATTTCCTCCTCCGTGAATCTAGGTTGTACTTTGGCTAAGGATAAATTTGGATTGTTAAGGAATTATGAAGAAGGAATTAATCATAGATTAACGCAAGGGCATTTAGGGCTGGATGGTGGTGGCGGCGGCAGGAATCGAACCTGCGACCAAGGCCTTATGAGAGCCCTGCTCTACCGCCTGAGCTACGCCGCCTAAAATCAGGAGTGGATGGGAATTATATCACGGCAAGTCGAAGTTTCAAGACGGGCATTGAAGCGGTTTTATTTACCGCTTTGGCTCTCTGACATCTCCAAAATTGCATCGAATTCGTCCTCTGTAACGGGCATAACGGAAAGGCGGCTCTGCCTGATGAGGGCGATATTCTGCAGGCGCGGGTTTTCCCTGATGTTGGCAAGAGACACGGTATTGCTCAGGGTTCGGACGGGTTTTATGTCCACTGCAACCCATTCGGCGCTCTCCGACGTCGGGTCTCGATACGCCTCCTTGACGACCTCGGCCACGCCTGCCACCTCATGGCCCTCGTTGCTGTGATAGAAAAGCACCGGGTCTGCGAGCTTCATGGCTCTGAGGTTGTTTCGCGCCTGATAGTTTCGCACCCCGTCCCAAAAGGCTCGCCCGTCTTCGAGAAACTCCTGCCACGAATAGGCGCTAGGTTCGGATTTCACAAGCCAGCGGTTCATTGCAGGAGAGTATAAATCAACCTGAACGAATTTTACAATTGGAGTAGTCGCAGATTTATATCGTTGATGAGAACCTCGAAGCCGTTTTCCTCGGCTTCTTTTTGGAGGGTTCGGAGATGTGAAATTTGATATTTCGCCAAGGAATTGGGAGAGAAATTGACATCGCTTGTGAGCTTCAACGCGCTAAGCGGAGTGTATTCTCTCCCTCCAACTACTGCTACTTTGAGATTTGTGAGTAAAATCATCTTTACCAAGCCGTCTTTAATATCCTCCAAAGAAGGTAACTTTTCCCTTCTGCTATGCTTGCACTCGGTCAAATAGAGTTTTTCATTTTCTATATATGCTTCATCGCAAGTCAAATAATAATATCCTCCCAGATAGTTTTTAATTGTCAGTGTTGCCTTCATGCCTGATAGTTTTTCCTTGGGTTGAACGGTTAACTTTTCCCGTTTTTGCGCTTTCTCCGCTAGGGTTCTGGACAGAGACATGAAGTTTTCTCTACCCTTTAAAATCTCATTCACTCTGTTCTCCGCGGATTTTCTGGAGTGTATCTCAACGCCTAGCTCGCTGGAAATTTCTCCGTAGGCATCGAGAGCTTCTCGTCCAAGAACTCCTGCCTTCTCGGCTTGGCTAAGATTCCAGTGCAGAGCGTCGGACTGATAAGATAGCAAGCGGTGTATTTCATTCCTGACTTGGTCTAGTTTGAATTGCTGATTTGTAATTTTATTTCGATACCTTTGGCTTGGCTCTGCGCGTGCGTAATATGAAATTATTAAATAGATTCCTAGCAGACTCATAAGGGAAATTGTGTCCCATTGTAGGAAATCTCTATCCCCTTTTTTCCCTTCGTCTTTAATAATTGGAATGATAGTTGCTCTTTTCCCTTGGAAATTTAAGGTGTTATAGACCCTAGCGTAGGGGTATGACCTCGTTCGTTTTGGGGATACCCACCAGCTCAGCGCAATACGGCGGTTCCCTTCCATGTCTAATATGAAACCCGTCTTGCTTGATAAGGCTTCGGCGAGGTTTGCTATTTTGAATTTCTCCAATGAAGCGCATAGCAGGGGCGAGTATTTAATTCCAGTTATCTTAGCCGATATGTTTATATTTGACCTCCCGTCTTATGAGAATGTCGAGAGTGTCTTCGGGATGAAAAAGCGACGATTGCCCTTTAAATCCGGTTTTTTGACTAATTATCGGAATCAGAGACTCTTTAATCTCAATTCCGATACTATTTCGGCTCAGTTCCCTTGCCACTTTCATGGTTGTGCCGCTTCCAGCGAAGGGGTCAAGCACGGTTTCTCCGGCGTATGAAAACAATTTTATTATTCTATAGGGTAGTTGCTCTGGGAAGGCGGCGATGCCTTTTTCCAGCGCGGCTCCGGGAAGGACATTTGTCATTTCCCATAGAGTCATATACCACTTATTATCCGAAAATTCCTTAACATCCACTTTGGACTCTTCTCTTGAGTCATTCGTCATGGATTTATAGTCGAATTTGCCTTTTTGGAATATTATTATGCTCTCCAGAAGGTTATCTGGATAGAAATACATTGGGTACGGATTTTGCAGCAGCACCCCGCTTCTCCTGCTGATTCTCAAATATCCGTCCGGTTTTTTCCAAATTATTCTATCTCTATACCTAAAACCCGCATCGAGAAATATTCTCGTTGCATCGGCAACTATTGGAAATTTTTCTCCCTTAACGAGCATATCATCTATGTTAAGCGCGGCGATTCTGCCCGGTTTGAGAACTCTAAATATTTCTCTCGCCACATTATTTAGGGAATCGAGATATTCGCCGTAGCTTTTGAATAAATCTCTATAATCGAATGGAGCATTAAAATAGGGCGGAGAGGTAACCATCAGATGAACACCCTCATTCGGGATTTCTTCCATGCTTGCCGAGTCGCCGATAATTAGTTTGTGATGCGTTGCCATAAATTTCACCCCGAAATTATCTTCTCAAGCGCGTTGCCCACGAAGTACGACACCGCCGCCGCCGCGCCCCCTAGAATAAGCGTCTCAATGATTCCCTTGGCGCGGCTCGATTTATTCAAGTGCGATTTCAGCGAGCCGATGATGATGAACCCCATTGAGGTCAGAACGCAGGAGATGAGAAATAATCGCTCCGATTTCAAATCAAACGCAAAGTCCGCAACATAGGCGGCAAGGGGGATTATCCCAATGGCGATGAACGATAGGTAAGTCATAATCCCTCTGCCCAGGGGGGAGCGCTTCTCGTCAATTAAGCCCAGTTCTTCTTTCATCATCACCTCAACCCATCTTTGCTTATCAGATGTGATGACGGCGACGATTCCCTCCAGCATCTCGCCCTCGAATCCCTTGTCGCGGTAAATCAAGCGGATTTCCTCCCGCTCGGCTTCGGGGATGTTCTCGATTTCCCAAAGTTCCGTTTTCCGGTGCTTGTCGTAAGCCTGTTGCTCGGATTTCGCAGATAAATATCCCCCGATGGACATGGCGAACCCGTCGGCAAGGAGGTTCGCAAATCCGAGTATGATGATGACGGATGAATCCAAACTTGCCCCGGTAGAGCCTGCGACAACGGCGAACGTGGTTACGCTTCCGTCAATCCCGCCATAGACGAATTCACCCAGATAGTCTCGAAATTTATCTAAAATGCCGCCGCTTCCGTGGATTTTCGCTTCGTCTGCCTCATGCGCCATGACGTGGTAATTCTATCACGGATGCGCCCGGCATGACAGGCATTCTGTGCGATGCGCCGCCGCGCTCAATGGTTCTATTGCCCAGTGGTTTTTACGGCTAAAAAAAACCTCTGCCTGCCCCTCTTGAAATTCCGCCCGAAATTCGGATAATTTCACCTCATGGCAAAAGTTGGAATAATTCTCGGCAGCGATTCGGATTTAGAGGTAATGAACGAGGCTTGCAAGGCTCTTGAGGAGCTTGAAATTGGCTATGAACTGCGTGTGGCATCGGCGCACCGCACACCGCACAAGGTCAAAGAATACGTTGAGGCGGCTGAGGGCAGGGGGATTGAAATCCTCATTGCCGGAGCGGGCTGGGCGGCGCACCTTCCGGGAGTCGTGGCGGCTTATACCACGCTTCCGGTTATCGGCGTCCCGGTGGACTCCTCTCCTCTCAAGGGGATGGACTCGCTTCTGTCCATTGTGCAGATGCCGCCCGGAATCCCCGTGGCAACGATGGCTATAGGCAAGGGCGGGGCTAGAAACGCCGCAATTTATGCCGCTTCGATTCTTGGGCTGCAGTACCCGGACATCCGCGAAAGGGTGAAGGATTTTCGCAGAAAACTCGCGGAGAAAGTCGAAGCCGCCGCAAAGAAAGTAGATAGATAAAACCCTTGCACGGACGGATTGGCAGGAGATTAAGAGGGGTCAGCCCAGAGACTCTAGGCGAGGCTGAGGCTCTCGCGCTCTGCCCTTTCGATTGACGCTCCCTTGACTGAGATTTGCAAAGCCCAAGCCCCGGAATCCCCCTCGAAAGCCCTCGCCGCCCTCAGGCGCGGAGGCGTAATAATCTATCCGACTGAGACCCTATACGGGCTTGGCGCGGTTGCCGCGGACGCCGAGGCAGTCCTCAAGCTATTCGAGTATAAGGGCAGGCCCCGCGGCAAACCCATTCCCATTTTGGTGCGAGACGAAGCGATGCTCGCCGAGTGCGCCGAGGTTGACGAGCGCGCATCTGCCCTCATAAGGAAATTCCTCCCAGGGGCGCTCACCCTAATTTTGAAGCAGCGCCGCCCGCTGCCTGAGCTTATTTCAGCGGGAAGCGGCAATTTAGCCCTCAGAATATCGGCTCATCCCTTTGTGCGGCGTTTGTTTGATGTTCTGGACGAACCTCTCACCTCAACGAGCGCGAATCCGAGCGGCGGCGAAAATCTGACGCGGTTCGCAGAAATCCTCTCGGCGTTCCACGGCAGGGTTGAACTCGCGGTTGATTCGGGTAACATTCCCCCGTCGAGAGGTTCTACAATACTAGACCTTACCGTAAATCCCCCCCGCGTGGCGAGAGAAGGCGACATTGCGGTTGAACAGCTAAAGGAGTTTCTATAAATGGTACTGGTGCGCGGTTTCTCCGGCGTTCGCTACAATCCCTCTACAATTGAGGATTTTGCCTCTGTAGTATCCCCTCCCTACGACGTGATAAGCCCCGAGGAGCAGAGCGCCCTGTACGCGAGGCACCCTCACAACGTCGTCCGTCTCGAGTACAATAGCGCTGAAGGGGACGCCAAATACGCCGAAGCGAGCCGTATTTTCCGGCAGTGGCTCGATGCGGGCATCCTCATCCAAGACGGCGAGCCGTCAATTTACGCCTATTATCAGGAGTTCGAGGAAGGCGGCAGGGTATTTGTCCGCAGGGGATTTTTGGCGGCAGTAAAAATCGAGGATTTCGACGCGCGGCAAATCCTCCCCCACGAGAGAACATTTCCCAAGCACAAAGAAGACCGCCTGAAACTCGCCGAAGCCTGCGGGGCAAATCTAAGTCCCGTGTTTGCGGTTTATTCAGACCCGGAGGGCGGAATCGAATCCGAGATTGATAGAGAAATCGCGCGCGCAAAGCCCGATGTCGTTGCCCACGGCGCAGACGGCATCAGAAATAAAATGTGGCGCATCTCGGATGCGGATTTAATTTCCCGCGTACAAGCCGCGATGTCGGGAAAGACGCTTCTCATAGCCGACGGACACCACCGCTACGAAACCGCAATTAACTACAGAAACATCCAGCGCCGCAAAAACGGAGCCGCCGCAGGCGACGAACCCTATGAATTCGTCATGATTTACCTCTCCCGCGCCGAGGGCGAGGGACTCATCATAAAGCCCACGCACAGGGCCGTAAAAACCCTAGGCTCTCTCGACGCCGAGGGGGTTATCCAAAAGCTCGCCGAGGGTTTCAATATCTCCGAGGTCTCGGCGGATGAAATTCTGCGTCTCGCCTCGGATGAGTTCGCCGCCGTGCTTCCGGCAGGTAAAACGCTTAAAATCTCTCCTAAATATGCCTCTTACGACGAGAAGAGCCTTGCCGTCATCACGCTTCACTCGCGCGTGTTCGGCGAGATTTTAGATGAGGAGCAGTCCCGGATTTTATACACCAAATCCCTTCCCGAGCTTCTTTTGCTTGTCGAGGGCGGCGCGTATAAAATGGGCTTTGCCCTTCCCGCCATATCCCCCCTAGAGGTACTTCAGGTCTCAATGGAAGGCGAGAAGATGCCGCATAAAACCACCTATTTTTATCCGAAACTCCTCTCAGGGCTGGCGTTTCATCTCTTGGGATAGATTGCGCGGGCGCGTTGAATCTAATTTGCCCGAAGGCTCTTGCTCTCGTTGACTTACTGTCTGCTCTAAACGATAATTAGGAACAAATCCCGCGGAAAAGGGGGCGTAGCGATGTCCTTTTTGATATTTCTGGCAATTGTCGCGGCGGCGGCGATGCTTCTGGTAGGCATATATAATTCTCTTGTAAAACTCAAGAACATCGCCGAGCAGGCTTGGTCGGACATTGACATTCAGCTCAAGCGCAGATACGACCTCGTGCCGAACCTAGTTGAGACCGTAAAGGGCTATGCCTCGCACGAGCAAAGCACATTTGAGAAGGTGGTGCAAGCCCGAAACGCCGCCATCGGGGCAACATCGCCTGCCAATAAAGCCCTAGCCGAGGGGATGCTTCAGTCGACTTTAAAGAGCCTGTTTGCCCTAGCCGAGGCTTACCCCGACCTCAAGGCAAATGAGAATTTTAAGCAACTCCAGAGCGAACTTTCGGCAATCGAGGATCAGGTTCAACTCTCGCGCCGCTACTACAACGCCGTGGTGAGGGATTTAAACACGAAAATCGAGTCCGTGCCGAGCAACATAGTAGCGAATATGTTCGCATTTCAAAAAAGGGAGTATTTCGAGCTTGAATCCGACGAGGAGCGCCGCCCCCCGAAGGTTATATTCAATTAAGGCATCGAAGTCCGTCATGAGAATAATTCTCGCACTGATAACCGTCCTATTGACCGCCGCCGCCGCATCAGCCGAAGAGATACGCGATTTCGCCGCCGAGATTTTTATCGGCAGGGACTCGTCAATCGCCGTCGAGGAGAAAATCGCCTACGATTTCGGGCGAGAACTCAAGCACGGAATATTCAGAACCATCCCCTACAAATATAAAATCGGCTACGAGAACTACCATCTGAGGATGAGGGTCAGCGTGGTCTCGGATTTCGAGGCAGCGCCCTATAAATACGAGGTCAGCCGGCAAGGCGCGGAAGTGTTCATTAAAATCGGGGATGCCGACATTCAGATAACCGGCGCTCACGGCTATAAAATTGACTATAAAGTCGAGCGGGCGATAGTTTTTTTCAAAGACCACGACGAGCTTTACTGGAACGTTACTGGAAACGGATGGCAGGTGCCGATGGGGCGAGTGAGCGCGAAGGTATATTTGGAGGGCGGGATGCCGTCATCCCAAATCAAGGCTAAGTGCTACACCGGATACGAGGGGTCGGCGGATGAGAATTGCTCCTACAACATTACACCGAACGTCATAGAGTTTGTCGCCGATAGACAGTTTCTCCCGAACGAGGGGCTCACGATAGTCGTCCTGCTTCCGAAGGGGGTTCTCGCCGAGCCGTCGGGGATTCAAAAAGCGGTGTGGTTTATTGCCGACAACTGGCACTTCGGGCTTCCCGCGCTCACTCTCGCCGCTCTGTGTCTCCTGTGGCTCGGGATGGGGCGAGACCCTGAGTCTAGTGGAGGGGTTATTCCGGTACAATACGAGCCTCCACAGGGGATTACCCCCGCCGAAGCTGGAACGCTACTGGATGAAACCGCGAATATTCTGGACATCACCTCTACGATAATTGACCTTGCCGTGAGGGGGTATTTAACAATTGAGGAGATTCAGAGCGAGAGGGTTCTATATTTCTTCTCTAATACGGATTATCGCCTCACGAGGCACAAATCCGACGCAGGGGGACTCAAGGCGCATGAGCGGGAAATTCTCTCCGGTTTATTCAGCGCAAAGAACCAAATCATGATTTCAGAACTCAAGAATAAGTTCTACACGCGCCTTCCGGGGATAGAGCAGATGCTCTATGGGGAGATGATAAGGGGCGGCTATTTCCCCGTGAATCCCGATAAAATCAGGGGCCTTTTCATCGGGATAGGCGCTGTAGTTGCCGTATTGGGGTTTCTCATCCCGTTTGATATACCGATTAAAATCGCCATTTGCGTCTCAGGCGGAATAATTTCGATATTCTCCAGGTTCATGCCGAAGAAAACAAAAAAAGGCTCTCTCCTCAAAGCCCAGCTCCTCGGCTTCAGAGAGTTCATCGAGCGCGCTGAACACGACCGCATCGAGCGGCTCGCCAAAGACGACCCAACCCTCTTTGGCCGCGTTCTTCCGTTTGCTCTCGTGTTTGAATTAGAGGAAAAATGGGCGGGGGCGTTTGCCGATATATACAAAACCCCTCCGTCGTGGTTCTCATCCAGCCGCTATGGGAATTCCTTCTCCTCAAGCGCGTTTGCCTCGGATATAGGCAGAAGCCTCGGCGCGATAAATAGGACTCTGTCCTCTTCGCCGAGCAAGTCTCGAAGCGGCGGAAGCGGGTCTAGCGGCGGCAGAAGCGGCGGCGGGTTTGGCGGCGGCGGCGGCGGCTCGTGGTGAACTGTGGGGATAAGGCAGTCCCGCTCGGCAATGGCGGCAAGCCCTAGTCCCAGCAACACAATTGAGCTTATAAATCAATGCGAATCCTAGCCCTCGACGTGGGCACAAAGACCATTGGAGTTGCCGTAAGCGACGAGCTTCTCATCGCCGCCCACGGGGTTACAACTATAAAAAGGCTCGACCTCAAGCGGGACATTGAAGCGCTGAGGAAACTCATAGGCGAATATAAACCGGCTCGAATCATAGTCGGCATTCCCTACAGGCACGACGGCTCCGTTGGCGCGCGCGGCGAGGAGATAATCAAATTCTCGGATAAGATAAAGGGCGCCTTTGGAATTCCCGTTCTGCCGTGGGACGAGAGCTTTACCACGAAAAGAGCCGAATCCCTGCTCCTGGAAGCCGATTTGAGCCGGAAGAAGCGCAAAAAAGTAATTGATAAAATCGCGGCGGCGTTTATCCTGGAGGGCTATATCGAGACCATCAGGCAGGATTTGGGGCTTCGGCCTAATTCAAGCGAGGAGGGGTAATTCACGACGCGGCGCGAGATAGAGGGGCGCTGTCATTACCGCATTTAAACCAATATGCCATACGCTAAAGCCAACGGAATCAATATCTATTACGAGGCTCATGGGAGCGGCGAGCCGGCAGTCCTCATCGGGGGGCTGGGAAGTCAGCTATCGAGCTGGGCGGCGCAGATGCCGATTTATTCGGAGTATTTCCGAGTATTAGCCTTCGACAACCGCGGCATGGGAAGGTCTGATAAGCCCGACGTTCCCTACACAACGGAACTCATGGCTGACGATGCGGCGGCGCTGATGGACGCCCTTGGCATAGACCGCGCTCATGTGCTGGGCAAATCCATGGGCGGGATGATAGCTCAGTGGCTCGCGGTGAAATATCCTGAAAAGGTGCGTAAACTCGTGCTTGCCTGCACGTCCGCCTCAAGGGATGAGGTCGGCAACGAAATCCTGCGGCAGGGACGGGAAATTGCCTCGAAAGCAGGCTCTAGGGCAATGTGGATGGTGGCGCTATTCCTCGGCTATTCAAGGGAGTACATCGAGAAGAACCTCAGCACAATTCAGCAGACAATGGCGATGATTTCCGAAGACCCGTCGGCGGCGCATGGGTATCTGAGGCAGTCCCACGCCTGCGAGGGGCACAACATCTGCCACTTGGTGGGAGGGATTAAAGCAAAAACCCTCGTAATGCTCGCAGACCGCGACATTATCGCATCTCCGGCGCGCTCGCTTGAGCTTGCCAAGCTGATACCAGGTTCAACGCTAAAGGTGTTTGAGGGCGCGGGACACGGCTTCTGGCGGGAGCGTCAGGAGGAAGTTGACCGAGCCGTGCTTGATTTCCTGCTCGGATAAGGCTCGAAATGACATTCGTAGGCAGGCTCAGGACGGGCGGCGGGCTTTCCGCTGGAGAGGAGATATGTGGGGCTGGGCGCTATTTACGCCCAATATCGCGTTTAGTTTAGATTCTTCTTGTCAACAATTTGGCTTCGTCTCTCGGATGTCATGGACACGATTTTAATCCTCGTCTCCAGATTGGCGATGATTTTCTCTGCCCTCTTCTCAACGCTGGGCTCTTCGAGGAGTTCCTGCTTCTCGAAGGTATTTGAGACAATCGCTGAGGCGTAGGCGTCGGTTATGTTCTGAAGCGCAAGCCTTGGGTCGAGCGTTATTTTATGCGATTCCTCGGATTTGCCGAGCATCGAGTTCCACCTAGAAATCGTCTCGGCGATGTGGAGGCTATAGAGGTTTTCATTGCTTCCGCGAATGTCCTCCATAATCTCTACGCGGGCGAGCCTGTAGGGGGTTTCTTTTATAATTTCGAGGATTTTTACCCTCTTTAGCCCGAACAGGACGATGTTGAACCTGCCGTCTGGAAGCTCTTCGTGGCTCACGATTCTCCCCATGCACCCGACGCTGAATATTTCGGGATTCCCCTGATAGCCCTTCTCCCATCCGGGCTTGAGCAGTATCATCCCCACTATGCGCTCGGCCTGCATGGCGTCGCGCACCATCTGCCTGTATCTCGCCTCGAACACGTGGAGGGGAAGGAGCGTATTCGGAAAAAAAACCACGGTTGCAAGGGGGAAGAGCGGCACAAGCCCCGAGAAGTTCTCGAGATTCGCCGCGTCTCTGAGGTCAATATTGAAACTCCGCATAAAATTAGTGTACCCGATAAATGAATTTGCTGATAAGGACGGCGCGGGAAGCGGCAATGCGCAGGGGGTTATCGCTAGCTCGCTTTGATTGCGCCCCTATCTCTCAGTTGTTGTCATTGCGAACATCTCACTTCTGTAATTCCCGCAAGCCTCAGCCCTGTCATTCCGAAAGCAGAGAGGAATCTTATTTAAGATTTCTCAGTCGTTAACGCTCCATCGAAATGACAGGGGCGAAGAGGCAAAATTACAGGAAGGGGCGAGGTTGCAACAACGGTGTCATTCCCGCAAGTCATCTGAGCGGGAATCTATTCCTCTTCACCCTGAGTAGTTCGACTAGCTCAGCATAAACTACGTCGAAGGGAGATTGGTCAAGCTATGGATTCCCACTTTCGTGAGAATGACATACGAGGCTATCGCTCGGTATTAAGCGCCTATCTCTCGCTTCTGTCATTCCCGCAGGTAATCAGAGCGCGAATCCAACCGAAAGCCTCACTTCTGTAATTCCCACAAGCCTCAGCCCTGTCATTCCGAAAGCAGAGAGGAATCTTATTTAAGATTTCTCAATCGCTAACGCTCCATCGAAATGACACGTGGGGGGGAGCGGAGTCGAAGGGCGAGCTATAGATTCCCACTTTCGTGAGAATGACACAACTAGCCCCGTTTCCTCCATTGGGGGAAGCCAAAGGATGATGATGGAGAGAGGAGACGCCTCATTGGACACGTCAAACTATGCGGCGCATCGAGTTATTTGAAATGCGGCATCACCTCTTTGGCGAAGAATCTGAGGCTTTCGGGTTTCATAACATCCGAGAAAAATATGGTGAGTTTGCCTACGCCCCGGTCCGCCTTGCGCTGGATTTTAGCGATGCAGTCCTCGGGCAGTCCGACGATTCCGGTTTTTTCTATGTCGCCGAAAAATCCGTAGCGTTTTTTTGCTTTCGGGAGTTTGTCCTCTAGCTCCGCCGCAGTTTCGGCGATGACGCACACGGTTTGCTCGGAAATTGCAATCTCGCCCGGGTCTCTGCCGACATCCCCGCAATGCCGCCTCAGGGCTTCGATTTTCCTATCGAACTCCCATGCGTTCGAAGCCGGACAGTTCCACTCATCTGCGAGTTCTGCCGCGACTCTGAGGAGGTATCTCTCCCCTGAGCCTCCGATGATGATGCGCGGATGCGGCTTTTGCGCGGGCTTCGGGTTGCAGGGGGCGTCCTCAATTTTGTAGTATTTCCCGTGAAATGTCGCCCGCTCCTCTGTCCACATTTTTCTTATTATTTGGACTGATTCCCGAAGCCGCTCAATTCTCTCCTGCGCCCCGCCGAAGTTGTACCCGTAGGCTCGGTACTCCCCCTCGTGCCATCCTGCGCCGATGGCAAATTCAAGCCGCCCTGCGCTTATGTTATCGAGGGTCGCCGCCATTTTGGCAAGCAGAGCGGGATTTCTAAATGAATTGCAAAGCACGAGTGTTCCGAGCCGGATACGGGAGGTTGCCGTTGCGAGGGCGGACATCAGAGTCCATGATTCAAAAATGTCGGAATCCGGCTCGCCCATCCCCACGAGATGGTCGTAGAACCACGCCGAGTGAAACCCAAGCTCGTCGCAGAGCATCGCGGTATCGCGTATGGGGTTGAAATCAATTTTTTCCTGCCTCAGCACCACTCCGAAGTTCATATTGCTCATGGGTTACCCCTCGCTTGTAATTTGAAAATTCGCCTACGCCCTTTGGCTTGGAAAGTCAATGTAACAGGCATCGGCGGATGAATCAACCTTTGACACCCAGCCCTGATTCGTATAATTTAAAAAGCTCGATTAAATTCAGGAGGAATATTTGGTGAACAGGGCTAGGTTTGCAAAATTATTTGTAATTGCGGCGGCGGCACTACTTCTGCCGGTTTTTGCCTGCCAGAGGGGAGAGCAGAAGCCGCAGACCGAAGCCGCTAAATCTGATACGAGTCAGAGCGGCGGCAGTGAAGAAAATAAATCAGCACAGGGAGGCAATCCGATGGTAGTGATGTCAACTTCGATGGGAGATATTAAAATCGAGCTTTTCGAGGACAAAGCCCCGATAACGGTCAAAAATTTTCTCTCCTACGTGAACGAGGGATTTTTCGACGGCACGGTGTTTCACCGCGTAATTAAGGGGTTCATGGTTCAGGGCGGGGGATTTACCTCGGATCTGCAGCAAAAACCCGCCAAAGCCCCGATAAAAAACGAGGCTGACAACGGCGTGGGCAACACCAGAGGCACTCTCGCAATGGCTAGGACGAACGTTGTGGACAGCGCGACTTCTCAGTTTTTCATAAACCTCGTGGACAACGCGTTCCTCAACAACGGCGGCAGGGATTTTGGATACGCCGTCTTCGGCAGGGTCGTCGAGGGGATGGACATTGTGGATAAAATCGCGGGCGTCAGGACTGGCAGGGTGGGCCCCATGGCAGATGTGCCGGTTGAGCCGATCGTTGTAAATTCGGCAAAGTTAGTAGGGGATTAGCAAATTTTTTGACTAGTTGGGGGAGGGTGGGGCAAACCCCTCTCTCCCTGCGGCTTATTGATGGACTCCTGACTTTCCCCATGCGTTAAATTCCTCCTTTCCCACATATTTCCAATAGCGCGTCATAGCCAGACGAGCCACGCTAAGCCAATTAAAATCGTAATCAGCGTGAGCGGCGCTCCGATTTTAAAATATTCCCAAAAGCTCAGCACATATCCGCCTTGCTTGGCAATCTCTGCCACTATTAAATTCGCCACAGACCCGACAATAGTAAAATTCCCCGCGAGCGTGCTTGCCATAGCCAAAATCATCCAAACCTCCTGCGGGTTCGGAAAAGAGCCGACATGAGGCGCAAATAGAATCACCGCAGGGACGTTGCTCACCAAATTCGACAGCGCAATGGCAACTGCGGCAAAGCTCAAAACCCCCTGCCATGAATCGAGGTTGAGATACGGGGCGGACGCCTCAAACAGCCTCTCGCTAATGCCGGACTTCTCCACGCCGCCCATGACAACGAAAAGCCCGGCGAAAAAGAGCAGTAGCGTCCAATTTATCTTCTCAAACGCGAGTTTCGGCTCGATTCCGCCGATTACGAGAATTATCGCCCCTCCGACGAGGGCGGCAAAGGGATATGAAGCCCCGGTTATGAAAAGCGCGAAAACCAAAATGAGCGCGGCAAGGGATTTTATCATGAGCCTTTGGTTCACGGGCGGCTTCTCTATCCGCGCCGGGGTGGTGAATTTGCGGCTCATGTCGGCTCTGTAGAATAATTTAATCGCCCCGTAGTTGACGGCGAGACCGACGAGGCTTACGGGGAGCATCTGCCCAAGAAACGTGAGAAATGGTATCCCCGAGCGCACTCCGATAAACATATTCTGCGGATTGCCGGTTATCGTGGCGGCGCTTCCGATGTTCGACGCCGTGGCGACGGCTATGAGAAACGGTATCGGATTCACCCCGACGGATTTGCACGTCGAGAGGATTATCGGCGTGAAGAGCAGGCATACAGTGTCATTCACAAAGAGTGCCGAGAGAGAGCCGCTTGATAGCGTAACGAGAAGGAGCATCCTAGATGCGCTACCCGATGCGGCTATAATCCACGACGCTACAAGCTCAAAAAAACCCGACAGTTCCAGATAGGCGATTAGCGTCATCATCCCCAGAAGAAACGCTATCGTGTCCATGTCAATAGACCCGTAGGCTTCATCGAGGGTGAGAATTCCGGCCAGAATCATCGAGATTGCCCCAATGGACACGGCGGCTGGGCGGTCGAGCTTCACCAGGGGGAGCTTTTGCGCGGTTATGAGGGCGTAGGTGAGGGCGAATATGGCGGCGGCAATGATGGTTTTATCGGTCATATTGGCTAGGGCTACATGATACATGATGCGCCGGCCGAGATATACACGATGCGGGGGCGAGCGGCGACCCAGCCCTTTGACTCCGCTCAGTCTGTAAAAGACTCTGTCATTCCCGCAAAATTGAGCGGGAATCCAGTATTTACCAAAAGCTACGGATGCCCGATTACTCTTTTGAGCATGACAAATCACAAAAGTATGTAACATGAGCCCTTCGACTCCGCTCAGGGTGAAGGGGGTGATTATCCCTGAGTGGCTGTGGACAAAAAACCGCCGTCTGGTATTCTTCCCTCCCGTGCCGAAGAAAACCACATATAAGAGCGCGGGCGTTGATGTTGACGCCGGAAACCGCTTTGTAGAGCTTATAAAGCCGCTTGCCAAGTCCACTTATACGGAGAACGTGGTGGGCAAAATTGGGGGGTTCGCCGGACTGTGCGCGCTTCCCCTCTCTCGTTATAAAAATCCCATTCTCGTCTCATCCACTGACGGCGTTGGAACGAAGCTAAAGCTCGCCTTTATGACCGGCAAACTCGACACCGTGGGGATTGACCTCGTGGCGATGAACGTAAACGATGTGGTAACCTGCGGCGCGGAGCCTCTGTTTTTCTTGGATTATTTTGCTACCTCTCGCCTCAACCCCGAAGAGGGAGCAGAGGTGATTAAGGGCATTGCTGAGGGTTGCCGTCAGGCGGGATGCGCCCTTCTCGGAGGGGAGACCGCAGAGATGCCGGGGTTCTACAAGAGGGGGGAATTTGACCTCGCCGGCTTTGTCGTCGGCATTGTTGACAGAGACGAAATTATTGACGGCTCGAAGGTTGCCCCCGGAGATACGTTCATCGGGATTGCCTCGAGCGGGCTACATTCAAACGGCTACTCGCTTGCTCGGAAAGTAATATTCGCCGGGCTTGGGCTGAAGCCCTCCGACACGCCCCCCGCGCTTTCCCGCTCCGTCGGCGAGTCGCTCCTTGAGCCGACCAAAATTTACGTCAAGACGGTTCTATCGCTCATAAAATCCCACGAAATCAAAGCCCTTGCCCACATCACCGGAGGCGGGCTGATTGATAACATCCCAAGGGTAATTCCCGAAACCTGCTCGGCGCATCTGGATTCATCGCTTTGGGAGATGCCGGAGATAATGAAATTGATTCGAGACTCCGGGAGAATCGAGCCGAGGGAGATGCACAGGACATTTAACTGCGGCGTCGGGATGGTTTTAGTCGTATCCCAGGGGGACGAGGGCGGCGTGCTGGATGCTCTCAAAAAGCTCGGCGAGAAGGCTTGGGTCATTGGCGAGGTCAAAGCGGCGGCGGATAAATCCGAGCGCGTTCTCATTCGATGACCGCCAACCGTTATGCCATGAGTAAGCGCAATTTACCCGCGAGGGAGCGTCGAGTATAGAATTATTATCAATCTTAATGCTCGAATTCCGTAATTCCCGCCCTATCTCAGATTCCAACCGAAGCTCATGCGGTATTGAAACACCGCTCTGATGTTTAATCTATCGAGTCCCCAGCTTGGGGGAAACGGGCTAAAAGGCGCCGCCACCCGGATTGCCCTCAGGGCTTCGTCGTCGAGGCGCACATATCCTGATGAATCCCGCAGATTCACCTCTTCTAAGTAGCCGTCTTTTCTGATGGTGAATACGAGAAAAAGCTCTCCTTGCTCGCCTCTGGCTCTCGAGGCTTCGGGGTAATTCCACACGCCCTCGATTTGCCGCTTGAGCTTAAGAAAATATGAGAGGTATTTAAATTCCGTCGTGTTAAGGTCAACCGTGTCCTCTCGCTTGCCCTCGCGCGAGCCTTGAAACTCCTCAGGGTTTGCCTGCGCGATTTGCTCTCTGCGCTGACTGAAGAGGTCTCGCGTGGTTACGGTTTTGGGCTGTTCCTGATTCTTGGATTTCTCGGCTATAGGCTCGGAATTCGCCTCAATGTCCTTCGGGAGCGAGGCTATCTGAGGGTTTTTTTTAGTGGATTTCTCTGCGCGCTCTTTCTTAGGCTCGGATTTCTTAGCCTCCTGGCGCTTCTGCTGGACTTGGGGCTGTTTGGGCTGAACGGCGGGAGGAGTGGGATTGCCAAGTTTGGTGAAATCGTCTTTTGTCTTCTCCTCCGGCACCTGCCTTGAGCGCTCGGCGAGGCGTTTAGTTTCCTTCGGCGGCGCGGTCTCCTTTTCCTTCGGCACTGGGAGTTCAGTTATCTCGACGAACTGCGGCTTGTTTCTATCCTCTAAAGGCACAAAAACCGCCGCGTAGAGCAGGATAAGCAGAAAAAGCAGTATGTGAAACAGCGCCGAGGCTACGAGAAAGGGAATTAGCTTCCCCTTTTTTTTGCTGCCCTTGTTATTGATTGGACTCACGGTTTTATAATACCAGCGCCGCCGCTCGATTTCTATTTATTTTATAGCGATTCGCGAAGCGCGTATGGCTGAAATTAGCTTTAAGTTTCACTATTTGCCAGAGCCTAATTGCTATCCTGTGGCAGTTCGGCATACATTTCAACGTGAATGGATGACCCGACTCTCCGCCCACGTTGAATAAAAATGGACTCCCGCGCCCCGCATCGCAAATCAGTGAGGCGCTATCGGCGACCCGTCCTTTTTCGGATACATTATCGAGGCTATAACCGATATTGCAAGCGTTCCGGCAATCACTCCCAGCGCAATTTCCACGGGGATTTTCACATAGCTCGCCAGAATCATCTTAATCCCCACGAACACGAGTATGAATGAAAGCCCGTAGTGGAGGTAGTGGAAAAGTTTCATTATTCCAGCGAGGGCGAAGTATATTGAGCGAAGCCCCATGATGGCAAAAATATTGGACGTATAGACGATAAACGGGTCGGTTGTGATGGCTAAAATCGCGGGAATTGAGTCGAGGGCGAACATAACGTCCGTAGTTTCAACCACGACGAGTACGACCAGAAGTGGGGTGGCGACGTACTTACCCCCCTGCTTGATTAAAAATTTGCCGTCAACGTAGTCGTCCGTAACCGGCATTAGGCGGCGGAAGAGTTTCAGCAACGGGTTTTTCTCCGGCTGAAGTACTTTATCCTTTTCGAGGGCGAGCTTTATGCCGCTGAAAATTAGGAATGCCCCGAATAGGTAAATTATCCAATGAAACCTCTCGATGAGCGAAATCCCCGCGAAGATAAATATCGCCCGCATCACAATTGCCCCGATAATTCCCCAGAAAAGCACCTTATGCTGGTAAATTGGCGGCACGCGGAAGTATGAAAATATCAGCAAAAACACAAATAAGTTGTCCACGCTGAGGGACTCTTCAATTAGATAGCCGGCGAGGAACTGGAGCGCCAATTCGGGCCCCTTCCAAAAATAGACTATCACGTTGAAAATAAGCGCGAGACCCACCCAAACGCCGCTCCAGACGAGAGCCTCTTTGACCTCTATTGTGTGGGATTTGCGGTTGAATACCCCGAGGTCTAAGACCAGCATCGCGACGACAAATAAATTAAATCCTACCCAAAACCATATCTCTCCTGACATAAACCTCTCCCGTTAATTTATAGAATACAGACTCGAAATTCTCCCATCCATCTCTGGCTTGCTATCGGACGCTTGACCGCGATAAATGTTTATCCGAACAGGGCGCGGGCACCCCTTGGCGGAGCTATAGTGTAGCAGAATTTTGCGGGGTTTTCTCAAGTTTAATCCGATGCCTAACGCTAAGAGCGAGTGCCCCCTTATGAGTCTCCGTCCTCGCCATTGAGCTTTGTAATTAGCTCTTTGCTGGGTCTGAAGTGCGGGAGTTTTTTTGTGGATACCTCGACGACTTCGCCGGTTCTTGGGTTTCTGCCGGTGTAGGGCTTGTAGTTTTTGGTAAAGAAACTGCCGAATCCTCTGATTTCTATTCTCTCTCCCTCTTGTAGGACTTGGGTCATGTGGTCAATTATCGTATCAATTATCTGCTCGGATTGTTTGGGCTGAAGGTTAAATTTCGCCGCCAGTTCTCTCTCAAGCTCGGATCTCTTCATTATGGTAGTTGCCTCTTTGGGGGATTGCGATGAATTAGAGTTGAAATTTAGTAAATTCATTAATATTTGTCAAGGGTTACGCCTAAAAATGAAAAAATTCGGACTGCCCCGTCCACTCCGCCTGAGAATTGATTTCTTATTTTTCTCAATCTAATCTTTGTTCATGGCTAAAAATCCCCCTGACCCTCACGGCTCGCATCCCCTTATCCCCCCGCCGCTGGCAGAGAGAATGCGCCCTCGAAACCTCGATGAATTTATCGGACAGAGCCATCTTACGGGGGCGCGGGGCGTAATACGGAGATTAATTCAATCCGCCTTCCCGCCCTCGATGATTCTCTGGGGCCCCCCCGGTTCCGGGAAAACCACTTTGGCGCGCCTCATCGCCGCCGAATGCGATGCCGAGTTCGTTCAAATCAACGCGATTTCCTCAGGGGTTAAGGAGCTTCGGGAGATTATCGCATCCGCCTCGGAGCGGCAGAAGGCGGGAAGGCGGACTATTCTATTCATTGACGAAATCCACCGATTCAACAAATCCCAGCAAGACGCCCTCCTTGAGAGTGTCGAGAGGGGATGGCTCACGCTCATCGGGGCTACGACGGAGAATCCCTCGTTCGAGGTCATATCCCCTTTGCTCTCGCGGTGCAGGGTCTATACGCTAAACCCTCTGGACGGGGCAGACCTTGAGGCAGTGCTGGCAGGGGCTTTTGCCCGCGATGCCTCTTTTCGGGGTGTGGAGCTTGATTCCGAAGCCAAATCCGCCCTTATAAACCTCTCAGGCGGGGATGCCAGAGTCATGCTGAGCGCCATTGAAGCGGCGGCATCCCTTGCCGGAGACGAGAGAAAAATCCTAAAGAGCCATATCCAAGACGCCTTTCAAACCGCCCATTACAAGTACGACAGAGCCGGCGAGGAGCATCACAACTCCATTTCGGCATTTATAAAAAGCGTGCGAGGGAGCGACCCCGACGCCGCAGTTTATTATTTGGCGCGGATGCTAGAGGCGGGAGAAGACGTAAAATTCATCGCCCGAAGGCTCATCGTCCTAGCCTCCGAAGACATAGGCAACGCCGAACCCTACGCCCTCTCGCTTGCCGCCGCCTGTTTTACCGCCGTGGACTCGGTTGGAATGCCTGAGGCGCGGATAATTCTATCGCAGACGGCAATTTATCTCGCCTCCTGTCCCAAGAGCAACGCCGCCTATCTCGCCGTCGAAAAGGCAATATCCGACGTGCGCCAAAAGCCGAATCTCCCCGTTCCCCTGCACCTTAGGAACGCCCCTACGAGGCTCATGAAGGATATTGGATACGCCAAAGATTATAAATATTCCCACGACTACGACCGCCACTTCAGCGAGCAGAGTTACCTCCCCGACGAGCTTCGGGACAGAATTTACTACGAGCCGACGGAGCTGGGCAGAGAGGCAAATATCAAAAAACACCTCGCAAATCTCTGGAAATCGCGCCGCAAGTAGATTAATTTAATTTCCCCTAGCTCGAAAATTTCGCTTTACTTCGCCAGAGTCGTGCTTAATACTCTTCATGACCTAAAACTAAAAATGAAAAGGAGTAACCCGCAATGGAATGTCCAGAATGCAGCAGCGTCGCGCTTGTAATGGCGGACAGGCAGGGCGTGGAGATTGACTACTGCCCTCAGTGCCGAGGGGTGTGGCTTGACCGCGGAGAGCTAGATAAAATCATCGAGCGGTCTGCGTCATTTGCCGAAAGCAAGCCCAAGAGCGCGCCCACGAGGGAAGATTCGCGCCCCTATGAGCGGAGGGGGGATCACGATGACGACTACGACAGGGATGGGCGCCGCCGCAAGAAAAAGGGATTTCTCGGCGAGCTGTTTGATTTTGATTAATAGCGCACATCGGACTCTGCCCCGCCATGACTTGAGCCAGCCCCGCTAATGAACCCCCGATTCTCAGCCATGACCAAATTCAAATTATTGATAGCCCTATTCGCCCTGCTCTTTTGCCTATCGTCCGCCGTATTTGCCGAGCCGCCCCATCCGATAAGGGCTAAACTCGTCTCGGATGTCGCCGCTGTGAAGCCTGGGGCGGCGTTCACCCTTGGAGTGCTGTTTCATCTTGACCCCGGCTGGCATATCTACTGGAAAAACTCAGGCTCTTCGGGGCTTCCGACTTCCATTGCCCTGACCCTCCCCGACGGGTTTGAGGCAGGTGAAATCCAATGGCCCACGCCCGCGAGCTTCAATCGCTCCGGCGGAACTGCGGATTACGGCTATGAAAATTCCGTCATGCTCTTTGCGAGTGTTAAATCTCCGAAAAACCTCTCGTTTGATTCCGACATCCCAATTCGCGCCAAAGTCTCGTGGGTGAGCTGCGATGATGTGTGCCTGCCGGGTAAAACCGAGCTTCGGATGACGCTCTCGGCCGCAAAATCTGCCGCTCCCGCTAATTCCGAGCTGTTTCGCCTCTGGCAGGGACGGCTTCCGGTTCGCATGGACTCGCCTAAAGCCCCGTTTAAATCGAAAATAGCCGGAGGTGTTGACGGCGGCAGCAGTGGGAATTTCTCAGTTGTTCTCGATTGGAAGGTTGCGCCGTCGTGGGTGGATTTGCTCCCCGCTCCCGAAGGGGCTTTAGCCGTTGACAATCTCTCGGTTCAGCACGAGGGCGGGCGTACTCTAATTACTTTCTCGGCTAGGGTTTATTCTGGGCAGAAGCTCTCATCCGAGGCGCTGGAGACCGTCGTCGCATACAGGGGCGAGGGGGGGGACACGAGGGGAGTAACTCTCGCCATTCCGCTTCGCTCTCGTGAGAGGCTATAGAAAATTTCTATATTTAGGAGGACGTTATGAAACGAAACGCACTGCTGCTTGCGACCTTATTTATTCTCGCCGCCCTGCATTTTACATTTAGCCCGTTAGCCGAGTCCAAAGTTGCCCAGGGCGCGCCGGCGTCGGATTTTGAGCTTCTCGACCAAAACGGCAAGACCGTAAAACTCTCGGACTATGACGGGAAAATCGTCGTGCTTGAGTGGACAAACCCGGACTGCCCGTTCGTTCAGCGCCATTATAAATCAAAAACCATGACCACTCTTGCCGAAAAATATGGGAAGGACGTTGCGTGGCTCGCCGTAAACTCCACGCGCTACATGGATGTGAATGACAATAAAAACTGGGCCGCAAGCTACGGAGTCGCCTATCCGATTCTCGATGACCACGCGGGCAACGTGGGAAAGAGGTACTCGGCTCAGACTACGCCTCATCTGTTTATACTCGATAAATCGAGAAAAGTGGTCTATGAGGGCGCGATAGACGATGACCCCTCCGGCTCTAGCAAAGCTCCGCTCAATTACGTTGATAGAGCCCTCGGCGAGGTGGCTTCGGGCAGAGCGGTGTTGGTTTCCGAGACCAAGCCCTATGGATGTTCAGTGAAATATGCCAATTAGCAACATCGGGCGCGCCCCACGATTCTGCGGGGAGCAGAGCTTCTCTCTTGCTTGTGAGATTGGGGCGGATTTCAGTCGTGTACTTGATTCCGAGCGGGTTCTGGGGGTTAGTGGCTATGTCCCTTGCCGCCCTCTCTAGCCAAAACTGCTATTATGAGGGCGATAACTGCGACAACCCCTACGATTCTAAAATACATGGGCCAATTTATGTCAATCGCCAGCGAGAACAGATACGCGATAATTGAAAACAGAACCGAGCAGATGAGGACACTTCCGAGTATGTTCGTCTTTAGCATTTTCTACCTCAGGCAATTAATTATTGAACGCAACGTGGATTTTATCTGAATATTTCATAATTACAAATCCAAGCCACTTGCGCCCATCGGCTTAATGTGTAATTCTAACGGGGTTGTGATAACGCCCCTCGATAATTGTCTAATTTAATGCGCGATACGCCACAGAGCCATCCCGATGAAACTCCCGCAGACTAAAGAAATAGTTAAACTCATGGACAGCCGCTCCTACCAGCCGATGACAGTAAGCGAGCTGGCTCGCCGCCTCGGAGTGCCGAGGGACTCCCGCAAGGGTCTCAAAAAACTGCTCAAAAGGCTCGTTCGGGAGGAGTCAATCAAGAGAATTCAGGGCGGAAGATACACCCTAGGGGAATATGGCGCAGCAGCCGCGAAACCTCTGAAGGAGCGCGAAGCCCCCAAGCCGATACTCAAACCGGCGCGCCCGCTAGCCGAGGCTGGGAAAATGCTCGGCACTTTTATCAGAACTGGCAAAACCGGAGTGATAGTGCCTAGGAACTCGAAAATGCCGCCGATTCCAGTTCAACTCAGCGAAGTCAAGGGGGTGAGGAGCCAGAGCCTAGTCGTGGCTGAGCTGTCCCAGACGCAATCTTCGAGACCCCGTCCTTCGGCGCACGTGGTCGAGGTGCTTGGAAAAGCGGGGGGTCTGGAGGTTGAAAAGAAGGGGCTTTTCGTCGAATTCAGCCTTCCCGATGCGTTCGCGCCTGAGGCGGTTAGGGAGTCCGATTCGATTTCCGACACGATTTCCCCTGAGGTCTTGGCGCAGAGGGCTGACCTTCGCGGCAGTTTGATTGTTACGATAGACAACGATACCGCGCGGGACTTTGACGACGCCGTTGGAATTGAGCGCGTCGGCGCGGGCTACAGGCTCACGGTCTCGATAGCGGACGTTTCTCATTACGTTAAACCGGGAAGCGAAATTGACAACGAAGCTCTCCGGCGCGCCACAAGCACTTATCTGCCCATGCAGGTTGTGCCGATGCTCCCTGAGAGGCTCTCGGATTGGATTTGCAGCCTCGTCCCGAACGAGGATAGGGCGACAAAGACGGTTGAGATGGAGTTTGACGCGCTCGGCGCTATGACCTCATATAGAATATACGCAAGCGTCATCCGAAGCCGACACCGCCTCACTTATTCGCAGGTATCCGCGCTTTTCGAGAAGAAGCGAATCCTCAAAAAAGACAGGGAACTGGTCGAGAGCCTAAGGGTGATGAAGGAGCTTTATGAGAAAATCAGGGGGCGCCGCATCGAGCGCGGAGGGCTTGATTTCGACATCCCCGAACCGCAGCTCGTGCGCGATGAGCGCGGCAGAACTGTTGACGTGGTCAAAGCTGAGCGCAACGTCGCCATGGGAATCATTGAAGAGTTTATGATTTCGGCAAATAACGCCGCCGCCTCGTTCACCCTGAGCGCGAAAGTCCCCTCGATTTACCGAATCCACGAGACGCCGGATTTTGCCTCGATAAAAGAGCTTTCCTTAGACCTCAAGAGGCTTGGGATTTATCTGAACATCGAGCGGAGCGTGAAGCCGGAGGACATTCAAAAGGTCTTTTTCCAATCCAAGGGAACGGCTCTGGAGCTTGCCGTAAATACGATGATTCTGCGCTCGCTGAAACGGGCAATTTATTCAACCGAGACGAAGGGGCATTTCGGGCTTGCGCTCAATAATTACACCCATTTTACCTCGCCCATAAGACGCTATCCTGATTTAATCGTCCATAGAATCGTTACCTCCCTCGTGGATGGGAGAAATTCCCCCTATGATGAGCAGTCGCTTGATTGGATGGCGAACCACTGCTCTGTGAAAGAGAGGTTCTCAGCCGAGGTCGAGCGCGAGGCGGTAAAACTTGAGCGCGTGTATATGATGAAAACCCACGTCGGCGAGGATTTCGACGGGCTAGTCATAAGCGCGCTTCAGTTCGGCATATTCGTTGAACTCAAGGATATTTTCGTCGAGGGTTTTGTGCCGAGGGAGAAGATAAAAAGGGGCAAGCGTTTTGAAATAGGCGACGAGGTTCGGGTTCGGGTTATTGAAGCCGACGTCGAGCGCCGGCGCATCACGCTTGAGCTTGGCGCATAGTTAAATCGTGTGTTGTTTCAGCAATGCCGCTTTTCTTTGATGCGCGGATGCCATCTCGCCCGTTCATAGCGCTATAATCACCACCAAATGCCACAGGGCATCGCCCCCCCCTGAACAGCAGAGGGGAGTGTCGCTCTTCTCTCGTCTTTATTTTGAATCCCGTATCCTCAATCTCGCGTATCCCCTCGCGCCGGCAATGACCGCCGGAATTGAGAATATAAGCATATTTAAAATCCCCGCCGCCGCACTGCCGCCCCCAGATGCCAGAGCGCACCCGCTCGACTCGCTTCCCCCGTCGTCGCCCCCGCCATTGTCGTCCGGGTCAATGAACGACACCGCCCCAAAGGCGTCAACCCTACCGAAGCCGAAGAGGTTATCAAATCCCGCCGCACCCAAATCCACTGCGGTAATCCCCAAGATATTTGCCACCCCCGAAGGCGAGAGCGTCGGGTCAGCTTCAAGCATCAAAGCTACCACCCCTGCAACGTGCGGCGCGGCGGCCGAAGTGCCGACAAAGGGGCTAAACCCCGCGACTCCCGTTGAGACCCTATCTGGCGCAACGACCTCAGGCTTCGGTCTCGACTCGAAAAAGGGGAAGAATATTGACACCGGGCCCCTCGCGCTAAATACCTCGGCGCTGTTCGGATTATTCGCCGGAACCGCTCCAACGGCAATTACGGACGATGCGGCAGGGTGTCCGAATACGCTGTCTTCTGGGGTGTTGAACTCCTGAGGGAAAACCGGCCCATTGAAGAGTATCTCAAGGGTTCTCGACTGCCCTGCGAATCGGTTGATGACTACATCAACAGCAAGGGACGCGCCTGAGCTTGTGTTCTGCGCTATGGCTGTTTCGATGGGGTCGTCGTCTCCGTTTTGCACGTCCACGCTAGAGTCAATTACCTCGCCCGTTGACGGATTAAACAAAAAAAGGTCGTAGTCGTTGCTGGAATTGCCGAAAGGGTCGTTCCACTGTAGCACAACTAGAACGGTTTGCAGCGGGGGGATTTGTATCCGCATTGCGGCATCTGAGCCTCCCCCTGAGGCGAATCCGAAGTCGTGGCGGTTGTTATCTCCGCCTCCGGGGTTTGAATCGGCGTAGAACCCCTGGTAGTGCTGGTCTGCGTCGTTCCCCGCCGCCGAGACGAAAACCACCCCCGCGGCGACGGCGTCTTCAGCCTCTTCGGCTAGCATGCCATCCTCGAAAAACGGCTCTCCCAAGAACCCAAGGTCGTCAACTATAATGTCCGCCCCGATGCCGACGAGAAAATTCACCGCATTGACGAACAGGGCCGAGTTATTGCCCGTCGAGAATGCGAGCGTCGCCCCCGGAGCAACGTCGTGAACTATCTCTAAAAGAGCCGTTCCCTCGTCTCCGTCTCCGGCGTTGCCCACGATGACGCCGCTTGGGATGTCGCCATCCGAAACAGAGGAGGAAATAGTCTCAATTCCGTCCGAAATTATCCCGACGCGCACTCCGCTTCCGTCGAATCCTAGGCCCGCTCTCACGTCGTTTGCGTTGATTACGGCATCGCCCTGGGTGTTTACCGACCCAACGCGGGACCTGCCGTAGCTCGGAGGGGTGATTTTCTTTACGAAGCTGAGGTTCTCGATTTCGCCTAAGCTCTCAAATGGAATCCACGCGAGGACAAGGGAATATTTCTCTACCCTCAGTTGTATCTCCGCGCCGAGAGATGCGAGAGTCGCTAGATTCTCATCGCTCCAGCGGCTGATGTGAATATACGCCTCGATGTCTCCCTGCGGGTTTACTTTGACTAAGGGGGTTGAGAGGGCTTCGAGCTTGAAATTCCCCGATTTGCTCCGAGCGGCGCCCATGGATTTCATCCGGTTAGCTACGCTTCGTATTTTGAGGCTCGTTTTGGAATCTTCGCTTTTTTTGTAGTTGAGCCTATATTCTGCCCCGGATTCGGAGCGCGCATCCATAGCCGCCGCCGAGAGGCAGAGCACTGTGCCTAGGATGAATAGAGTTAATCTTCTCATGAATCCTCCTTCTTATGGTAGCGGCGTGAGTTCTTTCCGCCGGTAATTACCGAATCGCCGTATGAATCTGATAACTCAATAATCACGGTAAAAGTTTCATTTCTCAAGCGCGAGCTTAATTTCGGCGAATCCCCGGAGGATTTCCGAGGCTGCATCAAATTCTCTCGCCTCGATTATCGGCGCAACGGCATAGGCCCCAGCCCTGAGATATTCGAGCGACTCCGCCGGCGATGTAGCATCCGTCGGGATGATATTTGCTTTGGCAAACGCCCTCGCGAGCAACTCCAGACCCGCCGCCCCGCCCGCCGCCCGCGCCGGAAACAGGCTCACAGCATCGGCGCGCCTTTCGAGGCACCCGGCAATCTCCCCCGCCGTGAGCGCTCCCGCCGCATGAAATACGCGCTCAGCCCTGCATTTTTTTAGCGCTCCCCCGTCGAGGTGAGTCAAAAAAACAAACCTCGCCCCCCGATTCACGGCGAGTCTCGCCTCTTTTGCCGACGAGACATTGAACACGCCGACGTTTGCCCCTCCCCCCTGTTTTTTAAGCGATTTCATTAGTATCTGGACCTCGGGGGTTTGAAAGTCCCATCCCACGAGCCTAAATCCAAGATTCCTCGCCGCATCCGTAGCCTCGAGGACCGACTCAATGGACTTTCCCCTAATGAGTAGGATGAATCTCTCCTGCTCGATAAGCTCTAGGACGTCTCTGTGGGTTTTTTGTTGGACTTGGGCTTTGGATTCTCTCTCCATGACCGCTTTAGCTTATCATGAAAATGGGGGGGAATCTCAATTTTTATCCGCCGGATACTCGCGCCCCTTCCAGCGCACCTTGCCCGATGTGGCGGACGGATAAGCCGAGCGCACGATGAGGAATATCGCAAAGACAGCGCCGATGGGGTGCAGAATTGCCGAACTGGGCGGATAATTTAATTCTCGAAACCGCCGCCTCCTCCGAAAATGCGCCGCCGCCCCCCATAACACGGATGCGCCGAGCAGGGTGAAATTCACAGGGGACGGCAATCTAAGTGATAGCGCCGAAAAATAGACGCAAAGCATCACGGGCAGGAGCGCGAATATTAGGCTTGCGATAATCCGGGCGGCGTTCTTGAAATTTAGCCCCGCGAGGGTGAAAAGCCCCTTTGTCCACCCCTCAATAATCTCCCCCAGGGATTTATACATCCGGCACTTGACCGCTCCCCCGCCGTAGCCGAAGGAAATCGCAAATCCCTCCCGCTTGAGGCATTTTGCAAGCTCCAAGTCCTCGAGCATTTTCCCTCGGACTGATGCGTGTCCCCCCACTTTTTCGTAGGTATCGCGCTCGATGAAGATGAACTGCCCGTTGGCGGCGGCGTCTTTTTCGGCGGGGTCGTTCACTCGCCCGTAGTCATATAGCGCGGCGAGGATGTCGAAAATCACTGGCTGAATCGCCCGTTCCCAAAATCCGACGAGCGTTTGCTCCGGGCTTAGGGAGCGCATCGAGATTTTATTCGACAGGCAAAAGGCGAGGGTTTCCTCAACGGCGCGGGGGTATAGCTCGGTGTCTGCGTCGAGAAATAGAAGCCACTGCCCGGTTGCTTTGGCGACTCCAAGGGATAGGACGTAATTTTTCCCCGTCCAGCCGGGCTTTATCTCAGAGTTTTGGATGAGATTTATTTTGCCGCAGGTTTTTTGAATGACTCGCGCTTGCTCGGCTGTGCCGTCCTCGGAGTTATCGTCAACGATGATAATTTCTATATTCCCGTAGGTCTGAGCGACAACGGAACTGAGGCACTTGGCGATGTTTGATTCTTCATTCCTTGCGGGGATGACGACGGATACGAGCGGATTCGGCATTTTGGCAGGCTAGGCAGAGGAGTTTATTAGTGAGTCTATACGGGCGCGCGGAAAACATCAAAGGCGTTTGGGGACGCTCCTGATGAGATTGTGGGGGAGGGGGGGATATTGAAAATCTAGCCGATGCAACCCTCATCCAAATTTTTATCGCATTTATTTCCTTTGCACTGCCCGGCCGCTTATTCAGACATGAGTATTTTCTCTCTGTTTTTTATAAAGTCCTCTAGGTTGTTAGTGAGGATAAGATTTTTAGTGTTTTCTTCCTTTGACAATTCAAAAAGTGAGCTCTCAGAAAGATTATTTGTCTTTATCAATATTTTTGTCTTAAAATCATTTTTACTAGAAGCCTGAATAAGTAAATGCTTCGCTTTTTGAATTGTCTCATCATGCCGTTGGATTTTGACAGGGATTGGCTTCAATGAGTTGTTTACATTCAAAAAACCATCAATTCCTTTATTTCTTTGCACTGGGGTAGCATCGATTAAGTCCAATATATGCAAAAATTCAGGGTTTTGATTCGAATAAGAATTTTTGCCGTTTTTTAGCAAATTAGATTCTGATTTTATGGGGTTAGCCAACCTTTTTTGTGTGAGTTCAACCGCATCATTAGAAATGTCAAAACCAACATATTTTCTCTTTAGCAATTTAGCCGCAACAAGAGTTGTTCCGCTCCCACAAAATGGATCTAAAACAACATCATTTTCATCAGTTACCAAATTAATTATCTTTTCCAATAGTAAAATTGGTTTTTGGGTTGGATAACCAGCTCGCTCATTTGCTTTCGGATTTAAATACGGGATTTCCCAAATATCCGAAAGAGGCACACCTTTTTTGTTTTCTAAGAGCTCGTAATCACCGTTGCCATTGGTTTTGTACTTAGTTTTTCCATTTTTATCCCTCGCTCTTTTTTGGAAAATCTGATCTATATTTGTTGTAAGAGAATAGTCTTCAAAGAAATGATTGAATTTGTAATCTGCGGTTGTGCTATAAAAATAAATAACTTGATGTGAGTTTAACAACCCCCTTTTCGCGTTAGACCATCTTTTGTATGACCAAACTATTTCACTTTGAAAGTTACCTGCTCCAAAAATATCATCCAGGGCAAACCTTAGGTGGTGTGATGCGCTTCGGTCGCAATGAAGAAAAATACTGCCTGTATTTTTTAACACCCTCTTACATTCCAATAATCTATCCTTTATGTAGTTTCTGTACACGTCAATATTTTCCCAACTGTCATCAAAAGAATATTCCTTTGAATTATCCCTCGTTTTTTGTAACTGCTTCCTTTGTGTAAAAAAAAGGTGGGTCAAGATAAACTAAATCTATTGAGTTAGGCTCGATTTTCTTTAGTTCAATTTTGCAATCACCTTGTTTAATCATATATTTTAATATTAGCCTTTGGCTTTGGTTTTTTGATCAGCTATATTTTCAAGTATTGCTAGTAAATCAACACCTGTTTTGTTTTTGATTATCTTCCACGCGCCCTCTCCAAAGTAATATTCTCCACTGACTCCGGCGTATATAGTCTTTAATGTTTCTTGTATCCGTATAGCTTGAGTACGGTTAGGGTAATAAAACATTATACGGATAGGTTTATACCCAGCATTTTTGATATTTTTTACTCTGGTGTGTTCTTTTGTAATATGGTCGCCGTCAGTTGTTGCGTCTCTCCATTTAATTTCGTAAGCATCTTTCCCAACAAGACAATCAATCTCAAATGTTGCTGGTCTTGATCCTAGTTTATTTGGTATTCGAAGTTTTCTTTGAGTTTTCGGAAATTTTTCTTCAAAGCATAGTATTGCGGCTTCTTCCAAAAAAGAACCTGCGTATTTATAAAGAAAACGACCCATGTTTTGGTATTCATCAATCAGCTTCCCTTCTTTATATAGCGATACCTAAAACTCTGTATATCAAATAGTGAGAATTATTGTCAGCCTCCATTTCAGTAATTCTCTCAGTCATTTTTCTACGGAGAGCTTTAGAATATTTTTCTGAAAGCGCTAATATTTTTTCATTCATAGTGTTCATCATATTTTATTTCGTCAGTAGCCCATCTACCGAAACCTCAAGGGCTTTCGTAGTCCTCATATATTGTTCCAATTGTTGGGTTCGGGCTATCATCCAGCTTTATCTTAACAACGCTATCGAGCGACAAACCAGCAAGTTTTGACAACCTATCCTGCCGAAATTTCTTTATCTTTTTTCCTATTGTGGACACAGTGGATTATTGATGTACGGAAAATGACATAATACTTTTATCACTTGCAAATAGATTATATCACTTCCCAATTTTTTCCTCAATTTTGCTGGATGGTAAAACTTGGCGGAGGGGGTGGGATTCGAACCCACGAGGGCCCGCGAGGGCCCCACCGGTTTTCGAGACCGGCGCTTTCGACCGCTCAGCCACCCCTCCTTTGATTGAAGAATCCGAGCGGAAACGCTATTAAGCTACCTTAAAATTTTATCAAAGCAAACGACGCTACTCTGGAAATGAAGGGCGGCTGTGTTAAGTTTTCCTTCGTGCCGAAAACTTATTTCACCGATGAAGCCAGAGGGCAAATCGAGCGCGCGATAGCCGAGACTGCGGGGATGGAGGTCTTTTTCGTAGGCTCTCTGGGCGAGGACGGCGTCGTATTTGAGGTAAAAGCCGCAGCCAGGGGCGATGACTCCTCGACTCCCGCCGTTGTTGACGCCGCCGCGCCGGGCGAAGTCGTAATTCATAATCACCCATCGGGCAATCTTACCCCCTCCGACCAGGACGTGAGAGCCGCATCCATCTTCGGCAACAACGGCGTCGGATTTTATATCGTTAGCAACGACGCCTCAGAGGTGTATCCCGTGGTAGAGCCGTTTCGCGCTAACGAGGCGCAGAAACTCAATCCCGATGAGCTTCGGCGCGCTCTCCTGCCTGAAGGCGGCGTCGCAGGGGCGATGGGGGGGAGTTACGAACTGCGCTCCGAGCAGATTCAGATGATGGAAGCCGTCGCCGATGCGTTTAACGAGGATGGAATCTCGCTCATCGAGGCGGGAACTGGAACGGGAAAGACGCTTGCCTACCTGATTCCGGCTCTGAAGTGGGCGATTCGCAACAAGGAGCGCGTCGTTATCTCGACCAATACCATCAACCTCCAGGAACAGCTCATTGAAAAGGACATCCCCCTGCTCAAGAGCGCGTTGGGCGAGGATTTTAAATTCTCTCTCGTCAAGGGCATGGGCAATTACCTGTGTATCCTCAGGAGCGAGACCGTGCAGGACGGACTGTTCGACATTGCAGAAGAAGGGGAGGTTGACTCGCTCAAACCCATATTGGAGTGGGCAAAATTCACCCAAGACGGCTCGCTTGCCGACCTCGGTTTCACCCCATCGGACGAGGCTTGGGACAAGGTCTCAGCCGAGAGCGAGAGCTGTATTCGGGCGAGGTGTCCGTATTACTCAAAGTGCTTTTTTTACAAAGCGCGCCGCGAAATGGCTTCGGCACAGCTTCTCATCGTAAATCATCACCTGCTCTTCTCGGATTTGTCCATCAAAGGGGCGAGCGACCACTCGGACTCCGGCATCCTGCCCCCCTACAAGCGCGTCATCTTCGATGAAGGGCATCATATTGCCGACGCGGCGACTTCTCACTTCGGCATGAGGGCGACGAAATTCGCCGTCATACGCGCGCTCAGAAGGCTCAAGAGGCGGGGCGGACGGGGCGAGGCGAAGGGGCTTATTTTTTATGTGGCATCCCTCGCTACGAAGCTCAAGAAATATTTCAGAAAAGGCATTCTCAACAACGTTCTGAGGAAAGTCGAGGAGACACTCTCGCCTGAAATTGACCGGCTCGAAGAGTATTCGCGGGACGCATTTGACGAGCTTTACCTCTTCGGCTCGGCATCCTGCGAGGGGCAAAACGGAGGAGGGGGCGAAGAGGCGAGCTTCCGCGTTACGGACTCCGTAAGGGAGCGCGAGGGCTGGGAGAGGGTTGATAAGAAATTCTCCATTCTCAGAATCAAGCTCAAGGAGTTGGGAGACGATATTAAAGCGTTTACGGACGTGCTTTCGGACTATGAGGCTGAGACCGAAGTAGCTAGAATCATTGCGGAATTTACCGGAGTCGCAAATAAGCTCGGCTTCTGGGCGGATGTCATCTCATTTTTCCTAGATGCCAATGACGACGGCTACGTGAGGTGGGTCGAGGCGAGGATAGGCAAGGGGGCGGCGATATTCTCAGGGATTGGTATCTCTCCTCTCGATATTGCGCCTCATCTCAAGGATAAACTCTACGCGAAATCCAAGACCGTCGTCATGACATCCGCCACGATGTCCGTTAGGGGGAGCTTTAAATTTATTAAATCCACGCTCGGAATCGAAGACTCTGCCCGCCTTGTCGAGCGCATCATCCCATCCCCTTTCGATTACAAAAAACAGGCCATGGTAGCCGTACCCGACGATATGCCTGAGCCTACATCGAGGGATTTTGTCTCGGCTCTCCCCGCAATGGTGCTTCGGGCGGCGCGCGCCTCTGGGGGAAATGCCCTTGTGCTTTTTACATCGTACTCGCTCCTTGAGAGCGTCGCGGCGAAAATCGGGGATGAACTCGCCCTCTTGGGGATGCCGCTCCTTAAGCAGGGGGCAAGCCCGCGCGCTAGGCTACTGGACAGGTTCAGAGCGGAGGATAAATCTGTGCTGTTTGCCACGGACAGTTTTTGGGAAGGGGTTGATGTGCCGGGGGACGCGCTGAGGCTAGTGGTAATTACGCGCCTGCCGTTCAGAGTGCCCACTGAGCCGGTGCTTGAGGCGAGGGTCGAGAATATGGAAAAAGAGGGCGTCAATTCATTTCTTGACTATACCGTTCCGACGGCAGTGCTGAAATTCAAGCAGGGTTTCGGGCGGCTCATCCGCACGCGATCGGACAGGGGGGCTGTATTAATCTTGGACAGGCGGGTGATAAGCAAAAGCTACGGAAAGTACTTTCTCGATTCCCTTCCAGACTGCGCCCGAATGCGGGATAAAAGCGATAAGGTTATAAGGGGGCTTGAGCGGTTTTTCCAGCTCTAAGCGGTTTTTTAGTCTATATGCAGAATATCACGCAGCGCTCCAAGCAGGCGCGCGCACAGTGGAGCGGGACGGCAACCTCGCCATAGAGCCGCCGCCCCGATGATTAGAGAACTTTAGTTATAGAATTCAGGCGAGTGTTTTATCTTTGCGTTCTGCTCGGTGTCGTGCTGAATCCAGAACTGGGCGTTTTCCTTCGCCACGATGTCCTCGACCCTGCCAATGGAGGTCTTGGTCGCCTCTTTGTCGAAATTAAACGCTGGCACTCTCCTGAAAGTGCGGTTCTTCTCGAAGTGATAGAGGTCGCCTGAGAGGACTATTGGTCCAGACTTTCTTAGATTTACGTACAGCACCTGATGTCCCGGCGTGTGTCCCGGAGCGGCGTAAATAATGACCGAGCCATCTCCAAAAACGTCTTTGTCCCCGTCGAGCTTCTCAACTTTTCCGCTCTTGAGCTTATTGTAGGTGCTGGGGTCGAAGAATAATTTCTCGGCATCCGGTCCGAAGCCCGCATCGAATTCAACGCCCTGAACGAGCCATGTGGCATTGGTGAAGGCGTTGGCGTTTCCGGTGTGGTCAAAGTGCAGATGGGAAAATGCGATGTAGGTAACGTCTTCAGGCTTGACTCCTATGACCTGAAGCTGCGAGGCGAGGGTCTTTTTCACCTTCAGTGTGAAAGCCCCGCCGCCCACGACCACGCCCTCTGGCTTGGAAATCAGCGAATCCGACAGACCCGCGTCCCAAAGGAGCATCCCTTTAGTCGGGTGGATTACCAAATAGCATGAATCCACGAGTTCTTTTGTCTCCCCCTTGTAGAAACCCTCTGAGGAAAATATTGAAAGGTCGTTTGCGGTGATATAGCCGCAGTCAAACACGTAGAGCTTCACCTTCGCCTTCTCTCCAGCCACAAGCGGCGTGGAAAGGGAAAACCCTACCGCGATGAGCGCGACGAGGGCTATTGTAAATTGTTTGAAACTAGACATCGTATCTTACCTCCTCTCTCTATGAAATTTTAAGGAGATGATAATAACTGAGACCTCTTGGGATGCAAAATGCCCGCGGCGCAGGGAATGAAATATGGCTTTAGCTGAGATAATAGGGATAAATCCGCGCCCATCTTCTCATGGTATTATATAGCTCTGAAAAATTGTAGAGAGAGGATTTCCCCATTGATAAAGCCCAGCGAGTATGTCAAAAATCTGATTCCCTACGTGCCGGGAAAGCCCGTCGAGGAGCTGGAGAGGGAGCTTGGAATTCGCGATGCTGTTAAGCTCGCATCCAATGAAAACCCGCTTGGCCCATCGCCGCTTGCCGTCGCCGCCGTAGCTGAGGCATTGGGCAAACTCAACCGCTACCCCGACGGAGACGCTTTCTACCTCAAGCGCAAGGTCGCCGAAAAGCTAGCCGTCAACCCTGAGAACATCATCTTCGGCAACGGCTCGAACGAGGTCATCGAAATCGTCGCGAGAACATTCATCCAGCCCGGCGATGAAGCCGTAATGGGGGAGTTCGCTTTCATCGTCTTTCCGATAGTAACTCAAGCCGTGGGGGCTAGGGCAGTCATCTCACCGATGCCGGGACTCAAGCACGATTTGCAGGATATGCTCGCTCGAATCACGCCGAGGACAAAAGCCGTTTTCATCGCCAACCCCAATAATCCCACAGGCACAATGGTCAAATCGGACGAGGTTCGAGGGTTTTTAGAGCGTGTCCCGGACGACGTGATAGTGGTAATGGACGAAGCCTATTTCGATTACGTCGCTGACGCCGGCTACCCGAATTCCATTGATTATCACCGCCTCGGAAAGTCAATTATCACCGTGAGGACGTTCTCCAAAATCTACGGGCTTGCCGGACTCAGGCTCGGATTCGGCGTCGCATCGCCTGAGATAATCTCCTACATGAGCCGAGTGAGAGAGCCGTTCAATATAAATTCCCTAGCCCAGGTAGCCGCCCTTGCCGCCCTCGACGACATAGGACACGTAAACCGCTCTCGCCAAGTTAACTCGGAGGGGATTGAGTACCTCTGCGGCGAGCTTCGGCTGATGAATCTGCCCTTTGCGCCGTCTTATACGAATTTTATCCTCGTGGACTTGCTCCGAGACCCAATGCCCATTTATAACGCCCTTCTCAGAGAGGGGGTTATTGCCAGACCTGTCGCAGCGTACGGGCTAAGGACGCATCTTCGGGTGAGCGTCGGCACACGGGCGGAGAACGAGAGGTTCGTTGCGGCGATGAACAAGGCGCTTGGGAAATAGCCCATTATCTCTAAGGGCGGCAGGGGGCGATTTGCCAAGCTCTGATTTTCCCTTGCGAGTCGGCGCGATGAACACTCTATTCCCTATATTAATAATTGCCCTTGGCGTATCGGCGGCGGCGCTAATTTCGTCCTGCTATCTCCCCACAGTCCCCGCGGCTAAGAGAATTGAAATCCTCGAGGCGAGGGTTCTCAATACCTCGGAGGAGGACTGGTGGGCTGAAACGCTAGGATGCCTCGCCGACGAGGGAAAAATCAGCCCGGGCGCGGCGGTGGTGCTTCAAAAACCCGTAATTCACATCGCGCGTGAGGATTCATTCACCGTCAAGGGGCGGGAAACCTCGTCCTTTTCATCGAGGTGCAACCTCTATTTCTCCAAACGGCTCGACGGCAACCCTCGCAACTCTTTTGTGTGGAAGCACGAATTCACCCACTGCATCGAGTTTCAAGTCAAGGGGAAAACCGGACACTCATCCGACTGGTGGTTCACCAACGCCCTAGGGCTCAGGGCGTCAATTTGCCAGTAGGGCTTTTAGACTGTGCGCTGAGTGAGGCTCAAGGCGCTTCGGCGCGGCAACCTCTGGTTTTATCTATCAAATTGGCGTCAATTCGCCGATAAATCCCTCTCTGGCGGTGTATTAGCGCGGGCTATATTTCATCTCGTATCCCCCAATGATTTCCGCTAAAAATTTAAGATTGACACGATAAATCAAATTTAGTAGGCTTGAGCCTAAGAGAGCAGAATTTAAATTCCATTTCTGAATACGAAGGGGGGAGGTCGCCTTATGAGTAACCACACAACGAATCCGATGGCGGGGGGGCTATTCGGCTGGCGCAGGGACATAAATCCCCAGCAGTGGAAGGCTTTTATCGCGGCGTTTCTCGGTTGGACACTCGATGCGATGGACCTGCTTCTGTTTACCTTTGCCGTCAGCGAAATTGCTATCGTCTTTAATCTGACTCCGCCCGAAGTGGGCGCTCTGTTCTCGGTTACGCTGTTCTCTTCGGCTTTCGGAGGGGCGCTGTTTGGCATCGTCTCGGATTATGTTGGAAGGGTGCGCGCCCTGACTTATACGATACTCCTGTATTCCGCCTTTACGGGGCTTAGCGCGTTTTCACCGAATATAACATTTCTGCTCGTCTGCCGCGTGTTTTTGGGGCTTGGAATGGGGGGCGAGTGGGCTTCTGGCGAGGTTCTCGTCGCCGAGAGCTGGCCCAAACAGCACAGGGGCAAGGTCATCGGAATGGTGCAGAGCGGCTGGGCAATAGGCTACATCATGGCGGCGATTCTAGCCACGATAATCATTCCGAGGTTCGATGTGGACATGGGCTGGAGGGTGCTTTTCCTCGTAGGCATTACGCCTGCCTTTTTGGTATTCTACATCAGGCGGCATCTGAACGAGCCGGAGATATGGCAAAAAACCGCCCAGATGAGAATCGAAAAAAAGCTCAGCGCAAACGCTCAGACCTTTACCCTCAGTCAGATATTCAAACCCGATTTGATTAGATACACGCTCACTGCCACGCTGCTGACGAGCCTGTGCATGATAGCCTATTGGGGGCTTTATTTCTGGATACCGCAGTTCCTCTCAAGACCCATCGAAGAGGGAGGAGTCGGCTTGGGTCCCAAGGGCTTTGCGTGGATTATACCAATCAACATAGGCGCGTTTATCGGGTGCAACACCTTCGGCTTAATAAGCGACAGATTCGGCAGAAAGCCGGTTTTTGTGTTTTATCTTCTCGCAATGGCGGTTTTGGTCTGGTTCTTCGGTCATGCCAAGGATTTGACCACAGTGCTTTTCCTAGGGCCCCTCATCGGATTCTTCGGCACTGGGTTTTATTCCGGTTTCGGGGCTATTTTCTCGGAGCTTTTCCCCACGAGGGCGAGAGGCACGGCTCAGGGGTTCTGCTATAACTTTGGCAGAGGCGTCTCAGCCATCGCTCCTCCGATGGTGGGTTTTGTTGCGAGCATTTACGGCTACGGGCTATCGCTCGTTACGGTCTCGGTGTTCGCCGTAGCCGCCGCCTTAGTGGTTTTGACCCTGCCTGAGACCAAGGGCAAAGCCCTCGAAATTGAATAATTAACCGGCGGGATTCAATGGCGAGTGGGACGGGTATTCTATCCTCCCGTATCTCGGAGGTAGGCGCATGGGGCGGCTATTTCGCTTAGCCGAGAAAGATTGTATAGTATCATCGGTTAATTTGTAGGCAATGGTAAGTGCCGGAGTATATGCGCGAACTGAGATTCGACCCGATAAGAAACAGATGGGTGATAATATCCACCGAGAGGGCTAGGAGGCCGAGCGACTACAACGCCTCCAGAGAGCAGTCCACAGAGAGCGCGGAAACCTCGGTCGGATGCCCGTTTTGCGGAGGCTCGGAGCATAAAACCCCTCCCGAAATATTCGCCGTCAGGCATAACGGCTCCAATGCGAACTCAGACGGCTGGAGGGTGCGCGTAGTTCCCAATAAATTCCCAGCGCTTCAGATTGAAGATAACGCCATCCGCTACGCCACGGGAATATTCGATGTGGTCAGCGGCGCGGGCGCTCACGAGGTAATAATTGAAACGCCCGACCACAGCAAGGGGCTTGCCGACCTCGATACGGACTGGATTCGGGACGTTCTGCTCGCTTTTAGGGAGAGGATTAGGGATTTATCCCGCGACCCTAGGCTTAGGTACATTCTCATTTTCAAAAATCATAAACCCGAAGCCGGAGCCTCAATCATCCACACCCACTCCCAACTCATCGCAACTCCCATGGTGCCGCCCGTAGTGAAGCAGGAACTCGTGGCGTCGAGAGAGAATTTCAGAATCAAAGAGCGCTGTCTCATGTGCGATTTGATAAAGCAGGAAATCGAATTCAAAGCCAGGGTAATTCATCAAACCGAGGGCTATGTGGTCTGGGCGCCTTTTGCTTCGAGCTTCCCCTTTGAAACTTGGATAATCCCGAAGAATCACCTCTGCGACTATTCCATGCTCGAAGACTCGGAACTCTCGGAGCTTGCGCTGGTTCTGAAGCGTAACCTCTCTGCTATTAAGAACCTGCTTAACGACCCTCCGTATAATTTTGTCCTTCACACCTCGCCGCCAAAATTCCGCCGCCCCGGACAGCCGCGCCACTGGGACTCCATTGAATACGACTTTCACTGGCACATAGAAATAGTGCCGCGCCTTACGACCATTGCCGGATTCGAGTGGGGAGCCGGATTCTTCATCAACCCTACGCCCCCGGAAGTCGCCGCGGAGTGCCTTGGAGAGGAAATAGCAAGCGGGATTCGGAGGGGGGATGGGTGAGAGGGCTATGGAATTTGATAAATCCGGGCTTCGAGCGAGTAGTCCCATTGCGCCGCCGAAGGGGATTTCTCTTGACGGATAAAGTGAATTACTTTATTTTTATAATAAAATTTAATATATGTGCTTAAAATGATTCTATCGCTTCTTAAAAAATACGTCTGGGTTCTGAATCTGCTTCTCATCGCGGGCATTGCCTACAGCCTCGCCACAATCCTCGGCGGCGGGATTGACCGTAGGCTGTCGGCGGACTCCGCGCTGAAACCGCCTTCCGACCCCTCCCCCTCTGATGATTCGGCAATACAACTCGCCGAGCGGAACGCCGCCGGACAGAGCGCCTACGATGTAATTATCGAGAGAAATATATTTGGCCTGGCAAGCGTCTCATCAGGCTCGTCCGATGTTGACCCCGAGCAGGCTCGGCTCTCGACGCTCAACCTCCAGCTTCTCGCCACGGTGCTTGGGGAAAACTCCATCGCTGTCATTAAAAACACCGATACGGGCAAGTCCAGAAGCTACTTCGAGGGCGAGGTGATTGACGTGGTTCAAACCGAGAAGGTAAAGTTATCTAAAATCGGCAACTGTATAGTCGTGGTCGAGCGCAGGGAAGCCGAGAAAATAAAATGCAAAAACATCAATGACAAGCAGGTTGCCGACGCGTCCCCGGTTTTTAATAACCAGCCCACGCCGATTCAAAACCTAAGAGACAGAATCGCATCCGGCGGCTCTGAGACGAGGGGAATCAAAGAGGTAAACGAGGGCGTCTATGAAATAGAGCAAAAGATGCTCGACGAGCTCCTCTCAGACCCCAATCAGCTTCTCACTCAGGCGAGGGTTATCCCCCAGGCGGACGGGCTTAAGATGTTCGCTATCAGGCCGAGCAGTATTTTCTTTAAAATCGGACTCAGAAACGGCGACACGATACACGAGATAAATAAAGTTAAGCTCAATAATATTGAAAACGCCCTGAGCCTCTTTGAAGACCTCAGGGGGCAGAGCAGTTTCAGCTTGGATATAACGCGGCGCGGGCAGAGGGTTACATACGAATATAAGGTCAAGTAGGACGCGCTGGGGGATGAGTGGGATAAGTCATTCCGAGCTGGAGGGGGCTTTGCGGTATTCATCTGAAAGTTTTATTAAGGAGAGTTAAGTGAATATGAAAAAAAGAATTATAAATATTCTCTGCCTCATGACGCTCGTCGTCGCGCCCGGCGTGGATGCAAGGAGCCAAGACGCTCAGATACACAATGGAAAATCCAATAAAAATGGGGCTACATCCCCCCCCAATGGAGCGACCAAGCGTATCGCCCCGGTTCAACTCCTAGAGCCGCCCACAGAAGAGGGCGAGGATTCCTCCGATGAAAACCCAGACCCCGCCCCCCAGGAGAATCCCGGAGAAGGCGATGATAACGACGAGCCGATTCAAACTCCCCCTCTGGTTCAGGAAATAACCCCCGCTCCGAGGCAGATTACCCCCGCCCCTGCGCCGGTAATCAGAATCACTCCGAGTCCGCTGTCTGCCCCGCAGGAGGAAGTAGTAAACCTCCAGGCTGAGATGGACATCAGGGACATGATTCAGACCATCAGTGAAATCACCGGCGAGACGTTCATCCTCGATGAATCCGTAAGGGGCAAGCAGATAACCATCATCACCCCAAGGGGAGGGTTCAAGGAGCGAAACGCCATAAGGCTCTTTGAGGCGATTCTGGATTTAAACGGGTTTACCATTATCAAAAAAGACAGCGTAAATAAGGTCATCCCCAAGAGAGACATAAAGGGCGAGACCCTCCCGATTGAAGTTGGCAAGGGCTACGGCGCGTCCTCGGATAGGTTTGTAACCCGCCTTGTGCCGCTCAAAAACCTAAACGCCGCCGACATCACTAACACTCTAAAACCCTTGGTCTCGAAAGAGGGCGATATTCTCCTGTATCCGGGACTCAACACCCTCATCATCGTGGATACGGTCTCAAATCTCAATAAGCTCCTCAAAATTATCGACAGCATTGACCAAGACACCGTCGTCGAGTTTATCAAAATCGAGAACTCCGACGCCCTCGATATTGCCGAGAAGCTCTCCGGCATCTTTGGCGCAGGCGCGGGCGGCCCATCAATTCAGCAGAACGTCTCCCCACGCCAGCCCCGCAACGTCCCCATACAGCAAGCCCCTCAGTCCCCAGGAGGGCTCTCTCAAGCCCCTGTGTCCGGGCTAAAGGTCTTAACCGACGAGCGCACGAATTCCCTCATCGTCATCGCATACCCCGATGATATGCAGAAGATAAAATCCATAATTGCCATGCTCGATGTAAAAATTGACCAGCCTGAGCAGGGGATATACGTCATCCGTCTGCAAAACGCGGACGCCGAGCAGGTAGTATCGGTCATCTCAGGGCTCATAGGCGGGGGCGGCGGCGGAGGCGGCGTTACGGGACTTGGCTCTCAGCTAGGGCAGTTCGGCACATCGAACAGGCGCAATAGAAATCAGGGCGGGAGCGTCTTTGTCTCGTCCGGCAGGCAGAACACAGGAGGAGGCGGTTTTGGATTCCAAGGGAGGCAGGGCGGCAACTTCGGGTTCGGACAGCAGGGCGGGGGCGACCAGACAAATCGAGGGCAGGAAAACCAAGGGGTGTTCTCCTCGGTCGTCGCCGAAGCCGACGGCATTAGGATAACCGCAGACCCGGCTACGAACTCCGTAATTATTGTGGGTTCGAGAAGGGATTATGAATCCGTAAAAGGGGTCATAGACCAGCTCGATATAAGGCGCAGACAGGTCTTCGTCGAGGCGGCGATACTTGAGATAAGCCTCGAGAAGCTCAAATCCCTCGGGGGAAATTTCAGCCTCGGCGCAATTATCAATAACGACAACCTCGGATTTGGCGGCACGGCTCTTCCCGGAATCCCCAGCCTCCTCGGAGCGGCGGCAAGCTCAAGCTCTCTGGTGTCTGCCGTGGGGAGCATATCCGGGCTATTTCTCGGAGTTATAGGGGACACCGTTGACCCAGATGGCTCGGGCCCCATACCGCCTGTGCCTTCTTTCAGCGCCCTATATCAAGCCCTAAGCTCGCTTACGGATGTGAACGTGCTGTCCACCCCAAGCCTCCTCACGACCGATAATGAAGAGGCAGAAATCATCGTTGCGGACGTAATTCCCTTCCCCACTGGAAGCACCGTCGCTGAGACCGGAGTTACCGTGCAGACCATTGAGCGTCAGCCCGTGGGAATCCGCCTTGCCATAACCCCTCAAATCAGCGAAGGGGATTACCTCACGCTGAATATCCTCACCGAGGTCTCCGCCGTAAGGGACGCCCCCGCAGGACTCAACACCGCTCAGTTTGGCATTGCCACGACGACGAGAACCGCCGATTCATCAGTGGTGGTTAAAAACGGGCAGACCATCGTCATCGGAGGCTTGGTGCAGGACAGGGAAAGCACGGCAGAGAGCAAAGTGCCGCTCATAGGGGATATTCCCTTCTTCGGAAATTTCTTTAAATTTAAATCCAGAAGGAGCAGTAAGATTAATCTGATGATTCTACTTACTCCGCGCATCGTTGAGAGCGAAATTCAGATGCAGAGCATCCTCGAAGAAAAGCAGAAGCAAAATATGCTACTCCAGCAAAAAGAGCTCAATTAGAGTTGCGCGGGCGTCGGAGACCCTGCGGGCGGCGCGTGAGAGCCTGCCCCGGCTGATTTTCTAATCCCAGCGCGGGAACTTTTGACACAATGAAGAGACTCGAAGAAATTATCACCGAGCGTATCCCTCAGGCGCAGGCCAATATCTCAGAGCTTCTCGCAAAAAACGGCGAGAGGGTAGAAGACGCGCTTCTCAAATCCAAAGCCCTCACGGATAAAGAAGTGCTGGACGTGCTGTCCGAATACTACGACATCCCCTATATTCTGAACGTCTCCGAGCGCGACGTTGACCCGGAAATAGTAAAACTCCTGCCCATAAGTTTCGCCAAGCGTTTCCGGCTCATCCCGCTTAGAAGGGGGGACAATAAAGTCGTCATCGCCGTCGCCCCGCCGCTTGACCTCTACGCGCTGGATGAAGTGAAATCCCTGCTTGGGTGCGAGGTGGAGCCTATCCTCGCGCTTAGCTCATCTGTGATTGACTGCATCAATAAGGTCTATGAGCGCGGCAAGGAGATGACCGACGAGATTGGAGAAAACCCTGAGGGCATTAGCGAATCTGACCTTCAGGAGCCCAAAGACCTCCTCGAAGCCGAGGACGAAGCGCCGGTCATAAGGTTCGTAAACTCCCTCATGTTCCAAGCCATAAAAGAGAAGGCAAGCGATATTCACATCGAGTGCTTCGAGAAGGACGTACTCATCCGATACCGCAAGGACGGGATGCTCCACAAGGTTACGGCAGTGCCAAAGAGGCTACAGTCGTCCATAATTTCGAGGGTGAAAATTATGGCTGAACTCGATATTGCCGAGAAGAGGAAGCCTCAGGACGGCAGAATCCGCGTGAAAGTCGCGGGCAGAGACGTGGATGTGCGTATCTCAACCGTGCCAACCACATGGGGAGAGAGCGTGGTGATGAGACTATTAGACCGCTCATCGGTGCTGCTGAGCCTTGAGGACTTGGGGCTTGAGGGGCAGAAGCTCAACACTATAAACTCCCTAGTGCGCCGCCCTCACGGCATCATCCTCGTTACGGGCCCCACGGGAAGCGGCAAGACCACGACCCTCTACGCGAGCCTCGTGAGGATTAACTCCGCCGATAAAAAAATCATCACCGTCGAAGACCCCGTGGAGTATCAGCTTCAGGGGGTGAATCAAATTCAGGTCAATTCCAAGGTGAGCCTCACCTTTGCAAATGGGCTTCGTTCAGTTCTGCGCCAAGACCCAGACGTAATTCTCATCGGCGAAATCCGAGACCGCGAGACCGCTGACATCGCCATTCACGCATCCCTCACTGGACATTTGGTTTTCTCGACCCTCCATACAAACGACTCGGCAAGCGCCATAACTAGGCTTCTCGATATGGGAATCGAGCCGTTTTTGGTGGCGTCGTCCCTGATGGCTGTCGTTGCGCAGAGGCTACTTCGGCTTCTGTGCCTGCGCTGTAGAGAGCCGTACCGCCCCGCCGACGAGGAACTGGAGCGCATAGGGCTTGCGAGAAAGCAGATAACCTCCGGCATGATTTACCGCGCCGTAGGGTGCAACGAATGCCTCGGCACAGGCTACAGCGGCAGAACCGGCATATTCGAGACCCTCGTCATTGACGACGACACGAGAAACCTCACGCTCTCTTCGGCAGACTCCACGAAGATAAAGAAAAAAGCCGTTCACCGCGGTATGACGACCCTCAGAATGGACGGGGCTGATAAAATTATCAAGGGCTTAACCTCGATAGACGAGGTCATGCGCGTTACCGAAGAGGACGGTTTATAAAACCAGCGCGGCGCGCTATACCTAACCCTGTGTGATGTGAATAAATGCCCGTATATAAATACAAAGCCATCAGCGACCGCGGGAAAACCCTAGACGGAATAATTGACGCCGACTCCCCCAAGGCGGCGGGGGAGAAATTAAAGCGGCAGGGGTTTTTCCTCTCCTCTATTGACGAAATCAAAGAAGAGGGGCGGGTGAAGAAATTCTCCGTATTCAAGAGCGTAAGCTCGGCGGAGCTTTCTGTTACGACCCGCCAGTTCTCCACTCTCATCTCTGCGGGACTCCCGCTCGAAGCCTCGCTTGCCGCCCTCGCCGAGCAGACCGAAGACTCCAAGCTCGCTCAAATTCTCACTCAGGTAAGGGATAGAATCAACGAAGGCTCATCGCTTACGAATGCGCTGAGGGAGCATCCGAGCGTTTTCTCAGACCTCTATATCAATATGGTCAGAGCCGGCGAGGCAAGCGGCACGCTCGACATCGTGCTTCTGAGGCTTGCCGATTTTCTCGAAAAGCAGACCGCTCTGCGCTCCCGCGTGAGAAGCGCGCTCATATATCCGCTCTTTATGTTTGTCATCGGGGGCGGCGTGCTTTTTTTTATGATGACATACGTCATCCCCAAGATTGCTAAGATATTTGAAGACAGCGGCAAGGCTCTGCCCTTTATAACCGTCGCCCTGATTGAGACGAGTAATTTCATCACTAACAATTTATTCGTGCTTCTCATACTCCTTGCCGGCGGGATATTCCTCGCCTACAGGTTCTCAAAGACTGAGCGAGGCAGGAGGATTTTCGACGGTATAACCCTGCGCGTTCCCATATTCGGGCGCATTGGGAAAATGGTCATCATATCGAGATTCACGCGCACGATAGGCACTCTGCTGGGGAGCGGCATCCCCCTTCTCGACGCCCTTGAAATCGGGGAAGCCGTGCTGGGAAACGTCGTCTATGAGGAGAAACTGCGGGGGGTGAGGGAAAATGTGCGGGAAGGCGCGAGCTTCGCCAAGCCCCTCAGAGATACGGGCGTATTCCCTCCGCTTATGACCCGGATGATTGCCGTGGGGGAGCAGACCGGAGAGCTAGAGGGGATGCTCGTCAAGGTGGCAGATATTTACGATTTGCAAATTGAAACGTCGGTCTCAACGCTAACCTCGCTCCTTGAGCCGGTCATGATACTGCTCATTGGGGGCGTCGTCGGATTTATCGTATTTGCGATACTTCTGCCGATATTTGACTTAACATCAACCATTGGCACTTAGAGGCAATGGGCAGAGGGGGGGATTGCTGATGAGATTATCCGAAGTGTTGAGCGTCCTTTTTCCCGGCTCTATACTGCGCAATCTGTATAATATAAACACGCGGCGGGCGCGGAATTTAATATGAGATATTTATTCTAGGAGGTCAGAGCAGATATGAAGTCGCAGGGCGGTTTTACTCTCATCGAAATTATGGTCGTTCTCGTTATTATCGCGGGGCTAGTCTATATTGTCAGCACGAACGTTATCGGGAGGCTGGGGCAGGCGCGAGTGGAGCAGACGAAAATCCAGATAAAACAGCTCGAATCCGCGCTTGGGCTATTTAAGGTTGACAACGGTTTTTACCCCGAAACCCAGCAGGGTCTTGAGTCTCTCATCGCGCCTCCGGGCGTGGGAAGGGCAATCAGAAAATATCCCCCGGACGGGTATCTTTCGGATAAGCGTCTGCCGCAGGACGCTTGGGGTGGCGCATTCGTTTATATAGGGCCAGACCAAACCCAGGACGGCTCTTTTGAAATCATCTCCTCCGGGGAAGACGGCGTCCCGCAGAACGACGACGACATCACGAGCCGCAATATAGAATGAGCAGAAAAGAGGGTTTTACGCTAATTGAGCTTTCCGTCGCAATCCTGCTAGTGGGAGTGTTTGCTCTCGTGGCGGCGCCTAAATTTCAAGACCTCGCCGAGGTCAACATAAAGAGCGCGTCCCGAAGGCTCGGCGGCACGATAAAATATCTCTATAACGAGGCCGTCTTTAAGAAAAAAGTCTATAGGCTCTCGTTCGATATTGACAGGGGCGAGTATTGGGTTGAAACCCTGGAGGGGAACGAATTCTTCTCCTCCGCCGAGCCTCAGCTAAGGCGAAAAAAACTCCCCGACGGCGTGCGCTTCAAGGACGTTCAGACCGAGAGGAGCGTGGGGAAATCCCTGCTGGACGAGCGGGAGTATATTTTATTCTCTCCCAAGGGGTTCGTAGAGCCGGCGGTGATTCACATTGAAACCGAGAGCGGGAGCAATTACACTCTGGTTACAAAGCCCTATACGGGCGGCACTATCGTATATGACGAATATGTCGAGTTCTTCAATAGATAGGGGTCGGCGCGGCGGGTTTACACTGCTCGAGGTGCTTGTGGCGCTGGCGATACTGGGCCTCTCGCTTACGGTGTTGCTTGGGGCGGTGAATAGAAATTTAGCCCTCGCCTCGAAATCGAGAAATCTGACCGTTGCCGAGGCGCTGGCGCAGAAGAAAATCACGGAAATCGAGCTTGAGGGGTATCCCGAAATAAGGGAAGAGTCGGGGGAGTTTGAAGAATCTCCGGGATTTAGGTGGTTTCTGTCGATAAACCCTCTGCCCATAGCCCAGCTCGGCATTGAGCTTCGAGTCATCAATTTAGAAGTCCAGTGGGACGGGGGGCGGGAAAATTTTATTATTACGCTCGCAACATCGGAATTCCGCTGAGGGGTTCACTCTGTTAGAGGTGCTTCTCGCGGTTTTCATCGGGAGCATCCTCTTAACGGCTCTGTATTCGTCTTTCTTTCAGATTATCAAGGCAAAAGACACCGTAGAAACCGAGCTTGAGGCTTATCATGAAGCCCGAACGATTCTCGCCAGATTGTCGAGGGACTTCGAGGCGGCGTATCCGAGAGGACGGGTATTTCCCACCTCCTTGGCGGCTGAGGATTTCTTCCTTGGAACGAGGGCATCAGGCGGGCAGAGCGCGGTTACTTTTACCTCGCTCTCTCACGATGCGGGGCTGAATCCTAGGGACTCCGACCAGGCTCTCATCAGCTACTACTTAGCGCCTCTGCCCGATGGGGATTTGTTCTACCTCATGCGCAGGGAGTCGTCTAAAATCGGGGTTGAAGGCGACGCGCTCGAATATCCCATTTCAGATAGGGTCGTAGCGTTTGAGATTTTATATTTTCGCAACACCGAGGAGGGTTTTGTTCCTGAGTGGAGTTCAGCCCAGAGCGCCTCTCTCCCCAGGGCTGTGGCTGTGGCTCTGACGATGAGAAGCCCAAGGGGAGAAGACCTGCGGTTTGAATCGTTTGTAGCGATACCGGCGGCGAATTGATTATCGGCAATGCCCGCTCTCTGTCCTGAACCGCGGGGGAGGGAGGGGTAGATATTGGCAAAGGGGGCGAGAGGGAAAATGATGACTCATAGAAATTCCGAAAGAGGGGTAATTCTCCTCATAACGCTGATAGCCGTGGCGATTTTGTCTATTCTCGTAGTTGATTTTATATATTCAAGCCAGATTGACGCCGAAATATCCGCCAACACCAGAGACGACCTCAAGGCGCGATACATCGCCAAATCCGGGGTCTATGTCGTCGCCGGAGCAATGAAAAACAGCGCCCTTGAGGAAATGGGGCTGGCCTCGTCATCTCCCGCGTCCTCTGCCGCAGGTCTGGGGGATGAAGGCAGGTGGGCGATAACGTTTCCTCCTTTTCCCATTGGGGGAGGTTATTTATCGGTAACGGTTACCGACGAGCGCTCAAAGGTGAATCTCAATGCCCTTGTAAGCCAGAGTACCAATCAGGTTGACCAGCAGACGCTTGCCCAAGTAAGGGAGCTTTTCAGACTCCTGGGGGTTGAGGGCGGGAAATCCTCGCTTTTTATCTCAAGCCTCGTCAACTGGCTCGACCGCTCGATAGAAGGCTCGCAAATTGGAAACGACCAAGACCCAAGCGGCGCGGCGGCAGGGTTTTACGCCTCGCTGGACAAGCCCTATGCCATAAAGGACGGCGCCCTCGACAGCGTTGCCGAGATTCGCTTCATCGAGGGGATGGACGATGAGTTCTTCACGCAAATCAAGGACTTCGTTACGGTCTATCCCTCCGATAAAAAGATAAATTTCAGTACGGCGACAAAGCTCGTGCTTATGGCATCGGTCAAGGCGGCGGCAGTCTCCGCCATCAGAGGGCAGGGCGGGGCGACGGCTCAAGAGGTGTCCGATGAGGTCGCCGAAAACATTGCCGAAGCCGTCATCGAGGCGAGAGAGAATAATCCGGTCGTTGACCGCCGCGTGGTTAGCCAAATAGCCAGAACAACCGACACCTCGCTTACCATTGCCCCCGGTCTTACGGGCGTGGCGCTTGGTCCCGGCAGAAGCGATGTGTTCTCGGTCTTATCGACGGGGAGCTTCGGAGAGGAAAATCCAACGGTCAGGGTTACGAACGCGGTGCTTAAAAAAGCTGTATCTCAAGGCTCAAGAGGAGTGAATATAGTATCATGGAAAGAGGATTAGAAAGGCTCAGAAAAATTAGAGAAGAGCTCAAAGCCGAGTTCTTTGAGAGAGACGATTTAATAGAAGGCTCGCTCTGCGCCCTTCTGTCAGGCTCTCATCTGCTCGTCATAGGGCCTCCGGGAACGGCAAAATCGGAGCTTGCCCACGAAATCTGCCAGAGAATCGAGGGGGCAAATTACTTCCAGTGGCTACTTACGAAATTCACGACCCCTGAGGAGATATTCGGCGCTCTGAGCCTCAAATCGCTCGAAAACGACGAGTACAGGAGGGTAACCCACAATAAGCTCCCTGAGGCGCACATTGCCTTCTTGGACGAGGTTTTCAAGTCGAGTTCCTCTATCCTAAACACAATGCTCACGGTAATGAACGAGAGGGTGTTCTTCAATGGCAGCGGTGCGCTGGAAGTTCCCCTTATCGCTCTATTCGGGGCAAGCAACGAGCTTCCCTCCGAAGAGGACGGGCTTGAAGCCCTGTTTGATAGATTTCTCCTCAGGTACTTTGTGGACTATATAAGAGAGGATTTCAGATTTCTGAAGATGATTCAATCGGACGAATCTCATCCGCAACGGACGCGCATTACGCTCGGTGAGCTTTATCAATGCAGGGCGGCGGTTCAGATGGTGGAGGTCCCGCCGTATCTGCTCAAACTCATAGCGCGCATCAGGGGGGAGCTTAGAAAAAAGGGGATTCAACTCTCCGACAGGCGCTACAAGCAGTCCATCCTGCTCCTTAAAGCGCGCGCCTATCTCGACGGCAGAGGCAAAGCAGGCGAGAGCGACATCCTAGCCCTTGAGAACGTGCTGTGGCGAAATCCCGACGAGCGCGGCGAGATTCAATCTGTTATTTATCAGTCTCTTCATGGCTACAAGGAGCGTCTTCGAGAACTCGTTATTCAATCCAGAGAACTCGACGCCTACGCCAAGCGAAAGTGGGACAATGAGGAGATGTTTATTAAGGCGAATATCGAGGCTCAGACGAAGCTGAGGCACATAATTTCAAAAGTTGATCTGCTTATTCAGGAGTGTAGGGATAGAGAGAAATTCCCGGAAGAAATCACCGAGGTAAAAAACCGTATGGAGGAGCTGCAGAAGGACATCCTAAACACCCTTCTGCCCGAGACAAAGGATTTGACTTAGGGTGAATTTGGCGATATATAATAGTGCTTTGTCCCTTAGCCGAAGTGGCGGAATTTGGCAGACGCGCTGGATTCAGGATCCAGTGAGAGCAATCTCGTGGGGGTTCGAGTCCCCCCTTCGGCAGTGCGGCAATTAGCGTTAGCACACAGTCAGTTTAAATTTGTAAAATCCCTCCCGCGCTCTCATCTGTGTGCGCAACTCCCTATATCTATTATAGAATTTGGACAATCTCGTTATTTACGGTCATCTGCGCGCCGTTATATCCGAAGATAACGCGCAACTGATGCGCCGATTCATTATGCAACTGCGAAGAGAAAGCCTTGACAAATCTTTTCAATTAACTTATATTCTCAAGCAGGCTGGGATATGAGTCATAAACGAGGATGGATGTAGTAGTCGGATGAGGGCGCGTAAGAGGGGCGCAGGGGCTTTAGCCGCTATTTAAATTGATGCCGGGTTCGCGGGGGGGGGTGTAAACGGGGCTTTTTCCCAAGCCAGCGTTTGCATTGTGGGGTAATGAGTGGATTTGGCTCGGGGCTTTTCGGCTATTGCGCGGGGGGCGGGGTTTTGGATTTACTGTAATTTGGGCTATTGATTTCCCTCCTCCTTAATGACTTATCCGCATTAGTTTCTCAATCTGCCGTAAAGATGAAGAGGATAGGAAAGACGCGCTGATGGCCGTCTTGAGGGGATACATAGCGAATAATAAGTCTAGTTAATATCGGGATAGCTCGCATATTATATATCTATTGCTACGCGCGCGCGACCGGTACGGGTATAGAGTAAAATTAAGAGAGAGAAAGGGGGAGCGCTAAGATGGAGATAAAGTATTCGGAATTTGAGGAGCCAGCTTCTCAAGAGAATCTTGGGGATTTTATAGAGGAGGATGGGGACGCTTTTCGGTCTGTTGATATTGAAGATAGTCTCTCGCTCGATAGCTTGGACGACTCCGATTTTGAATTCGGATTTGAGGAAGTTGAGCCAGTCGAGGAGGAATCCCCTCAAACTGACTGGACGCCTGAGGAGCAGTTCAGACTCCTGTACGCCTATTTTAAAGATATGGCAGTTGAATCGCTTCTCACCCCCAAGCAGGAAGTCGAGGTGTCGTCTAAGATAAAAAAATGCGAGGCAAAGGCGCATGAGATAAAAATTGACCTAGATAATCTGCTCAAAGAGAACCCCTGTATGCCCGCTAAAAGCAAAACCAACGGACACGCCAACGGAAATGGGAAGAAGAGAGAGGTCTCAAAGCGCATTGAAGCCCTCGGCGATTCCATGCAAAACTATCTTGACACCGCCAAGGGACTCAAAGAGAGGTTCGTCAAAGCCAATTTAAGGCTCGTCGTAAGTATCGCCAAGCGGTACATGGGACGCGCTCTGCCACTTTCAGACCTAATTCAGGAAGGCAACGTCGGCTTAATGAGAGCCGTCGAGAGATTCGACCACACTAAAGGCTATAAATTCTCCACCTATGCCTCGTGGTGGATTCATCAGGCAATCTCCCGCGCGCTCCTCGACCAGACCAGAACCATCCGCGTACCGGTCTATGTGCTAGAGCAGGCAAGCAAGGTCTATCGCATAAGCTCGATGCTCCACAAGGAAATGGGCAAAAAACCCCTTCCCGAAGAGGTCGCCGCCAAAGCCGGAATATCTGTCGAGGGCGTGAAGAGGATTCTTGAGGCTACCAATGACACCGTGCGCCTAGATTCGCCGATAATTGACGGAGAAAAAACCACACTCCTCGACTTTATCCCCGACGATAACTCTCCCGCGCCGGATTCGCTTATCGCAAAAACTGGTCTCACCCACAGGATACGCGAAGCCCTAGCACTCCTAACCGAAAGAGAGGAAGAGATACTGAGGCTCAGGTTCGGCATAGACCAAGAAACCACCTATACGCTCGACGAGATAGGGAAAAAGTTTGACCTCACGAGGGAGCGCATAAGGCAGATTGAAAAACGCGCTCTTGAGAAGATTGAAACCTCTGAATTGGGCGGGATATTAAAGAGCTTTCTCGGCTATTAGCGGGGCGTATCTCGGCTTTCGGCTGAGTTCTCGGTAAAAAAAATTCCGCGGGGGCATGGCGTAGCTTATGTGCGCCGTCTGCCCTTCCTCCGTAGTTTTGACAAACATCTGCCGCCAATTTATCGTATCACGATGACTATTTCTGAAAGAGAATTAACGCTCGTCCAGAGGATGCTCTCAGGCGACCGCCTCGCCCTTGCCCGTCTTATAACCGTCGTCGAGAGCCGCTCGCCGTCCGTTCCTGAAATTCTAAAACTCATAAATTCCAAGACCGGCAACGCTTACGTCATTGGCGTTACGGGCCCCCCGGGAGCGGGCAAAAGCACATTAGTCAACGAACTTATACTCAATTTGAGAGGCAGAGATAAAAAAGTCGGCGTCTTGGCGGTTGACCCCTCAAGCCCCTTTACGGGAGGAGCGGTTCTAGGCGATAGAATCAGGATGCAGGATCACGCGCTCGACAGAAATGTCTTTATCCGCAGTCTCGGCAGCCGCGGAAGCCAAGGGGGGCTTTCCAGACCCACAAGGGAAATTGTAAAGCTCTATGACGCCTTCGGGATGGATTTCATCATCATTGAGACCGTAGGAGTTGGCCAGACTGAGCTTGACGTTGTGGGTATCGCCGATACGGTCTTGGTTGTGCTAGTACCCGAAGCCGGCGATATAATCCAGACGATGAAAGCCGGACTCATGGAAATTGCCGATGTGTTTGTAGTGAATAAAGCCGATAGAGAGGGGGCTGATAAAATCGCCCGCGAGATTAAGTTCATGACCTCGCTCAAGCAAAGAGAGGACGGATGGGAAATCCCGGTTGTGCTTACCTCCGCCCTCGAGGCTAAAGGTACTGACCAGCTAGCCCTGCAAATCGAAGCCCATAGGGATTTTCAGCGCAAAGACGGCATACTCGCCCATAAACGGGAAAAGAGGCGGGAAGGGGAGTTCTCAAAAATTATGTCCGAGATTATCGAGCGCAGGGTCTGGGAAAAACTCAGGGACTGCGAGGTCGAAAAGGTCTTGTCATCGGTAAAAAGGGGCGACCTTGACCCCTACGAAGGGGCTGAGATTGTGATTTCGAGAATTATATAAAAGGGGCGCGCGCCCTTATTAATTTGCCGCTCCTCCCCGTGCCGCACTGAGATTCTCTGTCGAATCCGAATTAACCCCGTGTTAAGCATCTATCAACAAGGAGCTTCGCAATGATGGAGCTAGCGACCTTCGGCTTGATTTCTCTGCCCATTATCCTGCTCGCCAGATTTGCCAATGACGAAGATGAATCCCTTTTCACTAGGAAGCGCTGGGATATGGTTGAGAATCAAATTCTAGCGCGGGGGATTCAAAATTCGCCGCTGATTCAGGCTATGCTCGAAATTCCGAGGCATAAATTCATCCCCCCTCAATTGTCTCATCTCGCCTATGACGACTCCCCTGTGTCAATCGAGCTTGAGCAGACTGTATCTCAGCCCTACATTGCCGCTCTCATGACCGACCTTCTCCGGCTTAACCGCGGCGCGAGGGTTCTTGAGGTAGGCACTGGCTCGGGGTATCAAACCGCAATCCTCGCCCGCCTAGGCTGCGAGGTGTTCACGGTAGAAATACACGATGCCCTGAGGCGGCAGGCTGAGAGTCTCCTCGCTGGTATGAGCTACGGCAACATTCGATTCGCAACCGCTGACGGCTATCACGGCTGGAGCGAGCATTCCCCCTTTGACGGCATCATCGTAACCGCCGCTCCGAATCACGTCCCTAAGGCTCTAGTGAATCAGCTTCGGCTAAATGGGAGGATGATAATCCCTGTGGGCGGCTCAACGCAGGAGCTTCTATTAATCCGCAAAACGCAGGAGGGGTCGGATATTAAAACCATCGCTCCCGTCCGGTTCGTTCCCATGACGGGCGAGGCTTCGAAATCGAGTTAGCTAGGCAGAAATTTAAAAATCGAGGCTGACCATATCCCCTTTTTCTATCTGCCTTGAGCTTTCAATTATGATTGCGCTAGAGACGTCCCTTTGCACGTTCAGCACGAGGAGTTTCCCTATGACCGCCGGAGGGATGACTGCCGGTTTGCCTGCGTCGGGGTCTGCGCTCGCGCGGGGTAGTTTGTAGATTGAAAACGTGTTGCCCGCCACTACGTCGTCCTTCTCGCCCAGGTCAATGTACACGACGTCCCCCCTGCCGCTTAGCTCTACGTTGCTCAGCGTTTCAACAACTATCCCCTCGCGCTTCTCGCTCCCTTTCCTCACGGTAAGCTCTTGTACTATCGGCTCGGCGGGTCTTATCCTTGCGCCGCGGGTGATTTCTTTGTAGGAATTTGTTATCGTGGCTGAGGCTATGTCCTTCCCAAGAACCTCAATAATCTCCACCTCGCCGAGCAGTGCGACTTTATATCCGACTTTTCTGCCGTTGAGAGGGTGCAGGGCGGGTTTCGTGGTGCGGAAAACGGTGAATTTATCCCCCGCGCGCACGTTCTCCCTCCAACCCACGTTCACATAGACTATGTCCCCATCGCCGAGCAGAACCTTCGGAGGCTCGGAACTTAGAATAGTCCCCATATTCTCCCACTCGTCTGGAGCGATGAACCCTTCGTGTCCCTTGCGCGAGTAGTAAAAAACGGGCGGCGGAGGCTCGTCAACCGCTCCGATGGGAAGCTCCACGGTTTCGGGGGAAATCTTGACCACGGGCAAATCCGGCATCTCCCCGACCTTTGGAGCTTCGGCGGCGACTGTGGTCTTGGGCTTTAGCGCGAGGGATTGTCCGGGATAGATACGGTTCGGGTTGTCAATATTGGGGTTTAAGTCCCATAGCCTGTGCCACAGAAGCGGGTTGCCAAAGAATCTCTGGGATATATTCGAGAGCGTGTCTCCGGTGCGGACTACATAGACGGTTGCGCCGTCTTTAGGTTCGGGAACCCCACCCTCGGCTAGGGCGATGCCTCCGAGTAGAAAGGATATTAAAATTGCCCGTATTTTCATTGCCCTTGAACCTCCGCTATTGTGATTTTGAATCCGTATGGCTTTGCTTGCCGCACATATCGGGGAAATCTAACACTTTTTTTCGGATTTTGAAATACCCCCCGCGCCCTTTCAAATTGATATGCGGACACTGCCTCTGAACTGCGCCCGCGAGACAGGCCCTCTTGACTCCGATTTTACATATATGAGATAATAAATAGCGGATTTAAGTAATAAAATCCATGACCGCCATTAGTTAGCCAAGCGGCGCGTAGGCAGGTAAATTTTAAGTCCGTTCGCGTATTCTCTGAAATTTGGTTTGCGGATGATTCTGAGCGAAAGCCGAAAGGAGGGGTTCATAGTGAGAAATCTGATATTGCCGCTTTTTTGCGCGCTACTATTTCTATCGTGCAGTCAGTCCGATATAAAACAGGAGATCATTGGGCCAGGAGGGGGCGCAGTTACGAGTAAAGACGGGCGGCTTCGGCTTACCTTCCCCCCAAATGCGCTGTCCGAGGCGACTATTATCGGAATATTCGAGCTGGATCCGGAGAATCTAACCTCGGAATTCGCCTCGCTGCCCGTTGCCTCTTCCTACTTACTCATGCCCGAAGGACTGGAGTTCTCCGTTCCCGTAACTGCCACTCTCATCCTCGACGAGAGTCCTCTGAATAACAGCGGGGCGCTTGAGACCGGGCTTGCCCTGCTCGTTACATCGGCGAATTTTACGCTAGAAGCCCTTCCGAACCTCGTTCAGCTGGCCGACGGAGCGTCCAATACCACGGTAATTTCGGGGGAGCTAACCCATTTCTCGCAGCTCGCCGAGGTGTCCCTTGGAGTTACGGCTTCGGCTCAAAACATCCCCTCCGCTATCTCAGTCGGGATACCATTCGGAGCCAATATCTCCGTGTTTCAAACCGTTGGAAGCCCCTTTGGCATAACCCCTCCGGTCTCGTACGCAGATAGTTCCGCAAGCCCTGTGCTTTGCTCCAACTGCGCCCCAGATGCCGCGCTTGCCGCCGTTATGGGTATTATGGGCTCTTTTGGCGGCTCTTTTAGCTACTCCTGCGAGGCGAGTCAGACGGGAAGCTACGTTGCTGTAATATCATTTGAAATCAACGACATAAATAACCTACTGCCGCCGAATCAGGCAGTTGACCTGCGCCTGTCGAGGGTTGTCGCCTGCGGCGGGTAGCGCAGTGGGGGGGGATATAAATCTATTTAGCAAAACCATCGCATCTGCGGCTGGGGCAATCTCGCGCTCTGTAATTTATAAACTATGCGCGCCCTAAGCCACGCCGTTCTCCCTATCAATTACCTTGGCGACTCCGGCTACGGTCTCGCCCTCCTCAAGGTCAATTAGCCTCAGCCCCTGAGTGCCTCTGCCGTAGATGCTTATTTTCGATGCGTCCATGCGGATGACCTTGCCGCCCGTGGTTATGAGAATAATATCCATATCGTTTGTAACCAGAAACGCGCCTACTACCCTGCCGCCGTTTTTATCCGTGGTTTTAATGGTCATAACCCCTTTGCCGCCCCTTCCGGTTATGCGGTAGTCAGAAACCTGGGTTCGCTTGCCGTAGCCCATTTCGGTTACGGTGAGAATCTGCGCGCTTTGGTTCTCGATGACCTCTAGGCTTACGACAACGTCTTCGCCTTCGAGCCTGATGCCGATGACGCCGGTTGCCCCTCTGCCCATGTCTCTGACCCCTTCTTCGTGGAATCGGATAGCCTGACCGTTTCGGGTAGTTAAGAGGATTTCATTGTCTCCGTTGCTGATACGTGCCCCGATGAGTTCGTCGCCCTCTCTTACGTTGATGGCGATGATGCCTGAGGTGCGGGGGTTTGAATAAGCCATAAGCTCGGTCTTTTTAATTGTCCCCTCTTTCGTGCCTAGAACAATGAACTGATTTTTGACAAATGAGCGCACCGCAAGCACAGCCGCCAGCTTTTCGCCCGAAGCGAGGCTGAGCAGATTCACTATGGCTTTGCCCTTTGCGGCAGGGCCCGTTTCGGGGATTTCGTGTACCTTTCTCCAGTAGCACCGCCCGAGGTTTGTGAAAAATAGGACGTAGTTGTGCTTTGAGGCGACGAAGACATTCTCGATAAAATCCATCTCCTTCGTGGTCATTCCGGTTCTGCCCTTGCCGCCCCTGCGCTGACTCCTATAGACGCTAAGAGGGGTCGTTTTGATATATCCCTCGTGGGAGATGGTAACGACCATATCTTCATCGGCGATGAGGTCTTCTTCGGAAATCTCCTCGACGCTCTTTATTATCTCGGTTCTGCGGCGGTCTCCGTAGCGCTCTTTAATCTCGGCAAGCTCGCCGCTTATGATGTCGAGAATTAGCCTCTCGCTTGCGAGAATCTCCTTGAGGCGCGCGACGGTTTTTATGAGTTCCGCGCGCTCTTCGATGATTTTCCCCTGCTCAAGGGCAGTGAGCCTCTGGAGCCTCATATCGAGAATTGCCTGAGCCTGAACCGCCGTGAGCGACAGCCTCGACATCAGCCCCTCGCGCGCCGCCTGAGGGGTATCCGCCCCTCTGACAATGGCTATAACCTCGTCCAGGCGGTCTAGGGCGATTTTCAGCCCCTCTAAAATGTGAAGGCGGTCTTCGGCTTTTTTAAGCTCGAACTGTATCCGCCTCGTAACGACGACTCTTCTATGGTCAATAAACTGGGCTATCAGCGACTTAAGCGACAGGACTTTGGGCTGATTGCGCACGAGGGCAAGCATAATGATGCCGAACGAGGTGTCCATCGGCGTGTGCTTGTAGATTTGATTCAATACCACTCTGGCGTCGTCCCCGCGCTTTACGTCAATTACTATGCGGATACCCTCGCGGTCGGATTCGTCGCGGATGTCCGAGATTCCGTCAATTTTCTCGTCTTTCACGAGGTCTGCTATGCGCTCGATGAGTTTGGACTTATTGACTTGATAGGGGATTTCTGAAACGATGATGCACTCGCGGTCGTTTTTCTTCTGCCGCTCGATTTTTGCCCTAGCCCGCACTTTTATAATCCCCCGCCCTGTGGCATAGGCCTCCCGGATTGCCTCCCTGCCGCAGATGAACGCCCCTGTGGGGAAATCGGGCCCTGGTATGATGCGCATCAACTCGTCGAGGGAAATTTCGGGGTTGTTTATCTGCGCGACGGTGGCATCGAGCAGTTCTCCTAAATTATGCGGAGGAATATTGGTTGACATCCCTACGGCAATGCCCGATGAGCCGTTGAGGAGCAGATTCGGAATCTTCGCTGGAAGAACCGTAGGTTCAACCGCGCTCCCGTCGTATGTCTGCACGAATTCAACCGTTTCTCTGTCTATGTCCTCGAGCATCTCCCCAGCGAGCCGGTCGAGCCTCACCTCGGTATATCGCATCGCGGCGGGCGGGTCTCCGTCAATCGAGCCGAAATTTCCCTGTCCGTCAACCAGTGTATAGCGCATCGAAAAATCCTGAGCCATTCTCACGAGGGCATCGTAAATGGCGGCGTCTCCGTGAGGGTGAAACTTACCCATAACGTCTCCGACGATTCTCGCGGATTTTTTATAGGGTTTGTTCCACTCGTTTCCAAGCTCGTACATCCCGTAGAAGATGCGCCTGTGGACTGGCTTTAAGCCGTCTCTCGCGTCGGGAAGGGCGCGCCCGATGATGACGCTCATCGAGTAGCTGAGATAGGATTCTTTCATCTCGTCTTCGATGTTTATCGGCACGATTTGCGATGCTATTGACATAATTGGCGAAACTCCTTGCTAAAACTCCATTTTTTGAGGCAGGTAATTTTACGCTAGCGCAGGGGGGGTGTCAAAGAAACCCCCTAAGTATCTGGGATTCTCTGCGGTCTTGAATTCCCCCGCAAACCGAGGATAATATAATTTGCGCGCCGAGTAGAGCAGGGCAGGTGGCGGAACCGGCAGACGCGGCGGCCTCAAAAGTCGTTGGGCTAACGCCCATAAGGGTTCGATTCCCTTCCTGCCCATTTTTTGCCCCCTCTTAATATATTCTGGAACCCCGAATCGAGCTTTTAGCCCTCAGTGAGTCCACAGCCTCATCACGGGCGGGGAAAATTCGCTAAAACCCAAATAAAAAAGCCCCGGCAGGCTACTCTGTCTGTGCGCAGAGGGGCAACCGCCGGAGCTTTGGTATCCACAGGTAAAATTGAGCTAATATCTGGGCATTATTGGGTCGTATTCCTCAGCCCAAGCGTCAATCCCGCCTCTGAGGCTTTTGACTTTTTTAAATCCCACGCTGCGGAGGAAATTCGTCGCCCTGAGACTCCTCATCCCGTGATGGCAGTGAACGATGATTTCATCGGCCGTGTCGAGTTCATTGACCCTCGACTGAAGCTCGTTGAGCGGAATCAGTTTCGAGCCTTCAAAACTGCATATTTCATGCTCCCCCGGCTCTCTTACGTCGAGTACGACGATGTTGTTGCCGTCATTTCTGATTTCATGGAATTCGTCAATTGTTATCTCAACATCGTCTTCCGATGCGACATCTTCGCCCCTGCCGAGTCCGCAAAATTCTTCATAGTCAATGAGTTTTGTAATCGTGGGGTTTTTGCCGCATATCGGGCAGTCTGGGTCTTTGCGCAGCTTCAGCTCGCGTATTTTCATCTCCATTACATCGAGAAAAAGGAGCTTGCCAATGAGCGGATTCCCTTTGCCTAGAATCAGTTTAATCGTCTCGGCCGCCTGCATCGTGCCGATAATCCCCGGCAGAATCCCAAGCACTCCCCCCTCGGCGCAGCTCGGCACAAGTCCAGGCGGAGGCGGTTCTGGGTATAGGCATCTGTAGCACGGGCCCCTTTTAGCGTCGAACACGCTCACCTGCCCCTCGAAGCGGAATATGCTCCCATAGACGTTTGGCTTGCCCAGTAGAACGCAGGCGTCATTCACGAGATAGCGGGTGGCGAAATTATCCGTGCCGTCCACGACGATGTCGTAATCTCTGATGATGTCTATGGCGTTCTCGGAGCTGAGGCGCGTGTTGTAGGTTGTGATTTTGAGTTCTGAATTTATCTGCAGGAGCCTTTCCTTGGCGGATTCCACTTTGAGTTTGCCGATGGTTGACTCGCTGTGGATGACCTGCCGCTGGAGGTTGCTTAAATCCACTACGTCGAAATCCAAAATGCCGAGATTGCCGACTCCAGCCGCGCCTAAGTACAGCGCGAGCGGAGAGCCTAAACCCCCTGCGCCGACGCAAAGGACTCTTGCCGCACATAGCTTTTCCTGTCCATCTACTCCTACCTCAGGCATGATCAGATGCCTGCTGTAGCGGCCTATTTGCTGTTTTGTCAGAGCCATTTGGGTGTTACCTTCCTTCTTTAGGATTTATTTGTAAAATTTTAGCAAATAAAATTAATACAAAACCGCGCCGTTTTCAAATTTAGAATACCGCAAGCGGATTCGGGATTCGCCGTGATGCTGAATGCAGTATTGAAGCGGCGCAGCGCGTCTATAAGCTCATCTCGCGGCGCTTGATGAAGGGGCTGTGAATCTGGTCTTTTTTGTAATTTCCTGTGAGGGCGTAGATAACTATATTGATTCCGAGCCTGAACGCGCTCTCCCGTTGATACTCTCCCCCCGGAACGCACTCGAATTCCCATTTTCCCAGTTCATCCTCAGACCACGCCCCACCCATATCGTTTCTCGAGTAAATCACCGGAATCCTGTCTTCGTCCGTAAATGAAATTCCCTCAAGGTGGGGTCTCACAATCTTTCTTCCCGCCGCGGAATTCAGCAGGTAAAACGACTTATAGATTACGCTGTCGTCACTTATGCGGCTAAATGGGGTTTCGGGCAATATGCGGCTGAATTCCTCGCGGATTCGGGAATCAAAAGCAGAATCCTCCCTGCCAGATGCGTCGTCTATTAAAACGCCCCCGCCGAGCCTTATAAATTTCCTAAGCCTCGCCGCCTCTTCCTCAGAAAAAGGAGCAAAGTCGCCGTCGCCGGCAAGATATAGAAATGGGTAATTGAATAGATTGGGGTCGGAGATGCTCAGGGTTTTTCTCTCGAACGAAGCCCCCACGCTTGTGCGAAGCTCAACGGATACCAGAAGCCTTCTAAAAGCCCTTGGGCGCGGATTCCAGTTTCCATTGTACGAAACCTGGCAGAACACAAAATCCGACGGAGAGCCTAAGGCTAAGAGAGGAATGGACGCTATGCCCATCCCTCCCGATATTGCCATTTTTGCAAAAAGCCTTCTTGTTATCAACCTAATCTAAATATTCGGATAATAGGTTAGGGTGTCAAGTGGGTATTTCCGAATTTCCGAGTTGTTTGGAAAGTGTTAAGCCGCCTGTACTCGCGTAACTCTGGTAGCTTGCGGGCCTTTAGGACCTTCTTTTACCTCGAACTCTACTTCTTCGCCCTCATTGAGGTTTTTATAACCCTTTTCCTCAATGACGCTGTAGTGAACAAATACGTCCTTCCCTAACTCCTGGGACTCAATAAAGCCGAACCCCTTCGAACCATTAAACCATTTCACTTTTCCCCGCATTAAATAAATAGCCTCCTTGAAATACTTTGGATAATGATACTACTGCCGATGTTTCGAATTGTCAACCTTTATTGGAAATAAAAAATATTGCGCTGGATTGCTGTCAACTACGCCTGAGCAACTCGCCTGCGGCATCCAATTTCAATTTATACTTGACATCGGTACTCGTTTAATTAGTTTTTTAATTGAGTTTCGTCCTGAATTTTCCTATAACCATGCTCAAAGTCCAGAATATATCAAAAAAGTACGGGGATTTAGTCGCGCTCGATGACGTTTCCTTTCAGGTCAACCGGGGAGAAGTGCTCGGCTTTCTAGGGCCGAACGGGGCAGGAAAAACCACCACAATGCGCATTATCACGGGCTATATGCCCCCTACCGACGGCACGGTAACAATTGCCGATTTAGATATTCTCGAAAACCCCATTGAGGCGAAGAGCAAAATCGGCTACCTGCCCGAAAACCCGCCCCTGTACTTCGATATGACCATAAGAGACTATCTGGGCTTTGTGGCGGATATAAGAGGCGTGCCGAAGTCCAAGAAAAAAGACAGAATCATCTATGCCATGGACATCTGCGCGATTGCAGAGGTCAGGGGGCGGCTCATTGGGAATATGTCCAAGGGTTACCGCCAGCGCATCGGAATCGCTCAGGCTCTCATTCATGACCCGGAGATTCTGGTGCTTGACGAGCCTACCGTAGGGCTTGACCCGAAGCAGATAATCGAAATTCGCGAGTTGATAAAGAGCCTCGCCGGCGAGCGGACGGTTGTTCTCAGCACTCACGTTCTGCCAGAGGTTACGATGACCTGTTCGAGGGTGGTCATTATTAACGAGGGCAGAATAGTGCTTGAGGAGACGATTCACGGGATTTCGGACAAGGTTCGGGGGGGAGAGGATCTATTTCTTAAAATTGGCAGTCCATCCGAGCGGATTGCAGAGAGAATAATCTCAATTGCCGGGGTGCTGGACGTTAGCGAAAGCGCGCCTGGGGAGTTTTTAGTGCGCCCCAAGGAAGGGCAGGACGTGAGGGACGAGCTCTCAAGGCTCGCCGTTCAGAGCAATTGGGGACTGCTTGAGATGCGTCCGCTTACGCACACGCTGGAGCAGGTTTTTCTGCGGGTAATTTCAACCGAGGGCAAGCGCGTATGAGAGTGATTTGGGCTATAGTGGCAAAGGAGATGAAATCCTATTTCTCGTCGCTTGTGGCGTATATTGTGCTGTTTGTGTTTCTGATTTTGTCTGGGATATTTTTTTTCATCTATCTTCAGGGGTTTGCCGAGTCTCAGTTTGACCCGAGGTTTCAACTGCTCAAAGACAGTATGAATCTCAATGAATTCGTCGTGCGCCCGTATTTCGGCACGATAAGCGTCGTGCTTCTGCTAATGATGCCGCTCATTACGATGCGCCTGCTTGCCGAGGAGCGCCGCAACTCTACGGCGGAGCTTCTGTTTACCGCGCCCATCAGGGTACTGCATATACTAATGGGCAAATTCCTCGCCGCCTTTATCCTATTCTCTCTTATGATGGTCTCCTCGCTCGTCTATGTGGGGGTTCTCGTCGCGTATGGAAATCCCGACTTGGGGCAGATTGCGTCCGGTTATCTGGGGCTTTTTCTCCTAGGGGGAACATTCCTCTCGGTCGGGCTTTTTGCTTCCGCTCTTACGGACAGCCAGATAATTGCCGCGGTGATTTCATTCGGAATCTTGCTCGTATTCTGGATTATAGGAGCCTCTTCGGATGCCGGTGGTTCTGTGCTTGGATACCTCTCCATAATCAATCACTTTGAGAATTTTTCCAAAGGGGTGATTGGGCTAAAAGACGTTCTCTACTACGTCTCGTTTATATTTCTGGGGCTTTTTCTCACCCACATAGTGCTGGACTCCGAGAGGTGGAGATGAAGCGCGGGAGGCGTTCTGTAATTTACGGGGCTAACGCCTTTATCTTTACAGTGGTCATCCTCGGAATTATCGCCGCCGTCAACTACGTCGCCTTTAAGCGGGGCGAGGGGGTCAGGCTCGACGTTACGCGGGGGAAAATCCATTCGCTGTCCAATCAGACGGTGAGGGTTCTGGGCTCGCTGCAGGATAAAATCGAGATTTTAGCGTTCTTTAAGCAGGTTGGCGTTGACAGAAGGGAATTTCAAGACCTCGCCCAGCAGTACGAAAATAAATCCCAGATGCTCGAAGTGAAATTCATAGACCCCGATAAAGAGCCGGGGATTTCCAGAAAATACGGCGTCAGCGAATACGGCACGGTGGTGCTTCTCAAAGGAGACCGAACCGCGAGGCTCAACCTCTCAGACCTCATCTCAGGCGGAATCGTCGAGGACTGCGAGGAGCAACTCACCAACGCCCTCATAAGGCTCTCAAGCGATATTAGAAAAACCGTACATTTCCTCGGCGGACACGGCGAGCGCGACATCGGCGATAAAACCAAGCCCGAAGGGTTCGGACTCCTCGCCGCCGCCCTCAGGGACGAGGCGTATCAAGTCAAAGAGCTATTACTCCTGCGAGACGCAAAAATCCCCCCCAAGGATTCGGTTCTCATCATAGCGGGAGCGAAAAAACCTCTAGCCGACAGAGAGATTGAAATCATAAAAAAATACATCCGCGACGGCGGCAAAGCGGTGTTTATGATAGAACCCCGCTCGTCCGAGGATTTAGCCGTGCTTCTGAAGCGCTACGGAATCGGTTTTGGCGACGACGTAGTGATTGACCCCTCGTCAAAGCTCGTAGGCGGAGGGGATATTACCCCGATAGTCGCCGATTACGCGCCGCACGACATCTCGGACGGTTTCCACTTTGCGACGATTTACCCTTACACCAGAAGCCTAGAAGCCCTGTCGGCGGGCGAGGGTATAAGGGCCGCCGTTGTTGCCGCCACCAGCGAATACAGCTGGGCTGAGAGGGATTTCACGCTCTTCGAGCAGGGAATTGCCCAGAACGACCCTACGGACAAGGCGGGGCCCCTGGGTGTATTTGCCGTGAGCGAGGTCGGCAGGGGCGCGCGTATCGCCGCTTTCGGGAGCGTTGACTTTGGCTCGAACAGGTTTTTCACGTTTTCGGGCAACGGGGATTTCTTTCTCAACGCCGTCAACTGGGTATTGGGCGATGAGCATTTAATCTCGATTAGACCGAAGAGCGCGGGCGGGGCTACGCTCTCGATGACGGAAAGTCAGATGAAGCTCATATTCACTTTCACGCTCGTTGTTTTTCCGGCGCTGGCGCTTTTCTTTGGCACAGTCAGGTGGTGGAAGAGAAAAAATATGTAAATCCGCCGCGATTCCGGCTCGGCTCGCCATCGAGAGCAAGTAGATTCATCACTGAGCCAAGCTGATGGATGGCATCTGTTCCGCCGATAAACACCGCCCCCGCCGCTTGGAATCGCCGTAATTGGCTAAATGTTATGAGAAACTATATCGCGAAATTCAAGGTTACCGCCGCCGCCGCTCTCATCCTGATAGGGCTTGGAGCTTATATCTACTTATTTGAGATGCGAGGGGCTGATAGTCCGTCCCGTCCGCCGGAGCGCGTATTTGCCGATGTAGCGCCGCAGGACATCATCGGGGTTGAATTTCGATTCCCCGCCCGCTCGATAGAGTGCCGAAAAGAGGGTGGAGTCTGGCTAGTCTATTCAGAAGATGGCGGTTTCAGAGCCGACTCAGGCGTCGTCCTCGCCCTTGCCGCCGAAGCGCTGAATATCGAAATCTCGAAAATCGCATCTGAGAATCCCGCCGACCTGCCCCTTTACGGGCTTGACTCGCCGAGGCTTGAGGTCTCAATTAAAACCGCCGCCGCCGAATACTCGCTCCTAGTGGGAATTCAAAGCCCCGTAACCTCTGGGGTGTATGTCAAAGACGGGGGCGACGTGAGGACTCTCATCGCTCCTTCGGCTTCGGTTGAGAAACTCCTCGCCGTCTCTGTGCCGCAACTTAGGAGCAAGCGCCCTCTGTCGCTCAACGAGGCGAAAATCGGCAAAATCCGCGTGATGCCGTCCCAATATCCCTCGTTTGTGCTTGAGCGCGTGGCGGATTCATGGACTGCCGCCGATGCCCCTGAGGGGGTGGTTATTGACGGAGTCCGGGTCGCGGGATTCATTAAGACGCTCGCAAATCTGGAGGTTTTGGATTTCTCGGAGCAAAAACCGCTTTCGTCTTACGGACTCGATAAACCCTCGACGGAGATTGAGATATTCGAGGATGAAAAATCAGTGCGCATCCTATTTGGCGGGCGGGCTGAGAGCGGCGGATACTACATGAAACTCGCCGGAAGCGGCGCAGTCTATAGGGTATCTGATGCGGTTTATTATGAAATCCCGGACGGCTTAGACGATTTTACTCTAAAGCGGCTACTTGAGCTGATTTCAAGCTCTGTTCAGGGGCTGGAGATTAAGACCGGAGGCGAGACTATCGCGCTCATCAAAGAGGGCAGTGACTGGAAATTCCCCTCCGGCAGGGCGGATTCCAGACCATCGAGGCTGAAAATTCTCGAACTCCTCGAGGAGATGGAAAATCTCTACGGCGAGGGGTACTTATCCGAGTTGCCAAAGGATTTATCCCCATTTGGACTCGACGAGCCGCAGATTCATATTACCGTCGCCGAAGCGGGCGATAAACGGACGACGCTCCTTTTCGGGGCTAGGCGGGATGAAAAAGTTTTTGTCATGATTCAGGGCAGAAGGGTGATTTACAGGGTAAGCGACCGCATACTCGCGCTCATCCCAGCTTCGGCGAAGGACTTAGAAGCCCGCTGAGATTCTCCCTCTGCCGCCGATTAATTCTCCGCCCCTTTTGGTGTAGAATTAAAATTGAAAATGATGAAAACCACAGACAAGAAATTCAGAACAGTCATCGAGAAGAACACCTTCTATTTCTTCAACCGACGTTTGAAGAGAAATATGAAGGCTATTTAAACTCAGTCCGAGAAAGTCTGCTTGTCCTCAAAAACGAAGTTGAGACGAAGGGGTTAAAGAAGGAGATTTTCGAGCGACTTCTTGCCGAGAATGAAAACGGGTTGACCACCCTACTCGCGCTGACTGGCTTCTCAAACGAATCTTTGAAACGCCTGATAACACTGATTCGAGTCGTGGACAATCGCCCTTTGGCAAGGCTATCGCTCAAAGAGAAGTGGCATCAGCCCGAAGATTTGGAAAATATCAAGGAATGGTCAGACGCTACGATTGCGCGGAGACTTAGCGATAACGAGCATTTCAGAGCGGGCATCGTCAATATATTCTTTGAAGGCGCGACCCTGCCCTTTCTTGCAAGCGCCATTCCGCTTTTTGAGTTGAAGAAGTTGAGCATCTCGAAATTGAAATTTGATATTTCCGCAATGAATGATTGATACGTTGGTGCGGTACAAAGAGAAAGGCTCGTATTCGGGGCAAAAGAAAAATAATCCCGAAACCGTTGTAGCTGATTTGTTAGAGCGCCTGGGCTTAACGTACGAGACAGGCGACTTGGGCGAGTTGTTAACGTATGCGCCAGATACAAAGCGGACAATGGACTTTATCATCCCAAACAAAGAGAATCCGCGCATCATCGCTGAAAGTTCGTTTCTGGTAACAACCTCGTCGGGTCAAGGCGATAAGTCAAAAACCGAAATTTCTGTTCGGCAACTTATCAAACGGCATTATCCAAAAGCAAAGTTCATCGGGTTTATAGATGGTATCGGTTGGTATGTTCGTAAAGAAGACCTCAAGCGCATGGTCGCCGCTTACCAAGACGTATTCACATTCCACAAAGACGAGTTGGCTCGCTTTGAAAATTTGTTGCGGGCGGAGTTTGGGAAAAATGCTTGAAAAATATTTGAACAGGATTACACAAGGCGATTGCCTGACGCTGTTGCGCGACATCCCCGACAATAGTATTGACGTTACCTTTGCCGACCCGCCCTTTAATCTGAAGAAGAAGTACAACAGCACAAAGGATAGTCTCGCGCTTCAAGAATATCTTGACTGGTGCGAGCTGTGGGTTGGAGAAATGGTGCGCGTCACGAAGCCAACAGGTTCTATTTTCCTACATAACATTCCTAAATGGCTAACTTATTACACAGCCGCTCTAAATAAGATTGCTCATTTTAAGCATTGGATTTCATGGGACGCGCCAACGTCGCCGATGGGAAAATCCTTACAGCCCTCTCACTACGGTATTCTGTTCTACGCCAAAGAGCCGAAACATCATAAATTTTATGAAATTCGTTATCCGCATAAGCGGTGCCGCAAATGTGGTTATCTTCATAAAGACTACGGCGGCAAAAAGGGGATGTTGCACCCATTTGGCCCCCTGCTCTCCGATGTTTGGACAGATATTCACCGCGTAAAACACAATAAATACCGCGACGACCATCCCTGTCAGCTTCCCATTCATCTTCTTGAGCGCGTGATTCTTATGTCCAGCGACGAAGGCGACATTGTGCTGGATCCATTTTCGGGAACGGGGACGACGGCGCTCGCGGCTAAACGCTTGGGGCGAAATTTTATATGCTTTGAGCTGGACGGAGAGTACGCCGAAATATCCGAGGGTAAATTGCGGCAGGAGGAGCCAATATCCAAAATAGGCGATATTTGGGTAAGTTTTTTCCTCGGTGAAGTGATAACTCTGCGGGATGTTGACTGGGAGACGCTCTCACAAAGCTATATTATCCCAGAGCTTATCGAGGGCATTGACCACACGGCTATCGTTGCCAAGAAAAATTCTAAACCCAGAGAGCGCGCGCCGAAGAAAACCTCCGCCGCCGCCGATTTGCCGCTACTAAGCCGGCTCACAAAAGAGCGCGAGGCATGATGCAACCCGGCTTGTGGATTCCCGCGCGGGTATAACATTCGGACTACTTCTCCTTCGCATCGGGCTTGATTCGTAGTTCAAGTAGCTGTTTGAGGTCAACCGCCGATGGGGCTTCGGTGAGCGGGCATCCCCCTTTTTGGGTCTTTGGAAACGCTATAACGTCCCGAATTGACGATGCCCCGGCTAGGAGCATCACGAGTCTGTCAAGCCCAAGGGCCACTCCTCCGTGAGGGGGCGCGCCAAACTCCAGCGCATCGAGCAGGAATCCGAATTTCCCGCGCGCCTGCTCCGCGCCGAGTCCGATGATGCTAAAGAGCTTTTGCTGAATGTCGCTTCTGTGGATTCTCACGCTTCCCCCGCCGATTTCAACCCCGTTCAGCACTACGTCGTAAGCCCTGGCTCTCGCCTTTTCGGGGGCCGAATCCAAAAGCTCTAAGTCCTCTTCTTTTGGGGATGTAAACGGGTGGTGCATCGCGATGTATCTGTTCTCGGCGCTGTCAAAATCGAGGAGCGGGAAATCCACGACCCACAGGAGGGCGAATTTGCTCCGGTCAATCATATCGAACCTATCGCCGAGGCGCAGTCTCAGATTCGACAGCACGAGGTTTACGGTATATGGGGAGTCGGCGGCAAAAAATATTATATCGCCCGTCTCGATTCCGAGCGCTTCGGTCATTTCCGCCTTCTCCGCCTCGCCTAGAAATTTCGTTATCGGCGACTGCCACTCGCCGTCTATTACTCTTATCCACGCAAGCCCCTTTGCGCCGAGCGTCTTGGCGTATTCCGTCAAATCGTCAATCTCTCTGCGGGAAAGTTCCCCAGCCCTGCCCTTTAGGTTCAGTGCCTTGACGATGCCCCCGCGCCCTACGGCTTCGGCGAACACTTTAAAGGCGGAGTTCTTAAATATGGCGGTAATGTCCTCAAGTTCTAGGGCGAATCTCAGGTCAGGCTTGTCGTTGCCGTAGCGGAGCATCGCCTCGTCATAGCCCATCCTCGGAAACGGGGTCTCAATTTCGAGTCCGAGCGCGGTTCTGAATATTTCCCGGAGCATCCCCTCTACAATCCCCATAACCTCATCCTCGCCCACGAATGCCATCTCCAAATCAATTTGCGTGAACTCCGGCTGGCGGTCTGCGCGCAGGTCCTCGTCCCTAAAACAGCGCACGATTTGATAGTAGCGGTCGAAGCCCGAAATCATGAGCGTCTGCTTGAGGAGCTGGGGCGACTGGGGTAGGGCGTAGAACTCCCCCGGGTTGAGCCTGCTGGGGACGAGGAAATCCCTTGCGCCCTCCGGCGTCGAGCGCGTGAGATAGGGCGTTTCAATCTCGACAAAGCCCTCGTGGTTTAGGTAGGTTCTCGAAGTCATGGCGATTTTGTGCCTCATGAGGATGTTCTCTCTCATCTCGGGGCGGCGCAAATCCAAAAATCTGTAGCGCAGTTTCAGCAGTTCGTCCACTTTGACGCCGTTCTCTATGGGGAATGGCAGGGGGCGAGAGGTATTGAGAATCCGAAGCGCGGAGGCGACAATCTCGATTTCGCCCGTTTTGATGTTCGCATTTAGCGTCTCGGCGGGGCGATGCGCGACTTTCCCGCTGACCGCGATAATCCATTCATCTTTGATGAGCGATGCCTTCTCGTGGGATTCATGGGAGGTTTCAGGGTTCATGACGACCTGAACTATCCCTTCCCGGTCTCTGAGGTCAACGAATATGAGTCCTCCGTGGTCTCTTTTGGACTGCACCCAGCCCATGATAATGACCTCCTGCCCTAGGTCTTTTGCGCCGAGGTTGCCACAGTAATCCGTCCGTTTCCAGTCCCCTAAAAGCTCAAGCATCGCGTTAAAACTCCTTTTCATTTATAAATAGCCGTAAAATGTTAACCTTTACGGCGGATTTGGCAAGGAATAGGCGCGTGGGAGTTTGGCTTAGGTCGGGATTAACCCCTTAAATCGGGGTTGGCATCGTCTGTGGGGATCGCAATGGTCTCAGCGTAAACTTTAGCGGGAAATCTGTAAGTTTTTGCTCCAAATCGATATGCGAGCAATGGCGCACAATCATGGTTAGATGGTACTTCTAGCGCGGGAGAGCTACGATGGCAGATATAATCGAGCGCCGTATGTTTATCGGCGGCAAGTGGGTTTCTTCAAGCGCGGGCGAGGTCTCGCCAATCATCAATCCCGCAACGGGAGATGTCATTGCCCGCGTTCCCGTTGCCTCCGCCGAGGATGTCCGAGCGGCGGCTCTTGCGGCTAGGCGCGCATTTGACGAGGGCAAATGGAGGCGTACCCCTCAACCTGAACGCGGCAGGCTTCTGCTCAGAGTTGCCGAATCCATTAGAGCGGCCGCCGCCGAACTGGCTCTTGCGGAGACCAGAAATTCAGGCAAACCCATAAGGGAGGCGAGGGTTGATGTTGAAGATGCCGCCTCGTGCTTTGAGTTCTTCGCCGGACTTGCCGATAAAATTTCGGGGGAAGTTATCCCAACGCCGGATGCCAACGTCTTTGCTATGACTCTCAGGGAGCCTATCGGCGTCATAGCTCAAATTATCCCGTGGAATTATCCCCTTCTGATGGCGGCATGGAAGCTCGCTCCGGCTCTTGCAACCGGAAATTGCTCCGTGCTGAAGCCATCCGAGCTTACCCCTCTTACGGCTCTTCGGCTCGGCGAATTCATCGCTCAAGCGGGATTCCCTCCGGGCGTTGTCAATATTGTTACGGGAGCGGGCGAGGTCGGCTCTTGCATCGCATCTGATGAAAATGTGGATAAAATCGCGTTTACAGGGAGTCTTCATACGGGCAAAAAAGTCATGCGCGCCGCATCGGAGAGTGTCAAAAGGCTCTCGCTTGAGCTGGGAGGGAAATCCGCCGCCATCGTTTTTCCCGATGCCGATTTAGATAACGCCGTCCGCTGGAGCGCGTTCGGGATATTCGCCAATCAGGGGCAGATGTGTTCGGCAACATCTAGGCTCATAGTGCATGAGAGCATCCACGACCGCTTCGTTGGGGAATTGGTAAAACTCGCCGAGGGGATAAAAATTGGCAATCCAGAGGATGAGGCTACGCAGATGGCAACCCTCATCTCCGGCAGACAGCTCATACACGCTCTTGGCTATATAGAAACCGGCAGGCGAGAGGGGGCTAGGCTCGTATCAGGCGGAAGGCGGCTCGACGGCGGGGAGCTTCGGCGGGGGTTTTATCTCGCTCCCACGATTTTCACAGACGTTTCAGCGGATATGACGATAGCGCGGGAAGAGATTTTCGCGCCCGTGCTTGCGGTCATGAAATTCGGCGATGAGCGGCAGGCCGTACAAATCGCAAACCAGAGCAGGTACGGTCTTGCGGGAGCGGTATTCACGAAGGATTTGAGCAGGGCGCACCGCGTTGCTAGAGAGATTCAGGCAGGAGTCGTCTGGGTCAACTCATCGCAGATGGTCTTTAGCCAGCTCCCGTGGGGAGGGGTCAAGATGAGCGGCTTCGGCAGCGACCTCGGCAGGAGTGCCGCCTATGAATACACCGAGCCCAAGCAGGTAACGATGAACCTAGCTGATACCACTTTTGATTGGTATTCGAGCTGAAATTTAACTTAACAGACCACGGCTATAACGCCGCTCGGCTCCTCGCTTGGTTGTGAGCTTCTGTCAGGGCTAAATTGCCTCGTCAACGACTTGGCTCATATTGTTGCTCCTATATGTGCCGGCGAGCTAGTCCTGCGCGATACCGATTCGGCTCTGTCCGCGGCTACTCCCCTCCAATTTCCCACTCTCGGCATTCGCGGATATAATTCCCCTCTATGAATGAAGAAACACGCGATGAAAACAATTTCCGCTCAGGCTTTGTCTCGATAGTTGGCAGGCCGAACGTCGGCAAATCCACGCTTCTCAATGCCCTAGTGGGCGAGAAAATCGCCGCCGTCTCCAACAGACCCAACACCACGCGAAACCGCGTCCTAGGCATAAAAACCCTTCCCGATGTCCAGCTTGTGTTCCTAGACACGCCGGGCATTCACAAGGCTAAGGGGTATCTTGGGCGCGCGATGGTTCAGACCGCCATGAACGCCATCTCGGAAGCCGACGTCATCGTGATGATGATAGAAGTGGATGAGCCTTTCGGCAGGGGGGATGCGTTTATTATTGAAAATCTGCCGAAGCCCGCCATCCTCGTAATAAATAAAATTGATACCATAAGAAAAGGGGCGATTCTCGACATCATCGCCGAATCGCAGAGATTCGGGGGGAAATTTCTCGAAGTCGTCCCGATTTCGGCTCTCGCCTCCGACGGCATCGGGGATTTGCTCTCGACTATCATCAAATACACCGAGCCGGGCCCAAAATTCTTCCCCGACGAGATGATCACAGACCAGCCTGAGAGATTTATCGCCGCCGAGTTCATCCGTGAGAAGATCTTCAGCCTCACCCGCGAGGAGATTCCCTATAAGACGGCTGTCGTCATTGAGAGCTTCGAGGATGCCGCCGACGATAAGAAGTTGGTGAGAATCTCAGCCGTAATCTACGTTGAGCGCGATAATCACAAGGGAATCATCATCGGCAAAAAAGGAGAGATGCTCAAGCAGGTTGGAAGCCTCGCGCGGGCTGACATCGAGAGAGTGTTAGGCGCAAAGGTGTTCCTAGAGCTTTGGGTGAAGGTCAAGGAGCGGTGGTCGGACGATCCAAACCTGATACGGGAATTCGGCTACGGAAGTTAACTTCGGGATGGCGCTTTAGCCGAGAATTCTATAGTGATTCGCAGCGTCGTTCTGAGGGTTATTTGAGATGTCATCTAATGCTAAAACAAGCGCCTGAGCGCCTAGCCGCCCGTGTCCCATATCTCTCAATTTCATATAGAGGGATTTCACCAGAGCAAGTCCGGGTAGTGTGATACCCATCCGTTCGGCCTCCCGCAGGGCGATGTCCATATCCTTGATGAAATGCTCGACGAAAAATCCCGGGGCTAAGTCTCCTCTGATAATTTTCGGAGAGAGGTTTTCCAGAAGCCACGAGTTAGCCGCCCCTTTTGTCGTGGATTCGAGCATCCGATAGGGGTCAATTCCGCACCGCCGCGCATAGACTAGGCTCTCACATAGCCCAATCATATTGCCCGCCGCCACAATCTGATTGCACATTTTCGCGTGCTGTCCCGCGCCTGCCCCGCCCTGATAGACGATATTCCGCCCCATTAGCTCGAATAGTGGCATCAGCGCGTCGGCGGTATTTCTATCCCCTCCGACCATTATGGATAGCCTCGCCGCTCTCGCCCCCACGTCCCCGCCTGAAACGGGAGCGTCAATCGTCGAAACACCCATCGCCCCTGCCGCCTCGTAAATTTCCTTAGCAAGCGACGGCTCAGTCGTGGTCATATCAACTGCTATGCTCCCCGCCCTTGCGCCCCGGAGAATCCCCCGCTCTGCGAAATAGACCTCTCTCACGTCTTCGGGGAATCCCACGATGGTGAAAATCACATCTGCCCGCTCGGCAACCTCCCTCGGGGACGCCGCCCACGCCGCTCCGGCTTCGATTAACCCTGACGCCCTCTCTTTAGTTTTATTATAGACGACGGCGCTGAATCCCGATGCGATGATATGCCCGCACATCGGCGCGCCCATTATCCCCGTGCCAATCCATCCTATTGTGGTATCGGATTTATTTACGCGCAATTTCTGCATCACTGATGAATCCCCATATATGATTCCTGCTTTTGCGGTTAATTGTGCCATTATCAAAGAATCTCAAATTTGCCGGATCGCACAAGCTCTATTGAGTTATAATCACTTTCCTCAGAAAATCGAAATTGCCACAGCAGGTATTCGCCGCCTTGCTTCTCAAAAAATATAGTAGATACCGACTTTTGAATGCTGGCTCGCCTCAGATGCTCTGTCCATTGCCGAAGGGGATAATACAGTTGGCGAATTATCGTATTACTCGCCCCGCCGCCCTTTGCCTCGACTAAAACCACTTGATTCTCTCCCTCATAACCTGCGTCAACCTCGGTTTGAACACTTTCAACCGTTATGCTTTGGCTTCCAACTGAAAAACTGAATCTAGGGGTGTATTTGCGTCCCCTGATAGTTAGCGCTAGGCTATCGTCATCCATAAAAGTGCGAATTAAACTCGCGGCGTATGCGAAATCTAGGTACTGCATTTCCGAATTGCCGATGGCGGAAGTAGCGGGCTTGAAGCCGAGTTTCGAGAAATAGATCTGAGTTATCTCTGTGATAACAGGCAGATCAACATAGCCTTCGCCCTTTACAATTATATAATTGCCGTTTTTGACGGGAAGAATAAAAAGCCCATTTTTTTGAAATACAGAAGGCCTGGATTCTCTAGTGTCTTGCTTGCAGAGGATGCGCGCTTCTCTCTGTCCCGTGGTTTTAAACTGTCTCGTGGCATCTTTGATTTGTTCCGCCGTCAGTGGGAACTGCTCGCGTTCAAAATTATGCTCTCCTATTTTGTACCGGTCAAAAATTGCCTGCCATGCAACATCGCTGGGTCTGAGATTTTCAGGTTTCATAATTGGTAATTAATAACTCCGTAATTTTCCCTCTCTTACCGCCGTTGGAATTGATCATGCGGCTGGCTAAAACTCTATGTATCTTAAAGCCGCTGTAAACGGTCTCAAAAAAATTACTATTGCCCTCGCGGTTCTGCTGGTCGGAATTGCTCAGCATTAACTTAGCTTCAGTTTGGTGAAGCTCACGAAAAAAGTCGGCTAGTCTGATTTGAGATCTGTCCCCGAAGTCTATTCGCTGATACGAGTTAAAACTCGATGTTTGACTAATCGGTCTGTAAGGTGGATCAAAATAGACGAAACTATCACTGTCAACGAAGCCTCGGCAGAGGGTAAAGTCGCCACAGTGAATTTCCACATTTTGCAGGGCTTGAGCGGCGTCTCGTAGCGTTTTGGGGAAGCAGATTTGCGGATTCTTATAGCTGCCAAAGGGGACATTAAACGCGCCTTTAGAATTAACCCTAAACAAGCCGTTATAGCAGGTGCGATTTAAGAAAATAAAACGAGCCGCTTGTTCAACATTCGGTTCAAGGGAATCAATCTCCGCCATATTGCGATTAAAATCGGAGCGGACGCCGTAGAAAAAATTCCTCTGCCGCTCATAGCTTAGTTTGTGATAGTCCCGCTCTATAGCCTCCAGATGATCAATCACTGATTCAACGCGCCGCTGTACTGCGAGATAGGTCAAAATAAGCTCTTGGCTAGAGTCCGAAATAAAAGATTTTTTAACGTGATAGTTTTGGATTATATGAAAGAAAACCGCGCCGCTTCCCACAAACGGTTCCGCGTATTTTTTGATCACTCCCGACTTCAGTGCGGCGGGGAAAACCCCTGCTATCTGCCCCAAAAGCTGAGTCTTGCCGCCCGCCCATTTAACAAAAGGTTTAACCCTTGGCTCGTAGGTTTTTACTTTTTCTAATTCGATGAGATTTAGCGGGAGATTAATTTGTTTCATCTGGCTAAGCCTATATCGCGGGGCTACGCGCTCGATTATAGCACGCTCGCTTCAATTAAAGCAAGCGCCCGTAACCGATGAATTTGTCTCGCTATCTGCCGCCGCCGCGCCCTAGCTTCCGGTAAAGCGGGGCTTTCTCTTCTCGGCAAAAGCCCTCTGCCCTTCCCTGTAATCCTCGCTCTCTTGCACGCGCCCGATGAGAGCTTTTATCGCCTCCTCGTCCTGCTCGGAGGGGCGCTGATTCCTCTGCCACGAGTTTATCATCCCCTTCATCGCGCTCATGGAAAGCGGGGCGTTCCCCTCAATCTCTCTGGCCATTGCGTAGGTGAACGCTTCGAGTTCCGCCGCCGGCCGGATATAGTTGACAAGTCCCATGCGCTCTGCCTTCGGGGCGTCAACGCTTCTGCCCGTGAGGAACATCTCTTTTGCGTAGCCAAGCCCGATGAGATTTAGAAATTTCCTAATCCCCTCGTAGCTGTACGTAACTCCGAGCCTTGCCGGGGGCATCCCCAGGATTGCCGTATCGGCGCAGATTCTAATATCGCAGCTTAGGGCAAGCTCAAGCCCCGCCCCGAAGGCGTAGCCGTTTATCATCGCTATAACGGGCGCGGGATGGCTCTCAATGGCGCGGTTTGCTAGGGTGAGGGGGTGGTCGTCTTGATAGTCTCGCATCATATCGTTCTCGATTTTCCCTATTGCCGAGATGTCGTAGCCAGAGGAGAATGCCTTATCGCCTGAGCCTCTGAGGACGACGCACCTTGCCGGCCCGCTTTCCATCTCGCGTAGCATCGAGGCGAGCCGCAGCAGGATGTCGGGCGTAAGGGAGTTTCTCTTGTCGGGCCTGTGGATGGTAACGGTGCAGATGCCGCCGACGCTCTCGGCAATCAGCTCGGGGGATTTTGTCATGAGCGGGGGTCTCCTTGGGGAGCGATTTTGCGTTATTTTACCATGAAAAAAGCCCCGAAATTGCGGCGATGTGGGGGTTGGGAAAAACATAGATTCGAGGCCTATCGGCGGGGGCGCGCGAGCTTTGCAGAGCCTCGAATTGTGCTATAATGTAAGTCGTTTTGGGTTATCATAATTATTTACTATAAATCAATTTATGCTATTATTTCGACATTTCTGCGCTTTTTTAAATAAAGAATCCTCAGGAGAGCCATGAATATTAGAAGTGATTTTCACGGACCCAACTTGGGTTATATACTAGAGCTTTATGATCGCTACTTGGAGGATCCCAATTCCGTGGATTCAGCGACAGTGGCGTATTTTGCTAATTTCAAACCTGCCCGCGAAGAGGACGAAGCCGCTAAAATGGCATCCCCTGCAAACCTCAGCAATATCAACTTAAATAAAATTGCAGGCGTTGCCAATCTCGCCGAGTCCATCCGCAAATTTGGCAACCTCGCCGCCCACATAGACCCGCTTGGGACTCCGCCTCCGGGGGATTATTCAATTGATATGAAAACCTACGGACTCACCGAAGACGACCTGCGCGCCCTTCCCGCGAGCCTCGTCGCAGGGCCCGTTGCCGTGCGCGCCGCAAACGCCCTTGAGGCTATCGAGGCGCTCAGGCGGATTCATTCCTCCTCCATTGGCTACGATTTTGAGCATATCAACATCCGCGAAGAGCGCGACTGGCTCATGGACGCCTCCGAAGCCGGCGCTTACCGCCACCCAAAAGACCCGATAAACCTCAGGGGACTGCTTGAGAGGCTCACCCAAGTGGAGATGTTCGAGAGATTTCTGCACAAGATGTTCCCGGGCAAATTCCGTTTCTCCATCGAAGGAGTGGATATGCTCGTCCCGATGCTCGACGAACTCATCGGGGATTCTGCTGAGTCGGGTATTGTGAACGTCCTTGTCGGCATGGCGCACAGGGGCAGGCTCAATGTGATGACGCACGTCCTAAATAAACCCTACGCCAAGATGATTGCGAAATTCAAAGACCCGGTTAGCGTGTTTAAAGACGACATCGGCTGGACGGGCGATGTGAAATATCACGAATCCGCCAGAAGGTCGGTCAGAAACGGCAGACAAATTGACCTCGTCGTAACACTTGCGCCGAACCCGAGCCACCTGGAAGCCGTAAACCCCGTGATTCAGGGCATGGCGCGCGCCGCTGGAACAAAGGTCAATAAAGCCGGAGCGCCGGATTTTGACTACAGAATTACGCTCCCCCTTATCGTTCACGGAGACGCCGCATTTCAGGGGCAGGGAATTGTAGCCGAGACCCTTAACCTCTCGCGCCTTAGGGGATACACCACCGGAGGCACAATTCACATCATTACCAATAACCAACTCGGCTACACGACAAACCCCGAGTCCAGCCGAAGCACTCTGTACGCCAGCGACCTCGCCAAAGGGTTCGATATACCGATAATTCACGTTAACGCCGACGACCCGGAGGCTTGCATCGAGGCAGTGCGCATGGCATTCGGCTATTTCGCCAAATTCAGAAAGGACTTCCTCATTGACCTTGTCGGCTACCGCAGGCACGGACACAACGAGGCGGACGAGCCGTCATTCACTCAGCCGCTAATGTATCAGGTTATTGACAAGCATCCGACGGCAAGGGAGATATGGGCTAATAAGCTCATCGCCCGCGGGGAAATTACCAGAGATTTCGCCGAAGAGCTAATTAGTAAATCAACCAAAGAACTCCACGCCGCTTTTGAATCCCCTGAAGCCGCAATAGCCGCCGAGGAGGGCATTCCCATACCGCCGCCGACCGGGCTTGCGAAGAAAACGAAAACCGCCGTTCCCGCCGAGTCGCTCAGAGCCATCAATAAATCTCTAACGACCCTGCCAGAGGGGTTTACTATTCACCCAAAGCTCGTGCGCGGGTTCGAGAGGAAGAAAAAAGCCCTTGATAATCCCGATGAGGCGTCAATTGACTGGTCTCAGGGCGAGGAACTTGCCTTTGCCTCAATCCTAGCCGACGGCATATCCATCCGGCTCACCGGGCAGGATTCCGAGCGCGGCACTTATAGCCAGCGCCACTGTGTCCTAAGCGACGCTAAAAATGGCAGGAGATTCGCCCCGCTTCAGTCGTTTGCGGAGGCGAGCGCGGCTTTTGAAGTGCATAATAGCCCGCTTACCGAGAACGCGACGATTGGATTTGAATACGGTTATAACATTCAGGAGCCGGGAAGACTGGTGCTTTGGGAGGCGCAGTACGGGGATTTTATCAATGGGGCGCACACGATAATTGATGAATTTGTTACCTCGGCAAGGGCGAAATGGGGGCAGACCCCATCCCTAGCGCTTATGCTCCCGCACGCCTACGAGGGGCAGGGTCCAGACCACTGCAGCGGACGCCTTGAGAGATTCCTCGAGCTGTGCGCCGAGATAAATATGCGCGTTGCCAATTGCACCACCTCTGCCCAGTACTTTCACCTACTCAGAAGGCAAGCCCTGCTTCTTAAGACCGACCCGCTGCCGCTCATTATCATGACCCCGAAAGGACTCCTCAGGCACCCGCTTGTGGCATCGCCGCTTAGGGCGTTTTCCGAAGGCAAGTGGGTGCCCGTGATTAACGACGATAAAGCCCGCGAAAGGGCGGATAAAGTGCGCCGCCTGATACTGTGCAGCGGCAAGGTGTATGTGGATCTGGTTTCGAGCGAACTTCGGGATAAAAGCCCGGACATCGCCATAGCTCGCGTGGAGCAACTCTATTCGCTTCCGGCGGACGAGATAACTCAGATTATCAAAGGATACCCGAAGCTCAAAGAGGTCGTGTGGCTTCAGGAGGAGCCGGAGAACATGGGGGCGTGGGCGTATATGTATCCGAGGCTGAGAAAAATTATAGCCGGCGACTACCCACTGCATTACATAGGGCGCTCTAGGAATTCAAGCCCCGCCGAAGGCTTTGCGTCAATGCACAAGGTGAATCAGGATGCCATAGTGCAGCTTGCTTATAACATGAAACTGGAGATTAAACAGAAGGGAGTTTTAAACTTAAAAAATGTGTAGTTGAGGAGCGATGAAGATGCCAATTAATATAGTTGTTCCGCAGTTAAGTGAATCCGTTGTGGAAGCGACGGTGCTTAGGTGGTTGAAGAAAGAGGGTGAAAAGGTCTCCATCGGCGAGTCTGTTGTTGAGCTTGAGACGGAAAAGGCTAATTTTGAGGTCGCCTCTGAACAGACTGGGGTGCTGGCGAGGATTGAAAAGCCCGCAGGTCAGGACGTGAGAGTCGGCGACGTGCTTGGAGTATTAGCCGAGGGCGCTGCTGCCGAAGCAAAGACAGCCGCCGCAGAGCCGAAACCGGCGGAGCAGGTAAAACAGGCCCCGGTAGCGCATGAAACAGCGGCAAAGGTAACGCCGGTTGCCGCAAACACCGCTAAAGAGCTTGGCGTGGATACGTCCAAAGTGCCGGCTACGGGCCCAAGCGGCAGGGTGATGAAAGGAGACGTCGAAAAATTTGCCGAGGTTCGCGCCGAGACAAAACCCGCCCCTATTGATACTCAGAAAAAGGCTGATGCCGCGCCCCTGCAGATTTACACCGCCGACCCAAGGGGGGAGCAGAGAGTCCGCATGACGCGCCGCCGCCGCACCATTGCCCGCAGAATGGTCGAGGCTCAGCGCACAGCCGCCATTCTCACCACGTTCAACGAAGTAGATATGACGGCGGTGATGAATCTAAGAAAGCGCCGCAAGGACTCGTTTAAAGAGAAGTTCGGCGTCGGGCTTGGGCTAAATTCATTCTTCATCAAAGCCTCCATCGGGGCGCTGAAGGCGTTTCCGCAAATCAACGGCGAGATTCAGGACGACGATGTAATATTCAAAAACTACTACGATATTGGAGTCGCCATCGGAGCATCCGAAGGGCTAGTCGTGCCGGTCATCAGAGACGCAGACCGCCTGAGCTTCGCGCAGATTGAAAAAGCCATTAAGGTTTTCGCCGACAAAGCCGACAAGGGCACTCTTACCATACAGGATATGCTCGGCGGCACGTTCACTATAACCAACGGCGGGGTATTCGGCTCGCTTATGAGCACGCCGATACTCAATCCCCCACAGGTCGGCATCTTGGGACTGCATAAAATTGAAGACCGCCCGATGGCGGTCAAGGGCGAGATAGTAGTGCGCCCGATGATGTACATCGCGCTCAGCTACGACCACAGGATGGTTGACGGCAGAGAGGCGGTGCAGTTCCTAGTGAAGGTTAAAGAATTGGTGGAAGACCCTGAGTCCCTGCTGATAGAAGGATAATTAATACAAAACGCTCTCACCCCGGAGGCGGCACAATGCGCCGTCTCCCGCGGGGTGGGGATTACTCATCTGCCTCCTGCAATTTTTAATTTCCTTAATCCTAGAGTAGTAATTAATTGTCACAATAATAAATAAATCCCATACATTCAGCCGAAATCTGCTGAATATCTGAATTTTATAGTCGTGAATCAGAGTTGCTCCAAAATCTTCAATCTATAACTGGTTTTGATTTGAATGAGGCAAAAATGTAAACTTATAGTCGGTACAATCTCAAGTGAATTGATTAGGGGTATATCCCATGAGTAAACTAATCAGCCAAAGATTAGATGCGTATTTCGTTCATCGCCCTGTAGGAATGCCATTTTGGAATGAAATTTTATGCGGTGATTGCGCGGAGTTAATCAAGCAAATTCCATCCGATACTGTGGATTTGGTTATTACCTCCCCTCCCTATTTTCAGCAACGCGAGTACAACGGCGGCGGTATTGGAAATGAAAAGAAGCTGGAAGATTATATCTCTGCGCTGATGAAGATTTTTCGGGAATGTGTCCGAATTGTAAAGCCGACTGGTTAGGTTCGCCGTAGCCGCTACCGAGCAGTGCGGAGTAACCCTTGTTAATTCTGTAACATGGGTAAAATCCAATCCCACGCCGAGGCAATTTAACCGAAGACTCGTTAGTGGTACAGAGCCCTTTTTTCATTTTGTGAAATCTCAAAGCTACAAGTATTTCCTCGATGACTTTTATAAGCCCATAAAAGAGGAAAAACCTATTCAAAATTACAATAGAACTGGCGAAAATGTAGGTAAAAAATACTTTTCGCTTATTGAGCTATCTGAACTGACGCCAACTCAGAGAGAAACGGCAAAGAAAGCGCTAGAACAAGTCATTGAAGAGGTCAAAAGCGGAGGTATTCAGGGATTTCGTATGAAAATAAGAGGTATTCACTCCGAGCCATTTGGCGGACAGGACGGCGGTCGAAAAATCCAGTTGGAGCGAAACGGGTTTACTATTATCCGTATTCATGGCAACCCGTTGAAAAAAGACGTTATTACCGCTCCAGTTGAATCCCTGAAGAATTGCCCTCATCCTGCCATTTACCCGATGAAAATCGTAGATGAGTTTATTAATTTGCTTACTCAAAAAGGCGACATTGTCCTTGACCCGTTTGTCGGTTCAGGCACTACTGCGGTATCTGCCTTTCAGAGTGAGAGAGCTTATATCGGCTTTGATATAAGCGAAGAATATTGCTTATATGCTCAAAAACGTTTGGCTAATGTAAAGTGTCAGTTGTCCCTATGGGAGCGCGATGACTCTAACCCCTATAAGCCCTACTGAAATAATGGAATCTGCTTATGAGCAGGTAAAAAGTAAACCCCTTCAACCCCTATTGTCCGAATTATCCGAAGACTGTATTCGGGACTTGAAAATAATTCTGCAACACGCCGAAAATCAAAAAGCCGTATTAGGGGTTACACTGACCTCTGTTGTTTATAAAATATATAACCCCGAACAGGATATTCGCAGGCATCAGGAAGGTATGCCGAGTGGCTATTCGGGTAGAACATTCGATACTAAATATATTACGCCATTTCTGAAGGATAGATTTCCGCATCTTGCCATGGCTGAGAGCGCATGGTTGACCCGCTCTTTGGAGCAACCCCACCCATTTGATCATGATTTCCCCGGCAGGATAAGAAACAGGACTTTAAAGACCGCTTTTCTCAATACACTAGACCGCTTACAAAATGAAGCCGGTCTTGCTCCTAACACTAGACCGCTTACAAAATGAAGCCGGTCTTGCTCCTAAGATAGTTGTCGTATTTATCGGGCTTATTTATGAAACCGTAGTGAGAGATGAGGCGATCCTTAACACAATTCAAACCACAGACGCAATATCAATTGCCGAAATAATAGAAAGCATCAGCCGTCATATCTCATACAACTACGGCGCCGGGGTTGTCGGAACAGCTCGTCTTCCGGTTTTAGCCGTTTACTCTGTGTATAACTTCCTCATTTCCGATGTTAAGAGATATTCCGGGAAAATTCTTGCCCCTTTGAAATCTCACACCAGCCCCGATTCTCGTTCAAAGTCATACGGGGATATTGACATATTGAAACAAGACGGCTCTCTTTTTGAATCTATTGAGATAAAACATAAAAAGCCGATAACCGCCGATATGATTGATGTCGCCTATCGTAAAATCAAAAACACCGATATTGACCGTTATTATATTCTGACAACAGCCGAACCGAATTTTGGAGATTATCTATCAGTTCAAGAAGCGATAGGCAAATTTAGGAAACATCATCGCTGTCAGATTATCGTCAATGGGGTTATACCTTCCCTAAAATATTACACACGCCTGATTGATAATCCTCAAAGAATACTTGATGAATATACCAAGTGGCTTCAGTCTGAATATACCAGTGCAAGTGGAGTTAAAAGAGAACACCTAAAAGCTTGGCATCAACTGCATCGAGAGATAAAAAAGTTTGCTCCGAGTTGAACAAAGCGAATTGAGGTATGGGTTGGTCAATTTAAAGCGGCTTGGGAATACCGGCGTTTTTATCCCTGAAATCGGTCTTGGCACATGGAACTATCGGGGCGGCGTAGAGCCTCTTCGGCGCGGCATTGAACTCGGAGCATCTCTCATTGACACGGCCGAGGGCTATGGCACAGAGGGGGTCGTCGGCGAGGCGATAGCAGGCATCCGCGATAGAGTATTCGTGGCAACGAAAGTATCGGGCAGGCATCTGGGCTATGACGACGTGATTCGGGCGTGCGAGGGGAGTGTCAAACGCCTCGGAATTGACCGGATAGACCTCTATCAGGTTCACTGGTTCAACCCCGAATTCCCGCTTAAAGGCACGATGCGGGCGATGGAGCGGCTTGCCGATGCGGGGCTTATAAAATACATCGGCGTGAGCAATTTTGACCTCGACACTCTTCGGCTCGCAGAGAGTTATATGCGCAATTACGCCATAGTCTCGAATCAGGTCCTCTACAACCTCAGTAGCCGAGGCATCGAGCGCAGTCTCGCCCCCTACTGCGAAGAGCGTGGGATAACGATTATCGCCTATACGCCGCTCGACGGCGGAGGTATCCTGAAAAAATCCTGCTCCCTGCCCATGTCCGGCGCCCTTGCCCTTGAGAGGATTGCAGCGGAAGTCGGCAAAACCCCGGCTCAGGTCGCCCTCAATTGGTGTATCGCGCATACCAACGTCGTGGCTATACCAAAATCGAACGGGATTCTGCGCACGGAGGAGAACGTCGGGGGGTCGGGCTGGAGGCTCTCCCGAAGCGATATGGAGAGGCTTGAGATTGTATAAAAGCTGACCGCGAGGGAAACAGTCTCTACTGGGCAGTATCCCCCGTCTCCGCGCACAGTGGTGTTTTCGGGCGCTACTTTCTCCCGTATATTCTGAATTGGCAGAGCATCACAAACGCCCAAATCGCTCCGGGGATGTTTGAGGCGATGATGAACCAATCCCTTGGGGATTTCACGCTCCCATAAACTATCCAAACCGAGAAGGTCAAAAACAGTGCCCCCATCATGAACAGCGATAGTCCCGAGGTGGATTTCGTCAGGTAATTTTTGCGCACCTGTATCGGCAGTCCCACGCAGGTGTAAGTTACCGTGATGAGAAACGCCGCCCAGCCTACAATATCCGCTAAATCCATCGTCTCGTCTCCTCCCGCATATTGGGAGGTGAGTATAATCGGGGCTTCAGCGCTCATCAACGGGTCATCTGAAAATTCGTTTAATTGAGAATTTCCGCTCCAAGTTGTATTATTATCAATAAAATTTCTCCCTCCAAGGAGGAGGCTTCAGATGAAACTTTTAGGAGCAATTATAATTTCGGCGTCAATGCTGATTTCGATTCCGGCTCTAGCCCAGGACGCCGCAGAGCAACAGTCCCCCCCGTCCACAAATCAAACCACTGAGAAGGCGGAGGTCAAAACCCCCGACGCTCCCGTGATTGACAACAACGGGCTCGTGCTACCTCGAAAGGATTTAGATAACTTCGAGATGTCCACGCTCGGAAGCAACGGGCTTGCGGACAATAAAAAACGCAGTACCCTGAGCCGCAACGCCGAGCGCAAGACCAATGCCGAGGTGAACAAGCCTCGCGAGAAGACAGACCCCGCCCCCGCCGAGGAATTTGCCGTTGATGAGACCCCCTACGAACCGGTGGAAGACACCACGGGCGCGTCCGAAGAATATTACGAGCAATCATCTGCCCTCGGCGGCTCTGGGCAGGCGGCCAGACTCGGCAAATATTTCAAGTGGGTGGATGATAACGGAGTCGTCCACGTTACTGACGACCTAGGCTCTGTGCCTCTTAAGTACCAAGAGCAGATTATAAAAGACGCGGCAGGCGAGTGAGGCAGAGAATACTGGGGTTTGAATCATAGCGCGGGAGAGGGGAGGGGGGACCCATCTGATGGCGAGGTTCCATGCGTGGTTGATGTAGCTGCGGCGCTGGCGCAATCCTAATTAATATCCGCTTTTTTATTCTCTTCGAGCCTCTTAATTTTCTCTTCAATGGAATCGAGTCTGCCCGCAAGCCGCTTAATCTGCCCTTCGATGGTATAGAGCGAGTCGGCTAGGGTGTCTGCTCTTTTCAGGAGCATGAGTCCAATCCCGGCAAGCGGGGCGAGGATGAATATCAGTAAAAACCCGTATCCCGCTCCTCCCGTGCCTGCGGCGCATCCTGTGGCGAGGGCTGATGCGGCGATGAGAGCCGCGGCGAGCGTTGTTAGATTCATCATATCGTTTCTCCTTAGGCGGGGTTAATTATACCGGATGGAGCCGCGCGCCGAAATAGTAAATATCCTATCTAGCGGGCGGATTTGCCGAATCTGAGATAGTAAATCTTCCTGCCTTCCGTCCTGAACTCCGCCTCGAATTTAGTCGCCGGTCTCGCGGGAATTTCATTTACGTAGCCCGGATGAGGGAATTCGCTCCTGAAAAGCCCCGTTTCTTGCGCGGCTTCGATGATTTCAAAAACGTATTCTCTGAAGTCGCTTGCGACCTCTAGCGCTCCTTCGGGCTTCATGACATTCGAGAGAGCGCGAAGAAAGTCCCCGCTCACGATTCTGTGCTTTTTGTGCCGCTCCTTGGGCCAAGGGTCTGGAAAATTGATATAGACTCTGTCAAAGGTCTCGTCCCGAAAAACATCGGCTACGGCGACCTCTGCGTCCATTAGGAGCAACCTGAGGTTCTGCGCCCCCTCTCGCTCGGCTTTTTTGACGGCTTTCTTAAACCTGTAGCGTTTGATTTCAATCCCGATGAAGTTCCAGTCCGGCAGGGCGAGACCCATTTCTATGAGAAAATCCCCCTCGCCGAATCCTATCTCGAGAGCGCACTGCCCCGGTCTTCGGAAAACCTCTCCCATATCGAGCGGCAGACGATAGTCGCTTGCATCAAGTATCATAGGGGAAGTGGTCATAAGCGGGGGGATGCCTCTATACTAAGGTTCGCTCTATCGCCGCGTCGTCAACCTTGATGCCGAAACTCCCGCCCACATCGGCCATCGCTCCGAGTTTTTTAGGCATGGTCATCTCGATTTTGCCGCCCCGCGCTTTTTTGTCGAGCTTCATCGCTTCGATAACTCTTTTAACCGGTATTTCGGTTGGGAAATCTGTCGGCAGTCCCGCTTTCTTGAGCAGAGCGATGAGCCTTTCGAGATGCCCTCCGCTCCAAAAACCCATCTCCGCGGCGATTCTCCCTTCCGCCGCCATTCCTATGGAAATCGCCCTGCCGTGAGAAATCGTATAACCGGAGAGGTTCTCGACGGCGTGTCCCACTGTGTGTCCGAAATTGAGAATTTTCCTCAGATTCGCCTCTCGCTCGTCCTGCTCGACGACTCCGCCCTTGATTTCGCATCCCCTCTTAATGATATAGATGAGGGCATCGGCATCGAGGGCAAAGACGCGCTCCACGCCTCCCTCGTCGAGAAAATCGAATAAATCCCCGTCGCTTATGACGCCGTATTTGATTGTCTCGGCGAGTCCCTCGCGGATTTCCCTCTCAGGGAGGGTTCGCAGCGTTTCCACGTCAATATAGACGCGCCACGGCTGGTGGAACGCCCCGATTAAATTCTTGCCGTGATGGGTGTCCACTCCGGTCTTGCCCCCTATGGAGCTGTCAACCGCAGCTAGGAGCGTAGTCGGAGCTTGAACATAGGGAATCCCCCTGCCGAAGGTCGCGGCGACGAATCCGGCAATGTCCCCCGCTACGCCTCCTCCGAGGGCGACGACGCAGGAGTCTCTAGCCATTTTAAAGGCGAGCATCTCATCTTCGATAATGGCTTTTGTCTTTCTCGTTTTATGCTCTTCTCCGGCGGGAAACGAGATGAGGCGAGCGCGGAGTCCCTCGGTTTTCATCCCCTCCGCCAAACCCTCTCCGTAGAGCCGGGCGATGTTGGAATCCGTAATGACGGCGTAGGCGTGGGCGAGGTTGCCGCGCTTCAGGTCTGAGGGAATTTCTGAGAGAAGTCCCCTGCCAACTAGGATTTCATAGGATTTATCGCCTAAATTGACCGCTATTTTTTCCATGTTCGCAAACCTTTTAAGCCGGAAATTCCATTAAAGCCCTCACGGAAGATGGCGCTAAACGCTCCCGTCCGGCTAGCCCTTGGAGTTCGATGAGGAACAGGTATCCCGCGACATCGCCGCCCAGCCTCTTTATGAGGCTTCCAGCCGCCGCCGCAGTGCCGCCCGTTGCGAGCAGGTCATCTACAATGAGCGCCCTCGCCCCCCTAGAGACCGCGTCCGTGTGAGCTTCAAGCGAGTCCGTCCCGTATTCAAGGGCGTAGGAGGCGCTAATTTTCTCATGCGGCAGTTTCCCCGGTTTTCTCACGATGGCAAGGCCCACTCCGAGCCTATAGGCGAGGGCGGATGCGAGAATGAAACCCCTCGACTCGATTCCGACGACGCAGTCAACGCCCATTGCGGCGGCAATATCGTACATTGCGTCTATTGTCTCTCGGAACGCCTCCCGATGCTGGAGAAGCGGGGTGATGTCCCGAAACAGTATCCCCTTCTTGGGGAAATCCGGTACTGCCCTGATGTGCCTCTTGAGTTGCTCCATAGCTCTGGCGATGCCTCCTAACTGCGGGGGAATTTGTCGGGGATAATTAAACCGTAAAATATTTCATATTCAAGCGCGGAGGAGGGGATTTCCCCTTGAGAATATCCATCAGACCCCGAACCCCTCCGGCTCAGGGATGTCTCCCTCGGCGATGGTTGAGAGTATCTCATCGGTGAGAAACGCGACGCTCACGATTCTATTTGCCTGCCTCTCGATGGTTTTCTCAAAGACATTTCGCGCGAGCCTCGCGTTGCCGAAGGATTTAGTCCTCTTGGCGTATAGAGCCTCGAACATCCCCAAGAGCCTTTCCCTCGCCTCTGAGCTTAGGCGGAAGTGTCCGTCGCGGCAGAATTTCTCGAATATCTGCAGGAGGGCTTCGGGTTTATAGTGGTCGAAGAAAAAATAGCGGTTGAATCTCGACTTCAGTCCCGGATTTGAGTCAATAAATCCCTGCATCTCGTCCGTGTACCCTGCCACTATCACCACTAGCCTGCCCCTGTAGTCCTCCATACGCTTGAGGAGAACCTCTATCGCCTCCTCCCCGAAGTCATTTGAGATATGCTCCTTCCTGAGGGCATAGGCTTCGTCAATGAAAAGTACCCCGTCGAGGGCTGAGGAGACGACTTCGTCAACCTTGAGCGAGGTCTGCCCGATGTACCCTGCCACCATGCCTGCCCTGTCGGTTTCGACTATATGCCCCCGCGCGAGAAGCCCAAGGCTGCTGTAAATCTTCCCGAGCAGGCGGGCTACGGTGGTTTTTCCTGTTCCCGGAGGGCCATAGAACACGGAATGGAGCGAGACGGGAACTTTCGACATCCCTCGCTCGGCGCGCTTGTTTTGTACCTTCAGCAGGTTTGCGAGGCTTGCAACTTGCTCTTTAATTTCCCCAAGTCCGATGAGGGCGTTAAGGTCGGCCATGACCTCGTCCGTCGTCTCAGCCCTGCGCGAAGGAGAAGTGCCGCCGGAGGCAGATGAGAATGAGAAGGGGAGGCTCGCAGAGGTATTAGGGGGCGCGGCGTTATAGATTAATTTATAGATTTTCCTCAGCGCCTCTTCCTCCTTGGCGGATACCGCACCGTCGGCTTTGGTTACGACCTGAGCGGCTCTGTAGAGGGCGGCGGCGAGGCTGTCAAAGAGGGAGTCGTTTTTTGCCGCTCTCGCCTGGTCTATGGTGAATAGTTTGTTCAGCCCGTAGCTTTTGGTTTGCTCGAATAGGGTTTTTAGGGTCTTTCGCAGGTTCTCTTTAGTTGTTGGGTCTGTGGTTTTCCATCCGCGAAAGTGGTTTATGGCAATATCGCGGGTCCACCCGGGCGAGTAGTGGGCGGCGGCGGCAAGATAGAAAAACACCGAAGCCGCCTCTTCTTCCGCGCCGAAATTATCCTCTGTATGGGAGCAGATTTGGCAGATTGTGCCGACGTCGAACGCGAGCAGATTCGAGAAATCCACAAGCGCCTTCCCTTCGAGCGTCTTAAGCTGGGGAATAGAATCTATAAATAGCTCGGCTTCTTTGGCGAGCTCTTCTGTGGTCATGTGGATTTATTTCCAACCCCTAACGTTTTATCTTATACCCTGATTTCTCTCTGTCCCAAGTGTCCTCGGTGATTCCCGCCTCGCGGAGTTTGTTCTTTTGCACGCGCTCAGTTCCCGTTTTGGGCAGCGTCATTACAAATCGGATGAACCTGGGAAGCATGAAATGGGGCATCTGAGGTTCGATGAACTGAAGTAACTCCTCAGGCGATAGGTCCATCCCCGGCTTTTTAATGACAACTATCATGACCTCGTCCTCGGCGTATCTGCCGGATTCGGCTTTTACCCCCACAGCCGCTGATTCCGAAACCGAGGGATGAGCGCTTATGATTCTCTCTACCTCGAAGGAGCTAATGTTCTCGCCTCTGCGCCGGATGTAGTCCTTCACGCGGTCAACGAAGTAGATGTATCCATCTTCATCCATGCGCCCGGCGTCGCCCGTGTGAAACCAGAAATTTCTAAAATCGCTCACGGTTTTCTCCGGCATTTTGTGATAATAGTGAAGCATAATATTTGGAATCCGGGGGCGCACAATTATCTCGCCTATCTCCCCGCGCGCTCTCTCTTCGTCCGTTTCCGGGTCTGAGACCTTAATCTCGTAGCCGGGGGCTTCCTTGCCGCACGAACCGGCTCTAAACGGCTCTCCGGGGCGCATATAAGTAACCTGCCCGATTTCCGTTAGCCCGTAGCCCTCCATGAATTTAATATTGAATCTATCCATAAACTCCTCGATAATGTCGTGCGGGGCGGGCGAGCCGAGAACGAGTTTCACGCCGTGCGCCCTCTCCTGCGGCACGGCTGGGGTGTTCCACATGAAGTAAGACATGGTGCCTACGATGTTGAATTTCGTAACCTTGTAGTCAACCATCCATTTCCAGAAATTGGTCGAGCTGTATTTCTCCTCCACCACTGCCATCGCGCCCATTATCAGCGCGGGATAGACGCTCAGCACCATGGCGTTTGAGTGAAAAAGCGGCAGGCACGTGAAGCACACATCCTCTGGATGCACGTCCATGACCTCGGCGTAGTTCCTCGCGCTCTGGAAATCCGCCTGACAGGGGCGCACTACCCCTTTCGAGCGTCCGGTTGTGCCGGATGTGTACATGAGCCTGGCATGGTCTAGGTGCGTAACCTCGGCCCTAGGCTCGCCGTCTGCCGCCCCGCTCATAAACTCCGTAAACGCCATCATGGGGTTGAAATGGAATCCCCGCGGATCAAACTCCCCGCTTGCCCCTCTCGTCCACACGATGACTCTCTGGAGCTGCGGGATTTTATCGGCGATGGGGGGCATACGGTCTAGGTATTCCTCGGCGATAAAGAGCGCCTTAGAGTCCGAAACGTCAATTATGTACTGGAGGAAGTCCATTTTATATGCCGTGTTTATCGGCACCATAACCGCGCCTAATTTCAGTATCCCAAACCAGGTGAGAACGTAATCGGAGGAGTTCGGCATATAGACCGCGACTTTATCCCCCTTCTGGATGCCGAGGGCTGAAAGTCCGTTTGCGATTTTATTGGCGAGGCGGTTGGTCTCGGCAAAGCTCAGGGGCGGGTTATAGCCGAACTGAAGAAAGGGTTTATCCCCAAGCGATTCTGCCCGCTCCCTCAGCACCAGGGGAAGCGCCCACTTGGTTCTGTCTTCCTTCTCGTACCATTTCACATCGAAAGGACGCTTGCGGGGGAGGCTGACTGCGTATTGCAAGTCATTGTGTTTTGGTTTGCCGGATTGGGTTCTGTGCTCTGACATAGCGGGTTTGCTCCTCTGTGGCTTTGGGTTTTGGCGTCGGGAGATTCGGATGAGAGGGCGGCAGATGAAGCGGATAGTGGGCCGGAATCCTCGGACGCGCAAAAAAATGTGCTACATAATATAAATAAAATCCTCGGAAATGAAAGTTGGAAGGTGATGAATCATGACGCGCGCGGTTCATAATGCCGGATAAAATGCGCAGAGCCTCTTTTATGTTATCTCATGCTAGAATGCCCCTATCGAGCGGGCGTCCGTTCATGGCATGACGCCTCGGCAGTGAGGGCTTACCGAGACATTGGGATTGCCGCTAAATTCACGCCCCTAGCTTCCCCTCAGGTTACTTATGAAACTCTTTGACTTGGCAATAATTCGCGCAATTCGTGGGGCGGCGCTGTATTTTCTCTCGCATCCTGCGCCGCGCATTATGATGCGCACGGGCTTGGTAACTTCGGAGTTGATTTTTTCCGAGAGTTACTTTATTGTTAAAATCCGTTTTACAAATTAACTATTACTCTCAGGAGGAATATCAATGGCTAAGAAGGGTAATTCTTTTCTAAATAAAGGATACGAGGCGGCTCTCAAATACCCGCTTTTCGATTCCATCTTTAACCGCCGCTCCCGCCGCTTCGGCTTGGGCATGGAGCTTAGCGACAGTTCTCTGGGATTTAAATCGTCCGCTCCCCCCATACCGCTCGATGAGATGGAGGAAGCGCTTTTAGTGTGGTCAGGCACTGGGCTTACGGGGCTTTGCCTTGCCGACCTGCCTCCTGAAAACGGAATTGACCTCCTGTGCCAGTGGACGGGGCGCACCTGGCCCTCTGCTTGCAACAATCACGGCACGGAGCTTTTCTTCACCAACGACAGCGGGCTATATTTCGTTGACGTAAAACATATGCTCCCGCAGAAGCACGAACTCGATATGTTCTTCAAAATGAACCGCGACGAGAAAATGAAGCGCGTGCTTGAACTCTACAGAGAGAGCGTGGTGAAACTCGAAGATGGCAGAGCGAAACTGCCGGATAAAATGCCGGGGCTATTCGAGTTCAATCAGTGGAACACCAATAAGCCCGGAACAACCACCTTCATTCCCGTTACGGACGTAACCGAAGAGTACATAAACCTCCTGCACCTGTACTGCAGCAACTCCTACGGATTCCAGATAATTGACGACCTCACGGGGAAATCCGCCGGAATGGACGAGTGGATTAAAAAGGGGAGAATCAAAGAGAATATGAAGCTCTCGCTCTTCGACCTTGAGGTGAGAATTCTCACCGGTCTGAACGTGGAGCAGGCGTTCATCTGCCAGAACATGAGCCTCGCCCTTCAGGCGCTTGGGCTTGCCGGCTGGACTTTCAGCGGACTCGTTCCGAGATTCGCAATGGGCGGCGCGCCTCAACTGTTTAAGGGACTCGGGTTTAGGTTCATTCAGCCGAAAAAAGGCGCGATAAACCCTCCTACAACCGTTCCCGTCGGAAAAGACGGAATTATGCAGGGCTACTGCCCGCCGTACTTCAAAAATATGGACGAGGCAATTGACGTATTCCACGAGCATAAGGACAGCGCTTGGAAGCCTGAGAAGCCATTCCCCTACACCGAACCCGACAAGCACCTCATGAAAGCCCCAAGACCCACGGCGAACACGATTCAAATCGTCAAGGACGTTGCCAACTACATATATGACACCTACGGCAGATTCCCGGCGTTCGTTGACCCGATGTACATGAGGCTCGTGTTCCAGGCAATGCACCTGGACACCGAGTTCTACGACAAGTACTACCCGCAAGGCTCGTACACGGATATGCACAAAAATCACTTCAAGCTCTTTCATCCGGGCATTAAAGACCCATTCGAGAAACCGGTGGAAAAGAAGAAGGTGCGCGCCGCAGAGCCTGGGAAGATTCGGGCTAAGGCGTAGAAATAGTTAGCCACAAATTCCTGGGAGCGGATGGAGAGGGGGCAAAGTCCCGTCTGTCCGCTCCCCTAGCGTTTTAATCCCCCTCTCGTTTCCATAGCCCGGCAAATGGGGAGTTACCCCCGATTTCCCCTCGATGCCGCCTAGCAATATCGCCTGCCCAGTGGGAAATTATCTGGATATTTCGCCGATAATAGGATATTTCTTATTGTAATTTGAGTGTTTGAGCCAAAGGAGGTCGCTGGGCATAATGAAATATCTATCTCTCTTGCTATTGCTCGCATTTTCCATCATGAACGTAAACTGCAATGAAGCGCGGGATTTGGCTTTGAATGTAATTGACGTTGACTCGGACATCAACGAAGCCGAGGCGAACCTGCAGGATTTCGATTCCGTTAGCCCGGTGTTCGGGATGAAAGTCGCCGTAAGGGACGACGTTGACGTCTCGACTCAGGAAATTCTCGACGCTCTCGATGAGATGGCGGCGGATATTTTGCAGTGTCAATTTCAGAGCGCGGCTGTGGGGCTTGATGATTTCTCCTCCGAGCTATCGGGCGATGTATCCGCGCTCTCGGATTTGAGGGTATTCGTAGTGCCGGTCAATTTCGGGTGCGACGCCGTGGATAGAACTATCTGCGCCGGAATATTTTACCCCTCGACAGACCTCATCGTCATCGCCGAGGGCGGTATCGGCAGGTGCGGGCAACTCCCGCTTTGGAAGCACGAACTCGGACACCGCTACGGCATGACGGCAAATCACAGCAACCAGAGCCGCTTTGAGCCGTGCATTGACCCGCCTGACTGCGCTTTTGGCGACATTATTGACGTGGGAAGCGGCGGCTAGCCCATATCCAGTTGATTTCACAGGGGCGCGATGCCGTGAACGTTCCAACCATAGGATGAGGTTTAATCATGCCCTCAAGCCCCAATTCGTCAGCCGGCCCCATGCCCCGTAAAATGAAACTCGCCCTCGCCTCAAATCTAATCCTCGCGTCGGCGATGATTGCCGCAGGTATTACTTATCTCCTCGCGCCGAAGCTACTGCCCTATCACGAACAGGTTTTAGCAGTCTCGTGGGGCGAAATCCCCCCTCGCTTTCAAGAGATGTTTCTGGCTCTGCTAAGGGGCGTAGGGGTCGGCGCGCTCGCAGGCGGCATCGCCGTCGGGGTTTTGTCCCTCATCCCGCTTCGCAGGGGCGAGGGATGGGCGCGGGGGCTAATTGCCGCTTTGGGGCTGATAAATCTCCTGCCCGCCCTCTATTTCACGCTGAAATTTAAATTCTCCTTCGGCGCTTCGACCCCTTGGCCCCTGCCTCTGGCGGCGGCGGTTTTTCTCATCCTCGGATTTGTCCTCTCTCGGCGAGGGTGAGAAAATGCGGGGGCTTTGAAAACCGCCCGCTTGAGCTTGCCCAGCGGCGAGAAATCCCCGATAAAATTCCCCTCTGCGTTCTGAATAACACGGCTGGGGCGTTTGAGATGACAGATAAAAGTTCGTAAATACACCCCCGCTGTCATTTCGAGCGTAACGAGAAATCCCTAATAAAATTCCCCGGCGGAGTTTGCGCTGAGCCTGTCCGAGTATTGTCTCTTGCGGATGATATGGCAGTTTTCAATCGCATTAGTTTGCGCTAATTTTTAGGGGTTGCCTGATTTTCGGGGCTACTTCTTAATCCCTGCGATTTTCTCCACGAGCGAGCGTCTCTCGGCAATGTCGTATTTGCGCATTATCTCCATCCTCTCGGCTTCGGGCGAGCCGCCCCCGTGAATGCTTATGACCGAGTACCAACCGCCCTGATACGACGCCGTAATATCCTCTATTAGCCGCGCCACCCTAAGACGCTTGTCCGCCGGCACGTCCTCTCTTGCCGTGAGGTATCTCGAAAGCCTGTCTTTAATATTCGGGATTTCCATGTCCTCCGGGTAGGGCGAGGTTACGACGATTCCCCCTGCGGTCTCGTGCGTGAGCTTGAACATATCGTAGATGTGAAGCCCCTGGAGCATTTTTCCGATATTGGCATAAACCGGCTCAGGCGAGAAATTCCCCGCCGCAGTCTCTTTGCCGAATACCGAAGAGGCCACGCCGCAGGCATAGAAGGACTCGGTAAATTTTATAAGCTCGCTGATTTTTTCCCTTATGTGTCCGACTCGCATTGGGTCTAGCCCGTTTGCCTCCGCCATGAGCGACGACGCCCCGATGAGCATATCCCCCAATCCGGCGCGGCAGCCGATGCAACTGAGCCTGTGATGAGTGGCGAAGGACTCCGTTATAAGCCCTGCGAACTGCCACTCCCCGGCTAAGAAAACCCGCTCCCAAGGCACAAACACGTCGTCGAATAGAATCATCGCCGTTGCCTGCCCGTAGCGCGAGGTCAGCTCGGCTTCAGCCTCGTTGGGGCGTCCGGCTTGGCGAGAGACCATCTCGACACCTTCTGCGTCAACCGCCACGGCGAACGCGACGGCGTAGTCTGCGTCTTTCTCGCTCATTGCCCTCGTCGGCAGAACCATGATTTCGTGCGTGTAGGGCGCGCCGGTTACTATGGCTTTTACGCCCCTTACGACGATGCCGTCGCCGTTTTTCTCGACGATTCTCAGGTATAAATCTGGGTCTTTCTGCTCATGCGGGCGTTTTGTGCGGTCCCCTTTGGCATCGGTCATGGCGACGCAGGCGGTGAGGTCTTGGTTCTGCGCGTATTCGAGGTAATTGAGAAACCTGATGTGATATTCCCCGCCCAGCCTCTCGTCGGTCAGATGGGTGATTTCGTATAGGGCGTTGAGGGCGTCATGGGTGAGATACCTCTGGGCGCACCCGGTATTGCGGCATAAGAGCCTGGTCATCTCCAGTTTTTTGATGAGGTCGTCGGTGCAGGTGTTGATATGAAGCAGGCGGTTTACCTCCCTGCCCGTAACGTGGGAGGTAGCCGTCATAATTTCCCTATGCTCAGGGTTTAGCGCGTATTCGTAGGTGAGGGCTATGGCGTTGATTCCGGGCTGAAGCAGCGGCTCGTCGGGTATGCTCTCGACTAAATTCCCCCGGATATAGACCGTGGGGTGCAGGCTCCTTAGGCTCTCGACGTATTCATCGGGTGTTTTCATCTTGCACTCTCCGTCGAATCGTATTTTTCGCCATTATATCACAGGGCGGAGGCGGAAGACAGCGGCGTTCCGAGGGGGCGGTAAAATTGATGAAAATTGCCAAGGGTCTGGTAAAATATCAATCGGCGCAATGAGACAAATCATCAAAAACTGGGCGCATACACCGGGAGTTCACTGCGGCTCCACGGCTATTCGGGACGTCATGGCCTATCACGGATGCCCGATGTCGGAGGCTATGTGCTTCGGACTCGGCGCAGGGCTTGGGTTCTACTACACCCGCCGCGCCGACATTAGCCCGACTAGGATGATTTTCCTCCGCGGCCCAGAGATGGAAACCTCCTTCTTCAGCCTCGTGGATAAACCGACGGTCTGGAACTATGAAGACGATGACGCCGCCGCTCTCGAAATAGTAAAGGACTTCATAAATCGCGGCGTTCCCGTACTCATTCAGACCGATGTTTTTTATCTGGATTACTATAAATCAAACACGAATTTTCCGGGACACGTAGTCTCCGTCTGGGGATATGACGACGAGGCCCAGATTGCATATCTCGCCGACACTCAATTCGAGGGGCTTCAGGCGGTCTCATACGATAAATTCAAGCGGGGACGCTCGTCTAAGGCGCCGTCCAACCCGCTTCGCAATAACTGGTTCGAGGTAAATCCCCAGACCCCAATTAAGCCACTCGGTGAAATAATCCCCGAGGCCATACGCCTGGGCGCGCGCAAAATGATTGAGGGCAGAGTGGGCGCAAGGGGGGAGTCCGGCGTGGGGATGATAAAACTATGGGCTGAAGACCTGCCCAATTGGCTCGGCGCGCAGGATTGGCGCTGGTGCGCCCGGTTTGGCTATCAGGTGATTGCGAGGCGCGGGGTGTGCGGCTGCGGGTTTCGTCGGCTCTATTCGGATTTCCTAGCCGAGGCTGAGGGGATAGCCCCTGTGGTTCGGGAGTTTGGGCTATATAGGAAAATGGACGCCATAGCCTCGAAATGGGCGGCGATGGCTCAGGTTCTCAAGAGCATAAGCGAGGGCGACCCGTCGAGGCAGGCTCTTTGCGGCGCCTCCTCTCTGGCGGCGCAGATTTGGGAGCTTGAGACGGATTTCTACGCCGCGGCGCAATCCGTTCCTTAGATGGGGGGCGGCTCGCTTGGGAAAATCCCACCAATCCGCCGGCTAGAGGCTATACTTTAAACTGCTCTATAAATGACAGGGGGAATTCCGTGAAGCAATCCAAAATCCACGTTGACCGTAAATTGAAACTCCTGCTCTTCGATATTGATGGAACGATGCTCCTAGCCGGAGGCGCGGCTACGAACGCGATAAACCGCGCTTTTGAGAAGGTATTCGGCGTTGCCAATGCCATGAACGGCGTAAAAGCCGACGGCAAGACCGACCCCATCATCCTGCGGGAGATGTTCAGTAACACGCTTGGAAGGGATTTCCTCCCGCATGAAGCCGAGAGGGTCTTTCGCGAGTACGAGCCTCTCCTCGGCGAGGAGCTTGCGGCATCGAAGAGGTTTAAAGTCCTCCCCGGGGTGCCGGATTTGCTCAAAGCCGCATCCGAGAGAAAAGACCTCGTCCTGGGCGTCGCAAGCGGCAATATTGAGAAAGGGGCTTGGATAAAGCTCAGACACGCGGGGCTGGATAAATATTTCAAATTCGGCGGCTTCGGCTCGGATTCTGAAAACCGCGAGCGGCTCATACGCTTTGCCATTGCAAGGGCGAAGGCGCATTTAAACCGCTACGACATCTTCGACGCCGTGTTTGTCATCGGGGACACCCCTCTGGATATTACTCACGGAAAAGCGGCGGGGGCTATAACCGTCGCCGTGGCTACGGGGTCTTATTCGGTTGAGGATTTATCCAAATTTTCCCCGGATTATGTATTTGAGGACTTCTCGGATTACAGAGCCGCGCTTCAGGTGTTTGAATGGAAAAACCCCCTCGATGAATAGGCGTACCGAGGGGGGGACTTGCGCTCCGCACTGCTCGGCGGCAACCTCGGCTTTGAGCGGTTTAACTCATTCATAAGGAACTTTCCATGAAAAAGCCACTTCTGTATCTCGCGCTCGTCTCTGCATTCCTGCTCATTGCGGGCTACGGATATTGGAACCGCGGCAGAGAGGGAGTCGAATATATTACGGCTAAGGTCTCGCGCGGGGATATCGCCGAGTCCGTTACCGCCTCCGGCGTTCTGAACCCATTGGTTACTGTGCAGGTCGGCAGTCAGGTTACAGGGCGGATAAAAAACCTCTTTGCCGACTTCAACTCCGCAGTGAAAAAAGGCGACATAGTAGCCGAAATTGACCCTGAGCCGTTTCAGGCTAAGGTTGACGCGGGGAGGGCGAACCTCGCCGCTCAATATGCCGCATCGCTCGCCGCCAGAGCCAATCTCGGCAAATCGCGCGTGGATTTGACGCAGGCGGCAAGGAATTTCAAGCGCGCCGAAGACCTATTTCATCGGGGGATTGTCTCTGAGAGCCAGTTAGATGGCGCGCAGGCATCCAGCGACGTCGCTTCGGCGCAGGTTAATGCGCAGGAGGCGTTATATAAAACCGCCCTCGCGCAGGTCGAGCAGGCTAGGGCGAATCTCAAATCAGCCGAGTCCGATTTGGGCTACACGAGGATTATCTCCCCGGTTGACGGCATCGTCATATCCCGCGCCGTTGACGTGGGGCAGACTGTATCGGCGAGCCTTCAAGCCCCAACGCTCTTTGTAATAGCCGAGGATTTGGCAAAAATGCAGGTCAGCGCAAGCGTCGTCGAGGCGGACATCGGCAGGGTCTCCTCCGGGCAGAGGGCGGATTTTACCGTTGACGCGTTCCCGAATATAAAATTCGATGGAACTGTGGCGCAGATTAGAAACTCTCCTGTAACCGTGCAGAACGTCGTTACCTACGATGTCATAATAGAGGTCGAAAATGCGGGGCTGAGGCTCAAGCCCGGAATGACGGCTAATGTTTCAATCCTCGCCGCCCGGCAAAAGGGCGCGCTCTTAGCTCCAAGCGCGGCTTTCAGGTTCCGCCCCGCCGCCGCTCACAAAAAAAGCCCTCATGCGCGCGCCGGAGCGGACTCTCCTAGGGAATCTCACGCCGGAGCAGGCGCGGAGATTTGGATACTGTCTAAAGACGGCGATGCCATTTCAGTGCGGGTCGAAGCGGGGCTTTCCGACGGCAATTTCACCGAAATTAAATCTGGTACGGTCAAGGAAGGCGACTCCGTCATCATCGGCGCGGTCTCGGATAAAAGGGACTCTCCTGCGGCGGCGCGCCCGCCGAGGTTCGGTTTCTAGCGCATGGCTAATTTAATTTTCATAGCCGTAAGAATTGCCCTCAAGGAGCTCGCGCGAAACCGGATGCGCTCGATTCTGACCATGCTCGGCGTCATTATCGGCGTCGGGGCGGTTATCTCTATGGTGAGCCTAGGGCAGGGGGCAAGCGCCCTGGTTCGCAGTCAAATCGCGAGCCTTGGGGCGAATATGATTCTCATCTTTCCGGGAAGCGCGACCCACGGCGGCGTACGGGCGGGCGCAGGCACGGCGCAGACCCTCACCGTCGGCGACGCAGAAGCTCTCGAGCGGGAGGCCCGTTTCATAGCGGCGGTTACGTACTCGAGGCGCGGCGTTTTTCAGATAGTAAACGGAAACCAGAACTGGAACACGGGAGTTTACGGGGTTACGCCCGAATACGTTGAAGTTAGGGATTGGGGTCTTGAATCTGGGGCTTTTTTCACAAAACGCGATATGGACGCGGCGTCAAACGTCGCTGTCTTAGGCAGAACCGTGGCTGATAACCTGTTTTATGAGGGTTCTCAGCCTATAGGCCAAGTCGTGCGCATAAAGAACATCCCCTTTAGAATCATCGGAGTCTTAAGCGCGAAGGGGCAGACCAGTTTCGGCGCCGACCAAGACGACGCCGCGCTGATTCCCTTCACCACAGCAGAGAGAAAAGTATTGGGAGCGGAACTCGCGGGCAGAGTGGGGAGTATTCAGGTATCGGCTCTCGATGAATACTCAATGCCGGAAGCTGCGAATGAAATTAGGCAAATTCTGCGCGCCCGCCACAGAATCCCTCCATCCGAAGAGGACGATTTTACCGTCCGCTCGCTGGATGACATCGTGAAGTCTGCCGAGGCGACGACGCGCGTGCTGGCTATGTTGCTGCTCGCAATAGCCTCGATTTCGCTCTTGGTGGGCGGCGTGGGGATTATGAACATCATGCTCGTTTCAGTCTCTGAGCGAACTGGGGAGATTGGGATAAGAATGGCTGTCGGGGCGAAGAGGCGAGATATTCTGCTTCAATTCCTCACTGAGGCCCTTGTGATGAGCCTCGCCGGAGGGTTCGTAGGGATTTTAGCCGGCATTGCAAGCTCAAAGATACTCTCGGCATCGGCTGGCTGGCCCGTGTTGATTTCGCCGCAGTCGGTTCTGCTGTCCTTTGCCTTCGCCGCAGTAGTGGGCATAGTGTTCGGGCTATATCCGGCGAATAGGGCGTCAAAGCTCGATCCCATAGAGGCGCTGAGACACGAGTAACGCGGTATTGGGGATGGCAAAACCCTCTCTAACGGGCGTTCTAGATGGGTTGATATAATTCCCTCTATATCTATGGTATATTTCCAGATTCAAATTTATTGCCAAGAAGGAGGCTAAACAATGCTCTCTGATAGAATTCTCGATTTCAGCGAAAACAGAGAAAAAGAATGGAAAGAACTCAAGGACAAGGTCGGCGGCGGTATAGAACTGCCCCTTCCCGACTCCGAGCGCTGGTTCCTCGCCGTGGTTGACGGCGACGGCATCAGGATTGAAACCGCTAGGAAAAACGTGCGCCCGCTTACGGTGTACAATCCCCCGACCATCACTTTCAATGAGTTTGTCCGCGTAACCAATGAATATAATGACTTCTTCAAACCGAGCGTGGGGATGCTCGATGCGAAATTGGATTTGCAAAAATCAATTGCCAATCTGCGCTATATATTTGTGCTGATTTACAACCTTCTATAAATTGGTATAGAATCGAGCGCGCGGGCAGGAGGGGGGGCTGAATTATGCCTCCTTCTCGCTCGCGGCGGCTTCGAGCGCCGAGATTATCTCATTAAAAATTCTATGCTTCCAAGCTGGCTCATCTGCCGGAGTATCCACTGCTGGCGGCTCAGCACATAGCCCGAGGGTCTCGCCGCAGACATCCGCTTCGGATTCGGCAGCGTCGCCGCAATTAGAGCGGCCTGTGCCCTTGTGAGCCGCGCGGCGGGTTTCCCGAAATAATTTTGCGCCGCCCGCTCTGCCCCATAGACGCCTCTTCCCATCTCGGCGACGTTCATATACACCTCAAGTATCCGCCGCTTGCTCCAGAGGGTCTCGATTAAAAATGTGAAATACGTCTCAAATCCCTTGCGCACCCAACTCCTCTCGGGCCACAGGAAGACGTTTTTTGCCACCTGCTGACTTATCGTGCTTGCCCCTTTTATCCGTCTTGCGCGCTTGTTTCGGCTGAGCGCTTTTTCTATTGCCTCGATGTCAAAGCCGCTGTGGTCAAAAAATTTCTGGTCTTCCGAGGCGATGACCGCAAGGGCGAGATTCTCTGAGATGTAGTCGTAACTCTTCCATTTTTTCTGGATTCCGTAGCCGTTCTCGAAATACCTGATAATCATAAGCGGCGTTACCGGAGGGGGGAGGAAGCGATAGCTGGCGACCCAAAGCACGCTCAGCAGGACAGACCACGCGCCGAGCTTTAGCGTGAACTTCAATATGCGCCGAGGGAGTGTCTCAATCATCCTGAGGGCTGAATTCTCGTTCGGAATGTCCAAGTTCCCTGCCGGGCGCGATGGCATCTCTTAGGATTTGCTTCAGTTCCTTTATGTCGGGAAACCTGCCCCGCTCGCTGCGAGACCAAATCACATCCCCGTCAACCGAGACGTCGAACACCCCTCCCGCGCCGGGGGCGAGGGCTACCTCCTCCAATTCCGACTCGAACGTCATAAGTAGCTCCTGCGCCGTCCATGCCGCCCTTATCATCCATCTGCACTGAGCGCAGTATTTTATCCTTACGCGGCTTTTCATGAATTCTCTGGCATTTCCATCCCGTACTTGCCCGCTTCGGCGATGATTCTTTTGACCATCTCATCGCCCTTCGAGGCTTCGTAGGACTCCTCTGTGTTCCCTGCGATCCCGAAAGCGCGGAAGAATTTCTCAAACCCTCCGGGGCTGAATACCTGGATGAATCTCGCGGGTTTTATCATTGGATTGCTGAAGCTGTGGAGCGCGCCCGCGGGGACGCATAGGGTCTCGCCGAGTTTCAGCACCCTTGCCTCGTCTCCGATTTTAACCTCTAGGTGTCCGTCGAGGAGATAAAACATCACGGAGCAGCCCTTGTGCAGATGGGGCGGCGGCGGCGGTATTGGCCCCGGCACGAAAATGTCGCAGAGCGTATATTCGGCGCTTTCGTGCGTGATAAAAACGTGGTGTCCCAAAACCCAATATGATTTATTCTCCATGTTCTCTACTCACCTCGGTGAAAATTTAAGGAAAGACAGTACACTAAAGGGCGATTTATACAAATTCCCCGGCGGGCGCGCCCTATTTCCCCTCTTTCCCCCAAGTCCGCTCGAGATATGACGCCCTGCCTGAGCCGTAGCTGTAGGATTTATACCTCACCGGGCTTTTCTGGTAGTAGCGCTGATGGTATTCCTCGGCCTTATAGAACTCCCCCGCCGCAGAGATTTCGGTAACTATCGGGTTCTTAAATTTACCGGATTTATCCAGCGCCTCTTTTGACGCCTCAGCGAGCCGTTTCTGCTCTTCGCTGTGATAGAAAATCGCGGTTCTGTACTGAGTGCCTGCGTCAAAGAACTGGGCGTTGAGGGTCGTTGGGTCAATGTTTTTCCAAAACACATCTAGCAGTGTCTCGTAGCTGACCTTTTCCGGGTCGAATACGACCTCAATTGCCTCGGCGTGTCCAGTGCGCCCGGAGCAGACCTCTTCATAAGTGGGGCTGGGCTTTGGGCCGCCAATGTAGCCCACGGCTGTGGACAGCACGCCCTCTATCCCGTCAAATGGGGGTTGCATACACCAAAAACAGCCGCCCGCAAAAGTTGCTTTTTCCATTTACTGAGACCTCCGAATTTGGGAATTTATTAATTTGATGCTTAGAAGTGAAATCCGTTGCCGACGGTGATAAATTATATGTATGACGGGGCGAGTATTCAAATTATCCCCCCCACGCTTCTACCGCCGCATGAGAGTCGTACCCCGCGGAGTGGGAAAATTAAATCGGCGCAATTCGATGAGACTTCTCATACTCTCAATAATACTGCTTGTGGTGTGGAATTTTCCCGGTGATGCCTCGGCGATGGATTCCGAATCCATAGGCTACTACACGGCAGGGTGCGTGAGAAATTCCTCCGCGCTCTCCGCGGACGGGCTAGGGTTTCACGTCATCCGCCCCAAAAGGGAGAGATTCTACGGCCACCCCTCGCTTATTGAGTATGTATCGCGGCTCGGCGAAAGGGTACTCGTTGAACTCAAACGCGATATCCTCATCGGGGATTTATCCCAGAAGCGCGGAGGCCCGCTTCCAGACGACCACAGTAGCCACCAAACCGGACTCGATGCCGATATTTTATTTCACACCCTTGTGGGCGGAGCAGCCCCATCTGCGCCGGAGCGCGAGGCGATGAAGCCGCGCTCACTCCTCTCGGCAAACCGCGGGGAACTCGTGGGCTGGCAGGCGGCGCACGGGGAGATATTGAGACTTGCGGCGGCGGGCGGGCAGGTGGATAGAATCTTCGTAAATCCGCTCATAAAAAAGAGGCTCTGCGGGGATTACGCCGGCGAGGCGTGGCTTGGCAAAATCCGCCCTTGGTGGGGGCATGACGGGCATTTCCACGTCCGGCTCAGGTGTCCCGAAGGCAGTCCCCAATGCGAATCCCAAGATGGCGTAGAGGCTGGGGACGGGTGCGGGGCTGATTTATCATCGTGGTTTACGGCGGACGGACGGGTCAAACCGAGGAAATCCGATGCCTCGGGGAAGCCTAAAAGACAGATGCCCCGCGAGTGTCTGCCCCCTCCCTCCGGCGCGCCGTCCTGAGGCAGTTTGATGGGCAATTTTATCGTGAATCCTAAAAATTATTCATCCACCCTGTGTGTTATCCGCACTGCTCGCCGACTCTGCCGGCGCAGCACCCCTTCTCTTGCACGAATCTGCACCCCAAAACCCCTGCCGCCGCCCCGATGACCGGAGCTATTAAATAAACCCACAGATATTCGAGATTGCCGGAGACTAAAGCCGGAGCCGCAGACCTCGCCGGGTTCATCGAAGCCCCCGTTATTGGGCCCGCGAAAAGAGCCTCCAGCGCCACAACTGCGCCGACTGCCACTCCCGCCATAGCCCCCTTTTCCTTCGCCCCCGTTGAGACGTTGATTATCACGAACATGAGCAGAAAGGTTAGTATCCCCTCAAGTATGAAACTCTGCGCCGCGCCCCCCGCCGGATGAGTCGCCCCGAGAGTCGGGTGAGTGGGAAAGAGCAGGGAGAGAGTGATGCTTGCGGCAACGGCGCCTGCGGCTTGGCTCGTTATGTAGGGAATCACTTTATTCGAGGGCAACCGCCTTGCCAACCAGAATCCGAGCGTAACGGCGGGGTTTATGTGCGCTCCCGAAATATCCCCCAGCGTGTAAATCATAGCCATGACGGTTAACCCGAATACCGCCGCGATTCCCGCGTGGGAAATTACCCCTCCGGTTATGTCGTTTATGACTATAGCCCCCGTGCCGGCGAATACCAGCGCGAAAGTCCCTATGAACTCGGCTATATATGACTTCATCTCGTGAGCCTCCTTTGCAGCGGATTTTTAACGCGCTCTGTAGCTTACCTGAGCAGAATTTGCCGATGAAATCCCTATTCGATATAATTCCCTCATCCAAATTAACTTTCAGACGGCGGAGGTTTCAGAACATGGCTGATGAGAAAAATGTATTCGGCGGGGGCTTGACGCCCTGCTCGGAGTCTCCGATGACGGGGTTCTACAGGGACGGATGCTGCCGCACCGGGAGCGAGGATTTGGGGCTTCACGTTGTCTGCGCCGAGGTTACGGAGGAATTTCTCGAATTCTCAAAATCAAGGGGAAACGACCTGACCACTCCAATGCCGGAATACGGATTTGCGGGGCTGAAGCCCGGAGACAGGTGGTGTCTGTGCGCGCGCAGGTGGAAAGAGGCGCTCGATGCCGGATTCGCCCCGCCTGTGATACTCGCCTCGACCCATGAGGCGACGCTCAGAGTTATATCGCTCGCAGACCTCAAAAAATACGCCATAGACCTAGCCTGATGAGAACTGGCGCGGCTCGCGGCTGAAACCCCCCCGCCCCTCGACTCCGCTCAGGATGTCCGGCGGCGGTGCTTGGGTACGCTAGTGAAAATCCCCATACCGGTTTGTGCTTACTCGCTAATTTTCATCCCGCGCCCTCACGAGATTGTGTGGGGTTGCCCGGTGAATACATCTGATAATCGCATGAAGCCGCCGCTCAATCGTATAGGCTCCCCTCTGCCAGAGCCGGGCTTAATTATAGACTCTGAGCGTGTTATAGAGCGCGTCCCGTTCGACGGGGATATATCCGGCGTTCTTTATCATATTCACCATGAAATCCCTCGTGTGTCCGAGTTCCGACGGGGCTCCGGCGTCGTGGATGATTTTCTCGCGCATGATGGTGCCGTCGGCGTCGCTTGCCCCGAAATGGAGGGCAACTTGGGCGCACTTCTCGCCGAGCGTTATCCAATAGGCTTTAATGTGGGGGAAGTTATCGAGATACAGTCGGGCGAGGGCGTGGACTTTTAAGTCATAAGAGCCGGCGAAGAACTGCACCTGTTTTTTGAGTCCCGTGTTCTCCGGCTGAAATAGCACCGGAATAAACGCGAAAAATCCGGGGGATTCGTCCTGTATCCGCCGCAGACGCTCCAGATGGTCAACCACGTGAAACGGCTCTTCGATGTGTCCGTAGAGGATGGTTGCGTTTGTCGGGATGCCGAGCTTGTGGGCGAGCGCGTGAATCTCCTCCCAACGGGTGGCTATGGTTTTAGGGGCGCAGATTTTCTTTCTTATATCTGGGTGCAGGATTTCAGCCCCGCCTCCGGTGAGCGCGTCAACCCCGGCTTCTTTGAGCATCATCAGCACGTCCTCCAAGCCCCTGCCGCTGATTTCGGTGAACCAGTCCACCTCTACAGCCGTAAACGCCTTTACGTGAGTGTTCGGGAAGTTCTTTTTGACTATTTTGACGATGTCGAGGTAGTGGTCGAATTCCCAGTCCGGGTGTAGCCCTCCGACGATGTGAACCTCTCGGATGTCGTCGCTTAGCATGGATAGTATCTGCTCGTGGCTAAGTTCGTAGGCGTCCGCCGCTTTTTTCGTTACCCCGAAGGCGCAGAATTTGCAGGATATGGCGCAGATGTTCGACGGGTTTACGTGTCGGTTCACTACGAAATAGACCCGCTCCCCCTCGCGTTTCCGTTTGACGTAATCTGCCATCATGCCCACCGAGTTAATATCGCGCGTGTTTAGCACCGCAATACCGTCCTCAAAGCTGAGCCTCTGTCCCCGCTCCACTTTCGCCAGTATCGGCAGAAGTGCCCTGTCCCTGCAAAACCTCTCTACTCGCTCCAATAATCCTTCCATCGCGCATCCACCCTCTCTATTATATCGTCTGACATCTCCAGCACTTCAGGATACCATTCTTTAAATGTAGCATCAATTCCCATCCGCCCGTCGTACAGCACGGCGGAGCCTCGAAGCTCCGCTCTCTCAAATATCACATCCAGATACGGGTCGAAACGGGTGAAAATGCCCCAGATGAGTTCCGTGTCGTCGCTCAGGTCAATGTCCCGGCTCAGGGCGGCGACGATTCTTATGCTCTCGTATCCCGGGGTCTCGAACAGGCGGCGTATGGCTTCTTTGGGATTCTTATCCACTTTTATTGCTAGGAACCCCCCCGGAAGCAGGCGGAAATCTAAAATTTCAGGGAGTCTCGACCTTGGGTCTTGGACTCGCTCCGGGAAAGTTCTCTTCGCCCGGCCCTGTCTTCTCACGGCGTTGATGCCCATTTTACTTCCGACGTTGAGCTTGCCGCTTGTGAAATCAAGCGTGTCGAGCGGCGCCCAGGGTATCATAATGAAATCCTCCCTTGGGTCGAAGTTCTCGCCGATTTCCCTAAGAACCGCAGACCAGTCCCTGGGGTTCACGTCGCTTGAGACCATTATCATGCACTTAGTGAGGAGGAGCTGTCCAGTTCCCCACAGGGCGAGCATAGCCTTTACGCCCCCCTTCGGGTATCTCTCGTCCACCCCGACGACGAGCAGGTTATGAAACCCAGCCTCCGGGTACGCCCACATCCGCTTTACCTCGGGCTGAATGATTTTTATGAGGGGCGAGAACATCTCCCCAGCCGCCATACCGAGGAAAATGTCCTCTTTCGGGGGTTTTCCCACCATCGTACATGGAAATATCGCGTTCCGCCTGTGGGTTATCTGCTTTACGTTGAATACGGGAAAATCTGCCTCCATCGAGTAGTATCCGAAGTGGTCTCCGAATGGGCCCTCTTCACGCAAAGTTCCCTGCGGCACTACGCCCTCGATGATGAATTCCGCGTTTGCCGGCACCCTCAGCGATATGGTTTTCCCCTCCGCCATCGGTATTGGATTTCCGCGCAGATAACTCGCAAAGGCGATTTCATCCATCCCATCGGGGAGCGGCGCGATTGCCGTGAATATCATCTTCGGGTCTCCTCCTAAGACGACGGCAACGTCCAAATCCCTCCCTAACTTTGCCGCCTCGTGGTAGTGAGCCGCCCCTCCTTTGTGCGGATGCCAGTGCATCCCAGTGGTTTGTTTATCATAAATCTGCATCCGGTAGATGCCGAGGTTTCGCCTCTTCGTAACGGGGTCGTTCGTCAGCACGAGTCCGAGGGTGATGAATCTGCCCCCGTCCTTGGGCCAACACTTTATCACGGGGAGTCTGCCCAGGTCTGGGGTTTCTTGGATTTCCTGCGCCGCCGCGCTTGAGACATTTTTCGTTCTCATTGACAGAAGCGCGTAAGCCTTGGGTAGAATCGAGAAGAAATTTTTAATCGAGGGCGGGTTTATCTTCTCAAACAGATAGACTAGCTCCTCGCCGACCTCTCGTGGCTCTCTGCCTAGGGCGAGGGCGACCCTCTGTTCGCTTCCAAATAGGTTGATTGCAAGCGGGTGCGCCGCCCCTTTGACATTCTCAAATAGGAGCGCGGGGCCCCCTTCTTTAATCACCCTCGATGCGATTTCTGTGATCTCCAAATCCGGGTCAACCTCGGCTTTGACGCGCTTGAGGTCTCCTATGGCGTCCAGATGCGCTATGAAATCCTGCAGGTCTTGAAAGTTTTTTCTCTTCATCGTTCCTCATCGGTTAATTTGTATCGAAGCTGGGGGCGCTCCATAAATTAGAATAGCGGCTTCGGGGCGTATCTGCACCCTATCCCGCGGCATCTTTGAGTATAACCAGCCCTGCCCACATAGGTCAACGAGGGGGCGGCGGCGCAATCTAGGGATAGTTGGATGGTTTACTGACATGATGCTCGGAGCCGGGTGGGGGGATTGAACTCGGCTTATTTATCTTCAGTTCCCTTTAATAATGCTACTTCACAATTGCAAGCCGCATGGTTTGTAAAGTAGAATACACGCATCCCGCGCGATGCCCTCGGACTCCATATTCTCATCCGCTAAGCGCGAGCGCCCCGCAAAGCCTGAAAAAGGAGACACTAAAATGCCCCACGATGTTGGTCTCATTACGCTCATCGCCGTAAGTTTCGCCCTGGCGTTTGTTCTCGGATTTATTGCCAACCGCATAGGCTCTTCCCCCCTCGTTGGGTATCTCGTGGCTGGGGTGGCTATGGGGTCTTTGGCTTCGGGGTTTGTTCCCGACCGCGCCCTCGCCGGGCAGCTTGCGGAAATCGGCGTGATGCTTCTGATGTTCGGCGTGGGGCTTCATTTCTCGATTGCCGATTTGTTTGCGGTAAGAAAACTCGCGGTTGTCGGCGCAGTGGCTCAGATTGCCGCCGCGACTGTCATCGGGGCGCTAATGGCGATGGCTTGGGGCTGGAGCCTGGGCGGCGGAATCGTTCTGGGGCTTTGTCTCTCGGTTGCAAGCACTGTGGTTCTCCTCAAGGCCCTTGAGGAGCGCAACGCCGTTACAACCACCAACGGTAGAATAGCGGTCGGCTGGCTCATAGTCGAGGATTTGGCTATGGTCTTGACCCTCGTTTTGCTGCCCGCTTTTGCGGGGTCTCTTGGAGGCAAAGTCGTAGCAGACGCGCACTCGGCGGGGGGCGATTACGGGCTCCTTCTCACGCTTGGGATAACGCTCGCAAAGGTGTCGGCGTTTATTGCGGTGGCTCTGCTTCTGGGTCCTCGAGTGATGCCTTGGCTGCTGCGCCAAGTGGCGCGCACGGGGTCTCGCGAGCTTTTTACGCTCTGCGTTTTGGCTGTCGCTGTGAGCATTGCCTATGCGTCTTCGGCTCTTTTCGGGGTGTCGTTTGCGCTAGGGGCGTTTTTTGCCGGAGTAGTCCTCAGCGAATCTGAGTTGAGTCATAAGGCGGCTGAAAGCTCTCTGCCGATGCAGGACGCATTCGCCGTGCTGTTTTTCGTATCCGTGGGGATGCTCTTCGACCCCTCGATTCTGGTGCGCGAGCCGCTTATGATAGTGGCTGTGCTGTTTTTGGTTCTAGTAGGCAAGTCACTTATCGCAATGGCTATAGTTCTGCTCATGCGCTATCCCTTCAGCACTGCTATGACAATATCGGCGTCGCTTGCTCAGATAGGGGAGTTCTCATTCATCCTCGCGGGACTCGGCATGGCTTACGAGCTTATGCCCGCCGAGGGACTAAACCTCATCCTAGCCGGCGCGCTCCTCTCCATCACTTTGAACCCTGTAATGTTTGCCCTCTCGGACAGGATAACCTCTGCCGTTCTCTCTCGCCCCAAACTAGCCAAGAGCCTAGAGGAGCAGAGGAGCGCGAACCTGGCCCTCCTCAAATCTGATTTGGACGCCGCGCGCGAGCTTGCCGAGAAGAAAGCCGCCGCCCACAGGACTCTCACCCCTCAGGAACTGGGGGAGCGCTTCCCTATGTTCTCAGGGCTGACTGCTGAACAGCGCGAGGTTCTCATCCTGCACTTCAAACAACGCTCCGCGCAGCCGGGGGAGCGAATCATACGCGTTGGGGATTCGGCTGAGGATGGGGTTTATTTTGTCCTTGATGGCGAGGTCGAGGTGTCTGTAGCCAAGCGGCAGATTAAACTCGGCTCTGGCAACGTTTTCGGGGAGATGGCGCTACTTACCGGAAAGCCCCGCTCGGCGGACATTACCGCGCTCGATTATACGAAATTTGCCGTGCTGAGCCAGAAGGATTTTCGCCAATTCCTCCGTAAATACCCCGAAGTGCGCTCAAAAATATCGGGGCTTGCCGCAGAACGCGAAGAGACAAACCGCCAGTTTTTCGCTACTGTGCCGGCTGAATTCTCCGACCCGCAGTAGTAGAGAATCCAAGGGCTTTGAGAATTGCTCTAAAGAGCTGTGTTAAACCTAGAAGATATTTGGCAAAATTACAGATTGAACCTCCGCGGATATATCGCCAAACGCGCTCCTGCGCATGCGGTGGAGGATATTCTCCAAGATGTATTCTTAAGAGCGCTTGAAAATATTGATACGCTAAAATCCCGCGAAAGCCTCTCCTCGTGGCTCTACCGCGTTACTGCAAACGCCGTTGCCGACTACTACCGCTCCAGCAGACCATCAGAGCAGTTGCCCGAGCGCCTCCCCGCGCCGGACGTTGAGCGGGATTACGCCGCGGAACTCGCGGCCTGCCTAGAGCCTTTAATCTCGCATCTTCCCGAAGCGTATAGAGCGCCTATTGCGCTTTCCGAGCTAGAGGGACTGCCTCATAGAGAAGTCGCCCTCCGATTGGGAATATCGCTATCCGGGGCAAAATCCAGAATTCAGCGCGGCAGGGAGAGACTTCGACGCCTGCTCCTAGGATGCTGCGAGGTGGAAACCGCCCCAGACGGCGGAATTACCGACTATAAACCGCGCGGCGGGGGGTGCGCTGTTGAGTGTGATTGAGGCTGACTGCGTCTTTTTCTGCCCTCTCCCGTCTATATTATCAAGCGGGGGGAGACGTTGAAATTATCCCACACACATCCCGCACAGGAGGCTCAATGAACAAATTAAATCAGGATGAAATAAAGCAGGCCGTGCGCGAGAGTTACGCCCGTGTTGCCGTAAAAAGCGACGATGGCTGCGGGTGCGCCCCAAGTTGCTGCTCCCGTGAATCTACACCAGGAGCGGATGAGGCGTCGAAGGCTCTGGGCTACAGCTCATGGGAAATCGAGTCCGTTCCCCAGGGGTCGAATCTAGGGCTTGGATGCGGCAACCCTCAGGCTATAGCCGCCCTTAAAGCCGGCGAGAAGGTACTGGATCTCGGAAGCGGCGCGGGTTTTGACTGCTTCCTCGCATCTGCTCAGGTCGGCGCGCTAGGCGGGGTAATAGGGGTTGACATGACCCCCGAAATGGTTTCAAAGGCTAGAGGAAACGCCCGAGTGGGGGGCTATTTAAATGTGGAATTCCGCCTTGGAGAGATAGAAAATCTGCCCGTGGCTGACTCGTCGGTTGATGTGATTATCTCAAACTGTGTGATTAACCTCTCGCCGGATAAGCCCAAGGTGTTTCGGGAGGCCTATCGCGTTCTAAAGCCGGGAGGGAGGATTGCCGTATCGGATATTGTAGCCATAGCCGCAATGCCGGAGGAAATTCGCTCTGATTCGGACCTCCATACCGGATGCGTTGCCGGAGCGTTGTTGATTTCGGAAATTGAGACGATTCTCGCCGATTCGGGCTTTCGAGAGATAAAAGTCTCGCCTAAGGTGGAGAGCCGCTCTTTCATCAGCCAGTGGTCTGCCCAGAAGCCGGTTTCCGACTTCGCTGTTTCAGCCGTCATAGAAGCTGTAAAGCCGCGAGAGTAGGCGTGAGAGGACTCTCTTCTATCGGTGATTGTTGCCCGTAGAGGATTTCATTTTCAATCACTCAAGCTCTTCGCTCCGCCACCCTCTGCCGCTGTCAACGCCGATGGCTTGGAGCGCCTTATCCACGAACGCCTCGACGAGGTCGCCTACGCTGTCCGCGCTCATGTAGTGGGGCGGGCAGACTGGCATAATTATCGCCCCCTCGCGGGAGAGTTTCAGGGCGTTTTCAAGGGCAATGGAGCTAAGTGGGGTTTCCCTGAGTCCGATGACGAGCCTGCGCCGCTCTTTGAGGGCTACTGCGGCGACTCTGGTGATGAGGGTGTCCGAAATCCCTGCCGCAATTTTGCCTAGCGTCGAGACCGAGCAGGGCATTATGACGAGAGAGTCGAAGTGGTTGCTGCCGGAGGAAATCGGGGCGGCAAGGTCGGTGTCCAAAAAAGTGCGCTTTGCCCAAGGGCTTATCTCCTCGACCTTAAGCCCAAGCTCCTCGTTTAGGACGTGCCTCCCCCATTTGCTCACAATTAGATATTTATCGTCTGGGCATCGCCTAAGAAAGCTCACCCCGTAGGCGACGCCTGACGCGCCTGTGATTCCTAGAATAGTCCGCATTTCAGGGTAAGTATAGCCAAGCGAGAGTGAAAAGAAAAACCCCGAAGCCGACGAGTATATTTATCTTAAAGAACGCCAAATCCACGTCTCCCGACCTCTCATGCTCCAGGTACAAAAGCGCCCCCGTGGCTATTAAAAAAATAGCGGCAAAAACCCCTCCAGCCTCAGCTATGTAGAGCGCCAGAAGGCTCATAAACGCAAGCGCGTGCAGCCCTCCTGAAATCCGAAGCGCCGCGTCCCTGCCGAATCGCGACACCATTGAGAACACCCCCTCTCTGCTGTCGAATTCCTCGTCCAGAGTGGCGTAGATTATATCAAACCCCGCGACCCAAAAAAGTGTGAATAGCGATAAGAGCAGAGCAGGGAGAATCCCCTCTAGCGAGCAAGTGGCGGCGACCCACCCGCCCACGGGGGCAAGGGCAAGCCCCAAACCCACGCCGAAATGGCACATCCAAGTAAACCTCTTCATGTACGGGTACGCTGTGAACACCAAAAGCGGTATCGGCGAGAGGTAAAGGGCTAAATCGCATATCAGCCACGCGGCGGCCAGATATATCAAAATCCCCGCTGAAACGACCCCCGCCCCTTCGCCGAACGTCATTCTCCCAGACGGCATCTCTCTCGAGGCGGTGCGCGGGTTTCTCACGTCAATCTTTCGGTCAATTATCCTGTTTAAGCCGAGCGCGGCGGCTCTAGCCCCGAATCCTGCGATGAGGATGAGGGCGAGCAGTTTCACATTGGGAACTCCGCCTGCCGCCCAGAACGCCCCTGAGAGGATGAGCGGGAACGAAAAAAGGGCGTGTTCAATTTTTATGAAGTCCCCGTAGGCTCTCAGCTTTCCCATGACGGGAGGGGATTTTACCTGATTCCGGCGCAAATACAGAGATTCCCCAGCGGCGGCGCAAAGAGGGCAGGCGGGCGGAGTTTTGCTCCGTGTTAAGATTCTTTACTTTTGCCTTTTCTCTTATACAATACCGTTTTTTGCCGAGGGGAAAGGTCATGGAAATCGAATCTCTAGCCGAGGAAATCTCAAAAAGTATTGAACAAGGAAACATCGAAGGGGTTAAGAGTGCTCTGTCTTCAGTACACCCGTCGGAAATCGCATTCCTACTCCACTCGCTAGTATCCGAGGAGGGCGCGAAAGTCCTCGATGCGCTGGACGCTGACACTGCCTCTGAGGTCATATTGGAGCTAGAAGGGGAGAGGAGGCAGGAGGCTCTCGCTGGGCTCGGCTATCAGAAAATTGCGGCTATTGTCCGCCAGATGGACTCCGACGATGCCGCCGACCTCATCTCGGAACTCCCGCGCGACGTTGCCCAGAGGGTTCTGTCAACCCTCCCCGCGGATGACGCCATAGAATATGAAAAACTCCTCAAATACCCGGACGATGCCGCCGGCGGCATCATGCAGACCGAGCTTGTGGAGATTCAAAGCACATCCACCGTGAGGGACACGATAAATTGGATTCGCCTCATTGCCGACGAGGTCGAGGATGTCTATGAAATCTACGTTACTGACGAAGGGGAGAGGCTACTAGGCGAGGTGTCGCTTAAGAAGCTAATTCTCGCGAACCCAATGATTCAGGTCGGAGAGCTTATTGACCCTGTGCCGGTTACGACGACCCCCTACGTTGACCAAGAGGAGGTCGCCAATATCTTCAAAAAATATGACATCGTATCTCTTCCCGTCGTGGACGAAGAGGGCAGACTCCTCGGCAGGATTACGGCTGACGACGTCCTAGACGTTATCACCGAGGAGGCTTCGGAGGATATTTACCGCTTCGCCGGAGTCGGCGATTACATTCACCCGATGTACACCCCCACGCTCTCGCGGGTCAAGCTCAGAATACCTTGGCTCTTTCTCACGCTTTTGGGGGAACTGGCAATCGCTTTTGTGATAGTTCACGCCTTCAAAACCACGCTTGAGAAGGTTGCCGTCCTTGCCGCCTTCATGCCCGCCATCATGGCTACCGGCGGGAACGTGGGGCTTCAGTCCACGACTATAATCGTAAGGGGCATCGGCATGGGGACAATTAAGGCTACCGAGATATGGGGGCTACTGGTCTCGGAACTCAAGGAGGGGGTCATCTTGGGGCTTCTGTGCGGTTCGGGAGCGGCTCTGCTCGGCTCGCTTATCAGCTTGAGCGAGCCTGAGGCGCTGAAGCTCGCGATTGCCATTTTCGTTTCGATGGTCTCAGCCGTGATAGCCACCTCTTTTATCGGCGCGGCGGCTCCGCTCTTGCTCTATAGAATGAAATTTGACCCTGCGGCGGCTTCGGGCCCCTTTGTTACGCTCACAAATGATATGTTCGGCTCAATTGTGTATCTACTTATCGCTACGATGATTTTTTAACTTTCCTCCCCGTAGCGCGCTGTATGGCGGAGCGAGGGCTATCGGGCATAATTAATGCTGATTCAATGGACATTACCGAGGCTTTCGTACTCAGAAAAATTCAATACGGCGAGGCTGATTACATAATTTCGCTCTTCACGGAGAACTTGGGGAAAATCCGCGCTCTGGCAAAAAACGCAAGGCGGAGCAGAAAACGCTTCGGCGGCAGGCTTGAGCCATTTCTGCAGATAAGCGCCAAGATAAACGCGAGGCACGGGGGGATGAAATTCATCGAAGACGCCGAGATAGTTCGCTCCTTTCCGAGGTTAACCGAGAGCGTGAGCCTTTTTTTCTGGGGGAGTTTCATCTTAGAGACGGTAGAAATTCTGCTTCCCGACCAAGAGCCTAATGGCGAGGCGTTTGCTCTCGTCTCTGACACTTTCGCCGCGCTGAACCGCTCCGGCGGCGGCGTCCTCGGCGAGGTACTCTCATTTCATCTTCGGATGCTCTCGCTCTGCGGCTATGAGCCTCAAATTAGCTCCTGCCTCAGGTGCGGCGCAAATGTGGGCGGCGGGGGATTCGATATTCGGCAGGGCGGGGTTCTGTGCCTTGGGTGCGCGGCAGGGGGCGCGGCGAATCCGAGGTGGAGCGGCGGGGATTGCGCCGAGGATTTAATTGCGAATATCCGTATTTTGACCAAATTTACCGAATATCAAACGGGCAGGGAGTTTAAAACATCCAAATTTCTGGAGGATTTCATTTAATGCACAAGGTTGCGGGATTTCTCAGCTGTGGAATATCGGGCGGGATAAAAAAGAATGGGAAAAAGGATTTAGCCCTCATATTTTCGGAGACTCCGGCCGTGGCATCCGGCGTTTTCACCACCAATATCGTAAAAGCCGCCCCGGTTCTGCTTGGAATGGAGCGTATTAAAGGGGGTCTGTGCCAAGCCGTCGTCATCAACAGCGGAAACGCCAACGCCTGCACCGGAGAGCGGGGAATGCAGGACGCCATCGCAACCGCGCTCGCTGTTGCCGAAGGGCTGCATATTGACGAGTCCCTCGTGATTCCCTCCTCGACAGGAGTGATTGGCGTGCCGCTGCCCCTCGAAAAGATTAAAAGCGCTGTGCCGAGCGCGGTACTCGCCCTCAGCGACGACGGGCTTGATGCCGCCGCCGAAGCCATTATGACTACGGATAAATTCCCGAAATCCGCATCAGCTCAAATAGAGGTTGACGGCAGGCTCGGCGCTATCGCCCTCATCGGCAAAGGCGCGGGGATGATAGCCCCGAACATGGCAACTATGCTCGCCTTCATCCTCACGGATATTAAAATCGAGCCTCGCGCTCAGGCAAAGCTCCTCAAAAAAGCGGCCGACGCCTCGTTTAACAGAATCATCGTTGACGGCGACACCTCCACCAACGACACTCTGCTTATGCTCTCGAACGGCAAAGCAGGAAACAGAGCCGTAACCGCCGCCTCGCCCGCCTACAGAGAGATTGAGCGCGTCCTTGTGGGTTTATGCACCGAGGTTGCCGAGATGATAGTCCAAGACGGCGAAGGGGCAACGAAGGTCGTGAAAATGACCGTCCGGGGGGCGAAAACCGACAGAGAAGCCGATAAAATTGCCCGCACTCTGGGCTCGTCTCTGCTCGTGAAAACCGCCCTCTACGGCGAAGACGCCAACTGGGGCAGGGTGCTTGCCGCCGCCGGACGCGCCGGCGTGAAATTCGACCCCGATAAAGCGGATTTATATTTCGGCGATTATAAAATCGTAGAGAATGGCGTCGAGATAATGGACGAGAGAGAGGTAAACTACATACTGAAAAACCCGAAATTCACCATCACCCTAGACCTCAACGGCGGCAACGGGAGCGCGTTCGTCATCGCAAGCGACATCACGATGGAATATATCAAAATCAACGCCCACTACAGGACTTAATAAGCCTCAGAGCCGCGCAAAAAAATCAGAGCCAAGAAGAAGCGGCGTCATCTCACGTCAGCCCCGACCAGCGCCTGGATACTGGCGATTCGCTCTTTGTCCAAAAAGCGCGCCAAGCCCCGGTTTATGCTGTTTGCCACTCCGATTCCCTCGCCTCGGATGCCGGTTACGATTTGAAGAAGCGACGCTCCGGCTCGGATTTTCTCAAGGGCAGATTTAGTATCCGAGACGCCGCCAACGCCGATAATCTGGAGCGTTGCTCCGGCGCGCCTGCGGATATAGGCGATTTTCTCTGTCGCCATTTTGCGATAATCCGAATCCGCGCCGCTTAAGCCCCCTGGCTCGCCGCGCCACCTCTCACCGTATTTGGCCTTGATTGCCGGGCTTTCTGTGGTATTGACGGCAATAATCCCCGTGATGTTGTTCTCAAGAGCGACCTCGATAACGTCGTCAATGGCTTCATTCGATAGCTCCGGCGCGATTTTGACAAACACGGGTTTTTTTGCGCCCCCTGAGTCCATCGCCTCGATTACAGCCCGGACAATATCCCCAAGCGGCTTCTTGTCCTGTAGCAGACGCAGCCCCGGCGTATTGGGCGAGCTTACGTTGATGGCGAAATAAGCCGCCTGCCCCTGGAGTCGTCTCGCCACGACGGCGTGGGCTTCGGGGGCGTCTTTGGCTTCAACGTCCCTATTTTTGCCTATACTGACGCCGATGGGAATCCCTCTGCCCGCGTATCGGATGAGGTTTGCCAATACCCCGTCCGCCCCGGGGCTATTGAATCCTAGGCGGTTTAGGGCGACGTCTGGGGCGAGCATAAACTGCCTCGGCTTGGGGTTTCCCGCCTGCGGATGCGCCAAGACCGAGCCGACCTCGACTCCGGCGAACCCTATCCGGCGGAGAGCTAGGACGGCGCGCCCTTTTTTATCCCATCCCGCGCCGACGAGGAGGGGGTTTTCAAATTCGACTCCGCCTATATTTACCCTCAGGCGTTCATCCTCGAAGCGTCTGCCGCTGCAGGCAAGCCATTCCAGCGCGCGAAGCGTCAGGGGCGACACTTCCGCCGCGCTCAGGGCTTCGCGGGCTATATCGTGCCAAGTTTCGGAGTCGAGCCTGTCGAGAACGGGGCGGATGAGAGCTTTGTACATAGCCGCGTAATTTTACCTGAAACGCGGGTTTGACTGCCGTTCGGGGTTGCGAAGGAGCGGCAAAATCCGCCGCATTGCATCGCCTTCTTGACCTTAGCGGGGGGGGGGGGGGTAGAATGTAGATTAAATACATTCTAGGGGGTGTTTATCATGTCAAATTTTATCCGCGTTAAGGTAGCCGCCTTAGTTTTTCTTTTCGCGCTTTTCGGATTTGCGGCGCGGCAGGCAGAGGCTGTCGTTATCATCAGCAACTACCCGGCTGTGAACAGCGTTGACGGTTCAACAATCGCCATTCTGGGGGGCGGATTCTCCAAGGCGGCGGGTTTTACCCTTCCTGCGGGGACTGACTACTCGCTCGATTCTGTTACGCTTCGGCTAGATCGCAACAACGCTGATGCGACGATTCAGGTTGACCTCTTCGGGGATGCCGGGGGGAGTCCCGTAGGTCCCGCGCTGTTGAGTTTTATAGTACCGGTATTCGGTCTTGGGGTAAGCGATGTGGTATTTCTTCCGGCGACTCCGTTTACGCTTCTTGCCTCGACGACCTACTGGATAGGGGCGACCGGAGTTTCTCCTGTTTTTGATGATAGTGTTGATTGGCAACAGAGCAACCCGGATTTCCTTCCAACCGGGATTGCGACCTCGGCTGGGTACAGGTTTAGCTCTATTGGGGTATATCCGCCGAATGGTGGGTCGTCTATTTTCAATATTTATTTGGTCAATGCCACAGCGGTTGCCGCCGCCGCGCCGGAGCCCGGCGCTCTGCTGCTCTTGGGGGCGCTGGCTTTTGTGAGACGGAAAAAGAGCTAAACTATCTTTCGCGTCAGCGAGGGCGGAAGGGGATTGCTCTTCTCGCCCTTTGACTCCGCTCAGGATGAAAATGTCATCTCGAGCCGACGGCGAGGAATCTGCCGTTTTTTGTTCGCTTCAGCGGTGGGGCTGGTCTATCCGGCTCGCTCCTATCTAAACGTTAAATCTAAAGAGCATAATATCGCCGTCTTGAACGGTATATTCCTTCCCCTCGGAGCGCATTCTGCCTGCGTCTCTTGCCGCCGCTTCCGAGCCGAATTGAACGTAATCTTCGTATTTTATAGTCTCGGCGCGTATGAATCCCCGCTCGAAGTCGCTGTGGATAACCCCAGCCGCCTCGGGGGCTTTCATGCCGGATTTGATGGTCCACGCCCTCGCTTCCTTCGGTCCCGCGGTGAAGTAGGTAGCGAGACCAAGCCTGGAGTACGCCGCCCTCACCAGCTTATCGAGACCTGAGCTTTCAAGCCCCAGTTCCGTGAGGAATAGCCTTTTTTCATCGGGGCTTAGCTCGGCAATTTCCGATTCAATCTTCGCGCATACTACGATAACCTCCGCCCCCTCGGCTTCGGCGTATTCCCGCACCCTCTGCGCCTCTGCGTTGTTGGGCGCGTCGGGGATATCGTCCTCCGAGACGTTGCAGATATAAATCACGGGTTTCTCCGTGAGCAGAAACAGCTCTCCCAGTATCTCCTGCCGCCGTTCTGCCTGCATCGGGAAATTCTTAACCTTGCCCCCGTTCTCTACGAACTCCCTGAGTGCTTTTATTAGGTCGAGTTCCTCTTTGACGGCTTTAGCCCCGCTCCTCGACTGCGAAATCAGCTTCTGCTCCCGCTTTTCTATGGCTTCGAGGTCTTTTAGCACAAGCTCGTCTTCAATAATGTGAATATCGCGGAGCGCGTTATTGCCCCCCTCGACGTGCATCACGTTTTCATCCTCGAAACAGCGCACGGCGTGGAGTATTAGCTCCACCTCGCGGATGTTGGATAGAAAAGCGTTGCCCTTGCCCTTGCCCTCCGAAGCCCCTTTTACGAGCCCAGCAATGTCCACTATCTCCAAGAAAGCCGGAGTAATTTTGGCGGGCTTTACAAGCTCGGAAACCCTCTCAAGCCTCTTGTCGGGAACGGGAACAATGCCCACGTTCTGGTCTATTGTGCAGAAGGGGAAATTGCCGACCTCCGCTCCGGCGTTTGTGAGGGCGTTGAAGAGGGTTGATTTCCCAACGTTGGGCAGTCCGACGATACCGCACTTAAGTCCCATAAAATCCTCTCAATTTGTAGATTTAGCCCCGTCAAATTCGGGCGATAAACCCTACCCAATGGCAGATGACAGTCAAGAATTCTCGCCCTCATCCGCAACGGGATAAGCTGATTCTCTCTAGCGGCTGAAAAAGGGTTTGCGTCTAAAATCTCAGTTGGCTATAATTTACGTATATAATTTAGACAAATCGCTATACAAGGAGATGAAATAATGAGAAAGGTTCTTGTAACGCTCGTAGTTTTCCTCGGCATGGCGTCTGCAATCCCCGCGGCGTATCTTGCAACCCTCAGCGACGGCGATGCGGCGGACAAGCTCGTTGCCTGCAGCGGGAGCGATAAAGATTCGACCCCCAAAGATGGCGGAGAACAGGGAACAAAATCGTAAATTCCCTCCGCAGGGCATAGCCTAGTCCGTCCGGTTCATCTGGCGGTCTGGGCGTTTCCCCCACTCCCAAGCCGATTCGACAGTTCCTGCATACCCCTCAATAATTGCCCCCGCGCGCGCCGCAGAGCCTGTCCCTGCCAGAGCAGTGAGGCGCGGGCAGAGGCTAAATTAGTTTTATAACCACAGATTTGCCCATTCTGGATGATTGCAAATTCAGGTTGACATTCCCCCCCCCGTGAGTGGATTTTGCGGCAGGCTTCGGGTAATTTAACACAGGGGAGGGGGAGGCAAGTGGGGTGGATGACCGGACTTGAACCGGCGGCCTTCGGGGCCACAACCCGACGCTCTAACCAGCCTGAGCTACACCCACCACTGAACTCACCTGCGCGCCCAGAGGGATTCGAACCCCCGACCCACGGCTTAGAAGGCCGTTGCTCTATCCGGCTGAGCTATGGGCGCAAGCCTCAATTGGGATACAAAATGAACGCCGCAGGATGAGATCTCTCTGCCCTGCATCCTCCATTTTGCAACCGCTCTTTGTGGTCGGGGCGAGAGGATTTGAACCTCCGACCTCAGCGTCCCAAGCGCTGCGCGCTACCATCTGCGCTACGCCCCGAACCGTTCAGAGAACTGGAATTATACACAGCAATATTGAAACGACAAGTGCTATTAAAACCGCTCTCGCCTAGCCTAGGAGCTATAAATCCTAGAAGCGGCGGGGTAATCCATCGGCGCAGGCTCAGGATAAATTTCAGCTCTCTCAAAGCCCTTTGGCTTCGCTCCGCGTGAAAGTACAAGCAATTGAGCCGTTATACTTGACTCCCTACAAGCCTCGCCCTATGCCTCTGATTCTATCTACGATTCCGGGAAGAACCTCCAGCGCGCGCCGGATGTCGCCATCTTGCGTGAATCTGCCCAGGCTAAATCTCACCGAAGATGCGGCTTGCCCCTTCGACTGCCCCATTGCCAGAAGCACGTGAGATGGCTCAACGTTCCCCTCCGAGCAGGCAGAGCCGGTGGAAGCGGCAATCCCCTCAATATCGAGATTCATCACTATGGAATCCCCCTCGGCGCCTTCAAAGCTCAAATTGAGCGTGTTCACAAGCCTCATCTCTCTATGACCGTTGAGAGACACGCCCCCGACGCGCTCCATTATGCCCACATGAAGCGCATCCCTCAGCCGCCTAACCCGCCCATCATCCTGTAGCATCCCATCTCCCGCATCGCCGCGCATCATGACCTCAAACGCCCGCCCAAGCCCCACAATTCCCGCGACGTTCTCCGTTCCAGACCTCCTGCCGCGCTCCTGCCCTCCGCCGTGAACGAGTGGGGGGAGCGTAACGCCGCTTCTTATAAATAGCCCGCCGACTCCCTTTGGGGCGTAGAGCTTGTGAGCGGAAAATGAGAGCAAATCCACCGGCAGGGAGCGGAGGTCTATCCCGATTTTTCCGACGGCTTGAATTGCGTCCGTGTGAAATACGACGCCCCGCTCTTTGGCAATTTGGGCGATTTGGGCAACTGGCATGATTGTGCCGGTTTCATTGTTGGCGAAAATTACGGAGATGAGAGTCGTGCGCGCGGTTATCGCCGATGTGAGTTCATCTAGGTCAACTAGGCCATCTGCGCCCACGCCTAGGTACGTTACGGCGAACCCCTGAGTCTCCAGATAGCGGAACGTCTCAAGGGCGGATGCGTGTTCGACTTCGGTCGTGATGAGGTGGTTGCCCTTTTCGGCAAGCCCGAGCGCGTACCCTTTGACGGCGAAATTGTTGCTCTCGCTGCCGCTACCGGTGAAGACCACCTCGCGCGGGCGGCATCCGAGAAATTCGGCTGAAATCTCCCTTGCGTCGTCGAGCGCGGTTTTTGCCCTGCTTCCGAAGGAGTGGATGCTGGATGGATTCCCGAATTCGCCGCCGAGATAGGGCATCATCGCCTCCAGCACGCGCGCATCAACGGGGGTCGTGGCGTTGTAGTCGAGATAGATTTTTTTCATTTGCCGCCTAGATTTTAACCATTTCCTCCGCCATTTTCTGATAGAAGGGAAATTTGTCCGGGGGAATGAGGCGAAACTCAAACGGCGCTTCGAATGGGGAAGGCGAGCTTAAGTCCCGTGTGGGAGTTGACCTTTTTTCGGATGTTTCTAAATCCCTCGGAGACGATGAGAACGTCAATGTCGCTTGTCGGGTGTGCGCCTCCCTTGATGACTGAGCCAAACACATACACCTCGGCGTCGGGGCATTCCCTCCGTATTAGGGTTTTTAGCTCGGGTGCGCATTTTTGCCAATTCGCCCTATAGCTCTCATAAATTTTAATCGTCTCAGGGCTCACGGCTTGCCCCGCAACTCTCCGGACAATTTCAAAAAATCCTCGCCAAACCTGAGCGCCTCAGCCCCTCTATTTGGGCATCGAACTCGAAATCAATATATATCTCTCTCGCTCCGATATACGCCTGCTCAAGCGAGGTTATGGTTGAAACGCTGCCGCTATAGAAGGCCATTACGCTCTCGCCGTAGAGGTTTGCCAATTCCTTAAACGGCATAGCAAGCGAATGAGTGCGCGGGAAGTTATCAATTTTGACTGCGATTAAATATTTGAGCGTAATCCGCATCGGTTGCCCAACGTGAAATAGGCAGAAATCATAGTATTCCTTCTCGAAATCCCCCGTGGCTTCCCCGTAAAATCGCCGCCCCCTCCCCGCAGAAACTCAAACACCCGACCTGCGCTTTGCCGCCCTTCTTGCGCCGCGCTCCGGCTCCTGGGGGTTTTGCTCAAGCTGGGAAATCCGGTTTTTGAGAGCCGCTATCTCCTCGATGAGAGCCTGCACTGGGTCGGGCAGTTTATTATGCTCAAGCCCCGAATAGACGGGGAATTCCTCTTTGAGGACGATTTTCCCCGGAATCCCCACGACGGTTGAATTCGGCGGCACATCGGAGATGACTACGGAATTCGCCCCGACTTTGCTATTTTCCCCAATCGTGAGGGGCCCCAAAATCTTCGCCCCCGCGCCGATGGTAACGCTTCGCCCGATGGTGGGATGCCGCTTGCCGCGGGTAAAACTCGTTCCGCCGAGCGTTACGCCGTGATAAATCGTAACCTTCTCGCCGATTTCAGAGGTCTCTCCGATGACTACCCCCATGCCGTGGTCAATGAAAAAACTACGCCCGATGACCGCGCCTGGGTGAATCTCGATGCCGGTCAGAAAACGCGAAATGTGCGATACGGCTCTTCCTAGGAGTTTGAGATTATTCGTCCACAGTTTGTGGGCGATGCGATGCAGGGCTACGGCGTGCAGTCCGGGGTAGGCAATTATCACCTCAATCGAGCTTCGCGCGGCGGGGTCTCGCTCGAATACGGCGCTAAAGTCGGATTTTATATCCTCGATAATTCCCATGTTCGAGAAATAAAGCTATAGAAAAGAGGGATTTTAGTCAAGCCCCCTCGATTCGCTCCACGGATACTATAGGGCGCGGCGTATGTGCGGGGTGAAATCTGACGGATTTTAGAGTAGAATCTCTCGCAGTGAAATCTCTCAAAGGGGGAAATGCGATGTCTAAAATATTCAGCGCGCCGGCGATAATTCTCATATTCGCGCTCATGGTAATTGCGGCGAGAGCCGAAGACCCGAAGCCCGAGGCGATAGCGCAGGCTCTCGATGCGTTCATAGCCCAAAAGAGTAGAGAGTCGGCGGACAATCAACTGGCCGCGTCGCCGGGAAAGCATCTTATCGGCGATGTTAACGGGGATGGCAACGGGGATGTAGTCCTGCTCTACTACCTCTTGGGCCCCACGTTCGGCTACACGAGTCTCGCCGTGTTTGCGTTTGCGGACGGAAATATCTCGCTTAAAGCACAGGCCGACCTCGCGGGCGATGCGGATTTGGATTCGGTGTCAAAAGGGAAAATCATTATCTCTGGCAAGACCCTAGGGCCAGACGACCCGCGGTGCTGCCCCAGCGTTCCATATAAAACCGCATTTATCCTAAAAGGGGCTAAATTACAGGAGGCAAAGCCGTAGCCGTATCGGCAATTAGCCGCGGGAATCCCCTCGTCTATATCACATCGGGCTTGTTGGTAACGATTCCCCTTACGCCCATATCTCTCAATCTGGCGGCTTTGCCTGCGTCGTCAACTGTCCACGTGATGAGAACTAGCCCTGCCTCTGCGGCGGCTTTGACAGTCTCGGCGGCGATGTAGTCGCAATACGGCGCTACTGCATTCGCTCCACACTCAAGGGCGGCATCAGTGGGATTCGGATGTGAGAACAGAATAAGCCCCGTTCTTACCGCCGGATTAATACGCTTCACGGTTTTGAGCAAATCCCTGTGAAAGGAGACGATAAAGGCATTATCGGTCAAATTGCGCTTGATGAGGGATTCTACAACCCGCTCTTCCGTGCCAGATTCCTTAAGCTCGATAACGAGTCCCGTCCTCCCCTCCGCAAGCCCGACGACTTCCTCAAATGTCGGGATTTTCTCGCCCAAGCCCGCATCGAGCGCCTTGAGTTCCCCAAGCGTCATAGCCCTCACCAGCCCCGCGCCGTTGGTGGTTCGGTCAACCATCTCGTCGTGCATCACCACAAGCTCGCCGTCTGCGGATAGGCGCACGTCGAATTCAATCATATCGGCTCTCATCTCGATTGCCCGCCTAAATGAGCGAATCGTGTTTTCAGGCTCGTAGAAACTTGCGCCGCGGTGGGCGATTTTAAAAAACTCAATGGTAGAATTCATAAAACCATTATAACTGACGACGCCCTTTCTTAATTTTAGATTCAATATTACACTTTAGCCCTGATGAATCTCCCTCTCCGACACCTCATCCGCCTCCTGAGACCCAGCCAGTGGATAAAAAATATTCTCGTCCTAGCGCCCCCGTTTTTCGGCGGAGCGCTGTTTGGAGACCCTTCGGTTCTCATTGTCATGGCGCAGGCTTTTTTGGCGTTTTCGCTCATTTCCTCCGCCGGGTACGTTGCCAACGACATTGTGGATGCCGATTTCGATAGAAACCACTCTCGAAAGAAGCTCCGCCCTTTAGCCTCGGCTAATGTTTCTAAATCTCAGGCAGGGGTAGCGTTTATAGCGGCGGCGGCGCTTGGGACGGCGCTCTCGGCGGGGCTTGGAGGGAAATTTTTGCTGATTGCTCTGCTCTACCTCGGCGTGAGCCTACTCTACTCCCTTACCCTTCAGCACATCGTAATTCTGGATGTATTCACAATTGCGGCGGGTTTCGCGCTGAGAATCCTCGCCGGCGGCGCGGCTTCAGGGGTTGATATATCTAGCTGGCTCATTTTGACTACGTTTCTGCTCTCGCTATTTCTCGCCCTCGGGAAAAGGCGCGCCGAGCTTGCGCTGTCCCCCGATTCGGCGAGGTTTAGAAGGGTATTGGAGCGATATACCATCGGATTTCTCGATATGGCGCTTAATGTGTTTGCCACGACCGCCATTGTAACCTACTCGATTTATTCGGTTCGCAGGGGGCCAGATGAGTTTGTCTATACCGTGCCTTTGGTTTGCTACGGAATTTTGCGCTATATGTATCTGCTTCAGACGGGCAAGGCTCAAGACCCTGCGGAAACCCTCATGGGCGATCGGTGGCTGTTCTCTTGCGTAGCGCTATGGCTTTTTATCACGGGACTGCTCATTCACTCGGATTATCTCCTCGGCTTCCTTAAATAATATCGGCTCAATGCCGTCCCTAATCGCCCGCCTTGCCTCTTCGCTAGCCCTGTCCCCCTTGCCGAGCCTCAGATACACATTTGCCAAAAGTAGCCGCCCCCTGCCGTAGGATGAGTAAAACCTGAGCATCTGGGTCAGATATTCGAGCGATTTTCTATAATCCGATTCGGAAGAAGTGTATTCGCCCTTGATGAAGTTGATAAGTCCAAGGTGATAGTAACTCAGCCCGTAATTGGGGCTAAACTCCACGGCTTTATTAAACCACTTCTCAGCCCGCCTGTAGTCTTCCCTCTCTAGATAAAGCACGCCGAGGTTGTTGGCGGTAACGGCGCGCCCTTCGTTTGTGTCGGTTACATCGGGGCTAAGGGCTATGAGGAACTCTCTTTCCGCCTCCTTGGGCATTGCGGCGTTTTTCAGCGCCACTCCGTAATTCGTGTGCGTTAGGGCGTGATATGGGGATTTTGCCGATGCGTCCGCCCAGAGCTGGAGGTCTGCGCTCCAAACCTCCTGCCTGTGCCACGAGAGGAGAAAATAGGGCAGGGCAATAATAATCGCTAGGGCGGGGATTAATTTATCGCTTCTGAATCTGAGCGCGGCTTCGGTTATTAAATATCCCAGTAAGAGGCAAAACCCGGCCGAGGGGATATATAAATACCTCTCGGCAAGAGGGGTTGAGGCTATCGGGAATATAGCGATAAGGGACGAGGGCCCAAGGGTAGCGAATATCCAGAATATCGAAAACCCCCAGACATTCTCCCGTTTTGCTACGGATAGCGCGGCGGCGAGGGATAGAACTAAAATCAGCGCGGCGGCTGATGCCAGATAGAGGGCGTCCGTCGGCACGGAGGTTATAAAAGAGTTAAAATCGAATGGAAACGCCAGCTTATTTAGATAGTAGAGGTGCGCGGGCAGGAGGGTCTGCGCGGCTTCGAGAATCCTACTGCCGGCCTCTATCCCCCCTCCGCCCTCGCCTGAAGCGGCGGCGGGAATGTCGGGGATGTTCACAAACGCCCTGCCCCGGAGGTACAAATACACCCCTGCCAAAGCGAGGTAACCTCCGTATTTTACTGCGCTCTCCTTGTTTCCTAATCTCCGGCGGGAGATAATATCAAACCCCAGGGCTACTATCGGGAACGCGAGCGCGACCTCTTTGGACAGCAGAGCCAGGGCAAAAAATAAAGAGGCGGCGGCGGCGAATATAGAATTTTTCCTAGGCAGCGAGTGAATTGCAAACGCGCCGAAAAAAAATAGCCCGCAGAGCAGGTCCGTCCTCCCCGCCACCCAAGATACCGACTCCACGTGCATCGGATGGAGGGCGAAAAACACCCCCGCAAGCGCCGACGCGGCCTCCGGTTTTCGGGCTTTAAACCCCCTCAGCACAAAAAAAGCCATCAGATAAACCACTACCGTAGCGGCGGAGTGAAAAATCAAGTTCGACAGATGAAACCCGAACGCCTTCGCCCCCCAAAGCGATTTATCCGCCACTATGGAGGCGTAAAAGACGGGCCTGTAGTACCTCGCCTGTTTCGTCTCCTTCTCCGGCGGTATTAGAGCGGATACTATCTCCGAAGCCCGGAACGAGCCATGGCTTTTCCCTATAACCTCCACGTCGTCCCAGACGAAATCCCCGCCGACGGATTTAGAAAACGCGCTGATGGCGAGGAGAAATAGCAGTATGGAGACAACGGCTTTGCGCTCGACTATTCTCATGGGACAATTATATCATCACGCCAGAGTGTCATTTTATGCCTGCGGGGGCGTAGTCCATAATTTACGCGGGTAAGCCTTGCAATCTCTAATGCACTGTGTAGAATACTGCCCTCCTGCGGCTTTTCACCTCTCTTTTCAAGTATTCAGATTCCCAGATGAGACGCCTTTGGATGCTTGACAAGAGTGATATTTTATGCAAAATTCATAAGATTAACTTTCGGTACCGGAGATAGTGGCTAATGCCAACGATCAGTCAGCTTATCAAAGAAGGAAGAGAAATCGTAAAGAAGAAAAGCAAAGCCCCGGCTCTGCAGAACTGCCCCCAAAAAAGGGGCGTGTGCGTGAGGGTTTATACGACGACTCCGAAAAAACCCAATTCCGCCCTCAGAAAAGTCGCCCGCGTGAGGCTCACCAACGCCATTGAGGTAACCGGTTACATTCCGGGCGAAGGGCATTCTCTCCAGGAACACTCTGTAGTTCTCATAAGGGGCGGCAGGGTAAAAGACCTTCCCGGCGTCAGATACCACATCGTAAGAGGGTCTCTGGACGTAACCGGCGTTGATAAGAGAAGAAAAAGCCGCTCCAAGTACGGCGCTAAAAGACCTAAATAAATAAACAAAGGGTAAACAAAGATGTCAAGAAAAGGCTCAATCAGAAAGAGACAGACCCCCGTTGACCCCAAATACGGGGATTTGACCGTGGCTAAGTTCGTAAATTCCCTCATGTACGACGGGAAAAAAAGCAAGGCCGAGAACGTCATATACACAGCCCTCGAAATAATGGGACAGAAACTGGGCAGGAACCCGCTTGAGGTTTTTCAGTCCGCAATGGACAACGTAAAACCAATGGTCGAGGTGAGGTCTAGGAGGGTGGGCGGCGCGACGTATCAGGTGCCGGTGGAGGTAAGCTCGTTCAGGCGTCTTTCCCTCACTATAAGATGGGTTATTAATGCCGCAAGGGCGAGGTCGGGCAAATCAATGGAAGAGAAGCTCGCCGCCGAGCTTATGGACGCCTCCCAGGGCAAGGGCGGAGCAATGAAGAAAAGAGAAGATACGCATAAAATGGCTGAAGCCAACAGGGCTTTCGCTCACTACAGATGGTGATAATCGCCCCGAACCCAGCTTGGGTTAAACGGGAGGAGTTAGTTTAAATGAGTTCAAGTTCCGAGATGGAAAAAACCAGAAACATAGGGATAGTTGCCCATATTGACGCCGGTAAAACTACGACCACCGAGCGTATCCTCTACTACACCGGTCTCACATATAAAATCGGCGAGGTTCATGAAGGCACTGCGACTATGGACTGGATGGAGCAGGAAAGAGAGCGCGGTATCACTATTACGGCGGCAACCACGACCTGCTTCTGGAATGACCACAGAATTAACATCATTGACACTCCGGGACACGTGGACTTTACCATAGAGGTCGAGAGGTCTTTAAAGGTTCTCGACGGGGCGTGTGTAGTATTCGACGCAGTGGGCGGGGTTGAGCCTCAGTCTGAAACAGTTTGGCGTCAGGCTGACCGGTACAAAGTGCCGAGAATGGCGTTTGTCAATAAAATGGATAGGGTCGGGGCAAATTTCCACGGCACGGTCTCTCAAATCAGAACAAAACTCAACTCAAATCCAATCCCTATACAGCTCCCCTGGTTTGACGGCGATAATTTCAAGGGAATCATTGACCTGCTCAAGATGAAGCTCGCGCTCTGGAAAGAGGACACACTAGGCTCTAAATACGAGTTCGTCGAAATCCCGTCCGACGTTGCCAACGAGGTCTCAGCCGCAAGGGAAGCCCTGATTGAAGCCCTCGCCGACACAGACGAGTCCATCATGGACGACTATGTAGGCGGCAACTCCATTTCCGAAGAGAGGATTAAAAAAGCGCTCCGTCTGGCTACAATAGACATTAAGCTCGTTCCCGTTATATGCGGCACTGCCTTTAAGAACAAAGGGGTTCAGCTTTTGCTAGATGCGGTGGTTGACTACCTGCCATCTCCCCTAGACCTGCCTCCGGTAAAGGGCATAAATCCATACAACGACCAAGAGGAAATCAGAAAGCCCGACGATGCAGAGCCGTTCTCGGGGCTCGCTTTTAAAATCATGACCGACCCCTTTGTGGGACAGCTCACGTATCTGAGAGTCTATTCAGGCAAGCTCACCTCGGGCAGCGCCGTGTTCAACTCCACAAAACGCACGAGAGAGAGAATAGGAAGGCTGCTGCGTATGCACGCCAATAAGCGCGAGGAAATCAAAGAGATATCCGCTGGGGACATTGCCGCCGCCGTGGGGCTTAGAAGCACCATCACGGGAGACTCTGTTTGTGATGAGAATAGGCCGGTTGTCCTTGAGAGCCTCGTCTTTCCTGAGCCTGTTATCTCGATTGCAATTGAGCCGAAAACTAAAGTTGACCAGGAGAGGCTGGGACTGTCGCTGAGCAAGCTCGCCCTTGAAGACCCGTCCTTTAGGGTCAGATACGATGATGAAACGGGTCAGACCCTCATCTCTGGGATGGGAGAGTTGCACCTCGAAATCATCGTTGACCGCCTGAAGCGCGAATTTAAGGTTGACGCCAACGTCGGCAAGCCCCAGGTCGCGTACAAAGAGGCGATACACAACGCCGCTCAGGCTGAGGCAAAATTTATCCGCCAGACCGGTGGGCGTGGTCAGTACGGTCATGTGAGAATCAGAATCGAGCCGCTTGAGCGCGGAAGCGGGTTTAAGTTTATTGATGAAATCAAAGGAGGGGTGATTCCCAAGGAATACATCCCTGCCGTAGAAAAGGGGATTAAAGAGGCAATGGAGACGGGAGTTATAGCCGGGTATCCGGTGATTGATTTCTCCGTGGCTCTCTATGATGGCTCTTACCATGAGGTGGACTCGTCCGAAATCGCGTTTAAAATTGCAGGCTCAATGGCGTTTAAAGACGCCGTGCGAAAGGCAAATCCCGTCATATTAGAGCCTATTATGAGTGTGGAAGTCGTGGTGCCTGAGGATTTTATGGGAGTCGTAATCGGGGATTTAAGCTCCCGCAGAGGCAAAATCATGTCAACCGAGCTTCGAGCCGGTATGCAGGCGATAAAAGCCGAAGTGCCGCTTTCGGAGATGTTCGGCTATGCAACGAGCGTAAGGTCAATCACTGAGGGCAGAGGCTCTTTCACAATGGAATTCGCGCAGTACTCGGACCTTCCTCAGATGCTATCGCAGGACATCAAAGCTAAGGCAAGAGGGGTTTGAAGCTAAACCGCAGTATGTGCAACTTCAGGAGGAAGGGAGAGCGATGAGCAAGGTAAAGTTTGCGAGGGAGAAGCCGCATTTGAATATAGGGACGATAGGGCACGTGGATCATGGTAAGACTACGTTGACGGCGGCGATAACGAGGGTATTG
>JBQTHB010000005.1:0-531439 GCA_052390235.1 Deltaproteobacteria bacterium | reverse complement strand
ACGGTATGAAAAAAACTCAAATAACACTCGAAGACAGTCAGTATGGATTTATGCTCTCAGAAGCCGCCGAAAAGGGCATAAGCGCGTCGGCATACATAAGGGATTTGATTAAGAGAGCGATGGCTCAGAAAGACGAGTGGGACAGCAGTCCGTTCCTGAATCCGAATATTAAAATAGTTGACACCAGAGGCAGCAAGCCCAAGGGATGAACGCCCGATACTCCAAGAGGCTTAGGGGGGATAAACTGAGCCGGAATGGGGGCTGCGCCGATGAAAACCCGATGGCATCCCGTATCCTACGCATCGAGCATCTCGTATTTTGCATTGCCCTGACGCTAATGTTCGCGCCATATGCCCTAGCCGTAGCCTCGTTTGACGCCGTCAAAAACTCCTACGATACCTCCGATGCGGTTCTCCTCGACAGGCACGGAGAGGTTCTCCACGAAATCCGCATTGACGATAAGACAAGAAAACTCAGATGGATATCCCTTGCCGGCGTTTCCCCTGCGCTGGCAAAGGCCGTTCTAGGCTCCGAGGATAGGAGATTTTACCGGCACGGCGGGGTTGATTTGCTAGGCGTACTCGGCGCGGTTCGGGACAAAATTATCTCTGGCAGAGGGCGCGGCGCAAGCACCATTACGATGCAACTGGCCTCGATGCTCGATGGCCGACTCAATTCCGGGAGCGGCAGGAGAGACTTGAGCCAAAAGTGGCGGCAGATGAGGGCGGCTTGGGCTATTGAAAGAACCTGGGAGAAGGACGAGATACTTGAGGCGTATCTGAACTTGGCGGCTTGGAGGGGGGAGTTGCAAGGCGTATCGGCGGCTTCGCGAGGGCTATTTGGCAAAGACGCAAGCGGCATAAATTCCGGGGAAGCCCTCATCTTGGCATCGCTTATACGCTCTCCCAACGCCCGGGCGGGGGACGTGGCAAAGCGCGCCTGCCGTCTGGGGGAGGCTATGAAATCCGAAACCCCGTGCAGGGAAATCGAGTCGCTCGCCGTTGGGCTTGCCGGGGCGTACTTCATTAAGCCGCAGGTGTCCCTTGCCCCTCACGCCGCAAAAAAACTACTCGGCATAGGGAGGCTCAAAGCGGCATCAACCCTAGATAAAAACCTTCAGGCGTTCGCGCTTCAGTCGCTTCAGTACCAACTCAGCTCGCTTAGGGATAAAAACGTTCGGGACGGCGCGGTGATTGTCCTCGATAATCACTCCGGCGACACCCTTGCCTATGTCGGCAACGGGGCGAGGTTTTCGAGCGCGCGCTTCGTTGACGGTATCACGGCGAGGAGACAAGCCGGCTCAACCCTAAAACCCTTTCTCTATGAACTGGCAATTGAGCGGCGCATCATCACGGCCGCATCGCCTATTGAGGATTCCCCGCTCGACATTCCCACCCCGCTTGGGCTATATATGCCTGAGAACTACGACAACTCCTTTCGGGGCTTTGTCAGCGTGAGGACGGCTCTGTCCTCGTCGCTCAACATTCCCGCCGTAAAAACCCTAATGCTCGTGGGCGAGGGCGCATTCATCGAGAGGCTCAAGGCGCTCGGGTTTCGCGGGCTGAATCAATCCGGCGATTACTACGGATTCTCCCTCGCGCTTGGCTCTGCCGATGTGATGCTCCTAGACCTTGCCAATGCCTACCGAACCTTGGCAAATGGGGGGCTCTGGAGCGCTGTCCAGATGAGCCTCGATGGGCGGCGCGAGATGCCGGCGCGGGTCATGAGTGCGGACGGCGCTTTTATAGTCTCCGATATTCTCTCGGACAGGGAGGCGAGGAGCGCCACGTTTGGGCTTGAAAATCCCCTTTCGACGCGCTTTTGGACTGCGGTCAAAACTGGAACGAGCAAAGACATGAGGGATAACTGGTGCGTGGGGTTCTCGGCGCAATATACGGTTGGGGTTTGGGTCGGCAACTTTTCGGGAGAGCCAATGTGGAGCGTTACCGGCATTACGGGGGCGGCGCCAATATGGCTTGAGGTGATGAATTATCTGCACCGGAGCGCGCCGAGCGTCCCGCCAGCCCAGCCGGATGGAGTAATATCGAATAGAATAGAATTCAAAAACAGTATTGAGCCGCCGAGAGTGGAGCGGTTTATCTCTGGCACGGAATCAGACTTAATAGAAATCAGCCGCCGGCACGCGAAACCATCAATTCTCTACCCGCCTGATAAAACCGTCTTCGCCCTCGACCCGGACATCCCAGCGGATAGGCAGATTATATTTTTTGAGGCGGAGGGGGCGGAGGGGAAATTCATCTGGGAACTAAACGGCAGGAAAATCGCCTCCTCGTCCAAGACGGTCTCATGGAAGCCAAAATCGGGGAAATACGTTTTATCCCTCGCCGATTCAAAGCGCCAGATGCTCGATTCCGTAGAGTTTTGGGTGAAGTAGTGCGCCGATTCTGGATAGCGACAGAGAATCTGCCCAAACGCGGGGCAATCCCCCTACGCGCGCTAGCGGCTGAATCTGCGCCTCATCATGCCGAGAAGAAAATTCATCTCCTCGATTTTAAGTAGCTTCGCCGCCGCCGCATAGGCTAGGAGCGAGCCGAAAAACGCCGCCGCGAATACGAGAGTCTTGTGCGCCGAAAACCCGCTTTGAGTCCAGTCGGCAAACCCTGAAATCCACCATGCCGCCGCCCCAAGCGCGAGCGAGGCAATTGCCACTTTAGATATGGACAAAAGCGTTTTTCGTAGCTCCATCCCACCGACGCGCTTTTGGACGCAGAAAAATAAAATGCCGAAATTGGCTATCGAGGAAACCGAGCTTGCGGCGGCAAGTCCCGTGTGTTCGAGACCGAACCCGAAGGCTAGGACGTACCCCAAGACGGCGTTGATTATGAATGCGAAAAAAGCGACGATTGCCGGGGTTTTCGTATCCTGCATGGCGTAGAACGTAGGCGCAATGACCCTTATTGCCCCGACAGCCCAAAGCCCCGCGGAATAACCCAAAAGCGCCTCCGACGTGCTGATAGTCGCATCAAAATCGAACTCCCCCCTCTGGTACAGGAGGTTACAAATTGGCACCCGAAGCGCTATTAATCCCGCCATCGCCGGTATCATAACGAAAAACATTAGCCCAACGGCGAACGAGCAATTTTTTCTAAACCCTTCAGTATCCCCCCTTGAAATCTGCGATGAAAGCCCCGGCAGGAGCGCAGTGGCTATTGACACGGCGACAATCCCCAAGGGGAATTCGATTAATCTCTCCGAGTAGTAGAGATACGATACAGTTCCCTCGGACAGGTGCGAGGCGTACTGAGAGCTTACGATGATATTTAAATTATAGACCGCCACCCCGAACAGCTGCGGCGCCATGAGAAGGGCTATCCTCTTCACAGCCGGATGCCTGAGATTGCCCGTGAAGCCGTGGAGGAAGCCCATTGCCCTGAGAAACGGAATCTGAAAAGCTAACTGCGCCGCCCCTGAGATAATCACGCCGATAGCCAGGGCATAGACCGAAATCTCAAAATAGATATAGGATATAAAAATTACGGCGATGAATCCGAGGTTATAGACCACCTGGGCAAAAGCCGGAGCGAAGAAATGCCGGAGCGAGTTTAATATTCCCATCGAGAGCGCCGTGAGGGAGGCAAAGAAAATATAGGGAAACATGATACGGTTGAGGGTTACGGCGAGGTTGAAGACCTCTTCGCTGAAGCCAGAGGCGAAAAGCCCGATGAGGTACGGAGAGAGAACCACCCCAAGCGCGGAGACGACGATTAAGGTCAGAAACAGGAGCGTGAAGGCGACATCGGCGACGCGCTTTGCCTCTTCCGGATTTTTCTTCTCTAAATAGTCCGTAAATACAGGCACGAAAGAGACCGTGAGAGACCCCTCGGCAAGGAGGCGGCGCAGGAGATTGGGAATCCTAAAGGCGAGATAAAAAGCGTCGGTTTCGGCTCTCGCTCCGAAGAAATAGGCGACTATCATATCCCTCAGATAGCCGAGAATGCGGCTTAGAAACGTAATAAAACCCAGTATTCCGGCGGATCGGGTGATTTCTTCCCGCTTCATAGCGGCGTGTAGTCTATACGAAGCGCCGGGGCAATCAAGCTGGGGAGAATTCAATTTCCGGCTTGAGGGACTCTAGCACCTCGATTGCCGTTTCGAGTGTGTCGCTGGTGGGGATGACGGAGATAATTTGATTTATCGGGTCCTCGGTGCGAACCCAGGCTACGTGGGCATAGGTGCCGAAAATGGACTGAAAATAGACGGCGTCGGAGGGGTTTTTGAGTTTAATCCGAATTACGGGCATTGGGTTCGGAGGTAAAAATATAAAATTAGTCGGGCTTTGTCAATTTGAGCAGGCGTTCTGCTCTATTAATTAGTATTCAGAGGCGCGGACGAGAATGGAGAGGCATGAAGGGTGAAATAAATTGCTATTAATATAAGTGGGTTATATCAGTATATCAATTTATTACTTGAATTACTATATCATAACTATCCAATATTACTGAATAAATTGCGGCGCATCAAGTGAGGCAAATAAAATATTATTGAATTTCAGAGGGTTACTTGACAAGGTTAAAATATCTTTATATAGTGGTTTAAAGTGGCGTAAAGTGGCATAAAAAGGTACATCGCTCATGTTTCGCGGCAGATACGAACACACAATGACGGATAAGGGCAGAATAAGCGTCCCATCCAAGTTTCGCGACGTTCTAAAGGAGAAATACGGGGACGAGACCCTCATAATTACGAACTTCGACAGATGTCTCATAGTATATCCGATAAAAGAGTGGAATGAAATCGAGCGAAAAGCCGCCGACCTGCCGCAGTTCAAGCAAGAAGTGGTTACGTTTTTAAGACACCTCATCGGCAATGCCGACGACTGCCCGATAGACGGTCAGGGCAGAATCCTACTGCCTCAGCGACTCAGAAACGACGCCCAAATCAGCCGGGAAGTGGTAATGATAGGGATGCTGACGAAGTTCGAGATATGGTCTAAGGAGATTTGGGACGAAGAGGAGTCGAAGCGGGGAATCGAAGAGTTTAAGAGGAGCAAAGAGGTTCTCTCGATGCAGGGACTGTAAATGATAGAAAAGTTAGCCGAACTCGCAAAACCAATTCATAAATCGGTAATGGCCAGAGAGGCGGTAGAGTTTCTGCGTCCGAGGAGCGGCGGAATTTACGTTGATGCTACGCTGGGGCTTGGGGGACACACCGAGGCGATTCTCGAAGCGGCAGGCTCTGGGGCGAGGGTAATTGGATTCGACGTTGACGACGAGGCGATAGGGCTTGCAAAAAAACACCTCCTTAAGTTCACAGGCGAGATAACTTACATAAATAGAAATTTCTCCGAGATTGACTCCGCGCTCGAATCCCTGAACATCGCCGAAGTGGACGGCATAATTGCCGATTTGGGTATGTCGTCGTTTCAGCTTGAGAGAAGTGGCAGAGGGTTTAGCTTTCAGCGAACCGAGCGGCTGGATATGCGTATGGACTCGAGGCTTCGGTTCACGGCTTACGACCTCGTAAACGAGATGGACGAGGACGAAATCGGCGAGCTCATAGAAAATTACGGCGAAGAGAAATGGGCGAGGAAAATCGCCTACGCCATAGTCAAAGCCCGCCGCGACAGGGCGATTGAAACAACAACCGCGCTTGCGGAAATAGTCTCGAGGGCGATTCCGCAGAAGTTTCATCCCAAGGGAATACACGCGGCGACCAGAACGTTTCAGGCGCTGAGAATATCCGTCAACAACGAGCTTGATAATCTGGAGCTGCTAATAAATAAAGCCGAGGCAATGCTCGCAGACGGAGCCAGGCTTGTCATTATCTCGTTCCATTCGCTGGAAGATAGAATCGTGAAAAACGCATTTAGGAGATTTGCCCACCCCTGCGTCTGCCCTTCGGCGATGCCCAAGTGCGGATGCGGGCGCAGGAGGAGTTTCGATATAATTACCCGCTCGCCGGATACCCCGTCGGAAGAAGAAACGGCGGAGAATCCGAGGGCGAGAAGCGCAAAAATGAGAGTCGCGGAGAAAACCGCAAAAGAGGAATGACATGGCACAAACCGAGGTACTAAGAATAAAAGCCGCCGGCTCGGAGCTGGCTAATAAAAAAGCGCTTTCAAAAGGGGCGCTGGTAGTAATTGTGGCAACCCTCTGCGCGGGGCTTGCATACGTTCATATCAAATTCGAGCAAACTAGGCTCGGATATGAAATTTCGGCGAATAATGGGAGGGAAAAGGACGTCTCAGGCGAAGCCCTGTTCCTCAAAGCCGAGATAATAAAGCTCAAATCCCCGGCGAGGGTCGAGGATATTGCGCGCGGGATGGGCTTTAAGTTTCCAACTCAGCAAGATGTGATTTACATCGAAGAGCAGACGGTGGTCGGTGATAGGGAGTGAAAAGGCGAGGGCAGAATACGAGAATTTCTCAATCGGGAGCGCCGAGGGGAGCCGAAAGGGCGAGGTGGAAATTTTATCTGACCGGGGCGCTGGTACTAGCTCTTTTCGTTGGGGTTCTGGGGCAGGCGTTCAAACTTCAAGTGCTGGACAGGGACAGAACCCTTGAGGTTGCCTCGAGACAGCAGACCGGACTTTTCACCCTCCTTCCACGACGCGGGAAAATTCTCGACGCCAACAGCAAAGAGCTTGCCGTTAACATTGACGCTGAGTCGGTTTATTTAAGGCCCAAGGAAGTCGGCAATAAGGCGGAATATGCCCAGAAAATCGCCAAAGCTATGAAACTCCCCAAGAGAGATATTATAAACCTCCTTGACTCCGGCAAATCCTTTGTCTGGGTTAAAAGGCTCGCCGACGCCAGAGAAGTAGAGAATCTGCGCAAATTCAACCTCGAAGCCGTGGGATTTATAAAAGAGGCAAAGAGGGTTTATCCGAATGGGTATCTGGCCGGCCAGGTGCTTGGATTTACCAACGTTGATTCAAAGGGAATGGAAGGAATCGAATATTATTTTGAAGAGACGATAGGCGGAAATCCCGGCAAAATCAGCGTAAAAAGAGACGCCCGCGGACGGCAGATAACAAACGCCCCGTTTGACGCCGAGGGGAGTATCACCGGCTCGGACGTGGTCTTAACCATAGACTCTCACATCCAGTTCATCGCCGAAAAGGAGTTGAAAGAGGGAATAGAGCAGACGCGCGCCGAACGCGGCATGGCTCTGGTGATGAGATCAGAAACCGGCGAAATTCTAGCCATGGCGTCTTACCCTTTTTTCAATCCGGCGGATTTTAAAAGAGTCTCTAAAGATAAAATCCGAAACCTACCCGTGTGGCACTCGTTTGAACCCGGCTCTACTGCGAAGATTTTTCTTATTGCCGCCGCCCTTGAAGATAAAAAAGTTAACCCTGCATCGAAATTCGACTGTGAGAACGGCAGAAGGAAAGTTGGTCCCGCCATCATTAAAGACGTTCACCCCTATAAAATCCTAAGCGTCGCCGAGATTCTGACCCTTTCAAGCAACATCTGCTCGTCGAAAATTGCCGAATCCCTAGGCAGGGACAGGCTCTATGAATATCTCAAGAATTTCGGCTTCGGCTCTAATACAGGAATTGACCTCCCCGGAGAGGGCGGGGGGCTGCTCATGAATTCAAAGCGCTGGGGCCCCGTCGAGCTTGCCACAATATCCTTCGGGCAGGGGGTCTCGGTTACAGCTATTCAGCTTGCGGCGGCGCTCTCTGCTGTGGCAAACGGAGGGGAGCTTATGAAACCCTACGCCGTTAAGAAAATCATCGGCTTGGATGGCAAAACCCTCAAGGAAAATAAACCGCAGGTCGTAAGACAGGTTATCTCCTACGACACGGCAAGCGACATTACGCAGATGCTCGAAGACGTGGTGCAAGAGGGAACGGGTAAAAAAGCCTCCATCATGGGCTACAGGGTCGCGGGTAAAACTGGCACAGCTCAAATCCCAAATCCCGAAACCAAGGGATATTACGCCGACCGCTATAACTCCTCTTTTATTGGGTTTGCTCCGGCGGACGACCCCAAGATTACAGTTATCGTAGCTGTGGAAAACCCCAGAACGAGCCAATACGGAGGGGTCGTAGCGGCGCCGATTTTCAAGGGAATTACAGAGAAAACCCTCTTTTATCTCGGAGTTCCGCCGCAAAAATCATTCGCCGAAAAGAAGATAATGCCCGATCTGCGCGGCATGAGCGGCAGAGATATATTGAGATGGGCTGAGAAAGAGGGGGTCAAGATAAAAATGCAGGGGAGCGGCTACGCAAACGACCAAAAGCCCAAAGCCGGGGAGAGAATCGAAGACGGCACAGTTTGCTCCATAGAACTCAGGCAGGCGATATGAACTTAGGCGATTTAATAAGGGGCGTTGAAATAAAAAAAATCATCGGACAGGCAGATGCCGAGATAACCGGCGTAGCCTATAGTTCGAGAGACATTAAACCGGGATTCATTTTCATCGCCGTAAAAGGAGAGAGAACCGACGGTCATCGCTACGTGAGCCAAGCGGCGGCGGCGGGGGCAAAGGCGGCGGCGGTTGAGGATATACCAGACGCCATCCCCGACGGGCTTACAGTTATTCAGGTCGAGGATACCAAATCCACCCTCGCAGAGGTCTCGGCTAATTTCTTCCGCCGCCCTTCGAGGGATTTAACCAGTGTCGGGATTACAGGCACGAATGGAAAAACCACCATCACGTACCTGCTGGAGTCCATCTGGAGGGAGTCCGGCTTGAGCGCGGGGGTCATAGGAACGGTTGAATACAGATACGGCGGCAGGAGAATTCCATCGCCCATGACCACACCCGAATCGCTTGACTTGATGCGCCTTCTCGCCGATATGCGGGATGGCGGCGCGCGGTGCGTCGCAGTTGAGGTGTCCTCTCACGCGCTCGACAGGGGCAGGGTTCGGGGCTGTGATTTTGATGCCGCAGTGTTTACGAACCTCACCCAAGACCACCTGGACTACCACGGGACGATGGAGAACTATTTCGAGGCAAAAAAAAAACTATTCGCCGACATTCTGCCCAGAAGCTCTAAGAAAAAGAAATTTTCGATAATAAATTTCGACGACCCCTGGGGGGAGAAAATCGCCTCCTCTGCAGGCGGACGGATAATCTCCTATTCGGCTGAGAGGAGTGATACGCACGTTCGCCCCGAGGCGCTGGAAATAACAGAAGAGGGAATTTCAGCCCTAATTAAAACCCCTTGGGGCGACCTCCGAATCAAATCAAAGCTCTTCGGGCGGCACAACCTCATGAATATCCTCGCGGCGGCGGCGGCGGCGTTATCCCTCGGCGCTCCCCTTGAGGCGGCCGAGCGGGGGATAGGCAATCTCGTGTCCGTGCCGGGAAGACTCGATAGAGTGGAAAACTCTCTCGGCGTTACGACACTCGTTGACTACGCCCACACCCCCGATGCCCTGCTCAATGTGCTTCGCGCCGTAAGAGCGCTGAGCCGCGGGAAATTAATCCTCGTGTTCGGATGCGGCGGCGACAGAGACCAGACGAAAAGACCAATAATGGGGCGCATCGGGCGCGAGCTTTCGGATGTTCTAATCATCACATCGGATAATCCGAGAAGCGAAGAGCCAGGGCGCATAATTGATGAAATCGAGCGGGGGGCGCGCTCAATAGACAGCGCGAAGCTCTATTTTAGAATCCCAGACAGAAGGGAAGCCATCAGATTCGCAATTGAAACTGCCTCTGCCGGGGACGCCGTTCTCATCGCCGGCAAGGGGCACGAGGACTATCAAATCATCGGGGCGGATAGGATTCATTTCTCGGACACAGAAGAGGCGGCGCTCGCGCTGGAGGAGAGGCAGAATAAAAAAACTTAATCTGGATTTCGTTATCAAAGCAACGGGCGGGAGTTTAATCTCCAAGTGGGAGGACGCGGATTTCTCAGGCGTCTCGACGGACTCGCGCAGGATACGCCGCAACGAGCTTTTCTTCGCCCTTTCGGGGGACAACTTTGACGGACACGATTTCGTAGCTGAGGCCCTTGCAAACGGGGCGAAGGGGGCGGTTGTGGAGAAATACATCGCCGCGCCCAAATCGAGCGGGAAGATTCTCATTCACGTTCCTTCGGCTCTGAAGGCATTGGGAGATGTCGCGCTCGACTGGAGGATGAGTTTTCCTAATCTCAAGGTCGCCGCAATAACCGGCTCGAATGGGAAAACGACAACCAAGGAGATGACCTCTAGCGTGCTTGGGTTAAAATTCTCAGCCCTGAAGAACTCCGGCAACTTCAACAACCTCATCGGACTCCCGCTCACCTTGCTCAAACTCGACGACTCCCACGGAGCCGCAGTGGTGGAACTGGGCATGAACAACTTTGGCGAGATTGAAAAGCTCCGGGACATAGCCCGCCCCGATACTGGCGCGATAACAAACATCGGACGGGCGCACCTGGAAAAACTGGGCGGCATCGAGGGCGTGGCAAAGGCGAAAGGAGAGCTTGTCGAGCGGTTTTCCTCCAACAATACCTTCGTTGTCAACATGGACGATGAGCGCGTTGCATCCATAGCAAGCCGCATAAACTGCCGCAAAATCACATTCAGCGCAACCTCGGAGGCGGCGGACATTTTTGCGAGCGAGATAACTGCGGTGGATTTCTCTGCCATCAGGTTCAATATACTCATCAAGGGAAGGGCAACTCCGGTGCAAATCAAGGGCATAGGATTTCATAACGTGATGAACGCCCTGTGCGCCGCAGGGGTGGGGCTTTCGTTCGGGTGCAGCGCGGATGAAATAGTCGCAGGTCTCGAGAGGCACACTCCTCCCTATATGAGGCTTGAGGTAATGGACACGCGGTTTGGATTTAAAATCATCAACGACGCCTACAACGCCAACCCTGACTCCATGAGAAGAGCCGTAGAGGAGCTTTCGAGGCTCAAGGGGAGCGGCAGGGCGATTGCCGTAGTCGGAGATATGCTCGAACTCGGCGAGGCGAGCGAGAGGGAACACAGGAGCCTGGGAGAGTTCATCGCCGGTATGAACATAGATTTTCTCATAACCCACGGGGAATTAGCCTCCCTTGCCTTTGACGAGGTTCGGGATAAAATCCCCGCCGCCCACGCGGGAAGTCATGACGAGGCGGCGAGCCTCGCGCTGGGGTTTGCGAGGAAGGGGGACTTGGTGCTGATTAAAGGCTCGCGGGGGATGAAAATGGAGAACGTGATACGGCGGTTTTTCGAGGACTAGGATAAAATGCTCTATTTTCTCTATCTACTAAGGGACGAATTTATATTCTTAAATATTTTTAAGTACATAACCTTCCGCTCGTTTGGCGCGGGGATTACGGCTTTTGTGGTGAGCATATTTCTCGGCAGGCGGTTTATCGAGTTTCTGCGCGAGAGGCAGTTTGGGGAGAAAATCAGGGGAGACGGCCCCGACAGGCACAAAGCCAAAGCCGGCACTCCCACAATGGGAGGGGTGTTCATCGTCGCCTCGATAGCGCTGTCAACGTTTCTTTGGGCGAACTTGGGAAGCGTTTCAGTGTGGTTTGTGCTTCTCTTTACCGTAGGCTACGGGATGATAGGTTTCAGAGACGACTGGCTGAAACTCTCGCGCGGGAAGGGGATGACGGCGAGGTCTAAATTCCTGCTGCAACTCGGACTCGGAGCGGTCATAGTTGGGATGATGCTACTGGAGAAAAAGGGGTTTACCATGTCCACGCGGATTGATGAAATTTCCTATTATCCGTTTACATCGGTCATTCTCCCGTTCGTCAAGCGCGCCGTTCTGGATTTTGGCTGGCTCTATGTTCTATTTGCGATACTCGTCGTCGCGGGGTCTTCAAACGCCGTGAACCTCACGGACGGGCTCGATGGACTTGCCATAGGCTCGATAACCGTATCGGCGGCGACCTACATCGTGTTCGCCTACCTTTCGGGACACGCCGAGTTCTCAAGATACCTACAGATTCCCTACATTGCGGACGGCGGGGAGCTTGCCGTATTTTTGTCGGCTGTGGCGGGGGCGGCGCTTGGATTTCTGTGGTATAACTCCCACCCTGCGGAGGTATTCATGGGGGACGTGGGGTCGCTTGCCCTTGGGGCGGCCATAGGCTCGGTGGCGATCATGATCAAGCAAGAGGTGTTGCTAGTTCTCGTAGGCGGGCTTTTCGTAATGGAGGCGGTTTCGGTCATTATTCAAGTGGTATCGTTCAAACTCACGAAAAAAAGGGTTTTCAGGATGGCTCCCCTTCACCACCACTTCGAGCTTAGCGGATGGGCAGAATCGAAAGTGGTCATCCGGTTCTGGATAGTTTCACTTCTACTCTCGATTGCCGCCCTCTCGACTCTGAAACTGAGATAACCGTAAATTTCCGGGCTAAGGGTTTTATTGGGCTAACCTCTGCCCCATCGCGCTATGGCAAAAAAGGATTCAAAATGGAACTCAGAGATAAAAAAACACTCGTCGTAGGGCTTGGGAAAAGCGGCATTGCCACGGCGAAATTTCTCGCTGAAAGGGGAGCAAAAGTCGCCGCAAGCGATATTACCCCCCTAGAGGCGCTCTCGCAGGCGGCAAGAGGGCTTCAGAGCCTAGGGGTGAGCCTCGAAGCCGGAATCCACAGCGCCGAGACATTCCTCGGGGCGGATTTAATTGTCCTCAGCCCCGGCGTGCCATTTTCCCTCTGCCCCGTGCAAGAGGCCATTCGGGCGGGCAAAGAGGTCATTGGCGAGGTGGAGCTAGCGTCCCGATTCATCAAAACCCCAATTGTGGGCATCACAGGCTCGAACGGTAAAACCACGACCTCAACCCTCATTGCGCGAATCCTCGAGGGCGCTGGGATGAGGGTTTTTCTCGGCGGCAACATCGGCACACCCCTCATTGAGATAGCCGGACGAGACGGGCAGTTCGACGTCCTCGTTGTCGAGCTTAGCAGTTTTCAGCTTCAAGGGACATCTACCCTGAGGCCCCGCGTCGGCGCGCTCCTGAATATCGCCCCAAACCACCTAGACCATCACGAAACCCTAGACGAGTACGTTAGCGCAAAATTAAAACTGTTTTCAAACCAAACCCCTTCGGACTTTGCCATTGTCAACGCCGACGACGAAACTGCGCGGGCGCGGCTCGGAGGGATAAAATCGAGAATCATCCCGTTCGGAAAATCGGCGGCTGGCGGCGTAACCCTCGACGGCAACCTCGTGAGATTCGGCGACGAGCAATACGACCTGAGAGGGATGAGCCTCCTAGGGGCGCACAACGTTGAAAACGCCATGGCGGCTATCGCCGTTGCCAGAGCGCTAGAAGCGCCGAGGGACGTTATCCTGCGCGAGATATTGGGCTTCAAGCCCCTACCCCACAGGATTGAATTTCTGCGGGAAATCCGAGGGGTGAAATTCTATAACGACTCCAAATCCACTACGCCCGCCGCAACCCAGAAGGCAATTGAGAGCTTCGAGGGGCGAGTAATTCTCATCGCCGGAGGCAGGGACAAGGGCGTGAGTTTTGGCAACCTAAAGCCTGCCCTGAGGGAGAGGGTGAAACTCGTGATTCTCCTAGGCGAGGCGAGATTTAGAATGCAGAGCGAACTCGGAGGCGACGCGGAAACCCGATTGGCGGCATCGCTCGCAGAGGCAGTGGAGATGGCGGCGGCAACGGGCGAAAGAGGAGAGGTCGTGCTTTTATCGCCGGCGTGTTCGAGTTTTGATATGTTCGCCTCGTACGAAGAGCGAGGGAGGAGATTTAGAGAAATTGTGGACAACATCCGAGACTAGCGCGAGGGGTTACGACTTGGCAATACTGATATGCGTTGTGGCGCTTGCGACAGTCGGCACGCTGATGGTCTATAGCACGAGTTCAGTATATGCTCTGGAGAAATTCGGCGATCCGGGATATTTCCTGAAACGGCACGCGATATATCTATTTGTGGGATTTTCGGCCATGTTCGCGCTGATGAATTCAAATTACGAGGGGCTGAGAAAATTTGTCTATCCAGCTTACGGCTTAGGACTCATCCTGCTCGTTGCGGTGCTGATGCCGGGAGTGGGCATAGAGGCAAGCGGCGCGAGGCGGTGGATTAACGCGGGGTTGGGGAGCTTTCAGCCCTCGGAATTTGCCAAATATCTCCTCGTTTTATATCTCGCCCACTCGCTGGTAAGAAAAAGGGACAAGGTCGAGAACTTCGTCATGGGGTTTGCCTCTCACCTGACTGCGGCGGGAATTTATATCTTTCTCATCCTCCTTCAGCCGGATTTCGGGATGACGCTCATTTTAGTGCTGATGCTGATGGGAATGCTATTTGTCGGAGACGTGAAGCTGAAATACCTCGCCGGATTCGGAGTGGTCTCGGCGTGCCTGTTAGCCCTTGCCGTATTAACCGAAGGGTACAGAATGAGGCGGATAGTCGCATTCATGGATCCGTGGAAAGACCCGCTCGGCTCAGGGTATCAGGTGATTCAATCCTTTGTGGCATTCGGCCTTGGCGGACTGGGAGGCGCTGGGCTTGGGGACAGCTCTCAAAAGCTCTTTTTTCTCCCCCAGGCGCATACGGATTTCATTTTCTCTATTATAGGCGAGGAACTGGGCTTCGTAGGGGTTGCGGCTGTAGTAGGGGCGTTCGGGTTTTTAATAGCGAGGTGTCTGAGGGTGGCTCTGCGCGCGCCGGATTTATTCGGGTGTTATCTGGTTTTTGGATGCACTATGCTCATCGCGCTTCAGACGGGAATCAATATGGCTGTGGCAGTGGGGCTGATGCCTACCAAAGGGCTGACGCTCCCTTTCATCAGCTACGGAGGGTCGTCTCTCGTGAGCAGTCTCGCCGCCGTAGGGGTGATTTTGAGCGTCTCAAGGGGAAGCAATAAATGAAGCTGATAATTGCCGGAGGAGGGACGGGCGGACACATCTTCCCGGCAATATCCGTAGCCGAAGAATTTCTAAGGCGAGGCGGGGGGGGGAATGAAATCCTGTTCGTGGGGACGAGGCGCGGGATGGAGGGGCAGATTATCCCTCGCCTGGGCTTTAGCCTTAAATTCATAAGCTCCGGCGCAATAGCCGGCGGAGGCGTCATAAAAACCCTCGGAAGCGCTCTTGCCGCCGCAAAGGGAATTTTCGAGTCAGCCCGGCTTATAAGAGACTTCAAACCCGATGTAGTCCTCGGAGTAGGCGGATACGCCTCTGGTCCCACGGTTCTCGCCGCGTGGGCGCTTCAGATTCCGACGGCGATATGCGAGCAGAATTCAGTCCCCGGCATAACAAACCGCATCCTCGGAAGATTCGTAAAGGGAGTGTTTGCGACTTTCGAGACGAGCGTTAAACTTTTTCCCTCTCAAAAAACAACCGTTACCGGAAACCCCGTAAGAAGGGAAATCTTAATCGGATGCAGGGGCGCGGGCGGGCGAATAGGCGGCGGAGTGGGCGTCCTCGTATTCGGGGGAAGCCAAGGGGCAGGCACGCTTAACGCGTCCGTGCCGGCGGCGATAGCGCTCCTGAAGAGGGCGGACATCAACGTAATCCACCAAACAGGACACAGAGACCTCGAGGAGGTAAAAGAGCGCTACAGACTGGCGGGAGCGCAAGCCCGCGTTCTGCCCTTCATCGAAAATATGGCGGATGCGCTCATGGCGGCGGATTTAGCCATTACACGCGCCGGCGCTGGAACTATAGCCGAGATTACGGCGGCAGGACTGCCCGCGATTCTAGTGCCGTACCCGTTCGCGGCGAATAACCATCAACTCCAAAACGCAAGAGCGGCGCAACGGGCAGGAGCGGCGGCGGTTGTCGAGGACAGGGACGCAACTCCGGAGAGACTCGCCCAGGCGATAGGGGAATTGCTCGAAGGGGACAACCTCCGGCAGATGGGCGAGAAGGCGGCGGCTCTCGCAAAACCGGATGCCGCAAGGGACATCGTTGACAGATTATATAAACTCGCGCGCGCCTGAAGTTCGAGAAATGAAATATTTAAGCAATCCGGGCGGACGACCCTAATCAATAAACGCAGTTCGGGCGGACTTTTCAGCCCTCCCGAATTTGCGGATATAATATATCGCCCCGCGAAAATTTGGGGTTAAAATCGCACGGAGTTTCATCATAATGTACGGAAGAATCAAGAGAATTCATTTCACCGGCATAGGCGGCATCGGGATGAGCGGCATCGCCGAGGTGCTTCTGAATTTAGGCTACGGCGTGAGCGGCTCGGATTTAAAGCGCACTGACACCGTGGAGAGGCTAGAAACTCTGGGAGCGCGGGTTTTCATCGGGCATCGCGCCGAGAGCGTGGACGGCGCGGACGTGGTCGTAACCTCCTCGGCGGTAAAACGGGATAACCCTGAGGTTATAGCCGCCCTGAGCAGGAACATCCCCGTCATACCGAGGGCCGAGATGCTCGCAGAGCTTATGAGGCTTAAATACGGCATTGCCGTTGCCGGAAGCCACGGAAAAACTACTACGACCTCGATGGTTTCAGCCGTGCTGGGATTCGGAGGGTTCGACCCCACCATCGTCGTGGGGGGAAAGGTCAAAGCCCTAGGCACAAACGCCCGTCTCGGCGGAGGGAAATTCATGGTAGTCGAAGCCGACGAGAGCGACGGCTCTTTCCTACTGCTCTCGCCGGTTATAGCCGTCGTAACGAACATTGACCGGGAACACATGGATCACTACGGAGACATCGAGAGTCTAGAGCGGGCTTTCTCGGAATTTATTAATAAGATCCCTTTCTACGGGCTTGCGGCGCTGTGCGCGGACTGCCCCCGCATTAGAGGGATTATCCCAAAGCTCAAAAAAAGATGCGTAACCTACGGGTTTTCCCAAGATGCGTCGTTTCGAGCAGAGGATGTAGCCGTCCGGGGGTTTCAGACGAATTTCACGGTGTCCTACAAAGGGGAGAGGCTCGGCGAGGTGAGGCTGAACGTTCCGGGAAGGCACAACGCCCAAAATTCGCTTGCCGCCGTAGTGGTGGGAATGGAGCTTGGGATGAGTTTCGCTCAAATACGCGAGGGGCTTAGCGAGTTCCGCGGGATAGAAAGGAGGCTTCAGGTCAAAGGCGAAGGGAGTGGGATAACCGTCATAGACGACTACGGGCATCATCCCGAGGAGATAAAAGCGACGCTTGCCGCTCTCAGGGATTCCGGCGACGGCAGGAGGCTCGTAGTGATTTTTCAGCCGCACCGATACACGAGAACGCACCTCCTTTTCAGCGACTTCATCACTGCATTCGACAACGCGGATGAGCTTTACATCCTCGATATTTACCCCGCAGGAGAGACCCCTATTGAGGGCGTGAACTCCCCGATACTAGTCGAGGCGATTAACCGTGGCAGGACGAACAAAGCCCTGTACCTAATGGCAGACGAGGCACTGCGACGCATCGCTGGAGGGCTGAAGCCGCGGGATACGGTTCTTACGCTCGGGGCGGGAGATGTGTGGAAAATCGGGGAGAGAATTGTCGGGGAGATTTTATGATAGAGGTCGCACAGGAACTTGAGCGCGTCGGGTGCGAGTGTGTAAGCGGGTTTGCCATGAGCCGCTACACCTCGATGCGCGTGGGAGGCGCGGCGGACGTTGTGGCTTATCCTGAGAATCAGGGGCAATTTGTTCGGGTTCTCGATATACTCCGGCGGATGAAAGTCCGCGCGCTAGTGCTTGGGGCGGGGTCTAATACGATAATTGACGATAGGGGATTGGAAGGGGTCGTAGTCAGCACGAAGCGGATTCGGGGGATTGAAATTGGAGTGGACGGCAGGGTCGCCGCTGAAGCCGGGGCGATGCTCGGCGCGATTCTGAATCGGGCGATGAGGCTTGGGTTCGGGGGATTTGAATTTGCGGCAGGGATTCCGGGGACCGTGGGCGGGGGGATATTCATGAACGCAGGGGCAAACGGAGGAGAGATAAAAGACGCGCTCGATGCGGTGTGGCTTTGGCATGAGGGCAGGGAAATTATCCTCGAGAGGGGCGAAATTAAGTTCGAGTATCGAAAGAGCCACCTCCCGAAAGGGTGCGCCGTAACAAGGGCAGAATTCACGCTCCGACCCGAAAACGGCGCGCAGGTAGGCAGGCGAGTGAAAGAGTATCTCGATAAGAGGGGGAAAACCCAGCCCATTACGATGTCGAACTCAGGCTCTATTTTTAAGAACCCAGATGAGATTCCCGCCGGCAAACTCATCGAGGAACTCGGACTCAAGGGGTTTTCCGTAGGCGGAGCGAAGTTCTCCGAGCTTCACGGCAATTTCATAGTGAACGCCTCGAACGCGCGCGCATCAGACGTTATAGCGCTAATTGAAACTGCCAAAGCCGAGGCGCTTGCCAGGAGAGGGGTGAGGCTTGAGACCGAGGTAAAAATCATAGGGAAAGAGGCGCTTTGACAGGGAAAAGAGAGTCCAACGTGAAAACGGCGCTGATGGTCGCGGCAATGTTCGCAGCCGTGGTTCTCGCCGCTTTTGCCGTAAACGTGAGATTTTTTAGAATAACCGAAATCGAGATACGCGGAAACGGAAAAATCTCGACAAAAGAAATCCTAAAACGCTCAGGTCTAAAAGAGGGGGTTAGCGCCTCGTTCTTTTCCGAGGAGAGGGCATCTGCCCTGATACTCAAAAATCCCCGCATCTTAGATGTGAAAATCACAAAGGAATTCCCCCGCAGAGCCGTTATCGAAGTCGAGGAAATCTCGCCGCTGTGCCTCACACTCGGCGAGGACGGACGCCCCTACTACATCGGCGAAAACGGCAAAAACCTAGGGAGGGCGAATTTTTACGAAGGTCTTGATTTTCCCCTTCTAATAGGTGAAGGTATATGGAACTCGGAGCTTCTCGGCGAGGCTTTCGACATCATAAAACTCTCATCAAAAAGCGAGATACTCAGCGCGCGGGACATCTCGGAGATAAACGTTGACTCGGTCTATGGCATCAGGGTTTTTACCAACGACCGGCGGCGCATAGATTTCGGTAAAGAGAGCGTTGCCGAGAAATGGCACAGGGTCGAGAAAATTATCATCCATTCCCGATCCATAAACCTGACCGAGAGATATATCAATATAAGTTCAAAAACTACTGCGGTAGTTGATTTTAAACTTTAAGGGCTCAGTTGGCGATATGAGTAAAGAACCAAATTTGGTCGTAGGGCTTGACATAGGCACAACGAAGGTTTGCGCCATCGTAGGGGAGATAAACGGGGACGAGGTAGATATTATAGGGATAGGCTCTCACCCCTCGCACGGGCTGAAAAGAGGGGTCGTAGTAAATATCGAAAACACTGTTCAGTCCATCAAGCGCGCCGTCGAAGAGGCGGAACACATGGCCGGGTGTGAGATAAAAAACGTCTTCGCTGGAATCGCCGGAGGACACATCAAGGCAATTTCGGGACACGGTATGATAACCCTCAGAAGCAGGGAGGTCTCAAAGCGCGACGTTGACCGCGTGATAGAATCTGCAAACGCCCTGCTCATTCCGGCAGACCGCGAGGTGCTTCATATCATCCCTCAGGAGTTCATCGTTGATAGCCAGTCGGGGATTAAAGACCCGGTCGGCATCTACGGCATAAAACTCGAGACAAAAGTTCACATTGTAACAGGGCAGGTTACGGCGGCGCAGAATTTGGTCAAATGTATTCACCGCGCAGGAATGGAAGTAGCCGATGTAGTCCTTGAGCAGATAGCCTCGAGCGAAGCCGTGCTTATGCAAGATGAGAAAGACATAGGAGTGGTTCTTATTGACTGCGGCGGCGGCACGACGGACATCGCTATATTCGGCGGCGGGAGCATCAGATTTACAGAGAATCTGACGCTCGGAGGCGACCACATTGACCGCGACATCGCCCTAGGGCTTTCCACATCCATCTCCGAGGCTAAGAGAATCAAAGAAAAACACGGTGTAGCCATGCCAGAGATGGTCTCCTCTGAGGAGACAATTGAAGTCGCAAGCGTCGGCGGGAGGCATCCGCGAAAAGTCCTCAGACGAGAGCTTTCGATGATTATCGAGCCGAGGGTAGAGGAAATTCTAAGCATGGTAAAGAGGGAAATTACAAAATCCGGCTACCACAGGCTCATCCCGGCAGGGGCGGTCATCACGGGCGGCACGGTAATCATGGACGGAATGGTGGAGCTTGCTGAGAAAGTTCTGGGAATGCCCGTGAGAAAGGGGATTCCACACCAAGTGGGCGGGCTTAGGGACATAGTCGCAAACCCGGTGTATGCAACGGGGGTCGGGCTGATTCTCTATGGGATGGCTTTCAGGGGAGGGGATAAGAAATTATCGGCGCGCGGCGGAAGCGATGAGAGCCTATTAAAAAAGATGGTTGAGACAATGAGAAACTGGTTTCGGGAGTTTTTCTAGTCTGAATTATGCCCTCCCTCGCCCAAATTAGGAGGGCATGGCTACATCTGTTGCATCTCGCCCCGCGAGACGAGAATGGGGGGGATGGAGAGACGTAGCCTGCAGTTGAAGCGTTGACCGACTGAAAACAAGAGGGCGCTGTTTTATTTTGGATTCATCCATAGGAGGGGTTAGCAATGGCAAAATTTGAGGCTGAATACGCGGGGACTGAGCAGAGAGCGAAAATAAAAGTGATAGGAGTAGGCGGCGCCGGGGGAAACGCCGTCAATACGATGATTGAAAGGGGACTTACGGGGGTTGAGTTTATAGTAGCCAACACCGACGCTCAGGATTTAAAAAAATCCCTTGCCTCGATAAAAATTCAAATCGGCACAAGGGCGACCAAAGGGCTAGGCTCAGGCGGTAATCCTCAGCTTGGCAGAGAGGCGGCAGTAGAGGATCAGGCGAAAATCGCAGACGCCCTCGAAGGGGCTGACATGGTCTTCATTACCGCCGGAATGGGAGGCGGCACAGGCACGGGAGCGTCTCCGCTCGTGGCTCAAATTTCAAAGGAACTGAAAGCTCTTACGGTCGGGGTCGTAACTAAACCGTTTGGCTTCGAGGGACCGAGACGAAACAAACAGGCGAACCAAGGCATTGACGGGCTTGAGAAGGACGTTGACACTCTGATAGTCATCCCTAACGACCGCCTCGCCTCGGTGCATAAAATCAGCATTATCGATGCATTCAAGAAAGCCGACGAGGTGCTGTATCAAGCCGTACGCGGGATTTCGGACATCATTACCGGCACGGGCTACATCAACGTTGACTTCGCCGACGTAAAGAGCATCATGAGTGAAAACGGCGGCAAAGCCCTAATGGGAACTGGATATGCCGAAGGGGACAAGAAGGGAATCGAGGCGGCGGAAGCGGCGATAACAAGCCCGCTCCTAGAAGAGTTGTCAATTGACGGGGCTAAGGGAATATTAATAAACGTTACAGCGTCCCCCGATTTTGGCATCGAAGACCTGAACGAAGCCTGTAGCTACATCAAAGAGCGCGCGTTTGAGGACGTAAATCTCATATTTGGGCTCGTGTTCGATGAGACGATGAAAAATTCCGTGAGGATAACGGTCATCGCCACGGGAATCCAAGGGGCGAGCGTTACGCAAATCAACAAAGTCGCTTCAAAGCTCGTGGGAAGCGGCGGCGATTTAGTCGGCAGTATCAGCAGGGACGATGAAACCGACATACCGGCATTTATCAGAAGACGCAATCTAAAGGACAGATAATTTAAATCGCGGGGGAGAGAGAATACCAGGCTCTCTCCTCTGATTGAGCGGTAAGCCCTACTCCTACCCTACCCTCTCGTTCATGCCGAATTTATCAGAGGACGAGATATATTCTCAACTAAATAAAACCCGTCCTACTTTGTCTTCTGCTCGTTCAGAGTCCAATCGTAGCTGAGGTAGGAGAGTTTGAAGTCGCCCGCGTCGAAAAATGCCCTGTCGCCCTCCGAGCGCAGATACTTGCTTATGAAATTTAGCACCCCCCTTTCTGCTGTATCCCTATTTTTAAACAGCTCCGAGGCGTCTGCGGAGGCTTTAAAATCCTCGGCGAACCAGCTAAATATTTTCGACACCTTCACGGACTTATCCGCCGCCGAAATTTTCACCCCTTTTTGCGAGCTACCGATAAACCCGGCGCCCGCGCTCTCCAGCTGTTTATCGAGAATATCAGCGCGATAAGCCTCTGCTCTTAAATCCGGGCATCCAATTGAAGCGCATACGATGGCAAAATGGATTCTCGGCTCCCCGAAATCTTTTCTCAGAATACCGTGTTCTATGCCTTCGAGCGTAATCATTCGGCCGGCGGCTTGAAACTTCAGTTTATCCCACACGCCGCTGATTTGGCGGATGCTATTTTTGGGGTAAATGCTGAAGGAGCTTCCCTTGATGGGGTAGTTGTCTAGGATGGCTTTGAGCGTGAAGGCGTTGTAGGAGTTTATCCAAAAGGCGAGTTTCTGCTCCCGCGACCACGTTTTTAAATCCGCCTCGGACGCCGAGCCGAGAGCGGCGAGGTATTTGGCGAACTCATCCCCGGAGGCGAGAAATCCCCTGTAGTCAACCCTGCCAGCTCGGACGTGGCGCTTCAACAGGGCGTCGTAAACCGAATGGGAATGGTCAAATGAGGCAGCGCGGGCGGCAGAAGGGACAAATCCAATGGCAACAGAGAACAACATTAAGGATAGGATTGCATACTTTTTCATGACTTCCTCCAGAATAGAAATTCATTACGGAATAGGATGAATCATTCTCTGGAAGGATTCAATCCCCATCCGCCAAGGGAATCTGCGCATCTGAAAACCGCAACTGCGGGGATTTCGCCCTCAAATTTGAAAAATTCGGAAGTTTGGGTATTGTCTTCACTGCTCTAAACGGGCGAGAGTCGGAATCCATTATCAAAGTATCCTAAACCAAAAAGTTCAAGGAGGTAAGTTATGCCGAAGGACACATTAACAATTACGGACAATAGGACCGGAAAGGACTACGAAATCCCTATAAAGAATGAAACCATCAACGCGATGGATTTGCGCCAAATCAGGGTCAAACCTGAGGATTTCGGTCTTATGAGCTACGATCCGGCATATAGCAACACGGCTTCCTGCACGAGCCGAGTAACATACATTGACGGAGACAACGGAATCCTCCTGTACCGCGGATACCCAATAGAAGAGCTTGCCGAAAAGAGCAATTACCTTGAGGTCGCGTACCTGCTCCTCAACGGAGAGCTTCCCACAAAAGAGCAGCAAGAGAAATGGGATCACGACATAACCTATCACACATTTATCCATGAGAGCGTCAAAAAATTCATGGACGGATTTCGCCACGACGCCCACCCAATGGGAATGCTCCTCAGCACCGTAGCCGCCCTGTCCACCTTCTACCCGGAAGCCAAAGACATTTTTAACCCACAGGTCAGAGAGATTCAAATCAACCGCCTGATATCGAAAATCCCCACGCTCGCCGCGTTTTCCTACCGCCACTCCATGGGGCTTCCGTATGTCTATCCCGATAACGACCTTAGCTACGCCGGGAATTTCCTCAATATGATGTTCAAAATGACGGAGCTTAAATACAAACCGCATCCGGCAATTGAGAAGGCTATGGACGTGCTATTTATCCTCCACGCCGACCACGAGCAGAACTGTAGCACCAGCACCATGAGGGGCGCCGGAAGCTCTCTGCCAGACCCCTACTCCGCCGCCGCCGCCGCAATTGCCGCCCTCTACGGGCCCCTTCACGGAGGAGCGAACGAAGAGGTGCTTGATATGCTTCAGGAAATCGGCTCGGTCAATAATATCCCCCAGTACATAAAGCGCGCCAAAGCCGGAGAGTTCAGGCTCATGGGTTTCGGACACCGCGTCTATAAGTCCTATGATCCGAGGGCGAAGATAATCAAGAGAATCGCACACGAGGTTTTCGAGGTTACCGGCAAAAACCCGCTCCTCGATATTGCGCTTGAACTTGAGAGAATCGCCCTTGAGGACGATTATTTCGTTAAACGCAAGCTGTACCCGAACGTGGACTTCTATTCCGGGCTGATTTATGAGAGCATGAAACTGCCTAAGAGCATATTTACCGTGCTTTTCGCCATCGCGCGCACATCCGGCTGGCTGGCTCAGTGGAAAGAGATGCTTGAAGACCCTGAGAGGAAAATCGCCCGCCCGCGCCAAGTCTATCTCGGCGAGGGAGTGCGCAGTTACGTGCCTATGGAAGAGAGATAAGAAACTCATAAAGGTAAAAATTAAGGGTTGAAATTGAGAGTGGGTTCAATATCCGACGGCGGGTTTTGAGCCCATTTTTCATTAGAGCTGCCCGCGAATCATGGCGCTGTAGTAGTAATTGATGAGATTCTCCAAAATTCCTATGAAAATCCGAACCGCATCGGCGGCGTGAGACTCATCAGCCCCGAATACCTCGCCCAGAGGCAAGCCGGATTTATAGCCCTCAACGCTCTCGGCGAAGGACTTCTCAAAGAGCCTGTCGCCGTCCCTTAAAATGGCTTCTATCAGCGCCTCGTCCTGAGGGTCGAAACGCCCGCGCTCATTGAGAGACGCCCGGAGAATCTCCTCAGCCTTGGCGAGGGGGAAGCCGTTTGATGAGTACAGGGCTTTATCGAAAACCTCAAGCAGGGGGCGAATGTCCATAGCGGGCTAATAATACCACAAGCGGCGGCGGCGACCGAATTTCCGGCAACTTGGATGGGGGTTCGGGGTATCCGAATTAATTTCGCAGAATGAAAAAAAACCTGTTGAATATGCTAACGGAGTTATGATAGAATGACGCTAAAAATCTTGGAGGAGGAGAAATTCAAATGGTTTCAAGAGAAGGTCTTCTGATGGGAGTCGTTTGGGTAGTGTTTATGCTGATTCTGGGTTTCATGACCGCTCACTACCTCGGAGCGAGCGCAACGCCTGCATCGGCTGGATTTAAGCTCATATTCCTTGGGATTCTGCTTGCCGCCTGGACGATTGAATCAAAGCTGTCCAAGGATGAGCCAGCGGACTACGACGGCCTGACCACGCAGAGCTATTTATCAGTGCTTAACTTCGGAGTTATTTTAAGCCTCGCCATTTCAATCATATTCGATATATGGCAGTCCGGCTCGGTTAACCCGGATAACTCTTGCTCGGTAACGTTCTTTGCAACGTCAATTTATCTCGTGCTGTTTTTGCTTTTAAGGTCGCTTCACGGCGCGATTTTGAACAAAAAGGTGATATAAACACGCGCTTCAAGCTCAAACACATAGAGGACGATGGAGAATGGGAGGCAGTTTTGAGCTTAGAGTATTGGGTATATCGGCTCTGCTGTGAAAATTTGAGTGGGGGGCATATTGCGCCGCCCCCCGCTTCAGTCTCTCCGGCGCAAACCGAGTTGGATTTATATATTTTTTAACTCTTCTAAGATAGCAACAACGAGTTTTATCGTCTCTTCAATGTCAGATTTATAGGCAACTGAGCTTGGGCTATGGAGATAGCGCACTGGCACCGACACCGCGCCGACTCTCGTTCCCCTGCCCGTAACCTGCATGGCGGTGGCGTTGGTGCTTCCCGCTTTTTTAACCGTAACCTGATAGGGAATCCCCCGCGCCTCGGCTAATTTCATCATATAAAAACTCAGAGCGCGGTCGGCGAGAAGATACTTATCCGAGAGCCTAATCTCAGGGCCTCTGCCCGTTTTGGCCAACGTTTTGTGGTCGGCAACCCCTGGAAGGTCATTTGATACCGTGCCTTCGAGAACCACCGCAAAATCCGGCTCCAGAGCGGGGACGATAACATTTGCCCCCCTCAGCCCCATTTCCTCCTGAACCGTAGCCGTAACATATAAATCGCACCCCAAAGCGGATTTTCGCCTGAGCGCTTCGAGCATTACGAAGAGCCCCACCCTATCGTCAATGGCTTTGGATATTATAGCCTCTTCAGTCTCGACAAAGGGAGAGAAGTAGGAGACCACATCGCCCGCTTTGACCAGCCCATGAACCGTATCGCCCGAAAGCCCAAGGTCAATTAGGCAGTCCTCCACATCGGGAGCGTCCCTTTCGCCGGACGATTTACTTATATGAGGCGGAAGGGCGGCAACCATCCCGATAAGGGGCCTCCCTCCCCACACCACTAACCTCTGCCCGTAGAATACCCTCGCATCAATTCCCCCAAGCGGTATCACACGCACAAACCCTCTTGCATCCACGTGGCTCACCATGAAGCCGACTTCGTCCATGTGAGCGTCCAAAACCAGCCTTGGGCCCTTGCCCGCAATATGGGCGACGACGTTTCCGAGGCGGTCACAGGAAATCTCATCGGTAAATTCGCGGAGGGACGAGAGGACGATTTCGCGAATCGGCTCTTCGGCGCCGGGAAGCCCCGCGGTCTCGCATAGGAGCTTTAAAAGTTCAATATTCATGACGGATTTTGATTATAACCCACAAAGGGCGGATTGCCAAAACCGGCGGGGATGGAGTAGAATTATTCCATGAGCGAGGCAGAGGGCAGAGGGCAAAAGAGGCGAAAGGGGGCGGCTAGGATGTCCGACATCCCGCCGGAGGTACTGAGGGCGCTTAGCGAAGGGCGAGAGGAGACAGTAACGCTTGTCGAGTGGCTCGCGATTGATATGCCGACTCTAATTGAAAACGCCCTGCCCCAAGCCGGGTTTTCGGACGCTGACATCGGGAGGGCGGCGGATTTTGCGAGGAGCGTAAGGGGCGAGGGCGTAACGGCGCGGCTTAAAAAAATTGCGAACGCCCTGTTTGAAATTCTGCTCCGAAATCCACAGCAGCGGGGTGAAATTTGGCAGGCTCTGGCGTCGCACAAATCCGATATGGTCAGGGCTTGGGCGGCGTATGTCCTCTCGTCGGACAGGGAAATCCATCTGGCGGAGCGTTTACGGATGTCACGCAGATTCGCCGCAGACCAGCACATGGCGGTTCGTGAGTGCGCATGGGATTCGTTTCGCGGATACGTTGCCGAGAATCTCGACGAGGGAGTGGCGCTTCTCCGGGAGTGGGGCGTGGACGATGATGAGAATATTCGCCGGTGCGCCGTTGAGGCGACGCGCCCACGCGGGGTTTGGTGCAGACACATCGAGGCGCTCAAAAAAGAGCCGTATCTTGCAGGGACACTCCTGGAGTGTGTGCGCTCGGATTCGAGCAGGTACGTGGCGCGCTCGGTTGCAAATTGGCTAAACGACGCATCCAAAACTAGAGCCGATTGGGTAGAATCCACCTGCCAGCGATGGGCCGGGGAATCGGCGACGAAAGAGACCGCATGGATAATCAATCACGCCACAAGGACGCTCCGAAAAAAGTTGCAGAGCGGAAAGTAATCCGCGAGAACATTTGAGATTTCCCATGCCTAATCATTCGCCCCGAATAGCTCGGCAGCCGCATGATGGCAGTACCGGCGAGAATCCGCCTTAAATTCCTAATTTTCTTGAATTTTCAGTATTTTGGCTTATCCTATTGCCTAGCTTTTTGAAATTGAAGGACATAGCGCAATAGTGAATAGAATTTCTCTGCCCCTCTTAATTTTTGTCATAACGACGCTCTTTGGCTGCGCCCTGCAAAACGCATCGAATACTGACTCGCCGGCAGTGAGAACCGCTCCCCCGCCGCCCCCGCGCACCTCTCCGGCTAAATCCGTATCGGGCTACCTCGACGCCCTGAGGGTTAAGAATTTCCTCAAGGCTTACGACTTCATAAGCGCCGGTTACGCGGGAAACCTCGATAGGGAAAGCTACAGAATTAACATGGAGCAGATTCTGGTCAAAAAATACAATTGGGCGCTCAAAAGCTATGAAATACTCGGAGTGAGAATCCTCGGCGCTCAGTCCTACATCGTAGTCGAGCTTAACATTGAAAACCCAATTGACGCCGGCGCCGAGCCGTCTAAAATCGTGCAGGTTCAGTACGAACTGAACGCCATCGAGGGGAGATGGAAAATCGTCGGGGACTCGTGCATTAAGAATTGCGCATTGCCCGACGGAGTCCCTGCCGGCGAAGGCGCTGGAGCGCAATGATTAAAATAGCAGTCGCCGGAGTGGGCGGGAGAATGGGAGAGAGAATAATATCCCTGCTCCTGCAAGAGGATGGAGTCCTGATTTCGGGTGCGCTTGAGAGAGAGGGGCACCCTCTCATAGGCAGATTCATCGCAGAGGGAAAAATCCCCGTGAGTGGCTCTATAGACGCCGCCGCCGCCGATGCCGACGGGATAATTGACTTCACGACCCCCGCCGCAAGCCTCATTAATGCCGAGTTCGCCGCACGAACAGGGAGGGCTATGGTCATTGGCACCACCGGATTTCGGGAGGATGAACTCGCCAGGCTCAAATCCCTTGCCGAGGGGTTTGCCTGCGTGCTGTCGCCAAATACGAGCGTTGGGGTGAATGTGATGTTTGAAGCGGCAAGGAGTATCGCCCTGCTACTCGCAGATGGGTTCGACGTAGAAATCGCGGAGACGCACCACAGGCATAAAATTGACTCTCCGAGCGGAACGGCGCTGAAATTGGGCGAGGTCATTGCCGAGGCTCTATCTACAAATTTAAAGGACGCGGCTGTATATTCGAGGCACGGTCGTATCGGCGAGAGAGGGAGCGGCGAAATCGGGATTCAAGCCCTTCGCGGAGGGGATGTAGTCGGCGAGCATACAGTTTTTTTCTTTGGCAGAGGGGAGAGAATCGAACTCACCCACAGAGCCTCGACGAGGGACAACTTTGCAAGCGGGGCGATTCGGGCTATGAAGTGGGTTGTGGGAAAACCCGCCGGAATTTACACGATGAAGGACGTACTTGGAATTTAAGCCAAAGGGTATTTCGGCGACGGGAAAACACATTTGCCGAGAGTTTGGGTATTTTAATAAACTGATTTTGTCAGCCTGAACACTCAACTTTCTAATGCTAAAATTCGAGATTAAGAGCATTGACAGAGAAACCGGCGCGAGAGCCGGCGCGATACATACCGCCTACGGAGCGGTTGCGACCCCGGTTTTTATGCCCGTCGCCACGCAAGCCTCCGTCAAGGCAATGACCCCGGAGGAGATACGAAGCCTGGGGTTTGAGATGATTATCTCAAACGCCTATCACCTCTACCTAAGACCCGGGCATGAGGTCGTGAGAAAATTCGGCGGACTTCGGGGATTCATGAGATGCGACGCCTCATTTGCCACCGACAGCGGAGGTTTTCAGGTACTGAGCCTGGCAAAGGTGAGGAAAATAAAAGAAGATGGAATCCTCTTCCGCTCTCACCTCGACGGAGGGGAGCATTTTCTGACCCCCGCAAAATCCGTTGAGATTCAAGAAGCCCTAGGCTCAGACATTATGATGTGCCTCGATGAATGCCCTCCCTACCCCTCAACCTACGAGTACATGGAAAAATCCGTAGAACTCACGACGCGCTGGGCGGCGCTATCAAAGCGGGCAAGGAGGGACGAGAGCAAAGCCCTGTTCGGCATCGTTCAAGGGGGGGTTTACCCTGAGCTGAGGCGCAAATCCGCCGACGAGCTTAAAGAAATCGGCTTTGACGGCTACTCCATCGGCGGACTCGGCATTGAAGAGCCTAAAGAGAAACTCTACGAAATCGCGAGGGTTACGGCTTCGTACCTCCCGCAGAATAAGCCGAGGTATTTAATGGGAATCGGGATGCCTGAGGATATCGTAGAGGCGGTCTCGGCGGGGATTGATGTTTTCGACTGTGTTCTGCCCACGAGAAACGCGAGAAACGGAAGTATCTTTACAAACCGCGGAAAAATGGTTATAAAGAATGCCAAATACGCGCAGGACGAACGGCCGCTCGACGAGGATTGCGACTGCTACACGTGCAGGACGTTTTCAAGGGCTTATTTGAGGCACTTGTTTCAGGCGGCAGAGATTTTAGCCTCGCGTCTTCTCACGTTTCACAATCTCCACTACTACGGCTCGCTGATGAAAAAAATCAGAGAAGCCATAGCCAGAGGGGAGTTCTTGAGATTTAAAAGAGAATTTGAGTCCACAACAAGGAAAGAGGAGGATTAATACATTGAGATATTTCATTATGATGATGACCGCGCTTGCGGCAGGATGCGTTCCCCCTTCGGGAGCAGAAGGCGGAGGGGGCTCGCCGCTAGTAGCCCTCGCGCCGATAGTTTTAATATTCGTACTGTTTTACTTCTTGATACTCAGGCCCCAGCAGAAACAATCCAAAGAACGCGAGGAGATGCTCAAGAATCTCAAGCGCGGAGATAGCGTCATTACCTCCGGCGGCATATACGGGCGCATCATAAACATCAGCGGAGATGCCATGTCCGTTGAAATAGCCAAGGGCGTAACCGTCCGCATAGCGCGCTCGGGCGTCGTGGGAATCGCCAAAATAGAAGATGAAAAGGAGAAATCCGAAAAATGAGAAGGGTATCCAAAGCATGGGTAAGCGTGATATTGGTTGTGGCGTTTCTTTCGCTGATTTTTCTGGTGCCCACAATCCTCGGAGACAGGCTCCCGTCTTGGTGGTCTAAAATATTTCCTGCCAAGGGAATAAGCCTCGGACTCGACTTAAAGGGAGGGGTTTTTCTCGTTCTCGGCGTTGAGTCTGGAAAAGCCATAGAGCATGAACTCGCGAATCTGGATAATTTAATCAGGGAGGAACTCGGCAAGGGCGGGGTTCTAATTAAAGATATAACCACAGTGGGCAGTACCCTTAATGTAAATCTCTTCTCTGCATCCGACATGGAAAAAGCAAAAGCCGCGGCCGAGAACTACAGAGACATCGCCGCCATATCCGAAGACGAGCTATCCATTGCATTCACCCTTAAAGGCGGATACATTGCCGAGCTTCAGAAAAGAGCCATTGACCAGGTGCAGGAGACCATAACAAACCGCGTGGACGAATTCGGGCTCGTCGAGCCTACGATTCAAAGCACGGGTAGCGATAGAATTCTCATACAAGTTCCCGGAGCCGGAGCCGCCGACAGAGAGAGAATAATCAATATCATAAGGCGCGCCGCTGTGCTTGAGTTTAAAATCGTCAAAGACGCCGCCCCCACTCAAGAGACCATCCTAGCTAAATACGGCGTTTCATCCCCCGCAGAGCTTCAGGCCCAGGGAGCATCGCTCCACCCCGGCGACACCGGACAGGAGAACGAGAAATTCTTTGTAACCGAGCGAGACGCCAAAGTTACAGGGCAGTATCTGTCCGACGCGAGGCTCGTGTTTGATGAATACGGCAGGCCCGCCGTGGGATTCAGCTTTAAGGGAGAAGGCTCAAACCGATTCGGCGAGCTTACGGGAGAAAATGTGGGCAGGAGGCTTGCCATCGTGCTGGATGGAGTGATAAAATCTGCCCCGGTCATACAAGAGAGGATTTCATCCCAAGGGAGAATCACCGGCAGTTTTAGCCTAGAGGAGGCAAGGGACTTGGGGCTGGTTCTGCGCTCAGGGGCGCTTCCCGTTCCTGTTGATGTGGAGCAGGAGCAAACCGTAGGGCCTTCACTCGGGCGGGATTCGATTGAAAAGGGAAAGATGTCAATGATTGTAGGGGGGATTGCAGTAGTGGTGTTTATGATTTTCTTCTACAGGCTTCAGGGCGCAGTGGCGGACATAGCGCTCGCGCTCAATATGTTTTTCATCATGGGATTTCTATCTGCGTTTGGGGTTACGCTGACCCTCCCTGGAATCGCTGGTCTTGTGCTTACGATGGGCATGGCTCTGGACGGCAATATTATTATATTCGAGAGGATTAAAGAGGAGCTTCGAGGGGGGAGAACCCCGCTCGGCGCAATCGAAGCCGGCTATCAGAGGTCTTTTTGGACAGTGTTTGACGCCAATCTGACGACGCTTCTCACGGGGCTGATACTCTTTTGGTTTGGCACAGGGCCAATAAAGGGATTTGCCGCAACGCTGTGCATCGGGATTGTGTCAACGGTTTTCAGCAACGTCGTAGTGGCGCGCGTAATTTCCGACTACATATACGGCGGAGATAAGAAAGTAACCGCCCTCAGCATCTAATAGAATCGGAGGACTGCAAAGTTGGATTTAATTAAACCGGGTACGAATATTGATTTCACCTCAAGGATGAAGAAGGCAGTTTTCATATCCTGGGGACTCATCCTAATAGGGGTAGTCTCGCTCTTTCTCCACAGCGGATTGAATTGGGGAGTAGAGTTCGTGGGAGGCACCGAGGTTCATATCAAATTTGCCAAAGATATTGATTCAGACGAAGTGAGGAGTGTGCTAGACTCCTCTGGCTTTTCGGCGGACTCGGTTCAACAACTCGGCTTGGCGCAGGAGAACGACTATCTCATCAGGTTTTCACCGGAAGTCGTGGCTTTCGATAAAATTCAAGACTTTCAAAGCAGCATTGACAGGATAATTCAAACTTCGCCCCAGTTCAGCGGAGCAAACGTGCTTAGAATTGATTATATTGGGCCCAAAGTAGGAGCAGAGCTTATAAAGAAGGCGATAATTTCCCTAATCCTCGGCTGTGTCGGCATCCTGCTCTATCTGATGATTAGATTTGAGTTTGAATTCGCCCTCGGAGCGGTCGTAGCAATTATTCATGACGTTTTTATCACCGTGGGAGCCATCTCGCTTATGGATAAAGAGTTTACGCTCACCCTAGTGGCGGCGCTCTTGACGATAATAGGATATTCGGTAAACGACACGATTATTATTTTCGACAGAATCAGAGAGAATTTAAAGCGAGGCACAGAGCTAGGATTCAAAGAACTGATAAATCTCTCGGTCAATCAAACCCTAGCAAGAACAGTCTTGACTGTCTTCACGGTTTTCGTAGTGCTTCTCGCGCTGTTTTTCCTAGGAGGTCCCGTAATACACGACTTCGCGTTCACATTAATTGTAGGGGTTTTGGTAGGCACTTTTTCATCCGTATTCGTGGCTACGGCGTTTGTGTTGTACTGGAAAAGTAGAAAGAGCGCGCTCGCACAATAAGCTATATTAATTAATAAATGGATTATCTCGCGTTTATTCTATTTTTCATCGCGGCTTTGGGCGGTCTGATTTCGCTCGTTTTCGGGCTTCCAGGGGCGTTCATCATACTCGCGGCGGCGGTTTTATACGGCTGGTACGGCGAGTTTAGCCAAATCACAACGGAGACGGTCATAATTCTGGCGATACTAGCCGCCCTTTCAGAGGTTCTCGACTTTGCACTAGGCATTGCCGGAGCAAAAAAACGCAAATCAAGCAATAAAGCGGTTGTCGGCTCAATCATAGGCGGGGTTGCCGGGGCTATAGTTGGCGCTCCGCTTTTCTTCGGTATCGGCGCTGTGATAGGGGCTTTCGTCGGCGCATTCGCCGGAGCGTTTATTGTTGAGCTGATAGAGAGAAAAGGACTCGACCAAGCTGTGCAGTCCGGCTGGGGGGCTTTCCTTGGGAAACTCAGCGGAACACTAGTCAAAGGCATTATCGGGATAACGATGATTGTGCTAGCCGTAGTATCGGTTGCAAAAAATTAACCCCTCCCCTTCTCGCAACTCCCTAAATCTCCTATGGCTTTTCGCCCTTTAGCTAAGTTTTATATTATCGTGTCAGGTCTGTCCGAATGACCTCATCGGGCGGCTATAACTCAGCTCACGGTGAACTAAGTCGGATATAGAAACCGATTGTGTTATAGAATCAGAGCCTCCCGCCAAACTTGCGGCAATGGCTGATATTTATCCCGCCCCGCCTGCGCGCCTCACATCAGGCTGATAAAAATAAAAAGCCGAGGAAGCTGGTTAGCTCCCTCGGCTCTGACTTCAATCCGTATCAAGCAGGCAGGGTCTCATTACCCCGCGCAAAACTCAATAGGTTTTATTTTCTTCTTCTTCTCACCGCTCTAAGACCGATAACAGCCGCCGGAATTAGAGTGATAAGAATATTTGCCATTGATGTTCCAAAGCCGGTCGGCTCTGCGGCAATCGCGCAGCCGCCACCACCACCACCGCTAGGAGGAGGAGGAGTTGCTGTCGGAGCCGGCGTCGGAGCCGGTGTCGGTGTCGGAGCCGGTGTCGGAGCCGGTGTCGGTGTCGGAAGCACTAGGTCGTCCGTAGAAGGCAGAGGTGCATCCACGCCGAGTCTAGCAAAGCAGAGGTTGACGTCGGGGCAGCTTATGAACTGCTCAGAGGCGTCATATACAGCCGGCTGATAGCTCACAAACGGGGTCGGGAGCAGGGCGTTATTTACTGAGTACTCATTGTCAAACGGGTCGTAAAAGTCAGATATGGCAATGTGTACAAAATCCGCCGCTGCAAGCCCGCCAACTGTATTAAAGTCTTTCACGAGTTGGTCGGGGAAATAAGTTATATGCTGGCAGGCTAAGGAGCCGTCAAGCACATTGCTTCCGTCGAAGATGTTTCCGCCAAGCCCGTTTGTGTCAACGGTTGGGCAGGCAATAGAATCGGCTAATCTGGTATAAACGTTTGTGCCGAAGTCAACGTCTAGGGCGGTGTCAATCATTCTCATGTTGCCGATGAGGTTGTTAAAGGCTATGGCGTTATTAGCCGGGCAGGAAACAACGGGGGTAAGAACAAAAGTACCCTCTCTGCCGTCTATAATGCTCGCTCCTGCAACCGCGCCGCCAATGTTTCTCATCAAATTTCCAAGGTCATAAACGTGCGTGTCAAGCGGGGTAAAAGCGTCGCAGAAGTTTATTATCTCCTGGCAGTCCTCGCCGAGTATCTCTACGTGAACGGCAACCAAAGCCGAGCCGCAAGCCTGAGGGGTGCAATCGCCGTCAACTGCGCAGGCTTCACCCGAAAATTCGCAGGTGTCAGCCACTCCGTCGCCGCTGATGTCAACGCAGGTATTCTCGCCTGTCGCCTGAACGCAGTCGTTAACGTCTCCGCACTCAAGCGGTCCTCCAGAAAAGTTAGCGCCGCCAAAAAGGCACTGCCCTCTGGCGGTGTTAGATACCTGTATGTTTGTGTTTCTTCCGCCTACCTGGCTAAACCAAGAGACTATCTGAGAGCCGCTGATATTGGTGTTGAGCAAGCTCCCGATGACTGTTTCAAAGCCGCCGATATTGGCTATTCCGAGAAAACTGCTGTACATCCAGTCAATTCCGCCGGTAACGTCTCCGCCGTTAAGCTCTACGGTTCCAAGTAGCGCGGCGGCAAAGTTGGCAGTCGGCGCGGGGTTAGAATCGAGCACAAGGATTCCCGTAGAGAAGGGTCTCTGCGGGCATAGCTGAGGTGTTTGCGCCATAGCTTCACCGAGACTAAACCCGATGAAAAGGAGCATCATACAAGCTATAGACATAGATTTTAATTTCAACCTCTTCAACATGATTTCTCCTCCTTTGTAAATTTTTATTTTTTCTATTTCAGATAACATTTTTCAACTCCTCGTTACGGCAGTAAGCCGAAGGTTTCAAGAATAGGCTGTATCCCGAAAACGTCCTCAAATCCGACGTTGAAGAAAGGAAGGGAGAACATGGAATCCATGCTACCCGTGCCGTCTCCGTTGTTCACGCCGTAGAAGCCTACGAATATCGCGCTTAGGGGAACTATAGCCTCAAGGCGAAGCTGCCCAGCCGTGTCCTGCCCAAGGCAGATGCTGTCGCCGTCGTTAGCCTCAGGTCGGCTCGCGATATAGCGCTGGTTGATTCCGAGGTCAAAGCCCAAGGTAAAGTTACTTCCAAGGAGATCGAGAACCGTATCTCTCAAGGCTGAATCGGTTAGGTCGCAGGCAAACGCCACCGGGCTACAGCTAGTGGGCTGTTCGTTCTGGTCAAAAATATTTGCGCTGAAAGCGGCAAATATCGTTCCAGCCGCAGACACCGTGCCTGAGCCGGTAAAGGTGTTGACGTCAAAGAGCGGAACAACCGGAATACCGACTATGTCAACAAACTGAGCGCCGTCAACTCCCGCGAACGGAACGGCTAGAGCGGCAGGTCCCACTGCGGCCGCCTGATTCTGAAGAGACAACACTATGGATAGGATTGAAATTCCAGCGGCGTTGGTTCTGTACTCATAGCCCTCGTCGCGGATAATTCTGAAGTTTCCAAGGGCGTTGCCGATGGTGATATTGCCGCCGCCAGGCCCAGTTGAATCAACCAGTGTGGCTACGACAAAGCCGTATCCGTCGGTTAGAATCGGGGCTTCACCTACGCCGATACCTGGAGCGCCGTTGCTGGTTAGGCTTCTAAGATTATATACATGCGTGTCAAACGGGGTATATCTATCGAAGAAATCAAACTCCTGACAGTTTCTGGAGACATCAAAAACCTGAATGTGGAAAGCCTGGCTGATGGGAGCCGTGTTGGTGAGCTGTACGAAGCTCTCCCCGCCGCGGAGATCCCAGAAGTAATAAAGCTGAAATACGCCGGCATCATTATCCGTATCCACTACTGCTACCGGAATGTTGAGACCGCCGCCGCCAATTCCGCCCGCCCAGGAATTATCGCTAAGCGGAGCAACAGAAAGAAACGCTAACGCTAAAACAAGATATTTTATCTTGCCCAAAATACTTTTCGACATAGACCATCTCCTCCTTTTTTGTTTATTCGAATCTAAAATTTTAAACATAGATACCCTCCTGTTTAATTATTTTTGAGCCTCAGTGTTAATGTTCGCTTATCAGGATTCAACTTTATGTTAGGAGACGACATTGCTAAACTTCCGTCTTTCGACTGATTATAAATTAAACATTGGAGAATTACAACACACAGCTCAAATATTGTCAATATCCACCTTTATCGAGGTTAGACGCATAGTTTCAAATTTTTCTCCAATATTCTCTGGGGCAGATTACATCACAATCGAAATTTATTGTCAAGAGAATTTCACGTGCGCCTCATTGGAGCTGGGTGGAATTATCGCAAGCCGCTCAAAAATCTTGACATCCGCGATAAAGTCAAATATCTTTAATGGCTATCGGACGCGGGGTGGAGCAGACTGGCAGCTCGTCGGGCTCATAACCCGAAGGTCGGAGGTTCAAATCCTCCCCCCGCAACCAATTTAATTACTCCTCACAAGCAAATCCCAAGGTTTTTCAATCTCTGAGAAATCCGTTCCTAGGGCAGAATCCCTATAATTACCAAGCTCAGATAGGAAACTCCGAGCAGTACAATCACTGCCAAGAGGCTAGTTAGACTCCTGGCCGGCTTCTTTTTCGCGCTCCGCAGCATTTTAATTGATAGGTACTGAGCCAGCGCAATGGCGGCAAACGAAACTGCGGTGTAGAAGATAATCGCCAGATGCACTCTAGCCATCGAAGCGGGGTATAAGCCGGCGAAAGAGAGCGCGGGGAATATGAGCGAAATCACCGGGGCGAAGGTAAAGATGACTGCGCACTCTCCGACTCTCGAGAAGTCGTTTGTTTTATCCGCAATATCCACGCGCAGGGATAGATAATAGACCACAAGCGTTGCAGCAAAATGTATTGGGAGGAAGAGGTACAAGGGCAGATCGCTTACCGGGTTTTGAAAGCGGGCCGACTGTTCAAAAAAAGAATAAGCCGCCCAGCCGAATAGTATGGAGCAGAGGGTAAAGAACAGGTGAATTTTTCTACTGGGGATATTTTTTATCAAAATATATTAGTAATACTAATCTAAAATTATAAATTTCAAAAGCTCTAGCCTATCACACCCCCGTATTTTCAATTAAAATTCCGTCATGCGACGAAAAAGCGCGCTCATCGGCATAACCACCGACATAAAGGACGAGAGTTTCTCCATGGACGCCCCATATTCAAAGGCGCTTGCCAGTGTCGGCGGCGTTTGCGTGCTTGTGCCGTCAATGCCGGATAAGTCATTTTTGCAAGGGATTGTTGCGAACCTAGACGGAATCCTTCTGCCCGGCGGCAGAGATATGGACCCTAGGCTCTACGGCGAGAGTCCACATCCGAAGCTCAGGACCATGCACCCGGCGAGGACTGAGTCCGAGCTGATAATAATTGAAGAAGCCCTGAGGGCGCGCATCCCGATACTCGGCGTGTGCGGAGGGATGCAGACAATCAACGTATTTTTCGGCGGCTCGCTTTATCAGGATATTCCATCGCTTATTCCCAGCCCCCTTGCTCACGAGATGGGAGCGGTTCACGAGGTGGGGGTTGAAGAGGGTTCGCTTCTGCATAGGATTACGGGAGAGAGGGGTTTTTCTGTTAAGAGCTACCATCACCAATCGGTACACGCGCTCGGGAGGGGGTTAAGAATAACGGCGAGGAGCGCGGACGGGGTGGTCGAAGCCCTAGAGTCGGCGGATTCGGATTTTATACTTGGGCTACAGTGGCATCCTGAAAGAGAGGGCGGAGGGGTGTCGGATAGGATATTCAGGGCGTTCGTTGGCAGATGCCGCGGGGATTAAGACTATCGCAAAAGGGGGACGGGGTCTCGGCTTCAGACTCAGAACTTTTCCATCTGCGTTGCGATTGATTGAAGGATAAATACATTGGACTCGATTAATATCACCGGCGCTAGGGAGCATAATCTCAAAAATATAAGTCTCGCTCTTCCGAGGGGAAAGCTCGTGGTTATAACCGGCGTGAGCGGCTCCGGGAAGTCTTCGCTTGCCTTTGACACGATATTTGCCGAGGGACAGAGGAGGTATATGGAGTCGCTATCGGCTTATGCGAGGCAGTTTGTCGAGAAAATTGACAAGCCCGACGTGGACTCGATAGAGGGGCTCTCGCCCGCGGTTTCGGTTGACCAGAAGACATTTCAGAGGAATCCGCGCTCGACCGTGGGGACGATAACCGAAATCTACGATTTTCTAAGACTGCTGTTCGCGCGCATTGGGAAGGCGCACTGCCCGAAATGCGGAGCGGAGATATCGCCTCAGAGCTTAGAGACGATGACGGACAGGCTGATAGGGCTTGGGGCGGGAGAGAGGGTCTCAATATTTGCCCCAATAGTTAGGGGGAGAAAAGGGGAGTACCGCAAAGAGTTGGAGGAGCTGGCAAAATCGGGATTTCTGAGGGTGAGGGTTGATGGAGAGATTTTTGACCTCGACGAGGAAATAAGACTCGAAAAACAGAAGAAGCACACGATAGAGTTGTTAATTGACGTTCTTCAGCTACGGGGAGATGACCTTAGGCGCAGAATCGGCGATTCCCTGAAACTCGCGCTGAAGCGAGGCGGCGGGGTGGTCAAAATAGAGACGAGAAGCGGCAGGGGGCTAGTATTCAGCGAGAGGTTCTCCTGCGCGGTCTGCGAGGTGAGCTACCCGGAAATTTCCCCCAGGCTCTTTTCATTTAACAGCCCTTACGGGGCGTGCGAGGGGTGCGAGGGGTTAGGCGTAAAGACATTTTTTGACCCGGAGCTAATATTTAATTGGGAGAAATCCATTGAAGAGGGCGGGATAATCCCTTGGAAAAGCTCCGAATACTTCATGCGGCTCGTCAAAGCGGCATCTCGCAGGCTCGGATTCAGCCTCGGCGAGGCGATAGGGAAATTACCGGCTCGGCACAGGGAGATGCTCCTGCACGGCTCTGGGGGGGACAAGCCCGATGGGGGGTTCAAAGGGGTTATCGGGACGATGTCGAGGTGGTTTAAAGAAACGCAGTCGGAGATGATACGGGAATCGCTCTCTAAATATATAAATTCCACGCCCTGCCCGGACTGCGGCGGGGCTAGGCTCAGGCGGGAGAGCCTGTCGGTGCTGATTGATGAAAAATCAATTCGCGACGTGGTGAGAATGAGCGTTGAGGGGTGTCTTAAATTTTTCACGGATTTGAGCCTCGCGGGAAGAGACTTACTGATTGGCGAGAGGGTGATTAAGGAAATAGACTCGAGGCTTAGATTTCTTCTGAACGTGGGTCTCGGATACCTCGCGCTTGAGAGGGGGGCTACTACGCTGTCTGGCGGGGAGGCGCAGCGCATAAGGCTCGCCACTCAGCTAGGGTCAAAACTCACTGGCATTACCTATGTGCTGGACGAGCCTACGATAGGGCTACATCCGAGGGACAACCTGCGCCTGATTGAAACGCTCAAAGCACTAAGAGACATGGGAAACACGGTTATCGTCGTTGAACACGACGAAGAGACGATGAGAAGCTCGGATTTTATCGTTGATATGGGGCCCGGAGCGGGGGAGCGCGGAGGAGAGGTTGTAGCCGAAGGGAGCGCCGAGGAAATAGCTCAAAACGAAAAATCGCTCACGGGAAAGTACCTTTCGGGGAGGGTTCAAATCCCGACTCCAGAGCTAAGAAGGCATCCGAAAGGGTTCGTTACTGTAAAAGGGGCGTCGGAGAACAATTTAAAAAACATTGACGCCGCATTTCCCCTAGGGGTTTTCTCCTGCGTTACGGGCGTGTCAGGCTCTGGGAAAAGCACACTTGTAATTGACACGCTGTATGCGGCCCTGTCGCGGACACTCTACGGGAGCAAGGAGAGGGCTGGCAGGCATAGGGGCATCGTCGGGGGCGAGGCTCTCGATAAAATAATCAACATTGACCAATCGCCGATAGGCAGGACGCCGAGGTCTAATCCTGCGACATACGCGGGGCTGTTCACGGGTATCCGCGAGCTTTTCTCGATGATTCCCGAAGCCAAAGCAAAGGGTTTTGGGCCCGGGAGGTTTAGCTTTAACGTTGAAGGCGGCAGGTGCGCGGAGTGCAAAGGGGACGGCGTCGTCAAGATTGAGATGCACTTTCTGCCGGACGTCTATGTGAGGTGCGAAGCCTGCAGGGGAAGCCGGTACGGGGGGGAAACGCTTCAAATCAGGTATAAGGGGAAAACCATAGCCGACGCGCTAGATATGACCGTAAGCGAGGCGCTTGCGTTCTTTGGGAGCGCGCCTCAAATAAAGAATAAACTTCAGGTTCTTCACGATGTCGGGCTGGAGTACATAAGGCTCGGGCAGGCGGCCACTACCCTTTCGGGCGGAGAAGCTCAGCGCGTAAAACTCTCGAAAGAACTCTCGCGACGGGCAACGGGCAGAACGCTCTATATTTTGGATGAGCCTACGATAGGGCTTCATTTCGAGGACGTGCGCAGATTAATTGAGGTCATTCAGAGGCTAGTGAATATGGGGAATACGGTGATTGTGATAGAGCATAATTTGGACGTCGTAAAGTGCGCGGATTATCTAATTGACCTCGGACCGGAGGGGGGAGATGCGGGAGGGTTCATTGCCGCCGCCGGAACGCCCGAAGAGGTCTGCGGGATTGAAGGCTCGCACACTGGGAAATTTTTGAGGACAGTACTGAAATAATTTTTAGAAAGGAGGGCGGCAGGGTGGACTTAGCGCAATCAGTGATTCTGGGGGCAGTGCAGGGGATTACGGAGTTTCTTCCGATAAGTAGCACGGCGCATCTGGCGCTGTTTCCATGGTTTCTCTCGTGGCAGGACCCGGGGCTTGCCTTTGACGTGGCTCTTCATGTCGGCACGCTTTTTGCCGTTTTTTACTATTTTTGGAGCGATTGGAAGAGGATTATATTGAATTTTCTCAAGGCTCTGCCCAAAGGGGGATTTAAAAATAACCCGGACGGCAAAATCGGCGCTTTTATAATTCTCGCAACCATACCCGGAGCGCTTTCGGGGTATCTCCTAGAGGATCTGGCGGGAGGGGCGCTGAGGCATCCGGCGGCGATTGCGTTTTCGGTTTTCATCTTTGGTCTCGCGCTGTACATTGCGGATAAAATCTCGGCAAAGAAGAGGTCAATGGAGGAGATGACCATTGGCGATTGCCTCGTCATGGGGGTGTTTCAGGCTATAGCGATAATTCCCGGCGTATCCCGCTCGGGGATTACGATAACTGGGGGGCTTCTTAAAAATCTCAGGCGGGAAGAGGCGGCGAGGTTCTCATTTCTCATTAGCGCGCCGCTTATTCTCGGGGCGATAGTGTTTCAAGGGAGGCACTTGAGCGCGGAGCTTATCGCGAGCGCGCCTTTCGTAGCCGGGATAGCTTCATCCGCTATTTTTGGATTACTCTCTATAAAGTATCTCATGAAGTTCGTTCAGAAGCAGAGCTATACGGTTTTTTTCGTCTATCGCACGGCCCTTGCCGCTCTGATTTTAATCGTATATTTCTTCAGAGGGGCGGCGACTTAAGCGGGAGAGAAGCGCAAAGGAAATTAACCGGCGCCGCATCTCGCGATTGATGGGGAGAGCAACGCCGGCTAAAACAATAAAGGGGGTACAGATACAGAACCTCGCTACCTCGCAGGAGGCAGAAACCTGCAACAGCCAACCCACTTTGAGTTGGACGAAAAGACGGCGGAATTTCTCGGTTTTTGGTAGAAGAAGCATCGGCGCCGGCTTATGCGGGGGGATTTAGCCGGAGAGCTAACCCCTCGCCAACTGCCCTAATTTACTAGCATTTCAGAGCAATTTAGCCTCGCGCTACGGCGGGCATCCATCCATTCTTAACCAAATCTTAACATTGATTTCACATTAGATTAATTTTGAACGCATATCCTCTGGACAAACTATATCGGTAGGAAAGGAGGAGGATGTGATGAGAGTTCTATCAGTTCTAGGATTCGCGCTAGTGATGCTCGCCGCAGCCTTCATACCTAAAAGTTCCTTCGCAATATCGGAAGAGGAACTCAAGTATGAAGCCCTCAAAGAGCAGATTCAGTATCTCAGAGATAGAAACGAGGCGCTTGAGAAGAAGGTAGAGAGCCTCGATGGAAAGAAGATGGAAGGAGGAGAGGCAAAGAAAGAGGAGAAGAAGGACGCTTGGTACGATAAGGTCTCCATTGAGTACAAGAAGCCGGGCGACGGATTCAGGATTAAAGCCAAGGACGGGAGTTTCAGCCTCAGGACGAGGCTTCGCACCCAGTTTCAGTTCTCAATCAGGGACGAAGAGGGCGACGAAGACACGGTTACGGATTTCAACGTTAGAAGGCTCAGAATCTCTTGGGATGGAAACGCCTTCAAACCGTGGATGTTCTATTCGATTCAGCTTGCAGGAGATAACAGCGGAGCAATATCGGTCAGAGACGCATTTTTCGACATTGCCTACAACACGCTTTTTGCTCCCCGCATTGGGCAGTACAAAGTGCCGTTCTCGCGAGAGGAGCTAAACTCCTCGGGCGAGCTTCAGCTTGTAGAGAGGTCAGTGGTAAATGAGGAGTTTGCATTTGGCAGGGATAGAGGGGCTTCTGTCTATGGAGTCATAGGCAATTATGTGGTTTATGGAGTGGGCGTATTCAACGGCGACGGCATAAATGGCAGGAGCAGAAACTCAGACCTCCTCTACGCTGGGCGCGTTACATTTGTTCCGTGCTGCGGCGAGCTTAAATATAAATCCGGCTCTTTCCCGATAGGCGGGGATTACAGCATGGAGCCGAATTTCGGGGACGATAAGCTACAGATAGCCATATCCGGCGGATTTGCGCTAATACCGAGCCTAGTCATCGCCGATAAGACCCCGGACGGAAGCGTTGACGACAGATTTGATGAAATAGGCACGGAAGAGGCCGATGTATCCTCGTTTACGGCTGACATCAACGTTAAATACTCGAGGTTGAGCCTCGAAGCCGATTATTTCTACAGAAGCATAGAGCCGGACGAGGCGGGGCTTGAAGAGGCCACAGACCATGGGTTTAGGGTTCAGGGGGGGATTTTCATAATTCCCGACTTCATCGAGATAGCCGCAAGATACGGATACATTGCCTTTGACGACGACGTTGAGGGCAGGGAATCGAGGCAGGAAATCTCGCCGGGGATTAATTTCTATCTCTCGAAAGACCATAAGTGGAAAGTACAGCTCGGCTACTCGCTTATCACCGACGAAGACACGGCAGGCGAAGAACTAGACGCACACGTATTCAGAACGCAGTTCCAAGCCGCGTTTTAAAAAATTCATCTCTATTTAGCCATCCCTTTTGGCTCTCTCTCACTCAAGCTCGGCGCGGGACACCCCGCGTCGGGCTTTTTATTTTATGATGGAGTACAGCGCATCGGACAAATCCCTTATTTGAAGAGGAGAGATGATGTAAGAGCGGCGGGTTAAATCAATTGAGGAGGACGCTATCGCCGTCGTCCGGCACGCCCCCTGAGACGAGAATCGAGACGAGTTCTTGGATGACGTATTTGGGAAGGGTGGTTTTTTGCAAGTCCTTGACGGTTCGCTCAATATCGTATTTTATGCGCTTGATGCTTGCGACTCCGTCTTCGATGATGGCGTAAGAGGCTCTGGGATTATTATCCCTCGGCTGCCCGACTGAGCCGGGATTTAAAATCGTGGTATTTCCAAGCTGTTTTATGAAGGGCTTATGAGAGTGCCCAGACAGCATAAAGTCTATGCCCTCGAATTCGCCTTGGGGATTAGGGTCCTCGGCTTGCGGGAGAGCGTGATTATCGAAGCCGTGAATCATGTGGAAGGACAAGCCGTTTACGGTGAAGCGCCTATCGAGCGGGAGGCGTCTTAAAAAGCCTATCTCTTCGCTTCTGAGGCAGGCTTCGCCCCAGTCTCTGGTTGCGGTTGACAGCGCGGCTAGGCGTTGGGAGGAGCGGCAGTTCATGCCGTAAGCCATGGCGTGGTCGTGGTCTCCGCGGACTCCCCAAAAGGATGCCTTGGAGGATTTGATTAGAAATTTGAGGCACTCCCTCGGATTGGGTCCGAAGTCAACGGCGTCGCCTAGGAAGATAATGGAGTCGTAGGTTTCGGCCGAGAGGACGGCTTCGAGAGCGTGCCAGTTTGAGTGAATATCGGATAATATAAGCGTCTTCATTTGGGTTAAATGTAATGGCGATTTATGAACAAATTATTAACAAAAAGTTAAGATTTTATTAGAGAAATTAAGTAGTTACATTAGAAAAACTGATTAAAAGAAACATAAGGAACGCAGGGGAAAAAACCTCTTGACAAGGATTGACAATTTATATAGAGTAAGCAAAGAAATTAAAAATCTATGAAGGAGGTAAGGAGAGATGAGTAAGGCCAAGTGGCTTTTCCTTTCTATAGTATTGGTAGCTGTAGCCATCCCTTCCTATGCAGTAGAGCTTTCTTTGGGTGGCTTCCCCAGCTTTTTACGCACGCGCGTTCATTTCATTAAGAACGCAACTTTCCTCAGCGCACTGAGTGAAGTAGATGCTAGATCACTCGGGTACAACGACAACGATGACAATATCGTATTCGTTGATACCAGACTTCGCTTAACCCCTCAACTCGTGCTTAGCGATTCGGTAACCGTTAGAGCGCAGGTTGATGTTGCAGACAACTACATTTGGGGCGGCGTAACTTCGGGTTTTGCAAACGACAGAAGAACCCTCGTTAACTCTTCGGTAACGCCTAGCGACAGATTCCGCGGCGCGTTACTCACTGAAATCGGAGCTGGAAGCGTCATCAGCACCTTCGGCGCGACTGGCGCGACTGACGACGTTCAGTTCTTTAACGTTCGTATGCTACACGCGGACGTAGTTCTACCCAACGGCTTGGGCTTCATAAGAGTTGGACGCCAGCCGTTCGACTGGGGTATCGGACTATTGGCAAACGGCGGATGGGATCCCCAATCCGACCTTGGATTCGTTCTCGACAGATTCCTTTATCTTAAGGGATTTGCGGCCGGAACGGGTTCTTTGACCTTCGTTTTCGTTAGCGACAGGCTTACTCAGGGACAGTCCTTGGTAACCGGCAGCGGCGATGGATGGGACGGCGGCGCGGCGGCTATTATTTATAACGTCAACGCCCTCGGCGGAAACCTGACCCTCGGAGCTTACGACTTCCCGTATATTCACCAGACCAACGTGCTGTCCGGCGCGCCGTCTGGAGTGGGACCCGCTACATCGGGAATTGACCTCAGATATTTAAACCTGTATTCAGGACTCATCGATTATAAGAACAGCGCCTTCAGATTCGTCGCCGAGGTTCAGGGAGCCTTCGGCAAGATTGACGGACTTGGGGCTGCAAACGATATTGACCCGACGAACCTCTTGGGCGCGGCTCGTATCGAGGTGTATCCCTCTTTCCCCTTCAAGCACATATCTCTTGAGGGCGGATTCTCACTCGGTGATGACAACAGCACCCCGGACTTCGAGGGAGGCGTTATACACTTTAACCCGGCTTATAACCTCGACAACCTGCTCTTCAAGCACATCATCCCTAACATCTACAGAAAAGAGAGCAGCGTTGACAACGCTTTCTATGGCAGAGTATGGACGACGGTGAAGCTGTCTGACAAGATTACGCTCACCCCGCAGGTCTTAGTTGCGTTCGCGGATGAGACCGACTCCCCACTATTTGCCAACCAAGAGATTGACAGATACCTTGGAACGGAAGTTGAAGCCACCCTAGGCATCGAGCTAGTGCCGGGAGTGAACTTCGACATTATCGGCAGCTTGGTCGTCAACGGCTCCGGTCTAAAAGACCTCTTGGAGCAGCAGGCGGCGGCTACGGCTAACGAAACCTCAGATCCTGAAGCCGAGGATATTTCATGGGCGGTTCAGGGAAGACTGCTCGTTTACATAGACCAGTTCTTCAAGAAATAAGAGCGAGTCTTTCAAAAGTGATAAGAGAAGCGGGGAGCCCGAAAGGGTTTCCCGCTTTTTTATTTTCAGGCACTAACCCGCCAATTATCCCTCACAATCCCAATTAGATTTATAACTCCGTTGTTCGTGGCGAGTTCTTAGATAGGCTCAGTAAAGGGGGGCTTATGAAAGGATGCGCTTTTACTTCGACGTTATAGTGCAGGATGAAGAGGCGGGTTCACGGTTTTACCGGCGGAGTCGAACCATATATATATAGGCGCGATGTACTCCGGCTCATTTCGAGACTCTCCTGTGTCAGAGTATATTTTTCATCATGGTAGGAGGGATGAGCGGCACACACGGGAGCGAAGGGGGGGACAGTCTTAGGAGTTATCGCCGGTGAAATAGACTTTATTGAACAGCAGAATCCCGAGCGGGTCGAGATTGAGTCCGGCGACATAGGGCTTTATCATGCTCTGCTGTATGGAAATCAGCACGGGAGCTATCGGGACGTCAATTTCGGTCAATATTCTCTGGGCTTGATTGTAGATTTCAATTCTCTTTTGCGGATTTTCCTCTGCCGCCGCTTTTTCCACAAGGGCGTCGAATTCGGGGTTGCACCATCTGGTTCTGTTGTTCCCGCTGAGACACTCAAAGAGGTTCATAAAATTATGAGGGTCTGGGAAATCCGCTCCCCACTGGGCGCGAAATATATGAGGCGGGTCTGTGTTCAGGGTGCTTAGATAGACCTTCCACTCCTGATTATTAAGCTCCACCTCCACGCCCAAATATTTCTTCCACATACTCTGCAGGGCTTCGGCAAGAATTCTATTGTTGCCCACGTCAGGATATAGAAGCGTTACCTTTGGAAATCCATTTCCAGCCGGAAATTTGGCTTCGGCGAGCAGGCGCGCCGCCTCTTCGGGGTTAAAATCAATCCCAATCTCAGAATCGTAGCCGAGCATCCCTCTTGGAATCCACGAGGTCGTAGGGATGCCAGCGCCCTGAATCAGTTCAGCGAGTTTCCCGCGGTCAATAGCGGCTGAGAATGCGCGCCGCACCTTGGGATTATCAAAGGGGGGCTTTTTTACGTTGAATCCGATGTAGTTTCCGCGGAACTGGGCCCCCGTTTTAAACTCCGGCGAGAGTCTGAGGCGTGGGACTTCAAGCGTGGGAATCCCCCTGCCGTCCAAAGCGTCGAGTTCTCCACTTTCATAAAGCGCGAGGGCGGAGGAGGGATTTTCATTCATAATCATCTCAACTTTGGCTATCTTGGGCTTATCGCCGTAATAACTCGGATTCTGGGAGAGCGCGATTCTCTCGTGATGCCGCCATGAGGTTAGGGAAAAAGGCCCTAGGGTAACGATATTCTCTGGCTCCGTCCACTTTGCGCCGTGCTTCTGAACAGTGTCCTTTCTCATGGGAAAGGTTGACATAAAAGTGAGAAGGCTCAGGAAATAAGAGGCAGGACGCTCAAGCCGCACCGTTAGGGTGTAATCGTCAACTGCTTTAATTCCGACTTTAGATGGGTCTTCGAGTTTGCCCGTGTTGTAGGCTTCCGCGCCCTCGATGTCGTAGAGGAAGTAGGCGTAATCCGCCCCAGTGGCGGGATTGAGAAGCCGCTTCCAGGAGTATTCAAAATCTTCGGCTCTAAGGGGGTTGCCGTCCGTCCATAAGACGTTTTTTCTGAGATAAAACAGATACGTCATGCCGTCTTCGCTAATTTCCCACTTTTCGGCAAGGGCGGGGACGGGGGCATAGTCCTCACCAAATTTGGCGAGTCCCTCCATTAGGTTATTCAGCACGGTAAAAGAGGTGCTATCGGTTGCTAATGACCAATCAAGCGTGGGAGGCTCGGAGCCGATGTTTATATTTAATGTATCTTTGAAAGCAACGGGGGATGTTTGCTCGGATTTGCGTTCGCCCGACTGGCAGGAAGCAAAGAGCAGAGCCGCCACGGAGAGGATAAAAAGTAGAGACTTTTTAGGAGGCATTTGTAGTAATTGTTACATAACCGAGCGGCGGTTGTCCAGTTTTACGAAAACGCCGCCCACTTACGGAAATCCTATTCGAGACTCGCCGCTGAAGCCTCATCCGGGAAGACCACGAGTAGTACCGTTCCGCTTTCCACGGCTATTCCCTCTTTGGCCCTAATTTCTTTTATTTTCCCGTTAATTGGGGATTTAAGCTCGCTTTCCATTTTCATTGCTTCTACGACTATCACGCCTTCGCCCTCTTTAACCTCATCGCCCTCGCTCTTGAGAATTTTCACTACGCGGCTCGGCATGGGGGCTTTTATCTGCTGCGCTCCGGACATTGCCGCGCCGGCGCCGGAGAGCCTCTCGCGCTCGGATACTGCCTCGAATTCAAAGAGGTCTCCATCCAGAAACACGCTGAGTTTATTGCCTTTTTTGAGAACCGACACATTGAAGGACTGATTATCAATGAGGATGGAGTAGAGGCGCTCGTCAATTTTTTGAAACTCCACGGCGAGTTTTTCACCCTCGATTTCAACCTCGGCGGTTTTTCCCTCTTCAAAATTAATTCTATAGGCGCGGTCTTGGAATTTAATCGTGTATATCATATCGAGGAGTTCCTTGATAGGGCTAATTTTCTGCTGATGAGCTTCCAGTTGAGCGGCCTTGTCTGTTTAGACGAATCCACTTCTTTTGCCGAACTCCCGAGGGCGATAGCCGCCGCAACGAGCGCGCGGGTCAGGGAGTCGCCGCCGGATTTTAAAAGCTCAGGGTGGCGCTCAATGAAGCCGGTATCAAAGTCGCCTCTGATGAATTCGTCGTTCTCCATGACGCGCCTTAAGAATCCGATGTTAGTTTTCACACCTAAAACTACGTACTCCCTGAGGACGCTTCCCATTTTCCGAATTGCCTCCTCGCGTGTGTTAGCCCAAACGACGAGTTTCGAGAGCATGGGGTCGTAGAACGGGGTTACCTCGTATCCGCTGTAAATGGCAGAGTCGTCTCTAACGCCTGGGCCGCTTGGGGTTCGGAGATATTCGATTTTTCCGGGAGAGGGGAGGAAATTGTTCTCCGGGGTTTCGGCATAGACTCTGCACTCAAGGGCGTGCCCGTTAATGGATAAATCAGACTGTTTAAACGGCAATTTTTCGCCTGCGGCAATTCGTATCATCCACTTTACGATGTCGAAGCCCGTAATCATTTCCGTAACCGGATGCTCGACCTGGACTCTGGTGTTCATCTCAAGGAAGTAGAAATTCTCCTTCTGGTCCATGATAAATTCAATAGTTCCCGCGCCGCAGTAGGAAACCGCTTTTGCGATTCTCACTGCAACCTCGCCCATTTTTTTGCGCGTTTTCTCGCTGATAGCCGGGGACGGGGCCTCTTCGACGACTTTTTGATGCCTCCTCTGAATCGAGCATTCCCTCTCAAATAGATGTAGCGCCCTGCCGTGCGTATCGGCAATGACTTGAATTTCCACGTGCCTAGGCCTCTCGACGAATTTCTCGATATACACCGAGTCGTCCCCGAATGCGCCGCGGGCTTCGCTCCTCGCCATACGCAGGGAGCTTGAAAAGTCCTCTTCCCTGCGAACGAGCCTCATCCCCTTGCCGCCTCCGCCGGCGGATGCCTTTATCATGACGGGATAGCCGATTTTCTTCGCCGTAACTGATGCTTCAACGTCCGTAACCGCGCCCGGAGAGCCGGGAACGAGGGAGACTTTTTGGTCCTGAGCGATTTTTCTCGCCGTAATTTTATCTCCCATAAGGCGAATTGCCTCGGACGAGGGCCCAATGAATACGATTCCCTCTGTTTCGCACGCCTCGGCAAATGCCTGTTTCTCGGAAAGAAAGCCGTATCCGGGGTGAACCGCCTCGGCGCCTGAGCGTTTAACGGCGTCAATGATTTTATCAATCACGAGATAGCTCTCTGCGGGGGCGGGTGGCCCGATGTTATACGCTTCGTCAGCCATAGCCACGTGAAGGGAGCGGCGGTCGGCATCGGAATAGACGGCTACGGTTTTGATTCCGAGTTCCCTTGCCGCCCTGATGATTCGGACTGCGATTTCGCCGCGGTTTGCTATGAGAATTTTCTTGAACATTAGGTATCTGCCTCGGTTGAATATTTATCGCTTAAAGGGGTATATTTCCGTGCTTTTTCGGAGGATTTGTCTGCCTCTTGCTCTCGAGCATTTCAAAGGCAGAAATCACCCTCTGCCTCGTGTCTTCGGGTTTTATCACCTCGTCAATGTATCCAAGTTCAGCCGCTCTGTAGGGGTTGGCGAAGGTGTTTCTGTAGTCGGCGGCAAGGCGCGCTTTCTCGGCGGCGGGGTCGTCAGCGGACTCAATATCCTTTCTCGCAATAATATTCACCGCTCCGTCGGGCCCCATGACGGCGATTTCAGCCGTGGGATAGGCGAAATTCATATCCCCTCTTATGTGCTTGGACGACATAACGTCGTAAGCGCCCCCGTAAGCCTTTCTGGTGATGAGCGTAACCTTGGGTACTGTGGCTTCGGCATAGGCGTAGAGAATTTTCGCCCCGTGCTTAATTATTCCGCCCCATTCCTGAGCCGTGCCGGGTAGAAATCCGGGAACGTCAACGAGGGTGAGTATGGGAATATTGAAGCAATCACAGAAGCGCACGAATCTGGCGCCCTTGATTGAGGCGTTAATGTCGAGGCATCCGGCGAGGAAATTGGGCTGATTTCCCACGATGCCAACTGTTTTGCCGTTGAGTCTCGCAAATCCAATTACCATATTTTGGGCGTAATGCTCCTGAACCTCGAAGAAGTAGCCGTTGTCAACCACGCGGCGGATGACCTCTTTTATGTCGTAGGGTTTGTTGGGGTTCTCTGGCACTATCGCTCTGAGTTCAAGGTCTCGTCTGTCGGCGGGGTCTTCGCAGGGAATCGCGGGCGGGTCTTCTGTGTTATTTAGGGGCAGGAAGCTGAGAAGCTCTTTTATGAGGAGGATGCACTCGCGGTCGTCGGCGGCGGCAAAGTGGGCGACTCCGCTTGTGGAGTTATGCACGGAAGCGCCGCCAAGCTCCTCGCGGCTCACCTCTTCGTGTGTTACGGCTTTAATGACGTCTGGTCCAGTAATAAACATATAGCTCGTGTCCTTGACCATGAGGATGAAATCCGTGATTGCCGGGGAATAGACCGCGCCGCCTGCGCAGGGACCCATGATAGCTGAGATTTGAGGCACAACGCCCGATGTGAGAACGTTTCTGAGGAAAATATCGGCGTACCCTGCAAGGCTCTCGACCCCTTCCTGAATCCTGGCTCCGCCGGAGTCGTTAAGCCCGATGACCGGCACTCCGACCTGAACGGCGAGGTCCATGATTTTCGTTATTTTTCTCGCGTATGCGACTCCCAGAGACCCTCCGAACACGGTGAAGTCCTGAGCGAAGACAAAGACCTGACGCCCGTCAATCTTTCCGTAGCCGGTAACGACGCCGTCTCCGAGAAATTTACTCTTCTGCATCCCGAAATCCGTACAGCGATGGACGACGAATTTATCAAGCTCGACAAAAGTGTCTTTATCGAGGAGCAGACCTATGCGCTCTCTGGCGGTGAGCTTACCCATTTCGTGCTGCTTTTTTATTCTATCCGAGCCGCCGCCAAGCTCGGCTTCCCTCTGTTTTTGCTCAAGAACCGCAATTTTTTCCTTCATAATTTAGCTCCTTCCAGAATATGGGCGGGTGTGGGAATCCGCCAAGGGTTGAAATAGGCAAACGCAAAGTGGATATACACGTAAAACGCGCCTTTGATAGGATTTCAGTTATGCGTTTGGAAATGAAATATGGCATTATTGGGGAATCGGTATTAACAAACAAAACGGATTGAATATACCAGAAAAACATTTTCTAAACAATACCCAAATCCGTCCCCAGAAATTATGCCTCGGCTATCTTTTTCCAGACGGCTTCGACCTGTTTTCGGGTCGCATCTAGCCCCCCGGAATTATCAATCACAAAATCCGCCTTTTTAACCTTTTCCGACTGCGGCATTTGGGATTCTACCCGCGCCAGAGCCTCTTGCTGGGAGAGCGTCGCCCTTTTGGCGAGCCTTCGGATTTGCTCCCCCTGCGGGGCGGTAACCACGACGAGCGCGTCAATTAAATCCCTGAGCCCTCCCCGCTCGACAATGAGCGCGGCTTCAAGCACGGCTATCTGGACGCCCTCATCCGCCCACACAGAAAGCGTCCGGCGCACCGAGCGCATAATTCGGGGATGGGTGATACGGTTTAATTTCTCCCTTTTGTCGCCGTCGCAGAAGATAACCCTGCCGAGAGCGGCTCTGTTGAGAGTGCCGCTGGGATATAAAATTTCTTCGCCGAATTCCTCGACTATCTCCCGCCACGCCGGGGCGTTTGGCTCTACGACCTCTCTGGCGACTTGGTCAGCGTCAATGACCCTCGCCCCAAGGGATTCAAACATCCCGGCGACCGAGCTTTTTCCAGATGCTATATTGCCAGTAAGACCGATTATTTTCATTGCAGAGATTATTTTAATTCGCCCGGCGCGGGGTTTCAAACCGGCGGAGGCTGGATTTCATTGGGTATAATACCGGTTTTAATATCAATAATAAGGAGAATTCTATGACTTTAATCGTAGAGAATATCAAGAAAGTAGGCGTCGTGGGCGCGGGAACTATGGGTTCGGGCATCGCTCAGACGCTTGCTCAGAACGGCAAACAGGTAACGCTCGTGGATATTTCGGATGCGGCTTTGGAGCGGGGCGTAAAAAATATGACCGGAAGCCTCGGGAGGCTCGTGAAAAAAGGAGAGTTGAGCGAGGAGGGAAGCAAGGAGATTTTATCTAGGATTGCCCCAACGACGAGCTTTGAGAATCTTGGGGACGTGGATTTAATTGTCGAGGCGGTGTTTGAGAATATGGCGGTTAAAAAGGAGATTTTCAGGAAGCTGGACGGCGCAGTGCGCCCCGATATTGTGATTGCGACAAATACCTCTTCCCTGCCGATCATCGAGATTGCAGTAACGACGAAAAGGGCTGAGAGAATCGTTGGGATGCATTTTTTCAACCCCGTTCCCGTGATGAAGCTAGTTGAGGTTATAAAGACCCTCGCCACATCTGAGGAGACGGTACAGTTCGCCTATGATTTTGCTAAATCCCTTGGGAAAGAGCCGGTCAAGACAAAGGACGCGCCGGGGTTTATAGTGAACCGCATTCTGATTCCCATGCTCAATGAGGCGGTGTTTGCGCTTGAAGAGGGCGTGGGAACGCCTGAGGACATTGATAAGGCGATGAAGCTCGGCACGAATCAACCCATAGGGCCGCTTGCGCTGATTGACTTAATAGGGCTGGACGTAACGCTTGATGTGATAGACACGCTGTACAAGGAATTTCAGGACTCGAAATTCCGCGCCGCGCCGCTTCTCAGGCAGATGGTTCGCGGAGGATTTTTAGGAAGAAAAACTGGAAAAGGGTTTTATAAATATTAATTAAATGGCGGGGTCGACGGGACTCGAACCCGCGACCTCTGGCTTGACAGGCCAGCGTTCTAACCGAGCTGAACTACGACCCCATAATCTATGGTGGGCGGTACCGGGATTGAACCAGTGACTTCCTGCTTGTAAGGCAGGCGCTCTCCCACTGAGCTAACCGCCCGCGCCTAAACACTATATAAATTTCAAAGATTGCCCGCGCCCAAACTGCAGGACGGGCATATTTTATAACTGATATTATTTGTGTTGTCCAGATTACGGTGAGAAATCAATAAAAAAGGGCACCCCGTAATATCAGGGATGCCCCCTTTTGAATATTCAACCTGATACTCGTTATGAGAGACTTACATTAGTCCCCATCCCCTCGGTAATCGGAAGGGCGCCGGGAGGGACGACTATATCCCGATTCAGCACGGGTTCTTCGGACACCAAAGCCTCGCTCAAAACCTCATCTACATGATTCACCAATTTGATTTTTATATCCTTGAGTATGTTATGAGGGATGTCTTTGACGTCTTTTTCGTTTTCTTTGGGGATGATTACCGTTTTCACTCTGCCCCTGTGGGCGGCTAGGATTTTCTCCTTAAGCCCGCCGATGGGAAGCACCCGCCCGCGGAGAGTTATCTCGCCGGTCATGGCTACGTCGTGCTTTATCGGCTTTTTCGTAAGCGCCGAGACAATAGCCGTAGCGATGGCAATACCGGCTGAGGGGCCATCTTTAGGGGTTGCCCCCTCGGGAACGTGAATATGCAGATCCACTTTTTGATAGAAATATCGCTCAAGCCCCAGTTTCTCGGCTCTGGAGCGAACGTAGCTCATAGCGGCTTGGGCGGATTCCTGCATAACCTCGCCGAGCTTTCCGGTTATCGTGAGGCTTCCCTTGCCGGGAACTATGGAAACCTCGATGGTTAAAATCTCGCCGCCGACCTCGGTCCATGCAAGCCCGGTGGAAATGCCGACCTGGTCTTTTTCTTCGATTTCTCCGAATCGGAATTTGGGGATACCCAGATACTTCGCCACGGAGGAGGCGCTGATTTTCGACGCATAGTCGAGTCCGTTCTTCACGACCTCTCTGGCAATTTTTCTGCAGAGGGTTGAGAGCTCGCGCTCAAGGGTTCTTACGCCGGACTCACGGGTGTAGCGGTTAATGACGGTTTGAATGCCGCTATCTGAAATCTGGAAGTTCTCAGGCTTTAGCCCGTGGGATTCAACCTGTTTTGGAACTAAGAATTTCTTGGCTATCTGGAGTTTTTCTTCCTCGGTGTATCCGGGGATTCTGATAATCTCCATTCTGTCTTGAAGCGCCCATGGAATTGTGTGGAGTATGTTTGCCGTGGTGATGAAAAGCACGTTTGATAGGTCGTAGTCAGCTTCTATGTAATGGTCGTTGAAGCTCTTATTCTGCTCCGGGTCGAGCGCCTCTAGGAGAGCCGATGCGGGGTCTCCCCTGAAATCCATGCCGAGCTTGTCAATCTCATCGAGGAGAAACACGGGGTTTAAAGTTCCCGCTTTTCTCATTCCCTGAATGATTTTCCCCGGCAGAGCGCCAATGTAGGTGCGGCGGTGTCCCCTGATTTCGGCTTCGTCCCTTACGCCGCCGAGGGATATTCTGACGAATTTCCTTCCCATCGCGCGCGCAATGGATTTTGCCAGCGATGTTTTGCCCACTCCCGGAGGGCCTACCAGGCACAGTATCGGGCCCTTTAGTTTTTTTGTCAGCGCTCGCACGGCTAGGTATTCGACAATTCTCTCTTTGGGCTTGTCGAGTCCGTAGTGGTCTTCGTCGAGAATTTTTACGGCTTCGTCAATATCTAGCCTGTCTTCGGTTTTTTCGTTTATCCAAGGAAGCGAGATAAGCCAGTCAATATAGTTTCTCACAACGGTTGCCTCGGCAGACATCGGAGACATGGTTTTCAATTTCTTTATTTCGCGCTTGATTTTCTGTTCGACCTCTTCGGGAACGGTCTTTTGTTTGAGCTTATCTTCAAACTCCTGAATCTCGGATTTGAGGTCGTCCTTTTCGCCGAGTTCTTTTTGGATGGCCCTCATCTGCTCGGTGAGATAGTACTCCTTTTGAGCTTTTTCCATCTGCTTTTTCACTCTGGTTCTGATTCTCTTCTCAATTTGGAGAATTTCAAGCTCGGACTGCATTTTTTCATAGAGCTTCTCGATTCTGTCCGCTGGGCTAAGGGCTTCGAGGATTTCCTGCTTATCCTGGAGTTTAAACCCAAGGTGAGAGGCTATCGTATCGGCTAATCGGCTAGGCTCGTCAATTGCCGAGACAGTAACAAGCACTTCGGAGGGAATTTTTTTGTTGAGCTTGACGTAGTTCTCGAAAGCCGTAACCAGCGTTCTCATAAGCGCTTCGGTCTCGACGCCTAGATTTTCGTCTTCCGAAATCCTCTCGGCTTCAACTAGGAAAAAACTCGGATTCGGGACGTAGCGCATAATTTTCGCCCTTCTCTTCCCCTCGACAAGCACTTTTACCGTGCCATCTGGGAGTCGGAGCATCTGAACAATCGTCCCTATTGTGCCTATTTTATATATATCTTCTTCATTGGGATCGTTGGTCTTGGCGTCTTTTTGGGCGGCTAGTAGAATTTCTTTGTCCTTCTTCATTGCCTCTTCGAGAGCGCGTATGGATTTTTCGCGTCCCACGAAAAGAGGCGCCACCATGTGAGGGAAAATCACTACGTCCCTGAGTGGCAGCAACGGGATCATGACTATATCCTGTTTTTTGTCATCGTCGAATTTAAAGAACATTGGCATTTTTCTTCTCCTTGTAAAGAACTTTTATGCAGAGCCAAGACGCCTCTCTTCCTCGTATAAGAAAAGGGGATTATTAGTGCCTCGAATCACCTCCTCGTTCACGATACATCGTCTAACGCCGCTGAGAAGCGGCACTTCGTAGGATATGTCGAGCATTACGGCTTCGATGATTGCCCTAAGCCCTCTTGCTCCGGTCTTACGCTTCATAGCCTCTTTGGCAATGGCGTTGAGGGCGTCTTCGGTGAACTCAAGATCGACCCCCTCAAGTTCCATTAATTTTTTGAACTGCTTTATAATCGCGTTTTTCGGCTTCGTGAGAATTTCTATAAAGGCGCTTTCGTCAAGCTCGTCGAGCGTGGCTACAACGGGGAGCCTGCCTACAAATTCGGGGATTAAGCCAAACTTAGTTAAATCCTCCGGCTGGACTTCTCTGAGTATCGCGCCTAGGTCTCTTTGGTCTTTTTCCCCTAAATTGGCTTCAAACCCGATGGATTTCTCTCCGATTCTGCGCCCTATAGTTTCCTCAATACCGCAGAAAGCCCCGCCGCAAATAAATAGGATATTCGTTGTGTCAATCTGAATAAACTCCTGCTGGGGGTGTTTTCTGCCCCCTTTGGGCGGCACATTCGCCTTGGTGCCTTCAATGATTTTTAGTAGAGCCTGCTGCACGCCTTCGCCAGAAACATCTCTCGTAATCGAGGGGCTGTCTCCTGATTTACGCGAGAGTTTGTCTATTTCATCAATATATATAATCCCTTTTGAAGCCCTTTCAAGGTCGTAGTCAGCCGCCTGAAGGAGGCTCACTATCATATTCTCCACGTCCTCGCCCACGTAGCCCGCCTCGGTGTAGCACGTGGCGTCAACTATCGTAAAGGGAACATCGAGGAATTTTGCCAGGGTCTGCGCGAGAAGGGTTTTCCCGCATCCTGTGGGCCCGATGAGAAGGATATTGCTCTTTTGAATCTCTAGGTCTCCGCTTCTCTTTCCGGCGTAGGAGCCGAGTTCGACCCTCTTGTAGTGGTTATACACGGCTACGGCAAGCACTTTTTTCGCCCTATCCTGTCCGACCACGTATTCATCCAAAAAGGATTTAATCTGAGACGGCAGGGGAAGGGTGGAATAGCGTTTTCTAAGATGGCTTTCCTTGGCATCTTCGTCAGCGATGATTTCATTGCACAGCTCAATGCACTCGTTGCAGATATAAACCGTGGGCCCGGCGATGAGCTTTTTTACCTCTTTTTGGCTCTTCCCACAAAACGAGCAGTACAGTTTTCCGTCTTTCGCGTCGCGTCTTGTGGTCATTTTGCGGTATCCTCCCTTTTCGTAATTATAACATCAACCAACCCGTACTCTAACGCGTCTTTGGCGGTGAGGAAGAAATCCCGCTCGGCGTCTTTTGCTATTCTCTCTATCGGCTGTCCGGTATGAGAGGCGAGGATTTGGTTAAGGGCGGCTTTGACCCTTAGAATCTCCTTTGCGTGAATCTCAATGTCTGTGGCTTGACCCTCGAAGCCCCCAAGCACCTGGTGTATCATCACGCGCGAGTGCGGAAGAGCAAACCGCTTGCTCTTTGCGCCGCACGCCAGAAGCACAGCCGCCATGCTAGAAGCCTGTCCGAGGCAGATGGTGGCAACGTCTGGCTTTATGTATTGAATCGTGTCGTAAATGGCAAGCCCCGCCGTAACGTGTCCGCCAGGGGAATTTATATATATATAGATGTCTCTATCGGGGTTCTCGGATTCAAGAAACAGGAGCTGGGCAATTACAACATCTGCAACGGCGTCGCTAATAGCCGAGCCGATGAATATAATTCTATCTTTTAGAAGACGGGAGAATATATCATAAGCCCTTTCGCCCCTGCTTGTCTGCTCGATTACGATGGGCACATAACTGGTCATTTCTCAGCTTAGTATAATAATTCTACCCCTCGTTGTCAATTTGATTCAGTTCCTCAGCCGCCGCCTCAACCGAGGCTCTCTCGATGAGAAAACGAAGCACTTTGTCCTCAATTATGTTCACCTCCAGAGAGGCGAGGAGTTTATCGTTATTGCCATAGACCTCTTTGGCTTTATCGAAGGGAAGCCCGTAGGAAGTGGCGATGTCTCGGATTTTATCGTCGAGTTCGGACTGCTCCACTTGGATTCCTTCTCTCTCCGCAATGGCTTCGACAACGAGGGACGCCTTAACGTTGACGAGGGCGCGCTCGGCGAATGTCCGCTCCATCTCCTCGGTAAGAGGCGGAAGCTGCTGCACGCCCCTTTGCTGGAGACTGGAGAGAAAATCCTGCCTTATGCGGCTGGCTTCGGTAATGACTATGCTGGCGGGGACATCAAATGGGGTTCTGTGGAGGAGGGTTTTAATTATGTCCGCCCGGAGCTTCGTTTGGGAATGCTCTTCGGTTCTCCTCTCCATTTCCTCTCTTATCTTTTTCTTGAGTTCTTCGAGGCTTTCCTGGCCTAAGTCCTTTGCGAAATCGTCGTTTACTTCGGGTATATATCTCTGGCGCACTTCCTTGAGCTTGAGCTTGTAGTCAACCACCCTGCCGGCGGCTTCGGATATTTGAAAGTCGTCGGGATAGGGAACCTGAAACCCCTTCTCCTCGCCCGGCTTCATCCCCAAAATATTGGTATCAAACTCAGGTATGAGTTTCCCCTCGCCGACAATAAACTGGGTGTCCGCCTTTTTGAGGTCTCGAACGGCTTTGCCATCGAGAGTTCCCTCGAAATCCACTATCACATAATCGCCAGCCCTCGCCTCGCGCTCCTGTTCTAGGGGCCTCGCCTCGGAGGCGCGCGCTCTTAGCCCTTGGACGGCGCGCTCAACGTCCTCTTCAGTTACCGAGCGAGTCTGCTTCTTGAGAGGAATCCCTAGGTACTCGCCAAGCGTGAATTCGGGGACGATTTCAAACGTAGCGGAATAGTGGAATTCGCTGTCTCTGGCCGCTTTATCAGGCGTAACATTGGGCTTTGACACTGGAGCGAGAGAGGACTGCTTAATCGCCCCCTCGATGGATTCGGACACGAGCCTCGTGGAAACCTCGCTGACTATATCGTTCTTGAACATTGACTGTATGAGAGTGTTGGGAACTTTACCGGGACGGAATCCTTTAACCTTTGCGTTCTGTTGAAAATCCTTGAATACGGTATTGAATTTTTCGGTTACCGTCTCGGCGGGGATGAAAACCTCGATTTTTTTCTCGGTACTGCTCGGCGACTCTACGTTCACTCTCATGACTTGGGAAACTCCTCAGAAATTTTATTATTTATCCGCACGGCGCGGGCGCGGGTGAATCACTCTGCGATGCGAAATTACTGCGGAAATCATAACCTCTGCGCAGATCTTTTTCCAATCGCAACTTGCTACGCGGGGTTCTCGGATTCAAGTATCAGGAGCCGGGCGACTGCGACAGCGCCGTTAATAGCCGAGCCTATGAATATAATTTTATCTCTCAGAAGACGGGAGAATATATCATAAGCCCTCTCGCCCCTGCTGCCTGCTCGACTACGATGGGCGCGTAAATCTGGTCATTGCGCGCGGCTTAGTATAATAATTCCGCCCCTCGTTGTCAATTTGACTCAGACCCGTAGCAGACGCCTCAAAAGGGAGGCGATATTATCACTGCCGAGACCAAGGTTGAAATGATAATTTTTTCATCATTGTTATTTTCTTGCAAGGTTACTTTTCTGCCAGTCTGCCACGCCTGCCGCCTAGAAGAATTTTGGCATGAAAGTATCATAGAAGCACATCAGCCCCGCCATTACGCAAAGGTACTGTTACCGGAGGCGTTCTTGTCCGTCCGTCTTTGCAAACCATTGTCAATACTGCGCTGTGTCGTATCGGGTTGTGCGGTTGGCTTATGCGGCTTGCAAATGTGCTTACACCTGTGCGTTGGATTTTCCTATTTCTCATTTGTCCAATATTCTGCTAATAGTTCTGCTTGGTCTAAAACTTTTGCAACTGAAACGTTGTATTCGCCTGTTTCGGGGTCGTCAGGTGGATATTTGTATTTACGCAAAATGCGTTTAACCAAAACTCTCAACTTGGCTTGAACACTTTCTTTCAGTTGCCAGTCAATACTTGTGTTTCGTCTTACGCTGTCAACCAGTTCGTGTGCAATAGCTTTTAAAATGTCGTCACCTAAAATGGTTTCGGCTTTTGGATTGTCTGCCAGTGCATCATAAAAAGCCAATTCGTCTTGCCGTAAGTTTAGTTTTTCTCCACGTTGATCGGCTGCACGAATGTCTTTTGCAAGTTTGATAAGTTCTTCAATTACGGCTGCTGCTTCAATCAGTCCGCTTTGGTAGCGTTTAACTGCTTGAGCCAGCATTTCAGAAAATTTTTTGCTTTGAATTAAATTGGTCTTTGAACGGTTTTTGATTTCATTATTCAGCAATCGTTTCAATAATTCAAGTGCCAAGTTCTTTCTTGGCATTCCCTGAATTTCTGCCATAAACTCGTCTGAAAGAATTGAAATGTCGGGCTTTTTAATTCCTGCTGCTTCAAATACGTCAATCACTTCTTTTGAAACGATTGCATCATTCACAATTTGTCTGATGGCTGTTTCAATTTCTTCGTTGGTTTGTTTTTTCTGTGTTTCGTCAAACTTGGCAAACCTTGCTTTTATGGCTTGGAAGAAAGCCAAATCATCTCTTATCTCAAATGCTTTTTGATGTGGAACAGAAATAGCAAATGCCTTTGATAAATTGGTAACGTGGTCTTTGAAACGCTGCTTTCCGTTTCTTCCATCTTCGTCTTTTAATTCCAACAAATAGTTTGAGGCATCTAAAATGAAATTCAGTTTTAGTCGTGGGTCAAGTTCAAAATATTTACGGTAGTCGAATGAACCGAACATATCAACTACCAATTCATACAACTCAAGCATTTTGGCAACGGCTTCTTCCTGGTCAAATGCCAATTTTCCTTTGCCTTGATTTTCGGTGTAAATAGCCAATGCTTTTTTCAAATCTTGTGCAATGCCAATGTAGTCAACAACAAGTCCACCGTCTTTGTCACCAAACACACGATTAACCCTTGCAATGGCTTGCATCAGGTTATGCCCGTTCATTGGCTTGTCAATGTAAAGTGTGTGCAAACAAGGTGCATCAAAACCTGTGAGCCACATATCACGAACAATTACCAATTTCAATTCATCTTTCGGGTCTTTCAAACGGTCGCCAATAGCTTTTCTTCTTGGTTTGTTTCTGATGTGTTCCTGCCAATCCAAAGGGTCGGAAGCCGAACCTGTCATTATCACTTTAAGTTTTCCTTTGTCGTCTGCTGCATCATACCAATGTGGTTTTAGTTTGATGATTTCATTTTGCAGTTCTACGCAAATTCTACGGCTCATACACACAATCATTCCTTTGCCGTCTGCGGCTGAAAGTCGTTGTTCAAAGTGTGTAACTAAATCCAACGCCACTTGCTTTAATCGCTGAACACTGCCAACAACGGCTTCTTTACTTGCCCATTTTGCATAGCGTTTTTGTTTTTCGGTCAGTTCATCATTTTCGGTAATTTCTTCAACTCGCTGGTCTAATATTTCTTGGTCGCTTTCGCTTAGTTCAATTTTTGCCAAACGACTTTCATAATAAATGCGAACCGTTGCACCATCTAAAACGGCTTGCTGAATGTCATACACATCAATGTAGTTTCCGAAAACTGCTTGTGTGTTTTTATCTTCTTTTTCAATGGGTGTGCCTGTAAAACCAATAAATGTGGCATTGGGCAAAGCATCCCGCATATTTTTGGCAAAGCCATCAATAAAATCGTATTGACTTCTGTGGGCTTCATCTGCAATCACCACAATATTTCTGCGAATGGTTAGTTCAGGATATTTTGCTCCTTGCGTTTCGGGTAAAAACTTTTGAATGGTTGTAAAAATTACACCACCCGACGCAACAGAAAGTTTGTCTTTTAAATCATCTCGGCTTTCGGCTTGTTTTGGTTTTTGCCTGATGAGTTGTTCGCAGTTGCCAAATGTTTCAAATAGTTGTTGGTCTAAATCATTTCGGTCGGTGAGCACCAAAATAGTAGGGTTGTTCATTGCTGCGGCTAAAACCAATTTGCCGGTATAGAAAACCATACTCAAACTTTTTCCGCTTCCTTGTGTATGCCAAACTACACCTGCTCGATGGTCGCCTTGCGGTTGGTCTTTCACAGTTGGCAAACCAAAATGATTGGGCGGTTCGTTGGCAACATTTACTGGCGGTGATGCTGCTCTGACGGTACTTTCAATAGCTTTGTTTACAGCATAATATTGATGATATGCTGCAATTTTCTTGATGGTTTTTTCTTTCGTTTTTTCAAATACAATGAAATGGCGAATGACATCTAACAAAGTTGCCTTGTTGAGCAAACCTTTAATCATTGGTTCCATTTCGGGCTCACGCTGGCTGTCAACAACGGTGATGCCGTCTGCGGTTTTCCATTCCATAAAGCGGCTGTAATCGCTGCTCAATGTTCCTGCTTTGGCGAACCAACCATCGCTTGCCAATAGAAAAGTATTGTAGTTGAAAAGTGAAGGAATTAATTGCTTGTAGGTTTGCAGTTGGTTGTATGCGGCTTTTACATCGGCTGTTTCATCAGTAGCATTTTTCAATTCAATGACCACCAATGGCAAACCGTTTACGAACAAAACAATATCAGGTCGTTTGTTAATGCCTGCCCCGCGACTGGCGGGGTGATTTTCAACTACCGTAAATTGATTGATGGCTAAAAACTCGTTGTTGTTAGGGTTTTCAAAATCAATGAGCCAAACTTTATCGGTTTTGGTTTTGCCTTCGCCAATGCTGAATTTCACATCAACGCCTTCGGTGAGCATTCTATGAAAATGCTCATTGTTGTCGGCTAAACTTACGGTAACAGTTCGTAACGCTTTTTTTAGTGCTTCTTCTCTGGCTTCTTCGGGAATGGCGGGATTGAATTTGTCAATAGCAGTTCTCAAACGCTGTTGCAAAACCACTTCGGTATAATCTCTTTCTTTTCTGTCACCTTCGGCAATATCAGGACCATAAAGCACGGTATATCCCAAGTCGTTACTTAGAATATCCAACGCAATTTGTTCTATTTCGCTTTCTGTGATGAAACTCATTGAAGTGAAAAATAAAAAGTGAGACGTGAAAAGTTGTAGGTCATTTTTTGGCAGTTTTTACAGATGAAACTAACATATCGATAAGCTCCTTGCAATCGTTTTGCAAACTATTGAATAACTGTTCATCAATATACTCAGAGTCTTTTAAAATGGATAACCAATATTCAGTTTCGTTTGCTTCCTTGAGTGAAATGCTCATCTTGCTTACAAAATCTGCTTTGCTTTGCCCAAACTCTGCTTCTCGAATTAATGCTCCGATTGCTGTTCCGCTTCTCAATACCTGTTTACTCAAAACATATTCCTTTTTCTCATTCACCAAATACTGCGACAGCTTCACAATCCTTATGGCAAAAGCATAACTTTTATCTCTTAGGGGATTTTTCATTTTTAGTTTTTCGTTGTAAACTTTTCACTTGCTTATCAAAGTCACTTTCAAAATTCTTGTCCTGCACAACCCTAAATTTCTCAAATTCCTTTTCGGCTAATGATTTTGCTATTTCATGGCTTACTTTGCCTGCATCTTTCAAAATTTTGTATTCGTTGAATTGCAGGAAGGCATCAATTTTTTCTACCCAATCACCCATCTTCATGGGTATTTGCCTTGCTGCCTGATTTTCGGCATAGTCCAGATACATGGATACAACTCTCTCCAATTCTTTTATTTCTTTTTCAATCAGGTAATTTTTGGCAATGCTCACATCGGTTTTCAAAATCTTGCCTTTGGGAGCATTTTTCCATGTTTGCAATCCCATATTGGATTCCGATACTTTGGCTCTTTCGGCAATGATTTGTGCTGCGGTTTTACCTGTTATAGCCCAATGCAGTTTGTTCTGAACGGTTTTAAAAAAGGTTTGAGTAATATCTGCTTCTTTATTGTAGTCAATGCTACACTGCTCGTAGATGTCGGTAATCTTTTGGTAAAAACGCCTTTCACTTGCGCGTATTTCCCGAATACGTTCTAAGAGTTCATCGAAGTAATCTTTGCCAAAGCGTTTGCCTTGTTTCAAGCGTTCATCGTCCAGCACAAAACCTTTGATGATAAACTCCCTAAGCGTTTGGGTTGCCCAAATACGGAACTGTGTTGCCTGACGGCTGTTTACCCGGTAACCCACGGCAATTATGGCGTCCAGATTATAAAACTCCATTTTGCGGGTTACGTTTCGGCTGCCTTCCTGTTGAACTATTTCCAAAATGGAAACAGTTGCATCCTGTACCAATTCGCCTGATTCAAAGATGTTTGCAAGGTGCTTGCTCACGGCCGGCACTTCCACGCCAAAAAGTTCAGCAATACGTTTTTGGGAAAGCCAAAATGTTTCGCCCGAATAAACAACTTCTACCTTAATGCTTCCTTCGGGAGAACTGTAAAGAATGATGTCCGATGAATTATTTTTATTTTCAGCCATTACTCAAAAGTTAAAAACTAAAAGTGATACGTGAAAAGTTCTTGTCATTGTTTGCTTGTTTTTACTGTCGATACTAACATTGCTATCAATTCTTTACAATCAGTTTGTAAGCTATTGAATAGCTTTCATCTATATAATCTGTGTCTTTTAAAATGGTTAGCCAATCCTCTGTTTCAGTAGCTGCTTTTAAAGCGATGTTCATTGTACTCGTAAAATCGGCTTTGCTTTGTCCAAATTCTGCTTCTCGAATTAAAGCAACAACCGCAGTGCCGCTTCTTAGAACTTGTTTGCTCAATACATATTCCTTTTTCTCATTAACCAAATACTGCGACATCTTTACAACCCTAATTGCACATGCATAACTCTTATCTTTTAAAATGGACTTCCCCATAACTTTTCACTTTTAGTTTTTCACTTTTCACTTAACGCTATTTCTCCCTTCATCAACTTTGGAAGCAAAGTATCACGCAGGTTGATTAGGGATTGGTTTTCTTTTTCGTTGTTGTATATCTGCTCATCAAATGAACTGCAAATTCTCTCAAACTCATCAATCAATTCTATTGTTGAATAGATGCAAACCATATTTTCAAAATCGGTTTTATTTATAGAACCAAATACAGTTCCTGTTCCTTCAAACATTTTGAATTTTTCAACCAATGAATTCAAAAAATAGTAAGTAAAAGATGCATTGCCATTTTTATGAATGACTGCGGCTAAACCCCTTCCAATGCAGCAATCTTCACTTGCAATGTTCATATCACCAACTGGTGCTCTAACACTAACCAAAGTATCTAATTTCTTCGCAAATCTTTTCGGTTGTGTTGTATATATTCTATTTGAAGGAAAGCGAAATTCAAAGTCAGTTCTTCCCTGAAAAAAAGGTGTTCCAATATTTTCTTCATTGTAGCTATCCCCTGGCGGTGATTGCCCCATAGTTATATCGAAGCCATCAGATAATTTCCCCACCTTCCACCCAACAGGGATTTTACCGATTTCGGTTTCCTGAAATTTGCCTATGGCATTGGGGAAATTAAAATCAACAAACCATTCTTTGAAAATGGCTTTTGCCATGTCTTCCAGCGTTTTATTGATTTGTTGGTTAAGTTCTATGGCATCGTCTAAACTGGAAAGAATAGATGCAATGCGTTGTTGGGTGAGAAGATTAGGAATTGACCATTCGGAATTTTTCAGCAAGTTCCAATCTGCTCTTGGCATCCTTGTTCCCGAACTCACAGCATTGGCATAGTCAATAAAATCTTTTGAAGCTACCAAATAGAAAAGAAATCCTGTTTCAAAATTTTTCCTTGCTCGAAAAACCGAAATATCGGTTGAACAAATTCCAGAAAATTTAGGACGATAGACTTTTCTAAAATAGGGTCTCAATTTGCCAAACAAAATATCACCGCTTTCAAACTTGAATTTATTGCTTGTTATATCAGATGATTTTCCTATTCCAAGCAACCTCAAAGTTTGCTGCTCAATATGTTCAAGTCCGATATAAGCCAAATTATCAGAGCCGTTCGGTGTATATCCGTTCCGAACCTGCTCACAAATATTTTCTAAGCTATATTTTTTCCATTCGTTAAAAATCATATCCAATTCCTTTTAAGTTTTTGCGGATGGTTTTTTCTAAATCGTTTCGTTTGGCAAATTGCTCTGCCAATGCAGCCGTTAAGGTTTGCATTTTATCTTCAAATAATATTCCGTCACTTTCTTCTTCTTCGGTGCCTACATACTTTCCGGGCATTAGTATGTAGTTGTTCTTTTTTACTTCTTCAATGCTGGCACTTTTGCAAAAGCCGTCAATGTCTTGGTATTTGCCTTTTGGGCCTGCCTGCCGGTCAGGCAGGTTTCGCCAGTTGTGGTAAGTGTCGGCAATTTGTTTCAGGTCTTTTTCGGTCAGTTCTTTGTTTCTGCGGTTTATCAGCACACCTAATTTTCTGCCGTCAATAAATAGTATTTCGTTGCTGCGGTTTCTAAATTTTCCGTTGGTTTTGTTTCGAGCCAAAAACCAAAGGCAAGCAGGTATTTGTGTATTGAAAAACAACTGTGCAGGTAAACTCACCATACAATCAATCAGTCCAGCTTCAATCAGGTTTTTGCGTATTTCACCTTCGTTGCCTGTGTTGCTGTTCATACTGCCGTTTGCCAACACAATACCTGCCGTTCCGTTGGGGCTAAGTTTGTGAATGAAGTGTTGCAACCAAGCGTAGTTGGCATTGCCTGTGGGTGGCACACCGTATTTCCAGCGTATGTCGTCACGCAGTTGTTCGCCACTCCAGTCGCTGATGTTAAACGGTGGATTAGCCAAAATAAAATCGGCTTTCAGGTCTTTGTGTTTGTCGTCCAAAAAAGTGTCGCCCAATTCAATCTTTGCATCAATGCGACGAATGGCAAGGTTCATTTTTGCCAGTCGCAAAGTGGTTGGGTTGCTTTCCTGTCCGTAAATAGAAAGGTCTTTGATATTGCCCTGATGTTCTTCTACAAACTTTTCGCTTTGCACAAACATTCCACCGCTTCCGCAACAGCCGTCATACACCCTGCCGTTGAAAGGTTCAAGCATTTGCACCAATAGTTTTACAATGCTTTCAGGTGTGTAAAACTGTCCGCCTTTTTTGCCTTCTGCATCGGCAAACTGCCCTAAGAAATATTCATACACTCTGCCCAAAAGGTCTTTGGCAACGTGTCCTTTTTGGTTAAAGCCAATGGTTCCAATCAGGTCAATGAGTTCGCCAAGGCGTTGTTTGTTCAGTTCGGGGTCGGCATAAATTTTTGGCAACACACCTTTCAAACTGCTGTTCTGTTTTTCAATGGCATCCATTGCTTCGTCAATCAGTTTGCCGATGGTGGGTTGTTTGGCTCTGTCTTGCAGAAATTGCCAACGGGCTTTTTCGGGAACAAAGAAAATGTTGTGAGCCAAGTATTCGTCAGCATCTTCGGGGTTTGCACCTTCGTATTCGCCTTTGCCTTCTTGCATCTTGTCATACAACTCGCTGAAAGCGTCTGAAATATATTTTAAGAAAATAAGCCCCAACACAACGTGTTTGTATTCGGCAGCATCCATATTGCTCCGCATCTTGTCGGCTGCTGTCCACAGGGTTTTTTCTAAGTTCTTTATATCGGTCATTATGAATTATTCAGTATTAAATTATTGTAGGTCAAAATACGTAAAAAAATGCTTGTTCTTGGCACAAATGTCATTGGTGTGTCGGGCAAAACCAAATGTGCCATTTTTGGGGCTGGTTTTCTATAAGTGCTGGCAGGGAAGCTCCAAAAAATTAATTACTAAAATGCGCTTTTGTTCTAACAAAACTTCTGTCATAGGGAACCGTAATTTTTCTATCTTTTCCAAAAACACTGTTGTATTCCATAATTATTATTGCCGGATCCAATTTAGACAAATCAATTTCCTTTAATATATGGTAATCATTTCCGTCAATGTCTATATGTAGTAGCGCAATGTTAGAGAAGCCCGTGCTTTCTAACAACTCGTTGATATTGTCTTTGTCAATAAAAACAGCTTTCTGAGTTAAACAGTATTTCTAATACCAATTCTGATTTTTAAGACTATTCATTGCTTCAGCAGAACCATCCATAACAAATCCAGACCAGTTGTTGTTCATCAACAAGAACCGTGTGTTTGATTCAAGATAATTTTCAACGCCAAACTCTATGAAAATTTCATTCTTTATTTCTACATTTTTTATCAAATATTGAATAATTCCGTCATCGCCAAACTGACTAAATATCTTGAACTCATAATCATTAATATTATTGGAATTCATTGAATATTGCTGTTTAGACAACATCGCGCCAATTGCTATTGCGGAGGTTTCATCGTTTGAGATGTAAGGCAATAAAATAGAATTACCTATTAAATTGGCTACCTTTTTTATTACTTTTTCCATCATTTTTCTTTCTCTTTTATGTTTATTTGTTTTTTTACGTTTGTAGGTAACGGTTTGCGGCTTTGCGTAGTGGCGGGTTTTTAGCGCAAAACTTGATTTGAAAAACTAAAGTTTGATTAAGCACAAAAGTGTCATAGAAGCGCGTCACCCGCCATTGCACAAAGCCGCTGTTAGCTGTGGTTATTTTAGTATGTTGTATGCTAAGTTGTTCCATTTCGATAAGTCTGCTGCTGTCATATCTGATGATAGTATTTTATATAATTCGTCATAGTCACCATCGTTTGTATAAATTAGACGTCTGTAATTGGCCCCAAGTCCTGAAAATGCAATAGGAAAAAAGTTATGCCATTCAATTGACGATTTGGGGAATTTGAAAAACCAACCACCATTCCGAGGAAACAGCTTATTAAATGCATCAAAAGCGTTTGGTATTTCTTCAACTGGTATTCCTGTCTTTTGGGATAATAACTCGTATTCTTTTTCTCGAATGTCTGTCAGAATGAAACCACCAAATACATAGGTAAAATATTGCCAAAACCTTGGATATAAATGAAAATATTTGTCTTTGATTATTAAATTTAGTCCCGTCTTTATTGTGTTGGGTAATGTCAAGTAATTTAGTTGGTCTGTTAAATCTGTGGCTTTGTAGTTACCTTTGAGTTTGTCAATTAAATGTTCAATTGCACATTTTAATACTGTAATTCTTGCAATATGCTCGACATATAATGAAACTTGTAAAATTGAGTCATTTGCTTTGTAGAAAGTGTCTTTAAAGCATTCTCCTGTAAGTTCTGAAACATCATCATCATCAAAGTCGCCACCCCCAAGTTCGTTGCATATCTTGGCTGTTATATTTTTATATTTAATGAAAACGCCAAAAAGTTGGTTAATTCTTCTTATTGGGTCTCTTGAAAAAAATGAACCGCTGTTTATTTTGAAAAAGTAGTCATCAAGTTCGGCATAGCTAACAAAACCAGAATTACTTTTCTTTAAGTTTTTTATTTTTTGAAGTTGCTTTCGTTCTAAAAGGTAAGCAAATCTTATTGTTTCAATATCAGCTTTATGTGGTTCAAGTCGTAGAAAATGTTTAAGCGTTTCTTTTGTTGTGTTCAAGTCAGAATTGTCAATTAAGTCTATGCTTAACTCCTTTGCTTTGTCCTGAAAGTAGCTTATGCTTGGTCTTGATTTTTGAACTATAAAACTTCCACTTTCATAATTCAAGTATGTCAGCCAACCTCTAATTTTAAATATATCGCTAAATCCCCAGTCGCCACCTTTTATTTCTATTAAATTATTTGTTGCACTGTCCTGCTGAAAATCAGTTGTCAAAATGGCGAGTTCTAAAAGCTCTTCAACTTCTCTATGAATAATACTTCTTTCAACATAAAGTCCACCTGCCTGCAAAAAGGCACATAAGTAATCCTCGTAGTCTTTGTCCTTTGGGATTTTTGTTAATTCTATTGCGGTCGATTTACTCATTGATGTCTGGTGTCTGTATGATCACAGCTAACGGTTCGGGGCTTGGCGAAGGTGGCGAATACGAAGCACAAAACTTTCTGCCAGCACTGCACTTGAATAGAAGGACAAATGTTCGGTTAAGCACTGAACCGCCACTTTCGCTAAGCCCATGTTACCGGAAGTGCTTCTCCGTCTGCAATACACTGTCGTTACAAGTTTATTACCCACTCACAGACAGCGATCAGTTGTCCGTCACTTGTCAAGTTTGCTGCATTGTTCATTGTCCCTGTTTGGAGTTGTTTGTAAATCTCAATTGCCATTGCGTTTTCAATAGCTGCACCAACAAAAAATGTTTGTGGCTTCAATTTCTTCTTGTCAAAACTTGTCCGTATTCTGTTGAGTGCAGAGTCTGCAGTTTTCCAATGTTCGTCTGCACCTGCCGGGTCAATACCCCCTTTCAATTCTCCCAACGCAATGTATTTGTCCGGTTGATGAATGATGGATTGCTTTCCGCTTTTCAGGTCTTCAACTTTGCCTTGAAAAATTGAAAGGTCAACATTTTTATTTACCAATGGAACATTGGTGTTGAGTATCATCAAGCGGTCTTGTTTCTTTCTCCAATAGATTGCTTTGATGCGTTTCTCAATGTCGGTATCGTCTTGCGGTTTATCAAGCCAAGTGTTTTGTGTCGTTGTCTTTCCACTTGTAGTTGATGCCTGAAAGGTTGAAAACCGAAATGAGTGAACGCAGAAATTTTCGTTCACCAAGAGAACCGGCAAGGTTTCTTGCTTTGCCTCCGAGTGCATCGCCTTTGGTCAATAGATAACGGTAAACTAATTCGTCAATGAAAACTTCTCCGGCTGGCTCAAGGAATTTGTCAATAAGCCCTTTGATTGCAACAACTCTGTCGTCATCATTCAAATAGTTCAATGACTTGTCAGAAAGTCCTGAAGCAGTGAGCAAACCAACACGTAAATCCTTTACCTGTAAAAGGTCTTTCGGTTTTTTCACTTGCGAAGCAAGTGCTTTCAATGCTTTGGCTTCTTCAATGTAAGGAACCGCAATGTAATTTTTCTCCAATGCCATTGCGATAAAACCTGCTCTGGTGTCTTCTCTTGATGTAACTAAATCGTCAGCGGATTTAATGAGTGAATTTGCGATTATCTTTTTTGCCATAGGTAAACACATTTGCGGACTTCGGTTCGTCCATAGTTACCCATTTGCTGACTGCTGTTGCCTTTGCCTCTGGGTAACACAAAAATTTTATTGATATTGAAACCGAAGTTTTCTGCAAACTCGGATAGGATTAAGTCAACTGGAATTTCTTCTCCACCATAGCGAACATTGTCATTCACCATCACGCAATGTCCACCACTCTTAGTAATTCGTGCCATCTCGTAAATCACAAAACACATTTCAAGAAAATAATTCTTCACCATTCTAGCGATGTTGTTGTTGAGTTTCTCCAACTTGTTCAACCCGTCAAGAACTGAATTTACTTCTGTCATTGCGTTAGAGTTTTTGTAAACTTCACGCACTCGGTCAAAAGTTTTTTGTTTGCCAATTGAAGCGTAAAACTTTTGTAGTTGATTCACCTTCTCTTTGTTCTCAACCGTGCAAGACAACATTGACTGTCGTAAATTGCGAACATGGTCGTTGTCGTTGCCGAGAAAAACTAACTCCAACGCATAAGTCCGTGTGTAATCGTAGCGATTGCAGTAAGGTGGTGATGTAACAATGCAATCAAAAAACTCATCTTCAATTTTTGGAAGTTCTTCCAAACATGAACCTTCAATAATTTTTACTGGATGCTGAACAGCAGGTTTGCTTTCCAGTGCTTCAAACAAACTGTTGGTCGTGTTGCCCGACAAGTCGGAAATTATTTGAGAAAGTTTTCTGTTCATCGCCTCTTCAAACGAATAAATTTTTCCGATGTCAAAAGGTTTACCCGGAAGATTTCTCTTTGAACGATAATCCCACCGCAAATACTGTCCGTCCTTTCGGGTGAAACTGATTTCCTCTAAGACGGAGAAAGCAGCAAACCGTAAAACGGTTTGCGTTTTTCTGTCTTTAATTTTTGAGCAGTAGCTCAAAAATTTATTTAGAAGAATTTCTGTTTCATCAGCGAAAGCATCTTTTGTAATTGAAATGTGGTTGATATGAGTTTCGTAGTTCTCAATCTTTGCAAGCTCCGTCCAAAGGTTTTTTACTGTTGAACGAAGTTTATCAATATCAATGTCGTTTAGTGCTTCTCTTGTCTCCATTACAAAAACACCCACTGGAAGAATCTCAACTCCGTAAGATTTCCAACCAAGTTCCTGTCCGGCAAAAAGTGTCGTGCCTGCTCCGGCAAATGGGTCTAAAAGTTTGCCAGACTTTTTTGCGTATTCGGTCAGAAAGTATTTTACGAGTGTTGAAGAAAAGCCTTCTTTGTATTTGAACCAACGATAGATTGGCTCGTCTTTGTTCGCCTGAAAACTAACGACTTTTCGGTTAAGATGGTAAGCAGTCTCCAACCTGTCTGCCAGTCGGCTGTGCAAGATTTGTCTCTCTGTTGGAATAAGTTCTGCTTGTTGTGTCATTGCACGAAGGTATGTTTTTTCTCTCTTGGTTCAGGTCGGTTTTATGCACAAAGTTTCAATGTTGCACAGTCGCCTTAAAATGGCACATAACGTTTTGCGGCTTACCGCAAGTGGGGCTTTCGAAGCGACCAACTGTCGGCTAACACAAATGTATAAAAAGAGCGATACACTTTCGGTTCCCACGTCCGCCCCACTTGCGGTAAGCCGCTGTTAGTAGCTGGCGTTCTATCTTTTTGGACGTTCATTCCAAATTTTATCAGCTGATTTTGTTGAAAGTCCAGATTTTAATTTTTCAATAGCTTTTTGCGAATATCTGTCAAATGTTACGTTTCCAATTTTCAAGTTTTTGAAACATTCGGTGTCTGACTTAATAGCAAAATATTTAATTGCTTCAGTTGTTTTTGGCCCTGTAAGTCCAAGTTTTTTAGCCAGTTGGTCTCTCCCTAAATTATAAAAGTCTAATTCATTAACTCTTTTAATTGCAACTACACCAGCTCCTGGTGTTCCTTCAGGAACAACTGTAACCGCAACTCCTTCAGATTTTGTAATTCGCAAATCTAAAGACGGACCATAACCATTTTGAGTAAATGTTAATGTTGAGACACTTGGGAATAATTGCCCCCAATTTGAAGATTTAGAAAGTTTATTTGCATTTATCTGTCAGTTCGTTTTATGCACAAACTTTCATATTTGCATGTCAGCCCGCTATCGCACAAAGCCGCTGTTATCGGTTCGGCTTTCTTGTCTGTCATTAATGTTACTCTTCGCCAAAATAATCACTGTCAATTTTTTTAAGTTCGTAAATCTGTTGTGTCGCGCAACCAAGATTGTAGTCAATCATTAATTGAGCCAATTGTTCTCCGTCAATAAGCACAATTTTAGTTTCATTTTTAGGGGTGTATTCTAACGCTTCCTTTGTAAAATTCGATGTCGTGATGAAGATGCCTTTTTTTGCACCTTGTCCAGCCAACGCACCAACAAACTTGTGAAGTTCTGGTCGTCCAACAACATTGCCAGGTTTCCAACGCTTTGCTTGGATATAAACAATGTCAAGTCCGAGTTTGTCTTCTTTTATTGTTCCGTCAATTCCTTCATCACCACTTTTTCCAATTGCTTTTCCAGCGTCCTTGATTGAACCACCGTAACCCATTTTTACTAATAGTTCAACAACAAGTCGCTCAAAAAATATTGGAGAAAGCTCAACAACTTTGTTAAGCAGTTCAGATGTTAACGATTTACGTATTCTTTGATATGCTTTGTCGAGATTTTCTTCGGGTGTCTGGTCGCTTGGTTCTTGAGTTGTTACTTCTTCGTCAATGTTGTTGTCGTTACGTAAAGCATTTTGAAACTCTAAAAATGCAGGGAATTGTCTTAAATATTTTGCATCTACTCGGTCAGGATTTTTCTTTAAGGTGTCAAGTCCCAGTTGTGTGATTACACATGTGGCACGTTTTGGTGAGTCAAGTAGTCCAGCCTTTTTTAAATACGTTTTTGCCCAACTAACTCTATTGATTGTCAAAAATTGCTTGGTTGCCGCTTGCCAAAAGTTCTTTGCGTTTTTCATCAATCACTCGAAATTCTGTCGCCAAATTTTCGATTAGGTCTCTGTATTTATGTTCCTGTCCGTCCGAAACAAGTTTAAGTAATGGAAGCATTAAAGATTGGTAGTCTGGTATCATATTTTCTGTTTATTGTCGTCTGTTTGTTTTATACACTGTCGTCTTTTAAGCTGGCCGATAACGGTTTCGGGCTTTGCGTTCGGGCGGGTTTCGGAGCACAAAACTGTCAACCAGCACTGAACTTGAATGGAAGCACAAAGCTCCAAGTTTGCACGTCACCCCGCCTGACGCAAAACCCGTGTTATAGGCAGTTTTATCTTGTCGTTCCAATTTTGTCAATGTCAATAATTTTGTAAATAGGAATTACAGAGTCAGACGAACCAGAATACCTAACTCGCTCAGGATTTTTGTCATTTTGTTGTATTGTCGTCAACTTGTCTTGCAACTCTTTAGAATTTGAAACATTAAACAACAGTTTCACTTTGTCAAAGTGTCGCTTAGAAATAAGTCGGTCAAACAAATCAAATTTTCCTCTTGTCCTGTAAACGTAAGTAATAGGGAACCAACGAAGATTGTTGAGTTCTGCAACGTAATAGCAAAGCAAGTCAGCATCTATTAAATGATCTCTCGTGTAACCGTCTGGTATCCTTTTTATCATTAGGTCAGCCATAGGACTGTAAAAGTTTTGAGAGTAGGTTTGGTTATAGTATTGTTTTATAATGTCCACATGATGATAGAATTTTTCAAACATTTTGGGTTCATTCTTATAGTCATATTTGTCTTGGAAGAAATAGCTTGAATAAAGCAATTCCTCAACAAATTTATAGTTCTCATTTTTTAGTCCAACAGCGATTAGATAGAGAAATAGTTCATGAATGAAAAATCTAAAGTTATCAAACTCATTTGGAGACCAGCTACTTCTATTGTCCTGTGGCGTAGTGAGTAACGGCAATCTTTCAAGAAACCTAATCAATATGTCAATTTCAAGTTCAATCTCACTCCTTGTCACTTTGTCAAAAAACAAAATGAAGTCGTTTCTAAGAGGAGTATAGGAGTTTATGTTGTCGCAAATTTCTTTGCCAAAAGTCGCAGTGTCTCGGCTTGTAAAAGTGATTGTATAGTCCTTTAGATTGGAGTAAAATTCTTCCAAAAAATCTCTGGCAATCGAATTTATACGTTTTGGATTTTTTTCTATTTGGTTGTCGAAACTCCTTATTATTGAAGAAGTTTTATGGCTCATAGGTGTTTCTTCAAACAAATAACTTGGAGCTTTTCCTATTTTTGGTTTGCTGTATGCAGGGCGTTTAAATATATTCCTAAGTAAGTTTTCATAATTGGTTTCGTAATGCTCCTGCTCTGAAAGGTCAATGTAAATTCTTCCGTCAAGATAAGTCGGGATAAAAGCATTCCCGTCCTCGGCTCGCTCGCTAACAATTGGAATGAATTTCTCTTGAGAAACATTGGCATAAATGTTTGGGCTAATTATTTGTGTTTCTGTTCCAACACCACCAGTTCTTTGGTCTGCTTTCTCTGAATATTTTTTGTCAAGAATTATTGAGACTTTATCAATCTCTGGTGATTTAACCATAGTCTCCATAAAGTTGAATTTATCGTGTCCTTCTTTTAAATCCCACTTGTCTATGGATACGTCAACGCCATCTGCAACCAATCTTTCTGCAAGGTTAATAACCCAACTCTCATGACTCGGATTTGTCCAACTATATGAAATGAATATTTTAGGTTTATCTGTCATGTTAGGTAGTCGTTAAAAATTGCCTATAACTTGCTTGTAGTCGCTACATTATATCGCATATTCGCCCATTTTGGATGTATAGCCACTACTCGGTAGCGTATTGTTTTATCTCGTACAAATATAATTCTTTCTCACAAATCATCAAACGGCGAGGCAATATTTTGAATGCTCCGCGTACTCACGTGCGTATATATTTCGGTAGTTTTACTGCTCTTGTGTCCGAGTATTTCTTGAATATAACGCAGGTCGGTACCCGCTTCCAGCAAGTGCGTAGCATAGCTGTGGCGCAGCCAATGCAGCGTAGCCGGCTTTGCGAATATTGGCCTTGTGCAGGGCTTGTTTCAGTACCTGTTGCAGGCTGCGGGCATCGTAAGGTTCGCCCGCCATTGCGGCAATACCTTGTTAGCGGGTCGGGCTATTTCACTTCCACTTGCCATTCGTCTGATGTAAATTTAATAGTTTCCATTGCTTGATAGCAAATTTTCTGAACACTTTGTGCCGAAAGGTTTACTTCAATGAAGTAACCATTTTGAAGTTGTCGTATTGCTCTGAATTTATTTTTGTCCTTGCCTAAATATCTTGGAAAGTTGTGAGCTAATACTTCAAATTTTTCTGGTTCAAGGTCCGCAATAGTATTTAATGTCTGCTCCATTACATCACGCCACGAAGCAACTGGAATATGTTGTCCTAAAATTTTCAAAGCAAATGGAGTTGTTCCTGTTACTTCATGTAAGTCCGTTGGAGAAGTGTTTTCCTGTCCAAAGTAGTTCCATATTTCAAGGGCTTTCTTTGCTAACACTTCCGCACGTTGTTCTATTTCGTTCCTTGTCCAATTTGGGAGTGAAGAGAAATATTTGTTGAGTTCTAAATGACTTTCATTGAGTGTTTTCTTTTTGGTTGGGTAATCATCGTTTGAAAGTTCTGTGTTGTAAGCAGTCAAACTTAAATTTCCAATTGTGTGCAAAAACAAATCGTGAGTTTCTTCCCACTCGTCACCAAGTTCTTTTTGCCACCACTCAGAAAGAGTTTGAGGCATCACATGTTCAACGGTTAAGTTGTCAAAAGGAACTACCTCTTTGTGAGCAAAACTTTCTTCAATTGATTCAAGAATGAGTTTTGTTTTTATTTGTCTATCGCCACCACCATAAAATTTGGTTTCTCTAAAGCGTATATAAAATTCATTATCCTTTGGATAACCTCTGCCCTGTAGAATAGTTTTGAATCCTTCTGCAATATTGTCAGGATGTTTAGAAATGATTTGAGGATAAACAATCGGGAATATTTTGTTTAGTGTATTTGAAGGGACATTACATACAAATCGTCTGATTAAGTAATTCTCTAAAGTTTTTAGGATTGTAACAAAGTCGTCTTTGGTAATTTTCCCATCAGCGTAATTGCTGTAAAAATTTAAGAGCAATGGATAGGCAGTAGTAACTTCAATTCTATTAAGTCTGCGGAAATATTTTTGCAACTGAGCTTCGGGCTCAAATTCAGGATAAATAAGCCTTTGATAATAGGTTGAGAATTTCTTTAAATCACTTAAATAGTCAGTTGCATTTGATGTTGAAACACTTTTTTTTAGTGCATAATAAACGTCTCCTTGTTTGATTATATTTCCATTACGCATCAAAAAGTGTCGAATAAACTCGGTCAAGCTTTCACCCAAAGCAGTTTGCATTGGCAACCAATAATCGTTATAAACTTTCTCCTGCTTGTCAACGTGGATTCGCATAAAGAAGTAGTTGCGTATTAAGTCCGCTTGTGTTAAAGATCTGCCTTTAGCATTCAAACTTTCAAAGACCAAATACGGATTGTCGTCTGAGTCAAGAACAATGCTGACTACCGAAAAATAACTTGTGATTATTTTTTTCAGTTTCTCTGGCTCAAGTTCAACCTGTTTTAGCTTTTTCTCAAAAAACACGTAAGCTTCGGTAATTTGATTTTTCGTTTTATTTGGATTACCATTGATTGGGTTCTCAAATGTCGGTCTATCAACTTGTGTTGGCATTAACTTGAAATAGTCATTACCGTCTTTATATTGATTTACAAGTAAGGTGTTGTTTACTTCGTCTGCAAATCTTAGGTTTTGATTTTCTCTTGCTTTATTCCGTAAAAGTGTCAATAAAATAAAAATTGTTGTTAATCGCTGTTGTCCGTCTATAAGCAAATATTTTGCAACGCCCTCAGGAACAGAAACTGTCGGCATATTTACAATTGAACCGATGAAATGCGTTCTTGGGTTTTCCATTTCACTTAGTTCAACAAGGTCTTTCCAAAGAACTTCCCATTCTTTTAGTGTCCAACTGTAAGTCCGTTGGAAAAGTGGAATTACATATTGTTTTGTTCCTTCAATTATGTCTTGCAGTTTAGTTTCTTTTGCTTGCACTTAATATCTCCTTATGTTTTAATCTTTCGCATCTACCCGAAGCGCGGGATTTTCGCGCGCCGCTACTGCCAGCGCCGCAGTTCAAGTATAGCGCCAGAGTTTCTACGAGGCGCGTCTGCCCACCGTTATGCCAAGCCGCTGTTATCGCTAGATTAAAAATTAGCTCTCCAATTCCACGTATCAGATAAATTCCCGCTATCGCAAAAATTCCAAATTCTAAAAAAGGGTAGTTTTCTAAATTTATTGTCTGCTGAGAGTCCCGCGAGGTACGGAAAAATGGTGGGGGGGGGATTCGCTCTCATCCTGCAATTTCGCCGCTACATTTGGGGCGGGCGGGCAATCGCTCTGAGCTTGCGAAATTACTGCGGAAGGGGGGAGTTGAACCCCCACGGAGTTACCCACTGGATCCTAAGTCCAGCGCGTCTGCCAGTTCCGCCACTTCCGCTAAAATTCGGGAGTGGGCTGCGAGGGATTCGAACCCACGACCCAGTGATTAAGAGTCACTTGCTCTACCAACTGAGCTAGCAGCCCACAGGATTACGCCGAATTAGAGGGCTTTATTATAAATGCGATATTGCCAAAATCAACATCCGCTCCAGCAAGAGGCTCAGGAGGCGGTTGCGGCGGCAAGCTACACTAGGGCAGAGGGGATAAAAATCGAGGCGTAGCGCGAATTAACGATAACGCCGGCTCATTTCTCCGGTTTGATTTAGCGCGCAAATCGAGAGCGCTGGCTAGTTGGCTGTGTGATAATCCGCCCTAGATTTTGCCCCTTGCGCCGCGCGTCATCCGCCCCAATCGGCGTCGCGAATCCTGACTCGCACCTCTCTGTTCCCATTCCACGAGTTGAACTCAGGCGTAAAGACGACGTCCATCCGGCTTGGGAGCGTTAGATTCTCGGCAGCGTTGAACCAAACCCCCTCAAGCTCTCCATCGCCGCGCCTGAATTTAATTTTAAGATGCCCCCCCTTGAGAGTGCGGCAGGAAATCACCTCTGCGAATTTCGCGAGGAGCGTAGGCTCAGGGTTTCCGATGCCAAACGGGGCGAGTCTGTCCAAATCCGAAACCAGCGCTTCGTCAATATGCTCCATGTCGCAGAGGGCGTCAATCCTCAGAGTGGATACGTACCTGCCTGCGGCGAGGCTAACTGCCCGCTCGAATCTCGCTCGCATCTCGTCAATTTTCCCCTTTTGAATTGACATTCCCGCCGCAAGCTCATGCCCGCCGAAACGGTCAAAGAGGTCTTCGCACGCCCGAAGAGCCTCGTAAATATTCACCCCCGGCACGCTCCTGCCCGACCCCTTGCCCGCCCCGTCCTCCCCTACGGCGATAAGCACCACCGGCTTTTCATACCTCTCCACGAGCCTCGACGCCACGATACCTATCACGCCGGCGTGCCAGCTGTCGGAGGCAAGAGCCAGAGAGGAGGAGGCGAGAAAATTGGGATTTGATTCGATTTGCGCTATGGCGTCGGCTAGGATTTCCCGCTCCATCGCCTGACGCTTTGAGTTCTCGCGGCTCAGCGCCGAGGCGTACTCCCTAGCCATTGCAATATCGTCTGAGATGAGCAGACGCACCGCAACATCGGCGCTCATGAGCCTGCCGGAGGCGTTTATCCTCGGGCCCAGCTTAAATCCAATGTCGAACGAGCCGACGACGCCCCTAATCCCGCTTGCCTCCTTTAGAGCCGCCGTGCCGGGGCGCTTGGGCGATTGCATCCGCTTAATTCCCTCCTTCACGAAAATGCGGTTTACGTTCGTAAGCGAGGCGCAGTCAGAAACCGTCCCAAGGGCGACGAGGTCTAGATAATCCCCCAGATTCGGCTCGGGGCGAGATTTGAAAAAGCCGGATTCCCGAAGGGAGCGCCGAAGCGCTATGACGAGGTTAAATATGACCCCGACTCCCGTGATTTCCTTCCCCGGATAAGGGCATCCGGGCTGATGGGGGTTTAGCACGGATACGGCGGCGGGAATGGTCGGCGGGGTTTCGTGGTGGTCGGTTATGATAAAATCCACGCCGATGCGCTTTGCCTCTTCAACCTCTGCGGCGGCCGTAATCCCGCAGTCCCCGGAAACGACAAGCGAGACTCCCGCCTCTTTGAGTTTACTTATGGCATCGGAATTTATCCCATAGCCCTCTTTCAGCCTGTCGGGATTGTAGTAGGAAATATCTGCGCCGAGATTTTTTAGGAATATATAGAAAAGTGCCGTCGCCGTAACGCCGTCAACGTCGTAGTCCCCGTATATGGCGACCTTCTCTGCGCGCTCCAGCGCCTGCCGGATGCGCCCGACTGCCGCGTCCATCCCTTTGATGAGATTCGGGGAGGGGATGTCAAAGAGTCCCGCGTTTAGAAAGGACTCGGCTTCGGCTTCAGTTTTTATACCTCGGTTAATGAGAATCTGTGCGGTTATCGGGCAAAGCCCTAGGGATTTTGCCATCCTATCGCGCAGCTTCGGATTCTCTTTCTCAATGACCCAGCGATTTTTCATGATAGATGCGATTCCCGGCGGAGATTGCGGCGGTTATTTGCTGAGATGATTCACAAGCGCCCTTAGCCCAAGCAGGTAGCTATCCACGCCAAAGCCCGAAATCACCCCGACGGCCACGGGAGAGATAAACGATTTATGGCGAAACTCCTCCCGCTTATAGATATTGGACAGATGCACCTCAACAACGGGAAGCCCCACGGCGCAGACCGCGTCTCTCATAGCGACGCTCGTATGGGTGTAGGCGGCGGGATTCATCAAAATTCCATCGAACATCCCAAGCGACTGCTGAATTTTCGAGACTATTTCCCCCTCGAGATTTGACTGGAAAAAATCCGCATCCGCTCCCAGAATCTCGGCGTCCGCAGCGATGATACTGTTGATTTCATCGAGTGTGGTCGAGCCGTATATCTCAGGCTCTCTCCTGCCAAGCATATTGAGATTGGGCCCGTGGATTACGAGAATTTTCATTGATTTGCTCCGAGACCGCGTTTATTTAACCTCAAACCCCGACTTAATTGACAGCAGGCAGGACCTGGCCGAGTCCAGTTTAGCCCGCAATTGCCGATTTTCGGGGGCGGCGAGGGCGATAGCGGCGAGAATCTCTACAGCGCGCTCGTAGTCCCCCTGCCCTATGTATAAATCCGCCATCGTCTCCGTGTAGATTTCCCCATCGGACGGCTCAGGAGATAGGTCTAGCTCGTCCTCGCCGAGGGAGAGCAGGGCGGCGCGTCTGCTTTGGGTCGGCGCGGGCGGCGTCTGCCTGAGAGATTCAGCCTCCCCGGTCAAATCCGCGAGGGCAGAGGCGATTTCCCCGCACTCAGGGTGGTAGAGCGAGGCTACTGAGGCAATTCCATAAGCCCTGTCCGGCTTCCCCTCGCTTCGGTAAATTTCAACGAGAATGCGCGCCGCCCGGAGGTTATCGGGCGAGGATTTCAGGACCATCTCCACCTCTCTTTTGGCGGCGTCAATCATCCAGCGGTCATAGTAAATCCTGCCTAGGGTGAGCCTTGCCGCGATGTTTTCGGGGTGTTGCCTTAGCCCCTTGACCAAAATTTCAGTCGCCCTATCGAGCTTGGACTGCCGTCTTAGAACCTCGGCGAGGGCGGCGAAAACCCCTGACGAGGGGTCATCAGCCAAGAGCTTTTCGTACTTCTGCAATAGAAATTCCAAGGTTTCCGATGAGGGATTAGCGTCTGAATCGGCTTTCATGCCCTGTGATATTACTTCATATCAAACGGCAGAGTCAATAACCCTCGGCGTCAAGCCACAATCCTGCGCCGCGCTCAGTGGCGAGGCTTAAAATTTGAGCCTTCCAAGCCGCTCCACAGCCTCGGCGAGCCGCTCCGTGGCAATGGTGATTGAGATGCGTATATAGCCCTCGCCGTATTTGCCGAATCCGTTTCCGGGAGTGGCGACTATGCCCGCCTCGGAGAGGAGTTTCGCGGCGAAGTCTTTTGATGCGTATCCCTTGGGAACATCAACCCAGACGTAAAACGTCGCCTTCAGGGGATAATAGCCAAGACCTATGTCCTCCAGCCCCCTGCAGAACAAATCCCGCCGATGCTCATAGATTTTCCTTCGCTCCGCCATGCCGAGGGTGTAGTTGCGAAGCCCCTCGATGCCGGCAATCTGTATTGCCTGAAAAACGCCTGAGTCAATATTGGTTTTAACCTTCCCAAGCCCCCCGATAGCCCTCTTGTTTCCGGCGGCAAAGCCCACGCGCCAGCCCGTCATATTAAACGTCTTAGAGAGCGAGTGAAACTCCATACCCACTTCAGCCGCCCCGTCAACCTGAAGGAAGCTCGGCGGATTGAACCCGTCGTAGGCTACCTCGGTGTAGGCGGCGTCGTGGCAGACGAGGATTTCGTGTTTCTGGGCAAATTCAACAACGTCCTTAAAAAATGAGATATCGCACACGGCGGAAGTCGGGTTATTCGGGTAGTTGATGAACATGAGCTTTGCCCTTTTGCAAATTTCATCAGGTATGGCGGCAAGGTCGGGGAGGAAGTTATTTTCCTTCAGAAGTGGCATGAGATATGGAATCCCGCCGGCGAATGTCGTAGCCACTCCATAGACCGGATAGCCGGGGTCAGGGACTAGGACTACGTCTCCGGGGTCAATAAAGGCAAGAGGGGTGTGGGCAATTCCCTCCTTCGAGCCGATGAGGGTTACGACCTCAGAGGCGGGGTCAACCTTCACGCCGAACCTCTCTTTGTACCAATCAGCCGATGCCTGCCTGAAGGCAAATAGCCCTTCGTAGGAGGGGTATCTGTGGTTTCCAGGGTCTTCGGCGGCGGCTTTGAGGGCGTTTATAATATTCTGCGGGGTCGGAATGTCCGGGTCTCCGATGCCCAAATCTATGAGGTCAACCCCTTTTGCGCGCATCTGCTGTTTTTGCGCGTCTATCTCGGCAAATAGGTAGGGGGGCAGGTCTGCAATTCTCTTAGCCCACTTGATGTTCATCCGCGAATCTCCTTTGAGGTAGCAAAGCCGGTTTTTAAGGATTTTAATCATAACTCAGGCGGTATTCGAGAGCAAGATGGCTCCAGATGGGCGTTTGGGCATACCTACTTGCGCGCCGCTACTCCGAGCCTCGGTATCTATCGCCGGGGGGCCGGAAGATAATTTTCACCGGAGAGGGGGGATAAAAATCTCTGGACACTCCGGCGCCCCTCTCCTGCAAGAGGGCCTTAAATTTCCCTCCCATAGCTTCGGGCAAGAATAGGTTTTTAATCGAGGCGCGCTCTTTTTCAGACGCTCTTTGCATAATATCGAGGATTCCCCAATCAACGAGGAACTGCCCCTGAGCTGTGTATTTAAGAGCGCGAAACCCAAGCGAGTCGCCGCTCTTGATGAGGTCGCTGAAATTGACATGAGCCGTAATGTCCTGATAGCCAATGTTGACGTAAGGATTTTCGCCGAGCCTGTGCCTGTGAAAGCACCTGAAAGTCCCCCTCATGCGGGATGGATGAAATAGCTCCGGCGCGAGAAATCCGTAGTCTATAGTGAGGATGAAACCCCGCTCCAATACGCGGGAGAAATCCTGCATCCACTGCCCGGCGCGCAGATTCGCTTCAATCTCCTGCCCTTCGGCAAACTCAGAACCCAAATTTGCGAGATATTGCTTCAATTCCGGCTCCTGTGGCTCAGCCAGCATATCAGCAAAATCCTCCCCGCAAAGCCCGACCAATATCTCGGCGAATTTCCCTGCCCGAAACTTGAGGCGGTGGAACGCGAGCGCGTCGAAAAACTCGTTTGACAAGACGACTCCGCAGATGGATTCATCCCCCAAATCCGCCAGAGAGGACAGAAACCGCGCCTTGCCCCTATGCCCAGACAGATTCCCCTCAGCCTCCTCCAGAGACCGCCTGCTCGACTCAACCACCGTGTAGCGAAACCCCTCCGCTCCGTAGATGGATGGCTCAGTGCGGCGAAGGGCGTCCAGAATATCGAGGGCTAAAAACCCGGCTCCCGCGCCCGGCTCGAGGATTGAAAAATTCTCGGCGCGGATGACCCCTGCCGCCTCGGCGATAAAATTTGCTATGGTTTCACCGAACGCCCGATGCACCGAGGGGCTTGTGTAATAGTCCCCTCGCCTGCCGATATTTGCGGCGCAGGTGTAGTAGCCATGCGCAGGGTGGTACAGGGCAATATCCATGAAACGGGCAAAGGTAATAGCGCCGGCGCGGCGGATAAGGGATTTTATGAGGTTCTCGGCGGCGGTCATGCGGCAGATGTAATTTTATCACAAAAGGCTATTGGATTGCCGAATTAACCTAAGATGATTCGCGGATAAACGCGCTTTGCTTGAGCGGGCAATCCCCCCCGCTCTACCCGGCGGATGCCTGCTTCGTCCCCGCCGAAGATGGGGGAGAGGCGGATTTCACCCCGTAAACCCCTGCGATGACCTCCGAGGCCCTTTTGGCGAGCTCTTTCCTAGAGAGCGAGCCTGCCGGGACGGTCTCAATAAAAGTGATCTCCGCAGAGACGCATTTCTGCTCCATGAGGCGGAAGAAATGCTCGAAGAACTTCATGCCGCCGTAGTAGTAAATTAAGTCGCGGTTCTCCGGGGTTATCTCATCGCCATTGACGCCCCTGTACCTGACGCACACGAGCAGGGTATCGGACTTGGCCCTCGCCGCAAGGTCTAGGAACGAGGATTTAAACGGCAAAAGCCCCTCCCCGTCGGACGTTGTGCCTTCGGGAAACAGGACGACATTTGCCCCCTCGCCGAGCAAATCCCCAATTGATGCCATATCCTGCATGAGCGACGAGCGGTTTCTCCTCTCGACAAACACCCCTCCGCCGAGCTTTATCACGTTCCCTAGGAGCGGGTCGTCTTTAAGCTCGGAGTTAGCGATGAATATCGAGGGGACGAGAGAGGAGATGATGAAAATATCGAGGTACGAGACGTGGTTCGATACGATGAAATAATTTTTGGCGGACTGCCGGATATTTTGATTATCCCTGACCGTAACGCTCACCCCAAGCGCGCGCAGAAGCGCCCAAGAGCTAAGGGATGCAATTTTCGCAAGCCACGCTTTTTGATTCCCCCCCCGCGCGATAAGCCGCGCGAGAGCCGTCGCCGAGGCAAAGAAAACGAGAAGAGCCAGAAAACAGGCAGTTTTAACGCACTTTCTAAGCATTCTTAGCCCTATACTTCCTCTCGAAAGATTTATCGAGAAGCTCCATATCGAGAATCGTAAGGAAATCGGCGCACTTGAATTTCCTATCCAACGCAGGCTCGCCGCAGACCCTAGCCCCGGCTTTGAGGTACATCTTCACAAGCGGCGGAATTAGGTCTTCAATCGCCTCCATTTTTATATCGAATTTCTCAAACGCGGCGGCGTATCTGTCCATCGGGTCAACGCGGTACTTGCCCCTTGGATGCGCCCTGAATTCGTCGGCGGATAGGTAAAGCCCTTTCATGTACTCATATATTAAACCGATTTCGATGAGATTTGTAGTGTTCACGCTGGAGCATCCAAATAGATACTTCGCCCCGACGCCCTTCATGTACTCGACAATCCCCCGCCACAGAAGGGTTATCACCGCTCCATTTCTATAATCGCGGTGAACGCACGCCCTGCCGAGTTCCAGTTTCCCCCGCTTATCAGCCTTGATGCGGTCAATTTGAAATTCGCTCTCAGAGTAAAAGGTATTCGAGAAATTGGACGAGATGAGCCTGTAAGTGCCGACGACCTCGTCAGACCTCTTATCCACAATTATCAAGTGGTCGGCGATGAAATCAAACCTGTCAATGTCAATGTGCAGAAATGATTTCTTGTTCAGAAGCTCGCGGTAGAAAACCTCGTATCTGAGGGTTAGCGCCCTTTGAAGCTCAAACCCATTCTCGGCGGTTTTAATGAGGAATCTGCTCGTATCCATCGAGATTAAAACCTTGGGCTTAAAAAATTTGAGCTTCCAGATATACGCCTGCACGAGGGCGTTTGTATCGGATACCGCGCTTTTAAGAGAAGCCATTTTATCGCCTATCATGGATTGCCTCCTTTATTGATATTGACCAGATTAGAGCGCAATTGTGTATAGGAGATGAAAAACCCGTGAATTCGGGCTTAAGCGGCAAGAGAAATGCGCGCAGAGGCGAGTGTATCCATCTTAATCCCGCGCAGTGGGGGAGTAGGGCTTTAATTTCTGCTTAACGATTTTTTCATATTGCGGCAATAATCGAGTCGCATAATTAAAGTAAAAAAGAAAAATGACAAACGCTAATTCAAACCCGCATCACGAAGCGCTCAGCCAAACCGACACGATAATTGTCTCCGACATCCACCTTGGGTCGGACTTAAGCCGCGCCGAGGAGTTAAAACTAGTACTCGAATCGTGGACGTTCGAGCGGCTCATACTCCTTGGGGACGTGTTCGACAGCCTCAACCTCGGGCAGATGTCAAAGCTCCATTGGGATTTCATAAGCTATATCAAGCAACTGTCCCGCCGAAAGGAAGTGGTTTGGATAGAGGGAAACCACGACGAGGGACTCCGGCAGGTCATCCCCACTCTGCTCGGAATTAAATCCTGCATTGAATACTCTTGGGAGTACAAAGGGAAAAAATACCTCGCTATGCACGGTCATCAATTCGACGATTTCATCAAGAACAACTCGATTTTGACCGAAGCCGCCTGCCTGCTTCACCGCCTTGCCCGCAGAATTGACTCGAAAAAATACGTCCTATCGCGGTATCTCGATAGGAAATCCACGACCCTTTTCGACCTCTCGAAGAAAGTGGCGGCATCGGCGGTCGGATACGCCCTCGGCACAGGGGCAAGCTACGTATTCTGCGGACACACCCACGAGGCGATGTCGATGCAGGCGGAGAACGTCCACTACTACAACGCCGGATGCTGGACTGATACGCCCTCGAATTACATATCCATAGGCGACGGCGGCGTGCGTCTGCACCAGATGGAGTAACCGACAATGAAAATCCTATACGGCATTCAAGGAACGGGAAACGGACATATAAGCCGCTCGAAAGAGATAATCAAATACCTATCAAAGCGCGCCGAGGTTGACATCCTTCTGAGCGAAAGCCAGCACGAGATTGATATTGGACTCCCCGTGAAATTCCGCCTCGCAGGGCTTGGGTTCGTTTTCGGCAGACAGGGGGGAATTGACTATTGGGGGTCGGTGAAAAACGCGAAATTCAGCAAATTCATCTCCGATATTTCGGCTCTGCCCGTGGAGCGCTACGACCTGGTCATAAGCGATTTCGAGCCTGTGTCGGCGTGGGCGGCGAAAATGAAGGGGACTGCGAGCGTCGCCCTGTCGCATCATGCCTCGTTCCTGTCGCCCCTGACTCCGAGACCGAAAAGGCGAAATCGGCTGGCCGAGGCGGTAATGAAGTGGTACGCCCCGTGCGAGAGGCCAGTGGGGTTTCATTTCGAGCAATACGACTCGTTCATCCATACCCCCGTAATAAGAGAGGAAATCCGGTGCGCAGAGGTGAGAGACGCGGGACACTTCACGGTATATCTGCCCGCCTTCCACGAGAGATACATTCTAGACGCGTTAAAGGCGGTGGATGTTCGCTGGGAGGTTTTCTCCAAGCATCACAGAGGTGCGACGTATTTTGATGGGAACGTCGCGGTGCATCCGATAAGCGCCGGAGGGTTTGCGAGGAGTCTTACGAGCTGCGAGGGACTTCTGTGCGGGGCGGGTTTCGATACGCCTGCGGAAGCCCTTTTTCTAGGTAAAAAGCTCATGGTTGTGCCTATGAAAGGCCAATATGAGCAGGACTGCAATGCCGAAGCCCTAAAAAGGCTGGGCGTTGCAGCGATAAAAAAAATTGACACTAATTTCACCCGCGCCCTTGAGGACTGGATAAACTCCCCCGCTCCCGAATCCATGAGGGCGAAGTACGAATATATAATCCCCGATATTGTCGAGCAGGCGCTGGAGTGTGCGGCGAATGAGTCAGAAGGCAGCCTAAAGAGCCTCCTGCTCGGCGGCTGGGGGGCGTAAGAGATACTCTCAGCCAATAGATCGAGAGCTTATGGCCGTATTTGCCCAAATCGCTTGCAACCGCTCACTCTCATCCTGCCCGGAGGGACGGGCGAATTAATCAGACTCCCTCTACTCGCACAGGTGCGCTACGAATTGGTCGGCAATAGACTGCCAGCTTTGGGATTCGGCGTAGCGGACGGCATTTTCGGATAAATTATCCAAATCCGCAAAGGCGCGCTCAACGCTCTGGGCTAAATCATCTCCGAGAATCCCGGTTACCCCCGTCTGAACGATGTCGCTGGGGCTGGGAACGTCGTATGCGGCTACGGGAAGTCCGCACGCCATAGCCTCTAGCATCACAAGCCCGAACGTGTCGGATCTGCTTGGGAAGACGAACACCTGAGCCTTCGCGTACCAGCGCCTGAGCTGTGAATTCGGCACATAGCCCGCAAATTCTACATCTGGGTAGCGGGATTTGAGGGTTCTAAGATAGGGACCGTCGCCAACGAGGATTTTTCTCAGTCCGGGGATTTGGCAGAAATCGTCGAGGTTTTTATCTCGGCTCACGCGCCCGACGAAAATTATCGTTTTCTCAGGCGAGCAGACCTCGGGTTCTCTCTTAAATAGAGCGGTGTCAACCCCCCTGCCCCAGACCGTCGAGTTCTTAAGCCCTAGGATTTTGGCAATGCTCCGGGTGGTTACCAGAACCTTGCGGCTATAGCCGTGAAACCACTTCAAATAGCGCTTGGTGATGAATTTCGGCACTCCGTAGTGAATCCAGCCGTAGTCGTCGAGGCGCGTGTGATAGGAGGTGTTGCATCCGATGCGGTTGCCGACACAAAACTGCCTCATCGCAAGCCCCAGACTACCCTCGGTTGCGATGTGAACGCGGTCTGGCTTGAATTTGGCGTAATATTTCCTCACGACCTGAAGGGGATTTTTAACAAATGGAATGTCATAGTAGAAGGTGAACAGGTGTTCCGCTCCCTCGACGTTCGGATGCACGATGAGGACTTCGTGATTTTTTCGGATGATGTTCATGACGTTATCGAGGGTGTGGACTACGCCGTTTACTTGGGGAAACCACGCGTCTGTTACGAGTAGGAGCTTCATTATTTCATCCTTATCATGGGTTTATGTTCGGCTTCGGCTTTCATATAATCAAATTTCGGCGATGTAGAGCGCGGCGGTGAATATCGCTCCCCCCAGAGCCGCTCCGGCGAGGGTTTGAGCGAGGGTGTGTTTTCCGAGTTGTATCCGCGACCACGCCACAACCGGCACAATCCCAGCCGCAAAGAGCGCGTCCTGCCCGAATAGCACGCAAACCGTTGCCGTAATCCCGCCTGCGGAAGCCGCGTGTCCGCTGATTTTCCATATCATCGTAACGGCGAGAATCAGCCCAACGGCGGCAAATCCGGCGGCGGCTATCGCCAGTAGTAGCTCGGGCGCTCCGGCGATGAGAAATATCATCCAGACAAGGGCGCTGTTGCCGAGTATGGCAAGCAGAGGACGGGTTCTGTGGCTCCTCACGTCGAGATGAAAATTCGACGCCCCGCCCCGCCGCACAAGCCACAGCACGTACAGTATTGGGGGGATTATAGAGAGAGTAATAAAAGCCGCTGTCCAAATTCGGGCGTAGTCCTGATTTATCGTCTCCGCCCCGACGATGATCCCGGCTACAGCCAGAATCGGGGGACTGCTCAAAGCCGATATAATCTCCGCCGCTCGCTCAGCGAATCCGGGTTTTATGTAGGATACGTAATCGGCTACCCGCGCATCGCAGTTCTCATCTAATTCCATTGTCCGCCTCCTCGCGTCTGTGTTTCCAATATCCCCAATCATGCCCCCTCCACCTGCTCGGCATGAGGTTCAAATATAGAAGCGCGCACCTCGCTAGGGAGTGCATAGTCTTACAGACAGCTCCGCGGCTGAGCCTCCTGTGGTCTGAGGCATAGACAATCAAATCCGGGGCGAATCGGGTCTTAAACCCCGCGCGAGCCACCCTCCAAGCCGCCTCTGAGTCTTCGTTACAGGGGAGGCGAAGGTCAAACCCCCCTGCCGAGGCGAGGGCGCATCGCCTTACTATCAGATTCGAGCCGGAAGCCGCCGGAACGCCTATTGCCTGAAGCCAGCCCTGTCCGCGCGCAAACCACCTGTAGTAGGCGGAGAATTCATCCCTTGAGAGTTTTGGTCCGTAGATGAGGTCAGCGCCGCCGCTCTCGAGATTCTCAAAGTAGCGGGGGGCAAAGACGATGTCGGCGTCAGTGAACAGAAGCCAATCCGTTCCTGCGGCGTCAGCCCCGATTTGGCGCGCCTCGGTTACGGAGCAGGATTTTTTTATGACTGTGGTGTTGCGCGCCCGTGCCTCCGAGATAATGTTCGGGGTCTCATCCGAGCTTGCGTCAACGACAATTAGGGCGACTTCGGGGGGGAGGGAGGCGAGAGCGCGGGCGATGTTTCGGGCTTCGTTCCGCGTGGGGAGAATTATCGTAAGCTCGTCGAGGGATATGGTCATCTGTAATTACTATTGCCGAGGAGGGTTAAATATGTTTTAAGCGCGGGTTAAGCGGGCGTTAATAGCCGCTTTTATAATTCCGCCGCAGAGCAGATGCCCGTTGTAAGTGAAACGGTATTTATTGTATAATTGACTGGTGTATTAGCGTCCGGGCTAGAGAGTAAACCACAGCAGGACGGCAGATGTATCGGCGAGACCTTAGGTTTGCGCATCTGTAAATGGGATTTCTTCAGGCAGCACATGAGTACAAAGAGACAAAGCCTACATACAAACGCCCGCATCGGAGACATCTTAATCCGTGAGGACGTCATAAGCCTAGACCAGCTCAGAAGCGCCCTCGACGAGCAGAAGCAAAGCGGAAAGCGTCTCGGCGAAGCGCTGATTAACCTCGGCTACATTGACGACAATATGCTTGTAACCTACTTGAGCAAGCAGTACGGAGTGCCGGCGGTTAATCTGGAGCAATACGAAATCTTGGAAGAAGCCGTAAAGCTCGTCTCAAGGGAATCGGCGACAAAGCACAAGCTCGTGCCGATAAACCTATCTGGGGCGAATCTCGTCGTGGCAATGGCTGACCCCTCTAATATATTCGCCATAGACGACTTAAAATTCGCCACGGGCAGAAACATCGAGGTCATGGTCGCCTCCGAGCTGTCAATAAAAAAATCAATTGACAAAAGCTACGGCACTCAAAAAGAGTGGGAAGCAAAGGTCAAAGCCCAGGAGAGCGAGGGCAAGGTCATCCAGCTCATCGGGGAGCTTGAGGAGTTCGTCCTAGACATCAAGGGCGACCAAGAGATTGACGTAAGCGAGCTTGAAAAAGCCTCCGAGCAAGCCCCCGTCATAAGGCTCGTCAACCACATCCTGCTCGATGCCATTAGGCGCGAGGCGAGCGACATCCACATCGAGCCTTACGAAAGAGAGTTCAGAGTGAGATACAGGATTGACGGCGTGCTTTATGATTCCGTGCGCCCCCCGCTTAAGCTCAGAAACGCCGTCTCCTCGAGGGTGAAGGTCATGGCAAATCTCGATATTGCCGAGCGCAGACTCCCGCAGGACGGCAGAATCAAGCTGAAACTCTCGAAGGGCAAAAATATGGAATTCCGCGTCTCTGTAGTGCCGACCATTTTCGGAGAGAAAATCGTGATGCGGCTTCTCGATAAAGAGTCCCTTCAGCTTGACCTCACGAAGCTCGGATTCGAGCAAGACCAACTTGCCGGATTCAGAGACGCAATCTATAAACCCTACGGCATGGTTCTGCTCACGGGCCCCACGGGAAGCGGCAAGACAACGACGCTTTACTCAGGGCTCATGGAGCTGAACCGGGCGGATGTAAACATCTGCACAGCCGAAGACCCGGTTGAATACAGCCTTACGGGAGTGAATCAGGTGCAGGTTCACGACGAAATAGGACTGAGCTTCAGTTCCTGCCTTCGCTCTTTCCTCAGGCAAGACCCGGACATTATTCTAGTGGGCGAAGTCCGAGACTACGAAACCGCCGAAATCGCCATTAAAGCCGCCCTCACGGGACACCTAGTGCTGTCCACCCTCCACACCAACGACGCCCCTTCAACGGTTACGAGACTGCTCAACATGGGCGTTGAGCCGTTCTTGGTAACGGCATCGCTAAACGCCGTAGTAGCCCAGAGGCTCATTAGAAAAGTCTGCGGAGTGTGCAGGGAAAATATTGACGTTTCGCCCCAGATTTTAATTGAGCTTGGAGTATCACCAAAAGAAATATCCGACTATATACTTTACAAAGGCAAAGGGGACGGCTGTAAAAATTGCCTCGGAACGGGATATAGGGGCAGGGTCGCGGTGTATGAGGTTATGACGATTTCAGAGGAGTTAAGGGAGTTTATAATAAGCGGCGCCTCGGCCCTTGAATTGAGGCGCGAAGCCGTAAGGCAGGGGATGAGAACCCTCCGGCAGAGCGCGCTTAGAAAGCTCAAACAGGGCGTTACCACGGTTGAAGAAGTGGTAAGAACAACCGCCGGAGACAATTAAATCCGCCCACCTACATCGCAGTTCCGAATCGCCGCCCCAGAATTTGCCCGACAACCTAAGGAGATAAAAAATGGCGACATCGCTTCACGAACTGCTGAAAGTAACTGTTGAAAGCGCAGCTTCAGACCTGCACATAACCGCTGGGGTCGCTCCCTCGCTGAGAATTGACGGAAAGCTCGTTCCGGTTAAACATCCCCCGCTTAACCCCACAGAGACCAAAGACCTGTGCTACAGCGTTCTTACCGAGGCGCAGAAACACAGGTTCGAGGAGAATCTGGAGATTGATTTCTCGTTCGGCATGAGGGGTCTGGGAAGATTTCGCGGAAACGTATATACGCAGCGCGGCGCAGTGGCCGGAGCGTTCCGTCTCATCCCTTATAAAATTAGAAACCTTAATGAACTCGGGCTTCCGCCGGTCGTCTCGCAACTCATAAAAAAGCCCAGAGGACTCATCCTCGTAACTGGCCCCACAGGCTCAGGGAAAACCACAACGCTCGCCGGCATGATAGACCAGATAAATCAGGAGCGGCACGAACACATAGTTACCATCGAAGACCCGATAGAATATCTCTTTGACCATAAAAACTGCGTCGTAAACCAAAGAGAGGTCGGAAGCGACACTAAGAGCTTTAGCAACGCCCTGCGCAGCGTCCTCAGAGAAGACCCCGACGTCATTCTCATCGGGGAACTCAGAGACCTTGAGACCATCAAAATCGCCCTAACCCTCTCCGAAACCGGACACCTCACCCTTGCCACGCTCCACACCAACACCGCCGTGCAGACAATAAACCGCGTTATTGACGTTTTCCCCCCTCACGAGCAAGCACAGATACGGGCGCAGCTCTCCTTCGTGCTGGAGGGGATACTGTGTCAGACGCTCGTTCCCAAAATCGGCGGCGGAAGGGCGCTTGCAATTGAGGTACTGGTGCCGAATCCGGCTATTAGAAACCTCATCCGCGAGGACAAAGTCCATCAAATTTACTCGCAGCAACAGATAGGACAAGACAAGTGGCAGATGCAGACCCTAAACCAATCCCTAGCTGATTTATATCTGAAGCGGCTCATTAGTTATGAAGAGGCAATAACGAAGAGCCAAGAGGTTGACGAGTTGAAGAGAATTATCGCCGCCCCCGGCGGTAGAGTCGCCGAAACTCGCGTAGCCAGATAGAGCATTCAAAAAGATGAAACAGGAGCAGAGCCGATGCCGGTATATGTGTGGGAAGGTAGAGTGGGAAGTAAAATTGAGAAAGGAGAGATGGACGCTCCGAGCAAATCCGCCGTGCTTGCGCGCCTTCGGCAGATGCAGATCCAGCCCCTGCCGGAAAGAATCAAAGAAAAGGGACGCTTCTTCGATTTCAATATTGACCTCTTCGGCTCGGTATCAAGCAAAGACCTGGTGATATTCACCAGGCAGATGTCCACGATGGTTGACGCGGGACTGCCAATAGTGAAATCCCTTGAAGTGCTGGCGTCGCAGCAGACTAGCGCGAAATTTAAGAGCATCATCACTCAGGTGAAAGAAAGCGTCGAGGGAGGCTCCACATTTGCCGACGCCCTAGAGAAGCACCCCGGGGTTTTCAACGCGCTGTACGTGAACCTCGCGCGGGCGGGGGAGTCCGGCGGCGTGCTTGACGTGATACTCCAGAGGCTGTCGGTTTATCTGGAGAAAATCGAGAATATTAAGCGGAAAATCAAAGGGGCTATGATTTATCCGTCAATAGTTATTTTAGTGGCGATTGTGGTGCTTTCGATAGTGCTTCTGTTCGTTGTGCCGACATTCGCCGAGCTGTTTAAGGACTTAGGCACGTCCCTGCCCTACCTCACTCAGGTAATAGTGGACGCAAGCGGATTCTTTAGGCGAAACATCGTTTATATACTCATAGCCATAGGGCTTATTTCGTTTCTATCGGTGTTTTCATATCGGAGGTCTGAGAAGATGCGAAGGCTCATGGACGGGTTTTTGCTCAGAATCTGGCTCGTGGGAACGCTCCTTCTCAAGACAACCGTGGCGAGATTCTGCCGCACCCTGGCGACCCTCACCGCAGGGGGAATCGCCATTTTAGACGGGCTTGAGGTTACGGCGAAAGCCTCCGGCAACATGATAGCCGAAGAGGCAATACTCGAAGCGAGAAAAGCTGTCAGCGAGGGGCAGACCCTTGCCGATGCCATATCTGGGCGACCGAATATATTCCCCCCAATGGTCGTGCAGATGATTTCCGTGGGCGAGCAGACGGGCGCGCTCGATGATATGTTGAATAAAATTGCGGACTTTTATGAAGAAGAGGTTGACGTTGCCGTAGCCGCCCTGATGTCCGCGCTTGAGCCTGCGATGATAGCGTTTCTGGGAGGCACTGTGGGAGTGATAGTGGTGTCAATGTACCTGCCGATGTTCAAGCTCGTATCCACGCTTGCAAACTAGAGCGACGCTTCGCAGAATGAGATAGAGTCTCGAATCCCGCACGATTTGATGATTCGCTCCTCGAGACGTACAATAATTGCATCCATCCAAACGCAAGAGCCACAGAAAATGAATACAGTGGAGACTAACACGGGGTTCGGAAGGTCTTTAGCGCTCAGGCTCGCCGTCGCCGCCATTCTCATAGGCGGAGGGGCGACGACGTATTGGGTCAACGGGTATCGGAACACGTTCTTCTCGCTCATCTTCGTTCTCGCGCTGTTCTATGCGGCGAGTTTTAGCTATCTGCTGCTAGGGCTTTTTTTTAAGCGGCAAGTCAATACGCTGAATTTTATACAAATTGCATCTGACATAGTTTTTGCCTCCTGTGTCGTGTATGTGACGGGAGGAAGGTCAAGTCCATTTGTGTTTCTCTACGCCCTCATCATCATATTTGCGAGCATAAGGTTCTCGAAAACCACGGCTTATGTGTCGGCGGCTTCATCGGGAATCATGTATTTTCTCATAATCCTCTATGAAATGTCGCTCGAAGCCCCGCAGGCAAATCTCGCTCTTCCGGCGTCTGGACTAAACCAAGGGGGAGTCGAATACACCTATTTTAACCTCGCGGGGTTCATCCTAATAGCCATGCTGAGCGGCTACCTGTCCGAGAAATTCAACATAGCGCGCAGGGAACTGCTCGAAAGCACAGAGAACTTAGACGCCCTCAAAAACATTCACGAAAATATCCTCAACAGCCTGACAAGCGGCGTCATCACGCTCGATACTAAGGGCAGGATCATCTCAGCAAACCGCATGGGGCTTCAGATTCTCGGCATTGACACAGAGTTCAAGCTACTAGGACACGGACTCCCTTTCCTGATGCCGGGGGTGGATATAATAAATCTCATATCCAAGAAAAGAGAGGAAATCTCATACAAGAGGCCCGACGGCGGGGATTTAACTCTGGGCTTCTCCTCCTCAGCCCTCAGAGACAAACAAAACTCCATGAAGGGCTACATAATAATTTTCCAAGACCTCAGCCAAGTAAAAGAACTCGAAGACCGTCTCAGAGCGTCCGAGAAACTCGCCCTTTTAGGACAGCTCTCGGCGGGACTCGCCCACGAGATACGAAACCCTCTTTCGGCCATCAGCGGCTCGGTTGAGATTCTGCGCGACGAAGTAACCCAATCCGACGAGAACACCAGACTCCTCAGAATTACCTCTCAGGAGGTCGAGAAGCTAAACCTCATCGTCGAGGATTTCCTACTATTTGCAAAGCCCGAGGGGAAATCTGCCGCCCCGATAGACATCGGCTTGACAGTGAGGGAAACCGCAGAGGCGTTTTCGATGTCCGCCCGAAGGAGCAACCTTAGAATAGAAGTGAGTGTCGAAGACGGGCTATACGTCGAGGCGGACGCCTATAGGATAAAGCAGGCGCTTTGGAATCTGATGCTCAATTCGATGCAGGCTATGCCCGACGGAGGGGAGATAAAAGTCGCCTGCCTCTCGAATGGCGAGCAGGCAGTGGAGGTCAGGGTCTCCGACACGGGATTCGGAATAGACGAAGAGATTCTCCACAAGATTTTCGAGCCATTTTTCAGCACCAAAGACATAGGCACGGGGCTTGGGCTTGCTATCGTGCAAAAAATAGTGAAAGGTTATAATGGTTTTATAAATATCGAGACTCTAAAGGGCAGGGGGACGACGTTTATTATCAACCTGCCAAAAATGGGGAATTTCATCCCCGATACAGGGCATTAGGGGTCATTCACAAATAATATGGCTGAAGAGAAGCATAGGATTTTAGTCGTTGACGACGAGCCTGGAATGAGGGAGTTTATGGAGATAATGCTCCGCAGGGAGGGCTATGCCGTCGAGACTGCGCCGGACGGGGTTGAGGCTCTGGGGAAGATGTCAGGCTCGATTTTTGATTTGGCGATCTTGGACATTCAGATGCCCAAGATGAACGGCATCGAGCTTCTTAAGAAAATAACCGAAAAAACCCCTGAGACGACCGTGCTGATGGTAACCGCCTACGCCTCGCACGAGAGTGCCATCGAAGCCATGAAAATCGGCGCTTACGACTACATCACTAAACCCTTCAAAATTGACGAGATAAAACTCATCATCAAGAAGGCGATAGACAGAAGAAGGCTGGAGCGGGAGAATCTCAAGCTCAGAAAAGAGCTTGAAACCAAATTCGGCTTCGGCAACATCATCGGCAGAAGCCCCTCGATAGTCAAAGTGTTCGAGCTTATAAAAAGGGTCTCGGAGCTTAAAGTAAATGTTCTCGTTACCGGCGAGAGTGGAACGGGCAAGGAGCTTGTCGCCCGCGCCATCCACTACAGCAGTCCGCGCCACAAGGGGGCGTTTGTGCCGGTAAACTGCGGCGCAATCCCCGAAACGCTAATGGAAAGCGAGCTTTTCGGCTACAGGAGGGGGGCTTTTACCGGAGCGCTCAGGGATAAAAAAGGGCTGTTTGAAGAGGCTGATGGAGGCACGATTTTTCTGGACGAGATAGGAGATTTGCCCCTTCATCTGCAGGTGAAGCTCCTGCGGGCTCTGGAGGATAAAACAATACGCCCCCTAGGAAGCACCGAAGCCATTGGGGTTGATACGAGAATCGTCGCCGCAACGAATAAAGAACTCGAAGAAGAGGTCGCAAAGAAGAAATTCCGCGAAGACCTGTTCTACCGTCTCAATGTCATCCGCATTACCCTTCCCCCGCTGCGAGAGAGGAGAGAGGACATCTCGCCGCTCGCAATTCATTTCATCAATAAATACTCAAACGACATGGGAAAGGACGTCCGGGGGCTGTCTCCCAAGGCGCTCGAAGCGCTTGAAAGTTACCACTACCCCGGCAACATCCGAGAGCTTGAGAACATTATCGCGAGGTCTGTCGTCCTTGAAACGTCGAACGTGATACGCCACGAGACCCTCCCACAGCTCCTTCATGGACAGGACACCATAGACCTCGATATGACGCTTTCATCCGGCGCGAGCCTCGACACCGTTCTGGCAGGCGTCGAGAAGAGAATGATAGAAAAAGCGCTCAAGCAGACCCAAGGCAATAAAACCGAAGCGGCGAAACTACTGGGAATCACGCTCCGCTCCATCCGCTACAGACTAGCCAAGCTCGGACTCGCCGACGATGACGACGACTCCGCCGAGGATACAGGCGAGGAAGCCTCATCCAAGGGGTAACAGAGCGGCTAGTGCGGTTAATCACACTCCATAAGCAAGCGCGCTATTAAAAAAATGAGCAAAACCGATGACACCTGAGGCTAGGGGCGGAATCGCCTGCTCGGGATCTCTCAGAGACAAGCGCTCGAAGAACTCATCCGAGCTGCGGGCCCCGACTCCCGAATCGCTCAGGTGGCGGCAAAGTCGAGCAATCGCAGATTCCTCGGATTCGAAGTTGATCCCGGGGCGGCGAAAGTGGCTAAGGAACGTCTTGCCCCTGACCTATTTGGGGCAGCGGACGAGTGCTAATTGGACTGGCGGCTGATGCTAAAACCACACTGAATTGCGCAAGTTGACACCTCTGCCGTTTTTTGCGATGATTATCCAAAACAGAACGGAGGTAGTTCCTAAATGGCGCATCCCCTCAGACAATACGGTTTATTCATTGACGGCAAGGAGAGACCTTCGCTCAGCGGCAGAACGTTCGTGAGAGAGAACCCCGCTACCGAAGAGCCTTTCGCCGAAATTGCCGAAGCCCAGCCACAAGACGTCAACAATGCCGTAGCGGCGGCAAAAACTGCCTTTGAGAGGTGGTCTCGCGTGCCGGCGCGGGAGAGGGGAAAATTCATACTCCGCCTTGCCGAACTCCTGGACAGAAACAAAGACCAAATCGGTCTCACAAACACTCTTGAGACGGGTAAACCGATACGAGAGAGCCGCATCGTAGAGATAGGAAGCTCCGTCAGAACTCTCGAATATTACTCCGGCATCGCTACGAGGCTAAACGGCGAGACAATGTCAATTTCCGATGACCAGCTCTCAATCACCCTAAGAGAGCCCATTGGGGTCGCCGCTCAAATCATCCCCTGGAATTTTCCCCTCCTGCTCTCATTCTGGAAAATCGGAGCCGCCCTTGCCGCCGGATGCACCATTGTGCTAAAGCCCGCAACAGACACCTCGTGCGGAATATTAGAATTTGCAAAGCTCACCCAAGAGGCGGGACTGCCCGACGGGGTCTTCAACGTAATTCCCGGCAGAGGGAGCGTTGCGGGACAGTCGCTGATAGAGCATCCCGACGTAGCGAAAATCGCATTCACAGGCTCAACAGAAATAGGCAAGGGGGTCATGAAAACGGCCGCCAACAGCATAAAGCGGGTGTCGCTTGAGCTTGGAGGCAAAGCGCCCTGCATAATTTTCGACGACGCAGATATTGAAGAGGCGGTCGAGGCAAATCTGCGCGGCGGGTTTTTCAATCAGGGGGAGAACTGCACGGCTGTAACGCGGCTTCTGCTGCACGAGAAAATCTACGATAAGTTCCTCTCATCTTACATCGAGCGAGTCGCCAAGATTCGTATCGGAGACCCGCAGAAAGAAGAGACCGAGATGGGCTCGGTTGTCTCGAAATCCCAATACGAGTCTGTGAAGTGGTATTTCAATAAAGGACTTGAAGAGGGGGCAACAGCGCTTTACGGCGGCGGCAGACCCGCAAATTGCCCGAAGGGATATTTCTTCGAGCCTACGGTGCTGGCTGATGTAAAACCGACCTCAACCGTCGCCCGCGAGGAGATTTTTGGGCCCATCGTAGCCGTTATGCCGTTTAAAACCGACGAAGAGGCAGTTAGGCTTGCAAATGATACGGTCTATGGGCTTGCCGGAGGGATATGGACTCAGAACATCAAGCGCGCCGTCAAGGTGGCAAAAGCCGTGAAAGCCGGGTATCTATGGGTCAACACCTACGGCGGAATCATCCCCGAAACCCCGTACGGCGGCTTCAAAGAGAGCGGCATCGGCAAGGAACTCGGCACTGAAGGCGTGGATATGTACCTTGAGACCAAAGCCGTCAACATCTACGTCGGCGATAAAATTCCGCGCTGGTACAAGGGCTAATCTCAGAGGCAATCAAAAGTGGGGGCGGCGGCAGTATCTTATCATCTCAAGCGGCAGGCGGGGAATCTCCAATTTATATTCCAGTGCCGCTCAATATGACAGCCCACCCACCCTACAGTTAGGACAATGCCGCGAATCCCGATAACGCCATTCGTGGGCATGGCATCTGTTTGATGCGATATTTATAAGAATCAGCGCGCTATTGGCATCGGGGCTTTGATCTCTTCCTGAAGCATGGACGCCACCATTTTTCTTATGTCCTGCGTGATGCGCATGGAGCAGAACTTGGGGCCGCACATGGAACAGAATTTAGCCTCTTTAAAGTACTCATCCTCAAGCGTCTCGTCGTGCATCGCGCGCGCCGTGTCGGGGTCGAGGGATAAATTAAACTGGTCGTGCCACCTGAACTCGAATCGGGCTTTGCTAAGGGCGTTGTCTCTCATCTGAGCCGCTGGATGCCCCTTGGCGAGGTCTGCGGCGTGGGCGGCAATTTTATAGGCGATGACCCCTTGTTTTACGTCCTCCCGATTCGGAAGCCCAAGGTGTTCTTTGGGAGTAACGTAGCAGAGCATAGCCGTGCCAAACCAGCCTATCATTGCCGCTCCGATGGCGGAGGTGATGTGGTCGTAGCCGGGAGCGATGTCAGTAGTAAGGGGTCCCAGCGTGTAGAACGGCGCGCCGTGGCAGAGGAGTAGTTGTTTGTCCATATTCTCTTTGATGAGGTGCAGGGGTATATGACCAGGGCCCTCTATCATCACCTGAACGTCGTGCTTCCAGGCAACTGCGGTCAGCTCGCCCAGAGTTTCAAGCTCCGCGAACTGCGCCCTGTCGTTGGCATCGGCTATGGAGCCGGGGCGAAGCCCATCGCCTAATGAAAACGCCACGTCGTAAGCCTTCATTATCTCGCAGATTTCCTCAAAATGCGTGTAGAGGAAATTCTCTTTTCTGTGGGCGAGGCACCAGCGCGCCATTATGGAGCCGCCTCTTGAGACGATGCCGGTAACCCTTTTTGCGGTGAGCGGGACGTACCCGAGCAGGACTCCGGCGTGAATGGTGAAGTAGTCAACACCCTGCTCGGCTTGTTCGACGAGGGTGTCTCTGAAAAGTTCCCAAGTGAGGTCTTCGGCTTTGCCGCCAGTTTTTTCGAGCGCCTGATATATCGGCACAGTGCCTATCGGGACGGGCGAGTTTCTGATGATCCACTCGCGGGTTTCGTGGATGTTTCTGCCCGTTGATAAATCCATTACGGTGTCCGCGCCCCACCTGCAAGACCAGACGGCTTTATCCACCTCTTCTTCGATGCTTGAGGTAACGGCGGAGTTGCCAATGTTGGAGTTAATTTTCACCAAGAAATTGCGCCCGATAATCATAGGTTCGGATTCGGGGTGATTGATGTTGCTGGGGATTATCGCCCTGCCCGATGCGACTTCCTGCCTCACGAATTCCGGCGTAATGCGCGTCTTGGGGATGTCCGCACCAAAACTCTCTCCGGCGTGGAACGAGGCTAACACCCCGGCGTCATCGGCGAGTCCGTCAATGCGCTGGTTTTCCCTGATGGCGACGTATTCCATTTCGGGAGTGATTATGCCCTGCTTGGCGTAGCGCATCTGGGTTACCGCTCTGCCGGACTTAGCGCGAAGGGGTTTTGGCACGTTTTTAAATCGGACGGCATCGAGCTGGTAATCCTCCATGCGTTTTCTGCCAAATTCCGAGGAGAAATCGGGAAGGCGCAGAACGTCGCCCCTGGCTAGAATCCACTTCTCGCGGATTCTGGGAAGCCCAAGATAGACATCAATCTCGGCATCGGGGTCTGTGTACGCGCCGCTCGTGTCATAGAGCGTTATTGGCTGGTTTTTTACGGATTCTCCGCGCCCGAGGATTTCCGGGTCCGTGTCCGAAAGCTCAACCTCCCGCATGGGAACTCGCACATCCGGGTGTAGAGCGCCATTGAGGTATATCTTCTTTGAGCGCGGAAACGGGTCTTTTGTAACTGCGGCGTCGCTTGGGATTCTCTCGCGTTTTGCGGACATAATTTGTATGATATAAGCATTTACAATCGGTGTCAAACGGGATTAGGCAGATGCGTGGAAATATATTTTCCTGCCCGAAATCTGGCGCGCAAGGGTAAATTGCCGATAATAAACTGGCGTGATTTACTACAAAATTTATGCGCAGTACATCAACCCGCAAGAAAGCCCAATCCCCCCGGTCGTCTCAGGAGAATTGGGCTTTCGGTAATTTCGGCTAAGGCAATCAAATCTCAGATGCAGCGCGCCGGTTTCATAATAGCGAGATTCCTCAGTGCGCTCGCAATGACGCCCTCGCAATCCGCCTCAATCGCATTTCGAGAATCCGCAACTCTTGCACGTAACGCAGCCGTTCTCGAAAGCAAGGGCGCGGCTCCCGCAGTCGGGGCATCGCTCAAGGTGCAAATCCACTGTCTTCGCCCGTTTCTGAGCCTCCGCTCCCTCGGAGACGAAATGCTTTTTCATCACCGCCGCAATGGCATCGGGAATAGACATAACGAGCGTCCCCTCCGAGAACACCGGAGACGCCCCGCCGATTCCCTCAAGCTGTTCCACAACGTCCTTGACCCCTATCCCAGACCGGAGCGCAAGCGAGGCGAGCCGCCCTATCGCCTCCGCGTCAGCCATCGTCGTGTAGCCCGATTTTCCAATCTGCACAAACACCTCAAAGGGCCTGCCTTCGTAGGTGTTGACCGTAACGTAGAGATTCCCGTAGCCGGTCTTTATGACCTCGGTAAACCCCGTGAGGAAGGGGGGGCGCTTCATCGGCTTTACTTCCGGCAGTTCGTTTGTCTGAGCGGTGTAACTGCGAGCCGGCGCTTCTTCGGGGCGGGATTGGGCTTTGGGCTTCGGCGCGTCATGGTTTATCGCCGTCTCTTGCTTCTCTCTCTTCGCCATCGCCTCCTCTTCCGTGATGAGGATGCCCTCTCTCGAACCCTCCCTATAGACCGTAATTCCCTTGCATCCGAGCTTCCACGCTAGGAAATAGACCTGCTCCACATCTTCGAGGGAAATATCCGCCGGCAGGTTCACCGTGCTTGAAATGCAGGAGTCAATGTGCTTCTGAATTGCCGCCTGCATCCTCACGCGCATCTCGGGCTTTATCTCGTGCGAGGTTACAAACATCGGCGGCAGGTCTGCGTCGTCATCAAGCCCGAATTGGGTCATGTATTCGCCGGCAAGCGGGTGATAGACCTTAAACTCCCCCTGAGAGAGGGATTTCGAGCGCCTGAAGTAGGATACGGCAAATATCGGCTCAACTCCGCTTGTGGTTCCCGCGAGGATTGACCCGCTTCCAACGGGCGGCACTGTCAAAATGCAGGCGTTTCTGAGTCCCTGCTTTCTGATTTTGCCCGCTATCCGCCCCTCTACGGTCTTGAGAAAGGGGCGAGCGAGGTGAATATCCAAATTGAGGGCAGGGAAACTCCCCTTTTCGGCGGCGAGGTCTGAACTCGCCTCATAGACGATGTTTTTTATAAACTCGAACATCTTATCCGTAAAGCCAACCGCTTCGGCGGTGTCGTACTTGAGGTTGAGTTTTAGGAGCATATCGCCGAATCCGGTGAATCCGACCCCGATTCTCCTTGAGCGCAGAGACGAAGCCGCCTGAGCCGCTATCGGGTGCTTCTCGGCGTTGTAGTCGAGAACGTTATCGAGGAATCGCGTGGAATACCTGAAGGCGCGCTCCAAATTCTCCCAGTCTATCGAGGCGGCGGGAGTGAACGCGTCTTTTATGAACAGGGCGAGGTTAACGTTGCCAAGACAGCAGTTGCCGTAATCCTCGAGAGCCTGCTCGGAGCAGGGATTAAACCCGTGAATCTCCATCCCGTTGTACTCAGTCGGGGAAAAACGCTTGACCGCGTCCCAGAAAATAAGCCCCGGCTCGGCGGAAGACCAAGCGGATTTCACCAATTTCTCCCATAGGTCGCGGGCGCGGATTGTCCTCTTAGCCGATACTTTCTCGTTGCTGAAGCGCAGTTCAAAGTCCGTATCGTTCTCGACGGCGGTCATAAACTCGTCCGTGATGCGTATGGATACATTGGCATATTTCACCTTTGAGCGCGCGGCGTCGTTCTTGATGTCAATAAACTCAAGCACGTCGGGGTGGTCAACACCGATGGTTATCATAAGCGCGCCGCGTCTGCCCGCCTGCCCGATAGTCCCCGTAGTCGTCGAGAGAAGCTCCATGAAGGAGACCGCTCCGGTGGAGTAGATAGCTGAATTATTCACGGGCGCGCCCTTTGGTCTCAGGACTGATATATCCGTTCCCACACCGCCGCCGAAGGAGTAGGTTCGCGCCGCCTCCTTGCACCAGTCGAATATCGCCTCGATGGAGTCCTCTTTTATCGGCATGAAGTAGCAATTAAGCAGAGTCGCCCGCCTCTTCTGCCCCGCCCCGAAGAGAATTCTGCCTCCGGGGATAAATCTGAAATCCGACAGTAGCCAGTAGAAATTCTCCTCCCACTCTCGGCGCAGCGCATCGGATTTCTCAGGCGACGCGATTTCCCGCGCGACCCTGCGCCACATATCGGGCGGCGTCGTCTCTACGATTTGCCCCCTTTCGTTGCGCAGAGCGTATTTCTCGTAGAACACCCTCGCCCGAAGCTCGTCCCCTCCGAACCAGTCAATAGTGCTGGCGGGGATGTCCATGAGCCCTTCTCTGTACTCAACGACCTCGACGCGCTCGGAAGTTTTGGCGTCAAGATTGTAATTTTTCTCATCCGACGGCGCCTTACCGTTGGTTTCGGTGGTTTCAAATTTTTGCGAACTCATCTATAAATTCACCTCCTTTTTAATTTAAATCTAGATATGTTGTGTGCTATCTCGATTTAGCCACAATATGTTGTGTGTGTCAATAGGGATTTTTCATCCGCCCGATGACTAAGGATGGATATATCATGCAATTTCAGAGGGTTATAATAAATTTTATAGAATTGAAATTCGCGCTATGATAATATGAGAGAAGGGGGGGCGTAAATTAATGAGGAAAATTAACTATTCAGCAATTTTAATAGTCCTTTCGGTCTGGTGGCTCGCATCCGGGCTACCAAGCGCCGCAGAACCGTTCTACGCCGAAGTGGGGTTTACCGACCTCTCGGGGGAGATATTAATCAACCCCTGGCACACCGGCAAAGTGAATGCCGTAAAAATCTTCCGCGGCGAGGGGTTCGATAAGAAAGCGAAGATAAAAATCACGGAAGTTGACGGATGGCAGAAACTCATCGTGCCTGCGCTCGGCTCAGGGGACGCCGCCCTGATAGCTTCCGGGAAAAACGGGAGCGTGCGAATATCGAGGGTGAAGGAGAAAACCCCCGCCCAGGCCGGGAAACTCCAGCCCGTGGGCGAGCCTGAAATCATATTCGGGGAGCTTAACGCGACGTTCCTCCTGCCAAAGACTGAGATATCCGAGCCGGGGAGTTTTCGCATCGGCATATTTGATGTGAAACGCAATAAATTCGTCGCCGGAGACGTCATTGCCCTAAAGAACAATCAAATTGCGGTGAAATTCTATAATTTATCGCCGGATGTCGTAAACGCCGAGGGGCTTGCCAGAGTGAGCCTCAAGAAACCGGACGGCGGCTTCCTCAACACCAATCTGAAAACCTGGGGCTACAACATCCAAGTGGGCGATGTCGGCACGGGAAAGCCCGCGACAATCACCGCCGAGGTGTTCGGACTCCCCAAGGAAGCGACTCTCGAATTCGGCTTTGAGCCGCTCCGAGGACAAAAAATCTATCCATCCGCCAAGACCCTTACCGCCGGGGAAATTAACTCCGGCAAACCCTTGGGGACGATAGTTACGGAAATCCCAGGAGAGCAACCCATAAGCGTCAAGGTTCGGAGGGTGAATTAAATCGGGATGCGGAGATTCTGAATAATCGCAGATTCTGTGGATTTCCCCGCTCCGCCATACTCTCTTTACAGTTATTTGGGAAACTGATATTCTACATTGCAAAGACACTTTACAAGGGGTGATTTCCGTATGTCAGGTCATTCTAAATGGGCAAATATTAAACACAGGAAAGCCGCCGTTGACGCCAAAAGGGGCAAGGCGTTCACTAAACTAATCAGGGAGCTTACAATCGCCGCAAGAATGGGAGGCGACCCCGGCATCAATCCCCGGCTTAGGATTGCCATTTCAACCGCCAGAAGCCAGAACATGGCTAAAGACACCATTGACCGGGCAATCAAGCGCGGCACGGGGGAGTTGTCCGGCGAGGAGCTTCACGAAATCTCCTACGAGGGCTATGGACCCGGCGGCACTGCCGTCATTGTCGAGGTGCTTACGGACAATAGAAACCGCACCGTATCCGAAATCCGCAGAATATTCACCAAACACGGCGGCAACCTCGGCGAGGCGGGATGCGTGTCGTGGTCTTTTGCGAAAAAGGGCAGAATTGTATTCGATAAAGCCCCGACGGACGAGGACAAACTATTCGAGGTAGCCCTCGAAGCCGGAGCCGACGACGTAAAGGAAGAGGACGGGGAGTTTGTCGTCATCACCATGCCGGACGCCTTTGAAGAGGTAAAATCCGCCATTGAAGCCTGGGGAATGAAAGCGACCTCAGCCGAAGTTACGATGATCCCTCAGAACAACGTGAGGGTCGAGGGCAAGGAAGCCGAGCAGATGCTACGGCTCATGGAAGCCCTCGAAGATTCGGACGACGTTCAGAATGTCTATTCCAACTTCGACATACCCGACGAAGTGATGCAGGCGTTCGGATAGCTCCGATGAGGGTTATAGGGATAGACCCCGGCTCTAGGGTGTGCGGCTACGGAGTGCTGGAAATCGAGGGAGGAGAGCTTAGGCACATCGAGAGCGGGTGCATCGCTCCCCCTCAGACCGCCCCGTTTGCATCGAGGCTCAAAACCATTTACGAAGGGCTAAGAGAGGTCATGGCCCGATGCCGCCCCGATGCCGCCTCGATAGAAGGCGTGTTTTTCGCCAAAAACGCAAAATCCGCCCTGAAACTCGGCGAAGCCAGAGGGGTGGCGATTCTAGCCGCCTCTGTCTCAGAAATCCCCGTCTATGAATACGCCCCAACCGAGGTGAAACTCGCCCTCACCGGCAGGGGGAGAGCGAGCAAGCTCCAAGTGCAGGATATTATCTCCAGAATCCTCGGCATCCCGGAATGGAAAAGGGCGGATGTTTCCGATGCCGTAGCCATCGCCATCTGCCATATAAATCTCAGCGAGACCAAGGCAAAAATTGGGCTAGACACACCTAAACCAAGGGGCAGACGGAGGAGATGGACGGAACATGATATACCTTCTTAGAGGGATAATAGCCGAGAAAGCCGTCGGAAAAATCGTCCTCGACGTCCACGGCGTGGGCTATGGGGTTACGACTCCCCTTTCGACCTACTACCGACTGCCAGAGACCGGAGCGGAGGCAGAGCTTAAAATCCACACTCAGGTAAAGGAAGACGCAATTGACCTCTACGGATTCCTCACAGAGGACGAGCGCAAAATATTTCTCGCCCTTATCGGCGTCTCCGGCGTGGGCGCAAGGGTTGCCGGAAATATCCTCTCAAGCGTTTCCCCGGTGGAGATTGCCGCGCTGATTTCATCGGGGGAGATTACAAAGAAAAAAATCCCCGGCATCGGGGCAAAGCTCGCTTCGAGGCTCGTTACGGAACTGAAGGATAAAATGCCCAAACTCCAGTTGAGCGGCGGCGGAGACGGAACGCCGGAGACAAAGCACGGGATTCTGGGGGACGTAATCTCGGCGCTCCTGAACCTAGGCTACACGAAGCCCGAAATTGACGAGCGGATTCTCCAGATAGAAGAAGCGGCGGCAGGGGATAGGAGCATCGAGGGGGCACTGAGGGAGTCGCTTAAAATCATGCGCCGGGGTTGAAGGCAGTGGCGAGTGGTCAGTGGTTAGTTTTAAGACTCTTCACAGCCTACGAAAAACTGCTTTCAGCTTTCCCGCCCGAGAAGAACGAGAGTTTCCGCCAGTCAATTCTGCCCTGCATGAGGTCAATCAATGAGAGGAGCAAGAACCGCACATCCAGCGGGACGGCTCGCTCACTAATTGATTTAAACCAGCTCTTAAACACCCACTTTCCCTCTCCGAGCTTGAGATTCTCATCTGCCCTATATTCAGCGAAAAATTCGGCAAGCGCCCTCGCGCCCCCTTCTCTATCCCCGTCCATTAGATGAGACGCGGCGATGAGAAACTTGAGGAATATGCGGTATTCGGCGTTCTGAGTTTCCTTGAGTAATTCGGATGCGTAGCGCCGCCCCTCCTCCGAGTTTGCGGTTTGAATGAGAATATCGGCCAAATTAGCCTTTGCCGAGGCGCTCGCGGGGTTGATTTCAAATATCCGACGCCAGATGCCCAGAGATTTGTCGAATTCAAATGTATGCTCGGCATAGAGAAGTCCGATGGCGTGTAGAGCGTCTATATTTTTAGCGTCGAGGTCAACGGCTCGTTGGTAGCTCTCCTCGGCGGCGGCGTAATTTCCTAGAGCATCATAGAGGTTTCCCTCGGCAATCAGCGCGTATGGGTCTTGCGGGGCAGTGGCGACGGCGCGGGCGGCGTGAGATTTGGCATCGTCGAGCTTACCTAGTTTCACGAGGGTGTTTGCGAGGCTTGAATGCGTCCAAGTGTCGTCGGGACGAATCTCCAGAGCGCGCTCAAAGGATTTTTGGGCTTCTTCGTATCCGCCCGAGTTGTAAAGGGCGAGGGCTTTGTTATAGTTCGCGTCAAAATAATTGGGGTCTAGCTCTAGGGCTTTGTCGTAGCACTCAAGGGCTTCTTTATCTCGAAAGAGATAGTAGAGCGCGACTCCCTTGTCGTTCCACGCGTCGGTGTAATTGGGGTCTATATCGAGAGCCTCGTCGTAGAGTTTCAGAGCTTCCTCGCGCTTTCCCATCTTGGAGAGAGCCAAGCCTTTGTTTCGCCGCGCCCAAACGTAGGCGGGGTCAAGCTCTATGGCTTTGTCGTAGAATTTAATCGCGTCCTCATACCTGCCAGAATTGACAAGGGCGTTTCCCTGCTCGTTGTAAGCGTCGGCGTTTTCACTCAAGATAACACCCCCCTGGCTTGAGTCGTTAAACTAGACGACGGAGACTGGGCGGCGGATGGCTGATTGTACCTCTGGCATTTTTCTATAAACTGAGGCACAGACAATTCCCCAGATTGGACATTAAACAAAAGCAGGAGAATATTTTTGTGGGTTTTGTCCAATTTAGAAATCCCCTCAAAGTTTATATGACTATCTATCTTTAAAATGACGTTTTGAAAGAGCGGCATAAGTCTAGGTCTCACGTCTGTTTGATTGTCGCTTATCCAATCACCGATATTTTGCTTGTGAATCGGGAGAGCGGCATCAACTTTCGCAATAAAAGCGAGTACCTCTCTATTACTAAGGCGAACCTCCGGCGTTATTTTCAAGATAATCTCGACGCATGAAATCAGGCAGGATAAATCTCTATCATTGAATAAGCGCTCCGCTTCTTCCAGCTTCTCCAGGATAAATTGCTCGTGCTTGCTGGAGGCTACGGCGATTTGAATTTTGCTTATATCGCTGCCAGAGAACTCGACAATAGGCTTTTGCGCCGCCCCGGAGAATTTGCCCTCCAAATACTCATTCAGCCTGCCGAGCGTTATTACGCCGCTATCGTCCGATGCCTCGCCGCCCAGTCCCTGTATCAGATGATAGGAGAATTCCCCGTAATGGCGCGTTCGCCCGTTAACGGTAAATTCCTTTTCCTTAGATTTCTGTTCAGCGCGGGAGGAGGCGAGTATGCACCTGCCGTTGCCCGCCGACAGGCTCTTTAACTGCGCTCCAAAGGCTTGCCCCACGTCTTCGTCCCCGCCTTTAGCGTCTTTAATCGCAATACCGCTGTGGCAGCAGTCGAGAATCATAAGCACAGTGGATTTGCCCGGCGAGCCAATGACGATGTCTCGAATCTCTCGCATCGGTATCCCGTTGACAAAGGGTTTGTCCATTTTCATATCGCGCGGCGCAAGGTAGCCCCTGCCGTAGCCGTCAACAATCCCATGCCCTGAAAAATAGAAAAGCACAACGTCGCAGGGGTCAGCCTCCCAAAATAGGTCGCTCACAGCCTCTCGAATCGCCCCGGACGTAGCCTCCGTGCCGCGCAGGTAGTGCTTGGGCAAAATTTCATATCCACTCTCGGTTAATTTGTCGTGAATCTCGGCGCAGTCGCCCTCGCACCCTTTGAGCGCGGGAATACTATTATCCGTGTAATCGTTTATTCCGATAATCATAGCCCTGCGCCTAGGCTCAGGCATGAGTTAATCTCCGCTCTGCTTCAGCTCGAATTTTCCATCGAGAAGCGAAACGCTCAGCTCCAGTTTCGCTAAATAGCCGCCCAGCGCGCTCAAGGCTCTGGCGGCGATATTTTTTATATCCGAGATGAGCTTATCTCGCTTTGCGCTTTGATATTCCTCCATGGCGGAGGCGATTTGATTCATGATGAAGAGGTTAAATAGGGTCTGCACGCACTCCATTAGGTCGGCAGAGGAGGTCATGAGCCGCTTGTCGTCAATCCTCACATACGCCGTTACTGCCTCGGACGGCGGCGACGCTAACCCCCGATGGGCCGTCATAACAATTACGGGGAATTTTTTTATCTCAAAGGTGGCGGCGATTTTGGCGTAATCGGGGTCGTTGAGCCTGCCGATGTTAACGAAGAGGTTGTTTCCGGTTATCTCTCCCAAATTTTTAAGCCCGTCTTCGATTTCGGCATTTGGCATTGAGCCGGGGTAGTAGAATAAATAAACCTCGCTATCGGAGGGAAGGTCGCCTAGGAAAACGTTATCCCCTACGGCTTTGACTCCGGTTTCACCTTCGGGGTTGGATAAAATCAAGCGGCACGGCATGGGTAACACCTCCCGTAATTAATGGTGTCTTAGCATTATATCAAACGGCGGGGATTCGAGTCAACGGGGGGGGAGCATCAGAGGAAATCCCAAAGCGCGTCTGCCCTTACTCGCAGAGATTTAGATGAGGGGTTTTCGCGTCTGGATTTTCCATGCCCACTTTAAGCAGATGCACAGAGGAATGCGCGGCGCTTTCATCAAACCAGCAGTTGCCGAGGGCGACCGTGTAGTCTCTCGTCTCGCCGCCTGCGGTTTGGAATCTGACGAAAGCCTCCGTGCCGCGCATCGAAACATAGGGACTGCCGGATACCTTGGCATATTCGGCAATTCCGCCGTCGGGGTCGAAAAACTTCCTCGCCTCGACGGTGAATTGAATCATTAGCGGCTGTTTCGGGGCAATACTGATGTATGGATATTTAATATGCGAGGGGACGAGTTTGACCTTTTCGGCGGTGATGTTGTCTATGAGTATCGCCTGCTCGAAGGAATAAAGCGGGAAAGGGGGGCGCAGAGAATGGGCTTTTTTAGCCTCAGGCTCGTGCCTTTGGCTCAGCGCGGCGCATGAGCAAATCAGCGCGGCGGCACAGACGAACCCCAGCGCAGGATAGAAATATCTCATCTCTTCATCCCCCCTCCAGACGTAGATGAAACGCCCCTAGAATCTGTCCTAGAAATCCCAGTTCGTCAAGAGCGGAGGCTAGGATTTCTCGCGACACGCGGGGGACGGTATCAGGACTCGAAATGGCAATAATGAAGCGCGCATTATCTCTTTAGTTCAGAAATCATCCGAAACAAATGAATTCCTACTCTCGAAATGGTATTTTATATGCGCCATGGACAGTAGAGTCGTCGCCCCAGAGAGAGAAGAAGAGGAGAGCCGCATTGAATCCTCGCTGCGCCCGGAAAGGCTTCGGGACTACCTTGGGCAGGAGAGGGTGAAAGAGAAAATCGGCATATTTATCGAAGCCGCCCGGCGTAGGCGCGAAGCCCTCGACCACGCCCTGCTCTATGGCCCACCGGGACTTGGCAAAACCACCCTCGCCAACATAGTCGCAAACGAGCTGGGGGTCAAAATCTACTCCACCTCTGGACCCGTCATAGAACGGATAGCAGACCTCGCCTCTATCCTCACGAACCTCGGCGAACGGGACGTGCTTTTTATTGATGAAATTCACCGCCTGAGCCGCATTGTAGAGGAATATCTCTACTCGGCTATGGAGGACTACAAAATTGACCTCATGATAGGCGAGGGTCCCTCGGCGAAATCTATGAAAATTGGGATACAGAAATTCACCCTCATCGGCGCCACGACGCGGACGGGGCTTATAACCTCCCCGCTGCGCTCGCGATTCGGCGTTGACCTGCGGCTCGACTACTACACCCCTGAGGAGCTTGCCGGAATCATCAGGCGCTCGGCGAGGATTCTGGGCGTTGGGATTTCCGAGGACGGAGCGGGGGAAATCTCAAAGCGCGCGCGCGGCACTCCCAGAATAGCCAACCGCCTGCTTCGGCGTGTGAGAGATTTTGCCGAGGTCAAAGCGGACGGCGCTATCACGCTTGAGGTGTCAAGGGAAGCGCTTGGGATGCTCGAGGTGGACTCGCTAGGACTCGACGACACCGACAGGGCGATTTTGCTTGCCATCATCGAGAAGTTCCGAGGGGGCCCCGTGGGGATTGAGACCATCGCCGCCGCTATCTCTGAGGACAAGGACACCATCGAAGACGTCTATGAGCCGTTTCTCATCAGGCAGGGGCTTCTTGCCAAGACCCCGCGCGGGCGCACGGCGACTCCCGCTGCGTATCTGCACCTTAAACTCAAATCCCCGTTCGGGCAAAGCGGGCTATTTAGGGAATAATCGAGCCGCGATGCCAAATGCCCTGAAGCGGGGAATCTCTAGCGCGAGAGAATTTCCCCTTGCCAACGGAGCGATGTATTTTTTTTGTCAAAAAGTATATAATGATTGAAAATAAAGTTGCGTTATGATAATCATCTCGAATAAATCCAACAGTGTTTTCGCCTAGGCAAGCACATGACCCTGCGGAGCGAGCAGTCTCTCATTCGATTCCCCTCTTTGCCGGATTTAGACCCCATCATGAGAAATACGAACCCCAGGAGCGGCTCTGTTGACTTACACCCTAGGATTTCAAGTGTCGCCCCCGGCGCGCCGTGCGGCAATCCCCTCCTTTTGATATCCTGCAAAACTTCCCAACGAGCGGCGAGGGCAACTATATGCTGATATCCATTCTCGGATGCGGCGGCAGTCAGGCTAAGAATTCGAGAACCACCTCGTTTCTAGTTGACGGAAAGTTGCTACTCGACTGCGGGGCGGCTACGGACGTTCTAACCCCGATAGAGTGCGGGAAAATTGACAACATCCTCATCACTCACCCTCACATTGACCACATCGCAAATCTGCCGTTTCTCACCGAGCTTAACTTCTTTATAAGGAAAGACCCCGTAGTTCTCCACGGTATCCGGGACAGTGTCGAGTACATCTCAGACCACCTGCTCAATGGAAAGCTCTGGCCCGATTTCTCGGAAATCCCCAACGAGACCGACAAGACCCTCTCCTATAGAATCATCCGCCCCTTTGAGCGGCTGGAGATAGGAGGATATTCGGTTACGGCAATACCGGTTAATCACACCGTGCCTGCGGTCGGCTATCTCATAGACGATGGAAGAGCGGCTTTCGCCTTCGCCGCTGATAGCTACCTCACGGACATTTTCTGGGAGCGAATTCGGGGCGAGAAGAGGCTAAAAGCCGTAATAATGGAATCGTCGTTTCCGAACCGGCTTGAGGACTTGGCAAAGCTGACCCGGCACCTGACGCCGAGTCTGCTTGCAAGGGAGTTTGAAAAGCTAGAGCGCCCAGACGTGGAAATATTCGCAACGCACATAAAACCGTTCTACAGAAAAGAGGTGCTTGGGGAGCTTCGCAAACTGTCCAGAACCCTGCCGCTCACCGCGCTCAAGGACGGGATGGAGATTGTGCTATAGAATCTGAGAACTAAACCCTAGCCGATATGCCTCTGGATGCGACTTGGATGCTTAAACCTTAGGCAGAAGTCCCTGCCAAGAAACAAAATATCTAATAATCCCCGCTAGTTATACTGTGGCATATTAGTTGCAACAGCTACAACATTATTGTCTCTCTAGGAGAATACACTATCTTTGCGCCCGCCAACATGAAAACCGAATTCAGCGCCAAGGTGCTGGAGCTGACCACTATTTATGAAGTGGGCAAGGTACTAACCTCCACGCTCGACCTCAGGCAATCGCTCGACGCCGTCATGAACATCCTCGATAAATTTATCGAGATGAAGCACGGCACGGTTGCCCTCTACAACCCGCAGACAAGGGAGCTTTCCACGTTCATCGCACTCGGAATGAAGGAAGAAGAAAAACGCCTCCACACCTACAGAGTGGGCGAGGGGATAGCCGGCAAGGTGTTTAAATCAGGCTCGCCGATGGTCATACCGGACATTCGGGAAGAGCCCGAACTCGGCAATTATGTGAGGCTTGAGCCAAAGCCGAGGCGGACAATCTCCTGTATTTACGTTCCCATAAAGATGCGCGACAAAATTACGGGGGTTTTGGGAGTATCGTTTTTTAGGGAAGAGGTCTCGTTCACGATGGAAGAGGGACTCAGAGTGCTGACCATGGTCGCATCTCTCATTTCGCAGACCATAGAACTCGCCAATAGAGTGGACAGGGAGCGCGAAAAACTCCTCGAAGAGAAAAACCGGCTTGAGCGGGAGCTTCAAATAAAATATAGCCTCGATAACGTAGTCGGCCAAAGCGATAAGATGAAAGAAATATCCGAGACCGTCCACCGCGTAGCCGCCACAGCCGCCACGGTTTTCATCAGAGGCGAAAGCGGCACGGGCAAGGAACTCATAGCGCGCGCCGTGCATTACAATAGCCCCAGAGCCAGCGGGCCATTCGTGAAGCTAAACTGCGCCGCCCTGCCCGACACACTGCTTGAATCCGAGCTTTTCGGACACGAGAAAGGCTCTTTCACAGGGGCGTCCTACGAGCGCAAGGGGAGATTCGAGCTTGCCGACGGGGGAACAATTTTCCTCGATGAAATGGGCGATATTCCCGTCTCGACTCAGATGAAACTCCTGCGGGTGCTTCAAGAGAAGAAATTTGAGCGCGTAGGCAGTTCAAAGACCGTTTCATCGGACGTGCGCATCATCGCCGCCACCAACAAGGACATCGAAAGAGCCATCGCCGAGGGGGATTTCCGCGAGGATCTATACTACAGGTTAAACGTCATCCCGATATTTCTGCCCCCCCTCAGAGAACGAAAGGACGACATACCCATGCTCGCCGAGCATTTCCTGCACAAATTCAACGGCGAGAACCAAAAAAGTGTGAGAATATCCGCCGAGGTCATGGATTTGATGCTGAGATACTCTTGGCCCGGAAACGTGCGCCAGCTTGAGAACTGCATTCAACGCCTCGTCATCATGGCTGATAGAGACGCCATCTCAACCGAGGATATGCCACTCGAGATAAGAACCCAAAATAAGACGCACAGCAGTCCCCCTCACGGAGAACCGGCGGAGTGGGGCGAAGGAGAAGCGCCCGCGCGCAAAAATCCCTCATCGCTCATAAAAACCGTCGAGGAACTCGAAAAAGAGCGCATCATCTCGGCGCTTCACAAATGCGGCTGGGTGAAATCCCACGCGGCAACTTACCTCGAAATCACCCCGCGACAGCTCGACTACAAGGTGATTAAATACGGAATCAAGATTAGAAAACCGTGGCAGGATTTAAGCGGCTCCTAGGAGGGACTGCCGGAGCATACGCCCGAGCCTGCCCGAGGGATAAATGGGCGCGAAACAGCCAAACGGGCCGGAGCCGTTATGCCGAGAGCGCTTTGGTTAATTTCTTATAATCTTCGGGCGTGTTGACGTTGAAGAAGACCTCTGCCCCCGCCCACCGCGTCCACGTCCGCTCCTCGACCCTCTTTACCGCGTCTGCAGGCAGGGTTTCAATCCAGCGCCGCAGGGAAAGCTCGCCCCAGTTAAACGCGCTCTTTAACCCCCCGGCGAGGGTGCGCCTGTAGAAAGCGCAGGTGACCTGAGGCTCTCCGCGCCACATCGGGGCGAGAACGTCGGGCTTCGGGGTCTGGCTCTCAAGCAATTCCTTGAAATTGAGGAGAAATCCCTCGCTCATCAGCGGATAGTCAACCGACAGGAGCAGGGCAAAATCCCTTGAACTCCGGGGAAGCGCCCCGCAAAGGGCCGGAAGAGGGCCAAAGCCGGGCGAAGAGTCCACGATAAAGGGTACGTCCCCCAAAATGGCGGATATAAATATCTCGTCGCCGGGCGAGGAGATGAGAACATAGACCTCGTTTGAGATGCAACGCGCCGCTTTATAGATATGATGGATGAACGGCTCGCCGCCGTGGAGCATGAAGCGCTTGTCCCTGCCCATTCGCTCAGATTTACCGCCGGCGAGAATAAAAACCGCAACGCTCTCCCGTCCCGCGTTGGCTGAGAGGCGTCGTCTGGCTAATTTTTCAAGCAGTTTCAATTTCTGAGTATTCATCCTGCAACTATCGCGCATCGTGAATTTTGACGCGCCTACCTATCAACGGCGGACATTATATCCTCTATATTCGTGAATTTCACACGCGGTCTCCCCTCTGCCTGCCCGCGTGCAATCTCCTTTTTATCTACGCTTAGCCAGTCTTTATAGGTAACGTAGCTCGGCTGACGCTCCATGATGAGTCTCTCAGCGGCTCTGGCTTCGGGGAGGGAGGGATTCGGCAGATTACCCGCCGCAACGTCTTCGAGGATGCGCGCTACGGTCTCGGCGGAATCCGTTTTATTTGTTCCGATGACACCCGTAGGGCCCCTCTTTATCCAGCCCGTCGTATATAGCCCCAGGGCGTGTTTTTTAGTATCCGGGTCGAGAATTCTCCCCTTGTCGTTTAGAATCACGCCCCATTTATCGTTAAACGGCACACCGGGAAGCCCAATGCCGTAGTATCCGATGGAGCGGAACACCAAGCCCGCGGGGATTTCCTCGAATTTATCCGTAGCGCGAGCTTTGAGGCTTCCGTCCTTATCGGCGTAGAGGGCGTTTCTCACGAGGCGTATTGACGATACCCGCCCCCCGGCGTCGCCGATGATTTCCACGGGAGAGAGCAGAAACCGCATATATAGCCTCTTGGATTTCGCCGAGTCTCTTTGGACGGAATATCCGGTCAGGATTTCAACCTTGCGCGTGATTGTGGCTTTATCCTCGTCGGTCTCAATGGATTTTATCGTCGCCTCGTCGAGCGCGACCTCTTCGGGAAGGGTGAGGGCATTGGCGTCGGCTAGGTTGCCCACTTCTTTGATTTCCGGGTTTGTGAACGCCGCCTGCGCCGGGCCCCTTCGGCCTACTATATAGACCTCTTTAACGCGGCTGTTTGCCAGGGCGTGGAGGGCGTAGTCGGCAATGTCGGTTTTTTTGAGCTCTTCTCCGTTAAGGCACAGGATTCTGGCTACGTCAATGGCTACGTTGCCCACTCCAATGACGGCTACCCTCTCCTGGGATAGGTCGAAGTTGAGGTGGCAGTAATCGGGATGACCGTTGTACCACGCCACAAATTCCGTTGCCGGATGACTCCCCAGCAGGTCTTCGCCGGGGATGTTCATGCGCTTGTCCGTCTGCGCTCCAGTGGCGAATATGATGATGTGGTAGTGGCGCTTTAGGTCTTCTAGCGTGATGTGCGCGCCAAATTCAACGTAGCCGAAGAAGCGAAATTTCGGGTGAGCCGCAATTTTTTCATACACCCTGGTAACGGATTTAATTTTCTGATGGTCGGGGGCAACTCCGCACCGCACTAGCCCGTAGGGAGTGGGCAGGCGGTCGTACATATCCACCTCGAATTGGTAACTGGTCTGTTTCAGGAGCGGGTCTGCGGCATAAAACCCCGCGGGCCCCGAGCCTATTATGGCAACCCTTACGGGGCTTGCCGGCGTAGCGATTTCCGTCATTTTACGACACTCCCTCCGTGGATAAATTTCATCTGTTTGAAACCAAACATTGCGCAACAAAACGCGAACTAAATAAGCTCAATAACGCAACCATCAAAGCCATCTAAAACCTATGCTGTCACTTTGAGCGGGGCGAGAAATCCTCGGATTCATACCGCGGCGCCGCAGAAACTGCTTCGGCGCAATATGACATTTTTTCATGAACTCGTTTATTTTCTGTGTTGATTTCAGCCCAAAATAGAATCCAAGAAAACCCCTTCCGTGTCAATTCAATGCCGGCTCCTGTGGGCTTTTATCAGCTCCCGCACCTCGGTTAGGCAGGCGCCGCAGTTAACGCCGACCCTGTAATTGCGCCCCAAATCCTCGACGCCCATCCCGTTTTTTATGCCAATCTGGATTTCTTCCTCAGTTACCCCCGCGCAGGAGCAGAGGATTTTCCCCTTCGCCACCCGCCCCTTGAGGTTGCCCGATAGGAGATTGCGCCTGAGTCCCGAAATATCCGCCTTCTTCCTGGCAAGCTCGATGATTTCTTCAGCCGATGTGGTGTCTCTGAAAAATAGGCCGCCGAGTATTCTATTGTCTCTTATCACCACTTTTTTATAGACCGACTGCGCCTTGTCCAGATATGCCAGCACGTTTGCCTCGTCGTCGTCTGCGTTGAACTCCCCGAAGGAGATAATCTCATAATTAAGCGCTCTCAGCCTATTGCATCCGAGCGTTCCAGCGAACCTCGCCGTTGGGTCTCCGGCAAGAATTCTACCGAGTACATGAGCCTGCTCCGCGATAACGTCTGCATCAGCCGAGACGACCCCTCTGAATTCCGCCGCCGTTCCTACGGCATAGACGTTTGGCATTGCGGTTTCGAGCTTTTCTCCAACGAGAATCCCCTTGTTGACCATAACCCCCATTCGGGATGCCACATCAACATTAGCCCTCAGGCGCGCCTCAATCACGACGACATCTCCCGCGCGAAAATCCCCGTCCTCAAGCTGAACCCCGGTCGCTTTGCCGTTGCCGAGAATCGCGTCAACCTCTGCGCCGAGCTTTACAGAAATCCCCTTCCTCTTGAGTTCGTAATAGAGCATCTCGGAAGCCGACCCATCGAGCTGTTTCTCGAGAAGAACGTTCGATGGATTAATAAATTCGACCTCCGCCCCACGGCTTCTCATGTAGTCCGCAATCTCCAGCCCAAGAGCGCCCTCTCCGAGAACAAGCGCCTTCTTTAGAACGAGCATCTTGCCGATGGCTCTCTTCAGTTGCGGCAGGTTCTCGACGATAATAACCCCCTCGCGGTTCATTCCCGCCACAGGGGGGATGGAATACCTGCTCCCCGAGGCAAGGACGAGACTTTCATAAGTGTACGCCGCGCCCCCCTTCATGAAGATTTTACGTTTATCGGGGTCAATGCGCAGGGGAAGCTCTGCATAGCGCGCTACGCCCTCAGGCAGGGATTTATCTACATGCTCGGTAGAGAAGAGCGAGACCTCAGCGTTCGGGTTCATCTCAATGAGCGTCTCGATAACCCGAAGCCCTGCAGGGTCGTTCCCCACGACGGCAATTTTAGGGCTTTGGGCGAATATTTTTTTCTCAACCCTCACGGCGCAGGCTTTAAACTCAGGCTGCCGTGAGAACGGGTCTAGGGCTTCAATGGTCAGGAGGTTTGCCCTGCCGTTATCGGCGAGGAGCTTTCCCCAGTGAAAGGGCATAAATACGCACCCCTCTTTCACCTTATCCGTAACGGCGGCTTGAACCGTCGCCTCGCCTCTTCGGGATTCCACCTTAACCAAATCCCCCTCTTTTATGCCAAGGGCCCCTGCGTCCGAGGGATGCACTTCAAGCACAGGATACGGGTCTTTGAGCGTTAGCGCCTCCACTTTGCCAGTTTTGGTCATCGTGTGCCACTGGTCTCGCAGCCGCCCCGTGGTGAGCGTTAGCGGATAGGCAGAGTCCGTCCCCTCGACTGGGGGGATGAATTTTACCGGGATGAATTTCGCCCTTTTGCTCTCGGTCTCAAACCGCCCGTCGGTATAGAGCCTCTGCGTGCCGGGGTGATTTTCATCGGGACAGGGCCATTGAACGGGGCCCGTGGATTGAAGCCGCCCGTAGCTCACGCCCGATATGTCCATATCGCGCCCGCGGGTGAGCTTTTTATATTCCTCGAATACCTCTTCAGGGCTTTCGTAGGGGAAAAACTCGGAATACCCCATTTTTCGGGCGAATCGGGTGAATATTTGCCAGTCGGGGGTAGCCTCGCCGGGAGGCTCGACGGCTTTGCCCACGTATGAGATGCGCCGCTCCGAGTTTGTCATCGTCCCTTCCTTCTCGGAGAACCCCGCCGCAGGGAGCAGGACGTCGGCGAACATCCCCGTATCGGTTGGGCGGAACAGGTCCTGCACCACGACAAGCTCGGCTTTCGAGAGGGCTCTTTCCACCTTCGAGCCATTCGGAAGCGAGACGACCGGGTTTGTGCAGATTATCCAGATGGCTTTGACGACCCCCCTATCAACGCCATCGAACAGCTCTACGGCGGTCTGACCCCGCTTCTCGCGCATATCGCCGCCGCCCCAAAACGCGGAAACCTCATCCCTGTGGAGCGGGTTGTCCATGTAGCGGTGTCCGGGGAGGAGATTGGCAAGCCCTCCGGTCTCTCTGCCGCCCATGGCGTTCGCCTGCCCCGTGAGCGAGAATGGGCCCGCGCCGGGGCGTCCGATGTTCCCAGTGGCAAGAGACAGATTTATTACGGCGTTGTTTTTATCCGTCCCCTGCGCGCTCTGGTTAAGCCCCATTGTCCAAAGCGTGAGAGCGGCGCCGGCTTTGGCGTACATCAGGGCCGCCTCGCGTATAGCAAAAGGGGGGATTTTGCATATTTCAGAGACCTTTTCGGGGGAATATTCCTCGACTATCCTCTCCAGTTCCGCAAACCCCTCGGTGTTTGCCGAGATGTAGCTGCGGTTGATGATACCCTCTTTCATGAGGACGTGAATCATGGAGTTAACGAGCGGCACATCCGTTCCCGGCGCAAGCGGCAGGTAGAGGTCGGCAATGGCGGCCGTGGGCGTGCGGCGCGGATCTGCGACGATGATTTTTAGCTTATCCCCTTTTTGGGCTTTTATCTCGGATATGCGCATAAACAGCACCGGATGGCAGTAGGCGGTGTTCGAGCCGATGATGAAAATACAGTCCGAATGCTCGAAGTCCTCATAAGAGCAGGGAGGGGCGTCAACCCCAAAGGCGCGCCTGTAGCCCATCACAGCCGAGGACATACAGAGCCGCGAGTTTGAATCGAGGTTGTTGACCTTGAGAAATCCCTTCGTGAGCTTATTGACGACGTAGTAATCCTCGGTCATAAGCTGTCCTGAGATGTAAAAGGCGATGGATTCTGGGCCATAGTCGGCGATGAGGGAGTGGAATTTATCGGCTATTCTGCCCAGGGCGGCGTCCCATGAGACGGGAATGAGTGCCTCGTCGCGGGTGCGGCGCATGAGGGGCTTCATTAATCTGTCCCTCGTGTGGATGGTTTTATGGAGGCTTGCGCCTTTAGTGCAGAGCCTGCCGAAGTTTGCCGGATGCTCGGCGTCGCCCTTGACCTTGACGACTTTGCCCTTGCGGGTCTCAAAAATGACGCCGCACCCTACGCCGCAGTAGGGACAGACGGATTTAACAGCTTCGGATTCGGGTTTTGAGTTTATCATGTTGAGCCGCAAATAGAGTATCCGCTATATTTTGTCGCGCCGGAATATCCATTTCATCCCAAGCTGTTCGACAGTATCAGGACAGCCCCGCCGAGAGACACGCACTCCCTCTGGACTTTGCCCCGAGATTGCCGAAGGACGGGGATGACACCGCCACTTCTCACAATTGCTCTCAAGAGGGGAGTTTGCATTCTCCATCAGAAATTAGACCTCGATTTCCATATCCCCTCTCGGCTCAGCCATGCAAATCAAGGAATAGCCCGTAGCCACCTCCTCCGGCGTAATAGCCTCGACCGAGCCTTGATGGAATTTCCCCTTGACCCTGAGCTTGCACGTGCCGCAGCTGCCGGCCTGACAGCTATAGGGCAGGTTCAGCCCCTCGTCTAGCCCGCGCTGTAGAATTTTGTCCGTGTTTTTCGCCTTAACGACCGTCGTCTTACCGTCAATCTTAAATTTGAGCGAAAACTCCTTTGCCGCCGTCTCTTTCACAGCCTGATACTCTAGCCTTTCAGCCGCCTTCGCCCTCGCCTCCTTCGCCTCGGGAGAGTCCAGCCGCTCAGCCAGCAGTTTGGTTAGCTCCTGCGCGCCGAGCCTGTCAACAAAGGCACTGAACCCCTCGCCCTCTGCGCGGGAGTCCTTATACATTCCAAACACGCCGTCAATCGTCGCCGGCATCTCATCGGGCAGAATGTTGTGCCGCACTACGGCTCCGAGCGTGGCGTCGCCGTTCATGTGTCCGCCGAGGTAGAGGAAATATTTCCCGTTGCTGCCGGATAGCCCTATGTCTGAAATCTGATGCAGGGAGCAACTATTGGGGCATCCCGATATTTGAATTTTCAGCTTTCTTATTTCGCCGTCTTCGAGGTATTCCTTCCTCTGTGCGACGTGGCGGATGAGAGAATCTCCTAGTCCCTGGGCGTCAGACACCCCCCAGATACAAAAAGTCGTTCCAGAACAGGCCACTACGTCTAGCACAGAGCCCGCGCCCTTGGGGCTTAGCCCAATTTCCCGAAGCCCTTTTATGAGCTTCATTAATTTTTCTCTCTTGACCCAGTGGAATTCCACGTTTTGGTGCTTCGTCGTCTTGAGGCGGCCATTGCCGTATTCAAGCGAGAGGCGGCTAAGCCCTATTGCCTGCTCCGAGGTCAGCTCTCCGAGGGGGACTCTGACAACGACCCTGTAGTAGTCCTTCTGAATCTGAGGATATACGCCCTCGGCTGAAAGCTCGACGTGGGATTCTCCCTCAAAGGGGAGAACTTCCAGCCCCTCTAAAAAGGGATTTCTGCTCCTGAACAGGCTCATGAATTCGTCGCGGAATCTGTTAAATCCCCACTCTTCAATGAGAAATTTAAGGCGCGGATTGGCTTTTCCGGGCAGATGTCCGTGGCGCATATAGATTTCTGTAACCGTCTGAAGGGCTGAGAGCGACTGCTCCGGCAGGAGGAAATCGAAGAGCTTTTCGGCGAGTTGAGGCTTCGCGCCTAGGCTCCCGCCGACCCAGAGTTCAAATCCGTGGATGATCTCGCCCCGATACTTAGCGCGCACCGGCACGAAAGCTATGTCGTTTAGGCGGGCAGTCGCTTTGCACCCTCCTGCGCACCCGCAGTAAAAGACGTTCAGGCGGCGCGGCATCTTGGGGTTGATAGTGGCGGAGTTGCTAACGATGTAGTCGTTTGCGATTTTCACCCAGGGCAGAACGTCAAAAGCCGCCTCCCTGGATATGCCCGCGTCCTCGCAGGTCATGATGTTGCGGAACGTATGCCCGCAGGAGGAGCGCGTCGTAAGCCCCACGTCTTTTAGGGCTTTATCAATTTTTTCGGAATCCTCAATTCTAGTCCAGTGAAGCTCGAGGTTTTGGCGCGTGGTTACATGAACCCAACCGCCGACGTCCTGTCCGAGGCGGGCGACCTGCTCAAACTGAGCGGCACTGAGGTCTCCGCCCGGCACGCGGATTCTGCGCATGAAAAAGCCGTCTTGCTTCTGGCTGCAGTAGCCGTGGAGCTTTATCCGAAACAGGTCTTCGGGCGGAATCACAGATGCCCCCTCGCGGCGGTAGCGCTCCCAGTCCACATCCAGCCCATCGGCTTTAATTTTGGCGGAGTTGATTTTCTGAAGCCATTTCGTCTCCCGCGCCCTCTGACGGTCGTTGTCGGTTACATAATGCGGCTTCGGGTCTTCGGGAACTAGGGGAATATCCACTCCAAGCTCGAACGTCGCCTCCTCTTCAATAGATTCGGCGGCGATTTTAACGGGAACGGGTTCGCCCCAGAGCAGATTCTTTCTCTTCTCGGATACGTCTGAGCCTTCGATGACGTGCTTAAAGAGGCGTCTGTAGTCGGCGGTGTCTCCCATGAGAATCGCTCCTACGGCCCGGTTGTTCTGAAGCACTACCTTTTTATACTGCCCTATTTCGGGGTCTGTGAAGGTGAGCTCTTCGCATCCCTCTCCGCCCAGGAAATTGCCGATGGATACGAGATTCACTCCCGCCACTTTCAGCACGGCTGATACTACAGAGCCTTCGTAGGTCGCCTCTGCGCTTCCGGCAATGGAGTCGGCGACGACCTTTGCCTGCTCTATCAGGGGGTCAAATAAGCCGTAGGTTCTGCCGCGATGCTCGACGCACTCGCCGACGGCGTAAATGCTCTGGGCACTGGTTTCCATGTAGTCGTTCACAAGCACGCCCCGGTTTGTGAGGAGTCCCGCTTTTTTCGCCACCTCGGTATTGGGCTTAATACCGGTGCAGATGAGAACGAGGTCGGCTTCGAGAATCTCTCCGCCCTTGAACCGAACTCCCTGCACGCTACCGTTGCCGAGGATTTCCTCCGTGGCGCGCTCCATGAGGACTTCAATTCCCATGCGCTCAAGCTGATTTTTGAGCAAGGCGGCGGCGGCAAAGTCGAGTTGCTGTTCCATGAGCCTGTCGAGGAGATGGACAACTGACACCTCCATTCCGTCGTCTTTGAGTGCTTTGGCGGCTTCAAGCCCAAGCAAGCCGCCTCCGATGACGACGGCTTTTTTCTTGTATCTCGCCGCTTCAATCATTCCGCACACATCCTCCACTGTGCGATAGACGAAGACGCTCTTTTTATCCGTCCCCTTTATGGGCGGGATGAAAGGCAGGCTCCCGGTGGCAATGAGAATTTTATCGAAGTAGGAGGAGAAACCATTTTCTGTATAGACTCTGCCCTTTTTAAGGTTTATCTCGACGACTTTTGAGCCTGTGTGCAGGGTAACAGAGTTTTCCTCGTACCACTTGCGGGGCTTCATTGTGAGCTGCGAAAAACCCTTTTTGCCGGAAAGCGCGTCGGACAGTAGAATGCGGTTGTAACTCGGATACGGCTCGTCCCCGAAGACGACAAGCTCCAGATTTTTCTTTTTCTTCCTCAGAATTTCCTGAACGGCGGCAAGCCCAGCCATTCCGTTCCCTACGACGACGACTCTCTCCGTGTTTAGCGCCATTGCTGTCTCTCTCCCTCTTGCTCGGTGTGATACGGCTTTGCAGATGAGCGCATCCGCAAGGCTCCAATGGGATGATATAGGGCAATTGTTGTGCCAAAGGGCATAAGCAAGTGCGAAGACGGATAAAGCGCTTAAGTTAAACGATAATTTCGTGCGGAGAAAATCTACACCTACAAAATCCAACCCCACTATTGTAGGTGTCGCTACAAAATTGTAGAAAAAGCCACACGCCCGGGCGAATAGGCGCTCATACAGACGGCTGAGCCAAAATCCGAGAATGAAGCCCGCTTCGGAGAAACAGCGGAAAAAAGGGCAGGGAAAGAGAGGAGAGAGATGAGGCACAGGCAAGTCTCTTTCCCTGCGTTACTCCAAGGAGGGCAACTAAAGTTTCACATTTTCAATTGGGCATCCATATATAGAGAAGTTGCAAGTTCCATGCCGCATCGCCTCAGGAATGATGAAATAGCTATAACATCCCGTAATTAATAGATATTTGGAAATCGGCGAATCCCATTGAGAAATTAAACCACGAGAGGGAACTACAATTTTGTAAGAAACTCCGCAAAATTATCAACCCGCCCACAGATTATTTGCGGCGCGTTTGGGAATTACTATGAATTGAGAAAAAAAAGGGGGGGGACGGGGCGCAGACATCTCATTCGCCGCTCCCTGCCCCGCTGTGATTGGTTTATTTAATTTACCGCCGCGCCCGTAGCAGCCGAAGACTCCTTCCACTCCTCTTTTGCCCAAAGCGCCCTATTGACCGCTATCAGCACAAAAGCCGCAAATACGGCTATTGAGCAGAACACGATAAAACCCCATGAATAAGTGCCGGTCAAGGACTTGAACGTCCCCAGAATATTGGGCAGTAAAAACCCTCCGAGACCGCCGAAAGCCCCGACAAGACCTGTAATTACACCGACGTCGTTCTTAAACCTAAGAGGCACGAGTTGAAACACCGAGCCGTTGCCGCATCCCAGAAACAGCGCCATGAGAAACAGGGTCGCAACCGCTGACTGAAGAGAGGGCAGATGAGACATAGAAAAAGCCAGCGCCCCCACCGCCAGATAGACGCCGGCAAGCACCCTCACCCCCCCGAACCTGTCGGCTAAATACCCGCCCACCGGACGGATAAAACTGCCGGCAAGCACGCAGAGCGCGGTGAGATTGCCCGACATCACTTTATCCTGCCCGTACTGGTCGTGGAAAAATATCGGCAGAAAACTCGCAAGCCCGACGAATCCGCCGAAAGTTATGGCATAGAAGAAGTTAAATAGCCATGCGTCTTTTGTTTTCATCGGCTTAAAATATGCCGAGAGCCTCTTGGGCTCCGGCTGCGAGGGGCTATCCTTTGCCATCAGTATAAATAGCGCCGACATCACAACCATTGGGATAATAGCTAATCCAAACACGGCGTGCCAGCCGAGGGTTTCGGCAATCCTAGGGGCGAAAAATACGGACAGCACCGTGCCGCTGTTGCCCGCCCCGGCAATGCCCATAGCAAGCCCCTGATACCGAGGCGGATACCACCTGCTCGCAAGGGGCAGAGCCACCGAGAAGCTCGCGCCGGCGACCCCGAGCAAAAGCCCCACGGCATATACATCCGACATAGAATCGGCAAATTTCCACCCCAAAATAAGCGGTATGAGCGTCGCCGCCTGCCCAAAGAGGGCCGTTTTCTTGCCCCCGAACCTGTCCGCGCAGATTCCCATCGGAATCCTCAGGAGCGAGCCTCCTAAAATCGGAATGGCTACCATCAGCCCCTTCTCGGCGGGCGTGAGTCCAAACTCCTCTGAAATGAACACGCCCAAAGCCCCAAGCATAACCCAGACCATAAAGCTAATATCGAAATATAGGAATGCGCTGAACAGGGTGCGTAAGTTCCCCGCTCTAAGGAAATCTCTCATGGCACTGCCTCCTTTGAAGTTTTTGCCCCTGCGCCGAGAGAGGCTCGGTGAATCTCACCCGGCGTTTAATGCTCTCATCTGATGGATATTTAGGGCAATTGCTATGCCAGAGCGTTGGGGGAATTAAGCGAGTAGCCGTAAGAGGCTTGAATCAATGGAATATTTGGGATGCGGCGCAAAATCGGCAGACAAAAAAACCCCAGTAGGAATTACAATTTTGTAAGAAAACATACAAAATTGAATCCAAACCTACGCCGCTGCCGCCATGAGGCAGGATTTAGCACTCACAGACCCAAGAGGAACAGCGAGAAGCGACGGGTTTACCAGCCCTGCAGTCCCCCCCTGTTGCCCCTCTCCTTGTACCGAGATATGCCTCTAATCGCCGCCGAGGCGCACCCTAAGCCCGCCGAGGATTGCAAACGGCGCTCCGGGGGAAACATTGAGCCTAGAGCCGGAATTCTCAATATACCGCTCGTCCGTTATATTTTTGAAATGCACCGACGCCTCCGCCCGTCCGAGCCCAGCAATTGCCCTTTCATAGTAAATAGCGGCGTCAAAGCGGACGAAATCGCCGAGGCTAAATGTGTTTTGCAGGTCGCCCTCCCGCCCCTCGGAGGCGAAGAATCCCGCTCCGATGCCCGCCCCTCCGAGCGCGCCGGAAGAGATCGTATATGCCGCCCAAAGGCTCGCCGAATGCCTAGGCACACCGGGAGCGACGAGTCCGGCATCGAAAAAATCGTCTTCTAGCACGCGGGCATCCGAGTAGGCATAGGACGCTGTGAGGCGTAATCCCTGAGCAATGGAGGCGGTCAAATCCAGCTCCACGCCCTCGCTCCTCTGCCTATCAACCTGAACCGAGAAGAGCGCGCCGTTCACGGGGTCGGATACCGGGGTGTTTCGAGCGTCAATTCGATAGACCGAGAGCGTCGAGGCAAGGCGGCTCGCCCACAGATCGAGCTTTACCCCCCCCTCAAATTGCTTGGATGTTTCAGGAGCAAGTACAGAGCCGTCGGGCTGAAGCCCTGAGCTGAAGAGGAAATTAAAGGACTCTCCGTAGCTCGAATATATGGAAATCCACGGCAGAGGCTGATACGATAAACCGACCCTGGGGCTAAATTCCCTGCCCCGCTCCTCATGCTCGAATGCGCCGAACCGCGTCCCCGCCTCGTTTTCTATGTCCTGGTCGTAGAGGTCAACCCTCCCGCCCGCGACGAGATGGAGATTATACGGCAGAGCGAGGCGGCTTTGGGCATAGACGGCGAGAGAATCGAGCTGTCCGGTAATATCGAAAGTAGGCAGAGCAGAGCCGCCGAACGGAGGGACACTGCCGTATTCGGGGCTGAAGATGTCAATGTCTGCTCCGGGGGCGGTTCGGGCTAGGGTATCAAAATCCTCCCTCGAATACTCCGCGCCCAGCAAAATTTCGCTCGAGACCGAGCCGAAGCGGGGTTTGAGCACAATTTCATTGCGGGTTGCGTAAATCCGGCTCGTAAAATCAAGGTCAACTATAAAACGGGACAGAGTCCTGTCGTCGGGCAGGAGAAACCCAGGGGTGTGGTTAAACTGCTCCGCGCGCGCACTGTTGAAGCGCAAGATGTTTCGCATCGCGGCTCCGGCACCCAAATCCGTCTCAAGCGTCGCCTCGAGTATCCCTCTTCGGCTCTCGTCCCTGTCCGAGGGCTCGGCTAAATTGCGGCTCAAGGGAATATCGGCGAGTCCCCCTCCTACGGCGACTAGCCCTGAGTCAAACGGCTCGGCGATGTCCAGATACTCCCCCTCTAGGGTTAATGTAGAGCCCGGGCGGATTTCCCACGCAAGCACGGGAGCGATAAGCCACCGCTTTGAGCCGATAAAATCCCTGAAACTGCCGGAATCCTCGTAGGACGCGCTGAGGCGCAGAAGGAGAGTCTTAGCCGAATTGATGGGGGCTGATACGTCCGCCGAGGGGCGAATTAAGCCGAAATCCCCGAAATCCAACGCGGCAGAGGAGTAGAAATAGGGCAGAGGCTTTTTCGTAATGACGTTTATCGCCCCACCCGCTCCAGCGTTGCCGTAGAGAGCTGACGACGCCCCTTTGAGAACCTCAACCCTCTGTGCGTTGGCTAGTTCCTCTTGGAAAATGTTATAGAACAGAAACCGGCTCTGGGTGAATCCGTTTCTCTGAACCTCAGCCCTGAAACCGCGCAGTAAATACGGCGTAAGGCTCGCGCCGGAGTCGCCGGGGACTGCCCCCGAAACATTGGCTATGGCGTCCTGAAGCCTCAGCGTTTTTTGGTCTCGGATTAAATTCTCGTCAATTACCGTAACCGAGAGCGGCGCTTCAAAGATTGAACCCGCGGATTTGAGAGCCGTGGAATCTCGAACGCCGTAGCCCGCATCCCTCTGCTCCTCGACGAGGACTTCGGGCAGAGCAGGGGAGTCGTTTTCTTCGGCGAGGGCGAGTTTGGTCATGGACGGCATGAGAAACGCTAAAATCAGCAGTAATTTGACTATCGGCATTGCGGCGGCGCTCCCTAGCTCTTTTTATCTGATAATCTATCACAGGAGCTAGGGAGAATTAAATGGGCGCGCAGATTACGCCGCAGGATAACCGTCATAATTTTGCTATCTCGTGAAGCTCACCACCGACTGCACATAAAACCAATTGAGCTGGTCCTCGCCGTCGAATACCGCACTCACGCCGTCCCGCCCGAAGAAGCGCGAATATCCGACCTCAACCGAGAGGAAATCGGCGGGCTTCACGGTAAGGGTAACGTCAACCTCAGCCCCTAGGTCGTCGTCAATCTGCTCTCCGGCGACGGGTCTAAAGGAGTTGTAGCCGAAGGCGAGATTATTAAATGCCCCTGTGCCGCCAGTCCAGAACGAGTCGTCCGAGGCGAGGCGGAAATAATGACCGTCAAGGGCGAGGGTTACTTTAGGACTCGGAGTGAGAATAAGCTGGGCGTAGTAGTTCTGGAGGTTGCTGAAGGCAAGCGCGTCAACGGAGCCGTAATATTTGTGATTCGTCGGCACGAGGTTAAAAAACGACCCGTTGTCCGAGTCCGAGGGGTTATCGTCGCCAGAGGCGTAGGCAAATCCGACCCTCAGCCACGGCTTCCACGCCATTTGAAGTAGTTGGTAGCCCGCCTCTGTGATGAACCCGTAAGCCTGCTGGTCGGACTCTCCGAAGTTGCCGAATTGATATGCCCCCCAGAGGAGCAGATCCGCCTCGCCGGGACCCACTTTATAAGCCCCGACAACGCTCGCCCCAGTGGTGTTGATTTCAATATCGTCCCCGGCGACGGTCTTAGCCGGGTCGCGGCTATCGAAGTAGAAATAATTAAACGCGCGGATTTCAGTATCCGAAATGAGCGAGCATTTCTTCAGCGTGAGTGTCGCCCCCGCAACAGCCGTCTTGTCGAGATGCTCGTAGCCGTCGTCAAAGTCGAAAACCCCTTCGAGAACGCTCGCCCAGAATAGGTTTAAATCCAAATACTTGTTGCCGTAGCCGATAACGCCGCCATCGAACCTCCTAGCCACGTTGGGCCACTCGGCAGTGCCGATGAGACGCTCCGAGAGTCTCCACTTTTTGAGCCAGTTAATCTTCGGCGCTGAGGCGTATTGAACCTCAAGCCCGTCTTGAATGCCGATGCGCCCCAGATTAAGGTAAGTTCCCGGGGCGATGACGTCCCTTGCCTGAAGGCTGAGTTCTACGAGCTGGAGGCTAGTGGCGTTCTCGTCCCTATCGCTCGATGTGAAATACGCGGGGCCCGGGCCAAATGCGCCCTCGTCCGGGAAATTTATCCCGTTTACGAATTGAACCATCATGTGAAACGTAAATTTGCCGTAGCTGAGGTCTGCAAACCCCCTCGCCCTCGTAATGAGGAAGTTATAGGTGTCGTCCGTCTCTACGCCCTGCCTCTCAAAAGTATCCCAGAACTCACTTCTGACGCGCAGATTCACCCCGCCCTTGGCTTTGAGAGCCGTCTGCGTCGCCAAGATTTCCGCCCCCTGAACCGTGCGAGCCTGAGGGATAAACATCAAAGCGAGCCAGCATCCTGCAAGACAGGCCATCCCTAATAGATTTTTCATCTCCACTCTCCTTTAACTACTGTTGTTTTTCAGATTTTAGTCTCTCTCTATCTATCTACTTCATATAGTTGGAAAAGAGGGTGGGTCAGCGCGCCGCAAATTCATTTGACGGTCGCTCTCTCCCTGAGTTCGCATCGCGCGGCGTCGGGCATCCCTAGGATTCGGCTCAGAAAGAGCGGCCGCATCAGTAAGTGTCTCTGTACTTCCCCCTAAAGCGGTTAATCCCCGTGTATTTCTCCACGATGAATCTCTGCTCGCGCCCAAGCGCCGCAAGCGATTCCTCCGCGCTTGGCGTTGCTGCGACCGAGTACGGACTCCCAGCCTCTGAGGGTTCACCGCCGCGAAACGCCCTCTCCTCAAGAAACGAGGTCAGCCGGTCTCGGAGCAGGTAATAGTCGGGATGGTTCAGCGCCTCGATGCGGTTTCTCGGCTTTGCAAATGGAACTTCCATAATCTCGCCGATGGTAGCGGCGGGGCCGCTTGTCATCATCACAATGCGGTCTGAGAGCAGGAGCGCCTCGTCCACGTCGTGGGTTACCATAAGCACGGTTCTCGAATCCCGCTCCAAGAGGCGGACAAGCTCGTCCTGAAGCTCCATTCGGGTAAGGGCATCGAGCAGGCTGAACGGCTCATCCAGAAGTAGCGCCTTGGGCTCAAGCGCAAAAGCTCTGGCAATCCCAACCCTCTGGCGCATCCCAGCCGACAGTTCATTTGGGTAAGTGTCGCCCGCGCCGTCGAGTCCCACGAGGCGAAGATACTCATCGGCGAGATTTTTCATCTCCAACTGACTCGCCCCGTGTTTAACCTGCGCGACGGAGAGAATCACGTTTTCGCGCGCCGTCATCCACGGCAGAAGCGAGGGGGACTGAAAAACCACCCCCCTGTCCACGCCCGGGCCGTTAATTTCCCTGCCGGCAATAATGACCCCGCCCTCGGTGGCTTCGTTAAGCCCCATGACTATCGAGAGAATCGTGGACTTGCCGCACCCCGAATGCCCGATTATGGAGACGAACTCCCGCTCCCTGATGCGGAGATTGAAATCCTTGACTATTACGGCTGGGCCCTGGGGGGTTTCGTAGGTCTTGCCAAGCCCCGTGAGTTCTAAGAAGCTCTCGCCGGAGGTTATTTTTGCCGCCTTCCGAGGGGGATTTTCACGGATTGATTTAACGGCTTGAATTTGCGCCATCGCTAAATTTCTCCTTGCAAAATACTGGCCTTTTTCTCGGGGCGCCTCTGCATTTGCGCTATATCGGAAATCGAGGATGCCCTCTTGTCCCTAGAAGCCCTGCGCCCGATGAGAAAGTCCACTATTGAGCGGCGCGCCTTCTGATATTCGGGGTCGAGGTTTAAATCCCGACGAATGCGCGGGCGCGGTATCGAGACCGGAATCTCGCATCCCAAGGTCGCAGACGGGGCTGAGGTGAGCGGAAATATCCGGTTCGCGAGGAGTATCGCCTCGTCCACGTCGTTTGTTATCATCACCACAGTCTTGCCGGTTTCGGCCCAAATCCGCGCGAGTTCATCCTGAAGCGTTGCCCGCGTGAGGGCGTCAAGGGCGCTGAAAGGCTCGTCCAGAAGTAGCGCCTTGGGCTCCATGGCAAACCCCCTAGCAACCGCAACGCGCTGGCGCATCCCGCCGGAAAGCTCGCTTGGGCGCTTTCGCATAGCGTCTTGGAGCTTCACCATTCGGATGTAATACTCGGCGCGCTCCTTTTTCTCCCCCGCTCCGAGCCCCACTGCAACGGCCTCAACGGCGAGATATACGTTTTCAAACACCGTCATCCACGGCAGAAGCGAGTAGTTTTGAAATATCACCCCCCTGTCAGGACCGGGGGATTCAATCCTCTTGCCCTCTAGGAGGATTTCCCCCTCGTCCGGCTTAAGGAGCCCAGCCACGAGCGAAATCAGAGTGGTTTTTCCAGACCCCGAATAGCCCACTATCGAAACGAACTCCCCTTTGTGAATCGAGAGGTTCACTCCCTTGAGGACTGATTTTAGCCCGGCTGAAGTCGAAAAACTCTTTGCGATATTTTTCAATTCGAGAAACGCCATAAAATCTCCTTTGAATCCGAAATTATCAGCTGAAGCGGCCGTCGCGCTATTTCTTACGCCGTTTTAAATCTCCTCTCGACCATGCTCATTAGCCTATCGAGGAGAAATCCGATAACTCCAATGGTGATAATGGAGAGAATGATGTGCGAATAGACGAGCGCGTTGTACTCCTGCCACAGAAACCCCCCTACGCCCGGAGTTCCGGTGAGCATCTCGGCGGCTACTATAACGAGCCACGCAAGCCCCAGCGAGAGGCGATACCCCGTAAAGACGTATGGAAGCGTGGCGGGAATAATAATTTTTACGAGCATTTTCCAGCGCGAGAGCTTCAGCACACGCCCCACGTTTAGGTAATCCGAGCTTATGCTCCTCACCCCTACGGCGGTATTCAGCACCGTGGGCCACATGGCGCAAAGGGCTATCGTAAACAGCGCGGCAGGCTCGGATTTCTGAAACATCACAAGCCCCAGAGGAAGCCACGCAAGCGGCGATATAGGGCGCAAAATCTGTATTATCGGGTCAAATGTTTTTGAGAACATAGCGGACAGCCCCAGCATAAACCCTATCGGCGTTCCGATGAGAATCGCTATTAAGTAGCCCTTTGTAACGCGGATGAGGCTATAGTACGCAAGCCGTCCTATGCCTTGGTTCATCTCGCCCTCTTTGAAGAACGGCTGAAGCACATAGTTTTTACTCTCCTCCCATGTCCTAGAAGGGGAGGGGAGGTCTGGGGCAACCGTGTGGCTGAGCAGAGTCCACACCACCAGCGCCAGACCTAACCCAATCAGAGGAAAGAAGATGAGAGAGATTTTTTGAATTTGCTTTTCCATTATTGAAACCCCCCTCCGCGCTAGGCGATATTCTTGACGGCAAACCCCTTGGCATAGGCTTCAGGAGTTGCCGGGTCAAACTCGATGCCGTCGAAAAACAGCTCTTTTTTCATATCCTCCGCCGGCGCGCTTACTCCCATTTCCTTGGCAACTTCGCGGTATATGTCGGACCTCATAACCCTATTCACCAACCCCTTGTAGTCGGGCGCTTCTTTGACCATCCCCCAGCGCCTGAACTGGCTGAGCCACCACACGCCGTGAGATTTCCACGGGAAGTTCGTGTCCCTGTCGAAAAAGGTCATATAGTACGGGTCGTCCTCAATGGGTCTGCCATCGCCGTAGTCGTATTTCCCCAGCAGGCGCGGCAGTAGGGTTGCCGGAGGGGTATTTATGTACTGCGGCTTCGAGACCACCTCGGCTACCTGCGCCCTGTTCTCGAGCTTGTCTATGAACTTGCTCGATTCAATCATCGCCCGGAGTATCGCCTTGACGGTTTTTGGGTTTTTGGCGGCGAATTCCTCGGTGAAGGCAAGCACCTTTTCCGGGTGGTCTTTCCATATCTGCTGAGTGGTTATCGCCGTAAACCCTATGCCGTCAGAAATGGCGCGGGCGTTCCAAGGCTCTCCGACACAGAATCCGTCCATTTTGCCCACTTTCATATTGGCGACCATCTGAGGGGGCGGTATCGTGATGAGCGACACGTCTCTGTCGGGGTTGATGCCGCCCGAGGCAAGCCAGTATCTCATCCACATGGCGTGAGTGCCGGGGGGATAGGTCATAGCAAAGCTCATCGGCTCCCCTTTTTTGTTAGCGGCGTCGGCGAGGGGTTTTATCTGCTTCGGGGTTCTAACGCCCTTGGCGAGGAGGTCTTTGGTGAGGGTTATCGCCTGCCCGTTGTGGTTGATGCAAAAGGGGAATACCATAGGTTTTACGGGCGAGCCTTGAAGCCCCATTGTGGAGGCGAAGGGGGTGCCAAAGAGCATGTGAGTGGCCTGATTTTCGCCGAGCGTGAGTTTATCGCGGATGACAGCCCAAGAGGCTTCCTTCGAGATTATCGAGTTGATGCCGTATTTTTTGAATAGCCCAAGCTCGTGCGCCATAACAATGGACGAGCAGTCGGTAAGGGCGATGATACCGAAGCGGATGTCCGGGGTTTCAGGGCCGTCCGCCGCATAGACCCCGCCGACCCAGCCCGGCGGCATTCCCGCCACTAGAGTGGCTAGGGCAGATGCTCCGGCAGCTTTCAAAAAGCCCCGGCGCGTAACGCTCAGACGTTTCCCTGCTGATGATTTTCTCACTTTATCTCCCTCCTCTGGTGTATTGATTGACTTAGCGCCTCAGTATATTGATTTGCAATCGCCGTGCCGAGCGAGGGCAGACTGCCAATAAAACAGGCAAAACGCTCTATTTCATTGGAAAAATTTACAAAATTGTGGATTCGCTCGCCAGAGGGAGCAACACGAGGAAACGACATTATTGTAGGATGTCGTACAAAGTTGTTTTTCTATCTACGCCAAGGCACACCTCGAATAAAGATGAGGGGCGAGCGAGAGGCAGTAGCCAAGCCCGCTCTGGACATCAGCAGGACACGCTGGGGGCTGATTATTTTTTCCGCTACCGGAAAGTTGAGAAATCCTGTAAACTTGCAAAAACTCAATGTTAGATTATTATTAATTCCCAAACTATTACTGAGCCGGGAATCGAATGCGCATTAGGCACACAGAAATTGGCAAGGACGGTCTGCATATAGCTACTAGCTCCAAAGCGGAGTGGCTAACCAATATGCCAGATGCCGCTCTGAACGAGAGGGATGCCCGTATTGTCTCGGTTATTGACCTAGACATTCAGGTTACGAAGGTTCTAAAAGAGGTTACGGTAAGCGGGGTTATGAGTTTTTCAATCGAATCCCCTTGCGCAAGGTGTCTCGCTCCTGTAGAGTTGACCCTTAGCCCGGAGGTAAATTTAGTTCTCTCCCCCAAAGAGGCATCGGACGGGGACGAGGCTAAAAGCGATGAATACGTGGATTTCGAGACCTATTCGGGCGATGAAATTGACCTCGGAGGGTATCTCAGAGAGGTCGTAGCGATGTCCCTGCCGGTCAAAGTAGTATGCGCGGAGGACTGCGCGGGGCTGTGCCAATGCGGGGCGGATTTGAATTTTGAGGCTTGCTCCTGCAGCGGTTATTGGGAAGATTCGAGATTTTCGGCTCTAAAGAGTTTAAAAGTTTAATAAATTTATTCGGAGAACTATAAAATGGCTCATCCAAAAAGAAAACCATCCAAATCCCAGTCGAAAAAGAGAAGGACTCACTACGTGATAGTGCGCCCAGGGCTTTCTCTTTGCCCAAGCTGCAACGAGCTTAAAGCCCCTCATAGGGCTTGCCCGAGTTGCGGATTCTACAAAGGGAGAACCTTTAAGAGGACAAAAGAGGAGCGAGGAGAGAAGGCATGATAACATTCGTGTTTCCCGGACAGGGGTCCCAGTACGTGGGGATGTGTCAGGAGCTTTATAATAAATTCGCCGCGGCAAGGAGAACCTTTGAAGAGGCGAGCGAGGTGCTTGGGTTCGATTTGGCAAGGCTCTGCTTTGAGGACAGTTCCAGAGAGCAGCTAAACCTCACGGTCAACGCCCAGCCCGCAATTCTCACCGCAAGCGTCGCCGCGCTAAGGGTTTTTGAGGAAGAAACAGACATAAGGCCGGACTTTGTCGCTGGCCACAGCCTCGGCGAATACACCGCCCTTGTGGCAAGCAAAGCCCTGAACTTTATGGATGCCGTTTGGGTTGTGAGAAAACGCGGCGAGTTCACCCAAGGAGCAGTACCCGTAGGGGTCGGCTCAATGGCGGCTGTGCTTGGGCTTGAGAAGGAGCAAGTCGAGGGGATTTGCTCCGAGGCTTCAAGCGGGGATGAGTTTGTAGGTCCGGCAAACTTCAATGCTCCCGGACAGACCGTTATCTCAGGCACAAAGAGGGCGGTTGAAAAAGCCGGGGAACTAGCCAGAGCAATAGGCGCAAAGAGAGTCGTACTGCTCGAGATAAGCGCCCCTTTTCACTGCAAGCTCATGGCTCCGGCCGCTGAGAAACTCGCTCAGGTTCTCGATAAGATAAAATTCTCCGATTTCTCAATCCCAATCGTCTCTAACCTCGACGCTAAAATCAACCTCGACCCGTCCAAAATCAAAGAGATACTCATAGAGCAGGTCAAAAGCCCCGTGAGATGGTACGAGTCAATGAAGACTCTGTGCGACGAGGGGGCAACGAAGTTCTTTGAGATTGGCCCTGGAAACGTGCTTTCCGGGCTGATTAGGCGCACGATTTCAAACGCATTCGTGAAAAATTTTGAAAAAACCAGCCACCTGGAGTCCTTAAAAGAGAATGAAGTTCAAAGATAGAGTAGCCCTTGTAACCGGGGCGGGAAGAGGAATAGGACGCGCCGTGGCGCTGGAACTTGCCGCACAAGGCGCAATCATCGCGATAAATTACTCAAAAAGCGCGGCGGCGGCTGAGGAACTCTTGTCGGAAATTGAGCAGTCCGGCGGCAAGGGCAGGCTCTCGCAGTTCGATGTTTCCTCATTTTTAGCGTCTCAGGAGGTAATCTCCAAAATTGCCGAGGAGATGGGCGGGCTGCACATACTCGTCAATAACGCCGGCATCACCAAAGACACGCTTCTAGTCAGAATGAAAGAAGAGGACTGGGACGAAGTGCTGTCGGTTAACCTAAAAGGGGTTTTTAACTGCACCAAAGCCGCAGTCAAAATCATGATGAAGCAGAGGTACGGCAGAATTATAAATATCACGTCCGTCGTCGGTGAAATGGGCAATGCCGGGCAGTGCAATTACTCGGCGTCGAAAGCGGGCATAATAGGGTTCACTAAATCTACGGCAAAAGAGGTTGGCTCAAGAGGGATTACGGTAAACGCCGTAAGCCCCGGATTCATTGAAACCGATATTACAAAAGACCTCCCTGAAGCGGTAAAGGCAAAATATCTGGAGATGATACCGCTAGGGAAATTCGGCGGGGCGGCTGACGTGGCGCAGGTCGTTGCGTTTCTCGCGTCGGACGGGGCTTCTTATATCACTGGAGAGGTTGTAAAGGTTAACGGCGGTCTATATACTTAAAAAATACTTTGGGAGGAATATACAATTATGGCAACTCAAGTTGATCAGGAAATAGTTGCTAAAGTCAGAAAGATGATAGGAAGCCAGCTCGGTAAAGCCGACCATGAGGTTACCCCTGAGGCGTCTTTCATAGAGGATTTAGGAGCAGATTCTCTTGACTTAGTGGAACTGATTATGTCTATGGAAGATGAGTTCGGTGTGGAGATTTCGGATGAAGACGCCGAGGGGATTGTAACCGTTCAGGACGCTATAAATTACATAACGGAGCGTAAGAAATAATGAAAAGAAGGGTTGTGGTAACGGGTTTAGGACTCGTAACGCCGCTGGGAACCGGGAATAAGAAAACCTGGGACGGCATCCTCCAAGGACGCTCAGGCGTAGGTCGGATTACAAAATTTGACCCATCGGCTCTTAAAACCCAAATAGCGGGCGAGGTTCTGGACTTCGACCCCGAAGCATTTATGGACGCAAAGGAAATCAGGAGGAGTGATCCGTTTATTCAGTTTGCCGTTGCGGCGACGAAAATCGCGCTCGACGACGCTAATCTCCAGATCACCGATGAGCTTTCCCCTAATGTTGGAGCGATAGTTGGCTCAGGCATTGGCGGCATGGACACTTACTTCAACACCGTGCTTACGTTCAAAGACAGGGGCCCAGGCCGAGTTTCCCCGTTCTTTGTTCCGAATATCATAGCAAATATGGCGGCGGGATACGTCTCGATATACTTTAACGCAAGGGGACCGAACTGCTGTACGACAACCGCCTGCGCCGCGGGAGCGCACGCCATCGCATACTCCGCCATTGCAATTCAAAGAGGGGACGCCGACGCCATGATAGCCGGCGGCACAGAGGCGCCAATCATCCCGATGACTATTGCCGGATTCAACGTAATGAGGGCGATTTCAACGCGAAATGAGGATCCGCAGAGGGCTTCCCGCCCATTTGACACGGGCCGCGACGGATTCATCATAGCTGAGGGGTCGGGGATGCTTATTCTCGAAGAGCTTGAACACGCTAAGCGGCGCGGCGCGAGGATCTACGCCGAGATTGTCGGCTATGGAATGAGCGGAGATGCCCATCATATAACCTCTCCATCCCTCGACGGGCCCACCAGATGTATGAGAGGCGCGCTTCGGGACGCCGGGATAAACCCCGAAGAGGTCGAATACATCAACGCCCACGGCACATCAACTCAGCAGAACGACATCAACGAAACAAACGCAATAAAAGAGGTTTTCGGCTCGCGCGCCTATAAAATCCCGGTCAGCTCGACGAAATCCATGACCGGACACCTGCTCGGAGCGGCGGGCGGAATTGAGGCGGCATTCACGGCTCTCGCCCTTTATGAGGGAGTGCTTCCGCCAACCATAAATCTTGAGACGCCGGAAGAGGGGTGCGATTTAGACTACATACCCCACACGCCAAGAGAGGTAAAAATTAAGACCGCCCTTAGCAATTCCTTCGGATTCGGCGGCACTAACGTAAGCATAGCTTTCAGAAAATTCGAGGGCTGAGAGGCTCTATCACACTGAAAATTAGCGCAATTAAGCGGGACTAGCTCGTGTATTCAATATCCGGGCAGTTCCGCTTTCTTTTAGACTCGTTTTTCCCCATCTCATCGCCCCTGAGGGAAACCAACCTAAGAATAAAATTTACTTCCAAGCGCAAAATCTTCTCATTTAGAAAATCCGAGTTATAATAAAGCCCTGTTTTTAAACCCCATAAACGGAGAAATAAAATGGCGGCTCATAGACCCTTCGACGCAGTTTCATCCCTTCAAGTCGGCGGCGCGACGATTAAATACTACTCCCTTAACTGGCTTGAAGAGGCGCTTGGGGCAGATTTTTTAAGACTCCCCTTCTCGATAAAAATCCTCCTAGAGAACGTCCTTCGACACTCCTACGGCAGCATAGTTACCAGAGAGGACGTGGAGCTTGTGGCTAAATGGAAGGGCAAACCTGAGATAAAGGAGATTCCCTACACCCCTGCCCGCGTCATACTTCAGGATTTCACCGGCGTGCCGTGCGTTGCGGATTTGGCGGCTATGCGCTCAGCCGTTAGCCAAATGGGGGGCGACACGAAGCGGATAAACCCGATAGTCCCCGTGGATTTGGTGATAGATCACTCGGTGCAGGTGGATTTCTTCAGGTCTTCCGACGCCTTTGATAAAAACGTGGGTCTTGAGTTCGAGCGTAACCGCGAGCGCTACGGTTTTCTCAGATGGGCGCAGAAGTCCTTTGACAAATTCCGCGCCGTCCCGCCAGGCACGGGGATAGTGCATCAGGTTAATCTCGAATATTTGGCAAGCGTCGTGATGTGCGAGAAGGTAGGCAATGACACATTTGCCTTCCCGGATACGCTTGTCGGCACGGATTCCCATACGACGATGATAAATGGCTTAAGCGTCCTCGGATGGGGAGTCGGCGGAATCGAGGCTGAAGCCTGTATGCTGGGCCAGCCGCTCTATATGCTCCTCCCAGAAGTTATAGGATTCAAGATGTACGGGGAGCTTCCCGAGGGGGCAACTGCGACGGATCTGGTGCTTACCGTAACTGAGATGCTGAGGAAAAAGGGGGTAGTCGAGAAAATAGTCGAGTTCTTTGGGCCAGGACTTAGCCGCTTGAGCCTCGCCGACAGGGCAACGGTTTCCAACATGGCGCCTGAGTACGGGGCAACCGCCGGATTTTTTCCCGTTGACGATGAGACTCTCAAATTCCTCCGCGGCACGGGGCGCGACAGACACCTAGTGCAACTGGTCGAGGCATACACCAAGGCGCAGGGGCTTTTCCGCGCCGACGACACCCCCGACCCGATTTACACCGACGTTCTCGAACTTGATTTAAGCAAAGTCGTGCCGTCTCTGGCTGGGCCCTCGCGGCCGCAAGACCGCGTTGCCCTTGAAGATATGCAAAAATCCTACAGAAACTACATGACAACGAAAATCAAAAGGGCCGATAGAACTGTTGAGGTCGAGACCGAAGGCGCGCAGTTGCCCCTTTCGGACGGCTCTGTCGTGATTTCGGCGATAACCAGTTGCACGAACACATCGAACCCCTCGGTCATGATAGGAGCGGGAATTCTCGCCAAAAAAGCCGTTGAAAGAGGGCTTAGCGTGAGCGCGACCGTTAAAACAAGCCTCGCCCCCGGCTCCCGAGTCGTTATGGACTACCTCCACGGCGCGGGACTCGTGCCTTATCTCGAAAAGCTCGGATTTCACCTCGTGGGCTACGGATGCACGACCTGCATCGGCAACAGCGGCCCCCTCCCAGATCCCATTGCGGACGGTATCAAAAAAGGGGATTTGACGGTTGCCGCCGTGCTTAGCGGAAACAGGAATTTCGAGGGCAGGGTGCATCCTCAGGTAAAACTCGCGTATCTGGCATCGCCCCCACTTGTCGTGGCTTATGCCCTAGCCGGCACGGTCAACATTGACCTCACCTCGGAGGCAATAGGAACTGGGAGCGACGGAAAGCCCGTATATCTGAACGAAATTTGGCCATCGCACGAGGAAATCAGGCAGGCCATCGAAAAGACGCTCAACCCAGAGCTTTTCATTGGCAGATACGCCCGCGTTTTCGATGGCGACAAGGCTTGGCAGGATTTGGCGATTCCTACGGGAAACCTCTACGATTGGGATAAAACCTCAACCTATATCCAGGAGCCTCCCTATTTTATCAATTTCCCCAAAGACGCCCCCGGAGTCTCGGACATAAAAAAAGCCCGCGCCCTAGCCCTCTTGGAAGACTCCATCACGACCGACCACATATCCCCGGCAGGGAACATCGCCAAAGACAGCCCAGCGGGTAGATACCTCATTGCAAACGGCGTTTCCGCTGTGGATTTTAACAGCTACGGCTCGCGCCGAGGGAATCACGAGGTCATGATTCGAGGCACGTTTGCCAACATCCGCCTCAAGAATCAGATGCTCCCCGGCACGGAAGGCGGACTCACCGTGTATGTGCCGACAGGCGAGACGACATCAATATATGATGCCTCCCTCAAATATATCGCCGAGGGAACCGCGCTCATCGTCATTGCGGGCAGGGAGTACGGTAGCGGAAGCTCGCGGGACTGGGCGGCTAAGGGAACTATGCTCCTCGGGGTCAAAGCCGTCATCGCCGAGAGCTACGAGAGGATTCACCGGAGCAATCTGGTGGGAATGGGGGTGTTGCCGCTTCAGTTCAAGACCGGAGAAACATGGAAAACTCACGGTATTACGGGATTTGAAGAGTTTGACATCGAAGGAATTGCCGAAGCCCTCAAACCGAGGAAAGAGGTTACCGTGCGCTACAGGACTCAGGACGGCGCGGAAAAATCCCTTCAGGCGATTTGCCGCCTCGACAGCGTAGTTGAGATAAATTACTACGAAAACGGCGGGATTCTTCAAACCGTGCTAAGGCAGATGATAGCCGGAGAGCAGTAGAGCGGTTAGAATGCCGGTTACCCACTAAATTTAGGTGAAGTCGCATTGTTTCTGCGCGAAATCGGGGCGGGTTTGCCCTCCAGATTTTGCCGCATTCCTATTTTGCCCGCGAAATTCGGCTTTGTGTTTCCGCAAATTCCATGTATATTTTTGCCAAAAATCTGATTCAAAGGGAGCTTTCTCGATGTCTGAAGGACAAAAAATAACGGTCAATGAAGTAAATCATACTTTAAACGTTCCTGATAATCCGATAATTCCATTTATTGAAGGGGACGGAACGGGTCCAGATATTTGGTTCGCTTCTAAGATTGTTTTCGACGCGGCGGTCGAAAAAATGTATAAAGGCAGGAGAAAAGTGGCGTGGCTTGAGGTTCTCGCCGGAGAGAAGGCATTTGATAAAACCGGAGGCTGGCTTCCGCTTGAAACCCTAAATACGATAAGAGAATACGTTGTGGCAATCAAGGGGCCGCTAACCACCCCGGTAGGCGGGGGGCTCAGAAGCCTAAACGTGGCCCTGAGACAACTCTTAGACCTATACGCCTGCGTGAGGCCGGTAAAATTCATCCTTGGGACTCCAGCGCCGGTGAAAAAACCCGAACTCATGGACGTTGTCATATTCAGAGAAAACACAGAAGACGTCTATGCCGGTATCGAGTGGCAGTGCGGCTCGGCAGACGCTAGAAAACTCATCGCCTACATCAAGGAAAATTTCAAGATAAGCATCCGCGAGGACTCAGGCATCGGGATTAAGCCCATAAGCATCTTCGGCACAAAGAGGCTCATGAGAAAGGCGATAAAGTACGCCATTCAAAACCACAGAAAAAGCGTAACGATAGTCCACAAAGGCAACATCATGAAATACACCGAGGGCGCGTTTCGCGAGTGGTGCTACGAGGTTGCTAGAGAAGAATACGGCGACGCCACAATCACTGAAGACGACGTTTGGACGAAATTCAACGGCAAAGCCCCTCAGGGTAAAGTCGTGATAAAAGACCGAATCGCCGACAATATGCTCCAGCAGATTCTACTCAGAACCGATGAATACGACGTTATCGTAACGCCGAACCTAAACGGGGACTATCTATCCGATGCCTGCGCCGCTCAGGTGGGAGGGCTTGGAATGGCTCCCGGCGGAAACATCGGGGATTTCTACGCCGTATTTGAAGCCACGCACGGCACTGCGCCCAAATACGCGGGGCAGGATAAGGTCAACCCCGGCTCGGTGATACTTTCGGGAGTGATGATGTTTGAGTACATCGGCTGGAAGGAAGCGGGCAATTTAATCGTCAAAGCGATGGAAAAAACAGTCGCCGAAAAAAAAGTAACCTACGACCTAGAGAGACAGCTCCAGGGGGCGACGCTTCTTAAATGCTCCGAGTTCGGCAGGGCGATAATTGAGAACATGGATCACGTTTAGATTCGAGGCGCAAAAACCATATAATCAAACAAACTACAGGAGATTTAATTAATATGAGCAGACCTAAGATTTCAGTTATCGGGGCGGGAAATGTGGGGGCGTCGGCGGCGTTTAAACTCGCCGAGCTTGAGCTAGGAGACATCGTATTAGTGGATATTCTCGAGGGAATGCCTCAGGGTAAAGCCCTCGACCTTATGCAGATGTGTCCCGTGTCGGGGGTTGACGTTAACGTAACCGGCACGAACGGTTATGATGAAACGGCTGGGTCAGACATCGTCATTATCACCTCCGGCATTCCGAGAAAGCCCGGAATGAGCCGCGACGACCTCATCTCGACGAATACGAAAATTGTGAAGCAGGTTACGAGCGAAGTCGCCAAGAGGTCTCCGAATTCAATCCTAATCCTAGTTACGAACCCGCTCGACGCAATGGTCTATGTGGCGCACAAGGCAAGCGGATTCCCCAGAGAGCGCGTCATGGGAATGGCCGGAGTGCTGGATTCAGCCAGGTTCACCGCGTTTTTGGCGATGGAACTTGGGGTGTCGGTTGAAAATATTCAGGCTTTCGTCCTCGGCGGACACGGAGACGATATGGTGCCGATAACGAAATACACGACCGTCGCAGGGGTGCCAGTTACCGAGCTTATCGCAAAGGACAGGCTCGAGGCCATCGTGCAGAGAACCCGCGACGGAGGGGCCGAAATAGTAAAACTCCTCAAAACTGGAAGTGCCTTCTACGCTCCGGCTACCTCGGCCGTGGAGATGGCAGAGGCGATTTTAAAGGACAAGAAAAAGATTCTGCCCTGCTGCGTGCTTGCCCAGGGGGAGTACGGAATCGAAGATACATTCGTCGGGCTTCCGGTGAAGCTCGGAAGGGGCGGAGTCGAGAAGATATTCGAGATAAAGCTCTCCGAAGAGGAGACGGCCGCGCTCCATGTTTCGGCGGGACACGTTAAGGATTTGTGCAAGAGAATCGAAGAGCTTGGAATCTAAATAAGCCGAAATTTCGTGGTAGAGGGCAGGCGGAGGCGTCGGCCCTATCTTATTGTCCCGTGCTTTTCGATATTCAATTTTTTCATCCCCATTTATCGGCTATCTCTCTCGTCATCTCCGCCCTTCGGCAAGCTCAGGAGGGGCTGAGCCCTCCGTGGCGGCAGTGTCGAGCAGTCTCATATCAAATCGTGGCAAGCGCCGAAGTTCAAATGAAAAAAGCCCGAATACGCCGCCGATAAAATTAATTACCACTTAGAAATTCCCTGCGCCTTGACATATCATGAAGGTTATATAAATTAAAAGCCCTGACATTGTCTCTGTCTTTACCTCAGCGCACAACACAATTTGGGAGGATTTTTCCGATGGCAAACGGAACGGCAGAAAGCTCTTTGACCATGCGTAGGGACGCCTGGTGGGTCGCCCCGCTGATAACCGTGGCGGTGCTTGGAGGCTTCGGTATATACGCCACGCTAAGAGCCTTTGAAAACAACCATTATTTGGTTGAACCTTATCTGTCCCCATTTTACTCGCCCCTGATAATTTTAGATTGGTGGGGGTTTTCTCCCGCGTTTCTAATCCTCTGGGCTCCGGGCGGATTTCGAGCGACCTGCTATTACTATAGAAAAGCCTACTACCGATCGTTTTTCTTCTCTCCTCCGGGATGCGCCGTGCGCGGGGTAACAGCCCTTGAGGGCAAATACACGGGGGAGACAAAGTTTCCATTTATCCTGCAGAACATACACCGCTATTTTTTATACGCCTCGATTGTGATAGTCGCCTTTTTGTGGATAGACGCCTATAAAGCCTTCTGGTTCGATGGGAAGTTCGGCATAGGTCTCGGCTCGATTATCATAACCCTAAACGCCCTGCTCCTCAGCCTGTACTCTCTGTCCTGCCACTCGCTGCGTCATCTCATTGGCGGGAGGCTCGATATATTCTCTAAATGTCCGACGCGCTATATGCTCTGGCAGAAAGCGACAATCCTAAATGAAAACCATATGCTTTGGGCGTGGGTAAGCCTCTTCGGAGTCGCTCTTACGGATGTTTACATAAGGCTTCTTGCAACGGGAACAATAACAGACATGAGGTTTATCTAAAATGGCTACTCTCGAAAAATTTGAAACTCATTCACACGACGTCATCGTTATCGGCGCGGGCGGCGCGGGGCTTAGAGCCGCAATTGAAGCCTCAGCAAAGGGGGCTTCAGTAGGGCTTGTATGCAAGTCTCTACTTGGCAAAGCCCACACCGTAATGGCTGAAGGCGGAGTCGCCGCCGCCCTTGCCAACGTTGACACCGAAGATAACTGGACGACCCATTTTAAAGACACGATGTCCGGCGGCAAGATGCTCAATAACTGGCGCATGGCTCAGATTCACGCCCAAGAAGCCCCTGATAGAGTCAGAGAACTCGAACACTGGGGCGCGCTTTTCGACCGCACGAAGGAGGGGAAAATCCTCCAGCGGGCATTCGGCGGACACAGCCACAAGAGGCTCTGCCACGTAGGCGACCGCACCGGGCTTGAGATGATACGCACGCTCCAGGACAGGGGCATCCACACGGGGATGGAAGTATATATGGAATGCACGATAACGCACCTGCTCAAGGACGGGGAGCGCATAGCAGGGGCTATCGGCTATTGGAGAGAGACAGGACGGTTCGTAATCTTCAAAGCCAAAGCAGTGGTGCTTGCCACGGGGGGCATTGGCAAGGCTTATAAAATTACTTCTAACTCGTGGGAATATACTGGAGACGGGCAGACCCTCGCCTACAACGCAGGGGCGGAGCTTATTGACATGGAGTTCGTACAATTTCACCCCACGGGGATGGTATGGCCCCCGGGCGTAAAGGGAATTCTCGTAACCGAGGCGGTGCGCGGCGAAGGGGGTATTCTGACAAACTCCAAGGGCGAGAGGTTTATGCAGAAATACGACCCGAAGCGTATGGAGCTTTCCACAAGGGACGTCGTCGCCCGCTCGATTTACACGGAGGTCAAAGAGGGCAGAGGCTCGCCTCACGGAGGAGCGTTCCTCGACATATCCCACAAGGGGGCGGAGTATATAAAGAAGAAACTGCCGAGTATGTATCATCAGTTCATGGAGCTTGCCGACGTTGACATCACCACAGGGCCAATGGAAGTGGGTCCGACGACGCACTACGTGATGGGAGGGGTAAGAGTGAACGCCGAAAACGGGGCAAGCACCATTCCGGGGCTGTTTGCGGCAGGCGAGGTCGCAGGGGGGATGCACGGAGCAAACCGCCTAGGCGGAAATTCCCTTTCAGACCTCCTCGTGTTCGGGCGGCGCGCGGGACTCGGGGCGGCTGAATATGCCAAGGAACTCGGCGACAACAACCTTCAAATCAACGACGAAGACGTGGACAAATCCATGCGAGAGGTTCTCCAGCCATTTGAGAATGAAAGAGGCGTAAATCCATACACGGTTCATCAGAACCTTCAGGACAATATGCAGGATTACTTCGGCGTATTTAGAGTCGAAGACGGGCTTGCCAAGGGGCTTGTCGAGCTTGAAAAACTCAAAGAACATCTCAATCACCTCACCATCGAAGGCTCGCGTATGTATAATCCGGGCTGGCATCTGTGCGCAGATTTGAAATCCCTCTTTATAGTGTCCGAAGCCATGGCAAAATGCGCCCTCGCGAGAAAAGAGAGCAGGGGCGCTCACAGCAGGGTGGATTTCCCCGACGCCGACCCAGTGTGGGGCAAGGTGAATAACGTTATCTGGAAGGACGGCGACGAGATGAAAATCACGACTAAACCGATTCTTGAGATGCCGAGCAACCTTAAACAACTGTTTGCGGAGGGCAAATAAGCATGAGCAGCAGCGCCGATACCAGAGAGATGGAAAGGGCCGTCCTAAGGGTCTATCGCGGGACAAAGGACGGAGGGCGGGAAAAGGAATTCCGCGTGCCGGTAACAGAGGGCATGGTGGTTCTCGATGCCATTCACTACATCCAAGCCCACTTCGACGGAGACTTAGCCGTCCGCTGGAACTGCAAAGCGGCAAAGTGCGGCTCCTGTAGCGCGGAGATAAACGGCAAGCCAAAGCTCATGTGCAAAACCCGAATTGACAACCTCCCCGCCGGAGAGCCTATAACGGTCTATCCGCTAAAGGCGTTCCCGGTGATAAAAGACCTGGTTACGGACGTCTCTTGGAACTACGCTGTGAGAAAGAAAATCCCCCCCTTCACCCCGGCAAAAGACACCGACTGGACAATGCAGCAAGAGGACATTGACCGCGGGCAGGAATTCAGAAAGTGTATCGAGTGTTTTATGTGCCAGAACGTTTGCCATATACTCAGAGACCACAACCGCAAAGACGGGTTCTTTGGGCCCAGAATGATGATTAAAATCGCGGAGCTCGAAATGCACCCCAAAGACACCCTCGACCGCACCGAGTTCCTCAGAAAAGAGGCGGGCGTGGGCTTTTGCAACATCACAAAATGCTGCACCGAGGTCTGCCCGGAGGATATACACATCACGGATAACGCCATCATCCCCCTGAAAGAGAGGGTAGCAGACAGGTACTTCGACCCCATAGCGTGGGCGCTGAGGAAAATTACGGGCGGAAAATAGTAAATAATCTATCTCGGATGAAGCAGAGCCGCGCTCAAACGGCGGTCTAAATCCCAGGAGGCGGGCAAAAATGAACATTCACGAATATCAGGCAAAAGAACTCCTCGCAAAATACGGGGTAAAAGTCCCCAGCGGAAAGGTGGTGTTTAACCCCGAAGACGCAGAGCTAATTGCCAAGGATCTGAACTCGGCGAAATTAGTCGTAAAGGCTCAGATTCATGCAGGAGGCAGGGGCAAGGGCGGAGGGGTAAAGATAGGAAGCGCTCCGGCAGAGGTGAGACAGCTCGCCTCCGAGATATTGGGGATGCGCCTTATAACCCATCAGACGGGCAGCGAGGGAAAAATTGTAGGCAAGGTGCTGATAGAAGAAGCATCGGCAATTGATAGAGAATTTTACCTCGGCATGGTGCTTGACCGGGCGAGCGAAAGAGTCGTCGTCATGGCGAGCCGCGAGGGAGGGGTGGAAATTGAAGAGATAGCCAAATCCCACCCTGAGAAGATTCTCAAAGAATACGTAGATTTCGCCGTCGGAATTATTCCGTTTCAAGCCAGGAGAATCGCCATGTTCCTGGGGCTTGAGGGCAAGGCGATGAACAAAGCCGTAACGTTCGTACTCGCGCTCTACAGGGCGTTTGTAGAGAACGACTGCTCGCTTATAGAAATCAACCCCCTCGTTCTCACCAAAGGGGGAGAGGTTCTCGCGCTGGACGCAAAGCTCAATTTCGACGACAACGCCCTTTACCGCCATCCAGAAATCGAAAAGCTCCTAGACCCGAACGAAGAAGACCCAACTGAGCTTGAGGCGAAGAAGTGGAATCTGAGCTTTGTTAAGCTGGGCGGCAACATCGGATGCCTCGTTAACGGGGCGGGGCTTGCCATGTCAACAATGGACATCATCAAATATCACGGGGGCGAGCCTGCAAACTTCCTCGACGTAGGGGGAGGCGCGAGCGCGGAGCAGGTTACGCAAGCCTTCAAAATGATACTCAGCGACTCAAATGTTAAAGCCATATTTGTCAACATCTTCGGCGGTATCATGAAGTGCGACACCATCGCCACGGGAATCATCACCGCCGCCAAAGATGTGGGAATCACCGTGCCACTGGTCGTGAGGCTCGAAGGCACAAACGTGGAGCTTGGTCGGAAGATGCTGTCCGACTCCGGGCTGGATATTACGACGGGAGGGGATATGAGAGAGGCGGCGGCGAAGGTGGTCGAGGCGGCGGGCAGGGGTAAATAAGCCTCTAACAAGGTTATAGCGGCTACATTGCCCGTTCCTCATTATTCCGAGCGCGTTAACCACCCCTCAATTCTCATGCTAGGGCAATTTTCCCAAGCGGAACGCGCCGCGCCGCGCCCGTAACCTTGGGCAGATTGGCGCAATTGCCGGATATAAGCTCGTTCGCCAGCACCGCGAAGGCAATGGCTTCTTTCGCGTCCGATGGAACGCCGAATTTATCCGATTTCGAGAGCCTTACCCCCTCCCCTAGCCTCTCGGCGAGCCTCCCAACGAGGAGCGGATTGTACGTTCCGCCGCCGCTTAGAATCACCTCCGACACCTTCCATTTTGGGAAGATGAACCTCTCGTAGGCGCGGGCTATGGTTTCAACCGTAAGCTCGGCGAGGGTTCTCATTAAATCCGCGAGCGAGATTTTACCGCTCTGGGCTAAAGCGTAGAGTTTCGATGCGAATTCATCCCCAAAAACCTCCGCCCCTGTGGATTTTGGGGGCGGCGTCTCAAAATAGGGGTGCGAGAGCAAATCCCGAAAAAGCCCCTCGTCAACCCTGCCGCCGAGGGCTACCTGCGCGCCTCTGTCATAATTTCGATTGCCGCCCGTCGCCAACACTATGACTCTATCCATCGGCATATTGCCGGGGCCCGTGTCGAATGCGATAACCTCGTCTATATCATCGGCGACCAGCGTGAGATTGGCTATGCCGCCGATGTTTTGAGCGATGCGCACCCTGCCGAATTCCCGAAACATTATGAAATCGGCGTATGGGACGAGCGGCGCGCCCTCGCCCCCTGCGGCAACATCGCGGGTTCTGAAATCTCCAACAGTGGCTATCCCAGTGCGCTCGGCAATAACGTCCGGCTCGCCGAGCTGAAGCGTCGAGGGGGCGCCCTTTTTGTGCGACGGGGGGTTATGAAAAACTGTCTGCCCGTGAGAGCCGACGAGGTCAACATCCCTTGGGGAGAAGCCGGCCTCTCGAATCAGCAGCAGGGCGGCGCTGGCAAACGCCTCCCCCACGAGAAAATTGAGTTCCGATACGTCCTCGACCGTGCGAATGCCCCGGAGCCTCGCCAGAAGATTCGCCCCGTATGGGATGCACAGAAAGTCAATTAGATGCAGACGCGTTTCAACGCCGGAGTATTGGATTTCAACTAATGCGGCGTCAATCCCGTCCATAGAAGTGCCGGACATAAGCCCGACGACAAGCCGCCGCCTCTTTGCGATAATTGAGCTAAGTAATTGCATTTAGAATTTATCCACCACCACCACCCCCGAATCCGGCAGAGCTATTTGCCATTCTCGCGAAAATAGGAATACACAGCGTGACTCCGCCCACTGTGAGGGTTAGCCCCTTCGGGACTGATACCACAAGCCTAAATTGCCTCTCAAGATGGGGATACTTCGGGCTATCCCAGCGCGTCCCTCAAAAAACCCTTATGGAAGGCGAGAAGCTCCTCGGCTTCGCGGAGTGTCAATTGTTTTCTCTCCATGAGGACTGCGGCTTTAATGTTCCAGCCCGACTCCCCAAGCAGTTTTTCGGCTTCCCCTAAGCCTACGCCGAGTATGTGCATCACGATTCGCCTCGCCCTGTCTCGGAGTTTTAGGGAATTTGGCTGCACGTCAACCATGAGGTTTCCATACGTCTTTCCCATGCGAATCATCGCCGCCGTGGTGAGCATATTGAGAACCATTTTCGTAGCCGTTCCTGCCTTCATCCTCGTCGAGCCTAAAATGACCTCCTGCCCGACGACGACGGAGATGGTAACGTCGGCAATGGGGGACTCGTAGGGGTTGCAGGTAACGAGTATCCGCGCGCATCCCCTAGTTACTGCGTATTTGAGCGCCCCCTCGGCAAAGGGCGTCGTCGCGCTCGCCGCAACTGCGACTACAACGTCCACTTCAGCCAATGCCAGATGGGACAGTTCCCGCGCTGAGTCCTCAGCCGAGTCCTCAGCCCCTTCAATGGAGCGCCAAACGGCTTCCCTACCCCCGGCTATCACCCCTTGGATTAACCCAGGCGGCGTGCCGAAAGTGGGAGGGCATTCGGCGGCTTCCATCACGCCGAGCCTGCCGCTCGTTCCGGCTCCGACAAAAATAAGCCGCCCTCCCGCCTGCATCCGCTCCACAATTATGTCCACGGCGCGGGCAATGCTGTGAGACTGCCTCGCCACCTCGCCCGCAATGCGGCTGTCTTCCTCGCAAATCATCCTGATAATGTCGGGCGTTGAGGCTTGGTCAATATCAACAGTGCGGGGGTTGATTTTCTCGGTGAGGAGGGTTTGAGTGTCGCGGGGGTTTGACATTACCCCGGTATTTTAACCGAAATTAGCTTGCCCGCATAAACCCGCCGGAGAGCGAAAAAACTGTGTTCCATAAAAATTTCAATCTGCTATTATACAGGGGCAAAAAAATCATAAAAAGGAGACATCTGTTATGGGCAAACTCAACAGAGGAGCGCAAATAACCTTCCTCGGACACTCCACTTTCAAGATAACCTCCCCCGGCGGCAGGACAGTCCTCATTGACCCTTGGGTGGGAGGAAATCCCGCCTGTCCCGACAATTTGAAAACCTTCGACAAGCTCGACGTTATTGCCATTACACACGGACATTTTGACCACATGGCAGACGCTATAGCCCTAGCCAACCAGCACAAACCGACCGTCGTGGCGAACTGGGAAATCTGCCAGTGGCTCGGCTCTAAAGGGGTTCAAAACTGCTCCGGCATGAACAAGGGCGGGGGACAGGTCGTGGCGGGGATAAAATTTACCATGACCCATGCCCAGCACTCAAGCGGCATCATTGATGAGAATGGAAACCTCGTCTATGGAGGCGAGCCGGGGGGATATGTCATCGAGCTTGAAAACGGCTTTAAAATCTACCACATGGGCGACACAAACCTCTTTAGCGACCTAAAGCTCATCGCCGAAATCTATAAGCCCGAACTCGTTATCATGCCCATAGGCGATTGGTTTACGATGTCCCCGCTTGAGGCGTCTTATGCGTGCCGTTTCCTAAACCCGAGGTACGTTATCCCGATGCACTACGGGACGTTCCCGATTTTGACCGGCACTCCACAGGAACTCAGAGAACTCACAAAAGATATGCAGGAGATGGAGATTATCGCGCTCAAGCCCGGCGAGACGCTGGAGTGATGCGCAGGCGCGGAGCGCTTTGTCATTTCGAGCTGAGGGGGATGGGGAATCTAGGAGCCGAACAGGGCTAGGTATCTGAGGGCGGGGCGAGGGAATCTGCCCGGCTGAGCCGGGGCAAACGCCTCGCCCGGAGCGACGAATTCAACCTCGAAGCCGCGCCCGGCTAAATCCACCAGCACAGAGGCCGTGCGGACAATCTCCCGCTCAAGCCCCGCTTTATCCCTCGGCGGCGTAAATTCGACAATGACGCTTTTGGATTCGTCCTCATCTAGCTCGCGTAGAAACATCTTCCCGTACTTTGCCGTCGTTCTCCAGTGAATGAGTTTTGGATTGTCTCCGTCCTTGTAGAGCCTGATGGAGCGCAGGTCGCTCCCAAAGCCGAGCCTCTCGGACTCAGTCTCCCCGAATTTACTCTCAAAATCGTCCGATTCCGCGCTGATACTCTCAATTTTTGGATAGACCAAAATATTCTCGTCTTCGCCAAGTTCAACACTAACCACTTTTTTAAAGAACCCGAAAGGAAAGCGCGTATAAAGCTCGACATCGGAGATGCGGCTGACCCCCCGGCGTTTGAATAGATACTCGAGCAGGGCGGTTTTCGAGGTTTTGGGCGGCAGATAGGGGATGTAAGTCTTTCTCCCGTCAACGGCGATGGTGAGCGAATAGGACGGAAGATAGGTCTTCAGATTCGCCACGTTGAATTTAAACACAGTCGGCGAGAGGGCAAAAACATCCGAGGGCGGCTCGAAACGAACGCGCAGTTTCGCCAGATTCACCGTAGAGATAATGCCGGATGCGGCGATGAAACTGAGCATCATACCAAATACGAGATATAGCAGGTTATTGCCCGTATTGAGCGCGGCGAACCCGACAAATAGCGTCAGCCCCAAGAACGTCAGCCCCTCTTTCGTAGGGCGCGTGTCAGCCCAGCGTTTGCGGAATTTAAATAATCCCATATCGAGCCGCTCCTGCCAGTGGATAAATTACAAATCCCGCGGCTATCTGAAGACCTCAGTCAGGCGGCTTAGGGATTCTAAAATTGACCCTTTGAGTCTCGAAATATCGTTATAAAGCGCTATAAACATTATAAATATCAGGAAGCTAAAGCCGATGCGCTGGCTGATTTCAAGGCTCTTCTGGCTAAGCGGGCGGCGCTTTACGGCCTCTATCCCCATGTAGAGAATATGCCCGCCGTCGAGCATTGGGATTGGGAGCAAGTTGATAAGCCCCAGATTTATACTGATGAAACAGGTGAACTGAAGCAGAGGCGCAATGCCGCTTTCAGCCGCCGCCCCTGACACCTTGGCAATTAGAAGGGGGCCTGCGATGGTCTTTCCCGCCGCTCCGAGCGAGATTTTTCCCGTGATGAGCTTATAGAGGAACGTCAGCAGTAGCACGGTAACCTCGTAGAGCATATTGGCGGCTTCTTTCACGCCCTCCACGAGGGACTCAAGCATCCCGTATTTCTTAATTATCTCCTCTCTTGCCGGCGTGATTCCTATCGCCCCCTGCCCTCCCTCGCCTATAGCCTCCGGGGTGATTTTAAGCTCAACCCGCTCGCCCGCCCTCTCGATGGTAACGGATACCTCTTCGCCCGTTTTTTTTCTTATGAGCGACGCCATCGCGTACCAATCCGAAACCGGCGCGCCGTCAATTGCGACTATTTTATCTCCGGCGGCGACGCCTGCTCTCTCGGCGGGAGTGCCAGGCACAACGCTGTCTATCTTGGCTTCTAGGGTCTCTCCTAGCCCGACAGAAACCACTCCGTCGGATGTGGCGGCGGCTTTAACCTCAAGCGACTGCTCCACCCCCTCCCTTTCGACGACCACGTTCAGCACGGCGTCGGGGTTCGATTGGAAGCCGATATTGGCATCTCTCCAGTTGGCAATCTCCCTGCCGTCAATTTCAACTATAACGTCGCCCTTTTGGAATCCTGCCACTTGCCCCGAGGACTCAGGCTCGACGTAGCCTATCTCAGCCGCGCGCTCGAGATATGCAGGGGCGCTAATGCCGATGAAAAGCACTATAGGCAGAAACACGAATGGGAGTATAAAGTTCATAAATGGCCCAGCCACGACGATGAGAAAGCGGTTCAGTAGCGGCTGACTCGAGAAGCTCCTGGGATAGTCCTTCGCCGAGAAGCCGCGGGTGCCGTCCAAATCCTCCGCCCTTGCCCTGATTTTCACCTCTCTCTCGTCCCGCTCGACGGTAAATGGGTACTCCCGCTCGGCTTCAAGCGCCGAGGCAATATCCCTCCACTGGGAAAGAGCGGAGATTTCGACCCCTTCGATTTTGAGGATTTTATCTCCGGGCTGGAACCCCGCTTTATCGGCTTTCGAGCCGCGGGCGACGGCGTCCATAATGAAATTCCCCTCAGCGCCCTCGCCGTACATCTTCACATATCCGCCAAATGGCAGTAGGGATATTAAATACTCGGTCTCCCCGCGCCTGAAGCCGAGGAGCTTCTTCCCAAATCCCAGAGAAAATCTCTCGACCCTCACGCCGCTCCACTTGGCGACGAGAAAATGCCCCAGCTCGTGGATGAAAACCAAAATTCCAATCACGAAAAGAAAAGCTAGAATTGTCATTATTGTTGATTCTCCCTAACTAAATTAATTTAGGCGCGCAGTTAAATGCCGCGGCCGTCTATGACCGCCTCTGCGGCTCTCCTAGCCCACAAGTCAGCCTCCAGCACATGGGAAAGCTCGCTTCCCGCAAGCGGTATGTGCTTGTCCATAACCCGCGCGACGGTTGCGATGATTTGCGTAAACCCGATTCTGCCTTCGAGAAAGGCAGATACCGCCGCCTCGTTCGCTCCGTTCATTGCCGCGGGCATCGTCCCCCCCTCTTCGAGGGCGGAATAAGCCAGCGAGAGGGCGGGGAATTGCCCGACATCGGCATCTTCAAACGTGAGTCCCCCAAAATCTGCGGCAGACGCCCGGTTTCGGTTCATCGGCATCCTATCGGGATAGGACATTGCGTAGGATATTGGAATCCTCATATCGGGAAGCCCCATTTGGGCAATTATCGAGCCGTCGTGAAATTCAACCATCGAATGGACGATGCTCTGAGGGTGAATCCAGACGGAAATGTTGCGGGCATCCGTGCCGAAGAGCCATTTTGCCTCTATCACCTCGAATCCCTTGTTCATAAGGGTAGCAGAGTCAATTGTGATTTTCTTGCCCATTTTCCATGTCGGATGATTCAGCGCCGCCTCGATGCTCACATTTTCGAGCCTATCCGCCGAGGTTCTCAAAAATGGGCCCCCTGAAGCCGTGAGAATGAGCCGCTTTACGCACTCGCGCCCGTTCGCTCCGAGGGCTTGAAGAATGGCGCTGTGTTCGCTGTCAACGGGGAGTATATCAATCTTGCGCCGCGCCGCCTCGTCAATTAAAATCGCGCCTGCCATGACGAGCGCTTCTTTATTGGCAAGGGCGATATTCCTGCCTGCCCGCGCCGCCGCTATCGTAGGCTTTAAGCCAGCCGCGCCGACCATAGCCGAAACAACCACATCCGCGCCGGACTCAGAGGCAACGGCTTCCGCTCCCGACTCTCCACACAGCACTTCAACGCGCAATCCCCGAAGCTCCGATGAGAGAGCGCGGGCATAGCCCTCGTCCTGGACAGAGACTACAACGGGCTTGAATTTGAGGATTTGCTCCTTGAGAAGCGCGGAATTTTTGCCAGCCGCAAGCCCAGACACCCTAAATTTTTCAGGGAACATAGAGATTACTTCGAGCGTTTGGCGTCCAATTGAGCCGGTTGAGCCGAGAACTGAGATATTCTTCACGACGCTTCCCTTTTTATCAATTGCTCGCTGGTAAGACCGAATCGCCTCTCGCGTTTTTGATAATCGAGAATCGCCCTGAGAAAGTGCCTGCGCCTAAAATCTGGCCAAAGGGTATTTGTAACGTAAATCTCGGCGTATGCAAGTTGCCATAGCAGAAAATTCGAGAGCCTCATCTCGCCGCTCGTGCGGATGAGAAAATCCGGCTCAGGCAGGTCTGCGGTGTAGAGAAACTCCGAGAATTTCTCCTCGCTCAGCCCTTCTGCGGATAGCCCGCTCGATAAGATTTTGCGGACAGCATCAACTATTTCTTCGCGCCCTCCATAGCTTAGGGCAAGCGTAAGGGTCATCTCCGAGCATCTCTTCGTCCTTTCCATGGCATTAAAAAGAGCCAATCTCGAATCCTGCGGAAGCTCCGATAGCCTGCCGATGGCTTTGAGGCGTATCCCTTTTTTGATTAGATTTGCGCACTCTTTCGTGAGATATTCCCTTAGAAGCTCCATGAGGGCGTTGACCTCGTCCTTGGGGCGATGCCAATTCTGGGCGGAGAAGGCGTAGAGTGTGAGGTGCTTTACGCCCAAGCTCATTGCAGCTTTAACGGCGGCTTTAACGGATTTCATCCCCTCGAAATGCCCCCCGATGCGGTCTATGCCGCGCCCCTTTGCCCAGCGTCCGTTGCCATCCATGATGATGACTACATGGTTCGGAACTTTGGCTTTATCAATGAGCGATTCTAATTTTGGCTTCATCCGTCGTTAATTATAACACTGGGACTGGCTTAAAAATACCGAAAGAGGCGTGGAGATCAACCGAATTCTATTTCCCGCTGAGAAAAGCGAGGGTTTTGGTTTTTGAAAGCATCGCTATGGGGACGACAACCAACAGGATAATTAACACCATAGCCGTAATGACGACAAACGTGAGCGAATATATAAAAATGAGGAACGGAACGAGAAAAACGGCATAGACAACGAGACGGGTTTTCACGATGCGAAGGAGTAGCTCCGCGAAACTCGCAAGAAATCTCTGAATGAATAGAGTCCATATCATTTTTGTCATCTGTCGAAACCTAGGATAAATTAGCTGAAGCGCAGGCAGAATTCAAGGAAATCTCCGCAAATCAGCCCCGCCTCCCCCAGAATATGGAGCCGGCAGATTCGCGCTCTACCGGGAATGACAACCCCGATACATTATCATTCCGAACCCGCAGACGAGAAATCTCAGCGTGATTCTTCCATCGCTCCCGCCCTTCGGAAGGACAAATGCCCTTAACCTCCCTCTTTATCCTCATATTTGTCCTTGAGACTCCTCACCACTGAAGGGTCGGCAAGGGTCGTGGTGTCCCCAAGCGCCCTGCCCTCGGCAATGTCTCGAAGTAGGCGGCGCATGATTTTACCGCTTCTGGTCTTGGGAAGCTCGGAAGTGAAAATTATGTCGTCGGGTCTGGCAATAGCGCCGATTTTCTTGGCAACGTGCTTTTTTAGTTCATCTAGGAGCCCCGCGCCCGGCTCGATTTTCTCCTTCAGGGTTACAAACGCCGAAATCGCCTGCCCTTTGACACTGTCCGACTTGCCTATGACGGCCGCCTCCGCCACCGAGGGGTGGTCAACGAGCGCGCTTTCGACCTCCATCGTGCTTACCCTGTGTCCCGCCACGTTCATAACGTCGTCCACCCTGCCGAGAAGCCACAGATACCCGTCCCTATCCCTCTTCGCGCCGTCGCCCGTGAAGTACATTCCATCGAATCTGCTCCAGTACTGGCTCACGTATCGGGCGTCGTCCCCGTATATTGTCCGAAGCATTCCGGGCCAAGGGCTTTTCAGCACGAGATACCCCGCGCCAACTTTAATTGAATTTCCATTCTCATCCACGACGTCGGCTTCAATGCCGGGGAACGGTTTTGTCGCCGATGCGGGCTTTAATTTGGTAACTCCGGGAAGAGGGGTAATTAAAATCTGCCCCGTCTCGGTCTGCCACCAAGTGTCAACAATAGGGCATCGCCTGCCGCCGATGTTGAGGTGATACCACATCCACGCCTCAGGGTTTATCGGCTCGCCGACACTTCCGAGAAGCCGCAGACTCGTCAAATTGTGCTTTTTGGGATATTCCTCGCCCCACTTCATAAAGGTTCTGATGGCGGTAGGAGCGGTGTAGAAAATCGAGACGCCGTACCTGGCGATGACCTCCCAGAACCTGTCCTTGCCGGGGAAATCGGGAGAGCCTTCATACATCACCGAGGTCGCCCCGTTTGCAAGGGGTCCATAGACAATGTAGCTGTGTCCCGTAATCCAGCCGATGTCGGCGGTACACCAGTAGGTGTCCTCCTCTTTGAGGTCGAATACCCACTTCGTTGTGGCGTAGACCCCGGTCAAATACCCTCCCGTGGTGTGAACTATGCCCTTGGGCTTGCCCGTGCTTCCGCTGGTGTAGAGGATAAATAGTGGGTCTTCGGCGTCCATTTTGGCAGGCTCGAAGTATTCTGGCGCGTTTTTCATGAGTTCGTGCCACCAAAAATCCCTGCCATTTTTCATCTGCGCTTCGGATTTTTCGCCGACTCTGCTGACGACGACGACTTTTTCTATGGACTCAGCGCCTGAAAGAGCCTCGTCCGCATTTTTCTTGAGCGGAATAACCGAGCCGCGCCTCCAGCCGCCGTCCGCGGTGACGAGCGTCTTTGCCCCAGTGTCGTTGATTCTGTCTCTGAGGCTTTCGGCGCTGAACCCTCCGAAAACGACGCTGTGCGGGGCGCCGACCCTCGCGCAGGCAAGCATCGCTACGACGGCTTCGGGTATCATGGGCATATAAATAGCGACTCTATCGCCTTTTTTCACGCCGAGATGGGAGAGGACATTTGCGAATTTATTGACCTCGCAGTATAAATCCCAATAGGTGAGCGTGCGCCTGTCTCCCGGCTCGCCTTCCCAAATCACCGCCGCCTTGTTTTTACGCGCCGTTTTAATGTGCCTGTCCAGACAGTTGAAAGAGACGTTGAGCTTGCCCCCGACAAACCACTTCGAGTGGGGACAGTGCCAATCCAATACCCTGTTCCACTTCTTATACCAGTGAAGCTCCTCTGCGAACCCCTCCCAAAAAGCTTCTCTATCGCGCGCGGCGGTTTCATAGACAGCCTCGGCACTCACGTGCGCACTCTGGGCAAACGCCTTCGGGGGGGCGAACGTCCTTTTCTCCTTCAGCAAATCCTCTATCGGCTTCGATTCTTTGGGCATATTGGCAGATCTCCTCAGGGATAATTTTTAGGCGGCGGTAACTTGCGTGAATCCAATATTAACAAAAACCTGCGGAATTTAAAAGCCGACATTTTGCCCCCGCTCGGATTCAGGCACTGCGATGCAGGAGATTCATAAGTCAAGATACGCGATAGCGCATTAGAGCCGCTCGTACTGCGCCAAATCGAGGGAACCGCCCGGCTCCCACTTCCCCAGCGAATTAAATTGGGAGGAATCGTCGGTAAGTTACGGGAAGCGGGAATAGCCAACATCCGAGCGCGCGGCGAAAAAATCCGTGTTATTATTTCACCCAAAAGAGCCGCATCGCCAGACGGAGGGCGCGTAGAGTATGACCCGAAAACAGGTTTTCTCGTGGTTTTTCATAGGGATATTTCTGTTCTTGCTGTTTCTGTTCTATCAGATTCTCGAACCTTTCACGCTCTCGCTTTTTTGGGCGGCAATCCTCGCTCTCGTTCTCTATCCGGTTTATGAGCGGCTGAAGAGGCTACTGCGGGGGCGAGCCGGCATTTCATCGGTCATTATGACGGTCATCACGATACTTGCCGTGGTGATTCCGCTTGTCGCTGTGTTTACTACCGTGGCGATAGAGCTATTCGACGTCTATCAGGTGATTCGGGTAAAGATTCAACTCGTCAACTTCTCTGCCATTGTTGAGCGCGCAAGGGAGCTTATCCCCGTTACGATAATCGAAGAGGCGGAAAAGAGGTTCGACCTCGGCGAGATGAGAATTGACCAAATCGTCCTAAGAAGCGTCGGCACGGCGAGCAAATACGTATTCGACCAACTTCAGCAGGGGGCGAAAAATCTGACTAGCCTGCTTTTCAATTTTTTCATAATGACTTTCGCGCTCTTTTTCTTCTTTCGGGACGGCAGAAAGCTCTATGAGCAGATAAAATTCCTCATTCCCATGAAAGAGGAGCAGAAAACTAGGATTTTCGACCGCTTCAACGACATCCTGAACGCCGTGGTGGTAGGCATTGCGGCGACGGCTTGCATTCAGGGTATTGCCATGGGGGCGCTGTTCTGGCTTCTGGGACTCTCGTTCGCGGTGCTGGCTGGGGTGCTTACCGCTCTATTCTCACTGCTCCCTTTTGGCGGGTCGCTTTTCGTGTGGCTCCCAGTGGGGGTATATCTGCTCGCGGCGGGAGACTACATCACGGGAATAATCGTGTTAGTCATCGGCGGCGGGGTCGTAGGCTCGATAGACAACGTGCTAAAGCCTTGGATTATAAGCGGCAGGGTGGAGTTGCCGACACTATTTCTATTTCTGAGCATTCTCGGAAGCGTCAGCGCGTTCGGGTTTTCGGGGATAATTTTAGGTCCCGTGGCGCTTGTCATATTCTTGAGCTTTATTGAGATATATAAAGTCGAGTACCGGATAGGGAGGAGGAATTAGTCTCTTTTCTTTGCGGCTTGCTTGATTTTGAGCAACTGAAGCGCAAGGCTCATGAGAATCAGCCCTTTGAAGCCGTCCTCGTCGTCTCGCAGGGATTGTATATAGTCCATGTTGTTTTTGACCGTCTCGTCCTGAGGGGCAATTTCGAGAGCGGCCCGGAGTACATCCATCGCCTCGTCATACCAGCCTTTCTCTGCGAGCGACAGGGCGAGAGAATTATAAGCGGGGATAAAATCCGGGCAGGATTCGATAATTTCTCTATACTTATTGACTGCCTCATCCGTCCAGCCGAAATCCATATAGCAGTTGCCCACTGACAGATGCGCCCACACGTCCTCTGGAGAAGACTCGGTCTGTTTTTTGAAGTGTCTGAGGGCTTCACGCGTCCAGCCCATCTCGAAGTAGCAAGAGCCTATCTGATAGTGAAGCTCGTCCTTGATGTACTCGGACTCAGGCTCAAGCTCGATGCACCGTACCATCTCCGCAAGAGCGTCCTCGTAGCACCCTAGCGCCTTGTAGGAAAGAGCCAAATTCCACTTAGCCATAACGCTGTTAGGCTCAAGCTCCAGAGCTTTTTGAAAAACCGAGACCGAATCCTCGTATTTTCCCATTCGGGCAACGGTTATACCGAACTGAGTCCAGATGTAGGAGTCATCCGGCGACAGGTCAAGGGCTTTTTTAAAATAAAATACAGATAGCTCGAACTCCTCCATGCAGTCATAAGTGAGCGCGAAGGACAGATGGACTTCGGGGTCGTCAGGGGCGAGTTTAAGGGCCTTTTTAAGTTCAACAAGAGACTCCTCGAAACGCCCCGCATCTTTAAACTTATCGGCTTTATCGAGCAGTCTCTCGACTCTTCCCATTAAATTTACGCTCCCCGCGATTGGATTTCCCACTTAAATCTAATTTGCCGAGGGGCGATTGTCAACTCGGACGGCGGACGCGCTGCCCCGCTGCGGCTTCGAGATAGCGCCGAGGGGGCGGGGCAGTTATAATTTTTCAATATTAGCGAGCGATAAGGCGAGAAATTGAAAACGTCCCCGCAAAGAGAAATCGAAGAGGCTCTAAAAAAAAAGATAGAGGGCGAGGTTCGATTCGACGCTTTGAGCCGCACCCTCTACAGCACCGACGCGAGCAATTATAAAATCGAGCCTTTGGGAGTCGCCATCCCGAAAACCCCTGAGGATGTGGTAGCTATATTGGAGGTAGCCCGCAGTTTTGGAGCGGCTGTTCTCCCGCGCGGGGGAGGCACCAGCCTAGCAGGACAAGCCGTAGGCTATGCCCTCGTCGTGGATTTCTCTAAACACCTCAACAGAGTAATTGAAATAAACCCCGACGAGAAAACCGCCAGAGCCGAGGCTGGGATTTATCTAGGAGAGCTAAACCACCGCCTCAAGCGCCTCAATCTCATGTTTGGGCCCGACCCCTCGACGGCAAACGTGGCAACTCTAGGCGGCGTAATCGGCAACAACGCAACCGGCGCGCACTCAATCCTCTACGGAATGGCGGGAGACAACCTGGAGTCGGCGCGAGTTGTTCTCTCCGACGGGAGCTTGCTCGATATGCGCGCCCGGGACGAGCCAATCCTCAAGGAAAAATATATCCGAGAGGGCGGCAAGGGCGCGCTCTACCGAAATTTATTGAGTATCAAAGGGCGCTACGGCGAAGCCATACGCGCGGATTTCCCAAAGCACTGGCGCAGGGCTTCAGGCTATAGCCTGCCATATTTGCTGGAAAATCCGATGAATCCCGCCAAGCTCCTAGCAGGCTCGGAGGGGACTCTCGCCGTCGCCCTCGATTTTACACTAAAGCTCGTGCCGCGCCCCTACTGCACCGGACTTATACTGCTCCAATTTAGCGATATTATCGCCGCCATGGAAGCCGTTCCCAATATCCTTCGGGAAAACCCATCGGCTTTGGAGCTTATGGACGCAACGCTCATAAATCTCACCCGCAATCATCCGGGATACGCCCCGATGCTCACATTCATCGAAGCAACGCCCTCGGCTATCCTGGCCGTGGAGTTCTACGGCGCGTCGGAGCGGGAAACCGAGCTTAAAACCCGCCGCTTGGACGAGCAACTAAAATCTCAGAGAATACCCTGCCAAACGACTTTTGCCCTCTCGGCTGAGGCTCAGGCAAACGTATGGGAGGTGAGGCGCGCGGGGCTTGGGCTTTTGATGAGCAGACGCGGCGAGCTAAAGCCCATCTCCTGTATCGAGGACGTTTCTGTACCTGTGGAAAATCTCGCGGGGTACGTTCGGGAGATTCGCGCGGCGCTTCAGCGCATCGGCGCTGAAGGGGGATTCTACGGACACGCAAGCGCGGGATGCTTACACATCCGCCCATTCGTCAATCTAAAAACGGCGGACGGGGTTCGTATTATGAGAGAGCTCACGGACGAGGCGGCGGCTCTCGCCCTGCGGTTCGGCGGCGTGATGAGCGGCGAACACGGCGACGGGCTTCAAAGGGGCTACCTAAACGAAAAGCTCTTTGGAAAGACCCTGTACCAAGCGATGAGAGAGCTGAAATCCGCATTTGACCCGGCGGGACTGCTCAATCCCGGCAAAGTGGTCAACTCCCCTTCCCCTACGGAGAACCTGCGATTCGGGGCAGAGGTTAAATCCCGCTGGACTCAGACGCGGCTTGATTGGACTTCGGACGGAGGAGTTCTAGCGGCGGCGGAGATGTGCAGCGGGCAGGGGATTTGCAGGAAGCTCGGCGAGGGGGCGATGTGTCCCTCGTTCATGGCAACGCGGGACGAGGCCGAATCTACAAGGGCAAGGGCGAATGCGCTTCGAGCCGCTCTATTGGGGGAGCTTCCCGATGGGGACGATGCGCTGAGGGGTGTTTTCGATTTATGCCTATCCTGCAAGGCGTGTAAATCGGAATGCCCATCGGCGGTTGATGCGGCGAAGATGAAAATCGAGGTTTTATCGCGGTATCGGGAGACTCATGGAACGCCCCTGCGAGATAGGATTTTCGGCGGGATTTATGGAATCACGCAAATCGCATCGCTCGCGCCGCGTGTCGCTAATTTCATTCTGGACTGCAGAATCACAAGACGCGCCCTGGCTGGAATCGGAATTCACCCCCTGCGCAGGCTTCCCCGGTTAGCCGATGAGACATTTGCCGATTGGTTCGGACGGCGCGAGGCGAATCAAGCGCCAAAGCGCGAGAGAGTTATCTATTTCCACGACACTTGGGCAAATTTCTATGAGCCGAGCGTCGGCAGGGCGGCGGTTGGCGTTCTTGAGGCGGCGGGGTTTGAAGTTGAAATTATCCCCCAGCGCGCCTGTTGCGGGAGAGCGATGCTGAGCAAAGGGATGGCGCGGGAAGCGAGTATCAACGCTGAGAGGAATGTGCGTCTTCTCGCCCCCTACGCCCGCAGGGGAGTTCCCATTATTGGCACGGAGCCAAGCTGCGTCCTCGCGTTTCGAGACGAGTATTTAGACCTCCTCCCAAAGGACGACGACGCTAGGCTCGTAGCTCGAAATTCATTTTTACTTCAGGAATTTCTCTATAAACTCCACTTGGACGGGGATCTCAAAATACAGTGGCGAAGCGGCGGCGAGGACGTCCTGCTTCACCCCCACTGCCACGAGAGGGCGATAGCGGGGGGCAAGGCGGCTGTCGAAATCCTCCGTCTTTCGGGATGCAGAGAGAGAGAGAGCAAAGCCGGATGCTGCGGAATGGCGGGGAGTTTCGGCTACGAGACGGAGCATTACGAAATCTCCAAAACCATTGGAGAAGACCGCCTGTTTCCCGCCGTGAGGAGCGCGCCCGCTGAGACGGCAGTTGTCGTAACGGGCGCATCCTGCCACGAGCAGATAGGGCATTTTACCGAGAGAACCCCAGTACACATCGCCGAAATCCTAGCCGGACGAATTTTGTAAGGGCGAGCAAAACGCCCGCATAGGAGCCAATGAAGACAAAAAACAGTAAGATGAAATATTAGATAGATCTCTCGCTTCACTCGAAATGACAACAAAAGCAAAAGGCTCGAAACGGCGAGAGTTTGTCATTCTGAGGGGGAGATGCGACCGAGCAATCTAATTATAGAACCAATACCATAGCGCCTGCGTGATTTAAATCCTTGTAAATCTGCGCTAGAGTGGGGGGAATCCGCCCTATTCCACGCGGTTTCTGAGTAGCCCTATGCCCTCAATTTGCACCTCCACAGTGTCGCCGCTTTTCATCGAGCCTATGCCCGACGGCGTTCCTGTGGAGATTACATCGCCCGGAAGGAGAGTCATCACCCTCGATATGAACGCTATGAGACGGGGGACGCTGAAAATCAAATTCGACGTGCGGGAGCGCTGTCTAATCTCACCGTTTAGCGCTGTCGTGATGCCGAGATTGCCTGGGTCAATTTCGGTCTCGATACAGGGCCCCATCGGGGCGAATGTGTCGAAACCCTTGGCGCGGGTGTATTGAACGTCTTTGGACTGCAAATCCCTAGCAGTGATGTCGTTGATGCAGGTATAGCCGAGAACATAGCCCAAAGCCTCGCTTTCATTGACCCACCTGGCTTCCCTGCTAATGACTACGGCAAGCTCCCCCTCGTAATCCACGCGGGAGGACATATGGGATGGATAAACTATCTTGCCCTCGTGTCCGATGGCGGCTGAGGGGGGCTTCAGAAACAGGAGCGGCTCGTCGGGAAGGGCTTTTTTCATCTCCTCGGCGTGGTCTCTGTAATTTAGCCCGACGGCTACGATTTTAGACGGCAGGCAGGGGGGCAGAAATTCGATTTGGCTGATGTGGTAGGAGGCATCAGTAATTTCATAACGCCCGAAAACGTCGCCCGCAATCTCAAGAGCCAGCGCGTCTTTAAGCGCTCCGACGCGGCTTTGTCCATCGCCGGTTTTAAATCTCACAATTTTCATTTCAATAATCTCCCCTTGGAATAGGCTACCCTGCTCGGTAAATCCTCGATTTTAGATGGATTGATTATACCAGAACGTTCGCAGGCGCAAGCAACGGGGCGCAAATGCGGGCGAGGTTGGGGCTTGTTGACAATTACAATTTCCAAATTTAGAGTATCTGCCGTTAAAGGGGCTTAAGCTCTTTTAAAGGAGGAAGTAGAGAATGAAAAGGTTTACATCTTTATTCGTAGGTGTGTTCGTATTGGCGTCTGTGGCTTTGTCGGGTTGCGACGGCAAGGTTAAAGAGGAGTACGAGAGGGTTAAGGCTGAGGTCGAGCAGCTCGCAAAGGATAAAACCGACCTTGAGACTAAGATAACCGAGCTTATGACCGAGGTGGATGCCGTAAAAGCCGAGAACGAGCAATTAAAAACTCAAATTGCGGCGGCGCAGGCTCCGGCGGCAAGTCCCGCTCCTGAAGGAGAGATGCCACAAGAAGCCCCGGCGCAGTAGTATTTACAGTCTAGGACACGCATTTTACCTCGAGAATGCGGTCGAGCCTGAAGCTACACCTCTCTTTTCTGAGGTGGCAGAACGCCACCACATAGGTGTAGCTTCCGCTCAGTTTCAGTTCCTGAGGCTCAATCACCCTAGTCGTGGTATCTTCAGCGTAAGCTGATAGATATTTTATCTGCACCTTTCGCCGAAGCCGCAGGGCGTGTTCAATGTCCGGCGGAATCACCAGGGCGTTTGATTTTTCCAAATCAACATATTTGCCGTGGAGCTTCAGCGCGTCTTTGAGACGGCTGATGCGCATCCCTCTTCTCCTCAAATCCAGAATAAAATAGTCGAAAATGTCCTTGGTCAGCCCCGCGTCTGAGAGTGCCCTGTGTTCCGAGGCAATTGGGATTCCCAGATGCCTCGCTATTTTGCCCAGACCGTTGCTTGGGAAATTGTAATACCGCCTAGCTATGCCCAGCGTGTCAATTATTTCATTAGCAGGGGGAGGAATCCTGAGATTGGCAAATTCCGCTGATACAAAGCCCAAGTCGAACGAGGCGTTATGAGCCACAATCACGGTATCCGAAAGGAAATTCTGCACGTCTTTGGCGACATCCCTAAAGAACGGAGAACTGCGTATCATGGCATCGGTTATGCCGTTTACCGATACGGCTCTCGGAGGCATCGCTCTACCGGGATTAACGAGGGTCTCGAAGGTGTCTATGACTTTTGCGCCCCTGGTTTTGAGCATGGCGATTTCGCAGATTCTGTCGCCCGAATATGGGTCTAGCCCTGTGGTTTCAACGTCCAGAAACGCAAACGCAACCTCTTCGACAGCCATTGAAAGGGGGTGTTTTTCCATAGCTCTCATCAATCATGACACGATAAAGATAAGAGAGCAAGTTTAAACCGAGGGGAATTGGGCGACCCAGAGGCGTCTGCGGCTCTTGTCCATCGGACAGAGACAGGCGAGGGATTAGGCTTATGCCAACACCGGCGAATCGAGAATTTCTGGATTTATTCCATTCATTTTTAGCTCAAGCATCTGCGTTTCCGAATCACGAGCCGCCGCTGTGAGCTAGAGGGTAGCCAGAATCTGCGCGCCGCCGCCTGCCAGCACGGATTCGGCAAGCTCTCTGCCCAAGGAGCGGGCATCCGTGGCATCCCCTTCGGCCTCCCTCCGCACTGACGTCGCCCCGTCTGGGGAGGCAACCGCGCCGATAATTCTCATCCTTCCGCCCTGAAGAATCGAGGCGTGGCATCCGGCTGGGACTTGGCAACCCCCTCCGAGGGCTTCGAGAAACGCCCTCTCCGCCGAGGCGCAAATCCAGGACGGCTCGTGGTTGATTCGAGACAAAATTTGGGACACATCGCCGTCGTCCTCCCTTTGCTCTATAGCCACTATCCCCTGGCATGGAGCGGGAATGAAAGTCTCAACCGGGAAGAATTCCGTGATTTGTGCGCCGAATCCCATTCTCTCCAGCCCTGCCGAGGCAAGTATGAGGGCGTCGAATCCCTCCGTCGTGTGGAGTTTTCTGAGCCTAGTGTCAACGTTTCCGCGTATGGGGAGAATCTCAACGTCCCGCCGAATAGCGAGTGCCTGCGCCCTGCGCCGAGCGCTTCCCGTGGCAATTTTTGCCCCGCTTGCAAGGTCGGCGAATTTCACACCCCCTCTCGACACCAGAGCGTCGCGAGCATCGCGCCTCTGGGCTACTGCGCCGATGGCAAGCCCCAAGGGGAGCGCGGCGGGGAGGTCCTTCATGCTGTGAACGGCAATGTCAATTGAGGCTGAGAGGAGGGCTTCTTCGATTTCTTTGACGAAAACCCCTTTGCCGCCTATTTCGGACAGAGGCGATTCGAGGTTTTTATCCCCAGTTGTGTGGATAACCGATACTTGTATGGAGAGTGCGGGAAATTCAGCTCGGACGAGGGATTCGATAAAATGAGCCTGCCAAAGGGCAAGACGGCTCCCTCTAGTCCCAATTCTTAGCGTTCGGCTCGTTGTCAGAGTCATTTTCTTCCGGCAGGTTAACGTCCCCTTCAAGCTCGAACAGCCTCTTTAGCGTGTCAACGTAGAGGGCGCCGAGCGAGGACGAGGACTCTTTCTTTAAATTTGTCATAGGCTTATAGAGAATTTTGGCTACTATCCCAGAGGCAAGCGCTTCAACGGCGCGTCTCTCGCCCTCGGACAGCCCCTGAAGCCTGCGTATCGCCTTGCCCAGTTCGATTTTTTGAATCTCCTCGAATCTGCTCCTCAGCGAAATTATAGCCGGAACAACCCTAAGCCCGTCAAGCCAAGAGCGAAAATTCTTCTCCCCTTCGCGGACTATTTCCTCAGCGCGTTCGGCGTGTTTGCGCCGTGTTTTCATATTCTCTTCCATGACCGCTTCGAGGTCGTCTATGTCGTAGAGATAGATGTTGGGGATTTCTCCGACTCGTGGGTCAATGTCGCGGGGAACGGCTATATCTATCATAAATACAGGCTCGTTTCTCCTGAGCGTGAGGGCTTCTCGCACGTGCTGAGGCTTTATCACAAAATCCATAGAACCAGTCGCGGCAATGAGAATGTCAGTGTCCTTGAGCGAGTAGTGGATTTCTTCCATTTTAATCGCCCTGCCGCCGTATCTGTGAGCGAGGGCAGAGGCGCTCTCAAGGGTACGGTTTGCAACGATAAGCTCCCGTATCCCCTCTTTGGCTATGTGCTTGAGGGCGAGTTCAGCCATATCGCCCGCGCCGACGAGCATTACAGACCTCTTAGACAGGTCGTCGAAAATCCTCTTTGCAAGCTGAACCGCGGCGTAGCTCACGGACACCGCCTGAGAGCCTATCTTAGTCTCGGCGCGCACCCGCTTTGCCACTGAAAACGCCCCGCGCAAGAGCCGGTTTAAAATTAATCCTGTCGTGCCTGCTGAACTTGCGATTCTATAAGCCTCTTTGACCTGCCCCAGAATCTGCGGCTCGCCTATAACCATTGAATCAAGGCTGGATGCGACGCGCAGTATGTGGTTTATCGCCCCCTCATCAAATGAGACGCTCATGTAGGATTCAAACGAATGTGCGGCGGCGGACGCTCCGTGATATTCTGAGAGAAACTGGGTTATCTCATTAACGCACCCCTCGGCGTCCGGCGAAACGGCGTATATCTCGACGCGGTTGCAAGTGGAGAGGATGAGACACTCGTCAACCCACCTGCCGGCAGAGAGCCTCCTAAGCCCGTCCCTAAGGGCGTCGTCTGAGAACGAGAAACGCTCCCTCACTTCTACGGGCGCGGTTCTATAATTAAGCCCAACGAGGACAATCCGCATCATCTGCTCCACCCCATTTGTCCAATCTCCCAGGGCTTCATGCCACCGCCCCAAAACCCCTGATCCCCCCGCGGGTCTCCGTAGAGGGGTGAGACTGGGAATCTTTTTTTGACCGCTGGCTCGCTCATGGAAATTTCCTCTGGGCTTAATAAAAACGGCTCTCGGAAAAACACGATGTTAGCAACATTTACCAAGTGCAATTTGTTTTCAGATTTGATTAATTGCTATTAGCCTACTATATTCTTTGCCAAATTCAAGGTGAAATTTACGCTCACCGGGTTTAATATCGCAAGCTCGAAGGAGGCTCGGATATGGCTCATATCTCGGTAAATGGGGATTCCATCGGCTACGGCATTTCGGCGAATTTTGACGGCTCTCGCCCGGCGGTTTTATTCATTCACGGGGCAGGGCAAAGCGCCCTCACGTGGAGATTCCAAGAGGACATTATCCAAAAATATAGCTCTATCGTCCCCGACCTTCCGGGACATTGCGCATCCGGCGGCGAGGGACTCGGAAGTGTCGCCAAATATCGGGATTTTCTCAAGGCTTTTGCGGATGCCCTAGGTCTCGAAAAGCTCGTTTTAGTGGGGCATTCGATGGGCGGAGCGATAGCAAGCCTCTACGCGCTTCGGTATCCCGAAGCCGTCCGCGCCATTATTCTCGTCGGCACGGGGGCAAAATTGACCGTAGCCAAAGAGACCCTCTCGATTGTCGAAAACGACTACGAGAGGTTTTGCCAAGTCGCCCCGAACAGGGCGTTTGCCCCTTCGGCCTGCGAGGAGTTGAAGGCGAAATTCACCGAGGGCCTCATTGGCATCGGGCAGAAGGTCTGCTATCATGACCTCGTTGCCTGCGACGAATTCGACATCACAGCAGAAGTGGATAGGATTTCTACCCGCGCGCTTATCATCTCAGGCGGGGAAGACCTGCTCACTCCGGCAAAATACGGGGAGTACCTGCATCGCAAAATCGCCGGCTCTACACTCTCTATTATCGAGAACGCCGGGCATTTTATGATGCAGGAAGCGCCCGAAGAGTTCAACGGAATCCTCGCCGAGTTTCTGGAGTCGCTCTGAGCCAGCGCCGCGGCGATGCGCGCCAAAGAGATAGAGCAATTACATCGCTGCGAGCGTATGCAAATAGCATAAATCAGTATAAATTAGTATAAATCATTGTATAATATGCGGGGGTGGGTGAGGCAAAAGAGTCCCTTTTTCTCGCGCTCCAGCATCAATATCAATATCATCGGGAGGGTGCCGGCTCTCGAATACCGACGGCGGGAGGGGAATTCCATGATGCAGAAATTGGCTCTGATATTTATCATCTCCGGCTTGGCATTCGGCGAAAATGCTGTGGGCGCAGAGAGCAATTTACCCAAGCGCACACACACAAACGCCACGCAGCAGAGCGAAATTCGGCTTCTCCCCCTAGAACTGAGCCTGAGCGACAAAAAAATGCCCATAGACTTCATGCTCAACCTATACTACGCCAATTCCAAGCTCAATCGCCTATTGAAGTCCGACCCCACTCTCGGCGCAGACCGAGCCGCACAGGAGCTTTCCACCTCGATAAACCGGGAGGAGCTCATCGCTCCGCTTAATCTAAACACGGGCGAATCCGACAATTCTCTGCTTTTTCTCATCGAAGAGCGCAAGAAAGAGCCGGAAAAACTGTTTTCGGATTTCTCCAAGAAGGAGAGTATTTTCATCCCCCTCGGCTCGTTCATTTTTATTAAGCAGAGGTTTTAATATCTCTTCCCTACGATGGCATGAATGGGGAGTGGCGGCAACATAACCTCCCGTCCGGTATTGCCCTTCATATAATTTCAATTCTTTGTTAAAATAAACGGAAATTTAAAACCGCAAGCAGAGGAGATAGAAAACTATGAAAATCGCTCTTTTAGGTGGAACCGGAGACATTGCCGAGGGACTCGTCCTCAGATGGTCTAAGGTGGGGCATGAGATATTTATCGGCTCAAGAAGCGACGAAAAAGCTAAAACCATCGCCGCCGAATATATTCAGAAACTCGAAACCCTCGGAGTGCCGTCGAATATACACGGCTCATCCAACGCCGACGCCGCCCGCGCCGCCGAGGTAGTTATCATCAGCATCCCGCCTGAACACGCCGCGCCGACAATTGCCCAAATCAAAGACAGCTTCACAGACCAAATCGTCGTAACGCCGGTCGTGTCCATGGTTAAAAAGGGGAAAACCTTTACCTACGCGCCGCCCGCCGAGGGGTCGTCCGCGCTTCAGATTAAATCAGCCCTCCCTGAGACGGCGAGACTCGTTTCGGCGTATCACAACCTGCCGGCTAAGGAACTGAGCCAAATTGACCAAGCCCTCGACTATGACGTCGTAATTTGCGGGGACAACGACGAGGCGAAAGCCGTGGTGAAAATGCTCACCGAACAGATGCTCAACCTGCGCGTTCTGGACGCCGGAGCGCTTGAAGCCTCGGGCATGATTGAGGCGATAACCCCGCTCATCGTCAATTTAAATATCCGCTATAAGCCCCAGCACTTCTCAGTGAAATTCGTCTAATCCGCTCCTCCGCGCGGAGGGAAGGTAGCCCTTCCCTCCGGAGCCCCTGCCGCCAGCCCACAGCAATGAAAAAGCGGGCGGCGGTATTTTTTTCATCCACAAATTGACGTGAAAATCCATTTGTTTTAGGATTATAATTAACAACTCGGCGCGGTACGTCGGTTGAATGCAAATCTGCTTTCTTAGGAGGTCATCATGGCACATTTAATACAGGGTATCTGCCTCGCAGTTGCCGTTTTCCTCGGCGTCGCGGCGCAGGCACAGGAGAAGAGTTTCGGGGGTTCTTGGTTCGTGGGGACTATCGAGGACAACAAGGGGATGTACGCGGCGCAAACCAACTCAAGCGGCGCAATACTCGGACAATACTGCTACTACGACAGCAACCTATGCTACTGGGTGCTCGTCAACAACAACAGCTGCGAGGAAAACAAAGACCTCCGATACCCAGTCCTTGCCAACTCCAATTTCACTGCTAGAAGCCTTGAGATGCTCTGCAACGGCAAGCGCATATCCGGGAAATTCAGCTACACCTTTGCCAATTTCAATTTAATGGATGAAATCATCAATAAATCAAGCAGGGTCGGCGTGGCTTTCCCACTACTGGACGGGCAGTTTCAGGTCAACCGCTTCACCCTCGACTGGGCTTCAAGCGCGGTGAGTTATATGATTTCAGAATTTAACGCAATAATGAAAAAGCGAAGCGGCGGAACCGACGAGACAATTTAACCAGAAGGGCGCGATGCGGACGAATGGGCAACCTCGCTACTCGCCCGTAATTTGAACAATCACTTCCCTTGTGCGGGGTCTGTTGTCGAAATCCACGAGGATAATCTGCTGCCAGACTCCAATCAGAAGGCGCGATTCGGCAAAGGGGACGCTGAGAGACGCTCCGAGCAGAGCCGCCCGGACGTGCGAGAATCCGTTCCCATCGCGCCACCTCGTGTCGTGTTCATAGGGGATATTCTGAGGGGCGAGCCTCTCGGCGGCTTTCTTGAAATCGGCTATTGCGCCGCTCTCGAACTCAATCGTCGTAACCCCTGCGGTAGAGCCGGGGACAAAAACACAGGCGATGCCAGACTGGATTCGGGACTTCCCGACCTCCGACTCGACCCTGCGGGTTATATCAATCAAATCCGTGAATCCATTGGTTTCAACGCTGAATTTGGCGGTCTTGACGGTCATCGCTCACCCTAGAGCAGTTTCAGCTGAGACGGGGTCTCAAGGGGCTTTGCCTTAAAACCCCTCTTTTGGAGGGTTCTCGCAAATTCTGCGGTAAACCCTTGAATAAGATAAATCTCTTCAGGCTTTACAATTTCCACGAATTCGAGAAGCTCGTCGTAGCCCGCGTGGTTGCTTATTGGGAATCCCTCATCGGCAGAGAAGACGGATTTAACGAAGCCTCTATCTACAGCCCAGCCCATTACGACCCCGATTTTTTTGCGCTCTATTCGCTCTATGACCTCCGAACCTCGTATATAAACGGGGGCTAATAGCACCTTCCCGTCGAGAGCCGAGGGCTTAAATCTCTCGTAATTCGAGAAGGTAACCCCGAACTCCTCATAAATCTTGACGCTCTTGTAAATGGATTGGTGGAGGCTCAATTTATATCCCGAATCGCCTAAAACCTTCACAATATCCTGCGATTTCCCCAGCACATCCACAAGTAAAATAGGCGTAGTTCCCGTTGCAAGAGCGCCGTCTATAAAGTCAACTATAGCCTCAATCACAGTCTGAGGAGAGGGGAAAACATATTTCGGGATGCCGTAAGTGCATTTCATCACGAGCAGGTCGCATCGCCTCACCTCGGCAGACTCTGCGGTTTCGCTGGCACGGAGCTTGAAGTCGCCGGTGTAGATGATTCTTTTTCCGTCAATATTGATGACCGTTTGACAGGAGCCGAGAACGTAGCCCGCCGGTATGAGTTCGACCTGCATCCTGCCGAGCGTAAAGGGGTGATTGAACGGGCAGGGGAGCGCGACAGAATTTTTCAGGCTCTTTTCGGCGAGTTTTATCGTCTGCGGGGTGGCTACGACTTTTTCATGATGCACGTATCGGCTCGCATCCGCGTTTGAGAGGAAAGTAAACGGGGACGACTTTTTTGAATCGAACCAAATGTCAGTCCCGCTTAGACGAATCCCCTCATTGTACTCAATCATTATGCCTTTAGTGTAGCTTGAGGCATTGAATTTGCAAGAGAACCGAGGGGCGCTCCGCTCGCGTTAAAGCTCTCTTAAGCGAAACTTCATCGGCGGTTAACAGAAAATGAAATTAATTCGAGATATGCGCAGGTTTCATCATCCACGGAGCAGAATACCCCCACGCAGATGCAAGCCATCCCGAAATTCAATTGTGCGCCTAAATAGCCCGAATTTTCATCATGAGCGGAACCACTACGTCCACGGCAAAGCACGGATGAAATAGCAGAAACACCGGAGAAGCGGTAAAAACAGCCGTATAAATTCTCCCCCGCGCGCCGCCCCTGCCCAAGCCGAGTCTGCCTCCAACCTCCGAACGCTCGAAAAACATCCCAACGAATTGAATGAGGAAATATAGGGTCGGCATCCCGTACCCCCCGCGAGCCGGAATCGAGGTGATGAGTTCGTGGGCAAAGCCAGACACTAAAAAAGAGGCGAAAACCGCCGGATTCACCCCAAACCAGCGCGCAACAGGGCGGAATACAAAATTCGACAGCAATCCGTGAACGGCGAGATTCCACCTCTCGCCCCAGAACTCGGCAAGCGAGCGCGCCAGGAGAGGGGAGCGCATAATGTGCCGCGCGTTCACTCCGAAATACCTCCAGAGGAGGGCGTTGAGGTGAAACGCCCCGAAAAAGGTAAGCAAGAGCAGTCCGGCAGACCCCGTCCAGCCGACTATCAGCCTCTCATCCGTGGGAATCATGGGAGCAATAATCCAGAGCAGAAGCCCTCCGGCGAGCGTTTTTCCCGATGCCGCAATCCACTCCGCAGGCAGAGGCTTCGGCACATTGGCGCGGCTATCGAGAAATCCCTCGGCGTCCATCCCTATCCAGCCCGCTAGGTATGCGAGCGAGCGTCCTGGGGGAGGGGTCAGCCCCCGTTCGAGCGCCCTTCGCCACGTGAGCCACTTGCATCCCAGATACACCGAAAACCCGATGACGCACATCAAAACCCAGCCCGCGAAGGATTCCCGATAGGCGAGAGCCGCCGCCGTCAGCGCTAGCAGTGGAATAAATTTAAGCACTTGCCGTACCGCCCCCCCTCTTCTAGCCCGATTTCCTCACAGAACGAATCAGATTCAGCTTCATATCCCAGAGTGTTTCCGTGAGCGAGACGTGATATATATGAGGATTCATGATTCGCTTGACCCCAGTATCCATCCGCTCTACATCGGCCTTGCGCCGCTCCCTCATTTGCTCAATCGAAGGAAGCTCATAGACCAATTTCCCCTCTCTGAGAACTTCGGCGAGAAGCGGCTCAACCTGCGAGATTTCCCTCTTGCTCAATGTCCGATATTTTGTGTGATCCGAGGCATGATGAAGGGTTATCTCATCCAACGCGGCGGGGTCTTCGCCGGCTAACCCCACGAGGTCGGACGTGGCTCTGCCCCTCGCGTCGTATATCCGCCATACGGCTTTTGTGCCGGGGTTCGGAGTCTTGCTCAAGGACTCAGAAATCTTTATCGTCGGCGTCCAGCCTTGCCCGTCTTTCACGGCGACGAGCTTGTACACCCCTCCCAAGGCGGACTCCCCGTGCGAGGTAATAAGGCGCGTGCCGACTCCGAAGACGAGCCTCCCGGCAAGGCGGTGTGGGTCAACGCCGTACTTGGGGGATTCCTCATAAATCTGGGTGATTATCTGCCAGATGACAAGCTCGTCGAGGTTATTGGACAGCACAATTGAGGTTTCACGAAAGCCCGCCTCATCCAACATTTTTGATGCCTGAATGCTCAGGTGCGCGAGGTCTCCAGAATCGAGCCTCACCCCCAGGGGCTTATGACCCTTGCGCCTGAGTTCCTCGAATACGCGGATGGCGTTTGGAATTCCGCTTTCGAGGGTGTTAATGGTGTCAACCAAGAGCAGGCAGTCGTCGGGATACACGCCTGCAAAGGCTCGAAACGCCTCCAGTTCGCCCTCGCCCAGAGCCATGAAAAGCTGAACCATGCTGTGGGCGTGAGTGCCTTTCGGAGGGTATCCGAGGGCGCACGAGATGCCAACGTTAGATGAAAAATCCGCCCCGCCTATGAGCGCCGCCCTTGTGCCTGCTATAGCTCCGGCGTCGTTCGCCCTGCGGAGTCCGAATTCAAGCAGGAGTTGTCCTCTGCCGCTCTCGCGGATGCGGGCGGCTTTGGTGGCTATGAGAATCTGGTAATTGAGAATATTGAGGAGCGCGGATTCCAGAATCTGAGCCATTGCCATCCCCCCCTCGACAACGGTTATCGGGACGTTAGCGTGAACCACCCGCCCTTCGGGAACGGCGCTGAGGGAGATGCCCTCGAAATTGCCGCCGCGCCGAAGCCACCTGAGAAAATCCGAATGGAAAAGGGGTTTTCCCGCAAGGCTCTTTTGGCTTTTGAGGCAGTCAATGTCGGCGTCGCGAAAATGCGCCCCCCGCATCCTGACGAGGAGCGATTCCAAGCCCGCGTTGACGCAGTATCCGGCTTTGTGAGTGCCGTAATCGGGGTAGTCGCGGAAGAAGTGGTCAAAACGCGCTGGCTTTTCGTGGAGACCCATTCGGTAGTAAAGCTGAGCCATCGTAAGCTGGTATTGGTCGGTGAATAGAATTCCGGCGGCAATTTTATGAGCGTTATTCATAGTGGATAGCGTCTCCCGTCAGTTTATGCAAACCACTGAGGATTAGACCCCGCCTGCGATGGGCTTGGTTAATCCTGCCGAACGCCTGCACGGAATAAAAACTTACGGGCATCGGCTCTTGAAATCAATTAAAATGTTGTGCTAATCTCTAAAGCAAACCAGAGACAGACACTAAACAAAACCGGCAGGGGAGAGACAGAAAGTGAAAAAATTCATCGCCTATATTTTACTCGGCGCATTCATCGCGCTCGGAAGTATCGGAGGGTGCGGCGGCGGCGGACAAAACCGCTCGACTACCCCCACGCCCACGGCAAGACCCGTAATCACCCCGATACCCGACCCCGGAGCAACCCCCACACCCGCTCCAACGCCGACTCCGGCTCCGGGCGCAACGCCAACGCCCACGGCGACTGCCGCGCCCACTCCCGCTCCAACGCCAACTCCCGCGCCTCAAGCCTGCATGAGCCCCCCTCTGACCGTGGATTTCTCGGATAATCCAGTATCTTTCTTCGACGATAGAAATCGAATTCTCGCCGAGCTAGTCTCTGACGGAGACGAGGTTACGATTTTCGCCTCCAACGTGCCTCAGGTCGGCACGGCAACGGTATTCGGAGACGTTATCGGAGATGAGGAGTGCGATATAACCTCGGTGTTCGTGCCAAGGGTGAACCGCAGTTTTCGGGCTACGGGGCAGTGCCTGCTCGTCAATAACGGAATGGTTTTGCAAATCAACGACCTAATCGTGTTTGTGGATAACGAGCAGAACCGGATAGGGGACATATCCGCCGAATGCACGAATCCTCAAAGCTCCCGCGCCGCCGCCGTGGAATATAAAAAAATCGAAGCGATGAAGGCGGGAATGGGAATAGAGTGATTATCAATTGTGTCGCCAATCCCGGCAGCGGGCTATATCAGGATGAATTCTTGACCTTTGAGATTTTTCGTGTTAGCTTGTTGCCAAGGACAGTAAAATGAAAAGAACATTTCAGCGACACGTTAAGAGAAGAATGAGGACTCACGGGTTTCGTGAGAGAATGAGCACTCCAAGTGGCGTCCGCACAATTAAGAGGCGCATGGCGAAGGGCAGGCACTCGCTCACGGTAGAACGTTGGAAGAAGTGAAGTGTCATCAGTGCTCTTCTTTCCCCAGCGAATCGAGAATCCGACAAAGCTCTGACTTTAAAGAAGCCCTTCACAGCGGCGCGAGGCTGTACTCGGGCAATTTCACTCTAATATACAGGGAAAATTCGCTTGGTTGTCCGCGTCTTGGGCTGATAGTGGGAAAGAAAAGCTCCAAAAGCGCGGTTAAGCGGAATCGGGCGAAGAGAATCATAAGAGAGGTTTTTAGGCTTAATCGGTCAATCTTCGGCTCTCGCGATGTTTTGGTCATGACGAGAAAAAACATCGAATCCATCAGCTTCAGTAAAGCCCGGCAGGAGATTATCGGAGTTTGTAAGTCGAATTTCGTATGAAAAGGAATCCCTTGGTCTTTAGCGCGTTACTGCTGATAAAGTCATACAGGTATTTCATCTCTCCCGTCCTGCCGCCGTCCTGCCGTTTTTATCCGAGTTGCTCCCAATATTGCGAAGAAGCCATAAAAAAGCGCGGTTTCAAGGAGGGTTTGCGGCTCGCCCTAGGGAGAATTGCCAGATGCCATCCGCTGAGCCGCGGCGGATACGATCCGATAAAATAATTTACGAGGTTAGGGGTATAAATAAATGGACAGTTCGAGATTCAACTACATATTGTTTTTCGCCTTGTCGGTTTTAATAATTTTCTCTTATACGCTGTTCTTCTCCCCACCTGCTAAACCGCCTGCAGACCTAGCCCCTGCCAAAACCGCCGAGACCCAGCAGGACACCTACGCCGAGGTATTTAATAATCCCTCCTCTCCTACCGACCCCGCCCCTTTTGAACAACCTCAAGGGAGGCTACTAACCGTCAAAACCCCACTATATACGGGCGTAATTGACACCTCCGGCGGACGTATAGTCGAGTGGAGACTTGCAAATTACAGAGAAAGCACAAACGCCGCCTCGTCCGGGGTCAACCTGTTTAAAGACGCGCCGCCAGAGTTTAATTCCGCCGTCAGCCTCAAGGGGATTCAAGTGCCGAACCCAATACCGTTCCAGTTTGACGGCTCGGAGCAGATAGACATCTCTGAAGGCAAGGACGAGATAGCCCTCTATTGGAATGCGCCCGAAGGGGTTGAAATACGAAAGACGTTCAAAATAGACGCATCGGGCTACTTAATTGAGCAGAGAATCGAGGTTAAAAACAATACATTTCAGCCAATTGCCGAAACCCTATTCATCGAGCGCTACGGCAGGGTTCAGTACAAATCCGCAAGCGACAACCACAGTTTCATCTCCATGGTCTCAGGCGACGTAGAACGTCTTGACAGCATAGCCAAAGAGGCAGTAGCCCCGATAAAAGGCACGATAAATTGGTTCGGGTTCGCGGATAAGTATTTCATGTCGGTATTCCTCCCAGAAATTGGAGGGGAAACCCAGATTCGCATCAGCAAAACGGCGGATGCCGACGTGCTAAGAGCCGTATTCTCCTACCCGACTGACACCGTTCCAGCGGGGAGCGCTTCGATTCACGAGTCAAAGCTCTACCTGGGCCCCATGGACTACGAAGTGTTGCGGGCACTCAACCTGGGGCTTGAGAACTCGATTCAATACGGATGGATAGGGCCGCTTGCAAGACCCGTGCTTTGGTTCCTAAACGTGCTGAACGGGGTGTTTCAAAACTACGGCATAGCGATTATCGCAATAACCGTCATTATCAGGCTAGTCTTCCTGCCGCTTACCGTAAAGAGCATGGTTTCGATGAAAGGGATGCAGGTAAAAATGCAGGAACTCAAGCCCAAGATGGACGCGCTCAAGGAAAAATTCAAAGACGACAAAGCCACCCAAAACACCGAATTAATGAAACTCTACACGAGTAACGGGATAAACCCCCTGAGCAGTCTCAGCGGGTGTCTTCCCATGCTCATACAGCTCCCGGTTTTCATCGCCCTCTACGACGTTTTGCTCTATTCGATAGAGCTTCGGCACAGTTCTTTCCTCTGGATAGGAGACCTAGCCGAACCGGAATTTCTGTTTCAGATACCCGGCGTGGGGCTGGATTTCAGAGTCCTCCCGCTCCTGATGGGGGTTTCGTGGTATGTATCTCAGAAGATGACCCCCACCACGGCTCTAGGACCAGAGAACCAGCTTCAGATGAAAATGATGGAGTTTATGCCCCTAATCTTCACCGTGATGTTCTGGGGGCTTCCTTCGGGGCTGATTCTATATTGGACTGTGAGCAACGTCCTGTCCATAGCCCAGCAACTCTATGTTAATCGCCGGTTCGCACAAGCAGGGAGGACATAAGCAAAATGCCGATAGTCATCGAAAGAGCGGCAAAAACCGTATCCGAGGCGGCAATAAGCGTATGCGAGGAATTGGGGCTAAGCAGAGATGAAATCGAAGTCGAGGTAATCGAAGAAGGGTCAAAGGGCATTTTTGGCATCGGGAGCAAAAACGCCAGGGTACGCGTCAGGGTAAAACTGGAAGACATAACAGAAATTGGGCTTAAAACCAAAAAAGCCCTTGAAGAGCTTCTAGGGTTTTTCTCGACGGACTTTGCCGTGAGCCTTAGAGAGTCCCCAGACAGAATAAATCTCGACGTGAAAACCGGCGATGACAAAGCAATCCTCATCGGCAGGAGAGGGGAAATGCTCCGAGCCGTCGAATTTCTCATGGGCAGAATATCCGGCAGGCTCTCCGCCGGCGGGGAAGAGAAGAGAATATCGCTCGACATAGGCGGCTATAAAAAACGCAGAGAAGAGGCAATAATAAAAAGCGTTAAAGAGGCGGCGAGACGGGTGCGCAGGTCTGGCAGGCCAGTTACGCTTGAGCCAATGTCCTCATTCGAGAGAAAAATCGCCTACTCCGCGCTGAAGCGGGAGAGCAATCTGAAGTTCGACACGAAAGTCATCGAAGGCGACGAGAAGAGAATCATCATCAGCCCCGCGCGCGATGGCAGAGGCAGAGAACCCAAGCAAAGCGCACCGCTGAGGGATGAATGACGCATATATAAGCTCAAGGTTTTTCAGCCCTCAGGGCCTTAAAAAAATCCCTGAGCAACCTCCCGCACTCACCCTCAAGCACGCCCTGTCTCAGTTCAGGCGTATGATTGAGACGCCCATCCACGCCGACAGCGTAAACCGACCCCATAGCCCCCGACTTGGGGTCGCTCGCCCCGAAGACCACTCGACGAATCCTCGACAGAACTATCGCGCCGGCGCACATGGGGCAAGGCTCAAGCGTAACGTATAGAGTCGCGCCCAGAAGCCTCTTCACCCCGAGCCTAGCCCCGCCCTCTCGTATCGCCAGCATCTCGGCGTGAGCGGTTGCCTCGCCTAGGGTCTCGGTGAGATTATGGCAGGCGGCTAGGATTTCGCCCTTTTCGCCCACGAGAACCGCCCCAACAGGCGCTTCGCCGGCATCGCTGGCTACTAGGGCTTCGGCAATGGCTAGGCGCATATAGTCTTCGTCGCGTAGCACGGCGCTGGGGGCGTTATCCGAGGGTTGGGGTGTGAATGCTGATTTATTTTTCATATAATAGCCCCAGAGATTGCTCAAAACATCTTGATACTCGCCCTCGCCCATGATGCAAACTCGGCAAAATCCAGCGGGAATTATCTCATTTAACCAGAGCGCGTGTCAAATCCCCTCTTTGGCTCAGATGATGCGCTTGAATCCGATACTGCCTGTTGACAGATACTCCGTTACGAATAACATTTAAGCCCGATGAGACAGAGAGAAGCAAATTCATCCCCCATAGGGGTGTTCGATTCCGGCGTCGGCGGGCTTACGGTTCTAAGGGAGATTCTAGGGCGGCTTCCCAATGAAAACGTAATTTATCTCGGAGACACGGCGCGCGTTCCCTACGGCACAAAATCGAGCAAAACGGTCATCGCATATTCCCAGAGCAACTCGGCGTTTCTCCTCAGAAAGGGGATAAAACTGCTCGTTGTCGCCTGCAACACTGCCTCGGCGGTCGCCCTCCCCTCGCTCCGCTGGGATTTCAATATTCCCGTCATAGGGGTGATTGAGCCGGGGGCAAGGCGCGCGGCTAGAGCGACGAAAACCGGCAGAGTCGGGGTCATCGGCACACCCTCGACCATCAAGAGCGGGGCTTATAAAAAAGCCATAGAGGCCCTCGCCCCTGAGATTACGGTCGTATCCAGAGCCTGTCCGCTGTTTGTGCCGCTCGCCGACGAGGGCTGGACAGAGGGAGCAATCGCCGAGCTCACGGCAGTAAAATATCTTGAGCCGATGAGGGATGCGGGGGTTGATGTTCTCATCCTCGGATGCACGCACTACCCGCTTTTGCGGCGCGTGATAGAGAAAGTGATGGGCGAGGGGGTCGCGCTCATTGACTCCGCCGCCGAAACCGCTCTCGAAATAGAGAGGGTTATCGCAGAAAATGGCATAGCCAACCGTGGAAGCAACGACGCGGCAATTAGAGAATTTTATCTCACCGATACCTCGGACACGTTCATATCCACGGCGTCGAGATTCTTAGGGCAGGACGTCGGGGGAGTTGAGCAGATAGATCTGTAAGGCAGTTTTTAGTGGCTAGTGGTTAGTTAAGAAAAAATTGGAGCGGCTGAGGAATCTCGCCCCATGAGCCGAGGGGGACGACTCAATTGCCGCCCCCCTCGGATTCTGGTTTCGGAAATTATTGCTGAGAGAGGAGTTTTTTCACATCCGCCGTGAGGGTCGGAAGCACCTCAAATAAATCCCCGCAAAGCCCGTAATCGCATTTCTGGAATATCGGCGCATCGGGGTCTTTGTTTATCGCCACAATCACCTTTGAAGACCCCATGCCGGCGTAGTGCTGAATTGAGCCAGAAATCGCCACAGCCACGTACAGCACCGGCGACACCACCTTGCCCGTCTGCCCTACCTGCATCTCAAACGGGGCATATCCGGAATCCACAGCGGCGCGCGAAGCCCCGGCCGCCGCGCTGAAGGAGTCGGCAAGGTCGTAGATGTGCTTGAAATTATCGGCGCTTGCCAGGCCTCTTCCACCGGCGACTATTCTCTCCGCCTCGGTAAGCTCAGGTCTCTCGGACGCTTTTCTCTTAACCTCGATGATTTTTGTAACTATGTCGGACGCCTTGAGGCTTACGGTCTCGTTTATAACCTCAGGGGTTTTCGCGCTTTCCTCAGGCTTAAACACATTCGGGCGCACCGTTGCCATCATCGGCTTGTTGCCGAGGAATTCAACCGTGGCAATGGCTTTTGCCGAGTATTTATACCTCTGAACCTTCAGCCTGCCGTCGGAGGTCATATCAAGCTCAACTGCATCGAGGGCAAGCCCCGCCCCGACGCGCGCCGCCGCTCTTGGGAAATAATCCTGAGCCGAAGCGGTGTTTCCCGTAAGCACGATGGAGGGATTGTGCTTTTTAATCAAATCAGAAAGGGCGATGGAATAGCCCTCAGGGGTGAAATCCTCTAGAAGCTCGCTGTCAACCACATAGACTTTCTCCGCGCCGTACCTGCCGAGTTCCCCCGCAAGCCCACCGACTCCTGAGCCTAGGACGACTGCGGCGAGCTTTGCGCCGAGTTTTTTTCTAGCCTCAGAAAGCGCCTCAAGAGTTACTTTTCTTACTTTATTGTCAATTGTTAAATCGGCTACTACCCAAATTTCGCTCATTTTTTCCTCCTGAAATAAATTGATTTAGCCGGCGCAAATTTCCGGCTCTCCCCGCAACATTGAGAAATTTCCTCGGCCGCATTAAATCACCTTCGCGTCTTCCCTGAGGAGCTTTACCAACTCCGCCGCCGCTTTGGCAATTTCTTCGTTCTTCACCATGGCTTGCTTATCGCCCTTTATGATGGCGACCTTTCGCTCTATCTGCGGCACGCGATAGCTCACAGTCTTAAGTCGCGCTCCTGCCTCGCCGAGGGATTCTCCAGTGAGCCCAATCTCGGCTACGTTTATGGCGGCGGCGGGCACTTCCTTAAGGGGTTTTTTCTTCGCCTTCATGATGCCGGGAAGGGACGCGTATCTCGGTTCGTTAAGCCCTCTCTCGCAGGTTACAAGCGCGGGAAGGGCGACCTCTACAATTTGCTGTCCGCCTTCGATTTCTTTGACGCATACGGCTTTTTTGCCGTCTGATACGTCCAATTTTGTAACGATGGCAACGTGTGGAATTCCCAAATCCTCGGCGATTTGGATGCCGACCTGCCCCGTCTCTTCGTCAATCATTTTTTTGCCCGTGAGGATGAGGTCAAATCCGCCTATGGCTTTGATTTCCTGCGCCAGAGCCTTGGCAACGGCATAGGGGTCTGAAAAGGCAAACGCCTCGTCCTTGATGTGGACGGCGTTGTCCGCGCCCATGGCAAGCCCTGTGCGCAGGGCTTCGGCGCATCTGGCGGGTCCCATGGTGATTAGGTTCACCTCGCCGCCCAGCTTTTCCTTAATTCTGATTCCTTCTTCAATCGCAAACTCGTCATAGGGGTTCACAATCCACTTTATCCCCTCGGAGTCAATTTTATCCCCGCTTGAGGCGACTTTAATCTTAGCCTCCGTGTCGGGTGTCTGTCTTACAATAACGACGATTTTCAACGTAATCTACCTCCTGAAAGTTATAGTTTCGGCTTAAAATTTGAAGGTCTCTCTCATCGAAAAAACTCAAAAACCATAAGAGGTTATGCGAGAAACGCAAGAAATTAACGGATTGAGGGTGGATTGTCAAGAGAGATATGGCTTAGCCAGAGGGTGGATTTCGGCGGCTCTAAATTAGGCGCGCCCGCGTAAATCCAATTTCGTGTAGAATTAGTCTCGGCAATCTGATGCAAATCTAACTACAATCGAGCATCCTGAATTGAAAGAGGAGAATCAATCCCATGGAACTATACGACGCTATGCGCGGGGCGTTCTCGGCAAGGGAATTTACGGAGGAGCCGATTCCCGACGCCGCTGTGTATAAAATTCTCGACAACGCCCGTTTTGCCCCAAGTGGAGGCAACAGGCAGGGCTGGAGGGTTATCGTAATTCGAGACCCAGAGACGAGGCGCACTCTCGCACAGTTAGCAGAGCCTGCCGCCAAGCGTTACGCCGCCGAGAAAGCCGCAGGGGAAAACCCTTGGAATACGGTAATCCCAAGCTCGGTAAGCCCTGAGACAATTGAGAGAACCCCTGCCCCGGCACAGCTTATGAAGCACTACACCGGGGCGGCGGTGGTTCTCGTTGTGTGCGTGGACCTCAGTGTAGTAGCCTCGATAGATAGATACCTGGCTCGCGTCGGGGTCGTGAGCGGGGCGGGGGTTTACCCCTTTGCGTGGAATATACTGCTCGCCGCCCGAAACGAAGGGTACGGAGGGGTCATTACCACTCTTCCCATAGCCGAAGAGGGTAAATTGCGGGAGCTTCTCGCCATCCCAGCTCGCTTTGCCGTAGCGGCGATAATCCCCCTAGGGAGACCAGCAAAAAGCATCACGAAACTCCGCCGCAACCCCGTTTCTTCATTCACAACCCTTGAGCGCTGGGACGGCGAGGCTCTGGAAAGCGTCGAGTAGTCTAGCCCGCTAACCGCCAGCCGCCGGCTCGCTCGCGTCTCGGTGGTAATCCCGAATCCTGCGCACTGAATCTTGTATCTCGGCGAAATTCGTGAATACTCTAGGCGCATCACAACCTCAGCGGAGAGATTTTATGACATCATATTCAACCACCGACCTGTGCGACGCCTACCCCGATTTGGTTCGCGTTGCCGAGCCGATTTTCACAAACTTCGGCGGGAAGAGCTATTTCGGAGGGGAAATCGTTACGGTCAAGTGCTTTGAGGACAATTCGATGGTGAAGAATCTCGCAGGCGCTCCCGGTAATGGGAGAGTCATGGTCGTTGATGGCGGCGGCTCAAGGAGGCGCGCACTGCTTGGGGATTTAATAGCCCAGAGCGCGGAGAAAAACGGCTGGGAGGGAATAATCATCTACGGCTCGATTCGGGATGTGGACGCCATTGCGCAGATGAATCTCGGGGTGAAGGCGCTGGGAGCGATTCCGCTCAAGACCGAAAGGCGCGGAATGGGGGATATTAACGTTGCCATCTCGTTTGCCGGAGTCTCCTTTAGCCCGGGAGAGTTTGTCTATTCGGATGGCAACGGGATTATCGTATCGCCCAAACCCCTTGCGATGCCGGATTGATTAATCAATACGCGAGCTTCAGCGGCAGTATCCTCTGACAAGCCCATCCCCCCGAGCGCAGACCAAAGGCTGGGGGAGTGTTCGACAAATCGGCTAAATTCAATCATCACAGAATAGGAGACGGAAAAATTTTATGAGAAAGCAAAACATCAGAAACATAGCCATCATCGCCCACGTTGACCACGGCAAGACCACGCTCGTTGACGCGATGCTCCGGCAAAGCGGCGTGTTCCGCGAGAATCAGCAGGTTGCAGAGCGCGTTATGGACTCAATGGACTTGGAGCGGGAGCGCGGCATCACGATAATGGCTAAAAATACGGCTATCTCCTGGCAGGGGACAAAAATCAACATAGTGGACACCCCAGGACACGCAGATTTCGGCGGCGAGGTGGAGCGTAGCCTCAACATGGTTGACGGGGCGCTGCTGCTGGTTGACGCAAGCGAGGGGCCGCTTCCGCAGACGCGATTTGTCGTAAAAAAAGCCCTTGAGAAGAAACTCCCCGTTATACTCGTGATTAATAAAATTGACCGCTCCGACGCCCGCGCCCAAGAGGTCATAAACGAAACCTACGACCTATTCATCGAGCTAGACGCCAACGAAGAGCAAATCGAGTTCCCTATAGTCTATACAAACGCCAAAGCCGGCATCGCGCATTGCAAAATCGGGGACGGCTCGGTGAATTTAACCCCCCTTTTCGATGTCATCATATCGCACATCCCAGGGCCCGGCGCGCTGGACGACTCCATCCCTCAATTTCTCATCACTAATCTCGACTACGACAACTACGTCGGCAGAATCGCTGTCGGAAGGCTCATGAACGGCGCGCTCATTGCGGGTCAAACCTACGCCCTATGCGGCGAAGGCGGAGCGGTAAGCAATTTTAAAATCTCATCCCTCTACACATTCCGGGGACTCCAAAGGACTCTAACCGACAAGGTGGAAGCCGGAGACATCGCCGCCATCGCCGGAGTGGATGATATAAAAATCGGCGACACGGTCTCGGACGCAGAATCCCCAAAACCCCTTCCCCGCATAAAAGTTGACGAGCCTACAATTTCTATGATTTTCTACGTTAACACTAGCCCCCTAGCTGGCAGGGAAGGAAAATTTCTCACGTCGAGGCATCTGAGGGAGAGGCTCTGGCGCGAGAAGCTCTCAAACGTGGCTATCTCGGTCAGAGATACCGACAGAGCCGACGCATTTGAGGTATCCGGGCGAGGGGAGCTTCAGATGGCGATTCTCATCGAGACCATGAGGCGCGAGGGTTACGAATTCATGGTATCTCAGCCGAGGGTCATCACAAGGGAGGAAAACGGGAAAACCACCGAACCCGTCGAGAGGATTTTTATTGACGTGCCTGAGGCGCACGTGGGCGTCGTTACCGAGAAAGTCGCCCAGAGAAAGGGGCGAATGGAGACTCTGCGCAACAACGGCAACGGGCGTGTTGACATCGAATTTTTAATCACCTCGAGAGGGCTTATCGGCTTTAGAAGCCAATTTCTCATAGACACCAAAGGAACGGGCGTCATGAACACGCTTTTTGAGGGCTACGAGCCGTGGCACGGGGCGATACCACAGAGGTCAACCGGCGCTCTGGTTTCGGATAGAGTGGGGAAATCCACATCCTACGCGAGCCTCTCGATGGTTGACAGGGGGGAGCTATTTATTGACGTGGGAACAGCCGTCTATGAGGGTATGGTCATCGGCGTGAGGAACAGAAGCGGGGACCTCAACGTCAACATCACCAAAGAGAAAAAACTCACCAATATGCGCAGCGCCACAGCCGAGGCGACAGTTGTCCTGAGGCCGCCGCGCCCCCTATCGCTTGACCAAGCCATCGAATTCATAGCCGAAGACGAGCTTGTGGAGGTTACGCCATCCTGCCACAGACTCCGCAAAATGGAGCTTGATGCAACCAAGCGGGCGATAGTGGCGAAGAGGGAGAAATATCTAAACGAAGAGTGATGATTCAGGATACGCAGGATGCGCTGGATGAATGCGTTTTTTTCTCACCCCTCCAAGCGAGAGATGGGATGGTGAATCGGATTCAAGATTTCTCGCTTTACTCGAAATGACAGAAAAAAATAGTCGAAGCAAGACAGAGAATGAGGTGAAATGATGCGCGCGCAGAGACGTCATTCCGGGCCGAGGGGCTGGGGGCGAGACAGGGGGGGCTTTGCTGAAACACCTGCCGCCCCGTGTTTTCGCGGCAATAAATCCTCTCCTCAGCGCTCGTCAAACGGCAATCACCCGCCCGGCTTTAACGCAGTGCAGTTTCGCCCCTTCAGCCTCCGAGGTCTTGGCTTTGAACCAAGGCGCTTCCCTTAGAGCGGCTTTCATGTCCTCGTATCCGGCGTCTCTTCGGGCGGCAATTGAAGAGCGGGAGAACTCGGTATCGCTCTGGGAGACTTGGTCCTCGGCAGGCTGATAAATTATGTGAACTATGTCAAGCTCGCAGTCCTTGTGGCGGGAGAGGGATTGCTTTACAGCCGGATTGTCGAGATACTGAGGCGGAAGCTGGCGCGACATGAACTCCGCCGCGCGGCGCAGGTTCTGGCTCTTTATCGCCGCCTCGATGTGGTGAGAGGTGCGGCTTGCGTACTGAATCCTCTTCTGGCGCCACAGCACTTCGTCCATTGTCCGAGGCTCAGGGCCCTCGGCGTCCCAGAGGTCAATCATGAAAATTATCGTATGCCCATCGGGTTCATCATCGAGAATCGCCTCAAGCGGGGTATTGGAGACGCATCCGCCGTCCCAGTAAAGCTCTCCATCAATCCGCACGGCGGGAAATCCAGGAGGCAGGGAGCCACTCGCAATTATGTGGTCGGGGGTGATGATGTCCGGCTTTTTGGTGATTTGGGATTCTACGTTGTCGAAAAATACTATTTCGCCCGTTGTTACTCTAGTTGCCCCAAGGCTGAGCCGCGCCCTGCGGGAGTTTATAAGCTCGAAGTCCACGAGCCTTTCCAGCGTGCCGCGCAGAGGGGTCGTGTCGTAATAGCTCGTAGAGGCGGGCGTCCCGGCGGGGGCGAGATAGGGATTTAGGAGTCGGGGGGTGAAGAAATTGGGCTGTCCAAACATGAGCGCCTCTATTGCGCTTCCCGCATTATGCATCTTGAGGAAGTTGCCCATGAGCATTCCGCCCCACGTTCCGGGCCAGGAGATGTCATCCCAGAGCCGCTCGAGTTTCCAAAGGCGGTCCTCAGGCTTATTGCCGACAATGACGGCGGAATTTATCGCCCCGATGGATATGCCTGAGACCCAGTCGGGCTGGTATCCCGCCTCTTCGAGAGCTTGATACGCCCCAATGTGATATGCTCCGAGCGCGCCGCCTCCCTGAAGGACTAGAGCGACTGAGGACTTTCTATCGCCATATTTTTGGTTTCGGATAGCCATGAATCTCCTCTACTGGGCTGATTTTTGAAGACGAATTATATACCACGGGGGCATCGAATCAACTTCGCCCCGCGTGGATGAAAGGTAGATGAAGTTGGGATTTAGAATGGGGTTAACCCTTATAAGAATCAGCGATGACTAGTGGCTGGTGATTAGCGCTCTAACCGCCGATTCATTGCTATTTTGACCGTATATCTCTGTCATTTCGAGTGGAATGAGAAATCCTAAATCAGATTCCCAATCGCATCTCTGGTTTGTAATGACGAGAAATACAGCGAAAACGCAAGATTCCCCCCTCTTTGTCCCGGAATGACGTCTCTGCGCGCGCATCATTTCACCTCATTCTCTGTCTTACTTCGACTATTTTTTTCTGTCATTTCGAGTAAAGCGAGAAATCTTGAATACGATTCACCATCCCATCTCTCGCTTGGAGGGGTGAGAAAAAAACGCATTCATCCCCCGTGTCCCGAATCATGGATCTCTGAGCATCTCGCGCGCCGCATCTAGTGTCTTTTCTGTGATTTTCATCCCGCTCAGCATTCTGGCTATCTCTCCCACGCGCTCCTCGCCGGCAAGTTCCCTCACCTCTACATCGGTCTTCCCATCCCGAAAGGTCTTGGCAACCCTGAAATGCGCGTCGGCAAATTTCGCCACCTGCGCGAGGTGAGTGATACAGATGACCTGATGCGAGGCTGAGAGTTTCTTAATCTTGCGCCCCACGGCTTCGGCAACCGCGCCGCCAATGCCCGAATCGGCTTCATCGAATATGAGAACAGCGCCGCCGTCTATTTTCGAGAGCGCGTCTTTTAAAATGAGCATTATGCGCGAAAGCTCCCCGCCCGATGCGATTTTCTGAAGGGCTTTGGGCTTCTCGTCGGGATTTGCCGAAAAGAGAAAAAGCGCTCTGTCGCCTCCGGTTGAAGCAATGGCCCTGCCCTCGAACTCCACGGCGAGCCTGCCGCCCTTGATTCCGACCCCGGCAAGCTCCCGCTCCACCGTAGCTGAGAGGGTCTGGGCGGCGGCGCGCCTCTTTTCAGAGATTTTACCTGCCGCCGCGTCCAGCCCTGATTCAAGCAGGGCAACTTCCGCCGAGAGCGCGGCATGGGCGTCGTCCGATGAGGCTATTGCGCCTAGTTCTTGGGCGATATGGTCTCTGCGCGCAATAACATCGGCGACCCTCGCCCCGTATTTTCTCTTGAGCCGCTTAATCTCCTGAAGCCTCGCCTCGATGTCGTTGAGCCGCGCGGGATTAAATCGGATTTCTGATGCGTAGTCTCTGAGCGTAAACGCGCCTTCTTCAAGCTCGACGATGGATTTATCAATAATGCGGGCTACCTCCAAAAGGGCGGCGTCAATCTCTGCCGCATCCCCAAGCTCGTCTGACAGCCGCCGGAGAGCGCCGAGAACCGAGCGTTCGTTCTCATAGAGAATTGCGACCCCAGACTCTGCAACGGAGTGGAGGGCTTCGGCGTTGGCGAGCTTTTTCCTCTCCACTTCGAGGGACTCGTCCTCGTCCGGCTCAAGGGCGGCGGAGTCAATTTCGCTGAGCTGAAAGTTGAGAAACTCTTCTTTTTCAATCCCCTCTTTTTGACGCCGCACAAGCTCGGCAAGCTCTCTTCGGGCGGCTCTGAGATTTTGATAAAGCTCGGAGAAATCCTGAACCATCCCCGTAAGAGCGCCGAATTCATCTAGCAGCCGCAGGTGATTTTCTTCCTTGAGGAGGGTCTGGTGTTCGTGCTGGCTAAAGATGTCAACCAGCCCCTCGGCTACCAGTGCGAGAATTGCGCCTGTGGCGAGGGCGCCGTTTATGAATATCCGCCCTCTGCCCGACGGCGAGACGGTGCGCCTTATTACAAGCTCGCCGCCGCCCGCGTCAAATCCTAACGATTCAAGCCTGAGCCTGAGGGGCTCATTCCCGCCGATGTCGAAAAGGGCTTCGATGCGCGCTTCTTTTGCGCCGGATTTGATGATGTCCGGGGAGGCTCTATCGCCGAGGATTATATTCACTGCGTCAACGATGATTGACTTTCCCGCGCCTGTCTCCCCTGTGATGATGTTCAGACCGCCGCCGAAGCTCACGGCGAGGTCGTCAATTATGGCAAAGTTTTTGAGATTCAGCCCGAGAAGCATTCAATTTAAGGTTAACCGAATATTCCAGCGCCGGCTCGCATTTGCGCATCGGAGAGATTTAGCCGAGGGATAAATAGCTAAAACTATTCGAGAAAACTCCTAAGCATCCCTCCGGTGCCGGAATCCACATTCTCAATTTTCTCAAGCGCCCGCTTTTCAATCTGCCTTATGCGCTCGCGGGTGAGGGCAAAATAACTGCCTATCTGGTCGAGCGTATAAGTGGTTTCAAACCCAATGCCGAATCGCATTTTGAGAATCTGCTCCTCGCGCGGGGTGAGGGCGGAGAGGGTCTGCCTAATTTTTTCGTTGAGAGTCGCTCTGGCAACGGCTATATCCGGCGTGGGGGACGCCTCGTCGGGAATAAATTCGATGAGCGTCGCCTTCTCGCCGTCGAGTATCGGAGAGTCCAGATGAACTATCTCTTTTGTTGCCGCAAGCACCCGCCTGACACCCTCGATGGAGATTCCAGACCTCTGGGCTATCTCTTCGGGAAGGGGTTTTCTACCCGATAGCTTATGGAGGGCGGAGCTCACTTTATGCACTTTCGTCGCCTGCTCCAGCACATAGACCGGCACCCTGATGGTTCTGGTCTGGTCGAGCAGGGCGCGCGATATTGCCTGATGTATCCACCACGAGGCGTATGTGGAGAATTTATAGCCCTTAGTGTGGTCAAATCTCTCGACTGCTCTCATTAAGCCGACGTTGCCCTCCTGAATGAGGTCTGGAAGCGGGAGTCCCCGGCTCATGTAGCGCTTGGCGATGCTCACGACGAGCCTTAGATTCGCCTTGACGAATTTGTCTTTGAACCTTCTGGCTATGGTTATATAGACCTTAGCGAGGGTGCTGAGTTTGCGGATCTGCTTTGCGCGGATGCCCGCGCCTTCGCCAGACGGCGATTTAATGGGGATTGCGGCGTCCCTACTACGGCGCTTTTGGGAGGAGACGGGGGCGTCCGTCGTCCCATCTGCGGTTATTCTGCCGACTGCGAGGTCGAGTTTCTGCCTCAGGTCTCTGGCGACGGATTCGCATCTCTTTATCTTCGCCGATACCTCGACCTCTTCTCTCGACGTGAGAAGGGGCTCCCCGCCCATATCCTTAAAATAGACTTGGAGGAGTCGAAATTCTTCATCCGAGGAGGAGGGCTTTTTCTTATCCGCAGCGCCGTCTTCGGCGGCGGAGCTGGGTTTTAAGTCGAAATCTGGGTCGGCGATGTCAGAGATTATCTTATCTTCAATATCAATTGGGATGAATCTGCTCTCTTCGCTTAAGCTGACCTCTTCTTCGGGATAGTTTCCGTAATTTCCGGCGGTAGGTTTTTTTTCAGTATTGAGAGTCTTTTTTGAACCGATTTTTAATCTAGCGGCCGTCTGTTTCGAGAGGGCGGGAAATGAGTTGGTGTCGAGCCGTCTTTGCCTCAAGGAGTGTCCTCCTGACTTAGGGGATTTTAGGTTCTAATCTGACCGTCTCCATAGATGATGAATTTCGTAGTGGTAAGCTCCTCAAGCCCCATGGGACCGAAGGCGTGGAGTTTCGATGTGCTGATGCCAATCTCCGCCCCCAATCCAAGCTCGAAGCCGTCGCTGAATCTCGTGGAGGCGTTGGCGATAATGGTTGACGAATTGACGGCCGCGATGAAATACTGGGCGTTTGAGTAGCTCTCGGTAACGATTGCCTCGGTGTGGGAAGAGCCGTATTTCTCGATATGAGAGACAGCCTCGCCTATATTGCGCACAACCCTGACGCTGAGGATTAAATCCAGATATTCGGCGTACCAATCCTCCTCAGAAGCCGCTGCGGCATTGGGGAGAATCTCTCTGGTGCGCGGGCATCCGCGAATCTCGACGCCTGCGGTTTCGTATCTCTGGGCTATAAATGGCAAAAACCGCTCCGCAATACTCTCATGGACGAGCAGGGTCTCCATGGCGTTGCACACCCCCGGACGCTGAACCTTGGCGTTTATGCAGATACGCCCGGCCTTCTCGAAATCCGCCGACTCATCCACAAAAATATGGCACACGCCCTTGTAGTGCTTCAGCACGGGAATCCTCGAATTCTCGGATACGAATCGAATGAGCCCCTCGCCTCCCCTCGGAATTATGAGGTCTATCTGCTCTTCGAGCTTTAGCATCTCTAGCATCGCCGCCCTGTCCGCGACGGGAATAATTTGGACGGCGTCTTCGGGCAGGGAGTTTTGGCGGAGCGCGTCCCGAAGCACAGCGCCGATGGCGACGTTCGACCTCAGGGATTCAGACCCTCCCCTGAGAATCACCGCATTGCCGGATTTAACGCAAAGCCCCGCCGCATCCGCCGTAACGTTCGGTCTCGACTCATAGATTATGCCTATCACCCCAAGCGGTATTCGCATCTTCCCCACGAGCAGTCCGTTGGGTCTGCGCCGCATACGGAGCACCTCGCCCACAGGGTCGGCAAGGGCGGCTACCTCCTGCATTCCCGCCGCCATAGCCTTGATACGGGCATCGCTCAGAGACAGGCGGTCTATCATCGCCGGGGCTAGGCCCTTTTTGGAGGCGTCTTCTACGTCCTTGGCGTTCTCGGCGAGGATGAGCGCGGAGCGGGCGAGAAGCTCGGAGGCGGCGGCGCGAAGGGCGCTGTTCTTCAAGCTTGAGGGGGCTTTTGCAAGCGACTTTGAGGCTTCTTTGGCTTTCTCGGCGATTTCACGGGCTAGCTTTGCGAGGCGGGCGTTTTGAGCTGAGGCGCTTAGGGTTGTTTCTGACATTGACATTAAAATCTGATATTCCGTTGTATTTATTATTTAGGAATCATAATCTACGTTCAATGAAATTGTCAATATTCTATTTACCCAGCAGGGGGAAATCAAATCGGCAGAGTCTCATAAATTATTGACTAAATAAAACGCCCCGTACTAAAATTGATATATTGGTCTTTATGACACCGTGCTTACCCGCGAGGATGCCGGAGCCGTATTTGAGAACCTTCCCGTTGAGAATCGCTGCAGGGAGTAGCCATCACGGGTTCGGTATGGGGTCGGCAGAGAAATTATGGCGGGCGATGGGGGACTCGAACCCCCGGCCTTTGGCTTCGGAGACCAACGCTCTATCCACTGAGCTAATCGCCCGATTTTTTCGGGATTGACAGTCCAAGCTCTCTCATCACAATCTGCATATCGTCCCAAAGCGGCTTCTTGAATGCGGGATTTCGCAGCAGCGCCGCCGGATGATATGTTACCATGAGTTTCGCCCCTCTGTAGGGGATGAATCTGCCGCGCACATCGCCGAGCTTTCCCTTGGATTTGAGAATCGCCTGCGCCGCCGTAGCCCCAAGACACACTACCACCTCAGGGGCGATGGAGCCGAGTTGCCCAAACAGGAACGGCTCGCAGGAGGCGACCTCGTCCGGCTCAGGGACTCTATTTGCCGGAGGGCGGCACTTCACAACGTTGCAGATGTAAACATCCTCCCTTTTGAGTCCCATGGCGGCTATGATTTTGGTGAGGAGTTGCCCCGCTCTGCCCACGAAGGGTCTGCCCTGCTTGTCCTCTTCCTCGCCAGGCCCCTCGCCTACAAATACGAGTTTCGCCCTAGGGTTTCCCTCGCCAAAGACGATGCTCGCCCTCGTCTCGTGGAGCTTACACCGAGAGCAGTCGCCAAGCTCAGCGCGGATTTCTTCGAGAGTGAGAGTCTTTGGCGGAGCGTCGAAAATGCCCGGTTGCCGCTCGCAGGGGGAAGCCTCCGGTTTCATTTGGGCATCAGATACCGGCGGCGCAGGCTCATTTTTGCTCCCGATTTTCGGAGCTGGCGCGGATTCGGTTTTTACCGGCACAGACGCCCCCCGAAGCCCCAGAGCCTTCTGAAATTCGACGTAGCCCCTGAGGTCGTCCAGTATTTCCCCTAGGTCTGATGTGGCATCGCTCATTGCCCGGATTCTGCGCATCGGTAATTAACTCGGCGAAAATTCTAATATATAGCAGGGGCATTGTAAAACGATGCAGAGTAGGAGATTCACCCATGCGTTCGCAATGACGGCGGCGAGCGTCATTCCGAGTCTCTGCCCTGTCATTTGGGGTACAGCGAGAAATCCTATTCTCATCCCGAATATCGTCTCGCGCACCGTGATTTTATCGTGGCAGAAAAGCGAGTCTGCGTATTTGAAACCCTAGGGGGGTTGATTTACAATTCCTAGGCTAAAATTGAAGCCAAACTCCGAGGGGTAATTAATTAATGAAAGAGCAATACGACGCGCAGGCGATTGAACAGAAGTGGCAGAGGGCTTGGGAGGACAGCAGGGTCAACGTAGCCAATGAGAACGCCCCCGGCGAGAAATACTACGTGCTTGAGATGTTCCCCTATCCTTCAGGGCGGATTCACATGGGTCATGTGAGAAACTACACCATCGGAGACGTTGTGGCGCGCTACAGGAGGTCAAACGGATTCAACGTGCTTCATCCCATCGGGTGGGACGCATTTGGGCTCCCAGCGGAGAACGCCGCAATTCAGCGGGGCGTGCATCCGGCGAAGTGGACTTATCAGAATATCGCGCAGATGAGGGAGCAACTCAAACGCCTCGGCTTCAGCTACGACTGGACGAGAGAGGTCGCAACCTGCCATCCCCAGTATTACCGTTGGGAGCAGATGGTCTTTACCCGTATGTTCGAGCGCGGACTCGCCTATAAAAAGACCTCGGTCGTCAATTGGTGTCCCTCGTGCGAGACGGTGCTTGCAAACGAGCAGGTCGAAGACGGGGCTTGCTGGAGGTGCAAATCCCAAGTCGAGCAGAAGCAGATGGACGGCTGGTTCTTCAAGATTACCGATTACGCCGAGGAACTCCTCCAGAGCATCGAGAAGCTCGCGGGCTGGCCCGAGAGGGTGCTTGCAATGCAGAGGAATTGGATAGGCAAAAGCGCGGGGGCGGAGATTGATTTCCCCCTCGAAGAGCCTGCGGGCGATGTACACTCGCTTAAGATTTACACCACGCGCCCGGATACAGTCTTTGGGGTTACTTTCATCTGTATAGCCCCGGAGCATCCCGCCGTCGAGACGCTCATCCGAGGGAGGGCTGAGGAGGAGCGGGCAAGGGGGTTCATCGGCAGGGTGAGGAAGCAGAGCAACCTTGAGAGAGTCGCCGAGGGAGCGGCAAAAGAGGGGGTATTCACGGGCGCGTATTCCATAAACCCATTCACGGGCGAGCGGGCGCCGATTTACATTGCAAATTTCGTCCTAATGGAGTACGGGACGGGAATTATCATGTCCGTGCCGGCGCACGACCAGAGGGATTTCGAGTTTGCCGCGAAATACGGGATTGTAATGAGAGCCGTCATCTCCCCGGATGGAAGCGAGCTTGACCCCCGCGCTATGGACTGCGCCTTTGAAGGGGCGGGCGTGATGGTAATGTCGGGCGAATTTTCGGGGCTTCCCTCAGGCGAGGGCAAGGAGAAGGTCATCGAATTCATAGAGCGAAGAGGGTTAGGTTGCCGCAAAGTGAACTACCGCCTCCGCGATTGGGGCATATCCCGCCAGAGGTACTGGGGGGCGCCGATACCGATAGTCTATTGCCAATACTGCGGGACTGTGCCCGTGCCGGATGCAGACCTGCCCGTAGAGCTTCCGCTCGATGTGGAGTTCTCCGGGAAAGGCGGCTCGCCGCTTGGAAAATTAGAGAGGTTCATGAGCGTGCCATGCCCCAAGTGCGGCGGCGTTGCAAGGCGCGAAACCGACACGATGGACACATTTGTAGAGTCGTCGTGGTACTTTCTGCGCTACGCCTCGGCGCGCTACGAGCGGGGGATTTTCGATACCGCAAAGGTCGGCTACTGGCTTCCCGTGGATCAGTACATAGGGGGCATTGAACACGCGATACTGCATCTGCTCTACTCCCGATTCTTCACGAAGGTTCTAAGGGATTTAGGATTTGCCGATGTTGATGAGCCTTTCTCGAACCTGCTCACTCAGGGGATGGTAATAAAGGACGGGGCTAAGATGTCCAAATCACTAGGGAATATCGTTGACCCCGACGATATGATTCGCAAATACGGCGCAGACACCGTTAGGGTTTTCATGCTCTTTGCCGCCCCCGCCGAGAAGGATTTGGACTGGAGCGACACAGGCGTTGAAGGGGCGTCGAGGTTTCTGCATCGCGTGTGGAGATTCGTCTATGAGTGCAGGGATTCGCCAGACTCCGGGCGCGGGCTAGGAGCCGATTCAGACTTCGCATCAAACCTCAGCGCGGAGGCGAGAGCGCTTCTCGTTAAAATTAACAAAACCATCAAAAAGGTTACCGACGACCTCGAGCGGTTTCAGTTCAACACGGCAATTGCCGCCGTAATGGAACTGCTCAACGAGGCGTCTAAGTTTCACGACGAAACACATCGAGAGGTAAAAAGGCGGGCGGCGCGCGCCATAGCGCAGCTCCTCTACCCCATTGCCCCGCATATCTCCCAGGAGCTTTGGCAGGGGTTGGGCGAGAGGGGCTCGCTTGTGAAAGCGCAGTGGCTCGCGTGGGACAGAAGCGTCCTCGCCGGAGCGGCCGTAACAGTGGTGCTTCAGGTGAACGGGAAGCTCAGGAGTCAGATCTCGATGGACGCCGACGCTACTGAAGAGGAGATGAAGAGGGTCGCTTTCGAGGATGAAAAAATTAGGCATTACACCGCCGGACGGGAAATTAAAAAAGTCGTCGTCGTCCCGAAGCGGCTCGTGAATATAGTGATTTAGCGCGCACATATTTGAGGAAGTAGCTAAATGGGCGGATTTGCAAACACAGGCTACTTAATTCGCAGATAAATCCACGCGCCAATGCCCAGCGAGATTAAAATCATCGCCCCACCAAGCACAGGATTCCCCAAGAGCAACTTGCCAGTCCCCATCATGAGCAGTAGCACGAAAGCCACCCCTAGCGCCCAATTCACCAGCAGTGGCCCAAAGGGCGGAGGTTGAATTTCAGGATTCATCCTAGCCGCATCGCCCCACCAGCCCCAAGGGCGAATTTTACGGTAAAACCCGCTGAGCTTATCCGGGCGCTCAGGAGGGGTGAGAAGAGTAGTGGTAAGCCACACGGCAATTGAGACAGGCACAACGAGGATTTGATGCTTCAGTTCAAGCGGGATTCCCTCGAATTTCGTATAGAGAGTAACGGCGATAATCGTAATGAGCGACGCCGCCAGAGCCGAAATCTCAGACCAGGCGTTTATCCGCCACCAAAACCAGCGCAGAATCAGCACCAGCCCCACGCCCGCGCTCATAGCCCAGAGGAAAATCCAAGCCTTGCCGATTTCTTTTATGTGAAGGGCAAAATATCCGGCAAGCACGGTGAGTACAAGCGTCGAGAGCCTTGAGACGAATATGTAATGGCCCTCGGTTGCGTCCTTTTTGATGAAGCGCTTATAGATGTCGTTCATCAGGTACGATGCCCCCCAGTTGAGCTGAGTCGTTATAGTTGACATAAACGCGGCGAGAAACGTAACGAACAGAAGCCCCCTGAGCCCGGGCCCAAGAAAATCCCGAATTACGGTCATATACATCGCCTCCTGGTCGCCGCCCGTTCGCTCAGCCGTGGGATAGACCATAAGCGAGAAAACCGCCACCAGCACCCAGGGCCAAAATCGAATTATATAGTGGTTCAGCACAAACCAAGCCATTCCCAGCACAGCGTGCCGCTCGTCCTTCGCCGAGGAGAGCCGCTGAATGAAATACCCCCCCCCATCGGCGTTATGAGAAGACCACCAAATTACGGTAACGTAGGCGAGAAATATAAAAAAGCTCGACGACCAAAACCCATCATCGTCAACCGGAGCGCCGCCGGATGGGGTCATCACAAACGCGAGGTGCTTTTCAATCCCTCCGAGTTTGTCAACGAATCCGGCGTATCCCCCTATTTCAGGGGAATTCACGGCAATCCACGCAAGCACGCCCGTACCGAAAAGGGCGATAAAATACTGAAAAAAATCCGTAAGCGCCACTCCCCAGAGCCCCGACATAGTGGTGTAGATAAAGGCTATCGCCATGCAAAAGACGATGGCGACAGTGGTATCAACCTCGAAAAATACCTTTAGTATCTTCGCCATAGCGCTTATGACCCAGCCCATGACTATAAAATTGAATATCGTGGCGAAGTAAAACGCCTTAAACCCCCTGAGGAACGCCGCTGGCCTGCCGCCATAGCGCATTTCGATAAGCTCGTTGTCGGTGATGACCTCGGCGCGCCGCCAGAGCCTTGAGAAGACGAATATAATAAAAACGTGGCTGAAAACATAATTCCACCAGAACCAGTTTTTCCAAATCCCCTCTGTGCGCACCCAACCCGTAACGGCAAGCGGCGTGTCGGCGGCGAAGGTCGTCGCAACCATAGAGGTGCCAACTATCCACCACGGCAGATTCCGACCCGAAACGAAATACTCGGACATATTTCTGCTGGCGCGCCTGGTGAAATAAACCCCTATGGCAAGCGATGCTATCATATAGATGGCTACAATAAGCCAGTCAAGGGGGCTTAGAGCCGAGGCAATGGACACTAGCGACGCGGGCATACTGCGAATTATACCCAAAGGATTTACGATGCAAGATGCCCGGAACATGAGAGGGATTTTGTTATAATCAGTGGTTGGGGATTGCGCGCTCATTGCGGATAGAGAATTGCGGCAATCGGCGCTAAAGCCACATTGGAGGGACGTTCATGAAAGCAGTCATCTGTACGGAGTACGGCTCTGCCGATGTTATGCGGCTCAAGGAGGTAGCGAAACCTACCCCCAGGGAAAATGAAGCACTGATTAAAATATACGCGACAACCGTAACCTCAGCGGACGTGCGTATCCGAAGGGCAGACCCATGGCCCATAAGGTTTTTCTACGGCCTCATGAGACCTAAAAAAAACACCGCGCTAGGGTCGGAATTAGCCGGAAAAATTGAAGCAGTCGGCAGAGACGTAACACAGTTCAAAGCGGGCGATCCGGTATTTGCCAGCGCTGGAGCCGCTCTGGGCGCGAATGCAGAGTACATTTGCCTGCCTGAAGGAGGGGCAATTGCGATAAAACCCGCCAATATGAGCTATGAGCAAGCCGCCGCCGTTCCTTTTGGGGCAACAACCTCACTGATTTTTCTCAGAGATAAGGGAGAGATTCGGAGCGGACAGCAGGTTCTCATCTACGGGGCTTCAGGGGCGTTAGGCGCTGCCGCCGTGCAGATTGCCAAATCCTTTGGGGCAGAGGTTACAGGGGTGTGTAGCGGCGCAAATTTGGAATTGGTGAAATCTCTAGGAGCCGATAGGGTCATTGACTACGAGAGAGAGGATTTCACTCGAAGCGGCAGGGGCTACGATATTGTTTTTGATACTGTGGGCAGGAGTCCGTTCTCGGGTTGTCTGAAATCTCTAAAGCGAGGCGGCGTCTATCTCAGAGCAGTGCATATAAATATATCCCCGATACTCCGAGGGCTGTGGGCTTATATCACAAGTGGCAAGAGAGTCATCGGCGGGGTAGCCATCGAGCGTAAAGAGGATTTAATTTTTCTCAGAGAGTTAATTGAGGCAGGAAAGATGACATCGGTCATAGATAGGAGTTATCCGTTGGAGCAGACCGCCGATGCTCACAGATATGTCGAACAAGGGCATAAGAAGGGAAATGTAGTCATCTCTGTGCAGCGCGCAGGCAAAGACTGAAGTGAGGGAGAAATTCTATGAGAAGAAAAGAGCTACTCGACTCAGCCGATACCGGTAGCGTGTGGAAGAAAGCCCGCAAGCTCGTCATAGCGAAACGGGAGAGGCTCTGTAGCCTCTGCCCCTATCACGGAGGGGAAAACGCCCGCCGCAACAAAATAGACCGAAGAAACTGGAAACGTCGCCGCAGTACCCGCTGGAAGAGCCAACGCGGCGCATAAATCGGGTAAAAAAAGAGGAGTACAGCCCTCTATCGCCGCACTCCTCTCCCCTGTGGGGTTGCCAGAGAAATTTATTAACTAGCTCTTTTTTCTCGTCCTGTCGCCCTTCGGCTTATCGGTCTTGGAAATTAGCTGTTTAAGCTCGACTTGGTCGGGATTAAGCAGGTCCTTAACCCTCTCAGCGTTGACCTCGGCGACGATAATATGACCGACCTCGGCGTTAACCTCTTTGTACATCCCGATTTTCTTCATCCCCTTAGCCTGTATCTCGTTGTCTTCCGTGGGGCTGACATAGTGAACCGACACGGCTTTATACCTGTGTATCAGGAACAGGTGCATAAGCGTCATGAGGCGTTTCTGGCGGTATGCGCTATCAAAGGTGTTCTGGTCGCGCACGGAAATTATGGTTCTGCCCCTGCGGTCGTGAATCGTGGTAAAGATGACATCGGCGACCTTGGCATTTGACTCGTTTAGGACGTTGAGTTCAAGAAGCTCGGAGCCTGCCGTATTGGGTCTTAGCTGAACGCGGAGCGTATCGGACACTTTGTAGTTATCCGACCAAATCTCAAGCCACTTCTCGAGGGTTTTGGGCGGCACTTCGGTTTCCACCATGTGCTGAACCTGAGTTGACCCCTTGCCCATAGCCTTTGTGGTAGCCGTGCGTCCCGACGTGGCGACGAGGGCGGCGTCAATTCTGGGTCCGCCAACGAGGGTCTGAGGGGTTCTATAGGGGGAGTTGATGAGCCTGATTTTGCGCTGCAGGCGAGCAAGGGCGAGCATTCCGTCCTGCTGGAGAGCCGTGGCAAAATCCTCAGCCGCCAAGCCATCAATCTGGTGTCCGCCGTATGTGATGAAGTCAAATACGAAACCGAGTTTTCCGATTTCTTTGGGAAAATTGCGCATCTCGTCCTCGGTCATTCCCGTGGTGTCCCAGTTGAAGGACGGCGAGAGGTTATAGGCGAGCATTTTATCGGGGAATTCGGCGTGTACGGCGTGGGCGAAGTGCTTTGCCTCTTCGTAGTTTGCGGTGTTGGTTTCCATCCATAGAATATCGGCAAATGGGGCTACAGCAAGGGACTTGGCTATTGCGTATTCAATTCCGCCCTTAACCTGATAGTACCCTTCGGGCGTTCTGGACAGTTCACAGTCCCAAGCGGCGTCAATACCCATGGATTTTGCCTTTTCGCTGGCATGATGCAGGGATACGCCCTTGCAGAACTCGAACCACTCATCAACCGTCATATCGAGCTGTCTGCCCTCTTCAATCTGGAATTTCATAAGCTCGGCTACGGCTTCTCCGTATGTTTTGAGCTTCGATTCTACCTCCCAAATCTCTACGAATTTGGATACGGCGTTGTCGAGCGGCTTTGTGATGCTCTTCTCTTTGCCGTCTTTGAGGGCTTGGATGTTCTCGTCAATAAACGGCGTAAGCCCGATTTGGTCGAACCACCCGTAGGCGGCTTTGTACTCGGTTTCGGACATTTTATAGAGCAGATGCCCATTTACGTCCCGAACTCCCTTATCGTAGAATCTCCTGAGGATGGCGAGGTAGCAGTCCTTGTATCCCGGCACGCTCGTGTTGGTTGCGCCGAGGATGAACGGATGGTCGCGCTCGTCCCCTCTGCCGTCGAGGAGGTTTGCGGCTTCGGCGTCGGTGCGCGCTACGATGATTCCCGGCACCTGCATAACATCGAGCTGGAATCTCGCGGCATTGAGCCTCTTAATCTGCTCATCCACCGGCACAAGGACTTTTCCGCCCTGATGTCCGCACTTCTTCGTACCCGGCTTTTGGTCTTCGATGTGGTATCCAGTAACGCCCACCTCGACGAATCTGCGGATGAGGTTTCTGACGTGGGCTTCGCCGCCGTGTCCGGTGTCGGCGTCGGCGATGATGAACGGTCTGAAGTCGTGCTTGGGGGTCGCTTTTCTCTCCTTCTCGGTCATCTTAAAGCGCGCGTATTTTTGGTTTCTGTCAGCGGTGAGAAGGGCGCGGACAATGGTCGCCGCCTCATCCGGGACTTGGCTTAGGGGATAGCTCGCGAGGTCGGGACCCGGATCCTCTGTGATTGAGCCTTTGGCTGAAGTCGCCCATCCGCCGAGATAAATCCCCTCGATACCGAGGCGCCTCATTGTTACGGCTTGTCCGGGGGAATAGGGACCGAAAGTGGTTATCTGCAGTTTCTTGGCAAATAGCTCCCTTAGGCGACTATAGAACTGGTCGGCGTTGACCTTTGCGACCGTGTAGTCGGTGTCAATAGTTCCCCTCTGCTGTACCACTTGGCGGGCGGAGTACAGACGGGTTATCCCCTTGAAGCGGGTCTGCGCAAACCACTCTTTCATTGCCGCTATCTCACCCTCGAAATTCCCGGATTCATCCTCCGAGGCTATCGAGAGTCTCTTGGTCGTAGGCGCGAAGTCCACATTTTCCGTAATCCTTGCGCCGTCTTTCTTGAAGGCGTCCATGTAATTTTTAATCCTCCCTTTTGCGATATTTAAATCATGGTTATTTAAATTGATATTTAATAGGTCAATGTACCAAGGGGCTTTCACATCGCCAAGAACGTAAGCCTCTACAATCTCTCTGGCAATGGGCAGAGTCGTCCCCTTTGAGTCGTCGTGAACGTCCTTGTCCTTGGCGCTGAGTAGTTTTTCGTACTCCTCAACAAGCAGTTTCCTGAAAATCTCTACGCTGAAAACGTCTCCGGCTTTGAGACCTGTTTCGGCGTCGTCTTCGGTGAGATTTGCCTTTTTATGTAGCCACTCCCAGAGGATGCTGAGGCGGATTTCACCGGTTGCCATATCCTCCATGAGATATAAAACGTCGTCGTTGTCGAAGAAATCCGCAGGTTTTAGAGCCGCCGCCGCAAACCCCTGTCCGAAGGCGTTTCCGTACTGAAGCCCCACGCTGAGGAGGTTTCTAGCCCCTCTGATGGATCTGGGCGCGGGTTCAAGCAGGGTTAGCCCGTCGGCGTCCGCTTGGGCATAGCCTAGGGGCGGGAATTTCCTCCCAAGCTGATTAGCATCGCCGACACTCTCCCACACGGGCCTCACGATATGAACCATTTTCCAGTGGGCAACCCACTTGCCGCTCGCCCCCTCGCGCCGCTCCCTCTGTGCTCCGGCAAGGACTTTGACCATGCTGCTTCTCACTCCCTCTTCAGAGCCTACGGGGATATTCGCCTCCATCCCTCCCTGCCAAAGCGCGCAGTTGCCGGCTAAATCGGGGGTATTCACGGCGCGGCGGGCGCGGTCTTCGTAATTTCTCATGTAGCTATAGGTCATTGTGATGGATTCGATATTGGGATTAATGAAGCCCTTATCCCACGCCACGGCGTCGGACACGCTGTTAATATAGTCCCAGCGTCCGGTGTTGAATCCGACAAAATGCCTGCCCAGAGCCGCCCTGATTTCCATAAGCTGGAATGTGGCTTCTATCTGCTCGATGAGGACGTAGACTTTTATCGCCCCCTCGGCAATACCCAGATACTCTTCAAGCGCCGTGAGCATCTGATTCCACAGAGCCGCCTCCTCAGCAGTCTGAATCTTCGGGAGATAAAGGGCGATGGATGAGCCCGCGCTCTGTAGCTCCTTGTGATTATTGACGACGTAAATGACCAAATCGGCAATTGATGCCGAGAGCATCACTCCGTTTTCGTCGCGGATGTGGCGGTCGTCGAGGTGAAGCCCTCTTACGCGGAATATCTTTGTCGTAAAATCTAGTTGCTTGCGCCAATCGGCAATTATCTCACGCCCGAAAAAGCCGCGCGCCCAGTGGTTCATCTCCTTTGCCACTTGCTCGGATACCTTCATAAACACCGGGTCTTTTCTGATGGCGAGCTTCAAATTTCTCTGGTTTTCAAGCGACATTGAGGCAATTTGCCCAAGGGCGTCTTCGCCGTCGAACATCCAGCCGTCCGCGCCGGATAGAAGCGCGTAGGAGACGTTTCTGATGCTTTTTTCCGTAGTGGAATTGGGTTTTGTCGCGGGGCCCGTTCCCTGAATCCACTGCCTTTGCAAGTCTCGAGGAATCTCGGAGCCTATGAATTTGCCGTCCCTGGCGTCTTGAACCTTTATATTGGTGCGTCCGATGAAGTCGTCGGGATTTAAGAACGTGATTCTCTGCCCTGCTCTAGCCCTATCGAGCCTGCGGCGACCTCTTTTGTCCATTACTGCTTTCTGTTCGGCGTTGAACCACGCCATATACTCCAGCGCGGCTAGTACCTCAGGGGTCAACACGTCCGGGTATTCGGCGATGAAGCTGTCGCGAATCTGGAGCTTGCGGGCGTTGGATGAATCTTGGTTGCGAACGGTACTCATTGGCGTATCTCCTTACGGCAAATTTTACTGCTCTTCGTCGTACTTTTTAACCTCCGATAAATTGCGCGCTAATTATACCTAAACAAATTTACCGAGTCGAGAATTAGAGGGAGGTTACAGTTTCCGGGAATATTGGCTCGGAGCGATTTGTTATCACTGCCAGATTTCCGGCTATCGCTCGAAATGGCAATCCAAAGGGCTAAAAAGAGGCAGGTTTTTAGCGATTGAGATTCTCGCGTATCCGGGGGCTTAAATTATACTCCCGCGAGTCTCACGGGCATCCTGCCGGAGGGCGTAAATCTCCCCAAAAGCGCGTCCGCCGCCGTCAATGCGCACTGAGGTATGGAGTCGAAAGCAAAGAGAACGGCATCGAAATCATCAGGATTTATCCGGCGGACGACGTATGGCGAGCCGAGAGAGATAAATATCTTCTCGCCGCCGAGCCTCGATGCCCTGAGGAGAAATTCTCGGTAGCTTCGGGGTAGGTCGCTATTGCCAGTCCAAGCGGCGGGATGGGTGCGCACTATGCAGGCTATCGCCCTGCCATCTTCTCGAACCGGGAATAAGGCGGCTTCATCGGGGCTTACGAAAATCCCCTCGGCTGAGATTCCGGCATCGGACAGCCGCCGGGCAAATGCCAGAGACGCTTCCCTGCCCTCTTCCGGGGAGTGCGCCGCATCGAGGAGATAAACGCACACGCTTCGGGAGCGGAGAGTCCCGCCCTTAAGGGAGCAAACCGAGCGGCGGGCTATCTCGGCTACTAACCCCTCGCCCAAGTCCCGCGAAGGGGGCATTGTAGATAGCCCAGATTTGAGCCGAGCCGCCTTCGCCGAGAGGATTTTCTGCGCCGCTCTTTGCAAATCCTCTGGGGGAATCCGCCCCGACTGCGCCATCCGAAGCAACTCCTCGGCAAGCGCGACTGGGTGTTTGGGGTCTAATATAATATCGCATCCGGCAATAATTGAGCGGCGGGCAAGGGCGGCTTCGTCGCCAAATCCCCTTAGCGCGTCCATGATGAGCGAATCCGTTATGACAAGACCCCGAAAACCCATATCGCCGATGAGGAGATTTTTAACCATCGCCTCGGAGAGCGTCGCCGGAAGGGCGGATGGGTCAATATCCGGCGCGGCAAGGTGGGCTATCATTATTGAGGCGGCTTGGGCTTGGGCCGCCCGCCTGAATGGATGTAGGTCGCGCTCCATGAAATCCCTGAGGCTTGCCGCCGAAACCGGCAGATTCACGTGCGAGTCGGCGGCTACGCCCCCGTGTCCGGGGAAGTGTTTGGCGCAGGCGAGAACGCCTCCGTCCTGACAGCCGCGGATGAACGCATGAGCCATGCGGGCAACGAGCTGCGGGTCGTCCCCGTAGGAGCGGACGTTAATTATCGGGTTGTCGGGGTTCGAGTTCACATCTGCCACGGGCGCGAATATGAGATTTAGCCCGGCGGCGAGCATCTCGGCCGCAATGAACGCCGCCTGCCTGTAGGTCAGCTCCGCATCGTCTATTGCCCCGAGAGACATGGCAAAGGGAAAGCGCACTCCGCCATGAACTATCTGCCCCAAGCCTCGCTCGGCATCGCAGGCAAAAAAAAGGGGAACGTCCGTGAGGCTTTGGAGCGCTTCTGTCGCCGCTTTTACCTGATTCACTTCGCCGCCGAAGAGGATAAACCCCCCGACTTGAAACCTCTGCGTCAGTTCCCGCGCCTGAGGCATGGGGTCTTGCGAGATGCGAAAATCGAGCCGGGGCATGAGTATCTGCCCGATATTACGGCGAATTTCCCTAAATTGTACTTCCGGCACGGGGTTTGTTCCTTCTCCAATTCGAGTATATATTATTTGACGAGTAAATTTACTCGCTTAGCCGAAGAGACTCAAGCGGAGGGCGCTTAGCAATGAAAAGGTGGATTTTAGCTGTCTATATCGCGTTGATTGGGTTTGCTCCCCTTGGAGCGGCGGGGGCAGAGGATGAGGCCGCTTATAAGGGGCTATCCAATTTTACGCGTGTCCTCGATTTAATCGAGAGAAATTATGTTGAGAGCGTTGACGCCGAGAAACTCAGCGTGGCGGCTATGGAGGGAATGGTCAAATCCCTAGACCCATACTCGGCTTATCTATCGCCGGAGCGGTTCAAAGACCTCGAAATCGGCACGTCGGGGGAATTCGGCGGGGTGGGAATGGAAATCACCGTAGAGAACAACGTGCTTACCGTGATTACGCCCATCGAAGGCACTCCGGCTGAGCAAGCCGGCATTAAGCCCGGCGACCAGATACTCGCCATTGACGGGAAATCCACCAAGGGCATGGTTACGGACGAAGCGGTAAATCTCCTCAGAGGCCCAAAGAACAGCCCCGTGAAGGTTACAATTCAGAGTAAAAACGAGCCGGCTCAGAGAGAAGTTACGCTCATCCGAGACATAATTCAGGTCAGAAGCATTAAATCCCAACTCCTGCCCGAGCGCATCGGCTACTTGAGGCTCGCTCAATTTCAGGAGAAATCCTCGGGCGAGATGAAAGAGGCGATAGTAAAACTCGAATCCCAAAACGGCGGCAGGCTCAGAGGACTCATCCTCGACCTCAGGAACAACCCCGGCGGGCTACTAAACCAAGCCGTGGAAATCGTTGACCAGTTCATTGATAGAGGTCTCATCGTGAGCGTCAAGGGGAGGTCGAAGGAGCAGTCAACCGACTATTTCGCCACGAAGGACGGCAGATTGGTGGATTACCCGCTTGTGGTCATCGTGAACAAGGGGAGCGCGAGTGCGTCGGAGGTCGTAGCCGAAGCGCTTCAGGACAGCAAACGCGCCGTCATCCTCGGCACCAAGACCTTCGGCAAGGGGTCTGTGCAGACCATCATCAGGCTCGACGACGGGGCAGGGCTGAAACTCACGACGGCGAAATTCTACGCCCCAAGCGGCAGATCCATTAGCCAGGTCGGCGTAGTGCCGGACGTAATAGTCGAGGACGGTGAGAAAAAAGACGTGCCTCTTGAGAGGTCTGTAGAGATTCTCAGAAACCCTGGCTCTATAAACAAAGCCGTCCCGAAAGGCTAATAGAGAGGACGTATCCCTTTTGGGCAAACGGAATCAAAAAACCCCGAAACCTAACAAAAAATCGAGACTACAACCGACCCCCATTAGGGCTTTTGTCGTCGCGCTGGGCTTCGTTGCGGTCGTCGCGCTCGGCCTGTGGGGGCTGTTGCAACTCAAAGAGCGGCTGGGCAAAGAGCCTGCCAAGCAGGCGGAATCCACAGAGGAGATGAGAATCTCCTCAGCCGAGCTTTCACGGGCGATAGAGGACGTTGACGGATATATCCTCGACGCTTTTTTCCAACTTGGCGTCTCATCGAAGAACGTCGCCCGAAAGGAGATTCTGAGGCGCGATGCGGGGGGGGTTAAGTGGAATTTGACGGATACGAGAATTACCCTTCCCGAAGGAGTGGACGAGGGCAGAGTGAGGGCGGCGCTGAGCAAATCCTTTTCGCGAGGCAATGTGAAAATCAGATTTAAGCCAGCCGCAACCCACTTAATCTCCGAAATCCGAACGATGAATCTCCCCACGCATAGGCTCAGGTTCGATTACCGCCCCCAAAAACCCCAGCCCGCGGAATCTGAACCGAAGCAAAATCCCGCGTTAAAGAAAAAATCCGATACGCCGCCGAAGGAAATCGCCAAGGTAGAGATTGATAAATCCCCAGTCAGGGAGACCGAAAAGGCGCTATTTGGGGATAGTCCAAAAGTGGCTATCATTGTTGACGATTTGGGAGCAGATAAAAGGGCAGTTGACAGGCTCGGAGCTATACCCGCAGAGATCACCTTTGCCGTCCTGCCCAATCTCTCGTATTCGCGCTACGCCGCAGAGGTCGCCCACGGAAAGGGCAGAGACGTCATCCTGCACTTGCCGATGGAGCCGAAGGAGTCCACAGGCTACACCGGAGCAGACGCCGGAGGGGACAGCGCACTCCTTACAGGGCTTGGCAAAGGAGAGATTTTGCGCAAGCTCGACGCCAACTTAGCCTCGATTCCCCATCTGAAGGGGGTCAACAATCACATGGGGTCGAAATTTACCGAAAACGAAGAACTCATGGAACTGGTGCTGGAGAGAATTAAAAGCGAGGGGCTGTTTTTCGTTGACAGCAAGACTTCCCCAGACAGCGCAGGGTACAAGACGGCGAAGAGATTGGGGATGAAAGCCGCCGAGCGCGACGTTTTCCTCGACAACAGGCGCGACGTTGAATACATCAAATCGCAAATCGAGGCGCTCGTTAAGCAGTCGAAACGCAAAGGATACGCCGTCGGCATCTGCCACCCCTACCCTGAGACGATAGAAGCCCTCGCCGAGATGATTCCGAAAATTGCGGGCGAGGTAGAAATAATACCCATCTCAAAAATGGTAAAATAAATTTCAACAAAAGGAGGATTTGCGAAAATGGGAGTAATTGACCAGAAGATTAAAGAGAGAGATTCATGGCTCTACAGGTTTGAAGAACACCGCCAGCCCCACTACGACGATAGCCGAGACCCGGCAAAAGACACCGAGGAGGAGATTATGAAGCGCAGGCGGATGGTCGGCGTGTTCCCAAGAAAAGAGGAAGAGAAATAATCGCTTAGTTCGCGCTAGGTTTTTCGCCTCACCAAATCCGTCCCCAATGAGCCGATGCGGTGAATGAACAGCATCCCGTCGAGGTGGTCAATCTCGTGCTGAATGGCTATGGCTTCCAGCCCCTTGGCGGCGATTTCAATCTCCCTGCCCTCAGGGGTTAGTCCCCGCGCGATGACAATTTGCGCCCTCTTTACGTTGCCGAGAAAATCTGGCAGGCTGAGACACCCCTCTCTCGAAAATTTTTCACCCTCGCTATAGACAATCACAGGGTTGATGATGCGCACGAGTCCGTGATTTTTCTTGGCGCCTATTTTTCTCGACACGTCCATCACAAAAATCCTGAGCGAGTGTCCGACCTGGGGGGCGGCAACTCCAACACAGGCAGGCGAGGCGTACATAGTCTCGGTCATGCCGTCAATCAAATCGCGGATTTCAGCTGTAATCTCTCCGACGGGCTTGGACGGCGCTCTCAGCGCCGGATGCGGGTATTTAATCACCGTGAGATTGGGCAATTTCGCTCCATACGCGGGGGGGCTAAAGTTCGAGGATTTCTAATTTTCTGATGTTGACGTCAATTGCCATCTCGCGCTCAAGGGACGAGAGTTCCGCCTCGAGAGCGGATATATCTGCATCATCCGGGACGTTTGCCTCGATAATCATCGTATATACCAGTGTGTCCTCGCCGGAAATTACTTTCGCGCTGAGGTCTGTGATATTCACCGCCTTGGATGCTAGAAGCTCGGCGACGCGCCATACAATTCCCGGCTTATCCGTGCCGATGACGGATATTATATAGGGGGTTGCGGCGGCGAGCCTCTCCGGCTCTGCCTCGCTTTGAGTGAGGGCATTTACCGAAATAAAAAGCCCCATTGAGGCGACGAGTCCCCTGAATTCAGCTTCGAAATCCGCCCCGCCGTCTTCCATCGAGACGATGAGAATCATGGCGAATTCGCTCCGAAGAATCGTCATGCTGGAGTCTTCGATATTCGCTCCTAGGTTGAATAGCGCCTTCGAGACCCCGGCGACGATTCCCGGGCGGTCTTTGCCCATTGCGGTTACGGCATAGAATTTTCTCATGACCCTACCCTCCCTGCAGAATCTCGGCTCAGACGAGACTTTTGCGAATAGCAACTTTAATTACCTAAATACGCCAATAGAGACTTAATGCGGGATTTTCATATTGAGCGAGCGGTCAAAATTTCATCCCGTATCTTGAATCCCACGCGGCGAATCATGAATCGCCGCCGAGGTTGATGAGCAGGCGTCCGCGGTCAACATTTATACCCTTGGCGAGCGGTTTATCGTCCCAAGCCCCTTCGGCAATCTTCAGAACATAGGGCAGGATCGAATTCGAGAGGGCGTAAGATGCAGTCTTCGCCGCAAGCGACGGGATGTTGGTTACGCAGTAGTGAATCACGCCATCAACATCGTAAACCGGCGAGGAGAGATCCGTTGGGCGGCTCGTCTCGGAGCATCCGCCCTGGTCTATAGCAACATCGGCAAACACTGACCCACTCTCCATTTGGGAAATCATCCCTCTCGTGATAACGCGCGGGGCTTTGGCTCCAGTTACCAAAACCGCCCCTATGGCTAAATCCGCTTTTGTCATCTCCGCCCCAATCACATCCGGGTAAGAGGGGAGGGTTTTCACTCTACCCGCGAACTGCTCATAGAAGAAATCGAGCCGCCTGATGCTCTTATCTACGACCACGACCTCAGCCCCCAGCCCCAGCGCCGACAGAGCGGCGTTGTAGCCGACAGCGCCTCCGCCAACAATTAACACCTTTGCGGGCTTTACACCCGGAGAGCCTGCGAGGAGTACCCCCTTGCCGCCCTGAGGCTTTTCGAGGTAATGCGCTCCGGCTTGAATGGAGAGCCTCCCCGCAATTCGGCTCATCGGCAGGAGAAGCGGGAGTGAGCCATCTGAAAGCTCTACGGTCTCAAACGCGACAGCCCTGATGCCGCTTCGGATGAGGGCAGAGGTAAAATCGGGGCTTGCGGCGAGATGCAGATACGAAAATAGGGTTTTTCCCTCGCGCAGAAGCGAGAATTCCGAGGACTGAAGTTCCTTTACCTTTACGATGAGGTCTGAGGATTTAAATAGCTCCTCCGCTGTGTCGGCTATCTCTGCCCCTGAGGAGGCAAAATCGGCGTCGGGTATCGAACATCCCGCGCCCGCGCCCCTCTCGATGAGAACCCGATGCCCCGAAGACCGAAGCGCCCCTACCGCCTCAGGCGTGAGGGCTACTCTGTATTCATGCACTTTTCTCTCCCTCAGGACTCCTACTATCATCGCCTGAATTAGCATATCACCCGCGGCAAGAGGGCGCAAACGAGTGTAGGGGGAGACAATCTCTACCCAATCCTCTGAGCATTGACATTAATTTTTGGGGTAGTTAGAGAACTAGAATTTTTTGTTATGGAAGCAAAATGCTTTCGGGCTGGGATTTGGCAGACTCGATAGACTAATTCGATAGGGTAGCGATTTAGCCCTCTTGTATTTATCTGCTGGGTAGCTACAGCGTTAGATGAGCGCGGACACTTCATATTCGCAAGAGCCGCGCCCCATTATTGTATCGTTTATGCCCTCACTGCCGCCGATGCGTAGCGCGTAGTGGGGATGGAAATTTTCTCGATTTTCACCTTGGCGATGGATTGAAATTTCTTGATTTCGCTGTTTTCCCAATATGTTGCAAAAGTAACAGCAACCCCTTCTTTACCGGCTCTTCCGGTTCTGCCGATTCTGTGGATGTAGCTTTCGGCGTCCTGCGGCATATCGTAGTTGACTACGTGGGTGATGCCGTCAACATCAAGCCCCCTGGCGGCGACGTCCGTTGCAACGAGGATGTCCACCTGGCCGCGTCTGAATAGCCGCATGACCTTATCCCTCTTGCTCTGAGTGTAGTCGCCATGAAGCCCAAGGGCGTTAAATCCCCTGTTGCTTAGCGCGGCAACGAGGTCATCAACCCCCGATTTAGTCTTTCTGAAGACGAGAAATATCCCGCTCCCTTCGGATTCAATCAGGTTGCTCAGAACATCGAGCTTATAGAACTCCTTGACCTCGCAGTACATCTGCCGCGTTTGAGGGGTCGCCAGCGCGTCCTTGGAAACTCTCACTTCGATAGGCTCTTTCATATACCGCCTCGCAAGCCACGCGATTTCCGATGGAATCGTAGCTGAGAAGAGCATTATCTGAGATGTCTTCGGAATTTCGGCGAGGATAAACTTCATATCGTCAATAAATCCCATGTCGAGCATACGGTCGGCTTCATCCAAAACGGTAAAATTGACGGATTTGAGGCTCAGAGTGCCGCGTCTTAGATGGTCAATCACCCTGCCCGGCGTTCCCACTACGATATGGACGCCGCGCTTTAGCGGGGTGAGCTGTTTTATTATCGGCTGTCCCCCATAGACCGGAAGCACGAATATGCGCCGGTGCTTGCTGATTTTCTCAAGCTCCTTTGCCACTTGAATCGCAAGCTCCCTTGTAGGGGTAAGAATAATGGCTTGAACCACTTTCTGAGAGGGAATTACTTTCTCAACTATAGGTATTCCGAAAGCGAAGGTCTTTCCCGTTCCCGTCTGCGCCTGCCCGATAATGTCACTGCCCGCCATTGCGTGGGGAATTGCCTGCTCCTGAATCGGAGTGGGAGTCGTAAGGCCCAGATCCTTGATGACTCTGGTAATGCTCGGTGATAAATTTAAATCTTCAAACTTCAACAAATTAAACCTCCTATGGGCGCCCTCTAAATGGGACGCGCTTTTTGATTTTTAGAGTCTTTTCAGTTGTTGCACCCGGAGGGTAAATTGAAGTTTTCAAAACACAGGCGGAGTAAATATTACTCCGATAACGAGAAACCATTTACCTTCTAGGAAACTTATATAGACCTCAGATACTAATAATACCTATAAAATAAAATTTATACAAACGCACTTGCTAAGAACTATAGGCGCACTGCCCTGAGCCGTCATCTCTTCCAGAGGCTTTTGGGGTCAATCCTCTCGCCCGATTCAGTGAAAATATACATATTGTTGTTCATCGTAGTAATGTGAATATCGGCGAGCCTGCCGTCGTCGAATTTCACTTTGTACGCCTTGCCGACCATCTTCTCGATGCCGCCTTGAATCGTCCCTCCGAGACCGACGGGGAATTCCTCGTCTCCGAGCCTAATCCCAAGCTTCACCTCAATTCTCGCTCCTGGCATATACATTTTGACGCTCTCCTCGCTTTTGAAACATAGAATTAATTCTATTCGCAACGAGGGGGATTGGCAATTCCCGCTGAAATACCCACCGGGCAATAACTCATCTCTTGTGGCTATCGCCGGATTCATCCGGCAATCTTGCATCCCAAATCGCGCATCGTGTAGAATTAGCGTCTATGAAAAACGCCGGATTCACCGCAGCCCTCGTGCAGATGTCCTGCTCGGCAAATTCCGCGGAAAACCTCGCAAAAGCCTTACACTTCACTGCCGAGGCGGCGGCGCGCGGGGCAAAGGTCGTATGCCTGCCAGAGCTTTTTCTCTCGCGATATTTCTGTCAAAGGGAAGAGGCCGCCTTTTTCGACCTCGCCGAAGCCGTCCCTGGAAAAACCACCGAGGCTCTAGGGAAAATGGCGCGCTCGGAGAGAATTTCAATCGTCGCCCCCGTGTTCGAGAGACGCGCGGCTGGGGTCTATCACAACAGCGCCGCCATAATTGACACGCGTGGAGAGATTGCCGGGCTTTATAGAAAAATGCACATCCCCGACGACCCGTCTTATTACGAGAAATTCTATTTCACCCCCGGAGACCTCGGCTTCGAGGCTTTCGACACCGAATTCGGGCGCATCGGAACGCTCATCTGCTGGGATCAGTGGTATCCCGAAGCGGCGAGGCTCGTGGCTATGCGCGGGGCTTCGGTTATTTTCTATCCGACCGCCATTGGCTGGCATCCCCACGAAAAGGCGCAGTGCGGCGAGGCTCAAATTGAGGCATGGCGGACGATTCAGCGGAGCCACGCCATCGCAAACGGGGTTTATATTGCATCGGTAAACAGAGTCGGCTTCGAGGAGTCTGGCGCGGGCGAGAGGTCCGGGATAGAATTCTGGGGGGCGTCATTCATTGCCGACCCGCAGGGAGTCATCATCGCCGAGGCTTCGAGGGATGGGGAACAGATACTAGTGGCCGAAATTGATGAGGCGAGGATTGAGGATGTGAGGCGCAACTGGCCCTTTCTCAGAGACCGCAGGATTGACGCCTACGGAGACATCACCCGCCGCTTTTTGGATAAGCCCAAATGGACAAAATAGCCCCTAATAAAACCCCTCGCGAGCTTGGATACCGTATGCCCGCCGAGTGGGAGCGGCACGAGGCTACTTGGCTTGGCTGGCCCCATAATAAAAGCGATTGGCCCGGGAAATTCACCCCGATAGCGTGGGTTTACGGCGAGATGGCAAGGAAAATCGCCCCCGAAGAGTTAGTGCGGATTCTCGTAAACTCGGAGGCGCACGAGGGGCAGGCGCGCCGCCACCTTGCCCGCGCCGGAGTGGATTTATCAAAGGTGCGGTTCTTCCGGTTTCGCACCAACCGGGGCTGGACGCGGGATTTCGGTCCCATATTCATAAAAAAATCGTCGGATATAGCCGTCGCCGGATTCCGTTTCAACGCATGGGCTAAGTACGACGACTGGGACAAAGACGCACAAATCCACGAGAAAGCCGCAAACTCTCTGGGTATTCAAGTCTTTCGCCCGCAGGTTCACGGCAGAGCGATTGTTCTCGAAGGCGGCGCAATTGACGTAAACGGGCGTGGCGCTCTCATCACGACCGAGGAGTGTCTGTTAGACGATAAAATTCAAGTCCGCAATCCGGGGCTTGGGAAGCTAGAAATCGAGCGAGCGCTCCGGGATTACCTAGGCGCGGCAAACGTCCTTTGGCTAGGCAGAGGGATTGCCGGAGACGATACCCACGGGCACGTGGACGATTTATGCAGGTTTGTCAACGCAACGACCGTAGCGCTTTGCCGAGAGGAAAATCCGCACGACGCAAATTACCGTCCGCTTCGAGAGAACCGGGAAAGACTCGAAGATATGCGGCTTGAGGATGGAGGGAAAATTGAGGTCATAGAGCTTCCCATGCCTGAGCCGCTTTACTTCAACGGGCAGAGGCTTCCGGCAAGCTACGCCAATTTTTATATCTCGAACAACGCCGTGCTTGTGCCGACGTTCAATGACCCCAGCGACAGAGAAGCCCTAGGGATTTTAGGGGAGATTTTTAGGAATCGCCAAGTCGTGGGGATTCATGCGGTTGACCTGGTATGGGGGCTCGGCGCCCTGCATTGCCTGACGCGCGAACAGCCGGCAAAATAATTTCGCGGTTCACCGGATTCGAGCGCCTAGACTAAAACTAAAAACTGAATTTACCTGCCAAGAATCATTCTGATGGATACGAAGAGAAGCACGAAGCCAAATATTTTCTTTAGCGTCGGGTCCGAGAGCTGATGCACTAAAGTCGCCCCAATATACGCCCCCACTATGAAGCTCGGAGCGATGAGAAGCGCCATTTGAACGTTTGAATTGCCCTCTCTGTAGTATTTCATTGCGCCGAGAATAACCACGGGCGCAGTGAGAACGGCAAGGGATGTGCCTTGGGCCTGATGCTGCGTGAGCTGAAATAGATAGACCATTGCCGGCACCATCACCAGCCCGCCTCCAATACCGAAAAAGCCGCTTGCAAGCCCCCCCGCCAATCCTATCAAAATTGAGCCGAGAGTAAACATCGCCTACACCTCCTGGGGTTAAACATAAACTGCCGAAGAGCGTTGGTTAATTATAATATCGGAGATGGGCGGCTCTTTAAAATTCGAGCTTCGGCTGGGCGGCGTTCGGATTTAAGATTTCCCGATAAATCTTATCGGCCTCCTCCGTTCTGCCGAGCTTCTCAAGGGCGAGTCCCATGTGGAGCTTAGCTTGGCTTGCGTAAGGAGTACTCGCCGCTTCGAGCTTGGAGAGGGAATCTAGGGCTTCCTGCCATTTGCCTTGATTGAAAAACGACAGCCCTAGCAGGAGATTCGCCGCGCCGGAGAGGGTTTCATCTGTAACTCCGCCGCCGAGGAATTGATTGATAAACGATATGGCGTCGGTGTACTTGCCCTCGGAGTAGCTAATGTCGGCGGCGTAGTAGAGGGCGAGATTTGAAACCGGGGTTTTGGGATACTCCTCTTTAAGCGCGACAAACTTGGCGAGGGCATCCCCTGGATTTTCACCGCCGTAAACGGCTAACGCCTCGTTAAATCTGGCGTTGGCTTCGATATCGCCCTCTACGGAAGAGCCTACAAAGACAAACGCCCCTATGAGCAGTAGAAAAGCGCCCCCGAAGCCGAGGAGAATCTTGCTTGAATGCTCCTGCCCGAAGACTATGGCTTTTAGGACTGCTTCCCTGAATTTATCCGGTTTTTTAAGCTCTTCTTTAGTGATGACTACCTTTGGCGGCATGACGAAATTATAATAGTAAGCGTGAAAAATACAAGATTTGCGGGAATTATTCGGCGCGCCTAAATTTCTTGCAGTTTCAAGTCCCTATAGCTACAATACCTCCAGCATGAAAATAAAGGTTTTTACTCTCATTTACGCCCTAGCCTTCATTTGCGGAATCGCCCTTTCTGAAGCCCTCTCCAAAGCGGATGCGGCGGCAATGACCGTCCTCATCGAGATAAATGGAACTATCAATCCCGCCACTGTTGACTACGTCAAGAAAGGATTGGAGCGAGCCGAAAACTCCGAAGCCGAGGCGCTCGTCATTCTGCTCGACACACCGGGAGGGCTTCTCACCTCGACTCAGGACATAGTTCAGTCCATCCTCAACGCCCGAGTGCCGGTCATAATTTACGTCTCTCCGAGCGGCGCGACGGCAACATCGGCGGGCGTATTCATAACCCTTTCGGCTCACGTCGCCGCAATGGCTGAGGGAACAAGCATCGGCGCGGCGCATCCGGTGTCGCTTGGCCCGGGGGGCGGAGGCAAAAAGGCAGACGATGACTCCGAAACCGGCGGCGGAGGAGGAGACGAGAAATACGACGAGAAAATCGAAAACTTCGCATCGTCCTTTATCGAGAGTATCGCCGAGAAGAGAAAGAGAAACACTAAGTGGGCTATTGAAGCCGTAAGGCAGAGCGCGTCCATCACGGCTACCGAAGCCCTGAGAATCAACGTAATTGATATGATTTCGCCTAGCCTCGATGTCCTTCTCAACGACATTGACGGGCGCGAGATTGAGCTTCCCACGGGAGTGCAAACCCTCCGTACGGCGGGATCTTCCATCGAGCGGCTGGAGATGAATTTCAAGGAAAAATTAATTGACGCCCTCAGCACTCCGGACATCGCCTTTCTGCTGCTCTCTTTGGGTTCGCTCGGGCTTCTCATTGAGTTCTATAATCCGGGGCTAATTTTCCCCGGCGTCGCAGGGGCAATATCGCTCCTTCTGGGGATGGTATCGCTTCAAATCCTGCCGTTTAACTACGCCGGGCTTGCGCTACTGGGGCTTTCGGTCTTGCTCCTCATAGCGGAGATTTATGTTACGAGCTTCGGTGTGCTGGGCATAGGCGGGATAATCAGCTTCATTTTGGGAGCGCTCCTGCTATTTGACGCGCCTGGGTCGGACGTGAGGGTCGGATACGGCACCGTGATTGCCGCCGCCTCGGCGATAGGGCTATTTTTCTTTTTTGTCGGATATTATCTGCTCAAATCCCAGCGCTCCACGTCCGATGTCGGCTACGACGGGCTATTGGGCGGGGCAGAAGAGGGGGTCGCCGTTACGGACATGGACAAAGGGGGGAGCGGCAAAATTTTCATTCACGGCGAGTATTGGAATGCCCAGAGCGAGGACGCCGTCGCCAAAGGGGATAAGGTCAGGGTCATCGAGATAAAAAAGAATTTCACGCTGAAAGTAGCAAAAATCTAGGAGGTAACCCGGATATGTCAACACCTATTATTGTATTTTTAGGATTCATCGTGTTTTTTATCCTGTCAGGAATCAAGATACTCAACGAGTATGAAAGAGGGGTAGTCTTCAGGCTTGGACGGATAATTGACGCCAAGGGCCCTGGAGTGCGATTTATCATCCCCGGCATTGATAAGATGATAAAAATCGGACTCAGGCTCATCACCATGGACGTTCCCCCGCAGGACGTCATCACCAAGGACAACGTATCGGTCAAGGTAAACGCCGTCGTCTATTTCCGCGTGGTTGACCCGGTAAAAGCCGTGGTTCAGGTCGAGAACTACCTATATGCGACCTCTCAGCTCTCTCAGACGACCCTGCGGAGCATCCTCGGACAGGTCGAACTCGACGACTTGCTCTCGGAGAGGGATAAATTAAACCTCCAAATCCAAGAGGTGCTGGATAAGCACACGGACTCATGGGGAATTAAAGTGTCGCTGGTAGAGATAAAATTCGTTGACCTCCCCCAGGAGATGCAACGCGCCATGGCTCGCCAAGCCGAAGCCGAAAGGGAGAGAAGGGCAAAGGTCATCAACGCCGAAGGGGAATTTCAGGCGGCTACGAAACTCGCCGAGGCATCCGATATTCTCTCTCGAAACCCGATGTCGCTCCAGCTCCGCTATCTTCAGACGCTCACCGAGGTGTCGTCCGAAAAGAACTCGACCATTGTTTTCCCGATACCCATAGACATACTGAAACCGTTTATGAACCAAGGCACGAAAAACGGCTAAACCGCCCCGGAGACGATGAAGTATTTAATTATAGCCCTCAGCGCCGCGCTTGTGCCGTTTGCGGTTTCATGTAAATCGGATGGGGATTCTCCGCCCTCGGAGGATAATTACGCCAAATACTCCAATTACGCGCCCGCCGAAGGGGACTGGCTCATCTATAACCTCAGCGCGGAGCCGGGGAATTTAAACCCCATCACGGCTACGGACGCATACGAGTCAACCGTCAACAGCGGCAATATCTATGAAACGCTCGTGCGCCGAGACCCGAAAACTCTACAGATTACGCCCCTTCTCGCGGACTCGTGGGAGATTTCGGCGGATAAGCTCGTTTTCACCTTTCGCCTCAAAAAAGGGGTAATGTGGCACGACGGCGCGCCCTTTACGGCTGAGGACGTGGTTTTCTCGTATCAGAAAATAACCGACCCCGCAGTTGACGCCCCTCACCTTCGAGGCTACTACAAGGACATCAGGAAGGTCGAAGCCCTCGATAAATACACAGTGCGCTTCACCTACGCCACCCCCTATTTTCTCGCGCTTGAATTTTGCGGCGGTATGCCCCTTGTGGCAAAGCACGTATTTCAAGATGGCGATTTCAATACCAATCCGGCGGGGAGAGCGCCCGTTGGCACGGGGCCCTATAAATTCCTCAAGTGGGCTACGGGCGAGGAGATTGCGCTTGAGAGAAACGCAGATTACTGGGGCGAAAAGCCGTTTATTAAGAGAATTGTCTTCAGGCTCGTCTCAGACCCCACGGTCGCCCTGCAGGTGCTGAAGCGAGAAGAGCTAGACCTCACCGGGCTTACGGCGATACAGTGGTTCAGGCAGACGGCGTCGGTTAAATTCGAGAGAAATTTCAATAAACTCAGCTACTTCACTCCCAACTATAGCTGGATTGGTTGGAACGCCGAAAGACCCTATTTCTCTGATAAGCGCGCTAGGACGGCGATGACGCACCTGGTGAACAGAAGGCTCATCCTAGAGAAAATCCTCTACAACCTGGGCGAGGTCGTAACAAACCCCTTTTACATCAATAGCCCCGAATACGACCCGTCCATCGAGGCCTACCCCTATGACCCGCAGAGGGCAAAGGCGCTCCTAGACGAAGCCGGGTGGAGCGACCACGATGGAGACGGCGTCAGGGACAAGGACGGGGCAAAATTTGAATTCGAGTTTCTCATCCCCAGCGGCTCCATCACGGGCGAGCAAATCTCGACCATCCTAAAAGAAGAGTTGGAAAAAGTCGGCATCCGAATGCAGATTAGAAAAATTGAGTGGGCCGTGTTCACCAAACAGCTAGACGAGCGCAAATTCGATGCCGTTACCCTCGCCTGGTCAATGGGCGTGGAGTCAGACCCCTACCAGGTATGGCACTCATCCCAAGCAGTTAGCGGCTCGAATGTCGTAGGATTTCGCAATTCGCAAGCCGACGCTCTCATTGAGAGGGCGAGGACGGAATTTGACCGAGAGAAAAGACGCGCCCTGTACAGGGAATTTGCGCGCATCGTCCACGAGGAACAGCCCTATACGTTCCTTTTCTGCCGCAAATCCACGGTCGCGCTCCACAAGAGATTCCAGAGGGTTGAGATTTACCCCCTTGGGCTGGATCAGCTTCAGTGGTTTGTGCCTGCGCCAATTCAAAAATACGGGAAGGCGGCAATGTAGCGGGCTCGCAGCCGAAGAGGACAGATGAGAAACTACATACTAAAAAGGCTGCTCCTGCTGATACCGACCCTCGTTGGGATTAGTCTCATAACGTTTTTCGTCATACAGCTTGCGCCCGGCAACCCCGTGGCTAGGAAGCTGCAGTTCGGCGAGAGCGTCAAGGCCGAGTCGATAACCGAGGACATCATCGAACAGACTAAAAAGCTCTACGGTCTCGACAAACCCATTCACGAGCGCTACTGGATTTGGGTCAAGCAGATTGCCACGCTCGATTTCGGACGCTCCTATAAAGACCAGAGGCCGGCGCTTGAGAAGATTTGGGAGAGGCTTCCCATAACGCTCGCGCTAAATCTCATCTCGATATTTCTCGTCTATGCGATTTCGATACCGCTGGGGATATATTCGGCGGTCAGGCAGGGAACGCTCAGGGACCGCGTCATCACGCTCGGATTGTTCGCTCTGTACTCAGTACCCAGCTTTTGGCTCGCAATGGTTTTAATCTATTTCCTCGGCGGGGGCGAGTTTTTTGACCTCTTCCCGATTTACGGGATATTCTCGCAAGGGGCGGAGAATTTCACATTCCTCGGCAGGGTGGCGGATTTCCTCTGGCACATCGCCCTTCCCGTAATATGCCTCACATACGGGGATTTAGCCTATCTCTCACGCTATCAGAGGGGGAGTCTCTTGGAGGTTCTGCGCGAGGATTACATTAAAACGGCAAGGGCAAAGGGGCTTTCGGAGGGAAAAGTCCTGTTCAAGCACGCCCTCATGAACTCGCTCATCCCTATCATCACGATAATTGCCTCCGTCCTTCCCGCCATGATAGGCGGAAGCGTCATCATCGAGAGCATCTTCTCGATTCCCGGCATCGGACAGCTCGGCTTTGAGGCGATTCTCTCGCGGGACTATCCCGTTATTCTCGCCATTGCCACTATATCGTCGTTTTTGACGCTGATTGGGATTCTGCTTGCCGACCTCGCTTACGTGCTGGTTGACCCAAGAATCAGCTTCGAGGGGAGAGAATGAGCGCTCACATCCCGCCGCCCGAAGCCCACTCAAGCCGCGGCTACTGGGCTTCGGTATGGGATGAGTTTAAAAGCGACAGGCTCGCCCTTAGCGCCCTTTTTATTATCGGCGCTCTCGTCTCCGTCGCCCTACTCGACAATTTCCTAGCCGGCAATAAGCCTATAGTTATGAAATTCGAGGGGAAATTTTACTATCCCGTCCTATTCGACTATAGAGAATTCCCGAACGCCGATTACAAAGAGCTATCGCAGAAGCTCGAAAAAGGGGATTTTGCCCTATTCCCCCCCGTGCGCTACAGCGCCACCGAGTACGACCTACTCTCGGTTCTCGCGCCGCCTACGCGGGAGCATCCCTTCGGCACGGATGACAGAGGACGCGACGTGCTGAGCCGAATGATTCACGGCGCTGGGATTTCACTCTCAATAGGATTCGTGGCGGTGGGGATAGCTATCGTCATTGGAATATTCATGGGCGGGGTCGCCGGCTATTACGGAGGATGGGTGGATTTCGTCGTCTCTCGCTTTTTCGAGGTGATGATAACTTTCCCGGTGTTTTTCCTGATACTCACGATACTGGCGTTCAGAGACCCGAGCATCTACACGATAATGATAGTCATCGGGGTAACTGGGTGGACTGGGATAGCGAGGCTCGTGAGGGGGGAATTTTTGAAACTCCGCCAGTATGTCTATGTCGAGGCGGCGGTTGCGCTTGGGAGCAGTGATTTTCGCGTGATGGCAAGGCACATCCTGCCCAATGCCCTTGCCCCAGTGCTGGTTGCGGCGACGTTCGGCGTGGCGGGAGCGGTGCTGGTGGAATCGGCGCTGAGCTTCTTGGGATTCGGCGTTCCTCCTCCTGAGCCGAGCTGGGGCGATGTGCTTTCGCAGTCTCAGAGGTATGTGGATTTCGCATGGTGGCTTGTGCTGTTTCCGGGCGCGGCTATATTTATCACGGTAACGGCTTTCAATCTGGTGGGCGAGGGATTCCGCGATGCCGTTGACCCGAAGATGCGGGGGCGGAGGCTTTAGCAATATATCCGGCAGGGATAGAGCGATATTCAACGCGCTCGTTTTTGCCCTTTGACTACTCGACAAGCTAATGGCTCGGTGTGAACGGGAGTGGGTGAGCCTGCCCGGAAAGTAGTTTGGGATACGATTCGCTGAGTATCCGGCGAGTAGATTAGATGCTCAATGCGCGGTTTGGACACGCGGGCGGGCGGCAAAAGTAGCAATGAGAGACATAATTCAAATCAGAGACCTTAGAATTTCCTTTGGGAGCGACGGCAGGAGGCTTGAAGCCGTTGGCGGGGTCTCGATTTCCGTCCCCGAAAAATCCACGGTGGGCATAGTCGGCGAAAGCGGATGCGGCAAAACCATAACCGCGCTCTCGATAATGCGCCTCATCCCTGAGCCGCCCGGAAAAATTGACGGCGGCGAGATAATCTTCGACGGTATTGACCTTCTGAAACTCTCCGAGCGTGATATGAGGGCGGTGCGGGGAAATAGGGTTTCAATGATATTTCAGGAGCCGGTCAGCTCTCTGAATCCCGTGTTCTCTATTGGAGAGCAGATAGGAGAAGCAATTAGAACGCATCTGAAGGTCTCCAGAAGAGAGGAGAGAGACCGAGTCGTCGAGCTTCTTCGGCTCGTCAAAATCCCCACGCCTGAGAAGAGACTTGCGAGCTATCCGCATGAACTTAGCGGGGGGATGTGCCAGCGCGTTATGATAGCCATGGCTCTTGCCTGCAACCCGGAGCTTCTCATCGCAGACGAGCCTACCACCGCCCTCGACGTTACGATTCAAGCTGGAATTTTGGAGTTGATAGAAGAAATCAAGCAGAAAATCGGGATGTCCGTGCTTCTCATCACCCACGATTTGGGCATCATCGCCGAGGTTACCGAACAGGTCTATGTGATGTACGCGGGGAAAGTCGTCGAACACGCCCCGACAAAGAGGCTCTTCGGCAATCCGCGGCATCCCTACACAGCGGGGCTTATGAACTCCATTCCGAGCCTGCATCAGAGAAAAACGCGGCTTTCGGCGATTCCGGGCATGGTGCCGAGCCTAGGGAGCTTTCCTGCCGGGTGCAGATTCCAAGACCGATGCGCTTTGGTGATTGACAGATGCAGGGTTTCCGAGCCGCCGCTTATAGAAATTGAGGCCGGGCATAGCTCGGCGTGCTTCAGGGTGGAGGCGGTGGAAGTCGCCGATTGACGGATAATTCCGCCCGAATGCGGGATATAATTCAGGAGTCGAATTTTGCGCATCTTCTGATGATATTTGATTAAAAGAAATTAATGTTAATATAACTTGACACTGTGAAAATGATATTCTATGCTGATACTGTGTTGCCGCCGCCAAGTTAAGCCGGTTTCATCCCAGCCAGATATGTTAGAGATTATCAGATGCAGACACCGGAACTCGTAAAAATTACAAGCCTCAAAAAATACTTCCCGGTAAAATCCGGGGTATTTTCCAAGGTAAAAGACCACGTCAGAGCCGTTGACGGAGTGGATCTGTCCGTGCATAAGGGCGAGACCCTCGGGCTTGTGGGCGAAAGCGGATGCGGCAAGACCACACTCGGCAAGACCCTGCTGAAACTGCTTGAGCCAACCGAAGGCACAGTTGAATTCGAGGGAAGAGATATTACAGGGATGACCTCGCGGGAGATGCAACCCCTCAGACGGGAGATGCAGATAGTATTCCAAGACCCCTACGGCTCGCTCAACCCTAGGATGAAAATCGAGGGCATAGTCTCCGAAGGGCTTACGATACACAATATCATCCCTCAAAACCGCAGAAGAGACGAGGTCAAGAGGCTTCTCGCAACTGTGGGACTCAGAGAAGACGCGCTTTTTCGCTATCCCCATGAATTCAGCGGAGGACAGCGCCAACGCATCGCCATAGCCCGCGCCCTTGCGCTTCATCCGAAATTTATAGTGTGCGACGAGCCGGTCTCCGCCCTCGACGTCTCGGTTCAGGCGCAGATAATCAACCTGCTCCTGCTCCTCCAAGACGAATTTAAATTGACGTATCTGTTTATTTCTCACGACCTGCGCGTTATTAGACACATAAGCGATAGAGTTGCGGTGATGTATCTGGGCAAGGTTGTGGAGCTTGCGCGAAGCGAGGAGATTTACACAAAACCGCTTCATCCATATACGCAAGCCCTGCTTTCAGCCGTGCCTGTTCCAGACCCTGAAAAAAAATGCAATAGGACATTACTTACCGGGGATGTTCCGAGTCCAGTTGACCCCCCTACTGGGTGTAGGTTTCATCCCCGGTGTCCTGTTGCCGTTGAAAAATGCAAGAGGGAAGAGCCTGTCCTAAAGGACTACGGCGGGGGACACGTAGTCTCCTGCCATCTGGTTTAGCCGACGTCAGTTCGAGTGCCGCTCCGCCTTCCTCATATTCCATTTGGGACGCAGCCCTCGCTCAAGTGAGCGCACTCTTCGCCCGCTCAAGCTCCCCCTCAATCAGCGAGCGGATTTCCCCAAGCCTCGCCTCCGACTGCGCCTCAAACCTCAGAACCAAGGCGGGCTGCGTGTTCGAAGCCCTGACCAGCCCCCAGCCATCGGGAAACTCCACTCTCACGCCGTCGGTGTCTATGACCTCATATCTGCCCTTAAGCTCCTTTTTGACCATCTCGACGGCTTGAAATTTTATCTCCTCTGGAAAGTCAACCCTAATCTCAGGGGTCGTGAACGCAGGAGGCACGCCTTCGAGAAGTTCAGACATTTTACGCCCGCTCCTAGAGAGGATTTCAAGAAGCCTAAGCGCGGCGTAGAGGGCATCGTCGTAGCCAAAGAACCTATGAGAGAAGAAAATATGCCCGCTCATCTCGCCGGCGAGGGCGGCTTTCTCGGACTTCATCTTGCTTTTCATGAGCGAATGGCCGGTTTTCCACATTATGGGAGCGCCGCCGTGATTTTCTATGTCTCTGAACAATCTGCCGGAGCATTTCACATCCCCCAGTATCTTCGCCCCCGGAACCTCCCGAAGCACATCGCGGGCAAGGATTAAAACCAGCATATCGCCCCAGATAATATTGCCCTGCTCGTCCACGACTCCGACGCGGTCGCCGTCGCCGTCAAAGCCGATTCCGAGCCGCAGACCCCCCTCCCGCACGGCGCGGATTAAATCCGCGAGGTTTTCCTCTACTGTAGGGTCTGGGTGATGATTGGGGAAAGTCCCGTCGGGTTCGGTGTAAAGCTCCGTAAGATCGCACCCAAACTCTCTTAGAATTCGAGGCCCCGCAACCCCCACCATCGCGTTTCCGCAGTCAATTGCGACCCTCATGCCGGGGGCTATTTGCACGTTCCGGCGAAAAAAATCGAGATAGTCATCCAAAATGTCCAGATGGTTGATAACTCCGCCGCCCTTGGCAAAATCCTCGGACTCGGCGATTTGTCTAATTTTTTGGATTTCCTCGCCGAATAGGGAGTCCCGCCCGAGGCAGAGTTTTACGCCGTTGTACTCGCCCGGATTGTGGCTTGCCGTTATCATGGCCCCGCCTTCAACGTCGAGATTAAAGAGCGAGAAATAGAGCATCGGCGTTGAAACCATGCCAATATCAACCACGTCAACGCCGGTGGAGCGAATCCCCCTGCTCATCGCCTCGGCAAACTGAGGAGAACTCAGGCGGCAGTCCCGCCCTAATGAGACTTTGCGCCTGCCGCGCCTTTGCAGGTATGTGCCGAACGCCCTGCCAATGGTCTCAATGACGTCCGAGTCGAGGTCTTGGTCAACTACGCCTCTGATGTCGTATTCTCTGAAAATCCGGGAGTTAATTTTCTGCGCCATGATATTTGGATAAATCCTCCTTGTGGGTTTGCGTCCTGCCGCCGAATCCTCGCCGCCGCCATAATTCTACACCCCTTGAGCGCGAAAGCGAAGGGCGGCGTCTCTTGACTTTAAGCCCGCGCCTTTTTATGCTTTCTGTCCTGAAATGATTTCCCCATCTTTCGCCGAATTCACAGAAAAACTCGCCGAGGGCAACGTCGTTCCCGTTTGGGGGGAGATGCTCGCCGACTTTGACACGCCCGTATCGGCGCTGAAGAAAATTGAAGCCGGGGATTACGCATTCCTCCTTGAGAGCGTCGAGGGCGGGGAGAAATGGGGCAGATACAGCTTTCTCGGCGCGGAGCCGTCGGTCATATTTAGGTCTAAAGGCCCTCTGATTGAGATACTCGAAAACGGAGCGACGACACAACAGGAGGGCAACCCCCTCGACGCGCTCAGAGTCTTGCTTTCGAGATACCGCCCGGTAGCCTCCCCCGAACTGCCCAGATTTCACGGCGGCGCAGTCGGATACTTCGGCTACGACATGGTCAGATTCATCGAAAAACTCCCTGAAACAGCAAAAGACGATATGAGCCTCTGGGATTCGGTCTTCATGATAACCGACTCGCTTCTCGTGTTCGACAACGTAAACCACAAGATAAAAATCATCTCAAACGCCTACGTGCCGGACACAAAAAACGCCAAAGCCGCCTACGAGGGAGCGGCAGCCAAAATCGAGGCGATTATCGAGAAGCTCAGGCGTCCCGTGTCGCTCTACGAAAGCCCAAAAGCGGCCGCCGCAAAGCCCCCCCCCCAGCCTCCATCGAGGTTTAAATCGAATTTCGAGCCTATGGAATTTATGGACAGAGTCGCCAGAACCAAAGAATACATCCAAGCAGGCGATATCATTCAAGCCGTCATCGCGCAGAGATGGAGGACTAAGCTCGACTCCTCCTCCCCCTTTGACCTATACCGGGCTTTAAGGGCGCTGAACCCCTCGCCCTATATGTTTTATTTGAAATTAGGCGGGGATTTGCTCGTCGGCTCGTCTCCTGAGGTGATGGTCAGAGTGGAGGGCGCGAGGATTGAAAATCGCCCCATCGCAGGCACGAGGCCAAGGGGAGCAACTAAAGCCGAGGACACCGCGCTCGAAGCCGAGCTTCTGGCAGACCCGAAGGAGCGCGCCGAGCATATAATGCTCGTTGACCTTGCCAGAAACGATTTGGGTAGGGTTGCCGAGGTGGGGAGCGTCAAAGTGGACGAGCTTATGACAGTGGAGCGGTATTCCCACGTCATGCACATTGTCTCGAACGTCGTCGCCAAGCTCAAAGAAGGAAAAGACGCATTCGACGTATTTAAAGCCACGTTCCCGGCTGGTACTCTCTCAGGCGCGCCAAAAGTGCGGGCGATGGAAATCATCGAAGAGATGGAACCGAATCGGCGCGGCGCGTACGGCGGGGCTGTCGGCTATTTCAGCTTCTCAGGCAATATGGACACCTGCATCACCATTAGAACGTTCGTCATCAAAGGGGATGACGTCTATATTCAGGCGGGCGCGGGGATTGTCGCCGACTCTGTCCCGGAGAACGAACTGAGGGAGACCGAGAATAAAGTGAAAGCCCTGATAAAAGCCGTCGAGGCGGCGAAATCGTGGGTTTAGGTAAGAGGGCGAGAAAATGATTCTGATGATTGACAATTACGACTCATTCACCTATAACCTCGTTCACTATTTAGGCGAGCTGGGAGAGGAAATCCTCGTTTTTAGAAACGATAAAATCACGCTCGACGAAGCTGGAAGGCTCAATCCCGATATGATAGTCGTCTCTCCGGGCCCATGCACTCCAAAGGAAGCGGGAATCTCGGTAGATGTGATTAGAGAGCTAAAAGGGCGCGTTCCCATTCTCGGAGTCTGCCTTGGGCATCAGTCCATCGGCTATGCCTTCGGAGGCAACATCGTGCGGGCGGGCAGGCTCGTGCATGGCAAAACTTCGATGATTTACCACGACGGCAGGGGGGTTTTCGAGGGCGTGCCAAGCCCATTTGAGGCTACGCGCTACCACTCGCTTCTCATCGAGCGCGAGACTCTCCCGCCTGAGCTTGAAATTACCGCTTGGACGGACGAAGGGGAGATAATGGGCGTACGGCATAGGGAATATCTCATCGAGGGCGTGCAGTTTCACCCGGAGTCAATTCTCACCTCGCATGGCAGGGAGCTATTAGCCAATTTTGTGAGAATGGCGAGAATCTAGTCAGGATTCAGCCCCCCACCCGAATGGCTGAATTTACGCTATAAACCATCCAAAAAGCACCAGCGCAAAGGGCCTATCCCAAATTAATCATGACAGAAGCCAAGCCAGAGGGAAATCTTATCAGGATTTCTCGCTATCGCTCGAAATGACAACTGAGGGACGAGCGGAATGGCGGAGAGCAAAAGGGGCAAGTGGCAACGAGGGTCAAAATCACAACAGATGGGGTGTCATTCCCGCAAGTCTTCTGAGCGGGAATCCACTTCTCTTCAGTAGCAAGCGGGGTATAGGCGCGAAGGGGGCATATTATCAATAAGTTCTGCGTGGATTTTACACCGCGCGCTTAGGCAAAGCTCGGCGCAATAAAAGCCGCTTGAGGTTCCTTTCGGTTTGTAGCTATGGGGTTTTGGGCTAACCGATAGAGACTATCCAGCGGTTATCCGATGCCTTAATCTCGGCTTAATTTATCGGTATTGGCTAGACCCTATTGCAATGAGCCTTTGAAATTTAATAGAATCATTTATATTAAAGCAAATTTTAGACAGGAGGAGATTTCAAATGCGTTTGTTATTTAAACCGAGAGACCCCAAATACGTCGGCGAGGGACACCTTCCCTTCGGCTCATTTGACGATACAAAGGAATGGAAACCAATAACCAGATGCCTTGAGATGGGCGCGGAGCAGTTTCCCGATAAAGCCATGTTCAAGGTGGGCGATAAGGACGGGCATATAGTCGAGTCCTACACCTACAGGCAGACAAATGACTGGGCTAATAGAGTAGCCAACGGACTCATGAAGGATTTCGGAGTAAAAAAGGGCGCTAAGGTCGGAATGTATATGCTCAACTGCTCCGAGTACGTCGTCTCCATCATTGCCATCCACAAAGTGGGCGGAGTGCAGGTGCCGATAAACAAGGACGAAAAGGGCGAACGCCTTGCCTATGTTATCAATTATTCCGAGACCGTAGCCCTCATTACCGACCCGGACAGCCTTCCCCTGATTCAAGACATTGGGAAGGATTTAAAGAATCTAAAGGTAATCTTCGTTACCGGAGATTCGGCGGCGGTTCCCTCAGACATTGCGGGAATTAAGACGCTTCCTTTCAGCGTATTCGATGGCGCATCAACGGAAAACCCCGGGGTTGCCGTCAGCGTCGTTGATATGGAGCGCTGTATGTTCACCTCCGGCACAACGGGAATGCCCAAAGGCGTTGCCCGCAACCACGGAGGCGTGGTCATGACCGTGAGAAGCTACCTCCAGCAACAGGGTATCAGAAGCGGCGATACACTCATGAGCGTACTGTCGCTCGGACACGCAAACGCCCAAGTTATGTGCCTTTTCAGCTCCATGGGCGCAGGGGCGACGGCTGTGTTTTTCCCTCGCTTCTCGGCTTCGAGCTTCTGGAAATGGGCGGCTGAGTGCGGCGCAAATTCTATCAACCTGCTCGGAGCAGTAGCCGAGTACCTGTGGTCTGCGCCGGCGAGCGAGTGGGACAGAAAGCACAAAGTCCGCATTATGCTAGGCTCGCCCGCCCCTCGTAATTTGGCTGAGTTCCAAGAGCGTTTCGGCGTGCGCGTAATTGACGGATACGGCTCAACGGAAATGGGAATGGTTCTGTGGAAAGACGCCGAAGACCATCGCCCCGGCTCGTCGGGATTCCCGATGGAAGGGTATTATGTCGAACTCAGAGACCCGACTGACATCTCCAAGACGCTCAGACCCACGTGGGATCCTTACGAGAATCCGACCATGCCGGACGAGGCGAAAGGGCTTCTGTACATCAAGCCCTGCATCCCGGACACGACTCTAAATGAATACTTCAAAGACCCCCGCCGCACGAGAGAGGCTTTTGATGACGACGGGTTTTTTAACTCAGACGACCTCTTTGCAAAGGGAATTGACGGGCGATTCTACTTTGTCGGCAGATTCTCAAGAATCCGCGTATCGGGAGAGAACGTTGACCCAATAGCGGTGCAGGATGTCGCCATGAGATATGACTCGATTCAAGAGGCAATAGCCGTAGGAATCAGGCTTCCGAACGTATCCGACGACGAAATCAAGCTCAACGTCACGCTCAAAACCGGCGAAACCTTTGACCCGGTGGAGTTCTCTAAGTGGATGGCGGAGCTTGTGATGGTCGCCATGGTGCCGAGATTCATCGAAATCTACTCGGACGGATTCCCGGTTACCGCCACGCAGAAAATCAAAATGGCGGAGCTTAAGGAAATCACGGATAAAACTTGGGATCGCGCCAAGACGGGACTCAAGTTCAGCGCAAGAAAATAATCTCTCATAACAACACGAAAGGGGCGGGCGTTTCCTAAATTGGAAGCTCGCCCCTTTTTTTTCACCCAAACGGGTAGATTGAACACGATGCAGACTCAGCCCGCGCATAGATACGGGCGATTCACGGTTTATCTTGAGGGGAGTCGAGCCAGCGACTATTATGATAACTCTGCGAGCGATTTTAGTTGACATTCCCGCGAAAATGGGAATCCAGAGAGATAAGTGGCAGGGGTTAGAACAGCGCGTCTATCGCCTCTTCTATCGAGCCTGCGCCGACGAGGGCAAGACCGTCTGTGTCCGAGCGTTTTATCCGCTCCAAATTTATCTTCGGCAGTACGCACTTGGTAAATCCGAGCTTCTGCGCTTCCTTGAGCCTCAGTTCCACTTGAGAGACGCCGCGTATCTCGCCCGATAGCCCCACCTCGCCAAACACGACGACCCCCGCCTCAAGCGGCTTATTTACGAAACTTGAGATTATCGCCGCGCTGATGGCCAGGTCAACGGCAGGCTCTTCGATTTTAACCCCTCCGGCTACGTTCATAAAAATATCCTGACCCAGAATGTGAAGCCCAGCCCTCTTCTCAAGCACCGCCACGAGAAGGGCGACGCGGCTCGCCTCAAGCCCTATGGCGGTGCGCCTCGGCATCCCGAAATTGCACGGGGACACGAGCGCCTGAATCTCGACGAGTATCGGGCGCGTACCCTCGAGGCTCGGAGTTACGACCGACCCTGAGGCCTCTTTAGGACGCTCGGAGAGGAATATTTCGGATGGATTTTTGACCTCTTCAAGCCCTGAGTCGCGCATCTCAAATACGCCGATTTCGTTTGTCGAGCCGAATCTGTTTTTAATCGCGCGCAGAATCCTGTAGGGATGGTCCCGCCCGCCCTCGAAGTACAGAACCGTATCCACGAGATGCTCCAGCACCTTTGGGCCCGCTATCGCGCCCTCTTTGGTAACGTGTCCGACGAGAAAAATCGCCGTGCCGGAGGTCTTGGCAAACTGCATTAGCTTCGATGCGCACTCGCGTATCTGCCCAACGCTCCCCGCCGCCGAGGGGAATTCCTCGGAATAGACGGTCTGAATCGAGTCAATCACGGCGACCTTCGGGGCGAGTTTTGCCGCCTCTTCGATAATGCTCTCGACGGAGGTCTCGGAGAATACCAAAAGCGCGTCCGAGCCGAGGGAGAGTCTCTCGGCGCGCAATTTCACCTGCCGCGGGGATTCCTCTCCCGTAACGTAGAGAACCGTCATCCCCACCGATGCGATGTTGTGGAGCATCTGAATGGCGAGCGTGGATTTTCCGATGCCGGGGTCTCCGCCCACAAGCGCTATTGAGCCTTCGACAAAGCCGCCGCCCAAGACCCTGTCGAGTTCAGACATACCGGTTTGTATTCTCTGCTCTTCGTCTGTTTCGATTTTGGTAATGGCAGTGGGGGGGAGTCTGCGGGTTGCCCCTCGGACTGCCGGGGATTTATCCCTCCCATCCGCCCTCTCCTCGACGTAGGAATTCCACTCTCCGCAGGCGGGACATTTGCCTAACCACTTAGGAGACTGGCTTCCGCAGTTCTGGCACGCGAACAGAATCTGAGGCTTCGATTTTTTCATAATTAGCTCTATCCGCGAATTAACGCAAATTCAGCGCGGAGGATAAACACCGCCGAACTTACTCAGGGCGGAAATAGATTCTCGCCTGAGCCATAGGGCAATGGCGGTTACTTACTCTTCTTCCTCTTCGCGCCCCTTTGATTTCGCGGCGGCGGATTTGGCTCTGCCGTGCTTTTTAGCCTGCTCGCCGAATTCTCGAAGGCGCTTGTCAACGAGATAATGCACCGAGGCTTTGGTAAATTCCCCCTTCGCTCCGCGCTCGCCGGCTTCGTTGCCCGTTAAAATCTCGATGGCATCGTCAACGGTCTCCATCGGATAGATATGGAATTTTCCCTCTCGCACGGCTTCGACAACCTCTCTGCCAAGCATCAGGTTTCGCGCGTTCTGATGAGGTATCAGCACGCCCTGGGCTCCGGTAAGCCCCCTTGCCTTGCACACCTGGAAAAACCCCTCGATTTTCTCGTTCACCCCGCCAATGGGCTGAATCTGCCCCTTTTGGTTGACCGAGCCTGTAATGGCGAACTGCTGTTTTATCGCGGTTGAGGCGAGGCTTGAAATTATCGCAACTAGCTCGGCTGTGGAGGCGCTGTCGCCGTCAATCATATCGTAGCTCTGCTCGAATCCGAGGCTCGCCGAGAGGCTAAGGGGCTTGTCCTGAGCATATTTCGACCCCAAGTAGCCGCTCAAAATTAGCACCCCCTTGTCGTGGATGTTGCCGCTGAGACGCGCTTTTCTCTCGATATTGGCGACGCCCTCCGAACCCATGAACGTCTCGCACGTTATCCGCGACGGCTTGCCGAAGGAGTAATCGCCCATATTATAGACGGCAAGCCCGTTTATCTGCCCGACGACCTCGCCTTCAACGTCAATCATAATGACGCCTTTTTCCATCGTCTCTTGGATTTTCTCCTCGACCATGTTGGAGCGGTTTATTTTCTCTCTGATAGCCTGCTCTACGTGTTCTCTGGACACATAGGAGGACGCGCCGTCGGCCTCAGCCCAGTAATCCGCCTCGCGCAGAATTTTAAGTATCGCCCCAAACTGTATGGATAACTTATCCCTGTCGCCGGCAAGGCGCGCGCAGTGTTCAACCACGGCCTCAACGCCGCTCCTCGTAAACTGCCGAAGGCCGTCCGTATCGCAGCTCGATTTTATGAAACAGGCGTATTTAGAGAGCATCCCATCGGTCGCCTCTACCGTGGAGTCGAAATCAGCTTTCACCTTGAAGAGCTTTCTGAAATCCTCGTCGTAGGCATAGAGCAGGTGATAGAGATGAGAGCTTCCCGTGAGGACGACCTTTAAATTGACCTTAATAGGCTCAGGTTTTACGCCCGCCGTGTTGACGAATCCGTACTGCTGGTATACGTCTTCGATTCTGAGTTCCCCGTTGGCAAGGGTTTTTTTCAGCGTGTCCCAGACCATCGGGTATCTCAGTACATCAGCCGCCTCCAGCACCAAATACCCGCCGTTTGCCTTGGCTATTGAGCCCGGGTGAATCATGGTGAAATCCGTAACGAGAATGCCGAAGCGAACCTCGCGCTCGATTGAGCCGACGAGATTTATATACGTGGGATTACTCTCGAATATTACGGGCGCGCCGCTGGTGGCGGAGTTATCAATGAGGACGTTTACCTGATACTCAGAGAAAGTGGGTTTTTGCTGAGGCGTTCTGAAGGGTACGGGGATATTGGCTTCGGGCTTGTCGGGGAGAAATACATCTATGTTCTCGAGGATGTGGCGCTGCATCATATTCATATAATCTATCACTTCGGGGTAGGATTTGTACTTATCCCGTACGCTATCGAGGATGTCTCGGACGGCGAAAAGGGCGACCTTTTTCTCGAGTTCTTTAATACGCTCAAGGTCATCTTTTTCCTGTTTCCTCGCCCTTTTAAACAGCTCGGCGACCTCTTCGTCAACCGTTTCTTTGCGGCGGCGCAAATCCTCGCGGCTCGCCTCGTCTAAATTGTTAAACTCCTCCTGGGTTATGGGCTTGCCGCGCATAAGCGGGATGGTAACGATTCCAGTCGGGGAGAACTGGGTTTGAACGTCGGATTGGGCGGCTTTTCTCTGCACCTCGTCGAACAGCGAGGTCTTGAGTCTCTGGCTATCGTTTAGGATTTTCTGCTTGGTCTCCTCGTATTGTTTGCTCTCGAAGGATTTGGGGATGTTGATTTTGAGCATCTCAAGGAGGTCCTCCATGTCCTTGCGGAAGTTCTTTGCCGTTCCCGTGGGAAAACTGAGCGTCTTAGGCTCGCTGGGATTATGGAAATTATGAACGTAGCACCAGTCCCAGGGGGTGGGCTTCGTCGCCGCTAAGTCGGACAATATCGCCCGAATTACGCTCGATTTGCCCACGCCGGCGGGCCCTGCGAGATAGAGATTATACCCCCGATGCCTGATGCCCAGACCGAAGTGTATGGCTTTAACGGCCCGCTCCTGCCCTATAAACCCCTGACATTGGGAGAGTTGCTCGGTGGTTTTAAATCCCAGAGAGCTTAAATCGGCGAATCTATAGACCTCTTCGGGGAGGAGTTCTTTCGGGGTTTTCATTGATATTACCTCTCGCGCACGCTGGATTTCATCCTCTCATTGTTGCACACGCAAAGCGGTTTTGCAATAACATTTCAGGGGATTGCGCGCCGCATTCTTGCAAGATGAAAAAACTGTTGTAATTTATATAGCCGGTAGTCGCCGTCCGGTTAATTTTCGGGGTGTAGCTCAGTTGGCAGAGCGTACGGTTCGGGACCGTAAGGTCGGAGGTTCAAATCCTCTCACCCCGACCATTCTTTCATAAGCGCTTAGCCCCCTTGCGTTGACTTAGACCTCTAATAATCTATTATTTAGAGCCAATAGAACCCAGGGAGAGGCGCCCCGAAGCGACGATGAAATTCCCAAGCCCCAAGAGCCAGCTTGAAACAATTCTGCGAGGAGCGGATGAAGTAATCTCGGAGGAGGAGTTGTCCGCCAAATTCGCCGAGTCCGCAGGCGCTGGCAGGCCCCTTAGAATTAAAGCGGGATTCGACCCCACTGCTCCCGACCTCCACCTTGGACACTGCATCTTGCTCAAAAAACTCAGAGAATTCCAGGACTTGGGACACACCGTCGTCTTTCTCATAGGGGATTTCACTGCGATGATAGGAGACCCCACGGGGAGAGTCGAAACTAGGCCCACGCTCTCGGCTGAGGACGTTGCCAGAAACGCCGCCACTTACGAGAGGCAGGTGTTTAAAATCCTAAGGAGAGACAGAACAGAGGTCGCTTTTAACTCCGAGTGGCTCAAGAAACTCAGCGCGGAGGAACTGCTCAGGCTCGCCTCGCTTGAAAACGTCGCCCGAATGCTTGAGCGGGATGATTTTCACAAACGCTTCACCTCCGGCGTGCCTATAACGATAAAGGAATTTCTCTACCCCCTAATTCAGGCTTACGACTCAGCCATGATTCGCGCGGATGTAGAACTCGGCGGCACGGACCAGAAATTCAATATCCTCCTAGGGCGGGACGTTCAGCGCCACTTCGGACAAACCCCTCAGGTGGCAATATTCCTGCCCATTCTCGAAGGACTGGACGGGGTGCGGAAAATGTCCAAATCTCTGGGAAACTACATTGCCATTGATGACGCGCCCGAAGATATATTCGGCAAAGTGATGTCCATTCCCGATGCGATAATGTGGAGATACTACGACATCCTAAGCTCGCGCCCGCAGGATGAGATTGCGGCGATGAGGGCGTCGGCGCACCCGATGGACGCGAAAAAAGCCTTAGCCGGAGAGCTTGCGGCGTGGTTTTACGGACAGGACGCCGCCCTAGAGGCCAAAAGGGATTTCGAGCTTAAGTTCTCCCAGCGCGAGTTCCCAGAAGACGCAGTAGAGGTCGTCGTTGATGCATCGGGGGATATAAACATAGTTGATTTGGTAATTTCGGCGTCCGAGCGCGTAAAAAGCCGAGGGGAAGCAAAACGCCTCATCGAGCAAGGGGGCGTAACCGTGAACGGAGTGAAAGTTGCCGACCCCAAGCGCGAGATTTCATCAGCCGAGCCGCTCAAGATGAAAATTGGCAAGCGCGAGTTCGTCCGCGTGAGATTTCAGCAACCCACCCGCGCCCTATAAATCATCGCCGATAAGAGGATTGGAGTGTCAGCTATGCGGCTATTGGCTTATCAAAGTGCGGATGCTCTCGCCGGCAAACAGCGCCCCAGCGGCGAGCGCGGCAAAATAGACGATAGTTACGATATTCATCAAATACCCGGCGACAATAAATAGCCCGTCGCGCTCCAGCATTCCAAGAGCTAGGAATAGAACCGCCGCCGCCGGCAGGGTGTTCGAGAACGGAATTAGCCCAAGAGGAAATGTCAGCAGGACGCCGCCCAAGACCAGAGCCGCGCCGTTGAAGAAATTAATCCCCGCGCCGCCGGACAATACGAGGCATCGTGGACGAACCAGACGCTCGAAACGCCTAACGATGCCGGCGCCGCGCTTGAGGACGTCTCTTAGCTGATTGGTGGACAGGGGGCGGTCGAGAACGCGCTTTGGAAACCACGGTAGCCGATTAAAAGCCACGCCCGTGCCGATGAAAATAATCGCCAGACCAAACACGGTGCTTACACCGGGAATAGAAACCGGAAGCAGAAAGGGCAGACACAGAAATATGCAGAGCAGAAGCAATCCCTGCTCGCCGACAAGCTCAAGCAGGTCGCGTAGCATGACGGATTCAGGCGGCAGGGAATCGGCCACCCTCGCCAGCGTTGCCGAGAGCTTACGGCTCGGATCATGAGTTTCAAAATTAGTCATTGCGCTGATGCCTCTACACTGCGCAAAATCATACCCGAAGATTGCGCTATGTAGATATTTATTCCGGCTAATATCCAAGCCGCAGATGCCGCATTGCCGTTGAGCGCCCGCATCAAGTGTGAGATGCTTGAGATTCACAGGTCTTGTTCTGTCAGTGTCGCTGATATGGTGTTTGTGAGCGCGGTCTTGGACTGAGCGGATGACTGAGAATTCCTAGTAACTAAGAGGGCATCCAAGGAGCTTCTTGGGACGTTGTTCCATCATTTCCCCTTACCAGTTGATTTGGGAAATATTTTAGTTCAAAGTGTAATTCTAAGAAGAGAAAAAAGGTATAGAAAACAACTTTGAACGACGAGGTAATGCGTTTGAAGACTGAAAATAACGATAGCCGGAAAATAAAATACATCGATCTATTCTGCGGTATTGGCGGATTTCATATGGCTGCGGATCTTATTTGTAAAGAGCGGAATATCAAAGCCGAATGTGTTTTTGCAAGTGACGTTGATCAAGATTGCCAAATTGCATACGAAGCCAATTTCGGCATAAAACCCGTCGGCGACATAACAAAAGTAAAGGAGCAGGACATTCCAGATCACGATATTTTATTTGCTGGATTTCCTTGCCAAGCATTTAGTATTTGTGGCGACCGGAAAGGATTTGAGGACGCTCGTGGCACGCTCTTCTTTGACATCGCTCGCATTCTAAAGGAAAAACAACCAACGGCTTTTCTCCTTGAAAACGTGAAGCAATTGCAAACTCATGATCAAGGACGAACATTGGCGCGTATAATGGAAACCCTTGATAATTTGGGATACCAAGCGCAGTATCGAGTTCTCAACGCTTTACATTTTGGATTGCCGCAAAAGCGGGAGCGCATTTTCATCGCTGGATTCCGTGAACCTCATCAGTTCTTCTGGCCTCGTGGAATAGTTCCAATGAAATCGCTATCAGATATCTTAGAAACAGATGTGCCCGAGTTTTATTACGCTTCGGAACAGATTCGACAGAACCGCCTGAAAAAGAGAGAGGGGAAAAAGCATTACAATGAGCCAACTATCTGGCATGAGAATAAAGGCGGAAACATCAGCGCATACCCCTACTCTTGCGCTCTGCGAGCTGGGGCTTCATATAATTACCTTCTCGTCAATGGCGAGCGAAGACTTACCGAACGCGAGATGTCGCGCCTACAAGGATTTCCCGACAGTTATAAAATCGTGCGCGGTTACTCAGCGACTCGCAAGCAAGCGGGCAATAGCGTCGCCGTCCCTTGTGTTGCCGCCGTCCTGCGGTGTTTGCTAATCGCGCTAGAACACGAAACCAAACAAGCAACCCAAACGCACAAACTCATTCAGGGAGTGTTTGAATTTGACTATAAGTCCACAGAGCAAAAAAAAGGGTACAAAGTTGATGTTATCTAAAAAGACGCCTATTACTATCGAAGAAGCCAAAGCCCGTCTTGACATGATAATTAACATAGGTCGAGTCGATCTTTATACGCCAATTCAAATTGCAGAAGCGCTACGCCGCTCACGTCTCGAAAAAGATATAGATGTATCGAAGCAGAGCAGTTTTCAAAATCCATCATTCCGTTGGCGTAATGAAATCACAAGGAGACTGACCGGTAAAGTCTCCACCTCCTCTGCGAGATATCAACACGACGTTTGGAATCCGACCGCTATGCCGCCGGAAATACTTTGCGCGCTGGATACGGAAAACAAAAGAACCAAGGGGGCAGTCGAACGATACATTTATATGCGCTACAGCGAGCGTCAAGGAACCGTAGCGAGAATACTTTCGGCTTTAGAAACAGCGACACCAAAGACTTTTCAATTAGCGGCATTGTTTGATCTGTTCGTCACCGACGCAGGCATTCGCCGCAGCATTGATAAAGCCTATGAAATTGTTTCCCATAGCCTTTTCGAAACTGTTGTCGCGGGTCTAAGCACAACAATCAAAGTGAGCGTACCGGCCAAGAGCAAGGAACTGCTAAAAGAATTTGCCGACTTAGCGCGGGTACTTCTAGGATTAGATAAAGGACGGCTTGAAAGAGAAGAGATAGCCCATATTTATCGTGTTGGCGTTACCAACGCTGCTGATCGAGGGATTAGATATGTGGGCAAACTTTGGCCCCGTAATCCAAGTAAAACATCTCACTCTTAATAACAGGCTCGCCAATGGAATCGTAGATCAAGTGGAAAGCGACCCCATTGTTATTGTGTGCCGCGATGCAGACGCTCAAGCAATCGAAAGCTTTACCAAACAAATAAGCTGGGGCAAACGAGTTCGAGGAATAGTCAAGGAAGCGGATTTGATTGAAGGTATGAGCGATGTTTACGTGGCAAGTTCGCGAATCATCTGGCAGGGGCATTATTACATCAATTGGTTGATGGCTTTAACGCTGAATTCCCACAAGCTCAAAACGACGCGATACCACAGTTTCTAAAAGAGCGTGGGTATCTGTTTAAACCAGCAGATAAACGTTGGCTCACCGATACAGAAATAGCATTAAGCTCTAAGAAATGATGAGCCAATCATAGGCTGGTATGGATACTGTAGATAAAGAAACCCGCTCTCGTATAATGGCAAAGGTACAGAGCAAGAATACTCGGCTCGAAGAACAATTTATTGCCACTCTGAAGGCAGTGAAAATAGAAGGATTTGTGCGTTATGCAGACGATCTACCTGGAAAACCTGACCTGGCATTTCGTAGCGCCAAAGTCGCCGTCTTCATAGATAGTTGCTTCTGGCATGGTTGCCCAAAACACTTGCGGAGGCCGAGTAGTAACACATCTTATTGGCAATCAAAGATAGATAGAAACATACAGCGCGATCGAAGAATTCGATCTGCTTTACGTCGAACCGGATGGAAAGTTATCCGTGTATGGGAACACGATATTAAAAAGCCTGCTAACGCGGTTAAAAGAATATCCCGCGCAATGCAATAAAGGATCATAAATGGTAGGTTCTGAGGATAACGACGGCATCTAAAGCCCCGCGAGAGCCTTAGGCGCGAATCTAATTTCAATGGGCTAATTGCCTAACTTATCCATCCAACATCGAGAATTTGCACGGCGCATATTGAATTTAAAAGAGGCGAGCGAGCCCGTAAGCCGAATTCTGTCTTGCGCAGTCATTCATCTTGGGCGAGCGTTGCCGCATCGCCTCTTACGACCTACCCGGAAGCCTCGGACGGGCGCATCCATACTTCCCTATTTGGTCTTTCTCCGGGCGGGGTTTTCCTTGCCAAAGGGCGTTGCCGCCCCTTGCGGTAGTCTCTTACACTGCCTTTTCACCCTTACCCGCCGCTCCCTTTGCAGAGAAAAGCGGGCGGTTTGTTTTCTGTGGCACTTTCCGTTGCCTCGCGGCACCCGGGGGTTACCCGGCACCCTGCCCTGCGGAGTTCGGACTTTCCTCCAGCTCTTTACTTCGAGCCAGCGACTGCTCGTCTCACTCGCCTCTTAGGGAATAAACATATTCGTCAATGGCCTGGTTTGCAAGCCTATCGGCGGCGCGGTTTTCTTCTCTTGGAATGTGGACGACCCGAACGCCCTCAAATTGGGCGATAAGGCTCAGGGCTTTGGCATGGAGGGGTTTAATCTTCTCGTCCTTCACCCGCCACGCGCCGTTAACTTGATTGGCGAGGAGGAGGGAATCGGTGTGGATTTTAATTTGGGATATTTCGAGCCTGCGGGCGGCTTCGAGGGCGGCGATGAACGCCTCGTACTCGGCTTGATTATTCGTAACCGTGCCGAGGTATTTTTTTATCTCGCTCGCTTCGCCTTCGGAGTCCTTAATTAGCGCTCCTGCGCCGGACGCCCCCGGATTTCCCCTGCAAGCGCCGTCTGTCCAAACGAGGGCGGACTTTGCCGGGGCAGCGCCGGGGATGCCGAGGGATAACCTAAGCTGAGAGCTGCTGGCCATTTTCAGTTTCTTCACAGTACAGAATTCTATGACAGCTCGGGCACTGAATCATCGCCGTGAGCTTGAGAATCTCGTTGAATAGTTGCGATGGGATATTCATATTACACCCCGTGCAGATTTGATTCCGAGTGGCGCGCACGAGGGCAACGCCGTTTTTCTTTCTTATTCTCTCATAAATGGAAAGCACGTCGCTTCTTATATTTGATGCGAGTTTTACCTTCTCCTGACGGTTTAACTCGTAATCCCGTTTCAGAACATCGCTGTGCTTCTGGTATTCGGCAATTATCGCTCCGTATTCCAGTTCCTTTTCGGCAAGAGTCGCTTCCTCGGATTTAATGCCCCTCTCTAGGGATTCGGCCCTCTCCAATTGCTCGAGGATAACATCTTCAAGCTGGGAATTGGATTTTTTAATCTCGACGATTTCCTTCTGAAGGGCTTCATACTCTCTGTAGGTTTTGATTTCAAAGAGCTTCTGCTCGGATTTTTTAATCCCCTCTTGGCTCGACGCGAGTTTCAGTTCGGCTTGGGATTTTTGGAGCATGGATGCGGCGAGTTCGCCTTTGGATTTGGCGATGGACTCTTTGAGCCTAGAGAGGTACTCGTTAAAGCGAGCTATTTCCCTTGGATATTTCTCGATATTCTCCTGTAAATCTCTCAACTTCAAATCGAGACACTGGAGCGATTCGAGAGCCGTAAATTGTTCTCTCATTTCCACCTCTTTGAATTGTATTTAATTTTTGGACTGATTAATTGCGGGGTTTTTTGACTGCTGGAGAGAAAGTTAAATTGTGGGAAAGAGTCGTATTCGCTGTCTTTTGTCATCTAAAGACCCGATGAAAATATGGGCCCACCCGGATTCGAACCAGGGACCAACGGATTATGAGTCCGCCGCTCTAACCTGCTGAGCTATGGGCCCAAATTGTATCGCTTAGAATGCCTTAGGATAGTTAAATAAGTGGCTTTTGTCAAATTTACGCGCAGGTTTTTTATTCGCATCATGGCGCGGGAGTTGGGGGTCAACCTCGGCGCTCTCCGCCGCAACAAGCCTCACCGCGCAAGGCTCGAATTCCTTCTATGAAAATTATGGGCGTCATCGCCAGTGCGGCGATGGGGTCTGCCCACCACCACCCGAATAGAGAGTTTAAGCCCAGTCCCATTAGTAAAATAGCCGAAAGGTAAGCGCAAATCTCGGTCTGGCGGGAATCCGCCGCCAAAGCTCGGCTATTTATTTCATCAGCGACGCGCTGTTTTGCCCTCGCCAGAATCGGCATAACAATTAACGACAAAACCGCAAGCCCGACTCCGACGTAGCTCGCATCTGGAGGTTCGCGCAGAAACAGGGATTTTCCTGCATCGAAAGCTACATAAATGGCAAGCGCAAGAAAACTTAGCCCGACGAGCCTCAGAGCCAGCTCTTCGCGGCGCTCGCTCCCCAAAAGCCGCCACAATAAAACCGCTCCCGACAGACTCTCGATGACCGAATCAACGCCGAACCCAATTAGAGCGCTGCTCCCGGAAACAACCCCTGCGCCGAGGGCGACTATCGCCTCCACAGAGTTCCAGCCGATAGTGATATATTCGAGACGTCGCCCCCGGCTAACGTTCGCATCGCGGCTCAGCACGGGGACTATAATTTTTATTTTCCTGATTCTAGCCTCCGCCGATATTTTGCGCAGGTCGAGAGCCGCCCTCTCAGCCCACACGCGCCTGTGCCGCGTCCTTCGCGCATCCTCCCTCTCTAAGGGCTTTTTCTATCTCGTAGCCCGCCGCAAGGCTCGCCACGCGGGCGACAAGCTCATAAGCGGGCGGCAGGCCGGCGCGCGCGCCCAAAGGGATTGGCGCAAACTCCATACCCCTGGTGTTCAGGTTCTCAAACTCAGTTCTCCCCCGGTTCATCCTTAAAAACCCCCCGGCGACGCTCGCCTCTATCAGATAAAGCACAGGCTCTGCAGTTGTACCGCCATCAAACCTCAGAGAAGTCGGTATCCCCTCCTGAATCACTACGTCTCGCACTGGTCTCCCCCCCTTGCTGACCCTCATGCGCTTTCTCCCGTCGGCGTTGAGCGAGCGGACTTCATGCCCGTTTTGGGCGTTCATTACCGCCATTCCGTAAGTGCCGCGGTTGCTCTTGACGAAAACAAAGGGGGCATCTGGGATTCCCCTTTCGAGATGTTCCAGAGCTAATCTCTGAATCATCGAATCCACTGAGGCGGCGAGCAGTTCTCTGTCCTGGGAATCGAAGTCCACGTTCTGCTGGAGTTCTGTGTCAATGGCAATTGTCCACGGGTCAATGCCGAGGATTTGGGCGATTTCTGCGGCAAGGGCGTTATAGAAATTGAAATGGACGTTTTTTCTCCGCGTATGCCAGCCGATTTCAACGGGAGGCTCTACGGGCTGGGAGATGTCCCTGAGTATAGCGGGGCAGTTCACGGAGAAATCGTTGTTGATAAGGACGATGTCGGGAACAAAGCCCTCCGTAAAAATCTTATAGCCGATGCGCCTGACCTTCGACGCCCGGATCTCTCCCCCCGATGCCGTGGCGAACACCGCCTCTTCGGCGGCAATATCGTCTCCGACGAGTCCCAATTCGGCGCGGAAGCCTCCGGCTTGAAGTATGGATTTTATAGCCGAGACGTTTTCCCAGTAATGGGGATTTCTCGTGTGAAGCTCCGGGACAATGAGAATGCTTCGGGAGTTAGGGTGTTTGCGTATGAGCGAGGCTTGGAAAAGGGACGCCGCCCGCTCCCTCGAGGCTGGAGACAGATTATTGAATCCGGCGGGGAAGATGTTCGTGTCAACCGGCGCGATTTTATAGCGGGACGCCCTAAGGTCAACGGACGTGTACAGGGGGAGGGCGATTTTGCTTCGATGCTCCCATATCCACCGCTCTACGGCGTCGGCTCTAGCGGTTATTTTTCTGTTCAGCTCGTCAATTATCGGATTCATGAAAGTATTAGAGTCAATCCTTCACCACATAGGTTCCGGCGATTTTATCGTGCCATGCCTGCCCCTTTGAATCGAACAACGCCCACAGGAAGCCGAGCAGTAAAAACGCGGCTGAGACGAAATATCCGGCGAACCGCGCGAAAGAGCCTCTGAGCCTCGGAAGCCCCCCGTCGCAAGCAATGACGCGAATCCCCATAAACATTTTGCCGATAGTCCTTCCGCCAACCGCGTGAAGGAGTATGAAATAGCCCGCGGAGAAGATAATAAAAACCAAGTACGCCCTGAGGAAGCCCCCGGATACGGCTGTGCGCGCCTCGGCGAAGCCAATCTCAACGCCGATGGCTTTAAACGCGGCAACGACCGTTCCGGCGGCAAGGGCGAGAATTAAAAAAACGTCCAAAACAAAGGCTATCAGCCTAAGCCCGGCAGGGGCGATGTCGTAGGCTATGACCTCTTCACTGCCAGAAGGCGGATAAAAAGAGGGCGGAGAGCCGTAGTCGTCTGCGAAAACCCCGTCGTCCGGCGACTCTACCAGGTCGAAGTCAAAGACCTTGCGCGCAGACGGCTCATCAAAAAGCGCTTCGTCGTCGTTCGAGGGTTTTGATTGTCCGTTTTTTTTTCCGAAAGCCATGATGCAACTCTCGATAGCTATGGGCAGGGCTACAGCCGCCGCTTTGGAGAATTATACCATGAGGCGGTAAATTGGCTCAGTTTGAGGGGACGACTCCCCGGTCAAGCCCCGATTTGCGGCTCATGGATTAAAACTCCCAAGCGGGATATTGATTTAACGCGTCAATGTGCTAAACTGCCCTTCTGTGCCGATGGTCCCTTCGTCTAGTCTGGTCTAGGACGCCGCCCTCTCAAGGCAGTAACACGGGTTCGAATCCCGTAGGGACCGCCAGTCATTTAAACCCGGTTGATAGAAACCTCTAATGAGTGGCTCAACCTCGGAATCCGCGCGAGAAATGCTTAAAACCTTCTATAGCATAGCAGTTGTCGGCATAGTTACCGTGATTTGCGGCACCCTTGCGCTGATTTTCTCTGCCCTATCCCTGAAGGACATGATGTTCGCATACGCCATAAAGCCTTGGGGTTATTACATTTTGCGGCTCTGCGGCGTGAGGATTGAACTCGAAGGGGCAGAGAATCTCCCGAAAGAGCCTTGCGTCATAATGTATAACCACCAGAGCTCTGCAGACATATACGCATTCACCGGCGCGCTTCCGATTCACTGGAGACCGGTACTAAAAAAAGAACTCAGAGGCGTTCCCTTCGTGGGATGGGTAACGCGAGCCATCGGGAGTCATTTCGTCGAGCGCGACGGCTCCGGCAGGGATACGCAGGAGGTCAGAAAAATGGCCGAGGCGATAAAAAGAGGGCCCTCCGTCCTCATCGCCCCCGAAGGCACGAGAAGCCCGGATGGCAAGCTCCTCCCATTTAAAAAAGGGGGATTTCTCATCGCCTCCCTGGCCAAAGTGCCCATTGTGCCGCTGATGATTCTGGGCGGAAGGCACATTATGCCTAAGGGGTCTCTCCGAATAAAATCCGGCGTGATGAAAGTGAGGGTACTGCCCCCCGTTGATGTTAGAGATTTCTCCTCGGGCAAGGAGGGGCGGGAAGAGCTGATAAGGGCCGTAAGAGAGGCTATGGAGAGGGCTTTAGCCGAGTACGAGGAAGGCGAGCGGGCGGCTGTCTGATGCCGGCTTATATCTAAGCGGGAGCGGATGGCGGGAGTATTGAATATAGAGGCGAAATCGTCTATCTTTAAGCTCTCTATAGGCGTGTTGGGATGATAAAAGGAGAAAACGTGCAGAGAAACAGTTTTGCGCCCTCGGATGGGGCTGTGTTCACGGAGCGGGATAGGGGCGAGAAGAGAGGCGAAATTGCAGACCTCGATTTGGCGACCATTATCGCTCTGACCGGAATTCCACCCCAAAGGGGAATTGTCAATCCCAAAAACCCTGGCGAGATGGCGAAAAAGGTCAAAGTTACATTTAGACCCCTGTCGAATAAATACGAGAATAAAACAATTCTCAGGTTCTACAGACGGCTTGAGGAGAAATTAAAGGCGTTAGGGGTCGAGGTTGTGGACTGGAACCAGGCGGCAGAACTGGATTCCGACGGACTGATAGCAAAGATTCTGCGCATGAGAAAGGTCAAAAGCAGTATTGACGCCGTAATAGACGTTGACAGGCCGTACTCGCTGTTCAGAAAAATCATGAGCCGCCTAGCCGAGAGGATATACACCTATCTGCTGCGCTCGCCCGATATGTCCGTAATGGAGATTCTACGTTCCAGCGGATGGGCGGATAATTTTACGGCGAAATTCGTCCAAGACCCCTATAACACCCAAGTCATCACTATAACCTCGCTCCACAAGGAATTTTTAGATGAGTCCACTCCTTACGACCAAAAAATCGCCATAGGGCTTAAGGACCTCATCAGGACGATGTCCGAAATTGTCATCGGCGTCTCTGAGGACAGATTCTCTATTATCAATATGAACCTCTCGGATTCCGTATTCTTCAACGAAGAGCTGGATAGATTCATCCTCAACTCGCTTATCCCGAAGATTTACGCCCCGATAAAGCCCCCGGTGCTGAACCGCTTTGAAAAAGGAGAGTTCGATCCCTCGGATTTCCCCTACGCCCTAGAGCTTGCAAACCTAGGGAGGCAGCTCCGAAGCACGGATTTATTCCCCTCAGGCTCGAAATTCAGCGAAAAAATAAAGCGCCTCTCCCACAGAGACGTCGTCGAGAAAATACTCGAAGGCAGAACCGGAGTCTCCTACGGATTCATAGCCGTTGTCGAGAGCCCCTCATATAAGGGCTTAAGAGAGATAAGCCGCGAGCGATGGGACGCGCTCCAGGAGATAAAAAACATAAATCCCGACTCTGTCAGAGAGGACGAGGGCGGCAGGTGGTATGTGGCAACCTCCGTGCGGGGGAGTCGGATGTATCAGCAGCTGCCGGATATTTGGATGGTAACCTCGCGCTCAGGGTGCGATAAGACCAGCCTCGACCCCGAAAAAGATGTGGTGAGAATAGGACTCGTAAAAGGCAAGCTATACCTTCAGACCCCGCGCGGTATGGATCTGCAAAGGCGCGACATCAGGCCTTCTTTCGATACTTATGTTATCCTCGCCCAAGCCCTATCGGCGGCTCTATACACGCCGGAGGTGATTAAAGACGGAATGTCCATAGTTCATTTCCACGGATACCCCGACCCCAAGTGGTTTCAGCGAAGCGAATACGTCGCCGGAGCGGGGAATCCCTCGATGCCCTGCGGCACCATCGAAGCCGCCCTTCTCAATTACTCAGGGGTATATGAAATCGCCAATAGAAACGGCGAGGGCGCGATGAATCTGCTGTGCCTTGTGGAGTCAGACCACGGGGTAAATATCATGGGGGGAGACAGGGGGTATCTCGTCGAGAGGCTTCAGGAAGGGGCGGAGAAGAATCAAATCATTCTTGGCGGCAAGTTCCTACAGCCCCTTAAAAAGAGCGCAGCAAACGGCGACGGAATCGAGATTAATTAACCATTGGAAATGGAGCGAATGACCGACACGGCAAATTTAGCGAAGATTTATCTGGGACGGCACTGCAAGGTAATTTGGAATCTCGAAGGCAGACTCATCGGCACGACTGATTTGCCCCTCTGCCCCGAAGGGATTGCCGAGGCGTATTCAACCATACCGATAGTCGAGAAACTGGGGCTGGATAGAATAGTCTGCAGCCCACTTAAGCGGGCTTATGAGACTTCTAAAATCTACTCAGACAAGCTGGGTATACCTCTTGAGATAAACACCGGTCTTCGGGAGATTGACCACGGGCTATGGAACGGGCAGAAAACGCTCGAGCTCCTCGAGACGGATACGAATTTCGTCAAGTGGTTCAACGACCCCACAAGCGTTTCCATCCCCAGCGGCAGTGAGCCTATACCCGACGCTCAGAGGAGAATAGTCGAGACCGTAAAGGGAATCGCCCTCAAATACCCCGGCGAAAAAACTCTAGTTGTGATGCACAAGCACATACGCTCAATCCTCACTTGCTCAATTCGGGGACTCCACCTTAGTCGCTTCAGAGAGAATATCAGTGAAACCGTCGAGCCGATACTGCTCTCGGACGAGCAGATAAATCGTATATTTCAGATAAATCTCTGAGGCAGCGGCGCAGAGTGGCATCTCTCCTAAAATTTGTGCATCTACCCTGCATCGCCAAACGCGAGGAGCCGATTGCCCAAAGCTGACTACCTACTCATCTTAAATCCCACAGCCGGGCGCGGCAGAGCCGGGCGCGTAGCCCCTCGTATTGAATCCTTGCTCGCAGCCGAGCGCGCCTCTTTTGAAATCCGCCTCACATCCAAACAGGGGGAGGCAACCGGCATCGCCAGACGCGCCGCCCGCGAGGGATTCCCCGTCATCGTCGCCGTCGGAGGGGACGGCACTGCTCACGAGGTCATAAACGGGCTCGTCGGCGAAGGTTCGGCGTTCGGCATGATACCCGCAGGCGGCGGCAACGACTTCCCAAAAGCGGCGGCTATCCCGCTCGAATTAGAGCGAGCCGTTAAAACCCTCATCGAGGGAAAGAGGCGACGGGTTGACCTCGGATTTCTCGAAGGTAGGTATTTCATCAACGGACTCGGCATCGGACTCGACGGCGCTGTAGCCCACCGGTACAGGCGCATAAAACGCCTCCGCGGGAAAATCGGCTACATCTGGGGAGCAATCCAAGAGGCGTTCGTGTTCCGGGGATTTGAAATGGAGGCTAGAACTGAGGCTCGGGAGTTTCGATGCAAAGCCCTGCTGGCGGGCGCATCCAACGGGCCCTCGCAAGGGGGGGATTTCAAGCTCGCCCCCGACGCCAAGGTGGACGACGGTCTGCTCGATTTTCACGTTATCGAAGATATGACAACTATGCGGCGTCTCACGCAGATACCCAAAGCCCTTCAGGGACGTCATATCGGGCTTAGAGAAGTAACAATAGAGCGCGCAAAGTGGATGGAAATCAAGCTCGGCGAAGCCGCCCCGGCGCACCTCGATGGAGAGCCTTTCATGCTCAGTGGCGGCTGGAGGAGGATTGAGGTTCGGGAGCGGGCGATAGAGGTCATATCGGCGGGCTGAAGGGCGGGGGGTGCGGCAATTTTTATGGATGATGCCACCCTGCTGAACTGCCCGCATCACTGACCCTCTCTACCATCGGAGGCAGGGGGGGAGTCAGGGCTGTGGATTGCGCTCGTCAGGCATCGCGAGATTTTATTGACAGTAAATCCCCGCTTTGGTAATCTGACAAATGCCGGGGCGTCGGAAGAGGCAGGGGTATTTATGTCGCGGGGCGCGGCAGGGCGCGAGGCGATTTTGGCGAATTTAGAATTATCAGGATAACGAGGGACTAAACGATGATTATAAAGTGCATCCCCGGCGGCTCATTTTTGACCAACTGCTATATTATCGCCGACGAAGAGTCGAAGGTGGGAATAGTCGTTGACCCCGGAAGCCAAGTTGACGAGGTACTGGACGAGGTCTCCAGCTTAGGGCTTAGAATTGATAAAATTGTCAACACCCACGCCCACATTGACCATGCCGCAGGGGTCGAAGAGGCGAAGATAGCCCTCGGCGCGGAGTTCTACCTCCATCCTAAAGAAGAGCCGGTTCTCCTAGATATGCCCAACGCAGTAAGGCGTTTTCCTGAATTCGGCGGGGTGAAAATCCCCAAAATTGATAAGTTCATGGAAGAAGGCGATGAAATCGAGATAGGAAAATACAGGGCGAAGATAGTGCATACCCCCGGACACACATGGGGGAGCGTCTGCCTCATAATTGACAACCACGTTTTCTCCGGCGATACGCTCTTCGCCGGAAGCGTTGGAAGGGTGGATTTGACCGGCGGAACCTCGATGCGGGAGCTTGTGCGCTCGATAAAGACGAAACTCATGCCCCTTCCCGCCTCCTACACAGTGTATCCGGGACATGGGCCGTTGACGACAATTGACATCGAGAAGCGCTCGAATCCGTTTCTCACAGGCGGGATGCTGGTGTTCTAAAGATGAAAAAATCAATCCTCAGAATCTCACTCCTGCTCCCTGTGATACTGTTCACGGTCTATGTGTTCTCAAGAGAGATTGCGCATCTCGACGTTCTCCGAGAGGAAAACGAGCGGATAAAGGCAAAAATCGAGCGCATTGAAGGCGACAACGACGAGCTTCGCCGCAGAATCAAAGCCGTAACCACCGACAAGCCGTATATTGAAAAAATGGCGCGAGAAGAGCTGGGGATGATAAAACAGGGTGAAAAAATATACAGATTTACTGAATAAGTTGCCTCTAAGTTCCCTAAAAAACCTCCTGCCGTCCGTTTCGGGGCTGTTTTCCCACCGCAGGGCGTCGCCGACGGGCAGGGGGAATCACCCCCATCGCCCCTCCCCGTATCAGATTCCCAAGGAAACTCTGCCCCCCTCAGAGGATAGCGCCAAAACCCCAGCGAGGTATTCCCTAGAGGCGTTATGCGAGATTTTGTCCCCTCACAGCGCCGTGCTGTATATGAAAAAGGATGTAGGCTCATTTGAAATCGGGGAGTGCATCTCAAACGCCGAGAGCCTTATTGACAGGGGGCAGAGCCTGCGCTTCAGAGACGGATACATAGGCTGGGCGGCAAAGGTTAAAACGCCGGTATCCGTTGACGATATTAACAATCCAAGAGAGAACCTGCCATATTACCTAAAGCCGGCACCGGTAAAATCGCTTCTGGTAACGCCCGTCGTAGGCGGAGATGAGCTTGTTGGGATGCTGATACTCGATAGCCTCCAGAGCGGCGCTTTCGGCGAGAGGGAGAAATCAATTTCCTCGCTTGCCGCCGCCGGCATCGCCGCAGTGGTATCAGAGAGCCAGCTCCGGCGGGGGTTGGAGGCGCATCGCAGGCGAGAATCCAGACTGCTCGATTTTATAGAGGGCGTCAACTCAGCGTCTGACGCCGAAGCCGCGCTCGACTGCGCCGCCTCAGCGCTTGCCGAAATGGCCGGCGCGGATTTTATAGCGGTTGTCCTTAGGGAAGCGGGCAATGAAAGCGTCTTGCGCCGCGCCAAGGGGACGGAGAGGAGGAGGGATTTGGAGAATAGACGCTTCTCTCACGAGAGGACAATCATCGAAGCGGCGTACAAGAGCGAAGGGGCGGTGTATTTTGACGATTTCTCATTGAGGAGGAATTACCTCTCGATCTTCGGCAGGGAACTCGACTTCGGACTCGACGTGAAGAATATAAAATCAATCCTAGCCTGCCCGATGAAAGTCTCCTCCGGTGTTAGAGACGGCGCCGCCGTAGTCGGATGCGCGGTTCTCGGCAGAAGATGGGTAAACCCGTTCGGCGGCTTCGAGGGGAGGGTCGCCGAGGCAATTTCTCAGGCGGCGGGCAGAGCGGCGCTCAACTGCCTACACTCCGCAGCCGAAAACGAACTGGGCATCTGCGACAAAGTCTCCGGGCTTTACAGTAAAAGATACTTTGATGAAGCCCTTGCTCATGCCCTAGCCCGCGCCGCGAGACGCCCGGAAAACATCTCATTAATGCTCATCGAAGCCGACAGCCATCCCCTGAGCGGAGAGAAATTGTCGCGTATCACCGACGCCTCCGACGGAGCTATTGTCTCCATAGGACAGGTGATTTCAAAATCGTTCCGAAGGGCGGATGTAGCCGCAAGATACGGAGGCGGCGCTAGGTTCGCCGCGCTTCTCCAGAATACCGGCGCAGAGGGAGCCGCGTTCGCCGCAAAGAAGCTCAAGCGCAATTTACGGGTGCCATCCCTGAATTCAAATGGCAAAGAGCTGGATTTAACCGTCTCCATTGGCATTGCAACGTATCCGGCAGGCGGAACGCCAGATGAGCTGATAGCCATAGCTGAAGGCGCGCTCGCGACGGCGATAGAGCGGGGAGGCAATAGAGCCGTTCACGCGGACGATGCGATTGCCGAAGGAACGGCGCAATAGCCCAATACTAAATCTAAGGTTGATTAATGCACGAGAGCGTAACCGAAACAGACGTTGAGAAGCTCAGAGAACTGTCCGAGGTCAAGAGAGCGATTGTCGGGGAAGTCGGCAAATTAATCATTGGGCAGAGAAACGTCGTGGAGCTTCTGCTGATTTCCCTTATGTCTTCAGGGCATTCGCTTTTTGTGGGGGTTCCGGGGCTTGCAAAAACCCTTCTCGTAAGCGCGCTCTCGGAGGTGCTGAGCCTCAACTTCAACCGCGTGCAGTTCACCCCCGACCTCATGCCATCCGACATCACGGGGTCGGAGGTGCTTGAGAGCGATAGAGAGTCCCAACGCAGATTTTTAAGATTTATTCGAGGGCCCGTTTTCTGCAACATCCTCCTTGCAGATGAAATAAATAGGTCGTCTGCCAAGACCCAAGCCGCCCTTCTTCAGGCTATGCAGGAGCGGCGCGTTACCGTAGGGGGGGAAACCTACCCCCTTGAGCCGCCGTTTCTCGTATTTGCCACTCAAAATCCCATTGAGCAAGAGGGGACGTATCCGCTTCCCGAAGCCGAACTGGATAGGTTTATGTTTCAAATTGACGTGGACTACCCCTCGCCCGAAGAAGAGGTGGAGATTGTCAGAACCACTACAGGGGCGCTGAAGCCTGAGCTTAGAAAGATTCTCGGCGCGAGGGAAATTCTCGAATTTCAGGATTTGATACACAGAGTCCCCGTGTCGGAATACGTCGCCGCTTACGCCGTGAAAATTGCAAGAGCCACGAGACCCACGGACGGAGGCGCGCCTGAATTCGTACGCAAATGGGTCTCTTGGGGGGCGGGTCCGAGGGCGTCGCAGTTTCTCGTGATGGGGGCTAAGGCAAGGGCGGCTTTGGACGGCAGATTCACCCCCTCGACGGAGGACGTAAAATCGCTCGCCTCGGCAGTCCTGAAGCACCGAATAGTGATGAATTTCCGGGCAGATGCCGAAGGGGTCAAAGCCGAGAACGTCGTCCGGGAGATTCTGCGGGGAGATGGGTTAAGGCCAGAATAAGCGCGGCGTTGAGTTCGCAGCAAAGAGCTAAGGACAACTCAGCGGACACAGCTAGCGAATAGTGAAAACTCGGCGGTAGAGATTCGGCAGGGCGTTTTGGCGCAATCGAAACTTCGTGCCGTGATTATGACCTGTTCGCGCGTCAAAATCCACCAGCACATCACCCAGTTCGATGGCTTCCAAAAATTTAGCAAAATCAAAATCCGAAAGCATTAAAATGTGTTTGTAATGAAAAAATTCCCGCCCTTTTTCACGTTTTGTATTGGCTTGCACATAAAAGCAATTCAACAGCTTGGTGCCGGCTTTATTGCTCAAATCTCTAAAACCCCAATAGGGTTGCGGATTGAGTTCATCCAGTCCGACTCGTTTGTCAACTGAATGTAGCCAATCCGAGTGTCGCGGATTAACTAAACTTGGATTAAAGGATATAACCAACTTTTGGTTAATTTTGTCTATTGCTACGTTGAACCCCCTATCGCTCGGCTGTCCGTGAATTGTCTGTCTGAAACTCATCTCACCCGTAGGATAACCTTCACCTGCGGGCCAGCCGTATTTTGGAAGCAGTATGCGAGGAACAAATCTAATGGCTCGCGGGGATGGCTCGATGTGGAAAAGTGTTATCAGAGAGGCGGAGTTAAAACGTTGACATTTTAGCTCCCATTCCGCGGCGTTAGGGAGCGGCAGATTGTTCTCTTTTATCTCTAACAAACTCTCGAGAGTGTTTCCAACGCCGCCGGCGTTACCGGGACGCGCATTTGGAATCCACCCAATATCCGCAATATCTTCAAGAGCTTGGATAATAGACTCTTTAGTATATATTCTCATGTTTGAGCGACAGGAGGACGCCAGAAATCCAGCAGATATTCAAACGTAGTTCCCATCGTAATATAATTGCTGGGCCAGCCGAATATCCCTACATTGTTAACTATATTTGTTCTATCCCAGATAATAGTATTCCTCAATTCGTACCCTCGCCGCCTCAATTCTTCAACAAGGGCAACGTGAATTGTAATTCTTTCATTTTCCCACCACATATCTGGCACATTGATGACGCAATGCCCTTTGGGTTTGAGAATCGGCAATAACCGCCCATAAATATTTCCCATTGTCTCTGTATATTCCTCAAGAGCCATAGTTCCCAAATCGCGCGGGTCTTGTGAGTATTGCTCTACTTTGCCCAATTGGTCGTTTTTGCGCTCCTCACCTCGACGAGATTTATTCCTTCGTTTTCGATTTAATAAGTTGGCATACGGCGGGGACGTCCAAATTAGGCTGACGGTATCCGGCTCAATATAGTCGGGTATCATTGCAGCGTCGTCCTGTACGGCAATTTGCCGTGCTTGATTAAAAAGATGGCCTGTTGCTAGCCGTTCGGCGCAGAGGTCAATATATTTCTTTTGAATATCAAACCCAAGAGCGTTTCTATTTATATCTTGAGACGCAAGAAGGGTAGTACCGCTTCCTACAAAGGGGTCTAAAACCAATTCACCCTCATGTGTAAACAATAAAATGACTTTTTTTGCCAATGAAATAGGAAAAGTTGCCGGGTGCAGGCTCTTCTCTCTAACATCGCGTCCTTCATAATTAAACTGCCAGACGCCAATTTGGCTTTTAATCCACTCCTTGGCGTTAAGGCAATTAATATGCGTGGGGTTGCATTTACAAACCCTCGTGTAGCCGATACTCAATTTGCGGCGATAATGCGGGGAAGACTCATTTATAGTTATTGGAGTAGGTTGTTCTTTGCTGCGCTCTTCTATCGGCATCGGCAATTCCATAGTCTAATCATAAATTTCAGGATGCAAAAACAATCACTTCCGGGAAATATCGCAGGGCCGCCCCATATATATGCGCAAGCAACGTCTATCTCTCGACGGCGCTCTCGGTAACGGCAATTGGCTCGAATTTGGTCTTGATAAGCTCCGTAACCGTCGGCTCCATGCGTTCGAGAAAAGGCTTAGGATAGATGCCCATCACGAAGAACATTATCGCTATCGGGAGGAGAACCATAACCTCGCGGAGGCTAAGGTCGAGGAGGGCTTTATTTTCCGCCTTGTCCAGCGGGCCAAACATCACCTTTTGATAAGCCCAGAGCATATAGACCGCGCCGAGTATCATGCCCGTCGCGCCAAGGGCCGAGAAAATATAATTCCACCTGAACACGCCAAGCAGTATCAGAAACTCCCCGACGAAGCCGTTCAGGAGCGGAAGCCCTATGGACGATAGGGTCGAAAGCAGAAAAAAGGCGGCAAAAAGCGGCATCACCTTTGAGATTCCCCCGAATTCGGCGATTTTTTTCGTATGCCGCCTCTCGTAAATCATCCCCACCATGAGAAACAGCGCGCCGGTTGATAGCCCGTGATTGAGCATCTGATAAACGCTCCCCTCGATTCCCTGCACGTTCAGCGCAAATAGCCCCAGCATCACAAGCCCCAAGTGGCTCACACTCGAATACGCGACGAGCTTCTTTAAATCCGACTGCGCAAACGCGACCATCGCTCCGTAAATCACGCCGACCACCGCGATAATAGCCAATATAGGAGCAAAGTCGAGCGTCGCTTCCGGGAAAAACGGCAGTCCGAAGCGGATGAATCCGTAAGTTCCCATCTTCAGAAGCACTCCGGCGAGAATCACGCTCCCGGCAGTGGGGGCTTCAACGTGAGCATCGGGAAGCCAGGTGTGAAACGGGAACATCGGCACTTTAATGGCGAAAGCGAGGCAAAAGGCGAGGAACAGAAGCCCCTGAGGACTCAGAGCACCGGCGTAGGGGATATTGAGGTTATAAAAGTCGAGGGCGTTCATCGAGGCGAAGCCAAACTGCTCGATATGGGCGAAGTACAGATAAAATATCGCAACCAGCATCAACGCGCTTCCAAACGCCGTGTAGATGAAAAATTTTACGGCGGCGTAGATTCTGCGCTCCGTTCCCCAGATGCCAACGAGAAAATACATCGGTATCAACACGGCTTCCCAGAATATGAAGAATAAAATCATATCGAGCGCTAGAAATGTGCCTATCATCGCAGACTCCAGCAGCAGGAGCAGAATCAAAAACGCGGCAATCCCCTTGTGTATGGCGTTCCAAGCGCTGAGAATCGTTATCGGCATCAGAAAGGTCGTGAGAAGCACGAGGAAGAGGCTTATCCCGTCAACCCCTAGGTGATAGCTCACCCCAAGGCTCTCTATCCACGGGATTTTGGTCTCAAGCTGCATTCCGGCAAAACCGGTCTGAAAGTTTGTGTAGATTGGGATGGAGATGGCAAATTCAACGAGGCTCACGGCGAGAGCCGAGATTTTTATCGCTCCCTCAGACGCTCTCATCAGCGCAAGCACGGCAATGAGTAATATTCCCGCCAGAGGGAAAAACGTAACCGCCGTCAGATTTCCGTTTAATATTGCGTCCAATCTCCGATACCCCCTCGACGAAATTCAGTGCGACTTACAATATACACCGCCGTCAGGGGGTTCTCAAGAAAGCGGAATTGTCGGGGGCGGCAGATTCTGGGCATACTCGAGAAGTGTCTCCCTCCCCCACGCGGCTGAGGCTAAAACCCGCTCTCCTTTGGGCTCAACCCTTCACCCTGAGCGGAGTCGGAGGGGCGATAAATACTGAATCAGATTCCTCTCTGCGTTCGGAATGACACATCTAGCCGTCATCTTCACCCTGAGCGGAGTCGAAGGGTGAGCGGAGTCCTTAGACAGTACCAGGGTGAAGGGTAATCCGAACAAGCAACGGCTGGCAAAAGCTATTTGAGCTGTTCCCTCGCCTTAGCCTTATATTCTTTGATGAAACCCCTGCCGGCATCTGATTCAGGCGCGGGGGCGGCAACAGACATCTCCTGCAGCGCGTCCCTTAGCTCGGCCTCTTGGCGCGACGATGCCTCGCTCTTTTGCGCAGAGCTATTGACCTCGATAACCTTGTCCAGAGCTTTTTTAATCCCCGCGAGGGCTGATGCGCGGTTTCCCTTCTCATATTCAACAGTCGCTCCCTGAAGCTCATAGGCGGCGGCGGCGGAAATCCCCCTTGCGACGACCTCTTTGTTTTCCCCTAGGACAACTTTGCTCTTATCTCCGGTAACCTCGACTTCAAGACGGTTTTCAATTTGCGCCGGTTTTCTCTTCCCAAGAACATCCGCAAACCGAAGCGACGCCCGGAGAAACTCCCTTCTGCCGAGTTTATCCAGAGGCGCGGCGAGACGCACTAAAACATTGCGCTCCTGCCCGGCGAACATATCCCCCAAATTTATCCGCGCTTTGCCGTTTTCCCGCTCGCTCGCATAACCATAGACATCGAGTATCCGCACCCCCAACGAAGGCGCAAGCGTGATAACTGCGTCCTTTGCCACCGTGGCTAGGATTTGATTAAACTCCCGCTCAAAAATCCCAGCGATTTGCGAGGGCGACTCTATAAAATAGTAATTCCCTGCCCCGTACTCTGCGACATCGGTCATGAGATTTTCATCGTAATCCACGCCCAGACCCATTGTCGTTATACGCACGCCGCCCTCGGACGCCCCGCTTGCAATGCGGTTAATCTCGCCCCTGTCGGTGATGCCGGCGTTTGCAAGCCCGTCAGAGAGGAGAATCACTCGATTAACGTAGCCCGCCCTGCCCGCGAGGGATTTTATCTGGCTCACTCCGGCAATCAGTCCTCCGGCGAGGTTCGTCGAGTCCGTGGGATAGAGAGCGTCAACGGCGGCAAGCGCGCCTTGCTTATCCCTCAGCAATTGAGTCGGGTAGAGAAGCTCGACTTCGGTTGAATATGCGACTATCGAGAGGCGGTCTGAATCCCTAAGCCCTTGGATAATGCGCCGCGCCGCCTCTTTTGCGTATTCCAATTTCCCCGCATCAGCCATCGAGCCGCTTCTGTCAATTACTAGAGCGAGGTTGACGGGCGCTCTTTCCGTGAGCTTCACATCCTGCCCGCGAACGCGCATATTCACTAAAATCTCCCCGGCGCCGCCCAAGTCCACGTAGGAATTGCTCTGCTCGACTTCCCACGAGAGGGACGAGTTGCCCAGTTGGGCGCCCGCCTTTGCCAAAGCTGATAATTGAAATAGAGCGAGGGCAAAGAGCGCAAATATTGCCGATATGATTATTTTCTTATTAGTTCTCATCGCCTGAATTCCTCCTAAATAGATTTATATGGGGATTATTACGGGCGAGACGGGTAAAAGATTTAAAATTCAGCGCCAGTCAATAGGTCCGGGGGGGCGGGCAATATGATATTTGCCCTGTGGAGTTGCTCTGCCCACAAATTACCAGAACGCGAGTTTTTTTGCCATAAACGCCCCTAGCCTTGACAAACGCCCCATTGAATGTAAATAATATACGTACTTTCGTTGTTTCAAACTTTCGGCGACCGCGCAGTAATCACCTAAACATTGAACCTTAAGCGTTTTGTCTTAAAAATCCTATTAAAGTAAGAGTATAAACCTCATGGCTAGAGTATCGAAAGCGCATCAACCTCCCCCTCCAGATGAAAATGGAGCGATAGAGGCACAATCCCACTTATTTCTCAATCTAACCGACCTGAGAAGTAAAAAAACCACAGAACTGATGAAAATAGCGAGAGACCTTCAAATTGAAGACACCTCCCGCATGACCAAGCAGGACATGATTTATGCCGTCCTCAAAGCGCAGAGCGAGAACGAGGGAGTAATTTTCGCCGAAGGGGTGCTGGAAATCCTCTCCGAGGGATACGGATTTTTGCGCTCTCCTAAGTACAGCTACCTTCCAGGGCCAGATGACATCTATGTGTCAAAATCTCAAATCCGCTCTTTCAACCTGAAAACAGGCGACATCGTCGGAGGGCAGGTGCGCCTCCCAAGAGAGGGAGAGAAAAACCTCGCGCTTCTTAAAATCGAGCAGGTAAATTACGAATCCCCAGAAGCCTGCCGCGACCGAGTGCCGTTTGAAAGCCTCGTTCCCCTGCACCCGGAGAAAAAACTTCAGCTCGAATACGACCACAACGAACTGTGCACAAGGGTCATGAACCTCTTTATACCCGTTGGAATGGGACAGCGCGCGCTCATCGTCGCCCCGCCGAGGACGGGAAAAACGATACTCCTTCAGAAACTCGCAAACGCCATAACAAAAAATCACCCGAACGTGATGCTCATTGTGCTTCTAATTGACGAGCGCCCCGAAGAGGTTACGGATATGGAAAGGTCGGTCAACGGAGAGGTCGTAAGCTCCACCTTTGACGAGCCGCCGCTGAGACATATCCAAGTCGCGGATATGGTCATAGAGAAGGCAAAGCGCCTCGTGGAACACGGCAAAGACGTCGTCATACTCCTAGACAGCCTCACCAGGCTTGCCCGCGCGAGCAACACCGTAACCCCGGCAAGTGGCAGAGTGCTGTCAGGCGGCATTGAGGCCAATGCCCTTCAGCGCCCTAAGAGATTTTTCGGAGCGGCGAGGAATACCGAAGAGGGCGGCAGCCTCACAATTATCGCTACGGCTCTTATTGACACGGGAAGCCGAATGGACGAGGTCATATTTGAGGAGTTCAAAGGCACTGGCAATATGGAGGTCTATCTCGACAGGAGGCTCGCCGATAAGAGAGTGTTCCCCGCCATTGACCTTCAGCGCTCAGGGACGAGAAAAGAGGAGCTTCTACTCTCGCAGGACGTTTTAAATCGCGTGTGGCTGCTGCGAAAGGTTCTAAGCCCGATGAATACGACCGAAGCCATGGAGTTTCTGCTCGATAAGATGAGCGGAACGAAGTCGAATAAGGATTTTCTGAACCTCATGAATCAATAATTCCACCTGTGAATTAACGCAGACTAGATGGGAAAATAATCTTCTGCGAGCGACCGCGCCGATTTGCAGATTGGAAAAGCCCACAGCCGCGTTAAAATCCGTCCTCAGCGCTCTCGAGTCCTTCGATATTTACGATTTTCCAGTCCCCAAGCCCCGATTTCTCAAGGGTTACAGTGATATTTTCGGGAGATCCCTCATTGCCCACGATTGGCGTATCCCTGCCGGATTTTATCCCCGAAATGTAAACGTCGAGATTTGCTACGGCGCTCGCCTTCCCATCGGAATCCTCCCCGATAGACACGGCAAGATTTGAGTATCCGGCATCAAAACCGTCATATTTCTCGAAAAAGCGCTTAACGATACCCTTCAGCGCCGGGTATGTCGCGCCGTAGTCATCTTTATAGAGCAAGGAAAAATGCTCGAATACCCCATCTAAGTCTCTTTTCACCCCCGCTTCCTCAATTTTGCCGAATATGGCGTCTATCTGACGCGGGTCGTCCCCCGACGGGAGGAAAAAATAAGCCACAGCCGCAAGGGCGAGAATCAACGGAGCGATTTTTCTCATAGCTCAATAGTAATGCGAAGCCTGGGCGGTGTAAAGGCGATTGACACCTCGAGGGCTAGGGAATTTACTGCGATTCGCATAGCAGGCTCAATATGGGGTTCGACAGAGCCTATATGAAATCCCGCTAATACTCACTCTGCGCGCCGCCCGAATAGGTTTTAACCCTGAGCGTCTCGCCGTCAGCCGTGATGAAAACCGCGCCGTCTCTCTGGGTATGGAAGAATCGAACGCCTCTAGCCACGCTCAATTTATCGCCCCCAGCGCCGATGGCGACGGCAATCTTGGGCGAGGTTGCCTCGATGAACCCAGAGAGCAGTTTTTGAGGGAGCTTCGGAGGGAAAACTACGTCGCTTCGGATTTTATCCCCGTACTCTCTGGCAATCTGCGATAGAGTTGGTTCATCGGCAATTCCCTCGGCAAATAGAAACCCGGCGCCCCGAAAATCGAATTTCACGAGAAGCGGGTACGATTTGCGCGAGTCCGTTGGGATTAATGAATCCCCTCTCGGTTGTATGAATTCAATTTGCAAATCCCCGATTCGAGCCTCCTGCTGAGGGATGGAGACGTTTTTCCATTTTATTTTTTTGGCATAGACAAGCTCCCAAAGCCCGCCGTGGAGTTTCCCGCCGTTTGTCCAGAGGTTTTCGACGCGAAACCTCTCGAGGATGGATTGCGCCCCTTGGAGATGGTCTTTATCGAGAGATGTCAGAATAAAATAGTCAATTTTCACGGCTCCAGATTTGAGCATGAAAGGTATGGCGACGCTCCGCTCAATGAACCCTCCGCGGTCGAAATAGGAAAATCCGCCGGCGATGAGAATATTCACCCCGCCCGGAAGCTCGGCAAAAGCGATATTTTTACTGCCCGCATCGAGAAAGCTGACTCGCATCGTCCCCCCGCTTGCATCTCCCCAAACCCTGTAAGCCGAGGTAGCTACAAAAGCGAGGGCAAACACCGGCAGAAAAAGCCTCAGCCTCGGATGCGTCCTCCACAAAAGCGCGGGCGCAAGAGCCAGCGCGTAGAACAGCGAACCCAGCGCGCCCCACGACGGCACGGTTAGGGCGGCAAAGGGGATTTTTAAGAACTGGTCTGATGCCCAAATTACGGATTTCACGAGCAGAACATTTGCTTGAAGCAGAGCGGCAGTAGCGGCTTCGGACACGAAATAGGTCAGAAAAGACAGAAGCCCCAAGGGGGTTGCGATAAATTCAATAAACGGCACGCAAAGGAGGTTCGCCGGCACCGACACGAGCGAGAGAATCCCGAAGTGGTTCACAATAAACGGCATCGTGGCAAGGGATGCGGCAAGGGAGGTCTTCGCGCTTGAGAGAATTTTATCCCCGAACGTCGCGACTTTCAGGGGATAGAACCTATTCACAAGCAGAAGCGCTAGAACCGAGACAAAAGAGAGTTGAAACGAGAGTTCAAACAGCGCCCCCGGATGAGCGATGAGGATTATCAGCGCGGCGACCCCAAGGGTGTTGAGCTTGTTCTCGTCCCTTCCGGCGGCAATGGAGACCAAATAAACCGCCGCCATGATAAACGCCCTCACTGCGGGGGTGGCAAATCCGGCGAGAATAACGTACGTAAATAGCGGAAATATCGTTATTAGCGCGGCAATTCTCGGCACTTCGTACCTGAGCAGGAGATACTCGGAGCGCTTGAGAGTCCACTTTATCAGAAAATAAAATACGAACGCCACTGCCCCGACGTGGAGTCCCGAAATGGACACGACGTGTATGATGCCGGTCTCGGAGAGTTTTCGCCTCAGGTCTGCGGGGATTCGGCTCTGCTCTCCGACGGTGATGGCGGCGATGACCTCATTTTCGGGAAACTCGGCTTTGCGGCGGATAAAATCGGCGAATTTGAGCCTCACCCCGTCTATCGCGCGTATGAAGCGGCTCGAATTCTCGTCCCTGCCGAAGGAGATAATGCGGCTTGCGCCGGGGACGAATCCGGTAACACGGATTCCCTGTCTCTCGTAAAATGCCCTGGCATCGAAACTCCCCGGATTTTTGAAACTGCCCACGGGGCGGAGCTTTAGCCCAATGACCCGAATTCTCTCGCCGTAGGCAAGCCCGACCACGGGCTCTTCGGTGGTGATGATTGCCCTGCCCCTCACCGGACTCTCCGCGCCGGCTATAAAAACCCTCTGCGCTTCGAGAAATAGCCGAGTGCCTCGCTCCCTCTGCTCAGGGGATTTATAGAGCGTCCCATCTAAGTTCAGTTCCCTGCCCGCATGGCGCGAGACGTGATTCGGGGGAAGCTCTCTTTCGGCGGCAAAGAGAATCCCGATGGGGATGAAAACGAGCGGCGCAAATCTCGGCTTCAGCAAGGCGGCAGCCCCTATAAGCGGCGAGAGATAGACTACCGCCTCCCAACCCCAATCCGAGTGGGAGGCAATGAGAATTCCGGCGATATAGGCGGCAAGCGGAGGGAGAATTTTATACTTAGCAAAGAAAGTAGCGGTCATTTTTCCCGCGCCTTTTTATGGGCTTTATGGGTACTATACCTATCACAGGAGCGCCGCGCCGTCCCCCCGGAGGGGTTCGCGGAATCAGCCGATTTTCCTAATAAGAGCGACTGTCAAAGCAACAACCCCCTCGCCTCTGCCCGTAAATCCCATTGCATCCGATGTTGTGGCTTTAACGCCGACGGCTTCATCTGAGATTTCGAGGACGGCTGCGAGAGAGGATTTTATCGCAGGGATGTAAGCCGAGAGCTTCGGATTCTCGCACACGACGGTCGAGTCAATATTTTCAACGATAAAACCCTTTGATTTCACGAGAGTTAGGGTTTCTTTCAGTAGCAGAAGGCTCGATACTCCCCTGTACTTGGGGTCTGTGTCGGGGAAATGAAACCCAATGTCGCGCTCGCCCGCCGCTCCGAATAAGGCATCGCAGACGGAGTGCGCAAGAACGTCGGCGTCCGAATGCCCCTTGAGTCCAAGCTCAAAGGGGATTTCAACTCCTCCTAGCATGAGCCTGCGGCCTGTGGCGAAACGGTGAGCGTCAAATCCGATTCCGGTGCGATACATATTTGATTACCGAATTAGATACATATTTTGCAGACTAAAAATCATCTGAGGCGAGCAGCGCCGAGTTTAAAATCGCCTCGCCAAGAGCTAAATCCTCATGAGTCGTGATTTTAATATTGAGAGGAGACCCCAGCACAAGCGACACCGCAATGCCCAAACGCTCCACGATTGAGGCTTCGTCCGTCCCGCGAAAATCGCTCGACTCGGCTTCCCAAAGGGCGCGGGCTAAAATACCCCTCCTAAACGCCTGAGGGGTCTGCGCAAGCCAAAGGGCCTCGCGCGGCACGGTCTGGGCTACTGTCCCATCCGGCGAGGCCTTTTTAATCGTGTCCTTAACCGGCGCTGCGGCAATCGCGGCTCCCGACCTGCGAGCTTCATCTACGACTGCCCAAATGACCCGCTGAGAGACGAATGGGCGCACCCCATCGTGGACAAGGAGAATTTCTGCGTCAGATGCGAGAGCTTGGAATCCCCTATAAACTGACTCTTGCCTCAGCGCGCCCCCAGGGATAATTCTCGAAACCTTGCGAAAGCCGAATTTCGCCGATATTTCCCTCTCCGCATACGAGATGGAATCCTCCGGCAGAACGAGGGCAATCTCCGCTATTAAATCGCACCGCTCGAAAGCCTCCAAAGTGTGCGCGATAACGGGTTTTCCCCCAAGCGGGAGAAACTGTTTTCTAACGGCTCCGGGCATTCTACTGCCTGAGCCTGCGGCGACCACTATCGCTGAGACCCTCGGGCGGCTCATCCCGTAGCAAGCCCCGACGACAGGGCCTCATCCTTGACCTTCGAGAAAATCATCCGCCCCGTAGGCGTCTGAAGCACGCTCGTTACCGCCACTTCAACCTCGCGCCCAAGGTATCTCCTCGCATCATCAACGACGACCATTGTGCCGTCCTCAAGGTAGCCCACGCCCTGATTTCCCTCTTTGCCCTCTTTGATGACCTTGATGTTCATCGTTTCGCCGGGAAGCACGACGGGCTTTATCGCGCTTGAGAGCTGGTTGAGGTTCAGCACTTTGACCCCCTGAAGCCCTGCGACCTTATTTAGATTGAAGTCGTTTGTAATGATTGTGCCTTTGATTTTTCCGGCAAGCTCGACGAGCTTGAGGTCGGTTTCCCTGACGCGGGGGAAATCGTGGTTCGTAATTTTCACCACGATGTTGGGGATAGACTGCATTCGCTTTAAAATATCAAGCCCCCGCCTGCCCCTTGCGCGTTTTATCAGCTCTGGGGAGTCGGCTATGTACTGAAGCTCTTTTATTATAAATTTCGGCACTATGAGCGCCCCTTCGATAAATCCCGCCTCGGCTACGTCGGCGATTCTGCCGTCAATAATGACGCTCGTGTCGAGAATTTTAGTTGTCCTGTAGCCGCCCCCTCTGGTTGAATCCCTATCGGACTCATCGAATTCGAGTCCCTTCTTTATCCCGACGGAAACCGCCAGATAGTAGAGCGAGAGGAACGATATGATGTAGAGATACGGGGCGAATCTCGGAGAAACTCCAACGCCTCCGACCATTTCCTTGAACGCTAAAAACCCGAAAGAGGCTATCACAACCCCCGCCGCCCCTCCTAGAATGGCTTTAATGGGCAAACCCTCGATTTGAGGCTCAAGCCCCCACAAAACGCCGACGGCTACAGCCCCGAACACCGCCCCGACAACCGAGGCAAACATTAGGTTATTAAATGGATAAGTAACTGAAAAACCAAGCGCTACAGCAAAAATAAGGAGAAATATTTTTACATTCACTTCCTGCCTCCCCCCCCGTCCCTAGCGCACCGCCGAATCAGACCTAAGCTATTTAGAAACACCGCGTTCGGATTATTCCGAGACCCCTTAGAATCTAGCTAATCCCAGTTGGAGAAATATAAAAATAGCCTATTTCAACTCGTGTAGAGCAAAAGAGCGCGGAGAAAAAATTATAAGACGAACTACTTTTGACTATACGATTTTCTCTCATTTACGCTCTCGATAAGGCGCGCCATCTCATCAACAACCCGCACATAGCGGTACTTGCCGTATCCCGGAGACTTGGCTCTGCCCTCGATGCTCGTGTCGGCAAGCACGTTGCCAGTGGTTTTATCGAGCAGTTGTACCCGTACGGTTATGGAGCTTTTGCCCTTGTCGTTGACCCTGAGGAGCCACTCGCAGAACTTGCAGCCGCGGTTATAGTGAATCACCTCGCCCTGAACCACTAGAACTCCGCTCTCGGACTTATCCACCGCCGAGGCGTCGCGGGCGATTTCATCGAAACCGTTTGCCGTTCTCAGTTTCTCGGCAAGCATATTGGGGATTTCGATATTTGAATCGTATGGCACCCATTCCAGCTCGGTTTTTGTGAAATCGGGTATTTCGACAACATGGTAATTTTGGGCTTTACTCTCGGGTTGTTTGAAGAAAACCGTCTTAGTCGGGCTACATCCGGCTAGGAGAATTAAGGAGAAAAGCGCACAAAAGGAGGCTACTAATTTTATTCTACAATAGTTCATATCAACGCCCTCCTGGATTATTATTCACACAGCCACTATTCTATACGAATTTTGCGTTAACTGCCATAGTGTTGACAACGGGATTTTAGCCCAATCATACTACATCCGGTATTTTTCAGGGCAGACTGATGAGAATATGCACACTTGCCAGCGGAAGCTCTGGCAACTCACTCTATATCGAAAGCAAAAATTCAAAAATCTTGGTGGACGCAGGCATCAGCCTGAGGCAAATCACCCAGAGGCTCAATCCCCTCGGAGTGTCGGTTTCGGACATTGACGCGGTTATTGTTACGCACGAACACACCGACCACGCCTCGTGCCTGCCTCATATCGGGAGGCCGGTCTATGTGGCGGGGGCGACGATTGAACTCTGGAAGGATAAGGTCTCAGATTTGCGAGAGTTTAGCGCGGGGACGGCTTTTTGGCTGGGCGATTTATTCATATCTCCGTTTTCCATTCCTCACGACGCCGCTGACCCCGTGGGATTCGCCATAGAAGCAGACGGGAAAAAAATCGGCATAGCGACCGACATCGGCATGGAAACCGCGCTGGTGCGGGAGCGGCTCAAGGGGTCGAACGCTCTGGTGCTGGAATTCAATCACGACGAGCAGATGCTCCTCTACAGCTCGTATCCGTGGGAGTTGAAGCAGAGGATAAAAAGCCGCCTCGGACACCTATCAAACAGTCAGGCGGCGGCGCTTCTGGAGAATCTCGTTCACGGAGAGCTTAGGCACGTGGTCTTAGCGCATCTGAGCGAGGCAAATAATAGACCGAATCTGGCGATGAAGGCGGCAGAGCAGGCATTGGAAAAAAAAGGGGCGGCGGGAGTGGTGAAGGTGTCCGTAGCCCCAAGAAAAACCCCGGGGGAGGTAATTTTAATTTGATAGAGAGATATTCACGAGCAGAGATGGTCTCAATTTGGACGGACGAGGCGAGATACGAGCGTTGGCTGAGGGTGGAGATTGCCGCCTGCGAGGCTTGGGAGAAGCTGGGGCAAATCCCGCCGGATGCGCTCGCCAAAATAAAAGAGCGCGCCAAGTTCGACACGGCGAGAATTAACGAGCTTGAGAGGGTGCTAAAGCACGACGTTATCGCTTTTCTCACCTCAGTTGGCGAATATGTGGGCGAGGAGGCGAGGTTTATTCATCTCGGGCTTACGTCGTCGGATGTTCTCGACACCGCCCTTGCGCTTCAGCTAAGGGACGCGGCTGGGATTATTATCGAGGATATTAAAAAATTGCTCGCCACCCTAAAAACGCTCGCCGGTAAATATAAATACACCCCCATGGTCGGAAGAACGCACGGAATCCACGCCGAGCCTACGACGCTGGGACTGATGTTTGCCCTCTGGTACGATGAGATGGGACGGAATTTGGAGCGCGTAGAGCGGGCGCAAAGGGTCATTGCGGTCGGGAAAATTTCAGGCGCAGTGGGGACTTATGCGAATCTGCCGCCATTTGTGGAGGACTATGCCTGCAAGCTACTGGGACTTAAGCCGGCATCAATTTCTACTCAGATAGTTCAGCGAGACCTTCACGCCGAGTATTTTATGACCCTCTCCATCGTCGCCGGGACAATTGAAAAAATAGCCCTGCAAATCCGCCACTGCCAACGCACCGAAGTGCTGGAACTCGAAGAGCCGTTCACCGAGGGCCAGAAAGGCTCGTCCGCCATGCCGCACAAACGAAACCCCATTCTCTCGGAGAATCTCTGCGGGCTTGCGCGCGTGGTGCGGTCGTCCGCTATCAGCTCGCTTGAGAACATCGCCCTTTGGCACGAGCGCGACATAAGCCACTCGTCCGTCGAGAGGGTAATTGCGCCGGACACAACTATCCTGCTCGATTTTATGCTCGCAAGGCTGGGGTCGCTCCTTGAGGGGCTAAACGTCTATCCAGAGAACATGGAGCGCAATCTGTGGATAACAGGGGGGCTGATTTTCTCCGAGAAGGTGCTTCTCATGCTCGTGGGAAAAGGGCTGTCCAGGGAGGACGCTTACAGGCTCGTACAGGGAAACGCCATGAGGGTGTGGAAGAACAAGGAGAATTTTATCGAACTCCTCACGAAGGACGCGCAGATAGCCGCTCACCTTACGCCGCAGGAGGTTGCCGGGTGCTTTGATATGAGCCACGACATCCGCAACGTGGATTACATTTTCGAGAGGGTGTTCGAGAAAAATTAAGCCGGTAACTTAATAAAATTGTTGAATTGGGCGGAATCACTGGTATATTTTACGAAAATAAGTTCAGACGGAGGAATTTAATGAGAATTAAGTATTTAGGGGCGGCGCTCACTGTGCTAGCTCTTTTTACCTTTGTAACGGCGGTTTTCGCAGAGACCATTTCCCCCAAAGAAGCGGCAAGGCTCCAGTCGTTCCTCAAGAAGAGGCTCGGAGCGGCCGTAACCCCGGATACCACAATTGACGTTAAAGGCTACGAGAAGAGTCCCATTGCGGGGTTTAAGAAAGGCACTTTCGTAGTGAAGTCCCCAAGGGGTTCGGGAGATGTCGGATTTTTGGTGAGCGAGGACGGGAAATACGTGGTTTTCGGAGAGCCGATAGACGTTACGAAATTTGAAGACACCAAAGTTCCCGGCATCAAGAGAGGCAACGCGGCTTTCGGCAAGCAGTCGTTTCCAATGCTCATGAGCAAGGACGGCAAATATTTAATTCTCGCCGATTTGATGGATTCCACAATTGACCCGTTTAAAGAGACGATGAATAAAATCTCTCTGAGCGACGTTCCCGTTCTTGGGGATAAGAACGCTAAGGTTACTATAGTCGAGTATTCGGATTTTCAGTGTCCGTTTTGCAAAAAAGGCGCCGAAATGATGCCCCCGATACTCCAGCAATACAAGGGCAAGGTGAAGCTCGTCTATAAGCAGTTCCCGCTTCCCAACCACGCTTGGGCGAAGGACGCCGCCATCGGCTCGCTGTGCGCCTACAAGCAGGGAAACGATAATTTCTGGAAATTTCACGACCTAGTGTTTGCAAAGCAGAAAGAAATCACGGTTGACAAGTCAAAGGAGCTTTTCAAGGGCTACGCCGCTCAAGCCGGACTCGACAAGAAAAAGTTTGATGCCTGCTTCAGCTCCCCCGAAACCGCCAAGAGAGTTGACGCTGAGCTTGCCGAGGGGCAGAGCGTAGGCGTAAATTCAACGCCGACTTTCCTGGTGAACGGACAGCCTGTCCCGGGAGCAAACCCCGAAGCCCTTAAAGCGGCAATCGAATCGAATCTCGCCGCAAAGTGATAATAAGCGCGATGAACCGCGCAGGCGAGGGCAAGCAGTCGCCCTCGCCTCAGCTAACCCGCTACGACGACGAGATTTTCCAGTCCCCGAAGCCCCCCTTCGATTGGAGTATTAATAATTTCCCACCTTTGAGATTGACAAAAATTTGTTTGAGCAGTAGTTTTTTGCTGAGACGTTACAAATTTTGCAATCTTACGCCGATATTTCCCGATATTTTTAATTGTAACCACTGCTGATGATTGAAGTACCTATTGCAAAAAACATGAGAAAGTGTTTCAATAGAGGGTGCGATGTGGCCATTTAAAAGAAGAGACGTTATTGGACTCGATATCGGTTCTAGCGCGGTAAAATTGGTAGAGCTTAAAGCCACGAAAAAGGGCTGGGAGCTTAGCAAATTAGGCGAAGCCCCTCTGCCGCGCGAATCCATACTCAACAAATCCATCGTTAACCCCGAAGCCGTCGCGGGGGCTCTGTCCGAGCTGATACAGAGCCTCAGAATAAAGACCAGAGACGTCGCCGTCTCGATTTCAGGCAACGCCGTGATAATTAAACGGATAAGCCTCCCGAAAATGAACCGCAAGGACATTGACGCTTCAGTGGTTTGGGAGATAGAGCAGTCCGTAACTCAGAGAATCGAGGAAATCAACTACGACTTCCAAGCCCTCAGCACAGAAAACGCCGAAGGCAACACAGATGTCCTCATAGTCATCGCCAAAAAAGATGTGGCAAACACCTACACGTCCGTCGTAAGAGAGGTCGGTCTGAACCCGGTCGTCGTGGACGTTGACGCATTCGCCCTTGAGAATATGTACGAACTTAACTACAAACACGAGGACAGCGCCGTCGCTCTCGTGGATGTCGGGGCTTCACTAATTCACATTAACATCCTAAAAGGCGGATATTCGGTTTTTACCACTGATATAACCATCGGCGGAAACCAGCTCACGGAGCTTATACAAAGGGAGTTGAACGTAGGCTTCGACGCGGCAGAAAAGAAAAAACGCTCCGCCCTATCGGCAGGGGACTCGGACCTCGATAGGGTTTCGAGGGAGTTTACCGAGACCATGTGCAGGGAGATTCAAAAAACCCTAGATTTTTTCTCCTCAACCCTGTCCAAAGATGAAGTAACCAAAATAATGCTCGGCGGAGGGGCGTCCAAAATTCCGCAATTGAGAGAATCACTCGAAGAATTCACAGGCGCGTCGGTCGAAATAATAAACCCCTTTAAGAATATCTCATACAACGAGATGGAATTTGACTCGGAGTATATGCAGGGTATTGCCCCAAAAATGGGTGTCGCCGTCGGACTTGCGCTCAGAAGAGGGGACGAGAAATTATGATAAAAATCAATCTCCTTTCCAGAGAAGAGAAAAAGCAAACCGCGGGACTCAATAATTTCATTATTGGGGCCCTTGCCCTCGCCGCCGTCCTACTCGTGATAATAGCCATCCACCTGACGCAGGCAGTCCGGCTCGGCGAGGTAAACGATAAAATCGCCAAGACGCAGAAGCGGATAGGGGAACTCGAAGAGGTCAAAAAAAAGGTTGACGACTTTAAGCTCAAGAACAAAGAGCTTGAGGATAAGATAAGGGTCATCGCCGTGCTTGAGGAGAACCGCACAGGGCCGCTCTTTGTCATGGACGCCCTCGCAAACGCGATACCTGAGAGGTCTTGGTTTGATAATTTCTCCGAAAAAGGATTCGTCGCAAAAGTCGAGGGAATAGCTTGGGACGAGTTTACTGTGGCGAATTTTATGAAGGGAATGCAGGCGTCGCCCTATTTCCGAAACGTGGAGCTTAAATCAATCAAGGCAAAAGACGTGCAGACGCTCTCGCTGAGGACTTTCGTAATAGAGTCGAGGCTGAATTATTCGGGGAAAAGTGAGCCGAAGCCCGAAGTTATCGAAGAGAAGAAGCCCAAGTAAATTAAACGAGGTAGCGCTATGGGTAGGTTTGAAAATCTGGTTGAGGCGATAAACGAAAAACCCCCTCGTACCAGAATTGCCGTACTTATTACACTTATCGTCCTCTTAGCCGGAGGGTACTGGTACTTTATATGGTCTCCGAAAGCCGAGGAGCTAAAAAGTCGGCGTTCCGCCCTCCAGAAAGAAGAGCAGAGATTAAAAGAATACGAAGCCGTCGCCAAGGAGCTTCCGAGATTTGAAGAGGAATTTAAGAGGCTTACAAAGGAGTTTGAGATTGCGGCGAAGAAACTCCCCGAAGAGAAGGAAATCCCCACCCTGATAGACGGAGTCTATGCCGCAGTCTCAGCGTCGGGGCTTGAGTCCATCGCCTTCACCCCCAAAGGGGAGGTTACCAAGGACATATACGCTGAGATTCCAATAGAGATAAACGTTTTTGGCTCGTACTTTGAGCTCGCCAATTTCTTCGACAGGGTATCAAGGCTCCCACGCATTGTAAATGTAAGAGACCTCAATCTGGCTAGGGAAGATAAAAAAAGCAAATCAAACGACATCGTTCTCAACGCCGCATTCACCGCCGTAACATTTAGGCTGCTGCCACCCCGCGCCGACACCCCAGAGGACGAAGCAAAGCCGAAAAAGAGGGGAAGGAAAAATAAAAACAACACCAAGGAAGAAGAGCAATGAAAAGAAACCCGATTTACATGGCGTTGCTTTTACTTTTCAGCGTTGTTTGCGCCGCCCCCGTGCGCGGCGAGGAAACCCCGCCGAGCGTTATTTCAGAACCCAGAGCGCCCTATAGCTCCGCCGGCAAGCGCGATCCATTCAGACCGTTCATAAAAATTATCCAAGAGGCAGAAATAAAACCCCAGCAGATAAACCTGCCGCCGATAAAAAAATATCCTCTCGAAGAGTTCAGAATCACCGGCATTTTGCAGGAAACCGGACAAAACCCCAAAGTCATGATAGTTGACCCGGAGAAAAACACCTACGTCCTCGGCGTGGGGGATGAGATAGGAAACAGCCAAGGCACTATTATCGAGGTGAAGGGCAGGGGGATAGTCGTGCGCGAGAGGAGGGTTTTTGAGGACATCTATGGAGAGATAAAAACTGAGGTTTCAACCGCCGTTCTTGCATTCAGGCAGGAGTAGCCGCGTAAGCCAGCTTTTTTTAAATCTCCCGATTTTGTTATTTATATTTAAAAATTGGGGAACGGATTAGGATGCAAGCAGGCGGGGGGGCGCGAGTAGTGGTGCAGGCGTTGGCAACGGCGGTTTGCAACACCCCAATAGCCATATATAATAGCCTTTTGTTGTTTGATTTTAACTCTTAAAGGACTAAGGAGGACGGTGGGATGAGGTTTACGCTTACGCCGCTTTTTACGGTTTTGCTGTTTTTTTCCCTTTCAATTACCGGTTATAAAACGGGGTTTTCCCAATCCTCAATAGCCGACGCCCCCGAAGAGTCCGCCTTAAAGTTAGCTCAGGCAACAATACCGGAGCAATCCCCCGCGTCCGTATCCACGGTTGAAAACGTGGGGTTCGGGGTTCAGGACGGAGTCGGGATAGTCGGGATAAAGACCTCCGCTCCAATAAGATATGAAGAGCTTCCGAGGGAGGTAGGCAGGGTTTCCATTAAACTCAAGAACGCCTTCCTGCCAGAGCAACTCCAGCTCTCAAGAGACGTAAAGGACTTCGCAAGCCCCGTGAATTTCATATCGTCTTTCACAGACCCTTCGGACGGAAACAGCACAATCATTATCGTGGAGCTTAAAGAAAACGCTCCCGTAGCCATAGAGCAATCTGGGAATCTGCTGAATCTCTCCTTTACAAAAGCCAAGCAGGAAAAACCCGCCTCTCAGCAAGTGCAGTTCTCCGAAGATGAAAACGCCCCTGTATTTGCCTTCGATTTCCGTATCGCTACAACCCTCGGAGCAAAAAAAATATACCGGGGACAAATCGTATCGTTTGACTTCAAGGACGCTGACATAAGGGACGTCCTGAGGATTCTCGCCGATATAAGCGGTTTTAACGTCATCGTATCTGGCGATGTTAAAGGCTCGGTTACACTGAAGCTCACGAACGTCCCCTGGGATCAGGCGATGGATGTAGTGCTTGAAAACGCAGGTCTCGGAGCTGTCGTAGAGGGAAACGTCATAAAAATCGCCCCGCTTACTACTCTCCAGAGGAGGCAGACGGCAATTCAAGCCGCCGCCAAATCTAAAGAACAGCTTGAGCCGCTCACAACCAAACAGGTATTTGTAAACTATGCCCAAGCCGCCGACCTTAAAAGCCTCGCTGACCCTCTCCTTAGCCCGCGCGGAGAGACTAGAGTTGACCTGCGCACCAACAGCATTCTCATAACAGACACCGAAACCAGAGTAGCTCAAATCTCGGAACTACTAAAAAGCCTCGACACCAGAACGCCTCAGATTTTAATCGAATCCCGAATCGTGCAGGCTACGCTTGATTTCACCAGAGAACTTGGCGTGCAGTGGGGATTCAACTACCGAGCCTCAGCCGCTACGGGCAACCCGACGGGAGCGATTTTCCCATCGAACGTCGGGGTGGGCGGGGTGGGAGTGGGAGCGCCTGGCCCATTTGGAAACATAGGGCAGAACTTCATCGTTGACCTTCCTGCGGCTGTGGGCCCCGGCTCAGGAGGCGCGCTGGGAGTGGTTTTGGGCAGTCTCACTGGCGCTTACGACCTCGACATCAGGCTATCGGCTCTTGAGAGCAGGGGAGATGGCAGGGTGCTTTCCTCGCCGAAGGTGCTGACGCTCGACAATCAGGAGGCTAGAATCGAGCAGGGGGTTTCAATTCCGTTTCTGAGCGTCTCGGCGGCGGGAACTCAGACCCAGTTTGTAGATGCAACTCTGAGGCTCGAAGTAACCCCTCAGGTTACAAATGACGGCAGGGTGCTTATGCAAATACAGGTTACGGACAACGCCCCCGACCCCTCAGTGGTTGGCGCAGACGGGCAGCCTGCCATCAGGAGAAACGAAGCCGAAACCCAGGTGCTTGCCCTTGACGGCGAAACCATAGTCGTAGGCGGGATTTTTACGAGAACCTCAACGGAGAGCCTGTCCGGGATTCCGTGGCTTTCGAGAATCCCACTGCTCGGATTTTTGTTCAGAAATACCTCGACGATTGACCAGAGACGAGAGCTTCTGGTTTTCATTACGCCCAGAATAGTCAGATAACAGCCAGCAAGAGAGGAGGAATATGAAGATGAATAGGCCCATCAAGGGCGCTTATAGCGCGTTTTTGGTACTCATTTTGGGAATTATCGGGCTAAGCTGCGGCGGCGCTAACCCTCCTTTCGCTCCCGACGGCTCTACAATAACGATAGTAAACCCCCCGGGAGACGTTACTATCCCGACTGAGGCAATCACCTCAATACGCGTTCAGGCGCTGGTGCGAGACCCCGATGGAGACCCGCTCAACGACGTGAGAGTCGTCTGGAGGATCTCTTTTGCCGGGCCCCTCGACCTCGTAATTGACACCGACGGAGATGGCGATGGAGATGCCCCCGCGCTGCAGCTAATTGACCCGGACGCCTGCGGAGACGTCCCGTGCGACAATTTCACAATACCGCAGATATTTGCCATAAACCCATTTGCATTTGTGGAGTCGCCTTTTCTAGCTATAACCGACAACCGCGGAGTTTCCGACGTGATAATTCTCATCAACGGCGAATCGGTTGTACTGCCTGCCAGCATCGAGGCGTCGGCTGAAAATGGAGCGGTCGCCACGCTCAATTTTAACGTTAACGATAGATAAAATGGAGGATGCGGACTTGAGAGAACTAATAAATCTTGGGCGGCTTCAGACGATAGCCGCATTGTTGATGCTCGTTGTTGCCGGGGCGTCCTGTGTTGACGGAGTCAGTAGCCAGTCAACGGATGACCCTTTCGGCACGGGGATAGTAGTCATCAACCCAACCTCAGGGCTGATTTTTGGAAACGGCAGGCAATTGGTTGAAGCCGGAGTGAATGTTGAGGCTTTCCCAGACGGCTCAGGTCTGAGCTTTAGATTAACCGCGACGAGCCTCGCTTCAGCATTTAGAGGGTGCGTTGTCGGCGGAGATTCAATAATACAAAACGGGCAGGCATCCGGCACATACCTTGCCGGAATTAACATTCAGCCCGGAGCCGTCATCGCCTCAGGCAACGCCATCCAAGAGACCGTCAACCTAGCAGTTACGGTTTCGAGGCCAAATTCAAGCGACACTGAATCAGATTTTATAACCCTGATTCTCCAAGCCGTGGGAATTATCCCCCCTGCGGCGCAAAACATAACCGTTCCCTTTGAGGCGGACTCGCCCCTGAGCATTTTCGTCCCCTTGAGCTTTCAGTCCGTGGGAATCCCCGCAAACACTATTGTATTTTTCTCCCTCACGAGACCGGATTTGGGCGGACTAACCATCCCAAATTCAACCATCAGCGGCTCGGAGCTTAACGGCGCGATAACGGTTCAGTATAACGCGTTTCCCGGAGTCGGCGGAACTCAGGAAATCTGCGCCTCCGTGCCAATAAATTACCCGGACGCCTTTGTTCCCCCCTGCCCAGACATCGCGAATCAAACCATTTTAGAGTGCGTTACCATTGTGCAGGGGGTGGATGCCCCGATGCCTGCTCTGCCGGAGGCGTGCGGCAACGGAGTGGACGATGACGACGATGGAGACATTGACTGCGACGACTCGCCGGATTGCGATTTAGACCCTTCCTGCGAGACAGGGCCAATGCAATGCACAAACGGAGTGGACGATGACGGAGACGGACTCGCGGATTGCGCCGACCCGGGCTGCGCCGCAATTGCGCCGTGTGAATTTCCAGAGGTAACCTGCGATGACGGGCGCGACAACGATGGAGACGGATTTACGGACTGCGACGATTTACCAGAATGTAGCCAAGATAGAAGCCCGATATGCGGAGAAGCCGGAGCTGATTGCGCCGATGGTATTGACAATGACGGCGATGGCGATACGGACTGCGCCGATTCGCTTTGCGCCGCTGCTGCCCCGTGCCAGCCAATCGAAGGCGCGGGCGGAATGGGCTGCGGAGACGGCTTTGACAATGACGGAGACGGACTTGTGGACTGCGCCGACAACAACTGCCCTAACGGAACCATCTGCAACGGCATTGGCGGAACCTGCATGGCTGGGGTTTGTATGTAGTTTCGATTATTGAAATTGAGATTTATGGAAGGGGCTTGCGTAAAAACCGAGCCCCTTTTTTATTTAGATTAGCGTGAACCCAGCATCAAAAACCCCAGATGCCCCCGGCAGTGCATTCGACCTTGAGGCAATATATAAAAATGGGACTGACTTACGGGAGCGCAACGAACCCCATATAAATCAGCCCCTGCTTAGTTTTTACAGCGTGATTTCAGTTATTATACGGTGAAGGAAGACCCGCATCCGCAGCTTCCCTTAGCATTCGGGTTCTTTAGAGTAAACCCCGTGCCGTTAAGCCCGTCGGCGTAGTCGAGAGTCGTTCCCTGAAGGTAGGCATAGCTCATTTCGTCTATTGCGACTTTTACGCCGTCGGATTCAAAAACCTGATCCGTCTCGTCCGTAATGTCGTCGAAACCCATTTCATAGGAAAACCCCGAGCATCCCCCCGGAATTACACGCACCCTGAGGACTGCGTTTGGAATCTCTTCGGTGGAAAGCAGTCTCTTAATCTCATTTGCCGCTTTATCGGTTACTTCAAACATGGATGACCTCCCTCGTTTATTCCTGATTTACTCCCTATAATTATAGGCAGTTACACATATAATAACAATTCCCGATAAAAAAACAATGCCGTTTAAAATGAGGGAACTCCTGTGAAGAGCGGAGAATCTCGCCTCTAGCTCCGCCCGATTCGCGGATTCGGCGGGAAGAGCGCGCATCTGGGATTTAATCTCTGCGGCGGCGGGTCTCACGACGCTTCCGGCATAAAGGGAAATCCCAAGCATCAGCGCAATTATCCCTACACGCGCCCAATTGAGCATTTTCTGGGGGGATACGCCAGACATTATCATGAGCAAAAGAGATATTATGGCAACCCCGCCGCAGACATACCCCACGAGATAGTACTTGGGGAAAATCGCCGCTACCACATCCCCAGCCGCCTCTCTGGGCAGGACGCTGAAAATACTCGGCGCGGCGAAGAACGAGAAGAAGAAAATAGACCCTATCCAGAAGGTGATTGAGGCGAGGTGCAGAAATTTAACGGCAAATTGCATTGTAAACCTACCCTCTGCGCGCGACTACCCGTTCTCAATTTTAACGAATGAATCGGGCGATGACTGAACCTTATCGGCCAGAGCCTTTGCCTCTTCCCACGTTGATGTGGCGTGTATATTGAGAATCCTATTCGACTGCACTCCCTTAGCGTAGAGGAGCTGTTCCTCCGCGCTCCAGAGAATCTGCCAATTATCGCCGTCTAATCCACGAATCCATCCAAAGGGAAACGTTCCCATAACGCTATGACTCCAGAGTTTTAGATTTACCGCCCCACTGCTCTGACCAATTCCACAATTCCCCTGCCGCCCTTGAACACGGCCTGGGCAAAACCACACTCCCGGACTCTCTCAATGCCGGTCTTGCCCCTGTACTCGTTATCCAAGAAGGGATTTACGAAATGCTCCTCGAGACTGCACTCAGGGCAGGTGAAAACAACCGTCTCGCCCGAATCCCCTCTAGTGGAGACGGCAATTTCTACCTTGTCCTTTTTGTACTCGGCGTTCCAGATATAAGCGCAGACGCTCCTGAGGGGATGAGTATCCAATCTGCCGGAGGCGTTCGCCGCAGATAATGATGATTCCTCGGCGCTCGCGAGTCCGAAACCGCTTATTAGACAAAGGGCAATAAAGAGGGCTAACGCGGTCAATTTCGTCATGAATCCGCCTCCTTCACAGGTTAGATTTTTTAATTGTACTACATTTTCTGGCACTAACAAACTCCCGCTCCCCCCAGATATTCGATTCGTGTATAATTCGGCGGTTATGAGTCAGGGCGCGATAGCACATATTTGGGGCGGACGAGCAATTCATCGCAATTCTCATCTCGGCGCGCCCAGACAAAGGGGAGAATATAAATGAACGGCGAGGAACTCAAACGGCTTCGGGAGGGGCTGATCCTTCCGGCGATACAAAGTATAGCCCGTATATTAGATGAGATTGGGTGGCGCTGCGCGGTTGGGAATCTTAAACCTCTGGGCGCAGAGGGTTCGGAGCGCGCGTCGGAGGTTGTATCTCTCTCGGTGATGGACATCGAAAACAGGCTCGTTCAGCACGTCTATGTGTCGGCGCGGGCGGGCGGAATCTACGTCCTAGGAGATGGGAATTCTAAAATCGGCAGTCTGCATATCGAACCTGCCGAAGCCGAAGAAAAACTGGACTGGGCGATAAGAGCTGTATTGGATTTGGGAATTTGATGAAACTATCCCGTTTTGCCCTTTGGATACGAGCCTAGGATTTTTAGCATAGCGCAGCTGCGCTCGGCTTGGCGAAGGACGCTTTGAACCTGAGCATCTTCCGAATGCCCGTCGAAATCGGCGAAGAAAACGTATTCCCAATGGCGCTCTTTCGATGGGCGAGATTCTATCTTCGTCAAATTAATTCCCGCCTCGGAGAACGGCTGAAGGGCTTTTTGCAGCGCCCCTGGTTCGTGCTTGAGCGAAAACACAACCGAGGTCTTATCGAATCCCGTTGGGCGCGGGCTGTTTCGGGCGATAATCCAAAAACGGGTGGAGTTATTAGGGCTGTCTTCGATGCGGCTTGCCACGACCTTTAAATTATAGACCGAGGCGGCAATTTCCCCGGCAACTGCGGCGACGCTCTTATCTCCGGCGGCAATCTGCGCCGCCCTCGCCGTGCTTGCAACCTCGCGGATTTCGGCGTGCTTCATGTGCCTTGAGAGCCATTGTTTACACTGCCCCAGCGCCGGAGGAATTGACGAGACAACCTCAATGTCTCTAACATTGCCACTCTTCGAGAGCAGAAAATGGCTGATACGCTGAAAATACTCGGATGAAACCCTAAGCGAGGAGCGCAAAAACACATCTAGCACCCCGCCTATCGAGCCGTCCGTGGAGTTTTCCACAGGCACTATACCGTAGGATGAAACCCCCTTTTCAACAGAGTCAAACACATCCTCGAAATTCCCTACCGGCAGAAACTCAGCCGAGCTTCCGAACTCGTGAAACGCCGCCTGATGCGAAAAACTCCCCTCAGGGCCCAAATAAGCGACCTTGATATTGTGCTGAAGCGCGCGGCACCCGGAGATGATTTCACGAAATATGGCGACAACGGAGTCCGAAGGGAGGGGGCCCGGATTAATATTTCTCAGATTATTCTCAATCTCCCTCTCCCGCGCCGGGTCATAGACGCCGAAGGAGCGCTCCTGCTTAAGCTCTCTTATTTCAATTGCAACCCCGCCGCGCTCATTGAGGAGTTCGAGGAGCTTTCCGTCGAGGGCGTCTATCTTGCTTCTGAGGTCGGATAAGTTCTTTGAAGAGGACATATTTATTATTGAAAACGGGATTTCGAGCTAGAATCATAGCAATATGAAAAAAGGATGTCAAATCATAAAAGCCCCCAGCCGAGAGCGGCAAGCCGCGGGCCTTACGGGCGAGGCTATATCCCTCTTTTTTCAGCCTTTTCGGACTGTATTGAGGCTCTCTCAAGCACGGATTTATTCACATATATAGGGGAGCGCATCCGAGCCGCAAGAGCTATGGCGTCGCTTGGGCGAGCGTCAATTTTCGATACCGCCCCGCCCGCTGAAATCTCAATCTGAGCGTAAAAGACCTTATCTCGGAGGTCAACAATCACTACGCGCTCCACTTTCCCTTTCATCGCCCTTACCATCGCGGCAACCATGTCGTATGCGAGGGGTCTTGGAGCTACCTCGTTCGAGAGCGAAAGCCCTATCGAGCGCGCCTCGCAGATGCCTATCCATATAGGCAGGGCTTTTTTGCGCTCCTTATCGGTGAGAAATACCACAGGGGTGCGGGATTCGGCGTCGAATCCAATGCCTTGGATATACATCTGCTCCTCGGAGGGATTATCGCCCCCGTCCTCAGCCCAAAGCCCGGTGAAAAGCATAACAGAGCAGAGCAGAAGGGCAGAGAATACGCTCAGAATTTGATTTCGTTTCATGCGCTAGAGTCCCTTCTTGGAAAGAAATTTCCCCTCGAAGGCGGATGAAGGCGGCGCTTAAATATCGGGTGAGCTGTGTTTTAGAACCTTCGGCGCTCCTACAGTGCCTGCGATTTTCCCCTCGAGACTTCCATCGCCCTGAGAGGACAGATGAGAGGCTAAAAACGTCTTAATGATGGCGAGCTTTTTTCCCTTGACCCAGAGACGAAGACCAAGGTCGAGAACTGCGCCCTTTCGGATTTGCCACGGCACGGGGGCGGCGCCTGAGAGAAGGAGGTCTAAATCCTCGCCGAGGAATTCGAGCTTTTCTATTTTAGTGAGGTTATTTTCGATAGCGCCGCTGAAGTTTGATTTGAGATTTGTAAAATCTGGAAGCGGAAATTGATTTACCTTGAGATTTGAAACTCCGAGATTTTGCGCCGTGAAATTAAATGCTCCCGCTGGATTTGAGCCGAGGGTTATTGAAAAACTGCCGCTAAGGGCCCCTGTGATTTGAGGGTTGTCCGCGCCGGAGCCGGAAATCAGGGATGGCACGGCGTCAATGTTCACCGAGCGGAGGGTTGAGGCGGCTTTCTCGACGCGCCCGGTGCGGAGGTTATAGGAAACCTCTCCTTCAGCCTCGCCCCCAAGGAGCCTTGCCGAGAATGGAATTACCACGCTGTCCGAGAATATGAGGCGGGCGAGCGAGGGGCTTAGGTTCAACTGCTCAACCGTTACAGGAGTGTCGGTTTTGTAGATATTCAGTTCCTCGATGCCGATACTGAAGAAGGGATAGAGGGTGAGGGATTTTATCTCGGCTCTCGCGCCAGATATTAACTCAATCTCGCGGACTATCCTGTGTTTGAGCGCATCCGTGGGAAACGCCGCATAGAAGGATATAATAAAAACAGCCAAGAAACACAGCGCGTAGCAAAATCTTGGAAAACCCTTCCATTCCATAAATTGATTTATTTTATTTCTCAGCATCGTCCGTAGCTCTAAACCCCTTGCTTGAATTCAAAGGCGGATATGCGAAAAGACACATCCACCAAGTTGGGGTTGTCAAAGCGTGTTCTTATACTGAACTTCGATAGTTTAAGAAACGTGGGCTTGGACTGTATTTTATATAGCACCCCGACGGCTCTATCGAGAGAAACTCTGCGGATTTCCACGTCCACTATCTTTTCATCGTACAGGTCAGCGGAAACCGGCGTGCGCGAGTTGATGGAGAAACTCCCCCGCTCGATTTGAGACTCTATAAGGGATTTTTCAGCCAATGAGACGAGGTCTTCATTCGCCGTGGTTATTTTTTTGGTTAGGTCCTCGATTTTCCGCGTTGAATTGGAGTAGTCCGAGCGCAGTGCGTCAATTTTGCTGAGGTCTTGCGCGAGAACCTCGGCTTGTTTCTCTAGCTTCGCCGCGCCTGAGGAGAAAATCTGAAACACTATGTACAGAACTATCGCTCCCCCCGCCGCCAGTCCTAGGACGAGAGTCTTTTTATCCCTCTCAGAAACCGCCAGCCCCTCAGATGGAATGCGGTATCGGTTCAGTAGGGCTTTGAGCTGTTCAATAAGTTTGTCCATTGGGATTCTTAAGCGCGAGAGAAATTCTAAACCTAATCGTGTTATTAATCGCCGTTTCGGTAGAGTCTCTAATCACCTTATCAAATTTGCCGGAGTCGGAGAGGAATTTTTCAATTCTCGCGACCTCTTCCGAAGAGCTGCATTTGCCCAAAACCTTGACCGTCCTATCATCTACAAAGCTTATCTCATCCACACCGAGTTGTACCTGTTCGGGAATGCTCCCAGATATATCCCGCAGAACGTCGAGCGGCGTAGCCCCGCCCACGAGCCCGTTGAAAAGGGCAAGCCTGTCTTTAACCTTTTTTAGCTCATTCTCCATAAAAGCAACGGGCTTTGGTATCACGGCAACGGTCGGAAACGTCTCCTTCACCCCGCTCGCTATCCGAGACTCCACTGCGCGAACCTCCCGCTTCATATCAAAATACCTAGAAACCGAGCCGTAGAGGGTTATCGCCACGAGAACCGCCGCCAGCGCCGCCGGGAGCATGAAGGTCTTTCTCAGTTCTCCGCCCTTGGGAGAGTATTTAAATTCGCCTTTCCTTAAATTAAGACTCCCTCTGCTAATATTGCTACCGTAAAGGGCGAGGGCAAAGGATTTTGCAAACGCCGGAGAGGCATTTTGCCCCAAATCGGCAATGGATAGGACTGATGTCCCTCGTTTCAGCTCAGCGGCTATGTAGTCTGCAATCCCGGGCATGAGCGAGAGCCCCCCGCATAGGACGAGGGTTTTAATCTCAGCCTTCATCTCTAATTCAAAGAACTGCGCCGTCTTTTTTATCTCCGAAATCAATGGCGAGAGCGCCTCTTGCACCGCGGCTTTCCGCGGCCCGAGCAGTCCGCTATGTTTTATCGTCTCGGCCTCGTCGAGGGAAATCCCCAGGGTTTTAGATAGACTCTCGCCGACAGTTCTTCCGGCTTTGGACGAAGACCTCACGCGTCTTAAGCCCTCTGCATCAAACAGCGAAAAGTAAGTCCGCAAATCTCCCATGTCAATCAACAGAACCGGTCTATCCCCCACAATATGCCAATCGAGCGAGCTAAAAGCGATGGGTTCAAAAGTAACTGCCTTGGGGTCAATCTGCGCCGCCGCAAGTAAACCGAGGCGAGCCGTCATATCGGCTTTATCGAACATACACACCAGCGCCTCTGCCTCGTTGTCCCGCCTCACGAGATGATAGCCGTGGAGCTTTTCCGAGGGGTCAAAGGTCGAGACGTTTTCCAGTTCAAAGGGATAGACCTCGTCAATTTTCTTAGGGTCGGAAAATGGGAAATTAAGCACCCTTACCGAAACCGGATCTGCGGAAATTGCCGCCGCCACATCGCACTGGGCAAATGGGGGACGGCTGAAAATCTCGGCCAGAGCCTCTGATACCGCCTGCTGGGAGGAAGAGGAAGGGGTCTTAATCCGCTTCGTCTCGAGGAGTTCAATCCGGCGTAAACCCTTTTTGACGAGCGCTATTTTTATACTATCGCTTCCGATGTCCAGTCCGACGAATTTTCCGTACATTTTTTTTAAGTGGGCAACTTAATTGTTGGCTATATAAATCCTATAGCATCCAAATTTTAAAGTCAAATCAAATTTTAACCGACCGCAGAAGGGTTAAAACCTGCACCGAAGCCGCTCCGGCATCGAGCAGGGCGCGGGCGCACTCGTTCGCCGTAGAGCCAGTGGTGAACACATCGTCAATTAAAAGCGCGGACTTTTTCTGTATTCCCCTGGGGCTCTTAACCGAATATGCCCCGCTTACGTTTCGGCGTCTCTGGGAATCGCTTTTCATCTCAACCTGAGGGGAGGTGTCAGCGATTTTGACAAGGGCAAAAAGCTCTATCGTCGCTCCGAGAAAATCCGCAATCCTCCTACCCAAGACGGCGCATTGGTTGTACTCTCTGGCTCGTAGCTTGTTCCTGTGAAGCGGCACCGGCACGACAACATCCACGCGCTCGAAATCGGATGGAAAATTCTCGGTCATAACCGAGGCGATGAGCCCGGATAAATTCAATTTTCCCTCGTATTTAAAAGCATGAAGAACGTCTTTTAGTATGCAGTCGTAAAAAGCGATGGAACGGGCTTTATGGAAGAGAAAATCCCCTGCGCGGCATCTGCGGCAGAGGGCGTCGTCTCCGCCGGTATCGTCCTCGGATAGAAACGGCGCTCCGCATCGCTGGCAAGCGCTATAATCTGATATGAAACGCACGCCGGATAAGCACGCGGCGCATAGAATCTCCCCTTCCGATGGGGAGTCGCAAAAGGGGCAGATTCTGGGAAATATAAGCTCGAGCATTTGATGTACTGGCTTGGAATTTTGCGCCCTGCAGCGAGAGTAGGGGGATGTGCAAGCGAAATCACACGCGCATAGGCATAATTACCGAGATATAGACCTCTTCGCCCACGGGTTTAATCACCGCCGGGCTAAGCTCGTCCGTTATGCCTATTTGAATTGACTCCCCCCCCATCGCCTGAAGCACGTCCATCAGATAGCTGGCGTTGAAACCGAGTTCCAAGGGTTCTCCGCCGAAATCGAGAGGTACTGTCTCTTTGGCGTCCCCCACTTCCGGGTTAACCGAGACGAGAGTCATATTGCTTCCATTCACGAAAATCTTAACGCTCCTGGTTTTCTCCGCCGAAAGCACGGACACCCTCCTCAGCGCGCTTAGGAAATCGGTTTTTTTTACGCCGAATGTGTTTTTAGTAACCTCCGGTATTACCTGCTTATAATCGGGAAATTCGGCGTCAATCAGCCTTACGATTAAAATAATTCCATCCCCTTCGGCGGTGAAGAAGTTTTTACCGCACCCAATTTTAAGAGTATCCGAGAGTTTCACCATTTTCCGAATCTCGGCGATGCCCTTTTTGGGGAGGATAAAACTGCGCCCGAGGTCAATGTCGAATTTCATATTTCTGTCCACTAGGGAGAGGCGATGCCCGTCCGTAGCCACGAGTCTAAGGGATTGCTTCCCAATTTTCTCGAAATAGATCCCTACGATATTTCGTCTGATTTCATCCTGGGAGACGGCAAATATGGTTTTCGCTATCATATCGTCAATGGGGGAGCTTTCTATCGAGAATGTGGCTTCGGATGATACCTCTGGGATAGCCGGGAAATCCTCTCCGGGGAGTCCTGCGATTTTAAACGTAGCCGATGGGGTTTTAAGTTGAATCCAGTGGTTGCCTATTTCCTCTATTTCTATTTCGCCTTGGGGAAGCTCTTTGACTATTTCATAGAGCTTGCGGGAGGGAATGGCGAGAGAGCCGTTTTTGGATACAGCCGCCTGGAAAGAGACAATCATTGTGGTCTCAAGGTCTGTGGCTGAGAGCTGCACGGCGTTGTTTGAAGCGGACAGAAGCACGTGCGTAAGTATGGGTATCGTGGTTTTTCTCTCGGAAATTCCCTGCAGTAGGGCTAGCTTCTCGGAGAGGGTTAAGGCGTCGGCACTGAATCTCATTGTCTTCTACTCCTAAATAGAAATATATTATATATAAATAGTAATAGTAGTAGTAGGGGGTGTGAAATTGTTGATAACTAACCTAATTAACTGATATTATTCACTTTTTTCTGTTGATATCCTGTTGATACAATTCCCCATCTATCCACAATTCATCCACAGCCAATCGCCCCTCGGACTTATCCACAAATTCATCCACAGCCTATCCACAGCCCTATCCACAGCCCTATCCACAGCCTATCCACTCCCCCTCAGGGCTTCAATCTTTCTCGATACGGCTTCTATCGTGCTTCTGAGTGTGGAGTCCATGGCTATCATCCCCTCTACCCTCTTTACGGCGTGTATGACGGTCGAGTGGTCCTTGCCTCCGAATTTTTCCCCTATTTCAGGGAATGAAGCCCCCGTGTACTTCCTTGTCAGATACATACATATCTGCCTTGGAATGGCGATATTTTTCTGCTTTCTCTCGGATTTTAGCTCCTGCACCCGCAGTCCAAAGAAGCTTGAAACCTCTCTTTGGATGGACTCAATGCTCAGCACTTTTTTCCCCGGTTCTTTGACTATGTTCTTGAGGGCTTCTCTAGCAAGCTCCACCGTAATATCGGTTTTGAGTAGTTTCCCGTAGCCGATGATGTTTACTAGCGCCCCCTCGAGTTCCCTTATGTTTGAGGTTACGTTCTGGGCTATGAACATCGCCACCTCGTTCGGAATAGATACTACCTCGGATTCAGCTTTTTTCTTGAGTATTGCGACCTTTGTTTCCATCTCCGGGGGCTGAATATCTGTGATGAGTCCCCATTCAAATCTGGATTTCAGCCTCTCTTCAAGGTAGGTCATATCTCTTGGGGGCTTGTCGCTTGTGATGATTATCTGTTTTTTGGATTCGTAGAGGGTGTTAAACGTATGGAAGAACTCCTCTTGAGTGCTCTCTTTGCCGGCTATGAACTGGATGTCGTCAATCAGAAGCACGTCGCAGCCGAATCTGTAGCGATTTCTGAATTCTTCCATTTTATTGGATTTTATGCTGTTGATAACTTGGTTGGTAAAGCTCTCGGCCGAGATGCAGGCGACGCGCGCGATGCTCGAGGTTTTTTTGAGTATGTAGTTTCCGACAGCGCTGATGAGATGCGTTTTTCCAAGCCCCACGCCCCCATGTATGAAAATAGGGTTGTAATGCTCGCCCGGCTTCTTGGCTACTGCGACGCAGGCGGCATGGGCGAATTGGTTGCTTGAGCCTACGATGAAGTTCTCAAACGTATATTTGGGGTTGAGAAATCCCGAGAATAAACCCTCTCTTGGTTTCCCATTGAGCGATTCGCTGGAATCATCGGTATCCTCATCCCCTTCATCCTCTTCTTCAGCGCGGAGGATGCGCCCTCTGTCCTGCGAGTACTCCTCTTCCACTGTGAATTTAATCTCATAGCGTCTGCCATGCACTTCCTCTATGGTCTGGCTAATGAAATCCAGATAGTGGCTGGTAATCCAATCTCTGTCAAATTGGCTGTTGGCTTTGAGAACTACTGCGTCCTCGCTTTGAGATACGAGCTTAAGCGGCGCGAACCAGAAAAAAACCTGCGGGTTGGATTTTCTCTTTATATTCTCCAGCACGGCTTCCCAAACGATTTTAGGCCCTTGCGTCCTCTTCGCGGGCATCTGCAGAGGCAGAGCGGCGGCGGGAGTTGGCGGAGGGGCTTGGGGTTTTATGAACGCGTCAATGCCCCCGTTTGCGGCGTCTCGGTTGTCTGAAAAAAGGGATTTAAGATTCCGCCCAAGGGTTACTCGCTTAGCCAAAATTCCTCCGCATCGGCAAAACAATCAACAGCTTTTCCACAGGTTGTCAACAGGGTGTGGATAACTTACAAACTACTTAGTGGGGATATGCCCGTCTCTCTCGGTTTTGTGTTTTTAAATCCTAACAGATTAGGAGAGATATTGTCAAGTAAATATAATAATCCAATAATTTCAGTAAGTTATAGTTTATTAAGCCTCACCCACTATCCCAATTATACACTCCTCCCACGCCTCTTTGCAACCCCTGCCGCAACATAAAATTTGCCCCGTTACCACTCAAAATTCATGTAAATCCCGCCTCTTACGGCGCGTATCTAATGCGCCCAATATTGACATATATGAAATATTATATATAGTCGTCCTGAGGCCCCTTTGCACCGTTTTTATCCTCAGAAGACACAGGCGGCTACAATGATGATTTTCATCAGCCGTCTCTCCGCTAACCGTTTGAAAATATTGCTCAATTCCCGTGCCGCGCCCGTTGTTACCTCTTTGAGGAGGACGACAGAGAGATAGATGCAGTCGAAAATTATCGCCGAGCTTAATCCCTCTCAATCCGAGGCCGTCCTGCATCCCTCAGGGCCGGTACTCGTACTCGCCGGCGCAGGCTCGGGTAAAACCCGAATCATCACGCGCAGAATCGCTCACCTCATCTGCGAGCGCGGCGAGAAACCCTTTAACATCCTAGCCGTTACGTTTACAAATAAAGCCGCAAATGAGATGAAAGAGCGAATCCATAGCCTCGTTGGCGACAGCGCGCGGAATTTATGGATAGGCACTTTTCACTCCATCTCCCTTAGGATTCTCAAGAGGGAAATCGACAAGCTGGAGGGTTTTAGGAGCGATTTTGTCATTTACGACGAGGGGGACCAGCTAAAGCTCATCCGCGAGTGCATGGGGCGGCTCGGCTTTGGCGACCAGCTCTTTGACCCGCGCTCGGCGCGCTCCCAGATAGATTCGGCTAAAAGCAGGGGACTTGCCCCAGGCGATGCTGCCGATGATTTATCTCTGGACGAAAAAATCTCGAAAATATACTACCTCTACGAGCAGGAACTCCGCCGCTCAAACGCCCTCGATTTCGCCGACCTGCTCCGATTTACGGCGCTGATTCTCGAAAAACTCCCGGATGTGCTTGAAAAATACCGCGAGCAGTTCCGCCACATTCTCGTGGACGAATATCAGGATACCAATAGCCTCCAATACAAAATCGTAAAACTCCTCTCGCAGAAACACAGAAACATCCTCGTAGTGGGCGACGATAACCAATCAATCTACGGATGGCGCGGGGCAGATATATCCAATATCCTGGGCTTCGAGCGCGATTTCCCGGACGCGGCAATAATCAAATTGGAGCAAAACTACAGGTCAACCGGCAATATTCTAAAAGCGGCAGGCGCCCTGATTCTCAGAAACAGGCTCAGACGCGATAAAACCCTCTGGACCGACAACCCCGAAGGGGACCTCATCTCCTACTACGAGGCGTATGATGAAAGGGACGAAGCCCGCTACGTAGCCGGACAAATTCAGTCCGACAGAGCCGCCTCAGGGCGCGCGTACAGGGATTTTGCCGTGTTCTACCGCACGAACAATCAGTCGAGGCTCATCGAAGAGCAACTCCTGCGCTCCCAAATCCCCTATGCCCTAGTCGGCGGGGTCGGCTTTTACGATCGCGCCGAGATTCGAGACATCATGGCGTATCTCAGATTCATAACCAACCAGCTCGACGACATCAGCCTAAAGCGCATCATCAACACCCCGCCAAGGGGAATAGGCAGGGCGACGGTTGACGCCCTCGACAGCATCGCGCGCGCGCGCGGCACGTCCCTTTTCGACGCCATCGGATTTGCCGTTGAAAACGCGGTTTTTCCTAAGAAAACCCTGGGCGGCATCGCTAAATTCCATGTTCTCCTGTCGGGGCTTATTGACCTCTCGAAGCGAGTTTCAATCGCAGAGCTTCTGGGCGAAGCGCTTAGAATGACGGGATATCTCACGATGCTTGAGGGCGAACCTGAGAGACTCGACAATTTGGGCGAGATATTAAACCTCACCGCAGAATTCGAGAAGGACAATAGTGAACAGCGCCGCTCTCTCCACGATTTTCTCGACTCCGTTACCCTTGCGAGCGATGTGGACGGCTTCAACGACCGCGCCGACCAGGTAACCCTAATGACCGTCCACTCATCCAAGGGGCTGGAATTTCCCGTGGTGTTTATCATCGGCGTTGAGGAAAAGCTCTTCCCCCACGAGAGGTCGCTTCAGAGCGGCAAGCTCATTGAGGAGGAGAGGAGGCTCTGCTACGTAGGCATCACGAGGGCTAAGGAAAAGCTCCATCTCATCAGCGCGTCGAAGAGGAGGTTCTTCGGAATTGAGAAAACCCCGGTTCCGTCGCGTTTTATAAGCGAAATTCCGAGAAATCTCCTGCGGTGGACGAGCTTTCAGGCGGCCACCTCCGCCCAACGCCCATATTCGCTAAGAGATTCATCGGCGCGCGCAAGCAGCCGAGTGGAAAATTTCAGCGACGATGGTTTCTCCGCAGGCGAGAGGGTATCTCATCCCTCGTTCGGGCAGGGGGTTGTAAAGAGAATCGAGGGCGCGGGCGGGGATGCGAAGCTCGTTATTGCGTTCCCGAATTACGGCGAGAAAAAAATTGTCGCCACATTTCTCGGCTTAAAGAGGCTTTAGCGCGTATAATTTCTGGACTTCGCATCTGGGTGGGGACTGAGCCGCTTCCCCCGATAAACGCGCAGCCCTGCGAGTTAGGGTAAAATTTGCGGTGTAGGAGGGAAAATAAATGGGCGAAGAGATTAAAATCGGCGACAAAGCCCCGGAATTCAAGCTCCCCGGAGTTGATGGCACGGATCTTGGTCTTTCGGACTTAAGCGATAAAAAGGCTGTGGCGGTGATGTTTACCTGCAATCACTGCCCCTACGTTCAGGCTTACGAGCAGAGAGTCATCGCTCTTCAGGAGGAATTCGCGGCGCTGGGATTCACGTTTGTCGGCATCAATTCCAATGACGATAAGAACTACCCCGAGGACAGTTTCGAGAGCATGATTAAAAGGGCAGGGGCGAAGGGCTATAATTTCCCATATTTGAGGGATAAATCCCAGCAAGTCGCCCGCGCTTTCGGAGCGTCTCACACGCCGCAGGTGTTCTTGCTTGACTCCCGGAGCCGTCTCCGCTACACGGGAAAAATTGACGACAACTGGCGCGAGCCGGAAAAGGTCAAAGAGCGGTATCTGCGCGACGCCATCCTTGCCCTTATTGAGGGCCGACAGATAGCTAATCCCGAAACATACGCCATTGGATGCACCATAAAATGGACGAGGTAGAGCGACTATAAACCCCTCTGTCCTGAGCAAGCGCAGTCGGCGGTGATTATGCCATGGGTATGAAGCACAGAAAACACAAGATAAAACGCCAGCACAGCATCATCAAGGGCTTGCGGAATTTTCTCGAAAAGGTGTCCGAGCAGGATTTCGTCGAGGGTATAATTCCGGGAGAGATAAAGGTCGGGAGCGCGACGGGCGAGAATTTAATTGTGAAATATCAGTACAGCACCGTAAGCGGCGCAAAGCTCATCGGGCGGAGCGGCTCGTCAATTCAGGAGGTGTTCGTGGTAACTAAATCGCCGGAGCGGCTAAAGGATTTAATCAGAGAGTTGATTAAAGAAGTATGAGCTTCGCGGGTTTGTGGCGGCTTTTGCGCTATGGCTAGTTTCAAGGCTCGGCGAGGGGGGGGGTTGTATAGATTTGCGGCTAACTTTCAAATTGGAGGACAGAGGCGATAATGGGCGTGAAACCAGATTATTGGATTAGAAAAATGGCGCGGGAGCAGGGCATGATAGAACCGTATGTGGATGGGCAGGTGTCTGCCGGGGCGATTTCCTACGGACTCTCGGCCTATGGCTACGACATCAGGGTCTCGGATGAGTTCAAGGTGTTCACGAACGTCTATAACACTGTGGTTGACCCCAAGGCGTTCAACGATAAGTCGTTTGTCGAAATTAAATCTGATGTGTGCATAATTCCCCCGAATTCTTTTGCGCTGGCGAGGACGGTTGAATATTTCAGGATTCCCCGAACCGTTATCACCCTCTGCGTGGGGAAATCCACTTACGCCCGATGCGGAATTATCGTGAATGTAACGCCTTTTGAGCCGGAGTGGGAGGGGTTTGTAACGCTTGAAATCTCGAATACCACTCCGCTGCCCGCGAAGATTTACGCCAACGAGGGAATCGCTCAGGTGCTCTTCTTTGAGGGCGACGGAGTTTGCGAGGTATCCTACGCCGATAAGAAGGGGAAATATCAAAAACAGGTGGGAATCACCCCTCCGAGGGTCTGAGACAGTGTGGAAGCGAGCGCGGCTTTGCGCAAATCCGGCCGCCGGACTCACTCCCCCTCCTACGGCTCCTGCATCCCTGCAACATCGGCATGGTCGCTTCGGGCTATGGCGAGGAAGTTCTCCTTGAACGATTTCAAATTGCACACGGTCATTGAAAATAGCGCCGATAGCGCCTCGCAGTTGCTATCAGCGGCGTCGGTAAGAGCCATTATCGAGTGGTCGGCGTCTAGCCCAAGGGTGCGGGCGAACTTTGAATACTTGCTTGTGTGCTGCTGGTAATCCCCGGATTTTGCCTCCACCCAATAAATCGCGCTACCCATGGCGACTAAAACGTCTAACTCGAAATCGTTCCCGTTCGGAAGCACTATCTGGGGATTTATGAGAAACTCAAAATTTATGGGCTTCCCAACCTCGGATAGTATTTGGGTGTGTACGTATTTTATTTTCTGAAGTATGAATCTCTCGAGCCACTGCCCGCCGAAGAATCTCTGGGCTTTGGGCAGGGTCGTGGTTTTCGCTCGTATAAGAAATTCGGGGGAGCGAAAGTACCTATACTGCTCAAGAAACGCTATTTCGTGAATCCGCGTGCAGAACTGGCACACTGAGCTTACGTCCTGCTGGCTATAATCCTTGAGGCTTAGCGTTATGGATGTTCCCGTCTGCATCCCCCGCTTAATTTTGGCAAGTAGCTCCGAGAGGGCATCGTAGCGCTCCCCTAGGAACATCGAGAGGCTGTCAATCACTTGGTCAGCCGCGTCCTCCGGCGGGAGGGCTTTAATTGTAATTCCCTTTGATGCGAGGAATGCCTCTAGCAATCCGCTCTCGCTCGGTGCCGGGAGAGGAGTGTCCCCGGGGTTTTGCTCTTCTTGAGGGAGATGATTTGCCTGTATGTCGCGCGGAACTTGCGTGATGCCCTGTATTCCCGCCATACGCTCAAGCGCGGCGGCAATTCTCTCCAGAAGTGCTTCGATTTTCTTATCGTTCACACGCTAATTTTAACTCAGACGAAAATTTTTTGCCATAGCGATTTCGCGGCAATCTCCTGCCCACTCCCCCGTCAATGGCTTCTATGCACGCGCCCTCATCGGTGTTGACGGGGCTACGTTCGGCGCGGTATAAGTTCCTGAAAAATTTGAAATTTTCGATGTTCAGACGGCGCTTCCGATTCCTCGTTTTTATTGATTACCCCCCTGTTCATGGTACTATTCACTAAGTCGCGTCTAAACACATTGGAGGTAGTCTGTATTGGAAACCGAAAGAGATATAACCGAGGAAAAGCCCCAAGGGAGTTCCTCTTATAACGCCGATTCTATTAAAGTCCTTCCGGGGCTTGAAGCCGTGAGAAAGCGCCCCGATATGTACATCGGCGACACGAGCGCAAGGGGTTTTCATCATCTCGTGTTCGAGGTGCTGGACAACAGCGTTGACGAGGCGCTTGCCGGATTCTGCACCGAAGTAGGCGTTACGATTCACACCGATGGAAGCGCTACGATAGAGGACAACGGGCGCGGCATTCCCGTTGATTTACATCCTGAAACGGGAAAATCCGCCGCCGAAGTGGTTATGACTATGCTACATGCCGGAGGGAAATTCGAGGGCAAGGTCTATAAGGTGTCAGGCGGGCTTCACGGCGTGGGGGTTACCGTAGTAAACGCCTTATCCGAGTATCTCATTCTTGAAATTCGCAGGGAGGAGAAGGTCTGGTATCAGCGCTACGAACAGGGACAGCCCGTTATGGAGCTTAAAGAGACCGGCAAAACCAAGCGCAACGGCACTAAAATCCGGTTCAAGCCTGATTCGAGCATTTTCGAGCTTAGCGAATTTAACTACGACACTCTAGCGCAGAGAATCAGAGAGCTTGCCTTCCTTAACAGCGGCCTCAAAATCACTCTCACCGACGAGCGCGACGCGCGGATTCAGGAATTTTTCTACGAAGGCGGCATCGCGGCTTTCGTCGAGGAACTCAATAGGAACAAAAACACCCTTCACCCCAAGCCCATTTACGTCTCAGGCGAGCGTGATGATGTCGTCGTCGAGGTCGCAATTCAGTACCACGACGGCTACACTGAAACCGTCTTCTGCTACGCCAACAACATAAATAACGTCGAGGGCGGCACTCACCTAAGCGGTTTTAAGGGCGCTCTTACGAGAACAATCAATAAATACTCGGAAGACAACGGGCTTTTGAAGAATCTAAAAATTGCGCTGAGCGGCGACGACACGCGGGAAGGCTTAACCACAGTCATTAGCGTGAAACTGCCGAATCCGAAATTCGAGGGGCAGACCAAGACAAAGCTCGGAAACACCGAGGTCAAGGGGATAGTTGAAACCCTGCTGAATGAAAAACTCGCCGTCTATTTCGAGGAAAACCCCTCGGTTGCAAGGAAAATCATCGAGAAAACCGTCGAGGCGGCGCGAGCAAGGGAGGCGGCGCGAAAAGCCAGAGAGCTTACCCGGAGGAAAAGCGCCCTTGAGTCCGGCTCTCTTCCCGGAAAACTCGCCGACTGCCAAGAGCGAGACCCCCAGTTCACGGAGCTTTTTTTAGTCGAGGGCGAATCTGCCGGAGGCTCTGCAAAACAGGCGCGCGCGCGGTTTAATCAAGCCGTACTGCCCCTTAGGGGCAAAATTCTAAACGTCGAGAAGGCGAGATTCGATAAAATGCTAGGCAACGAGGAAATCAGAACCATGATTACGGCCCTCGGCACAGGGATAGGCGCGGAGGATTTCGACATCGCGAAACTGCGCTATCACAGAATCATCCTCATGAGCGATGCCGACGTTGACGGCTCTCATATCAGAACCCTTCTGCTCACGTTTTTCTACAGGCAGGTGCCTGAAATTATTGAAAAAGGCTACCTCTACATCGCTCAGCCCCCTCTCTACAGAATAAAACGCGGAAAAGAGGAAAAATACCTCAAAGACGACCAGGAATTTGAATCCGTACTCTTTGACATCGGCACCGAGGGAGTATCCATCAGGGTGAACCGCGAGCAGGAGTCCAGAGAAATCAAAGCCGCAAGACTCGTCGAGGTGATTAAAAAATACATCTCCTACGAGAAAACCCTCGACAACCTCCGCCGTCTGGGACGGGATTCGAGAATCATTGACGCATTCGCCGCGAGGGAGGGTTTTAGAAAGAGCCACCTTAAAGTCGTCAATGAAGCCGAGCTAGAAAACCACCTCATAGAAATTAAGGCGTGGATTGAGAGGCATTACCCGCAAATCTCGAATCTCGATTGGATACTGGCAGAGGACGAAGAGCATAATTCCCTGCGGATAGTATATCAATTCAGGGAAAACGGCAGAACCCTCGGCACGACGATTGACTTTGATTTTTTAAATTCTCCCGACTTCGTTGATCTTAAAAATCTCAGAGACAGCATAAAGGTCGTAGGCGAGCCGCCTTACTTTGTCCATGACAACGGCGGAGCGGCGAAGATTTCCACCCTCAAAGATGTCGTCGAGTACGTTCTGGCGCGCGGAAAAAAGGGGATGTTTATTCAGCGCTACAAGGGACTGGGCGAGATGAACCCGGAGCAGTTGTGGGAGACCACGATGAACCCTGAAACGCGGGTGCTCAAGCAGGTCAGGGTCGAGGACGCTGTACTCACGAATGAGATTTTCACTATTCTAATGGGCGACCAGGTCGAGCCTCGCAAGGACTTTATCGAGAAAAACGCCCTTAGCGTGAGAAATTTGGATGTCTAAGATTTCCCCTCTCCAATGAGATTGTCCCTAGCCGATAGAGGTTTTAACAGGCGGCGCGCAATGAGTGAATTTATTTTCCTGAAAGGCAGGGCTGTCAACCGAGAGGATTTGCCGCCCCTCCGTTCTCTTTTCTTCGGCGAGGGGGTGTTTGAGACCTTCCGCTGGAGGCGTGGCTTTCCCATTTTGTGGATGCGCCACGTCGAGCGGATGAGGCATGGGGCTGGGGTTTTAGGGATTTCCTTTCCCGGCGAGACTGAAATTAAAGAAGCCCTCGAAGCCGCCGTCCTCGGTTCCCGCATCCCTGACGCAACTGTGAAAATCTGCCTCCTCGCGCAGGGAGATACCGCATTTGCGGAATATCCCGAATCATCCTCGATTCTCGTATCCGTGAAACCCTACTCCGCCCGCCCCACGACAATCCGAGCCTTGAGCTATTCCATAAGGCGTAGTTCGGCATCTCCCATAGCCCGGATTAAATCTCTCAATTACCTAGAGAGCGTGCTTGCAAAGAGGGAGGCAGTCCGGCGCGGGGCGGACGAGGCGATATTTCTCAACGAACGCGGAGAGGTTGCCGAGGGGAGCGCGAGCAATATCTTCTGGCTGAGTGGCGGCAAACTCCACACCCCCTCGACGGAGTGTGGAATTCTTCCGGGGATTACGCGGGGCGCGGTGATTGAGATTGCAGGCGGATTAGGAATCGAGGTCTGCCAAGGGCGGTTTACAGAGGCAAGCGTCGCTACCTCCGGCGGGGCTTTTATCAGCAATTCTCTTGTCGGAGTCCAAGCCGTATCCGAGATTGACGGCGTTAAATTCGGCGATTCCGGTGCTGAGTTTCTGGCTATTCGGGACGCGCTATTTCGGCGGCTTGAGTGGCTTTAGAGGGGAATCAAACCCCGCCGCGCCGGCGCGCAGCATCCCACCCATCGAGTCCGAATAAATTGAATTTACAGCGATTTTGCGCGCTAGAAGCCCGCTTTGGCTGGTTATAAACACCCCCTGTGGATGAATTGTGGATAACTTTTTTGGGCAGGAGTTCGGTGAGCTGTAACTAGCTTAGATTATTGAAAATTATTTTTCAAAAGTTATCAACACCTGTGGATAACGTTATCCACAGCCTGTGGATGTTTCACGTGAAACTCGCTGTAAGTGCCTTATTTTCCTACACAAAATTTGCTGAAAATTCTTCCGAGAATGTCCTCGGTCGTGATTTCTCCTGTAATTTCGCCGAAATCATCTAAAACCGCCCTCAAATCCACCGCCAAAAACTCAGGCGACTGCCCTTTGTCCAGACGCTCGAGAAACGAAATCATGCCCTCTTTGGCGCGCTCAATTGCCGACTTATGCCTAAGCTCGGATATAACCGCTCCCTCTGTGGTCTGCGGTTTCCTCCCTCCGAGCAGAGCATCGTAAATCCTGTCCTTTAGCTCTTCAATCCCCGCTCCGGTTTTCGCCGACACCCTCACAACCCTCTCCTTCGGGAAATATCGGCTAATCTCCCCCTCAGATACCTCCCCGCCGAGGTCGCATTTATTAATTGCCAAAATCGCCTTATCCAGCTCGATGCCCTCTAAAACCTCGCGGTCGTCCCCGTCCAATCCGCCCCTAGCATCCACTACGGCTATGATTAATTCCGCCTCCTCTGCTTTCTGTTTTGCTATCAGAACGCCCGTCCGCTCGATGTCATCCGCCGTTGCCCTTACTCCCGCCGTGTCAACGAGCCTAAGTGGGATTCCTCTCACTTCAACCGGCTCTTCAATGAAATCCCTGGTTGTGCCGGGAACGGGGCTGACAATTGCCCTCTCTCGGTTGAGGAGCTGATTTAGCAGGCTCGATTTGCCGACGTTCGGCTTTCCGATGATTGCCGCCGAGACGCCGCGCTTAATTATTCGCCCGTGTTCGTACCCCGCAATGAGTTTATCGGATTCCCCAATGACCTCCCGGGTTTTCCTTACGAGATATTCAAGGGCTATCGGGTCAATACCCTCTTCGGGGAAATCCACCCGCGCCTCGACCTCCGCCAAAATATCTATTACGCCCTCTTTGCACTCCCTGATTTTCTCAGACAGCGCCCCTTCGAGCTGAAGTCGGGCATTTTTAAGAGCGTCGTCGGTCTCTGAGCTGATAACATCCGCCACGGCTTCGGCTTGGGCGAGGTCAATCCTGCCGCTCAGATATGCCCGAAGCGTAAACTCTCCGGGCGATGCCGGTCTTGTCCCCTCCCTGAACAGAAGCTCAAGAATCCGGTTCGGGGCTAGAATCCCCCCGTGAGAGTGAATCTCCGCTACGTCCTCGCCCGTGTAGGAGCGCGGAGATTTCATTATGACCGCAAGAACGTCGTCTATAGTCCTTCCCGATACCGAGTCGAAAATCGCCCCATAGTAGAGCCTGCGGGACTCCATTGCGCCGGCTTCGCCCCCGTCCTTTCTCCTAAACACCCTCGCCAAGATTGAGTGCGACTCCCTGCCGCTCATTCTTATAACGGCAATTCCGCCTCTGCCGGCAGGGGTTGCGAGGGCGGCGATGGTCTTCTCGTCAGCCAGAGAAATTTGAGCCATTTCGGTTTATACTACCACACCTGCGTAAATTCACTGGCACGAGGGAGAGCAAAAATCTATGAGCGGCGCGAGTACCTCCTCAACCGAACACCCCATTACGTTTAGAGAAGCCCTGCGGGTATGGATTAAAGTCGCTCTCCTCAGCTTCGGAGGGCCGGCCGGACAAATCGCCACTATGCACCGCATACTCATTGAAGAGAAGCGCTGGATTAGCGAGGAGCGGTTTCTCCACGCCCTCAATTACTGTATGCTCCTTCCCGGCCCTGAGGCGCAGCAACTCGCAATCTACATCGGCTGGCTTCTACATAAAACCAGGGGCGGCATTGCGGCAGGGGTTTTGTTCGTGCTTCCGGGCTTCGCCTCGATACTTGCGCTGAGCGTAGTTTACGCCGTCTATCGGGAGGCGAGTTTCGTGCAGGCTCTGTTCTTCGGATTAAAACCCGCGGTGATGGCGGTTGTCGCAGAGGCCGTTTTTCGCATCGGCGGGCGCGCTCTCAAAAACAACGTCATGATGGCTATTGCCGCCGCCGCGTTCGTTGCGATATTCCTATTCAACGCCCCATTCCCGGCAATAGTGCTTTCGGCGGGGATTTTGGGCTATTTCGGAGGGAAATACCGCGAGGACAAATTCCACGTAATTCGAGCGCATCAAGCCAAATCCGGCACTGGAGGCGGGGAGTTCGTTATCTCGGATACATTCCCGCAGCACACCAAGCCGACGCTTTCCCGTTCAATCCGCATCCTGGGGGTTTGCCTCGCGCTTTGGTTTCTGCCCCTTGGGGTACTGGCGCTTGCGTTCGGGGCGGCAAGCATCTATGTGGTCGAGGGGGTGTTCTTCAGCAAGACGGCTATGGTTACTTTCGGAGGCGCTTACGCGGTGCTTGCCTATATTGCGCAGCAGGCTGTCGGGGTCTATGGGTGGCTGAGGCCTGCGGAGATGCTAGACGGCTTGGGGATGGCAGAGACCACGCCGGGCCCCCTAATTATGGTCGTGCAGTTTGTGGGGTTTATGGGGGCGTATAGAAATCCGGGGGGGCTTGACCCTGTGTGGGCTGGGGTTATCGGCTCGCTCATAACGGTTTGGGTAACTTTTGTGCCGTGTTTTCTGTGGATTTTTCTAGGCGCGCCCTATATTGAAAACCTCAGAGGGAATAAGCGTCTGAGTTCTGCCCTCTCGGCGATAACCGCCGCAGTGGTGGGGGTGATTTTGAACCTCGCCGTATGGTTTTCTCTGCACACAGTGTTTGGCGAAGTGAATGAAATCCGCGCCCTGGGGATGCGCTTTTACGCTCCCGTTTGGGGGACTCTCGATGTGGCCTCTTTGATTCTCGCCGCCGGTGCTTTTATAGCAATTCTCCGCTATAAAGCCGGGATGATTAAAACCCTAGCCGCCAGCGCCGCCGCGGGACTCGTCTATTTCCTCGTGTTTGGATGATGAGGTTATCGGCGGCTGATTGTGGAATCTGCGATATTTATAGGCAGGCCGCCAGCAGGAGTGAAATTTGAATTATCAACTGGAGAATCAATGCCCGATAAGCCGGATTATATTGAGCATCGAAAACGCCTCAGAGAACGCTACCGCAGAAGCGGAGCGTCGGGGCTTGCCGACTATGAACTCCTCGAACTCCTCATCACATACGCCGTTCCAAGAAGGGACGTAAAGCCCGTGGCTAAGACCCTCTTTAAGCGCTACGGGGGAGTCGCCGGGGTGCTGGACGCAGACCCGAACGAGCTTGAGCTGATTGAAGGGCTTGGAGAGGCATCGGCGACGCTTATTGCCCTCGTGAAGGGGCTATGCGGGGCGTACCTTGAGCATAGGATGAGAAACGGGGGTGATGCCCTCACCTCGCCGCGGCTGGTTGCGGATTTTGCCCGAATGAGGCTTGCCGCGCTCGCTCACGAGGCGTTTATGGTCGTTTATCTCAACGTGAAAAATGAGGTTATTCACTATGAAACGCTTCAGGAGGGGACTGTTGACCACGTCGTAGTATATCCGCGTAGGATTGTTGAGGCGGCCCTTTCCCACCGCGCAACCGGGGTGATTCTCGTCCATAATCACCCAAGCGGAAGCATCGAACCCTCCGAGCAGGACAAGCGCCTGACCAGCACCATCGCCAAAGCCGCCCAACCGCTCGACATCAAAGTGCTGGACCATATAATTGTTGCCAAGGGCGGGTACTTCAGCTTTACCGAGAATAAGCTACTGTAGCTATTCGGGATGCGGGAGTATAGCGAGCGGCGCAGGCGAATCAATCTAGCGCATCCGCTGTCATCACCTCTGGTCTCTAGCAAGGATATTGAATAGGGGTGGATGCCCCTAATAAAAGCATTAGAGTGTAACGGGAGGCGGAACTAGAAGTCCGTGTTCCTGAAAGATACCTGTATCCCCTCGTTTCTCGCCTCCTCCAGTAGCTCTGCTGGCACGGGCGTTTTCAGGGGAGCCGCTTTGCGTATGGCTCTCACGCAGAAATCGTCGAAAAGCGGGTTTCGGGAAGCTTCCTCGACGCGAATATCATAGACGTTTCCCTGAACGTCCATCTTGAACACGACGACTGTTCTGAGGCTTCCGTCGGTCGGGATATTGGGGGGGATTTCCCACCTGCGGCGAATCTCGGCGCTGAGGCGGTTTACGAAAAGCGATGCAATTGTGCCTCTCGATGCGCCGCCTGAGGATTTGCCCCCCGCGAATCCGCCTCCTCCCTGAGAGCCGCCGTTTCCGCTCTCGGTGGAGTCGGCCTCGGCTACATTCCTGCTCCGAAGCTCGTCAATTATGCCCTGCCGCTGTTTGTCAGAGACGTTTTTCTGCATTTGCTCTAGGACTTGTTGCTTAGATTTTGCGGAATCCGAGGGATTCGTCTCTGAGGGTTTGGGGGACAGTTCGGTTTTGGCGGTTTGCTTCTCTTTTTTCTTTTCCCTCTCGGTCTCTAGGACGACGGCTTTTTCCTTGGGTTTAGGCTCTTCGACCTTTTGAACCTCGGTTTTCTCTTTTGGAGGAGGGATTTTTTTCTCCGGCTCGGAGATTTTCACAGGCTCTTGCGGCTCTTCTCTCTTAATATCCTCTTTAGGCGGATTCGAGACGCTATCGCCGGGGTTATTGCCGCCTCTTAGTCCCTCAAGCTCTGAGAGCGAAACCAGCCTCCCCTCGATAAGCCCTTCGGGAGCAGGCGCGCCCCCTAAATCCTCGGACGAGCCGAATCCTGAGAAAAGGGCCAGGAACAGTATGATACCGTGCAGGATGAGGGAAAACGCCGCACCCACGCGCCAGTTTGAATTTTTCGGGTCTCCGTTCTTAAAAACTCCCATTTTACCTATTTTTGGATGATTTATTTATCGGCGGCGGCTCGGTTACAAGCCCAAGTTTCTTGACGCCGGCTTTTTTAATTTCCCCCATGACCTCTACCACTCTGCCGTAGGGAACGCTTGCATCGGCTCTGAGAAATACGTCCTCTTCATCCAACTGTTTCCCCTTGTCTAGGATGAGGGAGCGAATCTCCAGCTTGATTTCTGAGATGTCGTATTGCTTCTTCTCGATGAATATCTCGCCGCCGGAGTTCATGGTAACCAGTATCTTTTTTTCCTTCTCTATCGCGGGCAGAGGCTTCGATTCCACTTTGGGGAGATTTACGTCCACGCCTTGATAGAGTATCGGCGCGGTAACCATAAATATCACGAGAAGCACTAGCATCACGTCAACAAAAGGGGTAACGTTGATTTCTGAAAGCACTGTGTAGCTATTATTTGCGCCGCCGCTATTTCTGAGGTTTGCTCCCATTGCCCTATATCCCCGCTATGTATCTGTCAACTATGTTTAGGAAGTCCGATGAGAAATTTTCGGTCTCCACGGCTATCCGTTTTACGCGGTTGATGAAGTAGTTATACGCCACGACGGCCGGTATTGCGGCGGCAAGCCCCACTGCCGTTGCAATGAGCGCCTCGGCTATGCCCGGAGCTACGGCTTGAAGGGTCGGTACCCCCAGCTGGCTGGACAGTCCGATGAAGGACGTCATAATCCCCCACACCGTGCCGAATAGCCCGATAAACGGGGCGGCGCTTCCCGTCGTAGCGAGAAATATGAGCGAACCCTCGAGCCTCGAAATCTCGGAGGACATAGTCCGCTTCATCGCCCTCTCGACCAGTTCCCCCACGCCGACCTCAGCCGTTGGGATTTCCGCGCCCGAAGCCTCGGTCTCTGTTTTCAATGTCGCCGCTGGGGATTTCGATTTTTTAACCTTCGCAAGCTCTTTGTATCCGGCTCTGAACGTCTCTGCTACAGGGCCGCTTAGGGTCTTTGTCGAGCTGAATAGGCTGCCAAAATTGCCGCTCAGTTGGTAAGAATCTAGGAATTTGTCCGAGTGTTTCTCAGCCCTGCTCAGTATGAAAAATTTGGAGAAAATTATCATCCACGATACTACCGACATCAAAACGAGCATGAGGAGAACCACCTTTACCACTGGGCCCGCGTCTGAAACGAGGGTTGAGACATTGACCTGCTTTGCCGCAACCTCCGCGGTTTCGGCTACCTGCATAACAAAGTGCATCCAATTTGTCATCATAACCTATCTGTCCTGTGTAAGAAATTTAATGGCGGCTCGATTGAATCTGTGCCAAAGTTCCGGCTTAAGTTTTCCATACATATAGTTTAAAATCAACAGCGGCTAATTCTCCCTCTCCGCGCGGCTTATTTAAAAGCGCTCTCTGTTCTATAATTGTTTTCATCGGGCGGGGGCGGCGCGTTAAATTTTTGGGACTTATCAAGGGAACTGGCATGGGAAAGAAAGTAGAGGATAGAGTAGTCGTCATAACCGGCGCATCAAGCGGGATTGGCAGGGAGGCGGCTTTGCTCTTCGCCGAGAAGCGGGCAAAAATCGTCCTCGCCGCAAGGAGGGAGGATAAACTCCGCGAGCTTGCCCAAGAGATTTCCCTTCGCGGAGCAGAGGCGATGGTTGCTTCCCTAGATGTGTCCGACGCCTCGGCCGTGGATTCGATGATTCTAAGAGCGGCAGATGAGTTCGGCGGGGTGGATATTCTCGTCAATAACGCGGGGTTCGGGCAGTTTGCCACTATCGAACAGACCTCCTACGAGGATATGCGCGAGATTCTCAACGTAAATCTCATGGGGATTTTCAACGCCTCAAAAGCCGTAATTCCGCTCATGAAGGCGCGGGGCGGAGGGCATATAATAAATCTCTCCTCGGTTGCCGGAAAGAGGGGGTTTCCTTTTCTTGGGGCTTACTGCGCGACAAAATTCGCCATTTGCGGGTTTTCCGAAGCCCTCAGGGTCGAGCTTGCCTCGGCGGGAATCCATGTGAGCGTGGTCTATCCCGTGCTGACTCGGACGGAATTTTTCGACGTTCTCAAAAACAAGACGGGCAAAAAGTATGAGCCGCCGAATCTGTTCGCCCAGTCCGCCCGCCATGTGGCGTCGGCTATTGTCGCCTGCGCCGAGCGTCCGAGGGCTGAGGTGCTGCCGTTTCCCGCGCTTCGGCTATTGATGATGCTAAATTCTATTGCCCCCTGGGTTTTGGATTTTATTCTTAAAAGGTATTATAAGTCCGTCATGAAATAAATTTTCATTCGGGAGGAAGCGAGCAATGAAATGTAGAATTTCATCAGCCATTATTGCGCTGTCCCTGACGGCGGCTTTGGGAGCTGTCAGCGCCTACGCCGAAGCCGACAGGTATAAGGTCGTTATTGAAGAGAGCTACTATAAAGTGAAACCTGAGAACGAGGAGAAATTCCTAGAACTCTTTAAGACTAGGGTCTATCCGTTCTGGGGCGAGATGGCGAGAGTCGGGGTTATTGACGGCAATATTAAGATGTACTCTGAGAGAATTCACGGCATGAAGCCGTCTTGGACATTCAAAGTAGTGGTCAGATTTACAAATTACACGCAGATTGATAAGTGGCTCGAAATCCGCGAAGAGGTATTCAACCGGATGTTCCCGGGCGAGGGCGGCTATAAAAAATTCGGCAGGCAAATCATGCTCATCACCGAGGAGCATTGGGATCAGTTCATCCGAGAGATGCCGCTGGAATAGAACGCTCTTCCACGGCGCGCTATAGAATCCGTGATATATAATGGAGTGAATCCCGATGAATCTGCTCCCTCAAGTCCTAAATAAGCTCATTCTTGCCCTTATCCTCTCGCTCTTGGTGGTATCCCCGATTCTCTACGGGAGCGTCGAGGCGCTGCCGAAGGTGATGCTGGAGCTTGTGGCGTATTTGCTATTTGCGCTCTGGCTCGTCTGGCTCATGATTACTGGCCAAAAGCTCGATTTAAAAGCGAGTACCATCGCCCCGCTTCTAGGGCTTATCGCTGTGGGATTGATTCAAATCCTGCCTCTGCCGGATTTTATATTGGGCGTTCTGTCCGGCGAGAGTCTCGCCATCTGGCGCGAAAACCAATCCGAGCTTGCTAAGGTGGGATTCACGCCCGCCCCCCGTTTCTTCACCATAAGCCTCTATCCCCACGGGACGTGGAATGAGATTGTTCTGCTGACCTCCTACATCGTCTTCGGGATAGTCGTATCGAAGAGGCTAAATACGCGCGCGTCGGCGTCGGCGGTTCTCATTGCGGTTGCCGCAGTGGCCTTTTACGAGGCGATTTACGGGATTTACGGCTTTATGACAAACACCCAAACCGTCCCCCAGGCGTCGCTTGTCGGCGTTGTGTCTGCCACGGGGACTTTCGTAAACCGCAACCACTTCGCCGGATTTCTGGAGATGTGCATCCCCCTTATGCTCGGCTACGTGTTCTACATGGGGAACTGGAGCGCGAGGGATTTGACGCTGAAAAAATTGGTTGCCTCGGAGAATTTTCAAAAGCAGATAGTCCTAGCCTCGCTTGTCGGCGTGATGTTGCTTGCGCTTCTGTTTTCAAAATCGAGGGTGGGGATTGTCGCCTGCGCCATGGCTCTGGGATTTTTCTATCTGAGCTTCTCCGGCTACAAGAGGAGCGTGCCGGGACGGGGGCTACTGCCCGTGTTTTTTCTGGTCGTGCTTCTGCTCTTTGGGTTTTGGGTGGGGTTTTATTCGATTTTCGAGAGATTCTTGAGGGTTGAGGCGGACTCTCCCGGACGGCTTTTGGTTTGGAAGGATTCGCTTGCGGCAATAGGGGATTTCCCTGCATTCGGCACGGGATTGGGAACTTTTGGCTACGTTTATCCGCTCTATAAAAACGCTATGGATAAGGCTGTGGTCTATTCTCAGGCGCATAATGACTACCTTCAACTGCTGTTTGAGTCAGGCATCGTGGGTTTTATCTGCGCCGCTCTCGCGCTTGGCGTATATCTCGCGTTCTGCCTGAGGGCGCTGAGGCGTCTGTCCTCGGATAATAATCCGGCTTTCTTTCTCCTCCTCGGCTCTCTCTCAGGGGTGATGTCGCTCCTCATTCATAGCCTCGCTGATTTTAATCTTCATATCCCGTCAAATGCCCTCTATTTTGCCTTTCTCATCGGTTTTTCTGCTGCCGCCTCAAACCTCGCCTCGCCCCGAATAACAAAGGCAAACCGCGAATCCAATCCCGCGCAAAGGGCGGCGGCTCGTGTTGAGCAGGATGATAACCCCCAATATTTAATGTGATTCGGGAATATTTGACGGAGCGGACGCAGGGGCGAGGGATTTTTACTTTTCCCGCTTATTTCCCCTTTACATCCCGCCGCAGGTGATTATTTTATCCCATACACAAGGAGATGAAATGATAGATAAACCCGGCAACGACTACAGCGCTGTTCAAATTGAGGACGGATTCAAAATCGAGTTTCACAATTCCATTAAAGAGCCGATAAAAGTAACGTTCACGGACTTGCAGGCGTTTGTCGAGAAAATTAATAAAAGCGCCACGACTAAAAAGCAGATTGTCTTAAACGATGACGAAGAGGTGTTGCTTCGACTCTGGCAGATGCTTCTTATCCCTGAGAAAGTGAAGCACTAAACCGGGTAAAAACCAGTTGCCGCACAGGTGGGCGGGCGGGTAATATCAACGGATTGAAATCCCAATCCGGTTTTAGCTCACCCGCGCCAGAGCCGGAGCGGCGAGGTTCGGATGCCGCTTTGTTATCTCTTCTGCCAGCGCCCCTACAACGTCTCTTATATCCCACTGCGCCCCTTCGGACATTCTCAAATTTACGAGATGATAAAATTCCCAGAGGCTAAAACTCCCTAAAACGCGTCTTTGGTGGGCGTTTATAACCGCGTAGCTCGCCGCGAATGGCAGGTTCTCGCCGACGAGCTTTTTATAAAACCTCTCGCCCAACTCCGCCGCCTCCCAGAGGAGACTCTCCCCCTTGGCGCGCGCGATATTCGGCGGGACTCTGATGCCTGAGTCGGGGCTTGGGTTCTGAGCAATCCAGTTCACCTGCCTGTGCCGGAGAAGTTGATGCCAGCACGCCTCGCTTATCGTAAGCTCGGCTTCGTAGCTGATGAGTTTAAGCGCGTTCACTGGGTTGTCGTATTTGCCCAGGTTCTCCACTGCTTTTTGCGCAGTGGCGAGGCTGTCCGCCGTCCCCATTTCCCCGTAACCTGAGGCGGAGTGTTCAAAAAAAATTGCCCTCGCCATTTTCTCCGCCGCCGCCCGTTCGGCATCAGGAGAGCCTCTACCCGTCCAATCTAAGAGCTTTACCCCGCATTCGGCGGCATTTAGAACCCTCCCCTGGCGTGATGATGCCGCCTGCCGAGCGGTTTGCAGAAGCGATTCCTGCGTCCTCTTTATATACGGATTTTCATTAGCGTATTTTACCAGCGTAGGAACGGAGAATTTTACCTCCCGCTTGATTTCCTCGGCTCTCGCCCGCGCCTCTGGGTAGCCGCTTGAAAGCATCTTTGTCAGCGCGTCTTCGATGGCTCTGGCATTAGCCGTCATGCCGAGGTTTGTAAATGTGGCGAGCGGCAGGGCGTATCTCGCATCCTCGAAAGCGATTTTCTCGAGCGCCCTTGTGTGCGCTTTTCCGTCCACTCCTTCGGGTGCGGGCTGATATGTTTTGAGAAAATCCACAAGCCTCGCGTATAAATCCGAGTAGATGTCGTAGAGGCGGTTGTTTAGATCCACGTACTCGGCAAGGAGTCCGGGTTTATCCCCCAGCTCAGGCGGGATGTAAAAATCGCCCTTCTTGGGTTTTTGATACCTCTGCGAGTACTCGGTAAAGGACAAATACTCGTTCGACAACTCAAGGAGAGATGAAAAGAGCCGCGATACCCGCTCAATCCCTATGTGAACCGTTGCGTGTTCGGCAACGGAAGCGTGTCCGTAGTTTAAGACCCATTTCTCGTGAAACGCCGCCGCCCTCTCTATGCCAAATTCCTCCTCGCGGACGACCGAGAGTATATTTTCGCGGAAGCTCTTCGCGCTCCGGCTCACATAGGCAAATATCACGGCTACGACCTCTTCGGGGAGGTTGCCCACGGTGTAGATGTCTCCCTCGGTATTGGAGACGTACTTGGCTATCTGGGATGAATTATCCGCCATTGATTGCTCCGACTGCGCGCGACCCCTATGCCTGTCCCATTCCTGCTTTTAGTTTTTTGACGATGAAAGGGAGCACCTGCTTCGGTTTTCCATAAATTACGGCGTCGGCGTAGTCGTCGGCGGGGTTTTGCCTGTCGCTTATGATGGCGACTTTTGCGTTATGCTCCTTTGCCATAGCCGGAAAAGAGGACGCCGGGTTAATCTCAAGCGACGCTCCGACGATTAAAAACAGCGAGCAGTCCCGAAGGCGCATCCAAGCCTCGCGCGCCTCCCAGTGCGACGGGGGCTGACCGGGGAACGAGATGGGGGGCTTGAGCACGTCCCTGCCGCAGGCATCGCACACGGGAATATCTCTGCCCTTCTCGAGGCTTGAGAGCGTATCCTCCATTGTGTAGTCCTTGCCGCAACTCGTGCAATTGACCCAGAGCATGGAGCTATGAACCTCCATTACAGATGAGCTTCCCGCGCGGTGATGGAGACCGTCCGTGGTTTGGGTGAAGATACAGTCCAGATTCGCTATCATCTCAAGCTCCGCGAGGGCTTGGTGCGAGGGGCTGGGTTCGGCGTTGACAAGGGCGGGATAGAGGACTCTTATCTTTTTCCAGTAAGCGGCCCTCACCTCCTTATTCGCCCGGAATTCCTGTATGTCGGGATTCAGCCTCAAGTCCGAGAAATCCGGCACCCCTGCCTCAGCCGAAAGCTCCGCTCCGGTGAGGACGATGATTTTACGCGACTCCCTAATCCAACCTATCAGAGTTTCGATAACATCTCTTTCCATAGCTAGCATTATACCAATTTTGGTTCAATTGATAAAATAGCAGAAAATGCGGATTTTAACTCTTCGGAATTGATTTATAATTCAGCGTAAATAGGAGGGAAATTCTCTGATGAATAGAATTCTTATCGCCGCGCTTATAGCTCTCATTGCCGTATCAGCGGAGGCGAGGACGATTTACAAGTGGGTTGACCGAGACGGCTCGGTTCACTACACGGACAATCCCGAAAACATCCCGCAAGAGCGCAGACCCGGGGCGGAGGCTATCGAAAACGCTGGCGGCGATTCCGAGAATTTTAGGACGGAAGAATCCGCCGAGGAACAGGAGGAGGGCGAGTCTGCCGGCGATGCGGAGATTCGGGAAAACGAGGGCAGGGAGCGGGAGATTAGGGAATTTTGGAGAGGCCGCGCCCTGGAACTCGAGAGACGCGAGAGATTCATTCTACAGGCGATTGAAAACACCAAAGAGCAGATTAAACAGAAGCAAAGAGAGGTGAATTATATGCTCATAAACGGGTTCGCCGCCGATTTTTCGATACTAGAGCTCAAATCCCACGAAGATAGCCTGGAGGGTTTTAAATCCGAGCTGATACTCATCAGCGCTGCAAAGGCGGCTCTGCGCGACGAGGCTCGGCGAAGGGGGATTCCTGCGGGGTATCTGAGACCCTGAGTCGTTATTTATTTCTCCTCTTGTTCTCAAGCTGTCGGTCGAGTTTTTTAAGCTCTTCGAGCGTGGCGCGTATCCTCTGATTTTCCTCGGATAACTGCTGGAGGCTCGCTTTTGCCGCCGCGCCCTCTTCCCTGACCCGTTTTAGCTCCTTCAGCAAAGAGACCCAGTTTTGAATCTGGTCGGATTTTCCTCTGTCCGCTTCGAGAAATATGTAGGACTCAAGCTCCTCTAGCGCCCGCGAGTATCTGGGGTTTGGATTCTTATGGTGTATGTGTAGCATCGCAAGCTCAAGGTGGATACCTCCCTGAGGCGCGCCGGAGTATAAGCGAGCCGCTTCCTCCAGCCGCGCAATTTCCTTAGGAAAATCTTCGGGAGATGTAACCTTGGACTGAACCCCTAGGTCGCCGCTCGGGGCAGGCTCTTTCGTGGCGCATCCGGGCGCGCCGGAAAGAAAGAGGATTAGGGCTAAGAGGGTTAATTTTTTTATTGTTCTCTCGATGGGCAATTTAGTAATCCATCCGTTTTGACTCTATGTTCGATGATTATAACTGATTTCAAAATTTGCGCCGCTCCTAGCGGGGAATTTCTATGTGAGCGTAACTCGCCGACAATATAGAATATTTTCGCCCTCGGCGCAGGTTTTATATAAATCAACCTAGGGCCGAAGTGAGCTTTTATGCGTCGAGTCTGAGAAAAAAAAGGTAACACTCTGGCAGCCCTCTTAGGCGTTTTCCCTGCGGCGATCAACCACGCAGCTGCTCCCCGCAAGGGATTTGGCGTAAGACTTGAGTTCCGCCGCAATCTCCCCGACCTCAAGATGGCTTTTGATGCTTCGGTTCGTGTTGGTAACTACGGCGATGGCTATGGTCATAATCGGGAACGACATCTCCTGCCCCTGGCGCGTTGAGCCGATGATATATCCCCTGATACTGTCTTCGGGGTCGTAGAAATCGAGAATCATTTTATCGAAAGTCTCGGTGATGTGCCTGCATATATTCTCGTATCTGTCGGGGGTGGTAATGACCGCGAAATCGTCTCCGCCTATGTGTCCCACGAAATCCTCGTCCACTCCGTAGCGGCGGGCGGCTTCTTCAATGATGTGAGCCGTAGCTTGTATGACTTCGTTCCCTCTCGCATAGCCATACTGGTCGTTGAAGGATTTAAAATTATTCATATCGGGCAGACAGAACGCAACCGGAGCGCTTGAGTCGAGGCGTTTTTGAAGCACATTTTCAATGGCTATCCCGCCCGGAAGCCGCGTCAAGGGGTTTGCGTCGAGATACATCTCTTCGAGGCGTTTGAGGCGTTTTGCCATTTCGCCGAAAGCCGTCGAAAGCTCTCCCAATTCGTCCTCGCTTTGGACTTGGGGGAGGTTATCAAATTTCCCTTCGGACACTTGCACAGTAGCCTGCCTTAATTTCCCGATGGAAGAGGAGATGTTTCGCGTAATAAGCACAGCCGCCCCGGCTCCAAGTACAATCCCCAATATGCAGAGGGCTGAAGTGAGACGAAACGCCGAACTCAGGGTGTCGCCTATCATCACGGCTTTTTCGCTTTGTCCCTGGCGCGCCGAAGCCGATATGGTCTCGATAAGCGATTCCACTTCCCCTTGCTTCTTTTTGATTTGAGCGTCTAATCTCCTTCTGCCCGATGAGCCGGTGCTTTTAAATCTCTCGCCAAATAGATTGTTATACTCGGCGTAGAGCGCGGCGAGAGGCTCAATGGAGGTGCTCTCGCTCAGGCGGAGCTTTCTGGCATCTTCAATGAGCGCGCCGACCTCTCTGCTCTTTTCCCAGAAGAGGTTTTTGGTGTCGGGGCTTTTGAGCAGAATATATCGCCTGCCGTAGCCCTCCTGGGCGATTAAGCCATTGTATATTTTATCGAGGGTCTCAATGAGCGGCAGATCGCCTTTGGTGATGTTGTCGTTAATGACGCTGAGTCGGTTGAGGTTTGAAAGGGCGAAAATCCCGATGACGATAATGAGAAGAGAAATAGGTAGAAATCCAAGAAGCATCTTTTTTACTATGTTGAAACGGAGAAAGTGCGTCATGTTTCTCTTAATCGTTACGGATAACGTGTCTTGAATTTCCTGATAGCCAGCGCTCGATAGCTTCATAAATTGTCCCCAGCACAATATTCTCCATATAATATTACACCTTATCCGCTATATTGCGATTACTTTGCGCAGGGCTTTTCCCGGAATCAATCCACATTATCGCGAGCGCCTCACAGTAAAATGGTTTAGCAATGCCCCCCTGAATCCATCGAACGGCTCTCGCTGCGGGGCAGGCTGCGCATCACAGCCATTTTTTCCGCCTGAAGTACAGCAGCATAGCGCACCCCGCGGCGAGCATTATCCCCAGCACCGCCGGATACCCCCACCTCTCCGAAAGCTCCGGCATATATCTGAAATTCATCCCATACACCCCGGCTACGAAAGTGAGCGGTATGAATATGGTCGAGATAATTGTCAGCACCTTCATAACCTCGTTCATCCTGTTCCCTGTGCTTGAGAGATAAATATCCACCATCCCCGAAAGCACGTCTCTTAGGGCTTCAATGGTGTCAATCACCTGAATCGTGTGGTCGTAGAGGTCTCTTATGTAGGCGGCGCTCGCCTTATCAATCAGCGAGAACTCCTCGCGCTGAAGGGCGCTTACGATTTCCCTGAGGGGCCAGACAAATTTGCGCAGAAGGAGCATCTCTTTTCTCATCTTCTGGAGCTTGGCAAGCGTCCTTTCCGTGGGGTTCGACAGGAGTTCCCCCTCGATTTCTTCGATTTTGTCGCCGATTCTCTCAAGTATCACGAAGTAATTATCCACTATGGCGTCCATAAGGGCGTAGGCGAGGTAGTCCGCTCCGGCGGCGCGCACGCGTCCTTTGAAGTTTTTGATTCTCCCGCGCAGGGGGTTGAAAACGTCTCCGTAGTTTTCCTGAAACGTGATGACCACGCTGGGCATGAGGACTAGGCTCATCTGCTCGGCTTCGATTCTCTCTTTTTTATCGTTGTATTCGAGCATCTTAAGCACGATGAACAGGCAGTGGCCGTAATCTTCTATCTTCGGGCGCTGTTCGGTGTTCAGCACGTCTTCGAGCAGGAGCGGATGGAGATTGAAATGCCCTCCGATTTTCTCTATAACCTCGACATCGTGCAGTCCGTCAATGTTTATCCACGACACGGCGGCTGTGTTGCGGCAGTTGAAAACCTCTTCTATGGAGTTGAACTGCTCCTCGCGGAGCGTCGCCGCGTCGTAGTTAATAAGGCGAATCCTTACTTTTTCGACTTTTCTATCGCCGACGTAAACAAGCGCGCCCGGATGCTTTCCGATTTTCTCCGATGATTTTCTGATGAATCTGCTCATCGTTTCCCCTTTAGGCTTTAGAAGTTTAACGAAGATTAATTGGCTTGACCCCGCAGTACGCGCATCTGCGGCAATAAATTGCCTCGAGGCATGATAGCGCGCAAAATTAATCCCTAAACGCCGCGAAGTCATCAATGGAGGCAAGAGCCCGCTCGGCTATTGATTTTTTTCTGTCGGATTTTCTCGCTCCCTGCGGCGGCGGCGGAAATAGCCCAAAATTGATATTCATGGGCTGAAAATTCTTAACGCTCCCGTCGGTGATATATCTTATCAGCGAGCCGAGCGCGGTATCGCCGGGCGGGGTTATAGGCTCTCTGCCCAATAAAACCCTTGCCGCGTTAATCCCCGCGATAATCCCCATAGCGGCGGACTCGGTATATCCCTCGACGCCGGTAATCTGTCCAGCGAAGAAGATTCCCCTGCGCCCCCGAAGCTCTAGCGTCGGCAGGAGCAGCGTCGGCGAATTTATAAAGGTGTTTCTGTGTATGCTCCCGTGGCGCATGAACTCCGCCTTCTGAAGCCCCGGAATCATCCCAAAAATCCTCCTCTGCTCCGGGTATTTGAGCTTTGTCTGAAAACCCACCATGTTGTACATCGAGCCTTCGCGGTTCTCCATCCGAAGCTGAACCACTGCAAATGGCATTTTCCCTGTGCGGGGATTTATAATGCCCACAGGCTTCATGGGCCCAAACCTAAGGGTGTCCCGCCCGCGTTCAGCCATGACCTCTATTGGCAGGCAACTCTCGAAGTAGAGCGCCTTTTCAAAGTCTCTCGCCTCGATTTTCTCCGCTCCGATGAGCGCGTCAATGAATTGATAATACTCCTCGCGGTTCATTGGGCAGTTGAGGTAATCCCCGCCGGCTTCGTCTCCCTCTTCGTAGCGCGAAGCCCGAAATGCGGCGTCTATGTCAATGGTTTCAGCGTCAATAATGGGCGAGATGGCGTCGTAGAAATAGAGGTGCGATGAGCCTGTGATTCTGGCAATTTCATCCGACAGGGCTTTGGATGTGAGGGGCCCTGTGGCGATGACGACGGGGCTATCGGGCAAATCGGGGATTTTCGTAAATTCCGCTCTTTGGACTTCAACGAGCGGGTTCTGTTCGGTTTTTCGCGTGAGGAGCGCGGAGAATTTCTCGCGGTCAACGGCAAGGGCTTTGCCTGCGGGAACTCTCGTCGCATCTGCCGCCTCAAGCACAATTGAGCCTAGATGCCGCATCTCCCGCTTGAGAACCCCCGCCGCATTGTCCGTGGAGTCGGATTTAAGCGAGTTGCTACAGACAAGCTCGGCGAAATTCGCGCTCCCGTGGGCTTCGGTCCTAATTGCGGGTCTCATCTCGATGAGCCTTGCCCTTAAGCCGAATTTTGTGATTTGATGCGCCGCCTCAACCCCTGCAAGCCCGCCCCCTACGACGGTGATTATTTTATCGCTCATTGAGGCGACATTTTACAACAGAGCGCGCTTAATTCATAGAATCCGCCGGATGAGAGTCGTAGCCCCCATTGGGCGGCGCCTCGAGAAGCTCAGCAGGACGAGCGTCGGATTGATTAGGGGGGTCATACGCCTCGCCTCTCGCGCCGATTGCTTAGCGTCATCATAAAGTAAAACTAATCACTCACCACCATTTTTTAAGCCCCGAACTTCTGAAGCCTCCCCGCGTGGGCAAGCATCAGCGGCATAATCTCCACAGCCCTGATTCTGCCGAGTTCCCCTTTGAGACACTCCCTCTCTGAGAATCCCTCGCTCCATCCCCCGCAGGCGTAGGGCGAGGCGATAACTATCGGCACGGGGTGCCAGCTATGGGATTTCATAATGGCGGGGGTTGAATGGTCTCCCGTGATTGCCAGCACATCGGGCTTGAGATTGAGAATTCGAGGCAGAAGCTCATCGAACTGCTCAATGACGCGCGCCTTGCCCTCGAAATTGCCGTCTTCCCCGTAGCTATCAGTTTTCTTGACGTGGAGATAGAAAAAGTCGTATTCGTCGAAATGCCGCGCGAGGGTCTCAATTTCGCTCTCAATTGAGTTGTCTCGAACCTCAAGCGCGTCCATTCCAACCAGTTTTGCCACTCCTCGGTACATGGGATACGTTGCAATGGCGGCGGCTCGAAGCCCATAGACCTCTTTAAAACCGGCGAGATTCGGGTACTGAGACACGCCTCTGAGTAAAATGTAGTTTGCCTTCGGCTCGTCTCTGATGATTTCGGCGATTCGGCTCACGGTTTTATTGACCGCTTCGGCGACGGGCAGGGCTTGGGGCTTATTCGCCGCGGCGGTGCGAGGGGATTTGCCCTCCCTCTGCGGGTCTGTGTCGGGAATATCGTCTGCGCCGGCAGGGAGAGGGTTTGGGAAGCTCAGCAAAATCACTATGCGATGCTCCAAGCCGGAGGTTACGGAAACCCGCGCTCCGCCAATTTCTCCGAGGTTTTCCCTGATTTTCGCCGTGATTCTCTGGTTCTCTTCCGTTGAGATGCGCCCGGCTCTCCTGTCCGTTACGATGGGCGATGCTCCTGCGTAGCTGACTGTTGCGAAATTTCCCCTGATGGCTATATCGGACGCTCCGACCTCGATTCCAATCCCGATGGCTTCGAGTACCCCCCTTCCGATTTCATAACTGAGCGGGTCATAGCCGAAAAGCCCAAGGTGCGCCGCTCCGCTTCCGGGCGTGATGCCCACGGCTACGGGCGTGTGAAGCCCCGCGGCGCCGTGCTTTGCCAATTTATCGAGATTGGGAATCTCTGCCGCCTCAAGCTCGGATTTCCCGTTCACTGGAAGCCCGCCTAGCCCGTCCAGCACGCACAGGACGAGTTTGGATTTATTCTCCTGAATCAGCCCTCGAATTGCGTCCTGCATCTGCGAATCTCCTTAAATGCGCTTCCCCTGCCGCGAGGGTCGTGATTTGTCCTATTAATCCTCTGGGATGTCGAATTCCATGCCGTCGTAAGCCGCCAAAATCCCTTCGGGCAGTTTCCCCGAAAGCTCGTCGTAGTCAAGTTCATGCCCCATGTGTGTGAAAACGGCGAGCTTGGGCCTCAGCCTCCTGACCACTTCTATCGCCTGCTCGACGCTGAAATGCGCCGGGTGCGGATTATACCTCAGCGCGCTCAGGATGAGAATATCCAGCCCCGCGAGCTTGCGCATTGAATCCTCAGGGATGCCGCTACAGTCCGTTAGATACGCCGCGTTGCCCACCCTGTAGCCGAAAATCATCCAGTGGGCGTGGTTGATTTCTATCGGGATAACGCGGGTCTCGCAGACGCTGAATTCCTCGCTAACCGCGGTGAGCTGAATCAGGGGCTTTCCTCCGGCGGAGTAAGAGCCGTCGAATATGTATTTGAAATTGGATTGGAGGTTTCGCACCGTCTCGGGGCTGCCAAAGCAGGGAATCGCCATTTTATTGATGAAATTGTAGGTGCGAAGCTCGTCAATGCCGTGAGTGTGGTCGGCGTGGGAGTGGGTGTAGAGGACGGCGTCAATTCTCGTTATTTTGTGTCTCAGGGCTTGCTGTCTCAGGTCGGTGGAGGTGTCAATTAAGATATTTTTCCCGCTCGTTTGAATCAGTGCGGAGGTTCTCGTTCTAGTGTTCTTCGGATTCGTCGAGGCGCATATTCTGCACGGGCATCCGACTATAGGAACTCCGGTCGAGGTGGCGCATCCGAGGATAAGCACTTTCATCGGCTTAAATTTATCATCAAGCGCGGTTTATTTCAAAAGATGCGCGGCACAGCAGCATCGCTCAATATGGGCGCTGCCAATCTGCTCAGGGGGATGGGAATTCTCGTGTCTGGGTTCACTGGCCGGTTTGCCGCCGCCTAGCCGTTTCACTGGAACAATCGGGCGAATTCGGCGATTTCCTCCGGCTTTCCGAGAGTAATTATCACATCGTCCCCCAAAAGCCGGGCATCTCCCGCCGGATTGGATAGGATTTCCCCCTCGCGCCTCACGGCAAGCACCGTGACCCCGTATCTGGTGCGAGGCTTGATTTCGGCAAGGGATAGCCCTACTACGGGCGAGCGTTTATCCACTTTCAACGAGCATATCTCCACGTCGGGGATGCTAAGTGTCAAATCCGAAAATGTAGGGGCGTGGGTGTGGTAGCTTCGGAACATCTCATAGCCGTCCGAGCGGATTTCAGCGATGAATTTCTCTATTTCGCCCCTTGATATGAGATATTTTGTGAGAACGCGCGTGAAAATTTCTACCGAGGTCTCGAATTCTTCCGGTATGACTTCGTTTGCCCCTAAGCCGTAGAGGGGTTTTACTTCCTGAACAAATCTGGTTCTGGCGATGATGCAGAATGTCGGATTTAAAACCCTCGCCTCCGCCACTATCTGCCTCGTTGCGGCGGCATCTGAGATGGCGATCACCATCACCCTCGCCTCGGTAATCCCCGCCCGGCGAAGCGTCGCCTCCTGAGTGGCGTCCCCGTAGCGAATTGGCTCGCCCTTTGCCCTCTCGGCTCTTACAGTTTGGGAGTTAGCCTCGATTATCGTGTAGGGAATCGAAGCCGCTTTTGCCGCTTTCGAGAGGTTTCTGCCGTTCACGCCGAACCCGACGACGATGATATGGTCTCTGGGCGGCGCCTCGCGGGAGTCCGCCCCGTTTGCGTCGTCGCTGTTTGGGTTCGCGCCAGATTTTATAGCATCGGACAGGGGCAGTTTCATAATCAAATCCGCCGCCGCCGGCGCAAGAGCCATTATCAGGGGCGAAAGCGCCATTGTCAGCACCGAGACCGAGAGGAACATCTGATAAATGTCCCCGCCGAGAAGCCCGTACTCAATCCCCGTTCTCGACAGCACAAAGGAAAACTCTCCCACTTGGGCGAGGAGCAGTCCCGTGAGAACCGTTATTCGCAGCGGCAGTCCCAGAGCCGCTACAGCCACTCCCGCCGCCGCCGCTTTAATTATCAGCGCCAGAGCCGTAATAATCGCAATTGATGAGAGATTATCGGCGACAAATCCGATATTGAGTAGCATCCCTATTGAAATGAAAAAGAAGCTCGTAAAGACGTCTCGAAACGGGGTGATGTTTCCCAGAGCCTGCTCTGCGTACTCGGATTCGGATATGATGAGACCCGCTAAAAACGCCCCCAGCGCGAGCGATAGCCCTATGCTGGATGTTAGCCACGCCACGGCAAAGCATATAACCACTATCCCTAGGAGGAACAGTTCCCTGCTTCGGGTCTGCGTGATGCGGTACAGCGCGGACGGCACAATCCACCTGGCTGAAACCACCACGAGCGCTATGACCAATACCCCCTTGCCCACTAAAAATGCTAGGGATTTGCCCACCTCCCCGCCTGCTCCAGCGAGGAGCGGGGCGACTAAAATCATCACGACCGAGGATATATCCTGAAAAATTGATATGCCCAAGCCTGCCCTTCCATGAGGGCTGTCCGCCTCGGCTCGGCTCTGGAGGATTTTTAGCATTATCACGGTGCTGCTGATGGATACGAGAAAGCCCATGAAAATTGCCCTGCCAAATGGCTCGCCCGCCCAAGAGGCTACGAGAAACGTGAGAAGTATAGTAAGAGACACCTGAAGCGAGCCGCCGAGTAGGACGGTTCTCTTAATCTGCGCGAGGCTCTTTAGGGAAAATTCGATTCCGATGGTGAAAAGTAGGAGTACTACTCCGAACTCGGCAAGGGCCTCAACGCCAGAGATGTTTTTAATCAACCCAAGCCCGTGCGGGCCCGCCAGCACCCCCGTAATGAGAAAACCCACGATGGTCGGAATTCGCGCCCGGCTGCACAGAAACAGCACTAGAACCGAGAGGGCAAATATCGTGGTGATTTCAGTCAGCAGGGGTAGATGCAAGGGATGAATCTCCGGCGCGCGCGTTAGGGAATTCTGACTAACCGCAAACATTTATACAAGATGCGCGGGTGCAGGATTTTAACCGCAAATCCAATCTGAAACGCCCTCGCTTCTTCTGCCCGATTGAAACCGCCGTATCTTCACTCAGCTTGGGGGATGGGTTATAATAGATGCGGCTTTAAATTCGCGGACGCTAGCGTTGCAAGGAGATTCTTTAATGAAAACGCTAAAGAATTTTTTCTACTTGATTCTCATCGGCGGAATTGTTGCAGGGGGGTATCGCTACTTTCCCCTTTTCGAGTGGCGCGCCCCTTTAGTGGATATAAAACTCCCATCCGGCTACATCGGGCTTCGTCCGTTCGAGGTTGAGATACGCGACGAGGGGAGCGGACTCAAATCGGCGTCGGTATCGCTCGTTGCTGGTGGCGTCGAGACGCTGATTGCCGATAAGAGTTACCCCGCCGGAGTAACAGAGGACAAAATCACGGTCGAGATAGACCGCAAAAACCTCAATCCCAAGGGCGGAGAGGCTGAAATTGTCGTAAGGGCCGAAGACCGCTCCAAGCTCAGATTTTTCTCGGGCAATAGCGCCGTCGTCAATAAGAGAGTTGCCGTGGATTTCACCCCTCCCAAGGTCGAGATTCTCAGCCGCGAGCATTACATAAATCACGGAGGCTCGGGGCTTGTCATATATAAAACCTCCGACGACGCCGTACGAAGCGGGGTCAAAATCGGGGATTACTTCTTCCCCGGACACAGGGGCTACTTCAAACAGCCAGACGTGTATCTCGCATTTTTCGCCTATCCCTATAACGTTGACCCCAGCGCCCCTATGAACGTCGTCGCCGAGGACGGGGCGGGAAACCAGAAGCAGGCGGGGTTTTTCTATAAACTCAGAGGGGCGAGGTACAAAAAAAGCACAATTAACATCAGCGCTGATTTCGTACTGAGAAAAATCGCCCCGATTTTAGGCGTTGACCCCGCCGACGAGAGCGAGTATAAAAACTTCTTCCTCAAGGTCAACAGAAATTTGCGCCAATCCAACGACGCCCAAATTAAAAAGCTCGCCGAAAGCTCCGCTGGTAAATTTCTCTGGACTAGAGCCTTTCATCAACTCAGCAACTCTCAGGTTGAGGCGAATTTCGCCGACGAGCGAACCTACACCCTAAACGGCGAGGCGATTGACCTCCAATATCACCTCGGCTACGACCTTGCCGTAACGAGGCAGTATCCCATTGAGGCGGCAAACGACGGCGCTGTCCTGTTCAGCGGCGACTTGGGCATCTACGGCAACACCGTCATAATTGACCACGGGTTCGGCATTATGACCCTCTACGGACACATGAGTTCAATTACCACGAATGTAGGCGATGCGGTCAAAAAAGGGCAGTCCATAGGCAGAACTGGCGAGACCGGTCTTGCTGCAGGGGATCACCTCCACTACGGGGTGTACATTGACGGCGTCGCCGTGCGCCCAGTCGAGTGGTGGGACGATAAGTGGATTGCCGATAACCTCATAAATAAGCTCAGGGAAGCCGAAGGGGAATTCGGACTCGCCGAGGGGCAGGTGTCCCCCGTTTCTCCCGATTCAGCCCTGCCGCCCGTGGAAAATTGATAATTTACGGACGCAAACCCGTTAAAGAAGCCTTGCTTAACCCCGCATTGGGCGTGGTGGAGGAGGTTTTAATCTCCGAAGACCTGAGGGGGGGAGGGAAAATCGCCGAGATTTTAACCCTCGCCAAAGCCAAAAGCGTCCGCGTCGCTTTCGTCTCCCCCAAGTCGCTCGACCAAATTTCGGATGGGGGGAGTCATCAGGGTATAGCCGCTAGAATCCCGGACTTTCAATACGCCTCGATGGACGACATTTTCCAGCGCGCAGGCCAGAGGGGGGAAAATCCCCTTATCGCCGTCCTCGACCACATCGAAGACCCGCAGAATTTAGGAGCGATAATCAGATCCGCAAACGCCCTCGGAGCGCACGGCGTCATCATCCCCAAAGACCGGGCGGCGGGGGTTACGGCGGCGGCAGTGAAAGCCTCGGCTGGAGCGGCAGCGGTTACACCTGTGTCTAGGGTGGTCAATTTGGTCTCGGCGATGAAGGAACTCAAGCGGCGCGGGGTGTGGATTGTCGGCGCGGATGCCTCGGCTTCCAAATCGGTGTTTGAAGAGGATTTGGGCAAAGTCGCTCTAGCCGTAGTCGTCGGAAACGAGGGGAGGGGGCTTGGACGGCTCGTGCGCGAAGAGTGCGATTTTATAGTCTCAATTCCGAATCCGGGCGAGATTTCGTCTCTCAACGCCTCGGTTTCGGCGGGGATAATGATTTATGAGGCGGCAAGGCAGAGGCGTGTCAAGATAAGGGATTCATGATTGATTCTGATATGAGCCATGAATGGACGGAGTTGGAATTTCATCTCGCGTCAAAGGCGCGTTGCATCCTCTCGATAATCCCCAGAGCCGCCCGAACCGGGTCAGCCGCCTTAATAATTGGTCTGCCCACGACTAGGTAATCTGCCCCCTGTGCGATGGCGAACTCCGGGGTTGCCGCCCGCCTGTGGTCATCCGTGTTATCGTCGGGGCGGATGCCGGGGGTTACGACTATGAGTTTCCCATCGGATAGCGCTTTTATCTTCTTCGCCTCGTGAGCCGACGCTACGACGCCGTCGCATCCGAGGGCATACGCCGCTTTAGCTCTGTGCAGGACTACGGTTTCCAGAGGGACGGAGCAATTAATCCCGTACAGGTCTCTGAGATTATAATCCCCCATGCCGGTTAGAACCGTAACCTGAAGCAATTTGAAATCCGGGTTGCCCGCTTTACCGGCGAGGGCGGCTTTCACGGTCTGCGGCGCGGCGTTTATGGTGCAGAACGAAATTCTCTCCTCGGCTAGCCTGCGAATATAGGACTCCACAGTGCTGTCAATGTCGTTGAATTTGAGGTCAATGAAAATCTGCTTCCCTCGATTTGCTAACTCCTCCCTGAATTTCCTGTCCGCGCCACCCAGAATGAGCAGAAAGTTAATCTTAAAAAACGAGACGACCCCTTCGAGCCGGTCAATTAGCCCTCTGGCTTCCTCGACGCTGAAAACATCGAGGGCAACGATAATTCTCTGTCTCGCGTCAATTCTTTGCATCTTCTCCTCCCCAAATTGCTACGCAATGCTAAAATCCCCCACGCCCTCAAAATTCGCGCATCGTCGTCGGCGTTTCCGAATCACCTGAATACCTATCTATTTTGATATGCCCAGCGCGTGGGTAGTGTAATTGTGGATATTTTTATATATCCCCTAACCGACTGCCGATGCCCTCGCGCTCCACCGCGCAAAAATCCCAGCCGGAAGGAGTCGCCCTCCCCTGCCTGATTCCCTGATGGCAAGCTCGCCCGCCTCGATTTTCCCGCCGAAATCAGCCGTTAAATCCCCCAAATTGTTTCTATAAGCGATTGCCGAATACCCTGAGGCGTAGCCGTTTATGAGAATGAAAAGCGGGGTATCTGACAGAACCTGCCTGCACGAATCGAGAAACGGCAGAAAATTCTCCTCGATTTTCCATAGCTCTCCAGCGGGCCCATGCCCGAACGCCGGAGGGTCAACCACGATGGCGTCGTACTTTTTTCCGCGCTTGATTTCCCTTCGCACAAAGGTCGGCGCGTCGTCCAGAATCCAGCGCACGGGTTTTGCCTCAAGCCCGGATAACTGCGCGTTTTCCCGCGCCCACGCGAGCGCGGGCTTCGACCCCTCGACGTGGCAGACCTCAGCCCCTTCGGCGGCGGCGGCAAGACTCGCCCCTGCGGTGTAGCCAAAGACATTGAGCATCGAGATTTTCCGCCCTGCGCGTTTTATCTCGTTGCGCATCCAAAGCCAGTTTTCCAGATGCTCCGGGAAAACGCCCACGTGCTTAAACGGCGTGGGTTTAATCCAAAATCGCAAGCCCCCAAGCTCGATTTCCCATTTGCGGGGCAAGTCTGGGCGCGTAAATTTCCACTGGGCGTTTCTCTCGTCGCGTGTAAAGAGGGCGTCTGCCGCGCTCCATTTTGCTGTGGAGAGGCGTTTTCGCCAAAGCACCTGAGGGTCGGGGCGGGAGATGGCAAAGCCCCCGTAGCGCTCTAGCTTTTCCCCCTCTCCGCTGTCTAGGAGTTCGTAATCACGGCTGGGATTCGTGGCGAGAATAATGTGTTGCATTTCTTGGGATGCGAAGAATAGGGTAAAAATCTCATACTGTCAATTAGCGCGCTGAAAGCGGTTTTACCCACGGGCATATCCCCCCTAGCTCTCCCATCCCTCGACAATCTCAAGAAGAGGTGCGGGGACTGATGAGCGAGTCCTAGCTTTTGAGCCTCGCCCACTCGGATTCGCCGCCCTATTGCGCTTGGTAAATGCGCAAATCCGGGATTTTGTCAATCTCCCCAAGCTCCAAGAGGAATTTTGCATAGGCTGAAATTCCCCTCATCTCCGGCTCTCCTAAATCAAATCGGATTCTCTCGGCGAGGTATTCTCGGCAGATGGCTTCGGGGAGTCCTAATTTTGCCGCCTCAATTTTGGCGATTTTGTGAACCTCACCCAGCCCGACGCGCTTTGCCTCGACGAGCGCGCCGAGATTGCCTCCCAAATTTATCCCCTCGCCCGCCGCATAAACCGCATAGACGAAAGGAAGCCCCGTCGCCTCAGTCCAGATTTCGCCGAGGTCGTAAACCCTCCACCCCGCCGGGGGGAAATGATTAAATCTCAGACCGGCGTTTCCGATGAGCATCCCCCCGTCAACTCCGTCGAGGAAATCCCCTTCTGGCTCTCTTGCGACGTATCGTGGATGGGCGTTGTAGAAAATTTCGAGTATCACTCTCAAAAGCCGCGTTGAGCTTCGAGAGCGCGCGTCCACGGCGACGGTTTTTATATCCCTAAGCCCCTCTTTTGCAAGTAGTATGACGCTTGCCACTTTCCCCGCAGATGAAATCGAGACACCGGGGACGATTCTCGAACGCCTGCTGTCTGCCAGAAGCTCGGCAACGGGAACTAGCGCCACATCCAGTCCTCCTCCGGCGAGCATCGGGGCAAGCTCTGAGGGCGAGAGATAGGAAATCTCGAAATCATGCCGGATTAATCCCTCTTCAAGGGGATAGACGAGCGGTCTTACGTTTAGAAATGGCACAGTGCCGAGCTTTATCACGATGGTTTCTCCAACTCCAATGGGTAGCGCGCATTTGCCATTCGCTGAGCCTATTCAAAATAACTCCCCAGGGTATGTCGTTATGAACAGAGAGCGAAACAGCCGTCCGCTAAGCGATAGATTCCGCGCTCTGCTGATACCTCAATATCGAGCGTTACTCACATAGGCTACAATAAACATCAAACATCACAGCGAGCTTAAATCCCCCTGCCAGCGCTTGGGGAGAAAAATCTCCCTGTAAATCGAGACCGCGTAGGAGTCAGTCATGCCGGCTATGAAATCACACACCGCCCGCTCAAGGGTTTCCCCCTCTCTGGGCGCTCTGGTGTAGGCGCGCCAAAACTCATCGGGGGCTGCGCAGAAGTGTTCGTAGAGTTCTCTGATGATTTTCCTAGCTTTCAGAAAGTTGTTCCTGATTTTCTCGTTCATATAGACCGTATTGAAGAGGTATCCCCTCAGCCCGACTATCGCCTCTTCAACCTCGCCGCTGATGACGATTTTCCTCTCCCCCACTCTTTTGGTCTCGAATATAATGTCCGTTACCATGCGGTTAATCCGCTCCGAGTTTGAGTTGCCCAGAACATCCGTAAACGCCCTCGGCACGTCGTCGAAGGTGATGATTCCCGACCTTACGGCGTCGTCAAGGTCGTGATTGGCGTAGGCGACTAAATCCGAGAGCCTCACAATCTGCCCCTCCAGCGTCTCAGGGCGGTATTTGGGGTTGTCGAGCGGGCCCATCCCTTTGGAGTGCTTGGCGATTCCGTCCCTCACTTCGTGTGTGAGGTTCAGACCCCTTCCGTCTCGCTCCAGAACGTCCACCACGCGGAGGCTATGAATAACGTGCTTGAATCCGCCGGGGAAAATTTCGTTAAGCGCGTCCTCTCCGGCATGACCGAAAGGGGTGTGTCCGAGGTCGTGTCCGAGAGCTATGGCTTCAGTGAGGTCTCCGTTGAGGCGCAGGGCTTTGGCGATGGTGCGGGCGATTTGGGAGACTTCGATAACGTGGGTGAGGCGGGTGCGGTAGTGGTCTCCCGTGGGGGCGAGGAACACCTGGGTTTTGTGCTTCATTCGGCGGAAGGATTTGGAGTGGATAATTCTGTCTCGGTCGCGCTGATAACAGGTGCGGATGGGACACGACTCTTCGGGAGCGAGCCTGCCCTTGCTCTCGGCGCTGAGAGAGGCAAAGGGGGACAGCGTCATTTTCTCGATTTCTTCCAGCTCTTCCCTTATGGTCTTCATTGCCTTCGCCCCCCCTCTCTAAGATACGATGAACAAATGGAAATAAAGCAGGTTCAGGCGCGCGTTAAGACTCGGCTCGCCGCCAGCTCGCAATGACAATCTCTCATCCGCCCAACTCCTTGGGAATATCCAAGGGCTGAGGCGCGCTCATAATCTAATTTCCACGCCACGCTGGCTCAAAAACCCCTTCGCCTCGGCAATCGAATACTCCCCGTAGTGAAAAATTGAGGCGCAAAGGGCGGCGTCGGCTCTTCCCTCTGTAAGCCCTTCGTAAATATGGGCGAGGCTTCCCACCCCGCCAGAGGCGATAACCGGAACCCCCACGCGCTCGGATACGGCTTTGGTTAGGGCGATGTCGTAGCCCGACTTAGTGCCGTCCATGTCCATGCTCGTAAGGAGGATTTCCCCGGCGCCAACGCTCTCCATACGCTCCGTCCACAGCACGGCGTCAATACCCGTGGGATTCCTGCCTCCGTGCGTGAACACCTCCCATTTCCCCTCGGCGACTCGCCTTGCGTCAACCGCCACGACTATGCACTGGCTCCCGAATCGCCGCGCCGCCTCTCTGACGAATTCCGGGTTTTTCACAGCCGCCGTGTTGATGGAGACCTTGTCCGCCCCTGCGAGGAGCAGTCCCCTTATGTCCTCGAGAGTCCTCACCCCTCCGCCTACGGTAAGCGGCACGAACACCTGCGCGGCGGTGCGCTCGACAACGTCAATCATCGTCCGCCTCTCCTCATGGGATGCCGTGATGTCGAGAAAAGTTATCTCATCCGCCCCCTCGTCGCTGTATTTTTTGGCGATTTCCACGGGGTCTCCAGCATCGCGCAGATTGAGGAATTTGACCCCTTTGACGACCCTTCCGTCCTTTACGTCGAGGCAGGGAATTATTCTCTTTGCAAGCATTTGGGAATCCTCGTTTTCAGCCGCGATATGGAAAAACGCTTTGAGTTTTGGCTAACAACTAAAAACTGACTACTAAAAACTGCTTTTATCTCTCTATAGCGGCTAGGAATATTTCTCTATCGCCTCTGCCAAATTGATTGCGCCCGTGTAAATTGACCGCCCAAGAATCGCCCCAACAACGCCCTCGCCCTCGAGAGTTGCAATTTTCTCCAAATCCGACATCGAGGCTATCCCCCCGGAAGCTACAACGGGAAGCGGCGAGGCTTCGGCAAATTCCCTCATCGAGGCGAGATTGACCCCCTCCATAGTGCCGTCGCGGTCAACGTTTGTGTGGATGACCAGGGCGACTCCCATATCCTTCACCTCTCTGAGGGCCGCCGCCGTGTCCAAATCCACGACCTCAGTCCAGCCCTTGACGGCGATTTTCCCGCCCTTGGTGTCGAGTCCAAGCGCGATTCGCCCCGGAAACAGACGGCACGCCTCGGCAAGGAAATCGCGGCTAACAAATGCCGCCGTGCCGAGAATCACCCTTCCCGCGCCGAGATTTAAATACCTCTCGATGACGCCCAGAGTTCTAATCCCGCCGCCTACTTGTATCGGGCAGGAGAGGGATTTGGCAATCTCTCGAATCAGGTCAAAATTCTTCGGCTCGCCCGAGAACGCCCCGTCCAAATCCACGACGTGAATCCACTTCGCCCCGAACCCCTCCCACCTGCGAGCGACCTGCGCCGGGTTCTCGGAAAAGACGGTTACCGCCGCCTCTTCGCCTTTTAGGAGTCTCACGCATTTGCCGCCCTTTAGGTCAATTGCCGGAATTATCAGCATTTCACTTGCTCCGATGGAATTTAGATTAGCCGCAAAGATACAACGGCAACTGATGATTTTTCACTAACCACTAGCCACTAAAAACTGCCTTTAGCGGATTTTGCCGCAAGGTAAGCCCTGAATTTGCGCGCAGTCTCGGCGATTCCCTCTCTTAGAAGCTCGTCCCTCGTAACCCAGCGGGCGCGTCTCTTAAGAAACTTCCCGATTTTCGCCACGTTCTCTAGGAGTGGCCTCTGAGTCTCCGAGTAATGAGCCTCCCAAATTACCGTCCCGTCTTTAATGCTCAGCAGTTGAACGCCCAGCGCAACCGCCGCCGGAGACTTTATACCGAATTCGCCGCCGTCCCGCTCCCTATATTCGGAAATATTCCCAACTAAGACGGCATCGGCGCTGAGATTCGCCGCCGCCTCAAATAGGGCTTCAAATTCACTGGCGCCGGCGCGCTTAATTCTCTCATACTCGGCTCTCGAAGAATCAGCTGGCACAATCCCGCTAGGAAGCTCTGAAGGGGCAATCTGGGCATAGAACAGGTCTGCGGCGAGCCTGCGCTTCTCCTGCCCAATTGCCCCTTCAGCCTGCTCGGATGCGAAGAAAACCGGCGCGGCGGCGATTTTCTTTATCTCCGCCGATTCCTCTCCGCTTGCCGTGCGGCTCACGTTCTGAAACGCCGGCGCGCATGACGCCGCAACAATTGCCGAGATGATAATCCAAAACGCCGCTTTATAGACCCTCATGACACCCGTAAATATACCGAACCCAGGGTTTATAAGAAATACCCCCCCGCTCTCTCTAGGACGCCGCCCTCGTCTCTTTTCGATGGTCTCTCTCCCGTCATTTTAAACTCGAGGCGGGACATTCCAATGATTTCATCCTGAATCTCGCATCGCGCATTTTGTGCCGCCGATGACAAAGCCGAAAACCCATGTAACATAAATTGTAAATCCCCCTCCGAGGAGCGCGCCCCATAGTTTCCGTAGAGCAGGCTAAACAACTCGTTCTCGAAAATTCCGAGCCTCTTGCCGCCGTCCAAGTCCCGCTTCTCGAGGCAAAGGGCTATGTGCTTGCCGAAGACGTTATAAGCCCCCTGTCTCTGCCCCTGTTTACGAACTCCGCCATGGACGGATACGCTCTGCGCTCGGCTGACATCAAAGGGGCGTGCGATGCGAATCCCGTGAATTTATCCGTGGCAGGAGTGATTAAAGCCGGAGATTTCCCCGATTTCACCCTCCAGCCCACAGAAGCGGCAAAAATCATGACTGGCGGATGCCTTCCCCTAGGGGCGGACTCCGTGCTGATGGTTGAATACTCTGATGAGAGCGCGGGAGCGCTGTCGGCAAAGCGGGAGACTGCCCCCGGAGAGAACGTCAGATACGAGGGCGAGGAGCTTCGGGCGGGCGACGTTGCCCTTCCCAAAGGCGCTTATTTGAACGCCGCATCTGTCGGATTCCTCGCCGAGCTTGGGGCGAAATCCCTCTCGGTTCACAGAAAGCCCAACGTCGCCCTGCTCGTTACCGGACAGGAGCTTGTGGGTTATTACGAGGAGCCGGGGCGAGGGAAAATCCGAGACTCGAACTCGGTCGCCATTAGGTCTGCCATAGCCACGGAGCGGGCGGAATTTCTCTTTCTAGGGAGGGTGGGAGATTGCATCTCGCAAATCACGGAGAAATTGGATAAGGGCTTTGAGTGGGCGGATGTGATTCTCATCACAGGGGGCGTTTCCGTCGGGGATTATGATTATGTCAGAGAGGTAATGGAGAAATTCGGTGTCAGAAGCGTTTTCTGGAGGGTCTCTCAGAGACCGGGGGGGCCGCTTTTCTTCGGGCGAATACGCAACACGCTCGTCTTCGGGCTTCCCGGCAACCCTGCCTCGACTCTGGTCTGTTTCTATGAGTACGTGCTTCCCTCGATTCGCCGGATGCTCGGCAGGCGGGATACGTCTCTGCTGGAGATTGACGCAATTCTAGTGGACGAGGTCAGAAAAAAGGGGGATAAGACCCATTTTCTGCGGGGTTTGCTCCGAAAGGAGGGCGGCTCTTTTTATGTCCAATCGGCGGGATTCCAGGGCTCCCATATAATGAAATCCTTCGCGCTCTCGAACTGCCTCATTGTCGCGCCGCAGGGGGAAAGCTACATTCCCGCTGGAAGCCGGGTGAAAGCGCATCTGCTGCCGGAGTGATTGAATCGGCAGAGAGGGGCAGGGGGCAAAATGGCAGAATTTCCAGTCCTGTGAGAGGGACGCGCCATTTTAGTCAGTCCAAGCCGCAGAGTAGAAATCTAGAGTTATCTATCCCAAACCCTGTTGACGGCGTACCTTTGTGTATTTAGAATCTCCTGGGCGATGGCAATTACATACCGGAAAAATCATAGCGTTATCGTTATCGGGGCGGGACACGCCGGCTGCGAGGCGGCTTTAGCCTCGGCAAGGCTCGGATGCAGCACGCTCGTCCTCACGGGAAACATTGACACCATCGGGCTTATGTCCTGCAATCCGTCCATAGGCGGAGTCGGCAAGGGGCATCTCGTAAAGGAGATTGACGCACTAGGCGGGGAGATGGCGCGCGCGGCTGACGCAACCGCCATCCAATTCAGGCGGCTTAACACCAGCCGCGGAGCCGCAGTTCAAGCCACGAGAATCCAAGCAGACCGCCAAGCCTATCGGATTTATATGAAAAAAGCCCTCGAAGCCGAGCCAAATATTGATATAAAGCAGAGGATGGTCGAGGGATTTTTACTGGAAGGAAGCCGCGCTGTGGGCGTGAAAACCAATTTAGGCGAGCATTTCTTCGCCGACGCCGTCGTCGTTACCCCCGGCACTTTCCCGAACGGACTCATCCACATAGGGCTAACTCAAATCTCCGCAGGACGCGCCGGCGAATCCCCCGCCGTAGGGATTTCGGACTCCTTCGGCAAATTGGGGCTTAGAATCGGCAGGCTCAAAACGGGGACTCCCCCACGGTTCGACGGGAGGTCAATTAACTGGGGCGCGCTTGAGCCTCAGCCCCCAGACCCTGAGCCAAAGCCATTTTCATTCTCGACGGATAAAATCGAGCGCGAGCAGATGCCCTGCTACATCACCTACACGAATAAAAAAACCCACGATATCATTCGGCAAAACCTCCATAAATCCCCCCTCTATTCGGGGATGATAAAGGGCGTTGGCCCGCGCTACTGCCCCTCGATAGAGGACAAAGTCGTCAAATTCGCCGACAAAGAGCGGCATCAGATATTTCTTGAGCCAGAAGGGGTCGGCACCTACGAGATTTACCCAAACGGCGTGTCCACGAGCCTCCCCCTAGACGTTCAATACGAGGTGGTAAGAACCATCGCCGGGCTAGAGGAAGTTGAAATTATGCGCCCCGGATACGCCGTTGAATACGATTACTCAGACCCCACGCAGCTTAAACCCACGCTTGAGACCAAACTCGCCGATAATCTCTATTTTGCAGGTCAGATAAACGGCACCACGGGCTACGAGGAAGCCGCCTCTCAGGGACTCATCGCCGGCATCAACGCCGCCCTCCGCGTGAGGGGAGATACCCCTTTCATCTTAGACCGCTCAGAGGCTTATATCGGGATTTTAATTGACGATTTGGTAACTAAAGGGGTGGATGAGCCTTACCGTATGTTCACATCGAGAGCCGAGTACCGCCTTATCCTCAGAGAAGACAACGCAGACCTCAGACTCAGAGAGCGGGGACGAGCTATCGGGCTTGTCTGCGATGAGGATTACCAAAAATTCCTCGATAAGAAGAGAAAAATCGAGGGTGAGATGTCGAGACTTGAAGCCACGCGCGTGTTTCCTACGCCGAAATTCAACGAGATGCTCACAACGCTCGGCTCTGCGCCAATAAAAAAGCCCCACACGCTCAAGGAAATCCTCCGCCGCCCCGAATTCGACTATCGCCTCCTTGCGTTGATTGATGCGGACTCGGCGGCGCTTATCAACACCGACATCGCCTCTCAAATTGAGATGGACGTAAAGTACGAGGGCTACATCGAGCGGCAGATGGAGCAGATTGACAGATTCCGAAGGACTGAGGGCATGAAAATCCCCGACGGGTTCTCTTACGCCTCCATTCCCGGCTTATCTAGGGAAATCGTGCAAAAACTCTCCCACATCCGCCCAGCCTCAATTGGTCAGGCAAGCCGGATTTCGGGAATCACCCCTGCGGCAATCGGTATTCTTATGGTGTATTTAAAACGGGTAGATAAAACAGCCAGCCCTTATTCTTCATCTCTCTCTACCTGATTGCCGTCGTCGTCGTCATCATCGTCCTCTTCGGAATCCCTTTCAATCTGGTCTAGGATGTCTTCGTAATCTACGCCGACGTAGGTTTCATCTTCCGGGTCTTCGAGCATATCAACTAAATCCTTTATTTTTTTTCTTCCTCTAGGCATTATGCCGCTCCTCCCTTGACGCCTAATAAAAATTCTGGGCTGAGGTTTTAGCTCGCCCCCCCGCGCCCACTCATTATAAATTCTGCCGCCTTCCCCAATTTACACGGCGGATGGGCTTAATTAAGTATGCCCGATGCACAGCGCCGCCCTGATTTCGGATTCCCAATGGCTTAACGCGGCTCGGATAGAGATGAATTATAATTCTAGGCTCGTGAAATGCAATAACCGCCGATAGCCGCGCCGCTACTTCTCAATCCCAAGGAGTTTGAGCATCTGCTCTGGGTCATTTGTCGGCAGATTGCATTGATAGTTCAGGCAGACATAAGCCGTTGCCCTCCCCTTGAGTATCACCTGATGCTTGGCGAACTCGGCGATTTTCGCAATCTCCGAGTTATCTCTGCCATCTGTGAGCAGTACGACTTTGTTCGGAATAAATTCACGGCGGAGCGCTTTTAGCATCTGCCGCGTGCCGTGGGCTTCGGCATCCGCCGCGATGACGACCTCGACGCTCCCGCCAGAGGCGAAATCAAGGGCAGACATGAGCATCGTGTAGGCGGCTGGGAATTGGTTAACCGTTTTTGAGAACGCCCGCCCGACCGCATCCGATTTTTTTTCCAAATCCGAATTTGCCGACATCCGCCCAAGCCTCAGCAAATTAAGAGCCGAGGTGGAATTGCCCGAAGGGTGCGCCCCGTCATAGATTTCCTTGCTTCGGGCTATTAATTTTTCCCCATCGTCGGGGGTGAAATAAAATCCTCCGCCCGCATCGTCCCAAAACCGCTTTAGCGAGTAGTCATTCAGGGCGAGCGCCGCCTCGAGGTACTTCACCTCGAACGTGGCTTCGTAGAGTTCAATTAGTCCCCAAACTAGGTAGGCGTAGTCGTCGAGGTTTGCCTTGATTCCGGACTCTCCCCCTCGGAAGCGGTGCAGAAGCCCTCCACCGCTTCCGCGCATCTCGGTCAAAAGGAAGTCGGCGGCGCGTTTTGCCGTTTCGGCGTATTTCGGCTCATCGAAAGCCGAAGCCCCTTTGGCGAGGGCGGCAATCATCATCCCGTTCCAATCGGTTAGGATTTTATCGTCCTTGTGGGGGTGAATCCTCTTCTCTCGCGCCGCGAACAGTTCTGCCCGCGCCGTCTCGACGCGATACTCAATTTCTTCAGGGGCAATGTTCAGACCCTTGGCGATGTCGGGGAGCGGCTTTGTGAGATGGAGAATGTTATGCCCGGCTTCCTTCCCCGATGCCTCATCCCGAAAATTGCCGTCTTTGTCCGCGTTAAATACCTTCGCGATAAAAGCCGCCTCCTGCGCCCCCAGGATTGTGCGCAACTCCCCCTCGCTCCAAACGTAGAATCTCCCCTCTTCCCCTTCGCTGTCCGCGTCCTCGGCTGAATAAAATCCGCCTTCGGGGGACGTCATATCCCTCTCCACGTAGGCGAAAATCTCCCTTGCCGTCGCCTCATATTCCCCTTTTCCCGTCGCCTGATACGCCTCCGTGTAAGCTATGGCGAGCATCGCTTGGTCGTAGAGCATCTTCTCGAAGTGCGGGACGAGCCATTTTTCATCGGTCGAGTAGCGGTGGAATCCAAAGCCGATGTGGTCGTAAATCCCTCCCTGTCTCATTTTCTGAAGCGTCTGCTCGACCATCCCAAGGGCTTTATCGTCCTTGCTCCGTTTCCAGTAGCGGAGGAGAAAGAGCAGGTTGTGCGGAGTCGGAAATTTTGGGGCGCGGCTGAACCCGCCGTTTTTACTGTCGAAACTGCGGCGAAGCTCCTCGAAAGCAGTCCCGATGGTTAGAGAGGGTGGCGTCTCCTCTTTAGAGCCTCCTTGGGCGCGGGACATCTCTCCAAGGGCCTGGGTAATCTGCTCCGCCGAATCCGCTACCTCTGCGCGCCTCGTCGTCCAAATCTCTCTTATGCGCGGCAGGAGTTCGGTCATTCCCACCCTTCCGTGGCGGCTCTCCTTGGGAAAATACGTGCCGGCGAAAAACGGCTTTTTATCGGGCGTCATGATGATATTGAGGGGCCAGCCGCACCCCCCGCCTTTTGAGAGCATCTGGCAGACGGTCATATAGATATTGTCAATGTCCGGGCGCTCTTCCCTGTCAACCTTGATGGAGACGAAAGTCTCGTTCATCAGGCGCGCCACTTCTCCGTCCTCGAACGATTCCCTTTCCATTACATGACACCAGTGGCAGGTTGAATACCCGATGGAAAGCAAAATGGGCTTGTCCTCTCTTCGCGCTTTCTCGAACGCTTCCTCCCCCCAGGGGTACCAGTCCACGGGGTTCTCGGCGTGCTGGAGGAGGTACGGGCTTTTTTCTTGGATGAGGCGGTTTTGTATTTTCATAGTCCTCTCTACGGAGCGGGTATTGTTTGGGGGTATAGGCGGACGCAGGGGCTAGAGCGATGAAGAAAATTCCCGCAAGAGCCGCGCTTTTTCTCATATCCCTGCCCCCTTTGGCTCTTATTATACCATTGACTTGACCGTGGAATGTAGCAACGCGCCGTAGCTCGCCACCAATAGCGTTAGCGCTCCTATTTACTTATCTCTCATTTATCCTTCTGGGCTTTGCTTTCTTCAGCATAGCATCGGGGATTGAAACGGTTATGCGGGTAAGCTCTTCGAGATAGTTTGACAACTCCGAATGGGGAATTAATATTATACAGCTTTTGGATTAGGCTATAAATTCAGGCGTTTGGGGACAATAATAAATGTTTGAGCGGACAAAAAACGTTGGGGCTTTGACTGAGATTTCAAGGCGTGTGCGCGTTGACCTGCTTAAGGCTCTCAACCACTCAAAATCTGGACACACAGGAGGCTCCCTATCTTCCGTGGAGATGCTCGTCGCGCTCTATTTCTCCGAAATGAGGCACGACCCAAAAAACCCGCGATGGGCCGACAGAGACAGGTTCGTCCTCTCCAAGGGACACGGCGCGCCCGCCCTCTACAGCGCCCTCGCCCACGCAGGCTACTTCCCCCGCGAAGAGCTTCTGACCCTTAGAAAAACCGAAAGCCGCCTTCAAGGACACCCCGAATACGACCTCGACATCGGCATTGAAGCCTCCACAGGCTCTCTAGGACACGGGCTTTCCGTCTCAAATGGAATGGCTCTTGCCGCCCGTATGGATGGCAGACCCACGAGGGTCTATGCCATTCTTTCCGACGGTGAACTCCAAGAGGGGGCGACTTGGGAGGCTATAACGACCTCTTCTTATAGAAAAATTGACAACATCTGCGCCCTGGTTGACAGAAACAGGTTTCAAAACGACGGCGCAATGGACAAGATAAAAGACATCGAGCCGGTTGCCGATAAGTGGCGCGCCTTTGGCTGGGAGGTTGAAAATCTCCCCGACGGGCATGACCTCGCCGCAATTCTCGGCGCGCTCGACAGAGCCAGAAGCACCAAGGGCAAGCCCTTTGTCATCATCGCCAACACGATAAAAGGCAAGGGGGTTTCCATATTTGAAAACAAGGGACACTATCACGGCGTTCCTCCCAGCGACGAGGAACTCAAAATTGCGCTGAGCGAGCTTGGGGAGGCGGCATGAGCGGTTTTCTCGTGGATGAGGTCAGAGAATCCATATATATCCGAGAGGTCTATGGGAAAACCCTAGTTGAACTCGGCAGGGAGCATCCAGAGATCGTCGTACTCGACGCAGACCTCACCTCCTCGACTAAAACCAACCTCTTTGGAAAGGAGTTTCCATATAGGTTCTTTACAATGGGCGTCTCAGAGCAGGACATGATGGCAACGGCGGCGGGGTTCGCGCTCTCCGGCAAAATCCCATTTGCCAGCACATTTGCCGTGTTTGCTACGGGAAGGGCTTGGGAGCACGTGAGGCAGTCCATTGCCTTCCCTAAGCTCAATGTGAAGATAGTAGCCACGCACGCCGGAGTTACCGTCGGCGAAGACGGCGCGACTCACCAAGCCCTCGAAGACATAGCTCTTATGCGGGTGCTTCCCAATATGACGGTGATTGTCCCTGCAGACGCCATCGAGACCGAACAGGCAATAAGGGCAATTATCGAGCGCAAGGGCCCGGTCTATGTGCGCCTGGCGAGGGCTAAGTTCCCGACGATATTTAATAAATCCTACCGGTTTGAGGTCGGCAAAGCCCCGGTTCTGAGGGATGGGAAGCACGTCGCCATTTACGCCGCGGGGATTATGGTCTCTGAAGCTCTCGAAGCGGCTAAGGCGCTTGAAAAAGAGGGAATCCTCGCCACCGTGGTCAATGTAGCAACCATAAAGCCACTCGATTTAGACACCATAGTCGAAACGGCGAGACTCGCCGGGGCCGCTGTAACCGCCGAGGAACATAATATAATTGGCGGCTTGGGAGGGGCAATTTCTGAGGCTCTCAGCGAGCATTGTCCGATTCCGATAAGGCGTGTCGGGATGCGGGACAGATTCGGCGCGTCGGGGGATGGGATGCGTCTTCTCGAATACTTCGGCCTTAAGGCTCGCAATATTATCCAAGCCGTTCACGACGTTCTTGGATTTAAATCCGCCAGAAAGACGGCAAGCCTCTAGAGCGTTTCTCCCCTTTATAATTCTAGTTTATTCATTCTAATCGGCTGCAAATTATTATGATGAAACCTTGCTAACACTCGACCATGCCATTCTCAAAACTGAGTTCCTTGGGCGCGCCGCTCACTACTTCGAGACCCTAGCCTCGACAAACACGACCGCCCTCGACCTTGCGAAACGTGGCGAGCCTCACGGCTCTGTCATCATCGCCGATGCTCAAACTCACGGGCGCGGCAGGCTTCAGAGGGGTTGGCGCTCACCCGCCGGGGTGAATTTGTATATGTCAGTGATACTGAGGCCGCAAGTTGCGCCAAGCGACGCGCCGATGCTCACTTTGGTCTCCTCAATAGCCGTGATTGAGGCAATAGGGCTTTGCGGCGTAAATTCCCGAATCAAGTGGCCCAACGACGCCCTCATCAACGGTAAAAAGGTCGCGGGTGTACTCACGGAGATGGAGCTAAAATCCGGCGCTGTGGATTTTATCGTTGTTGGTATCGGCGTGAACCTCAACATGGGCGAAGCCGAGATTCAGCAGATGGCAACATCGGGAATCAGCGCGACTTCCGTTAAAATTGAGGCGGGAGGGCAAGCAGTTGACCGCGCCCGGTTTGCCGCCGATTTGATAAATTCCCTTGAGGCGTGGTATCTCGCGCTCGTCCGCGGGGGGAATACCCGTATAATTTCCGAGTGGATGGACAGGTGGGACGGGCTGAACCGCAGGGTGCGGGCGGATTTAGATGGGAATTTAACCGAGGGCATCGCCGCGGGGATTGATGAAAACGGGTATCTCATCGTAAAAACGGATGGCGGAGGGGTTAGAGCCGTTGTCGCGGGGGACGTGAATTTTATAGATTAGCCTGACTCTCTGGCAGAGGGGGGCGCGCGCTTCGACAACCCCGCCTAACCCTGACGCTGCGAACCGCGGGGGTTTAATCGCGCATCCTGCAAATCCTGTGCTGTGAATTGAATCGGCAGTATAATTTCTCTCGAAAGTATTTAGGCGTAATTTATCCCGAAGAGCGGATTGAAAAAAGGGGTCGGATGGAGGCTGACTCGCAATATTTTCCATTTCTGCATTTATGGGAGGGAGAAAGTGAATAATACGACCGAAGAGCAGGTTCAAAGGCTCCGTGAAAAATTGGAAGGACTCAGAAAGACTAAATCCGAGGTCTGGCAGAATTTTACCGATATGCCTGAGGTTCAAAGCAAAATAATGATGAACCTCGAAGCGCAGGAGCGATTTATTCTCGATTTCCTTCAGCAAAGCGCCGCCGCCGCCCCGCCCCCCGATGCGCGCTAGATTCCAAGCTCTTCCCCCACGATATTTGCCATCTCCTCGCGGACGCTGTACATAAGCTCCGTCCAATTGCGGATGACGGCGAGGTCGTTGGTTAAGAGGGTTTTTTTAATTACTAGCCCCATGCGGTCTATCTCGACCTTGCAGCCCTGATACTGCTTCTCTATCATAATCCCGAATCGGTGAAGGGTCCTGATAGCCTCCAAATTTCTCCCCTCGAACCTCGACATTAAGACCACCTCTTCGTCAAACCCCTTGAACACGACACTCCAGAGGCTCGCGTCGGATTCCAGGTTGAAAGTGAGGCGTATGAGTTCTCTTCTCTTCTTCTCTCTCGTCATCTCTTTCGACCCGGAAGGGGGCGTCTCGGTGTTGCCGTAATAATAAACGACTTGTCCCATGCTCATTGGTTGCCTTCCGGCGCTTCGTAGAGTCTCGATACGTTTTCTTTGGCGCTCTGGATATAGGCTAGGTATCTGTCCTGAGAGGTCGTGAGGGCTATAAATTTCTCGTAGTTTTTTATAGCCTCGCCCCGGTTATTTGCCCTGTGATAGGCGAGTCCGAGGAAATAATAGGAGTCCGGGTATCGGGGATTTAGGGCAATTGCCTTTTGCTGATAGTCAATGGATTCGGCGAACTTGCCGAGATAATAGAACGTAATTCCCAGATTCATATACGGCGCGGCGTAGTTCGGGTCAAGCTCGATTGATTTTATATACTGGGATTTGGCTTTCTCAAGCTGTCCCTGAGTTCTAAGACCGGTGCCTAGGTAATTGCGCACAATTGGGGAGTCGGGCGATAACTGCGCCGCGCGTTCGTAGGATTTAACGGCATTTGCGTAGTTGCCTTTTTTGAAAAAGTACATCTTGCCCAAATCCAGATGCGCCAGCGCGAGGCTCGGGTTCAGCTCAAGCACCCGCTTAATGGACGGGCTTTCGGGGTCTCTGCCAGAGGCCGCCCAGAGGATGTAGAGACTCTCGGCGTCGTTTGGGTCAAGCGCGATTAGATACTGGGCTACGCCCTCGGCTTCTTTGAATCTCCGAAGGTGCAGGTAGTTCAGCGCAAGGGCGCGGCGGCACTCTCTTTTATTTCTATCGAGGCTCATCGCCTTTTTAATGTTTTTATATGATTCATTGAAGAAACCCTCGTACTCCTCGCGGTCTTCAAACCTATAATATCCCATGACTGAATACACCTCGCCGATACCCGCGTAGGCTGGGGCGAATTTCGGGTCGGCTTGTACTGCTTGATTATACAGCGAGAGGGCTTCCTGAAACCCTCTGGGGCTGAATTTGAGATATTCGGCTCTCCCCTTTGCGTAGAGCTGCGCGGCGGGCGAGGGGTTTTGGGGCGTATCCTGGGACGCTGCGGTTTGCGCGGCGACAAGAACGCCAATAAATAAAATTAAAATTGCAGACGATAGGTATGATTTTCCCTGCGCGCTCATGTTGACTCCCCCCAATACTATTATTTTTTTCTGTAATTTGCGGAGACAAAACTGGCTATCTCCTCGGCGAGAGCCTCGTAAGTTTCTTTGGCGACAAATCCCCGCCTGAAGAATCCCAGAGAGCTTGAGCTGTTCACCTGCCCTGTGGTGATTTCATCGCCCGTCTGCTTCTCTACAATGGCAAGCTGAATCGTAAGCGAAGACTCGCCGAATTTTATGGCTCCTCCCTCTAATTTGAGATTGCTTCCCGAATCAGCCTCCACCACCTCGCCGAGAAGCACAAGCACCCTTTCAGCCGGAACGTCCTCGATAGCCGCCCTTTTCGCCCTCAAGCCGCTTCTGCCGGAATTTATGAGCCTTGAGACCTCGTCCGGTACGTCTTTTAAAAGCGCGTCCCCCACATTCTGAAGGTCGCTCTCGAAATCCGTAATCTCGATGGCTATATAGTTGCCGAGCGCTACCTTCGGCTCATCGAAGTAGGATGTGGTTTTAATGTCGCCGCACCCTGCCGCCGCAATAATTAAAATAATAAGTGTTAGAGTAGATTTAATTTTTTTCATACCAGCAGTACTGCTCCCGAATGAGATTTGTCGGCTTCGAGTGGACGGCGATTCCATACCGCCTTCGGGGATAATACTGATGTATAAATTGGGTATTTACAAGTGGATTCGGGCGCGTGAGCGGAGTCAAACTATGAAATATTGCCTCATGGACGCATAAGACCAGCCGCCGATTCATGAAATCTCGATGATGAGGTGAAGGAAACTGCAGGAATGACAAATTTTGGCACAATCTGGATCGCATAACTTACAAAAAATGTCATAGCATGAAAGAAATTTCTCGTTATTCGCAGGTTAGGCATCGAAATATTCAATGTTTTCATAGTGTTCTTCGGTTTGAGATGGAGTTTGCTCATCTTGGCACGGGCGTTGCAATCTTAATATACAAAATCATTCAGTAAAAGGAGGTAGTAAAATGTTTAAGTTCAATAGAGTGAAGAAGGGAGAAAAAGGTTTCACCCTTATCGAGCTTCTGGTTGTTGCGGCAATTATTGGAATTCTCCTTGCGCTTGCGATTCCAAACCTCTTAAAGGCTAGAATCTCGGCAAACGAGGCAAACGCGAGAAAATCCCTGCAGACCCTAAGAGATGCCGAGGGCGAGTATTTCGAGCAGGATCTTGACAACAACGGTCAGAGAGACTATACGGGTTTAATCGCTACCCTGCGCGACCCTGAGGGAAGCGGACTTGAAGAAGACGCCCTTATTGACAGCAGTTTTGAAACTGCCGACGACGGAGCTGATGCGGCTACTGCCGGATGCGCCGATTCAAAGGCTGGCTATTGTGTATCTTGGGATACAGCGGCGGCAGCTGAGGCAGACGATGTTGACGATTTTGGTTGGACGGCTTCTATGACGAGCTTCAACAAGACCGGCAGAAGAGACTTTTCGGTCTATGGCGACGCAGTTATCAGATGCAGCGTTAGCACGCAGGCTGTCGGCGACCCGGGAACATTCGAGGCTGACCGTGATGCGGCTGGTTGCGATTAATCAAATATGAAAACTAAAAGCATCGGGGAGGGGAACGCGGAGCCTCTCCCCCCTGCTTGTTTAAATTATGATTTATTTATGGGGGGTTGGGAGCAGTTCAGTGACAGCATTGAATTGCTCCTAACGTTTTTTAAATGTATATTTGAATTCAGTCCCTTCCGCTACATTGCAATTTAAAGTTCCGGCTCGGCTTCACTTTAGGAGAGGTGATATTAAAATGCTAAACCAATTCTGGCGCATTAATAAGACAAGAGGGTTCACCCTTATCGAGCTTCTGGTTGTCGCCGCAATTATCAGCATTCTCCTCGCCCTTGCCATTCCCAATCTGCTCAAGGCGCGAATATCCTCCAACGAGGCGAACGCCAGAAAATCACTTCAAACTGTAAGAGACGCCGAATACGAATTCTTCGAGCAAGATTTAGACGGCGACGGCGAGAGAAATTTCACTGATGAAATAGGCACTCTCGCAGGGGCGGCTGGAACGCTCAGAAACCCCACCGGGACTTCAGATGAAGAAGACGCCCTAATTGACAGCACTTTTGAGGGATTCGTTGACGCGGACGCTGGGCCCGTTAACTGCCCAGACCCCAAAGCCAGCTACTGCATTGCTTACGATGACACCCTTGTTGACCCAGAAAACGAGTTCGGATGGCAGGCTTCCATGACCAGCGCTCAGAAAGTGGGGCGCAAGGACTTCTCGATTTACATGGATAAAGCCATAAGGTGTACGAATAGCTCTCAGTCCGTGGGCAGTCCAGGGATGTTTGAATCCGATATATCAACCCCCGGATGCGATTAACGCTAACGAATTGACCCCAGCAGGCATAAAATCGCTGCCAGGCTTTCCGATGGAAAACGGCTCTGCCCGTTCCTGATGCAAGTCTTCAGTTGCTACTAGTGCCTCGCGCTTGAGTTTCTTTTCAATTTTAATACACTATTGCCCGCGCCATGTTAAAAGTTGACAACCTCGTTAAGGACTACGCCACAGGTTTTTTAGGGAGAAAAGTGCGCATCCTCAAGGGGATAACCTTCTCGGTCAAAGAGAGGGAGATTTTCGGCTTTGTTGGTCCCAACGGGGCGGGCAAAACCACCACATTTAAAACCATACTCGGATTCGTCTCCCCCACGAGCGGAAGCGTGGAGGTTATGGGAAAGCCTCTTGGGGACGTCGGCGTGAAAAGCCGAATTGGTTATCTGCCGGAAAATCCCTATTTTTACGAATATCTCACCGGAGACGAACTCCTGCGATACATGGGCGAGCTTCATGGGCTGGGGGGCAAATCCCTCTCGGCGAGGATTGACGAGCTTCTTGAGAAGGTGAAAATGACCCACGCCAGGGGCGTTCAACTGAGAAAGTACTCAAAGGGGATGCTTCAGCGCGTGGGAGTAGCTCAGGCTCTGATAAACGACCCTGAGTTTCTCATCCTCGACGAGCCGATGACGGGGCTTGACCCCATAGGGCAGAGGGAAATCCGGGAGTTGATTCTGGAGGAGAAAGCTAGGGGCAAGACAATTCTCTTGAGTTCTCATATTCTCTCGGATGTGGAAGCGCTCTGCGACAGGGTAGGGGTCGTGCTTGGGGGGCGGATGGTGAAAACCGGGGAGCTTCGGGAGCTTTTCGAGGGGATTCACACGGACTACGAGATGCTCCTCAAGGGCGAGTACGAGGGGATATTGGCAAAATTCGGCGGTCATAAAATCGAATGGGAGAAGAGGGCGGGGTTTTTGGTTATCAGATTCGATGAGGATATAAAATCCGCCGTGCTGGGGGAGGTCTCCCGCTCCGGCGCAGATATGGTTTCGCTATATCCGCTGAGGAAATCGCTCGAGGGGCTTTTCATCGAAGAGAGCAAGAAGGTCGCCGAAATTCGGGAGTCGTAAGCGCGGGCTTTTTTCATATTGGCGGGGACTGTTGCCGGGAGTCTGTCATCCCCCAATGCCGCTATCGGGGCATCTAGTTGCTGGATTCCCATTTTACGGGCATGACGCGTTTAAATCTCTGAATCGTCAATAGCGTATCGGACGAGCAAAGCGCTAATGGAGTCGAGAAATATGAAAAGAATAATCAGCGTTGCCTATAATACATTTATCGAGGCGAAACGGGACAGAGTCCTCTACAGCCTAGTCCTCTTTGCCGCCCTAATGATTCTAAGTTCCATAGTGTTTGCGGGCATCTCCGGCGAGCAGTACAATAAAATCGTAAAAGACCTGGGACTCACGGCAATATCGCTCATCGGCGTTGCGCTGTCCATATTCCTCGGCACTGGGCTTGTCTATAAGGAAATCGAGAAAAAAACGGTTTATAACATATTCTCAAAGCCGATAGAGAGATACGAATTTGTCGCCGGCAAATACTTGGGGCTTGCCGCAACGCTCTTTTTGATGACTGCCGCTATGGGGCTGATACTCACGGCGATTGTGTACTACACCGAGTTGACTCACGGCAATTTCATCAGAGCCTACTACGGCGGAAGCCATTTCGCTGAGTTCTTCAAGGCGATTTACTTTGAATATCTCGAATTTCTCGTCGTTATCGGCGTTGCCCTCGTCTTCTCGAGCTTCACCACGCCCGTGCTGAGCCTGCTTTTTACCTCACTTCTCTTTATCATTGGGCGGTTCTCCAGCGATATAAAGCTCTTTGCCGAGGAGATAAAAACCCCCGCTACCGGAGTGATGGCGGAGGTTCTCTACAGGGTTATCCCGAATCTGGAGAAATTCGACGTGCGCCGCGAAGCCGTCTATGGCGGGGACCTGAGCGCGGAGCTTCTAATTTATACGACTCTATATGCCCTTCTGTATGCCGCCGCTCTATTGGTTCTCTCGATGGTAATTTTTGCGAAAAGAGAGTTTAAGTAGGCCCCATAATGCCCTCGAAAACCACTATAGCAGGCTTGATTTTCGTATTAGCCCTAATTTCGGCTTCGCTTCCCTTTCAGCGGGTAATAGATGATATGCGTGGAAAATTTAGATCCATCGAAGGGACGCTATACCTATCTTCTTCGACCCTTAAAACCCTCTCCCTCGGTTACACGGAACTGGTCGCCGATATTTATTGGCTTCGGTCTCTCCAGTATTTCGGAGGAGATGATGTCGTAAATAAAAACCCGGAGCTTCTCTATCACTATTTCGACATTATCACCGACCTTGACCCGCAGTTTACAAACGCCTACAGGTACGGAGGCACTTTCCTTGCCGAGCCTCCTCCAATAGGGCTAGGGGATATAGAGCGAGGCGTCGCGCTCTTCGATAAGGGCAGAGCCAACAACCCCGATAATTTCCGCCTGCCGTTCGAGGAGGCATTTATTTATTATCTCTATGCCAAAAACTACGACAGAGCCGCAGACCTCTTCGACGAAGCCTCAAAAAAGCCAGGACTCTCGGATTTTCGCCGCGCTTCACTTAAAGGCATGGCGGCTTCGGCGCACTCGAAGACGGGGAGCAGAGAGGTGTCCAGAAGGCTCTGGGGGGAGATTTACGAGAACACTCAAAGCGAGGGGCGGCGTCTTTTCGCCCTTGAGAGGCTTAAAGAGCTCGCCGTGATGGACGATGAAGACCGGCTAACCGGGGCGTTGGCGAAGTACATTAAAACCTACGGCGCCACTCCCTCGGACATTGAAGCGCTGAAGGGGGCGGGCTTTATTGATAAAATTCCCAAAGAAATTCTGGGCGGGCGGTTTATTATCGCGGAGACCCTACCGGCGGTTAAAAGCTCCACCTTGGCTGAGAGGCAAATTAAAGCCGATTTAACGTTTCTAAACGCCAAGAGCCGCAGGTTTAAGCTCGGCAACAAGAGGTTCCCCGTGGATTGGGATGAGCTTCGCAGGTTCATAGAGTCCGAGACCACTGGAGATTTTCCCGCCTATCACCCGCTCGGAGGGATCTACGCCTACAATCCTGAGACAGGGGTCATTGAATCCAATTAACCAAGCCGCAGGCAACTCTTCGGCGGCGGCGTCAATGACTGACGAATCCCTCTAGCCCCTATCCCCCAGAGCCGAGCAGGGTTTTTATCTCCAGCAGGCATCCAACCTCGATAACCGGCGCGTGGTCGAGTGGCTGAACCCCTCTTGCGTTGAGCCATATAACTTCGAGTCCCGCATTTCGCCCGCCCATCGCGTCCGAGCCGTATAAATCCCCCACGTGTACGGCATCATCTGCGGCGAGATTTAATTTATCGAGCGCATATTGAAATATTCGGGCATCAGGTTTGGTTAGCCCAACGTTGGTTGAGTCTAGGATGACGTCGAAATATTTTCTAATCTCTACTTCGTCGCATTTTTCGTGGGTTCTGCCATCGTTATTGGAAATTATGCCGAGCCTAAACCCACTGCCCTTGAGATGCTCGAGAAGCTCAATGGCCCCTTTGAGAGTTTCCCTGCCAAATGTTTTCCCTCTCAGAACCTCTCTTATGTCTCTCCTGATTGCCGACGGCTCTGCCTCTAGGCGGAGAATCTCGCAGAGGATGGGAAAGAACCACTCCCCGTATTCAAGCGGCGAAACCTGACCCTTGGATTTATATCTCTCGTATATTTTGTAGTCGGCTCTGAGGTAGGCTGATTCAAATTCTCTGTGCGCTACGGGGTACCCGGCCTCTCTGAGCGCCGCCCCAATTCTCGCGATGTAGGGCGGAGTGGTCGAGGCGAGCGTGTCGCCGAAGTCGAAAAATACGGCTCTCTTGCGGTGATTTAGCATTGAATCTCGCTGTTTTGTGTGAATTCTAAGAGATGTCAATATGCCTTAATTTGGACGCGCTTTCAAGAATATTAAAGACGCGGCTCGGCAATTGAGATGTCAATTATAAGAGAGGTCATTATCACCAGCATATAGAGAATGGATATGCCAAACGCCCTGCCGTATTCCGAGTTTTTGACCGCGCTACGTATCATGACGTACTGAAAATGAGTGCCGAATAAAATCGCTACAATTGCGTAATAGGACGAGCAGTACCCGTAGAACCAAAGCGACAGCGAAAGCGGAAATAGCGAAATCGAGTAGATGAGTATCAAAATATTGGTGTATTTCACGCCGAGCGCGACGGGCATCACGGGAACGCCCGCTCGTTTGTAGTCGTCTCTGTACTTCTGAGCCAAAGCCCAGAAATGAGGGGGCTGCCAGAGCATCATGAAGAGGAATAAAATCACGCCGTCAATCCCGATGTTGGGCTTAATCGCCGAGTATCCGATGAGGACGGGAAGCGCCCCGGGAAGCCCGCCGGGGATTGTGCCGTACGGGGAGCTTCGCTTCAAATAGAGCGTGTAGAGGACGGCGTAGCTCAGAATTGCGGCGATGATTAAAAGGGCGTTTGTCAGGTTCAGGTACTTAAACGAAATAGACAGCGACACTATTATCAGCACGGAAGCCATGATTACCGAGACTCTCTCCCCGATTCTGCGAAGGGCGACGACTCTGTTGTTGAGCCTGTCCATCAGGACGTCCATCTCGCGGTCGAGAATGTTATTGAAAACCGCCGCCCCAGCCGCGCTCATGAGAAGGGACGATAGGGCTAGAAAAGTAATATCAGCCGGGGGGATGCCTCGGTAGGCGAGAACCATTCCGGCGAATCCCGTAAACGCCACACTCATGATGATTCTCGGCTTTAAAAGCACTATCGCCGAGGATAAAATCGAGGGGGTTTCGCTGCTTCTCAGTTGCATATATTAAATCGTCCGCGCCGCCGGGGGATTTGTACAGAGATTATACACGGGTTTCGTTCATATTCTGAAACCATGCGTAGAGGGCGGTCGAAAGTATAAGAAGGGCGACTGCCAGATGTATCGCCACGGCGGAGTAGTGGAGCTTTGATGCCACAACCCCCGCGCCGAGGATGATTTGAAATATTATGAGCGCGATAATTGCCGCAATCTTTGACCGTTTTGCCGCGAGCCTTGAATTTGAATACGATAGAACGTAGAGCAGGACAGAGAATATAAAAATCAGATACCCCAGAGTGCGGTGAGAGAAGTGGGTCAGAACCGTTCCCGAAAGCTCAGGCGGAATCCAAAACCCCAGACACTTAGGGAAATCGGGACAGGCAAGCCCAGAGTCCGAGTGCCTCACGTAAGCTCCCAAAATGGCTTGGATGAACACCGCGAGCGAGAAAACAAAGAAAATCCCCGACTGCTTTGACACCGAGAACGCGGGCTTTTGCCTCGTTCCATCGAAAAACGCCATGTAGAGAATTAAGCCGAAAATCACTATGGCGTTGCCGAAGTGAACCGTGGTAATGTCAACCGGAAGCTCGAGGAGAACCACCATACCGCCTAGAACTATCTGAAATATTAGGAGAAATAACGCGGCTACGGGAATCAGTTTTGCCGCGCCGGCGTATGCGCGAATCCGCTTATAGGCGAGCGCCAGAAGGAGAATCGAACCCAAGAGGGCGAGGTTTCTGTGAGTCCACTCCATTAAAATACCGAACTCGAATGGGGGTATCACCTGACCATGGCAGAGGGGCCAATCGGGACACGCAAGCCCAACCCCTAGACCCGAAACGAGATTTCCCCACACGAGAATCGCAAAAAAAACCGAGACTGTAATTATTCCTAGCATAATACCCTTAAGGCGTTACCCTGTAGAACACGTCGGTTGCCGTAAGCCCTATCAGGAGCATCACTAGAAACAGGGGATAAATGGCAAAAGCCCACGTGAGCTTGTCTTCATATTTAAGGTGCATGAAATACAGAGCCACTACTGTTGCCTTCAACGAAGCTATTGCAAGGGCGACTACGACGTTAAACGCTCCGAAGTCGAATCCCGCTACCCATACCGTAAGCGCGGTTAATATCATAAGCGCTATCCAAACGCCTATATAGACGCTGTTTCCGGTTATATGGTGTTCTTCGCCGTGATTCTCATCGTGTGTATGGGAGTGGCTCTGCCCTTTCGCGCCGCCGTGAGAGTGGTTTTTTTTATGTTGCGCCATAATTGATGGGCCTCCATCTATGATATTAAATAAAGCAGTGGGAATAGATATATCCAAATAAGGTCAACCAAGTGCCAGTAAAGCCCGCCTATTTCAATCGGGGTGTTGTGCTTAGCCGAGTACTTGCCCTGGAGGTTGAACACTAGAAGCGTGCTGAGAAAAGCTATACCTATAAAGACGTGAATCATGTGAAGCCCTGTCATCATGAAGTAGATGGCGAAAAATATGCTCGTTCCCGGCGTTATATGGTGGTCGAATTTAGCCCCATATTCAAAGTACTTATTAACACCGAAGGCAATGCCGCAGATGATGGTTATGATGAGCATCAAGGTTAGGAGGTTGCGATTGCCCTTTTTAATCGCCGACACGCCTATAGCCATTGTCATACTGCTAAATATAAGCACTACGGTGTTTATAGCACCGAGCGTTACGTTTAGCTCCTTGTGTTGTTCGCTAAACATCTCTGGATACATGGCGCGGAAAATGGCGTAAGCGGCAAAAAGCCCTCCGAAGAGCAAGATTTCCGTCCCAAGGAAGAGCCACATCCCAAATTTGGATATGTCGTACTCAACCTTCGGGTCCATTTGATGAACATGACCGTGTCCCACTGCTGATTCTGACATTGAATTTTAACCCTCCTTTATAGCTTCTTGCCGTAAGTGTAAGGATAGTTCGTAACCTGGGGTATTTTCTCGAAATTCTCGACCGGAGGCGGAGACGGCACCTGCCACTCCAGCGACACGGAGTTATATGGGTTATCCGTCGCCCTCTCTGCGCTGAATAGCCCTTTGATGAGGTTGACAAACATGATTACGAGTCCAATCAGCAGAATCCACGAGCCGTAAGTCGAGAGCGCGTGGAGCGATTCAAATTCAGCCGGATAGTCGGCATAGCGCCGAGGCATACCCAAGGTGCCGAGGATAAACTGCGGGAAGAACGTAACATTGAATCCCACGAAGATGAAAAACCAGCCAATGACGGCGACTCTTTCGTTGAACATCTTGCCGAACATCTTTGGATACCAGAAATGAAGCGCCGAGAGAAATCCCATAACCGTTCCGCCTATCATGACGTAGTGCATATGGGCTACGACAAAATAGGTGTCGTGCAGGTGAACGTCCACGGCGAGCGCTCCGAGGAACACCCCAGTGAGTCCGCCGATGGTGAACAGAAATATAAGCGACAGCGAATATAGCATAGCCGAGTGCAGGTGAATCGAGCCTCTGTAGAGGGTTGCCGTCCAGTTGAACACTTTAATAGCCGTAGGGATTGCGACGAGGAACGTGAGGAATGAGAAAATCGTTGCCGCCACTTCCGAGATGCCGCTTGTGAACATATGATGCGCCCACACGAAAAAGCTGATAAGCGCGATGGCGAGGCTCGAATAAGCGATAGCCTTGTAGCCGAATATGGGCTTTCGCGAAAACACTGGAAGCACATCTCCCACGACTCCGAAAGCCGGGATAATCATGATATAAACCGCCGGGTGCGAGTAGAACCAGAAGAAGTTTTGGAATAGCACGGGGTCTCCGCCCTTAGCCGGGTCGAAGAATCCAATGCCGAAAACCCTCTCCATGATGAGCAGAAGCAGGGTGATTCCCACAACCGGAGTGGCGAGGAGCTGCAAAATCGCCGTGGCATAAACCGACCAGATGAATAAATTAAGCCGGTGCCACGTCATCCCAGGCGCTCTCATCTTGTGAATTGTAACGATGAAGTTCAGTCCCGTGAGAATTGAGGAAAATCCGAGGACGAATATGCCCGAGGTAAGCGTAATTATCTTAGCGCCGGTTTGAATACTGTATGGGGTGTAAAAAGTCCAGCCCGTATCAGCAGGGGTCAACAAAGAGACCAAGAGAATCGCCGTTCCCGCGAGGTATAGCCAGTAGCTCAGCAAATTGAGCCTTGGAAAAGCCACGTCCGGCGCCCCTATCATAAGCGGAAGCAGGAAGTTTCCAAAACTCGCCGCAAGACCCGGAACAATGAAGAAGAAAACCATTACCGTCCCGTGAAATGTGAAAAGCACGTTATAGGTGTGGGCGTCAACAATCGTTTTGCCCGGCGCTAATAGCTCAAGCCGCATTAAAATGGCTGAAATGCCGGCTAGGATAAAAAACAGCGTTATCGAAGTAAGGTACATGATTCCTATCCGCTTGTGGTCAGTCGTAAGGAGCCATGAGGCAATTCCCCTTTTCTCCAGAAACGGAACATACGCGGTTTCGGCAACTGAATGTGCCATGACAAAGTCCCTCCCTAAGCTGGAAAACTTATTTCAGAGTTTTTATATAAGCAATAAGCCCGGCTACTTCTTTATCGCTTAATATTCCTTTAAACGAAGGCATTACGGGGGCAAACCCCTTTACCATCTTTGCCTGAGGCTCGAGTATTGACTGGTTCAGATAATTTTCGTCAACCGCCATTTGCTCGTCGTCCACCATGGTCTCGGTTTTGCCGAATAGCCCCTTCAAAGATGGACCGACGCCGACGCTGCCGTCAATGCTGTGGCAGGCGTTGCATCCACGGTTTGTGTAGAGTTTCTCTCCTAATTGCTCTGGGGGGACGTCCGCCACGAGCTGTCCCTCGACGGCTTCTTCGCCTTTATCCCATCTCTCAAACGCCTCGGGGCTCATCACCACTACTTTGGCTAGCATCGTTGAATGCCCCGTGCCGCAGTACTCGGCGCAGTACATATCGTAAATTCCGACTTTTGTGGGTGTGAACCAAAGCTGTGTGTACATCCCTCCAACGAGGTCTTGCTTTACTCTGAAAGCCGGGACGTAGAAGCTGTGAAGCACGTCTTCGGTTCTCATAACCATTCTCACGGGTCTGTTCTGCTGGACGTAAAGCTCGTTTATGGTTGTTCTTCCATTATCATATTGAAACTGCCATAGCCACTGCTTTGCTATCACGCTTACGTCGGTGGCTTCTTTCGGCGGCACTCTCATCTCTTGAAATATCACGAGCCCATAGACGAAAACAATCATCACCAAAATCGAGGGTATCACCGTCCAAAGGGTCTCAAGAAAATGACTGCCCGTTATAGCCGGCGTCTCGTCGTTTTCGCTTCTGCGCCTATATTTTATAGCGAAGTAAACCAAACCGAAAGTTACAAGAACAAAGGATATTAGCGAGATTATTGTTACAAACCATATAACGCTATCAATTCGTCCGGCAAATTCCGATGCCTGTACTGGAAGCCAGTTCATCTCTACCTTTAACCTCCCTAGCTTTTTTTCTCTCTTCTCCAGAAATAAGTTAAGAACCCGGTCAATGCCAGAAGCGTTAGCACTCCGCCCGCTTTTACGACATTGAGGGCTTGAAGGGCATATTTCTTGCCCACCGGATCAAACTCATAGCAAAACAGCATAACCCTATTGAGAAGCTCCGAAGGGCCGATTTTTCCATTAGCCGCTTCAATCAGGGCGAGGTTAATGTCTTTGGGCTCGTATTGAAGCCCGTAAAGGTACCTCGAAATTTTCCCCTTTGGTGTCAGCACCACCAGAGCCGACGGATGGGCGAATTCCTCTCCATCTTTTTTGTATCTATAGCCTACGGATTGGGTCAGTTTGGCGATGTTCTCCTCGTTGCCCGTGAGAAAACGCCAGTTTCCCTTGGGGGAATGCTCGCCCTTCATCTCTCTGTAGTAATTTGCGGCTTTCTGCCGCGCAAGTTCAGGGGTGTCGGCGACATCAAAGCTCAGGCTGAGGATTTTAAAATCCTTCCCCAGGGAAAGGGACGACAGCCCGTTTACCGCCTCGGCGACCCCGTTCAGAAGGAAAGTGCAAATCCTAGGGCATCCGTAATAGACGAGGCTGAGTATCACGGGTTTGTCCTCTTCAAAGAAATCTGCGAGTTTTACGGTTTTGCCGTCTTCGTCAAGAAATTCCGTATCCAGCGGGATAAAACTGCCGAGCTTCTCGTCAACCCCGATGTCTTTTACGTCGTTTGAGTTTGTGATGGCATTGGCGAATTGGGGATAAAGCGCAAGAGCGATTAACAAAGCCGCTTTGAGAATATTTCCTGAAGCCGAAAGGTTTTTATTCATCAGCTCTATTTCCCTATTTTCCCACGCGGATAACCCCCCTTTCTAATTGCCGGTCATAGCTTCACATTTATCCTAAATACCACGTTTATGAGCTATGATTGCGAGGGGATAATACCGTCTGCCGCTTAAATCAAGCTAGATATTAAGCGGATTCGCCATTTATGTCAAGTTAAAGATTTACCCGATGGAAATGGTTTGCGCGCATCCAATAATTTCCTGCGGGGATGGTTAATTAGCCATCCCCGCCGATGTCAGTATTTGACCTCTTTGAGATAGAGTCCCCGCGCGGGGGCTGAGTGGACGTGCTTGGTTTTCGCTCCCAAATCCAAAATTCGGTGAAAATCCTCCGGCGTGATTCTCCCTCTTCCCACCTGAGCGAGCGTACCCACGATTAATCTAACCATCCCCTTGAGAAACCCCGTGGCTTCTATCTCAAACCGAATTTCATCTTCTACGCGCTCGAAATCAGCCCTAAGAACCGTTCGCGCCGTAGTTCTCACCCCCCATCCGGCGAGGGCAAAGACGCGGAAATCATGCTCCCCCAATAGAATTTCCGCCGCTTCAGCCATTTTCGCTACATCAAGCGCGTGAGGAATCTGCCAAACCCTTCGCCTTAGCAGAGCCGAGCGGTTGCCTCTGTTTAGGATTCTGTACAGATAGGTCTTGCTTCGGGCGTCGAATTGAGCGTGAAAATTGGCTGAAACCTCCTCGGCGCGGGCAATGGATATATCATCCGGGAGGATTGAATTTAGCCCCATCTCGATATTTACCGCCGCAATGAGGCTTTCGGTTCTGAAATTTGCGGCTTGGGCGATGGCGTGGACGCCGGAGTCGGTTCTGCCTGAGCCGAAGAGGGTTGCCGCCTCTCCTGTGATTTTAAAGATAGCCTCTTCAATAACCTGCTGAACCGTAGCCCCTTGGGGTTGCCTCTGCCACCCTAGGTAATTCGTGCCGTCGTATTCGATGATGAGTCTGATGTTTCGCATCGGCTGTCCTACTTTCGCGCTCACGGCTCGGATTGCGTACCCATAGCATTTAAGTCAAATTTAATTCTCGAGATAAATGGCTCGCGGATTTTAACCTGATACTTACTCACAGTTCTACCCACTTCTTTGGCGCTACAGGAATCCAGAGTTCGACTCCGCTCAAACTTGTACTCAGCTTGCCCATGGGCGAGAAATTTTCGATGAGATTCCTCTGCCTCTCTAGGCATCTGACGCCCAAGGTAGAGTCTCCGGCTTTATTCCCCTGCCTCCTCGCGCTAGATAAATCTAATGCCTGCCCTTATCGAACTTTATTCGCGGGTCGAGCCAGACATAAAGCAGGTCAACAACGAGATTTGCCAGCACGAGAATTATTGTATAGACAATGGTGATTCCCATCACGAGCGGATAATCCCTGTTCGAGACGGCGAAGACAAAAAAACGCCCCATCCCTGGGACGGCGAAAATATGTTCCACCACAAAAGAGCCTGTAATGAGATACGCCGAAATGGGCCCAAGCACTGTAACTACGGGGATTAGGGCGTTTCGGAGCGTGTGCTTTACGGTAATTGTTATCTCCCCAAGCCCCTTCGCCCGCGCCGTCCTCACGAATAGAGTCTCGCGCACCTCCAGCATACTCCCTCGCGTCAGGCGCGCAAGGTACGCCGTTGGCCCTCCAGCAAGGGTCAGCGCGGGAAGCACATAATGCTCCGCCCTTCCCCAGAGTGCCGCCGGAAACCATCCGAGCTGTAGAGAGAGAAAATATATGAGCGCCGCCCCAAGCACGAAGCTCGGCACGGAAACAAGCGCCGTTGCAAAGGAAACCGAGATGAAATCAAACGCCCCTCTTGGGCGAGTGGCTGAAATCGTCCCGACGACAGTCCCCAGAAGGACGGACACGAGGAGAGCCGCCAGCCCCAGTTTTAGCGAAACCGGCAGGGTCTGTTCAATGACCTCGTTTACCGACCTGTCAACGTACTTATAGGAGGGACCAAAATCGAATCGCGCCAGATTCGAGAGGTAACCTGTGTACTGGCTCCAAAGGGGTTTGTCGAGGCTATATATTTTTTCGATGTTTTTGAGTATAATGGGGGGGAGTTTTTTCTCGGCGTCAAACGGGCCTCCGGGCAGTACGCGGAGCAGAAAAAACGTGATGGTCGCCACCGTAAACACGACTAAAGCCCCGGTCAGAACGCGCCGTAGAATGAATTTTATCATCAGGCGACCGTCAGCCTTCCTTTCTTACGACAAAACTCTCCCGCGACACGAGACCGGCTTTATCCTTAGCAACCAGAGTTATGAGGTTTATCCCGTCCTTGAGCTTGAGTTTCAGGGAAATTGGCACTTCCCTCGCCCCCGAGGGCAGGAGCTTTACTTTATCGTCCCCTACGAAAACGGATATGAGTTCCACTCCGTCTTTATCTTTGATTAGACCCTTTAGGTTTAACTCACCCGAAGTCGTAGAGAGCGGCGGGCTGAAAACCTCAACTGAGGGCGGGTCTTTGAATATCTCTCTGAACTGTGCGCCGTCTGCGGTGAAATCTACGGTTTCAACGTCGTCTTTGCTTATCCAGCCATTTAGGTTTTCGTTTAGAATAATTTTAATCCAGTCCTCTTTTTCGCCCAAGGTCTTAAAAATAGACCCCTTCGAGGAGAGGGCAAGCACCGGGGCATCGCTGAAACTGCCGCCTCTTATCGGGGCGTCGTCCTTTAGAACTCTGCTCCCAAGGGCTCTGCTCACCAACCCTTTTTCAGTGCTGTCCTCGGGGATGAGGATTTTGCTCGTAATTCCGTCTCTGAACACCTCATCTAGGATTTGAAGCTCCATGAGGATTTTCGAGTCAAATTTCTTTACGTCAAAGGTCAGAGCCGTCTGCTTAATCTCGCCGGCAGAGAGACGCTCGAAATCCGCCCTCCCGTTTTTGAGAAATATCTTATCCCCTGACATATTTTTAAGAGCCAAAACCACTTTTTCCGAATCCCCGTCCCCTATGTTTTTCACCCTAAGCAATAGCCCGATTCTCTCGCCCACTTCCGGCACTCCGTTCCCGTTTCCCATCGAGCCGTAGCGCCCATCGTCCACCACCTCGTAGTTGAAGGCGAACACAGGGCGTTTTATCTCTTGAGTCTCTATCTTGAACTTGAAATCCGGCGTCTCGGCGCTCGACGAGTCCTTGAATTTAAGAGAAATCTCGTCCTCGCGGCTCAATACCCATTTTGGGGCTTCAACCGTCGCTGACCACTTGCCCTTTTGTCCGGGGTCGAGTTTGCCGAATATAAATTCCCTGCCGTTAAATAGGGCATTTTCGGATTTTGCTATCGCCGAGAGCCTATAGACCGGTAAAATCCCCGTGTTCTCGGCCTCTACAAAGAACGTGAGTTTCTCGCCGGCTTTGATTCTCAGCGTCGGCGGAGAGATGCTCACCGACACTGAGGGACGAGGCGAGACGCCATTTCCCCCTTCCGACCAGTCAATCCCAAGGCTCTTCCAGCGCTCCACAATCTTCTGCTCTTCGCTTTTGGAGATTTGCTCAATCTTCGCGCTCGATTGAGTCAGCGTTGCCTCCCTCGAAGGGGAATTCGAGGAGAGAATAAGCTCCCTTGCCGTTTTTATATAAAAATCGGCTTCGAGTTTTTTCCTCTTCTCCTCCTTGCTCAGCGCCTCTTCAGGGGTTTGCTCCTCCTGCGAAGAAGCCTCGGCGGCGGGGGATTCGAGATAGGTTATGGAGTAAACTGGCTTCTCGGTTGATTGTTGCTTCTGCCCGTTGGGTTTGTTCTCGCGCTCCTGTGTGGAAGGGGCGTTGAAAAGCACGTTGTCTTTCGATATTACCGCGGGATGTAGCATTATGTCGGGTGTGATGCCGGTGTCTTGAATGGAGATGTCGCCGGGGGTGAGATACGCGGCTATGGTGAGTTTCAGGGCGGAGTTGTCGTTTAGCTCGAAAATCTGCTGAACCGAACCCTTGCCGAAAGTGGTCTCTCCGATAAGGGTGGCGCGTCCGTTGTTCTTAAGCGCTCCCGCCACGATTTCAGATGCGCTTGCGCTGCCGGAGTCGGCTAGAACCACGACTCTGCCGCTGAACTCATGACTCCCCTCGGTGGCGCTGAAGCGTTTTTTTGATTCTCCCACTTTTGTTGTAACGATGACCCCTTTTTTGAGAAAAAGGTCTGATACCCTCTCAGCCTGGTCTAGTAAGCCTCCGGGATTCCCCCTGAGGTCGAGTATTATCCCCCGCAGATTTTCATTCTTCCCAATATTGGCGATGCTCTCCTGAAGGCTAGTTAAGGTGTTCTTCTGAAAGTCCCTGATTCTCACATAGCCCACTCCGCCGCTGAGATTAAACGCCTCGACGCTCTCGATGCGTATAATGTCTCTTATTATGGAGAACTGCTTAGGCTCGGCGAAACCATCTCTGAGGACAAATATGCTAACCGGTGTTCCCCTTGCGCCTCGGAGCTTGCCGACGGCTTCCACCAGAGACATATTCACCGTGGATTCGTCCCCGATTTGGACAATTTTATCGTTTGGTTTTATTCCTGACTTGTAAGCCGGAGTGCCTTCAATTGGGGCTATGACCGTGAGCTGATTGTTTCTAAGCCCGATGACTATTCCAAGCCCTCCGAAACTCCCCTCGGTTTCTATCATGAATTCCTTATAGACCTCCGGGGGGATAATGCCGGAATGAGCGTCAAGGGTTTTCATCATCTCGTCCACCACGGCGTATTCCACATCAAGCAGCTTTGAATTCTTAGGCTCAAGGCGCGGGGCTATGAACTGGAAAACCTTCTCCATTACCTCTTCGGTGTCGTCAAGGTCGAAAACGCGGCTTATATCGAATACCCTCTCTTCTCTCATAACTTGAACCCGAAGCACAGAGCCGTCTTTGCCGTCGGGGAACTCAACTAGAACCTCATCGAGCGTCCTCTCCAGCTTTTCGAGACCGCTAAACAGCATTACCCTTGGGTTTACAGCCGATTGGTCAACATAGTACCTATTGACATACTGCTTGACCGAGGGGAAAACGCCGAGGCTCTCTCTGCCTAGGGATTCGACTTTATCGAGGCCGGACGAGAAAAAAGAGAAGTAAACCAAAGGCACGAGAATAATGAAAACAATGTGTATTCTCTTCATTAGGGTTATGATTTTACTCAATATTTTCAGCCTCTCAAAGTGAAGGTGAAGGTTTCGCTTAAAATTATCCTTACTATCCTTCATTAAGCAAATTAATTTTTGAGAGGTTCGGCAGGGCGGAGCTAAACGCCCGGGAGCCCCGCGCTTCAGGCAAAAAAAGAGGGTTCTTGCCGGGCTTTAATCTCTGCTATCACGGCAGAAGGAATCTTTTAAGACGGCATCCCGCCTCAAATTCACAGCTCTCTCAGGAATCTCGAATCGCATCGCAGTTGCTTCCATCCCAATTCCCTTCGATGACTCTGATTCTGCCGAATGGGCTTACGACTACGGATCCGCATTTTTTAATATTGGCTTCGGTAGTGGGAATTATCCGCATTGTCCCGCTTGCGCCGCCGAGCGTGCCATTCGGGTTGAAATTAAAAGTGCGCGCGGCGGGGGTTATGTTCATTCCCTTTAGAACTTTTATGGTATGAGAGGATTCCTCCGCGTAGTCAACCGAGCCTCTGTTGCTGTCTCCGCGCTCGGTTACGATTTCCAGGGTTTGCTCGACGGCATCGTAGGTGAAAATTGCCTGATATTCCACACCCTGCCTTGCCGCCTTGAGTTTTACGAGCTGAAGCGTGGATGCGATGTTTTGAGTGATGTTGTCAACCGAGCGGCGCGAAAATACCTTGCTCGACAGCCCTCCGGCTAGAACGACGAATATTGAGATTATTCCCGTAACCACGATGGCTTCTATGAGGCTAAATCCGCTTCTTTTTTTTTCACTCATAATATCACCTCTGCGCCCTAGAGAATCTCCTCCCAGAAAAATGTCTGAGTCCTCGGCAGAAACCCTCCGGCTTCCCACACCAAGAAGCTCGCCCCTCCGCTTGTGGGGCCGCCGCTGAAGGCAAGGGTCAGTATAACCGAGCCTCTCGTGCCGTATGTAAGCCGAGCCGGCGAGGGCAGTCCCTCTGCTACGGTTCTTCCAGCAGCGGCGGCTTTAGCCGAGTCGCTCCCCTGAAGCAGCCCCTGCGCCCCCGGAATTTTTATGAGAGCCGGCACTCCTGAGAGATAATCCAGCGCAAACACCCTTCCCAAGCCGAAACCCGCCGAGCAAGCCCCGCCCGAGCCCGCATCCGGCGCAAAGGTCGTAAATACCAGCACGCCGTTTATGACCACAGGAGTGCCGAAGCCCTTTTCTCCGCCGCTCGCCGAGGTTGGATTGTCCGGGAACTGCACGATAAACTCTCCATTCACATTCCCTCCGCCTGTAACGGTGAATTGACTCTCTATGCCTGTGCCGGTTTGCGGGACTAGTATTATAATCTGCCCGGAGGTGAAACTGCCCTCTGTTTTAAACGGCGGCGGGGACCCTCCTCCGAGGAAAGAGGGAACGAACGGATCAATAAAGTTGTAGAGCTTGCCGAACTGGGTCGGGTCTGTGGGATTTCTCCTATTTCCGGTAGTGAATATGACGTGTCTTCTGCCCATTTGGTCTAAAACCACTGATGGAGGGAAGAAAATTGGCTGCCTGTTCAGCGTCGGGCGGTTTTGCGCCTTGGCGCATTCGGCGGCGGTGTTGGCGCAAAAAGCGATATGCCCCGTCCAATTGGGAGCAGTTATGACGGCGTTTCCCTGAAGCCCCGTAGCTGAAACCGCCCCGCCGCTTATGGGTCTTGAAATATCAAACTCCCACATTCTGCCGCAGGTGTCCCCGACCATTGCGATGTCAGCGTAGCCGTCGGCGTTAAGGTCATAGACGCCTACATCGCTTGGCACGTCGCATACCATGTTGTCGTCGTTTGCGAGCGTGCCTTCAGGGTGAAATTTAAATACGACATTTCCGGTCGGAATGTCAATTGCGTAAAAAGCGTTGCCCATGCTCGTCGTGAGCCCGTTTGTGGGGTCGGTGTCGGTTGGGTGTAAGCCTCCGCCCGCGAACATGAGCCATCTGTCAGTTGTGATGATCGCTCCGGCGGCGTTTTGAACCGTCATTCTCACCCTTCCTATGGTGGGATTTGACCATGTGTTGCCGAAATTTTTATCAAAAACTGTCCAAAGGTGCTTCGGATAGGTCGGCCCAGACCCTTTCTGGAGTCCCAGCGAGGCGCAGCTCGTGCCGCTACACTTGGGGTTGGTAACGTCGAGCGCGGTGTACGCTCCGCCTCCGTTCCTGTATCCGGCGAGAAGCACAGAGTGCCATTCCTTTCCGCAGGGGTCAATTATCCCGTCTAGGGCGGGGGCGCTAGTGCAGATGGAGTCATTCGCTATGCCGTTTATGAATCCGTCAACAAATACGTCCGCAACCAAGGGGGAGCCATCGGCAAAGGAGCGCTGAAATAGATTATCGGCGATGAAGGTTTTAAAATCCCCTAATCTGTAGTCCGGAGTGATGCCTGAGGGCGAGGTCGGGGCTTTGCTCGACGGGGCTATGGAGTCGGTCAGGAATGAGGGCGGGGCGTAGGCGAACAACTCCTTGCCGCTTCCCTCGTTAAAGAAGGGGACAGTTTCCTGCTCGTTGGTGAAAGGATTTGTCGCCGGAAGGGTGGTAACGAGTTCTCCGGCGTGGAATGAATGGATGAATCCGTCGTTCGCGCCGGAATATACGGCGGCAGACCTATTTCTAAATCCCCTTGCGAAGTTCTGAAACCCGGTGTCGAAGAAAAGCGGCGATGGAGAGCCTACCAAAACCGGGAATGTGTGGAACATATCGCCGAGTCTCACGGAGCATCTGGCGAAACTGCCCGTCGGGGGGTCGTTTTCGAGATTCGGGCATCCGCACCCGATAATCCCTTTATCGAGCGAAGGGTCGCCGGAGCAGGAGTCGGTCGTAGGCTCGCCGAGGGGGTCTCCTCTGGTGTCAATTTCGGTGTTGCCGCTCATGAATCCTATGATTTTATCTTTGATGCAGGTCTTAACGCACGTTCTGCAGGAGTCGCTTGTGATGTTTGAGCAATCGGATGTGCAGTTGGCTATCTCGCTTGAGGACGCGCAGAAAGAGGGTATTGGGTTGGTAACGTCCGCATCGCTTATGCCAAACACATCCGGTGTTAGGGTGGAATTCGTGGTGAGAAAATCCGTGAGGTCGCCCCTGTATCTGATCCTCTGAACTACCCCGCTCACAGCTGTCGTGTCGAGATTGTTCAATCTGTCAATGGTAAAGAGCCGTCTCGCGTCCGAGTTTAAATTTCTCTCCGCGAGGTTTTTCCCTGCCTCCCAGAAAAACTGCTTGGCGTTATCGTTTATAGTTCCGTCGCTGTCGAATATGGCTAGGCTCGCTACGACATCAGCATTGCTCAAATCCTGGCTTGTGTTCGCCGGTTTTCTAATGATAACCCTGCTTCCGGGATTACCCGGGTCATCTGCGAATCCGTAAAGGGCGAGTCTGCCCTGCCAAAGCCTCTCGTCCGTGATGGGTCTGAGGAGCGATAGAAAAACCCGGTCTCTCACGCCTACAGCCGTTGAGGACTGAGGAGCAGTTGGGGCGACTCCCGTGGTGGGGAAAGACTCGATGAATCCTAAAATCGTGGTGATGGCGGCGGTTAGGTCTTCGGGACTGTCGGCGAAGAATGCGAAACTCTCTCCGATAGCCGTAGTGTCGAGTGTGCCTGAGTTATTAAAGAAAGCGTTCTCGAAAACCGTATCTCCACTATAGGCGCAGGCTCCAGTCGCCTCGTTTTCTTCGCCCGCGCGGCATCCGGTCAGATAAGCGCCGCTTTCAATCCCTAAGGCTCTTGCGAATTTGCTTAGTCCAGGGTTTCCCGCTCCGAGAATTGCGTCAATGTCTATTGCCCCTACGGTGTTTCCGTCGGGGTCTGTGTGCTGGATGATGCCGGTTGTATGAGTGCCGCCTCCGAGAGCCATACCATTGCAGGTTCTGACGGATTTAGGGTCATTTACGCCTAGGCAGATGACAAATGTGATGATTTCCTTATTTGCGTCCTCGCCGTTATTGAGGTTGTTTCTTACGAAATGCGTTCTCAGGTTGCTTACGGCTTGGATGGTGCTTCTGCGGTTTGCGTTTCCGGTTATCGGAGGGAAGTTATTCGCTCCCTGAGCAGAGCCGGGGAGAGCCGAGCCATCGCCTGAGCATTGATCCTGCCCATTTGAAATTATGATTGTGAAATTCCCGGCGCAGCTGTCGTCGCTTCCTCCGGTTCTGAGCTGAAGTTCAAAATCCCTTAGCGCGTCGTCGCCGTATGTGCTGTTTGTCGCGTAATTGTCGTCGAAGCCCAGCGCGCCCGCCAAAATCGAGCGACCTCCGGGGGTGAGCTGGTTAAAGAACCTCCAAATATTCTGAATATTGGTCTGGCTCCCCCCTGCAAATCCCCCTTGTGGCCCCTTAATGAGAGAGTTTCCGGTACAGCTCGATGTGCCGCTGATTGCCGCCCCGCCTCCGCCATAGACGATGGGGCGGATTCTGAGTCCCAGAGCGCTGAGGTCGCTTGAGTCAAGTATATCTTCGAGCTTAATATCGGACGCGTTCGTGATTGGGAGTCTGCCGTTGCTCTGCCCGGAGACTATATTGGCTAAATCACGGAAAGGGGTGTTCATAAAATCATGGCAGTTTATTGAGGTATTCGTGCCGTTGAAGAGCCTGTTCGGGTCATCGCAGTTGTAGTTGGAAAGCCGGTTGCCGTCGTTAGGATCGGCGTCGAGAAAATCGAAAAAGCTCGCTATAACGGCGTCGAGACGGGTTGAGCCGTATCTGCCTTGGGAGCAGTTTTTCCCGTCTGTACAGGTAATGGCGGTGGGCTGAATTCTGTTTGAGTTCATGCAGGAGACAAAATTTGAATAATCTCCGGGGACGACGTTTCTCCCGCTTCCGGTGTCAGCGGCGTTGCAGGACTTATCGGCGTCGGCGGTTGCGGAGCAGAGAGAAGCCCCGCAAGTGAGAGGAAAGAGCGAGGAGTTCGCCGCATTTGCCTGAAGAAGGGCGAAATTCTCCATAGCGGCGGCGGCGCGGGCGCGCTCGGCGTTCGTGGTGCATTCCACTCTCGGATTGCTCGAAGAGCCTCCGCAGGCGTTGGTTGTAACGGCGCTGAAGGTATTTGTAACTATCGCGCTGGAATATTTCGATTCAACGCACTGGAGGAATCTCTCAAAATCATCCGGCAGTGCGCACGTTCCAGAGCTTGAGCCGGAGCAGGCGGCGCTCCCGCAGGGGTTTATCCCCGAGGCGTTGCCCATGCAGTGCGCCTTTGCCGCGCGGCAGGCGTCGGTGTTGGGGCTACTACCGCAGAGAGGTTGATTGGCGTCTATGGCGCACGTTGCGGTGATGCTCGTGTTGTCCCAATTAGCGCTTTCTGCGCCGCCGAAGTTCGTTCCCATCGAATAGGAACTATCGTAAACCATTAGGACGTTGGGCTGTCCCCCGAATACTTGGGAGGTGAGTATATTCAGGTCTTCGACTTGGTTTTGGATAATATCGTCTCCGTGCGCGCCCACGACGAAAACGAGCGAGAGAGCAACCAAAAGAATCTTGGGCTTCATCGCGAATCGGAAATTAATAGACATTGCTTGCCCCTCCGGGAATGAAGCTCTCAAACCCAATGGCGATTTCTGTGCCGGTGTTTAGGTCCGGGTCGGTGTCATCTTTGTCCTTGTCTCCCGCGTCTTTGCCCGTTACCAGAAAGCTCGTCGAGACTACAGCCGCCCCGCCGATTCCCCCTGAGGGCAGGCTCACGTTCTTAACGGGTCTCCCAAAAGCCTTTGTGGGCGGAGGGATTTGTATGAAAGGCGCGGGGTCTGAGGGGCTTGCCCTGTTGAAACCTCTAGGTCCCGTTCTGCACTTCGAGCCGTTTGGAAGGTCAATTTCTATTGTCAACTCGTCTGAGGCGACTCCGCTCTGCAAGAGGAAAAATAGAGTCTCAATGCCCACTGTCTCGAACCTCTGCCTTCCCTCCTCAACGCACCTCTCGGCGGCAAGGAAAGCCTCCTGCCCCTGCTTGTAATTGGACATGGTCTGAAAATCAACGCTCGACATGAAGGAAATCGTTACGGCGAGCGCGGACATCACCAGGAGCATCAAGAGGGCTAGAATTAACGCGATACCGTCTTCTTTCCTTAATTTTTTCATATTATTCATCTCCTATCCGAGTCCCTGCCTAAAAAATCAGCCGAATTCCTCTCTCGCCATATTTCTGATATAGACCGTTGTGGAAAACACCCTATAGACGAATCCCTCTTCCGGCTCGTCAAAGTCCGATGGGCTTGCAACGGTTCTTTGAAGCACGTCGGCGATGGCGGGGATTGTCTGGGAAACCGTTCCTCCCTGTGGCAGGCGCGGTTTTAATTTCGATTTTACGACTATATAGACCTCGACGGTTCTGATGTCTTTTTCCCGTCCCAGCAGCGAGGCGACGCTTTGAAAATTGGGGTAGCGTCTATTTGCCGCGCTAAGAGGGACTCCAACTTTCGTGATGTTGCCGTCTGCGTCCTGGAGGTTAAATACGAACTGGAGGTCAATTATCGCGGGGGAGTCCACCCCTCCGGATATGGGTTGAAAACTCCCCCCGTTCTGAGACATCTCAAGCTCGCCGTTGTCCATATCAATTCTGAACGTCCTTGTCTGAACGATGGTCATCTCGGATGCAACAGAGGCGATTTGGGGGATGAACGCGGAGCTGAGAAATGTGGACATAGCTGTGAAATCGGCGCTGAAGTTCTCTTCTTGAATCAGGGCGGCGCTGTCGTTAATTGTTGCCTGTCTCGTCGCTGTGTCAACCGAGCTTACGCGCAGTATCGCCGAGCATTCGGTGCAAAGGTGCGGGGTCGTGATGCAGTTTACACTTGAGCTTGGACTGCAGAGGTTCAAGCGGGACCTGAAGCCGAGGAAATCGCCGTCGTTAAGTAGCCGCGCCTGCCCGGACGGAAACCACTGCTGAGGGAGCTGCAGAACCATAGGCGGGCCCGCGGATACGATTTGTACCCCTGAGGCTACCGAGGGCAGATTGTTGCCGTTCTGACCTCTGCCTATGTCCCAGGTATAGACGGTGAGGCAGTCGGGCGGGGCGTCGGCGCTTCCGGCGTCGCCGGTGTTGTCGGAGCACTGGGGGGATTCTCCGCTTCCGCCGTTTGTGAATTGTATGGAAAACGTCTTGCCCTGCCTTGAGGTTGCGTTTCTGACTTCCGTAGCGAGGTAATCCAGGGTTATGCGCGCCGTTTGGTCGAGGTCTATCGCCTCTTGGGTGAGCTTGAACTGCCGCTGCTGCTGAATTAGGGCGATGGTTAAGCCCGTAATTATCAGCGCGAAAATCGAGAGCGACACGAGAAGCTCAATCAATGTAAAACCACGGCTTTTCATTCTCTAATCTCCTTTCATCATCGGCAGGAATGGGCGGAACCGAATCCCGTCGCCGCATTCGCTCAATTCTTACGGCACGTGCGGGACGCGCACTTGGCTCCATCCCGCGATAATATCGGTATAGTTGTCAATCTGCGCCGTAATTTCATAGGTTTGGCTTGCCAGAGAGTCCCGAATGTCGCCGCTGAAGGGGGTCTCGGCAAACTGCGCCGGCGTTTTTATGGCGTATCCGATGGACACCGTAAGCACCTCAACCCCATTTACCGTTTCGGAGTCGGTCGTAGCCAGTTTCGTTACATAAAGCGCGGGGCTTCCTGCGGGCAGAGCGGCGGCGTCCGCCTGGCAAAGCGCTTTTGTAGCCCTGAATTGCAGGAGGCTTGGGTCGGGATTTCTGCTATTCAGCGCGGCGCAGGAGTTCTCCGAAACGCCGTCGTCTGGATTAGCCGTAACCGCTTCCAAGGGGTCGCAGGGGCAGGCTCCGCACACGGCGTCCGAAGAGCCGTCGCAGTAGAGCATATTGGGGGTTCTCCCCGCCTGCGCGTCCGAATACACAGCCGAATTTAAGAGGTATCTGCGCTTTACCTCAGCCATGTCCCTGTCGCTGATAAATTGAATCATGTTCGTTGCTATGGTTCCCGCCTCGGCGAGCTGTTTCTGCTTCAGCGAAAGGAATTCCATCTGAGCCATGGCGAGAAATCCGAAAGCCATTATCGCGAGAGCTATCAGAATTTCGATAAAAGTAAATCCGTTTTCATCCTTCACTCGAATCATCTGCCGATTCCGCCATGATATATAGGTTACGCGCTATTATAGTACAATTATAATGCCACAAGGGGGTAAATCTAACCCTCCCCTAAATTAATGGATATTTCATCTGACTCCGTCTTGTGGATATGAATAAATTTTCACTTCGGGCGCAACTTTTTGCGCCTCTCCCGAATCCGCCGCCAGCATTCGGCGAATCAACAAAAGACCATTGACTCCGTTACTAGAGAGCTAACTTCCGAGCGGCTCTTCCCAGAACAGAGACTGATTCCTCGCCGGGAGCGGGGGAAGCTCCCACACTAGAAACTGCGAGCCTCCAGCCGAGGCGCTTCCCGTGAAGGCGACTGTCATCACGACAGACCCCCTAGCCCCGAAGGTCAGCTGCGCCGGAGTGGGCATCCCCTCGGCTACGGTAATCCCTACAGCCTGTGATTTTTGCGTGTTTGTTCCCTGAAGGAGATCCCTTGAACCCGGCACCCTGATAAGAGCCGCCTGCCCGGTCAAGTAGTCGAGGGCAAATACCCTTCCAAATCCAGTGCCGCTCGAACAGGGATTTGCCGCAGTGTCGGTCGGCGGGGCGAAGGTGCTGAACACGAGCACTCGGTTAAGCACAATAGGGGTGCCGAACCCCTTTTCGCCGCCCGGGTTGTTGGTCGCGCCGTTATTCGGGAATCTCACCATGAACTCCCCTAGATTGCCGATTCCCGAACCCCCGGTTACAGTGAACTGCTCAAGCGTGCCTCCTGATATTGTCTGAGGGACGATGTCAATGATTTGACCGGAGGCGAAACTGCCTTCGGTTTTCATTGATGCGGCAACCGCCGAACCTCCCGCCAAGTAGGATGGGATGAATCCGTCAATAAAATTATAGAGCTTTCCAGATTGAGCCAGGTCGGTCGGGTTTCTCCTATTGCCCGTGGAGAAAATAACGTGCCTCCTGCCGATGTCGTCAAGTGTAACGGTAGGGGCGAAGAAAATGGGCTGTCTGGCGGTCGTCGGGCGATTGAACGCCTTAGCGCACTCGGCAGTCGTGTTGGCGCAAAAGGCGATGTCGCCCGTCCAGTTCGGGGCTTGGATGCTGCCATTTCCCTTGAGTCCCAGAGAAGCGACGCTGCCGCCGGAGACGGGCTGGGATACATCAAACCTCCAGAGTCTGCCGCAGGTATCTCCGATATAGACTAAATCCGCGTATCCGTCGGCGTTGAGGTCGAACACCCCCGGCTCAGCCGCCATGTCGCACACCATTTTATCGTCGTTTGCGAGGCTTCCGCTGGGGTGAAATTTGAATATGATTTTGCCGGTAGCAATGTCAATTGCATAAAATGCGTTGCTGAAATTGACTCCGTTTGTGGGGTCGGTGTCGGTGGGGTCAATGCCTCCTCCGGCAAATATTACCCATCTGTCAGTTGTGATGCTCGCCCCGCCGCCGTCCTGAGCCGTCATTCTCACCCTTGCGGCTACTGGCTCCGACCAGGTGTTTCCGAAGTGTTTATCGAAAGTCGTCCACAGGTGTCTGGGATAGTCCGCTCCTGCGGATTTGTGCTTCCCAATGGAACTGCAACTGCCGTCCGAGCATTTGACGTTGCTCACGTCGAGGGCGGTATATGCGCCGCCTCCGTTTCTGTAGCCGGCTATAAGAATCGTATGCCACTCCTTCCCGCAGGGGTCAATTGTCCCGTCGAGGGCGGGGGCGCTTGTGCAGGCGGCGCTGTTGGCGATTCCATTTAGATATCCGTCAATGAAAACGTCTAGTACCAGAGGCGAGCCGTCAAAAAATGACCTCTCGTAGGAATTGTCGGTGATAAATGACTTAAAGTCGCCAAATCTGTAATCGGGCGGGGTTATGCCCGAAATTGCCCCGGCGGGCAGATCTGGGCTTTTATTAACCGGGCTTGTGGGGGCGATGGAATCCGGCAGAAACGACGGCGGGGCGAATCCGAAAAGCTCCTTGCCCGTGCCTTCATTAAAAAACGGTATGGATTCCTGCTTCTTCGTAAACGGATTAGCCGTCGAGAGGTTTGTAACGAGCTCGCCTGCGTGGAACGAGTGCATGAAGCCGTCGTTCGCCCCGACGTAAATGGCGGCTGAGCGGTTTTTGAAGGCTTTTGCGAAGTTTTGAAATCCCTCGTCGAAAAAGAGCGGCGATGGAGACCCTACCACAACCGGGACGGAGTGAAATATGTCTCCGAGCCTTACGGAGCAGTTTGCGAAACTCCCCGTGCCTGCCACTGCGTCGAAGCAGTTATATCCGATGGAATCCGCGCTCTGCCCTCCGCTCTTAGGGCCTCCCATGGGGTCTCCGACGGGCTCAATGCCGGTGTTGCCGCTCATGAAATCAATTACTCTATTTTTGATGCACCCTTTGACGCACGTTCTACACGCCGTGCTAGACACATCGGCGCAGCTGGTTGAGCAGTTTGTAATCCCGCCGGCGGCGCAGTAGGAGGGTATAGGGCTCGTAACATCTGCATCGCTTATGCCGAATGTCTCCGGTGTAAGCGCCGTATTGGAGAGGTTAAAATTCGTCGTCTCTCCCCTGTGTCTTATCGTTTCTACGACTCCTGCGTTTGTCGTGGTGTCGGTGTCGGCGAGCCTATTGACTGTAAAGAGCCTTCTTGGGTCGGAGGTCAGATTTCTCTCGGCTAGGTTCTTGCCTACTTCCCAGTAGAAATTCTTGGCGAACTCATTGAGCGAGCCGTCGTCGTTGAATATCTCGTTCTGAGACGAAGTGCTGTCAACTACCAATTTGCCTCCAGCGTTGTTTGGGTTGTCAATGAATCCGTAGAGAGCCATTCTCCCCTGCCACAGGCGTTTATCGGTGATGGGAGTCAGCACGGAGAGAAATATCCTGTCCCTCAGCGCGACGCTCGTTGAGGACTGAGGGGCGGTGGGCGAGATGCCAGAAGTGGTGAAGGTGTCAATAAATCCGAGGATGGTTTGAAGGGCGTCGGCTAGTTCCGGGGCGCTGTTGACGAAGAAGGCGAAGCTCTCGCCCTTGGCTGTGGACTCCAGTGGCCCCGCCGAGGCAAAGTAGGTGTTGCTGAAAACGGCGGCGCTTTGGAAACTGCACGAGCCGCTCTCGCTGGGGGTTTTGCAATTGGCAAGCTGAGCGCCAGATGCGTTTGTGTCAATCCCTAGGGCTTTGCCGATGTTTCTATATACGGAGTTGCCGGAGCCGATGAGAATTGCGTCAATATCAACCGTTCCCACGCTTGCTCCGTTCGGGCCTGTGTGCTGTATGACGCCGGCGCTGTGAGTGCCTCCTGCAAGAGCCATGGCGTTTGCGGTTCTAATTGCGGCGGCGTCTTTTGCGCCCATGGAAATAACGAACGTCAAAACCTCTTTTTTGAACACCTCTCCGCGGTTCGACACTGGGTTTCTCGCGTAATAGGTTCTGAGGTTGCTTGTGGCTTGGATGGAGCTTCTGCGGTTTGCGTTTGTAGTAGGGGGCAGGGTTTTGCCGCAGAGTGTAGGGAGGAGGGAGCAGAGCAGAGGCTCTAATGTTGGCAGAGGGGTAATTGCGCATAGGAGAGGGGAGAGTACCGTGCTGCAGAGCGCGAGTTGCAGATCCAGCAGTCCCGCAAGCTGACTCGTCGCTCCGGTGCAGGACTCAGGGGTCGCCCCGCAGTCCCCAGAGCAGGTGTCGTCTCCGTCTGTGATGACCACGACAAACTCCGGTCTGCAGGAGATTGCGGGGTCGCTTTGAAGCTCCACTCTGTAAATTCCAAGGGCGTCGTCGTTTACGATATTGCCGCCGCCGTTTCCGTTTCCGTTGTTGTCGTCGAATCCTAGGGCGAGGGCGAGCGGAGACCCTCCCTTTGCCTGTCCCGCGCCTCTGAAGTGCTTCCAGGTGTTTTGAAATTTAAGCTCGCTCTGTCCCGCGAATCCGCCTTGGGCGACCTGAAACGTGGAGTTTGCGCTGCATCCTGCCCAGTGGGCTCCTGAGAAGGTCATTGCCCGGAATCTATTTTTCAGAACGCTGGAGTCGCTGTTTGTGAGTTCGTTGATGAGCGGTTTTGCCGGGGTTGTGGGCAGGTCAGAGCCGCTTCCCGTGCCCCTGACCTTCGCGCTTACTTCTCTGAACGGGGTTTCCATATAATTTCTGCAGCTCACGCTCGTGCTTGCGTTGTTGTAGAGCATATTCGAGTCGTTGCACATTTTAGCGTTGAGGGAGTCGTCGGCGTCGAGCAGGTCAAATATGACATCGAGCGCTACGTCCACGCGGGAGCTTCCGTACTGAGGCACCCCTCGGCAGTTTGGCGTTCCGCCGGTGCAGGCGGGAGAGCGTCTCAGGTGGGCGGGCACGGGCTGAAGGAGTCCCTCAAGCAGGGTTTGTGTGTAGGTTATAGGCTGCAGGTTTGCCATGCAGGCTTTGAAGTTATTGTAGTTTACCGCAGTGTAGCAGGTGAGAAATCCGAGCGTGCCTGAGCCGATTCCGATATTGCAGTTAAGAGCCTTGAAGCACTGTCCAAGTCCAAGGCTCAGATTCGGGTCTGTGCTGATGCCTCCGAGTTCCTCCATGAGCGCCGCCGCAAGAGCGCGCTCTTTGGGGGTAACGCATGAACCCGAGCCGGGCCCTCCGCACACTAGGGTAAAAATCGGGTTAAGAAGTGAAATCGTGTTTCCCACCAACGGCAGGACGCAGGCGAGCTGGTTGTTAAATTCTTCGGCTTCCTCGCAGACGCCGTTTTTGCAGTTCTTTGAGCCGCAGACGCTCGTGTTCGCCGTGTTTTCCGCGCAGTGAGAGGCGAGAACACGCTGCAGCAAATGCCCCGGAATTCCGAGAATATCGCCGCCGTCGCACCCCCCTATACCGTCGCAGAACACGCTTTCGCAGTCGAGTACGGTTGAAGAGGCGGAATTTGAGATGCTGTCCCAATTGCCGATGTTCGACCCTCCGAAATTCACCCCCATCGAGCTTGATAAATCCATTATTAGAAGGGCGTTTGCCTCGCCTCCTACGAACTGCGAGATGAGGAGGTTTAAATCCTCTGATTGGTTCTTTGTGATGTCGTCCCCATAAGCGAGCGTTGATGAGAACAACATCGAGATGACGGCTAACAGTAATCTGCCCCTGCGGCCCAGGAATCCTAAATTCATCACTCTACGCCTCCCACAATGGATTTCGGGACAATTGCCTCTGTCCCCCCCAGGTTGTCTCCTTCCACGAATCTTGAACCGTTAGGGGGAAATCCCTCGAGGTGGCGCGTAAAGTAAAGTGATGCGGACGAAAAAGCGTCTCTACTTCGGCAACCCGGCCACCGTATTCACCGTCAACTGCCCAATGAACGTAGGTCGAAGGCTTTGCGTCCCACCCTTTCGGATGGTATGCCCTTTCGGTTAAGACCTGCGGCGATGGATGCCGCAATCAATGCGAAGAAGGGTCTTACCTCGATTGTTTGTGAGGCAATATGTGTGCCAGAGGGAGTAGAAAAAGCTAAGCTCTTGGAATTATAGAATATTTTGCCGCAGATGGGTTTTGCGAGCCCCTTTTAAGGTACTCAAAAATGAAACCCATTGCATAGGACGGAAACAAAAATTGTCAATATCACTCTTTAATTCTCGGAAAAATTGCCTCGCCCTTATTCACCAAGCGCCCTGCCGTAAGCGCTCCCCAAGAGTTGGGATTTGCCCCCGTCTGGGCCGCTATGGAATCCTCATGTCCGAGCCTCGCCCAAATCACATCCGCCGTTTTCGGCATGAATGGATAAATCAGGATGGCGGCGGCTTCGATGGATGCGGCGAGCGTCCACAGCACGGTTTTAAGACGCTCCGTTTTCCCGTGTTTGGCGAGCGTCCAAGGCTGGGAATCGTCCACGTATTTATTCACCGAGGCGATGAATTCCCAAATTGAGGCGAGAGCCTTGTGAAACGCCGTTTCGCCCATAGCGCGCTCCAGCTCGGCAATTGTCTGCGCAAATCTCTCCTGCACTTGCGTATCCGCCGCCTCGAAAGCCGCCGGTTCGGCAACCCTCCCCCCCAAATACCGCTCTATCATCCCAAGCGAGCGGCTCACCAAGTTGCCGAGTCCGTTGGCTAAATCCCCGTTTATGCGCCCCACAAGAGCGGGTTTCGAGAAATCCCCGTCCTGCCCAAACGGCATCTCGCGGAGGAGAAAATACCTGAAGGCGTCCACCCCGAATTCATCTGCTATTTTGTACGGGTCAACCACGTTTCCGAGGGATTTGGACATCTTCTCCCCCTCGACAGTCCACCAGCCGTGGGCGAATACCTTTTTGGGCAGGGGCAGTCCCGCAGACATCAGAAACGCGGGCCAATAGACGGCGTGAAACCGCAGTATGTCTTTGCCTACGAGGTGAACATCCGCCTCCCAAATGCGGCTGAACCTCTCGGGGTCGTCCGGGTATCCGGCGGCGGTGAGATAATTTGTAAGCGCGTCGAACCAGACATATATCACGTGATGCTCATTCCCTGGCACGGGAATTCCCCACTTGAACGACGTGCGGCTTACGCTCAGGTCCCTGAGTCCGCCCTCGACGAAGCGGACGACCTCGTTTCTCCTATAGGAGGGCTGGATGAAGTCGGGGTTTTCATCGTAGAATTTGAGGAGGCGCTCTTGGAATCTGGAGAGCCTGAAGAAGTAGCTCTCCTCTTTGACTCTCTCCAGCGGCGGGCGTTTTTCAACTGCAATGGCGAGGAGTTCTTCAAGCTGGGTTTCGGTGATGAAAGCCTCATTTCTCACATCGTACCAGCCCTCGTATTCGCCGAGGTAAATGTCGCCCCTCTGCTCAATGGTCTTGAAAATCTGCGCTACGGCTCGCTTATGTCTCGGCTCGGTGGTTCTGATGAAATCCGAGTTCGATATATTCAGACTCTCCCAGAGTCCTTTAAATCTCAGCACGACGCGGCTGGCAAGCTCCATTGGGCTCTCGCCCGTGGCTTCGGCGGCGCGCTCGATTTTCTGCCCGTGTTCGTCCGTGCCGGTGAGAAAAAATACGTCGTCCCCGCGCAGTCTCCTGTATCTGGCAATGGCGTCGGCGGCGACAGTGGTATAGGCGTGTCCGATGTGCGGCGCGTCGTTGACGTAGTAAATCGGGGTTGTGATGTAAAACGATTTAGCCATCTGGCTCTCCAGTTTCTATAATATCGCGGGCAGCCGCCTCGCCGCCAGCTATTGCTCCGTCTGCGCCTGCCTGACATCAGCCCGCTATTTTCAGGAGCAGGTTCTGCAGGGCGATTTGCTTATTCGCGTTAGCTCGGAACACGGCGTATCTCACGGCTTCGAGAGCTTCTATCTTATCCAAGATATTCCGGCGAGTCCACTTCTCGGCTACTCTCTGGCAGACCCCCGCTAAATCCTCGTTAGATAAATCCTCCGTGCCGAATCCTATCTTGAGCAGAAGGAGGTCTCGAAGCCACATTGCTACGACCTCGAATATGAATTCGAGCGAGTCTGCGTCCTCTTCGCCTTGCTTGAGTAGAAACTCCGCCAGTCCTATCACATCTGATGCGCGGTTCGGGTTTATCCCTGAGAGCTTTAATATTATCTCCCGTCTTGACGACAGAGCGCCGGCATCAAGGGCGAGGGCTTTTGCCAAGCTGCCGCCTGAGAGCTTCGCCGCTATTTTTATCTCCTCCTCTCCGAGCGCGCCCCGCTTGGCGACCTCCCGAACGATGTCCCTCTCGGCGAGCGCCCCGAACTCAACCGGCTGACACCGCGAGCGGATGGTTGCAAGGAGCGACTCCGGCTTCGAGGAGACGAGAATTATCACCGAATCCGGCGGAGGCTCTTCGAGGGTTTTGAGGAATGCGTTCTGGGCGTTTGGGTTCATACGCTCGGCTTGGTCAACTATTGCGACTTTGAATCTGCCCTCGAACGGTCTCAGGGCGACGCGCTCTTCGACTTCCTGCCTGATTTGGTCAATTTTTATATCTCTCGACCCCTGCGACTTGACTAAAAAAACGTCCGGGTGAATTGATTTCTCAATTTTCCTGCATGATTGGCACAGGCACGGCTCACTGGCTTGTTCGAGAGGGCGCAGGCAGTTGAGGGCTTTGGCGAATTCAAACGCGAACAGCTTTTTGCCCACGCCATCTAATCCGTAAAAGAGGTAGGCGTGCGAGACTCTACCCTCGCGGACGGCGCGCAGTAGCGAGATTTTCTGAGATTCGTTTCCTATAAGCTGTGAGAAGAACATTCATAGTCCGCCGGTGGTCAGACTGGTAAACCACGCGCCAAAGAGAGGGAACCGCCCTAAGCCATGCGCTTGATGACGAGCTTGCGTATCTCTTCTTGGATTTCCTCGATGCTCTTTGATGCGTCTAATTTGATTATTCTCGTCGGTTCTCTGCGGGCTATGCTCAGGTAGCCGTCTCGGATTTGCTCGTGAAATTCGACTGGCTCTTCGTCCATTTTTGTTCTCTCCCCCCTTGCGCCGAGCCTCTGAAGCCCGTAGCGCACCTCTAGGTCTAGGAGTATCGTCAAATCGGGAACGACTCCGAGGGTTGAGGCCTTGGCGAGCCTCTTTACCAAATCCGAATCGAGTTTGCGGGCGACTCCCTGATACACGAGGGTAGAATCGGCGTATCTATCGCAGATGACGACCTCTCCTGCCTTGAGCCTAGGCTTGATGAAATCCTTGACGTGCTGAGCGCGGTCGGCGCAGAACAGGCACAACTCCGCCGTCGGGTCGAGGGCCAAATCCCTCTCGTCTAGGATTACGGCGCGTATGAGCTTTCCCAAAGCTCCCCATCCCGGCTCCCGCGTGTAGGAAGCCGCAAATCCCCTCGACTCAAGAAATTCCTTGAGCAAGTGAGCCTGTGTGGTTTTCCCGCTCCCCTCTGTGCCTTCAAACGTGATGAACATCTCTCCCCTCGATTCTCCCCCTATCCCACTTTAGGCGGCGTGGATTCCCGTTGAAACACTCCGGGATGATTGTGCCGACTCATACATTTCCATCCAAAGGGGATTGCGGCTCGGCGCTCTCTCGAACCTCTCTTATGCGCCTGATAAATTCTTTTATCTCTTTGGATTTCACCTTCATGCTCACCCGATTCACGACGAGTCTCGCGGTAACGTCGGCGATGTTCTCTATGATGACGAGTTTATTTTTTCTCAGCGTCTCGCCCGTCGCAGTCAAATCCACGATAACGTCCGAGAGTCCCACTATCGGGGCAAGCTCTATGGAGCCGTAGAGTTTTACGACCTCCGCGCTCACTCCCTTTCGGGCGAAATGCTCGTAGGCGATTTTCGGATATTTCGTCGCTACTCTCAGGATTCGAGACGATGCGAAATCGAACCCCTCCTTTGCGGCGACGATGAGCTTGCACCTGCCGATTCTAAGGTCAAGCGGCTCGTATAAATCGTAAGACTCCTCCATGAGCGTGTCCCTGCCGACAATGCCGCAGTCCGCCGCGCCGTGTTCGACGTAAGCCGGAACGTCCGTAGGGCGGATGATGAGCGCTTTGATTCCGTACTTGGGATACTCGAAAATGAGCTTTCTCGAATCGCTTGAGAGGTTGGCGAGGTTAAAACCGGCTTTCTTGAACAGGGCGTTTGCCTCGGTCAGCAGTCTGCCCCGCGAAATTGCTATCGTAATCACTCCTGTTCCCTCCAGATTTTTGCGCCCAGGGCTTCGAGTTTCTTATCGAGCCTATCGTAGCCGCGGTCAAGGTGATACACGCGCGAGATGTCTGTTCTGCCCCGCGCGGCTACCCCCGCCAGCACGAGCGACGCGCTTGCCCGAAGGTCGCTTGCCATTATCGGCGCCCCGCTTAGGTAAGGCACCCCCCTGACGACGGCGCTTGTGCCGACGAGTTTTATATCCGCCCCGATGCGCCTGAGTTCCCCTGAGTGCATGAATCTCTGCTGAAAAATCGTCTCGGTGATGACGCTAAGCCCCCCGGCAATTGACATGAGTGTCATAAACTGAGCCTGCATATCCGTCGGGAATCCGGGATAGGGCAGGGTGGAGACATCAACGCTCTTTATCCGCTCGCTCCCCTTGACCCTCATGCCGCCGCTCTCGCGGGTTATCTCTGCCCCCGTTTCCATGAGTTTTCCCACGACTGCGCCGACGTTTTCAAATTTGCAGTTTTTTATTAGGATGTCGCCCCCTGTAACGGCTGAGGCTATCATAAAAGTCCCGGTCTCGATTCTATCCGGCACGACGCTGTGAGTTTCAATCGGCGATAACCGCGCGACGCCCTCTATGGTGAGGATGTCCGTGCCTGCGCCCTCAATTTTCGCGCCCATCTTGTTTAGCGCGTTCACAAGCTCGGTAACCTCCGGCTCGCAGGCGGCGTTGAGCAGAACTGTCTCTCCTTCGGCAAGAACCGAGGCGAGGATGATGTTCTCTGTCCCCGTTACGGTGGATACGTCAAACGGGATGATTTTCCCTTTTAATTTCGGGGCGGAGGTCTCGACATATCCCTCTTCAAGCTCGATTGCCGCGCCTAGGAGGGATAATCCCTTGAGGTGCTGGTCAATGGGACGCTCTCCGATAGCGCATCCGCCGGGCAGGGACACCCTAGCTCTCCCAAACCGCGCCGTGAGTGGGCCCAGCACTAGGACTGACGCCCTCATTGTTTTGACCAAGTCGTACGGGGCGATCCACGTGTTCAGCTTCCCTGCGTCAATCGTCATGACCCCGTTTTCAAATTCCACTTCCGCGCCCAAAATTTTAAGCAATTTCGCCATCGTGCGCACATCGGCAAGGTCGGGGACATTCGTAAACGTATTCTTCCCCTGCGTCAGGATGCACGCCGCCATAAGGGGCAACACGGCGTTCTTCGACCCGCTCACCGTAACCTCGCCCGCAAGCCTTATTCCGCCTTCGACTACAATTTTCTCCATTTCCCTCTGATTACCCTCTCTATCCCTGATAAATCCCGTTTGGTTTCAATCTCTGTGAATCCTACGCTCTGGAATATTTCCCGAACCCCCGCGCTCTGTCCCTCGCCGACCTCTACGATGCACGCCCCGCCCGAAGCGAGCGTCCTTGCCGAATCCTCAATTACGCGCCTTATAGCGGCCAGACCGTCCACTCCGCCGCCAATAAGGGCTAGGGCAGGCTCGAAATCCCGCACGTCGGGGGGGAGATGCGAGTAATCTTCTGCTCTGACGTACGGCGGATTCGAGACGACGATATCAAGGCAGCTATCCGCAAAAGGGGAGAGAAAATCCGCCTGAACAAAGGAAATCCTCTCGGCTACGGAGTGTCGTTTGGCGTTTTCCCTGGCGACCTCAAGGGCTTCCGGCGAAATATCGGTTGCAAAAACCATGGCGTCCGCTCTCTCGCAGGCAATGGTTACCCCGACCGCGCCGCTTCCCGTGCCGACGTCGGCAATTCGGGGCGAGGGGATGCTTTTTGCCTCTGCCAAAGCCGCTTCAACCAGAATTTCGGTTTCGGGTCTTGGGATGAGAACGCGGCGGTTGACGCAGAACGCCCTTGAGTAAAACTCTCTTTCGCCGAGGATATAGGCAATCGGCTCGCGGGCCTGCCGCCGCTCGATGAAGCCCTCAAATACGCGCCCCTCCTCAGGGCGAACGCGCCCGTGCGGCAATGCGTAAATCCCTGCCGTACTGACGCCCAAAGCCCGCGATAGCATTATCGCCGCCTCAAGCGAGGGGTTTTCAATGCCGGCTTCGGCGATTTTCTCCTTTCCGAGTGTATAAAGCTCCATGATAATCGGCGCGTCTGTATGGTGATTCATAGAATTTTCGGTGAATGATTCTATTCGCATTGGCGCGGGTTTGCAAGTTCTAGGGTTTTTTCGAGCGGGGCGGTTTCTGATATGACGGGGGCGCGCAATATATTTGAGCAATCCCCCGCGCTAGGTTAAAATCCCCGTATCATGGAGAAAAAGCGAATCACCAAGGTTTATACCAGAACCGGAGACAAGGGGATGACCTCTCTTGTCGGGGGGGCGAGGGTCAGCAAAACCTCCGCCCGCGTGGAGGCATACGGCGATGTGGACGAGCTCAATTCCGTACTCGGAGCGGCGAGGCTTCACTCTCTGGACGGCGAAATCCGCGAGCTTCTAGGCGAGATTCAAAACGACCTTTTCATCGTCGGGGCGGACCTTGCCAGCCCCCCTGAGATGGAAACGCCGAGAATCACGAAAGAGCGCGTCAGGGAGATTGAGAAGCTCATTGACCAATTCCTTCGGGAGCTTGAGCCGCTTCGGGAGTTCATCCTCCCCGGAGGGCAGGGGGCGTACCTGCACATCGCAAGAGCCGTATCGAGGCGAGCCGAGAGGCGGGTCGTCAAAATGGCCGAGGCAGAGCAAACGGACACAGCCGCCCTTGTCTATCTAAATCGCCTCTCTGACCTCCTATTTGTCCTGGCGCGAATCGAGAACAAGAGGGCAAATTCTGAGGAGACCTACGTCCGATTCCGCAAATAGGTTGAAATACTTGCGCCCTACAATTCCCCTCCGAGATGATATATCCTTAGTGAACGCCTCAGGGCGGGTGATTTCATCTCGAATTACGGGGAATGCCATAGATGCGCAAAGCCGAAATCGTCGAACGCGAGCAGCTCAAGGACAGAATTAAGCTCGGTATTCTGGACACTCAAAGCGAGCTTAAAAAACTCCACAGAAAACAATCCCTGAGCGGTCTTGAACTGTGCCGCCGCAGGTCTCAGAGTATTGACCGCCTCATCGAGCAGTGCCTCGAAGGTATGGGATTTGCCAATCTCAGCGGCATATCCATTGTCGCCCTAGGGGGATACGGCAGAGAGGAATTTTCCCCCTATTCGGATGTTGACCTGCTCTTTCTCTATGAGCCTGACAAAAGCCAACTTGCCGCCGATTTGGTTCAAAAAGTTCTTCTCCTCCTGCTCGATTTAAAGCTCGACGTGGGACACTCGGCAAGAACAATTGACGAGTGCCTCGAACTCTCGCAAGGGGACGACGTTACGATTCTCACCGCGCTTCTCGACGGCAGATTTATCTGCGGAGACGAGACCCTCTTCGCCCTGCTTGACCGAAAGCTCTACCGCGAGCTTCTGCCTTCAATCTCAACGCGTTACATCGAGCGTAAAATCGCGGAAAACGAAAAACGCATAAACCGCTTCGGGCGTTCGGTCTATCTCCTAGAGCCGCACATCAAAGAGGGCGAAGGCGGCATCCGGGACATAAACGCCGCCCTCTGGATAGCCAAGGCTAAGTTCAAGGTGAGAAATTTTCAGCAACTCGTCCACAAGGGCATATTGCTTGAAAACGAGCTTCGGATGTTTAACAAGGGGCTCGATTCCCTTCTGACCATTAGGGCGGAACTCCACTACCTTGCCGAGCGGCGAGAAGACAGACTGACCTTTGAATGGCAGGATAAGGTCGCCGCGTTTATGGGATATAGAAACGTTGACGAAATTCCCGCCGTCGAGAGGTTCATGAGGGCGTACTATCTGCGCGCCAGCCTCACGAGGGAGTATTCAAATAAGCTCATCGAGCGATGCACGGTGAAGCCGAAAACCCGCTTTGGCCCTATAAGGACCGTAAATCTCGATAACGGGTTCATCAACCAAGGCGGGATGCTCTCGGTCTCAAGCCGCGATATTTTCGAGGGGCGCCCGGAAAATATGATCCGCGCCTTCGAGATAGCCGACCGCTACGGGATAGAAATGAGCAAGTACCTCAAGGAATTAATCCACGACAGCGTAAAGCTGATTGACGACGGGGTGAGAAGAAATCCCAATTTTAACGCCGCCTTTCTCAGATTCCTCAAAGAGGGTACGAATGTCGCCGACGCCCTTTTCGAGATGAACCGGCTGAGGCTTCTGGGCTACTTCATCCCGGAGTTCGGCAAAATCGTCTGCATGGTTCAGCACGACGCTTATCATGTCTATACGGTTGACGTTCACTCGATATTTATGGTCAAAGAGATTGAGAACCTCGTAAAGGGCAAGTACGAGGAGGAATTCTCTGCTCTCACAAAGGTGGCAAGAGGGCTTGCGAAGCGGCACATCCTGTATCTCGCCTGTCTGTTTCACGACATGGGCAAGGGCGAGGGGAGAAACCACGCGCAGCGCGGAGCCGATATGGTCTCGCGCATTGCAGAGCGGATGACTCTGCCCGCCGAGGACACGGAACAGCTCGAATATATGGTAAAACAGCACCTCATCATGCCGCATTTCTCGCAGAGGCGCGACCTGCACGACGAGAGTCTCATCGTGAAATTCGCAAAATCCGTAAAAATTATGGATACCCTCTCCATGCTCTATCTGCTCTCATTCGCCGACATCCGCTCCGTAGGGCCCGGGGTGTGGACAAATTGGAAGGGGATGCTCCTTAGAGAACTCTATCTCAAGACCGCCGCCGTTCTCAAGATGGGGGATTTTAAGAAACAGCGTCCTGAGGAGCGGGCGAAGAAATTTATCCGCGACGTCGTGAAGATAATTAAAGGTGAAATCCCGGAGGATAAAGTCAAAGCCCGCCTTGAGACTGTGCCCCTTTCCTACTTCCCCGGATTTACTCCGAGAAAAGCGGCGCATCATGTAAAATTTATGGAAAAGCACGGGGCGAATACGGGAATGGACGTGATATTCCACCCCAAAGAGGACTACGACGAGTTCCTGTTCTGGGGCTACGATATTCCGGGGATTTTCTCAAGGCTCTGCGGCGTGGTTGCCGGAAGCGGAATCAACATTCTCGGAGCTAGGATTATAACCCTTTCCGACCGAAGAATTCTCGACGTTTTTTACGTCAACAGGCTGGGGGCTTCCACCTCGGAAGATAGAGAGATATGGAATAAGGTTAAACTCGACCTTATCAGCGTTTTAGCCGGGAAACTGGACGTAGAAGAGATTGTGGCTAAGCGCAAGAGATTGAAATCCAACTTCGAGAAAGTAATCCCGAAGCACCCCACTAAACTCGAAATTGACAACGACTCGTCTGACCACTACACGGTTATTGACATTTACGCCCACGACCGCGTGGGGCTTCTCTACGACATCACGAAAACAATTAAAAAACTCGGACTCTCGACAAATTACGCCAAAATTTCGACCAAAGTTGACCAGGTCGCCGATGTTTTCTATGTGCGCGACGCAGACGACAAAAAGGTTTTGGACAGGGCGCGGCTTGACCTCATTAAAACCTCGCTTCTCGAAGCCATAAACGACGGTCAGTAGCCAAGATGCCAGATGCAGTATTGCAACAGGGGAGGGAGGGAATGAAGCCTAGAGCGCTGAAACTGCTTCCGGGACAGGAGTCCGTGTGGGATTATCCCCGCCCGCCGCGCCTTGAGAGATGCGCGAGGCATATCCGCGTGATTTTCGCAGGCATTACGATAGCCGATACCAAATCCTCAGCAAGGGTATTGGAAACGAGCCATCCGCCGGTTTACTACATCCCGCCCTCTGATATTCGCATGGAATTTCTCTCGCTGGAGGAAGGCAGGCGCTCGTTTTGCGAGTGGAAGGGAGTCGCCTCGTACTACTCGATTGCCGCTCTGGGGAAGACCGCCCGCCTTGCCGCTTGGTTCTATCCCCAGCCGCCGCCTAAATTCGCCGCCCTTAGCGGGTGCGTCGCCTTTTATCCCCAATTTATGGATGCCTGCTACGTTGACGGAGAGCTTGCCTCTGCCCAGCCCGGGGGATTTTACGGCGGCTGGATTACTGCCAATATCGCGGGGCCATTCAAGGGCGAGCCAGGGTCTGAGGGCTGGTAATTGCCCCCTCATCCCCCATTTGGCATCTTGCATCTTGCCCGCAGGTGAAGTAACCTCCCGTGAGATTCAGCCAGTGGGAGCGTCCGAAGCCGATGCCGATAATATTTATGTCCTGCGAATGCGGTAACGTCATCCATGTCTATATTCATAAGGAGAAATTCTTCGAGCTTGAAATAAACCCCTCAAGCTGGCAGGACGAGTATTCAGAAAAGGTGAAAGCTGAAAAAGTCGAGGAATTGAAAAAATTTGCCGACAAGCTCGGAGCCGAGTTCATAGACGCAGATGGAGATTCAATAACCTGCTCTAAGTGCGGCAGGGTTATTCCCGTAGCCGAACTCAAAGCGCCCGCGAGGCGGGTATGAGTTAATCCCTAGAGCGCGGCTACTCTGACACTTTGACCCCTTTCCAGAAGGCAATCCGGTTTTTTATCGCCCCCGCCGCGTCCTTAGGCTCAGGGTAGAACCAAGCGGCGTCCCGATTCACTTCGCCCCCGACGATAACATCGTAGTAGCTCGCAGTTCCCTTCCACGAGCAGGTCGTATGGGTCAGGCTTGTACCCAGGTATTCCTTGCTCACGCTCTCATGGGGAAAATAGTGGTTTCCCTCGACTACTACGGTTTCGTCGCTTTCGGCTAAAGTCGCCCCCTTCCATATCGCTTTCATCTCTAGATTCGCCTCCGGCATTATGATTTATCTATCGCTCTTCCTCTTCGAGAGCGTTACCGATACCCTCTGCTCTTTCTCGGCAAACGGCCCGATTCGCTCCATCGCTCTCTCATCCCACGTCCTCGTTTCGAGAATGCCGCCGAGTTTTCGCACATCGAGCGACGACGCCTCGTCCCACTTTCCCATCTCCCGGATAGCGTCCTCAAGGGCGGCGCGCCGGGTTTTTTCCTTCTGAGTATCGGGAAATGAGAATTTCTCCTCGCGCTTGATTTTTGCGACCCTCTCCGCGCCAAAGACCCTCTCCGCCCCCTCGCGCTCCGAATAGGCTATGAGGGAGCGCTTTGTCTCTTCTATCTGCGCTTCAATGTCCTTTGCCCTGGTTTGCAGGTCGGCGAGCCTGTCCACCAGCTCGAATCCCTCCTCGCGCTTTGCCTCAGCCCTAGGCAGTTCCTCCACGGCGATGAGATGCTTTCTTAGCGGGCATATTTTTTGATATGAACACCATGGGCAGAGGGCGGATTCCTGCGGCGGAAATTCCGTCGTCGCCTCGATTTCGTCTATCAGGGCAATTTTCTCGACCCTCAGCCCCTCAAGCTCGCCGTCCGTTCTTGAGGATGTGATTTGCTGCCCGGAAACCAGATAGTGCCAGTGTAGGCTCACGCGCCCGACGTCGCTCCATCTCTGCTGAATTGCCAGATGATAGAGCGCGAGCTGTTTGTCCTCGTCCCTGTTTTTTTGCGTGGGGGGGTGTCCTGCGGTTTTGTAGTCATGAATCTCGTAAGAGCCGTCGCGGGAGCGAGAGAGCCGGTCTATAAACCCCCGCATCTCGTGCTTGCCGTCCCTATCGAGCGAGAGCGATACCTTCATCTCAAGCCCTACGACTTCTGACTCCAAAAAGGGCTGATGCCTCTGGTAGTACCTCTCAATGCAGTCTCTGCCGCGCTCTTTGTAATCCTCAGCCGTTATATCTCTCTTGATGGTTTTGACCGCGCCTGTCCACTTCTCGTCCCAGATTTGCCGATAATGGGCGATAATCTCGGCAAGCGGCGGAGTGTTGCCGAAGCTCACTTTTTTATATAGCCGCTCAAGGGAATCGTGAACCATACGCCCCATAAATGCCTCAACGGTCTGCATCTCCTCCGGCATTCGGTCGAGATATCTGAACTTATACTTCAGCGGGCATTGTTTGTACACGCTGAGTCTGGAATGAGAATATATGGTCAAGTTTCTGGAATCCTCTCTCCTCTCAAACTTTCATCCTGCAACCCGAATCCCGCCCCTACTTCCTCGCGCTGAACCTAAGCCCCGTCTTCGCCCTATCCCAAGTTCTCTCGGTGATTTCCTTAAGCTCTGCCATTTTAATTTTCTGTGTCGCCGTAACCGGAAATCCATCCGAGTAGATTTCGATGAATCTCGGCACCATAGCCACAATCACCAAATCCGCCATCCACTTGGAGAACTCCACCGGGTCGAACTCCGCTCCGGATTTGACCGTAACGCACAGCTTCACCTCATCGTCCGAAATGTTGGGAAGCCTGATGCCGACCGCTATCGCCTCCTGAACCGAGGGATGCCTCATGGCGGTGTCCTGCACTGCTATGGGGTCAACGTTCTCCCCTGAAACGCGGATTCTCGTAAATCTGCCCTGAAAATAAAACCTGCCGTCCGTGCCGCGCGCGAAAAGGTCGTCGGAGTTGAAAAATCCGTCGTCGTCGAAAGCCTCTCTCGTGCGCCGGGGGTCTTTGAAATACTCGTTGAGGGTCGTGTGCGGGATGAGCGGTTTTATATAGAGAAGCCCCTTTACCTCGTCGGGCGGGGCGGGGTTTTCGTAAGGATCCCAAGTCGGGCGGATGACCCTCGTGATGTCCTGGGGGTCTCGAATCTCTACATGATAGCCTTCCATTGGATAGCCGCAGGAGCCTGGGCGCGCATCTTCGGGGTCTTTCCAGAACACCATTCCCATCTCGGTCGAGCCGTATCCCTCGACGATGGACGTATTGAAACGCGCTTCAAAATCCCTCAAATTGCGGGGCGCAGGGGCGGCAAGCACGGTCTTAATTCCGTGCATTCTGTCTAGGTCGCTCGGCGGGGCGGCCCAGAGGTATTCGGCGACTGCCCCCAGCATATTCGTATATGTCGCGCCGCACTCTCCCGCCCATTTCCAAAATGACGACGCGGAGAACCGTGGGTAGAAAACCGCCGTCGCTCCCGCTCCGAGAGAGGTGAAAAGACACATCACCTGCGCGTTTGCGTGTCCGAGTGTGAGGACGCTCATGAGGGTATCTTCGCTTCTCACACCGTGCTGCTGAATGTATCCGCGCACTGTGAGCGCCACGCCCCCGTGGTTTCTCGCCACGCCCTTGGGCATCCCCGTTGTGCCGGATGTGAACATACACCGCTCCATATCGGCGGTTGTAACCTCTACGCCGGGGTTCTCGCCGGAAAATTCGTTGAATGCGCCAAACGGCAGGGCGTCAATACCGCCTACTTTGCTGGGGATTTTCTCCGAATCCGCGCTTATAAAAATGGTTTTCACGTTCTTGAGCATCGGGGCGATGTCTCCTATCATGGGTAGGCTTTCGGGGTCTGTGATGAGGGCGCGCATCTCTGAGTAGTTGATTACATAGGCCAGCCGCTCGCCCTTTTCGTCTTTATTGATGGGGACTTGGACGCCGCCCGTTTTATGGATTGCGAGGATTGAGACGACGTATTCGGCGGAATTTATCATGTAGATTCCGACCTTGTCCTGCTTGGCGACGCCGCATTTGTGGATGAGCCCGTTGGCGATACGGTTCGCCCACTCGTTGGTTTCCCTGTAGGTGAACCCTGTTGGGAGGTTGCCGTCCTTGTCCGCCACGCGGAACATTATTTTGTCGGGGAAAGCCTCTGCCCCCCTCTCCAAGCATCGAAACACGGGTTGCCACGCCGAGGTGTCGTCGAAAGTGCCGAATGGAAGCCCCCCCGTGCCGATGAATTTTGCATCTCGCGGTTTAAATAGTAGTTTCATTGTTAGTTGCTCCTTGAGGTTTAATTTAGTTCCCAAACGCTCTCATGGCGGGGGTTTCTCGATTATGTGGTTTATGCACTCCTTTTGGATGAATCCCAGATGTCGCCCGCCGCCGAATCTTTATAATATCCCAGCCGGTGAAAGTCAAGATAGTTCCTTTAGTACCTCGCTTGCTATTACGATGCGCTGAACCTCGGACGTCCCCTCGTAGATTTCGGTGATTTTAGCGTCCCTGAAATGCCTCTCAACCGGGTAATCCGTCGTGTAGCCATAGCCCCCGTGAACCTGAATCGCCTTTGTCGCAACCCACATCGCCGCCTCTGCCGCAAACACCTTTGCCATAGCCGAGTGCTTTGAGAATTTCATCCCTCGGTCTTTCATTATCGCCGCCTGCCAAACCAAAAGCCGCGCCGCCTCGATGCGGGTAGCCATATCGGCGAGCATAAACTGTATCGCCTGAAATTTCGCGATCTGTTTGCCAAATGATTCCCTCTCCTGCGAGTATCTTGCCGATTGCTCGAACGCCGCCTGCGCGATTCCTACGGCTTGAGCGGCAATACCGATTCTGCCGCCGTCGAGCGTCTGCATGGCAATTTTAAAGCCCTGCCCCTCGTCGCCGAGCAGGTTTCCTGCGGGAACTCGGCAGTCCTCGAAAATAAGCTGAGAGGTGCTTGACCCCCTTATGCCGAGTTTATGCTCGGCTTTGCCGACGATGATGCCGGGGGTCGCTTTATCCACGATGAAGGCAGTAACTCCCCGATGCTTCTTCGCGGTATCCACGGAGGTGAATAGGACGATAACGTCAGCTTCGGGGCCATTGGTAACCCAGTTTTTCGTCCCGTTGATGATGTAGTGGCTTCCGTCTCTGCTGGCGGTTGTGCGGATGCTTCCGGCATCAGACCCGGAGGCAGGCTCGCTCAGGGAGAAGCATCCGAGCTTCATCCCCCCCGCAAGCATCGGCAGGTATTTGCGCTTCTGGGCTTCGCTCCCGAATTTCAGTATTGGCTCACAGACAAGCGAGTTGTTCACCGACATTATAACCCCGGTCGAGGCGCACGCCTTGCAGACCTCCTCCAGCGCGAGCGCGTAGCTGAACGTATCCATCCCGCTTCCGCCGTACTCTTCGGGAACGAAAATGCCCATGAATCCGAGTTCTCCGAGCTTTGTCACGATTCCTGCGGGAAATTTCCCTTCCCTGTCAATTTCCCCCGCTTGGGGCCTGATTTCGCTTCGGGCAAAATCCCTCGCCGTATCCTGAATCATCGCCTGCTCCCCTGAAAGTTCGATGATGCTCATCCCTTGCTACCTCCTCACAAAAGGCTCTGGCGCAGATAATATCAAAATATGAAACACAAAAGTAGCGCCAATATATATATATAAAGTTGGGAACTCTTTGTTTCTTTATGATTATTCATTCGCCGCAGAGGTCTATTGCCGGGCTTTGAGGGGCGATGGATTTGGGCAGAGGAGATACCCGGGGCGCGCTTTACCAGTCCTCTCCGCTCTCGCGGGCTGAGCGGGCTTTTTTCTCATCCACGAAATAGAGCAGAACCACTCCGGCGATGAAAAACGCAATTAACGAGATAATGGAGTTTCTCGCGCTGCCTGTCGTCTGCCGGATGAGGGCGAAGGCAAGGGGGCCCCAAATTGCCGAGAATTTACTAAAAACCGTGTAGAACCCGTAAAACTCCGCCGCCGCCTTCTCCGGTATCATCGAGCCGTAAAAGGAGCGGCTCAGGGCCTGAGAGCCTCCCATGACGAGTCCCAAAGCCACTCCCGCGCCGAAGAACTGCGCCGCCGTCGTGATGAAATAGGCGTAAATCACAACGCCTGACCAGAGGATGAGCGTCGCCGTTATCGCCCTTTTCGTTCCAATTCGCCCTGCTATTCGGCTAAAGAAAATCGCCCCGAATGCGGCTACGATTTGAATTATCAGCAGTGTCGCAAGGAGAGATGTCGTCGTGAGCCGAAGCTCCTCTTTGCCGTAGATTACCGCCATGCTGATAACGGTTTGTATGCCCTCGTTATAAAGCATATAGGCGGCGAGAAATAGAACGAGGTGCTTGAATTTCCCCGCCCGCCGGAGCGTGCCGAGGAGCCGCGAGAATCCCACGGCTACATAAGCCGCCCGCCGAAATCTCCACGATAGATACTCCCTGGGAAGCGGGTTATTCGTCGGGGCTTCCCGCAGGTTCCTCGCCGTGATGATGGTAAACCCCGCCCACCAAATCCCCGCGCTTGCGATGCCAACTCTCACGGCTTGGGTTTGGGACAGTCCGAGCGCCTCGTGCATTGCCACAATCCCGAACGCTAAGGCGAGCTGAATCCCTCCGCCGACGTAGCCGTATGAAAACCCCCTGCCTGAGACCGCGTCCATTTTATCGTCCGTTGTGATTTGCGGCAGAAACGCGTCGTAAAAGACATTTGCCCCGATGAAGCAGACCTGCGTTAAGAGGAAAAAGCCCAGGGTCATCCACACATCGCCGGATTCGGAGAGGTAGAATAGCAGGGTTGCCAGAGAGCCTATGTAGGCAAAGCTGAGCAGGAATCGCTTTTTTGCCCCCGTGAAATCTGCTATAGCGCCCAACACGGGCGAGACGGCAAAGGCGATGAGCGACGCCAGCGCCACGGTAAAACCCCAAAGGGCTGTCGCGCTGTAGGTTGAGCCTCCGAGAGATACGCCTCCTTCCCCCACGACGACTGAGGCGAAATAAATCGGGAGAAACCCAACGGCAACCGTTGTGGCGTAGGCGGAGTTTGCCCAGTCGTACATACACCAGCCGAAGATTGTTTTAGGGTCGTTTTTTAGCATTTACAGACTTGGCGTGGACGCGAATTCACGCGAATAAATTAATTAGGGAAAGGACTTCGATGAATTCCTCCCCGAAAAATACCGAGCATTAAATCCACTAATATTCAGAGTTTTCAGTAGCTTCTCTCCTTCAGGGTGGCTGCAAGGTTATTCAAATCACGTTCCTGTCGAGCGAGCGATACTGAATCGCCTCCGAGATGTGGTGAGTCAAAACCCTTTCGGATTCATCCAAGTCGGCAATGGTGCGGGCGACTTTGAGGATTCTATCAAAAGCCCTCGCGCTCAGTCCCAGCCTGTTTATTGCCATCTCAAGGAGCTTCATCCCGGCGTCGTCGGGTTTTGCGAATTTCCTCACGAGCCTTGGGGGCATCTGCGAATTCGAGTAAATCCCGCTATCGCCAAATCTGCGCTTCTGCGCGGCTCTCGCCCGGTTTACGCGCTGCCGAATCTGCGCCGAGCTTTCCCCGGCAACGTCGCTTGAGAGTTCTTTGTATCTGACCGGCGGCACTTCGATGTGAATGTCAATCCTGTCGAGCAGGGGCCCAGACACCTTGGCCCTGTATTTGTGAATCTGCAGGGGCGAGCAGGCGCATTCTTTTTTGGGGTCGCCGCTGAAGCCGCAGGGGCATGGGTTCATTGCCGCAACGAGCATGAGCCGAGCCGGATAGGTGATGGACGTTACGGCTCTCGATATTGTAACCCTGCCGTCTTCGAGGGGCTGGCGGAGAACCTCAAGCACGTTTTTCTTGAATTCCGGCAGTTCATCCAAAAAAAGCACGCCGTTGTGGGCAAGGCTGACCTCTCCGGGTTTCGGCACCGCCCCCCCGCCGATGAGCCCGGCGTCGCTTATCGTGTGATGAGGGGAGCGGAACGGCCTCGCGGCGACGAGGGCGGATTTATTCGCGAGAAGCCCGGCAACAGAGTAAATTTTCGTTGTCTCAAGCGATTCTTCAAAGCTCATGTCGGGCAGAATAGCGGGCAGGCGGCGGGCGAGCATTGTTTTGCCGCTGCCGGGAGAGCCTATCATAAGGGCGTTATGACCCCCGGCGGCGGCGACCTCAAGGGCGCGCTTTACGTGCTGCTGTCCCTTTACCTCTTGAAAATCGAGGTCGTAATCCCCGCTTCGGTTAAATAGCTCGGCAACGTCAATTTGGGTTGGGCTAATGTCCGCCGAGCCTGAAAGAAAGCTGATAATCTCGGACAGGAACTCAACCGCGACGACGTCCACTCCATTAACCACAGCCGCCTCTTCGGCGTTTTCTTTGGGGAGAATTATCCCTTTGAGCTTGCCATCCCTCGCCCCTATTGCCGTGGGGAGCGCCCCTTTGACGGCTTTTACCCTGCCATCGAGGGAAAGCTCGCCGATGATGACGTAGTCGCCGAGCCTGTCCGCGCTGAGGAATCCGGTTGCGGCGAGAATTCCGACGGCGATGGGCAAATCGAACCCTGAGCCTTCTTTTCTGATGTCTGCCGGCGCGAGGTTCACGGTGATGCGCCTCATGGGGAAATCGAAGCCTGAGTTTTTAACAGCCGCCCTCACACGCTCTTTGCTCTCTTTGACCGCCCCTTCGGGAAGCCCCACGGTTGAGAACTGCGGAAGCCCGGCGGCGATGTCAACCTCGACCTCGACTAGGTATGCGTCAATCCCAAAGACGGCGGAGCTTAGGACTTTGGCTATCAATTCATTCACCGGGCGGCGGATAATAATAATCTAAACGAAATAGCTTGGTATAAATTTTATCTTAAAATCCCTAGGCGGGGGTTTTTCATATCACCGCGGCGTATCCGATGCACTCAATGAAACTGCGCGGCAAATCTCTATGGCTCGTTTTTGCTCGGTATCGGGATTCTCTGCCCAGGCATAGATTCATGATAATACCGGTCTAGCTCTCCCGTTCCCGGCGGCGGCTCATGCCCCCTCAATTATAACTCGGTACAGGATAGCGATCTTCAAATCCCCGCCCCTGATGCTGATGCAAGCTCTGCCGTTCTCCTCGCAGGTCTCTGTCGTCGCCCAATCCTCCGGCACGCACCTGGCGCTTAGCCTGCGCCCGGCGAGTAGCCCAGCCGGGAGCTTTATCTCGGCCTCCAGATGGTGGGTTTGGGTGTCCGGCTTGACGGCCCATTCGGCTGAGCGGGGAAATCCGGCGAGGCAGAAATCCGCAGGGAGGTTTGAGTATTCAATCTCTATTTCCGGGGATTCATAGCGCGCGAGCAGTCCCCTCACGGCAATTGTTGCGACGACGGCACATCCCCCCTCCCTTTCGATGGCTGCTGCTGCGGCAATACCCTCACCCGATAGCGCGTCCCTTGCGGCGACTCCAATCTCCAGCCCTTCGGGAAGCCTGCCCGAGCCAAACAGTCTGAAGGTTTTCACATCAGGCATTACGGCTTCGGGCTTCCTTGCGAGCTTAACCCTCTGAACCACCCGGCACTGCCCGGCGCTTAAAATGTCAACGGCGATTTTTTCGTATTTATAGACTACGCTCTCTTCAACGTAAATGTGCATTGTGCGCGGGATGACTTTTTAAGACTGAATAATCTCACAAAAATCAGCCGCCGTCCACTTGATTTTATATTTGCGCGTTGGGGCGAAGGGCGCGGGGGCGAGAAGAGGCTTGGGCAGGCTCAGGATAAAATACGCCCAAGTGGTAATTGGGGGGCTACTTCTCTTTAGCCACATATACTCCATCCCAATCCACATCTGGCGGGGCGATGATGAATCCCTCGCATCTCTCCTGATAGAGTTGGGAGGGTTTATCGTGCGGAAATTTTTCGAGAATCTCTGTGAATTTTTCCAGCGCTTCGTGGAATTCGCGCTCGCGGTACAGGCAGACGGCTTCGCTAAAGGCCGAGGCAAGCTCTCTTTTGTCCTCCGGCGCCGGCTCGCCGCTCATAAGCTCGAATATGGCGACGGGCTTGTCCTTGCCCTTCACCTGGACGAGGTCAATTTCCCGAAGCAATAAATCCGAGTGGTCAAACCCCTCAAGCGTAGTTTTGCTCACGATAATCTGCGTGTCGTAGTATTTATTAAGCCCCTCGAGCCGGGATGCTAAATTCACAGTGTCTCCGATGGCGGTGTATTGAAACCTGATGTCCGCGCCCATGTTGCCCACAATCGCCTCTCCGGTGTTGATGCCGACTCCGATGGCGATACTGGGGAATCCCATTTTCTCCCACGCGGGATTTAGCTCCTTGAGCCGCTCTATCATCCGCAGAGCCGCCGCGCAGATGCGCTTCTGGTGGTCGGGCAAGTCCACGGGGGCGCCGAATATAGCCATTACCGCGTCTCCGATGTATTTATCGAGCGTGCCCCGCTCATCGAGTACGATTTTCGTCATCGGGCTTAGGTATTCGTTGAGGAGCGACACGAGCATCTCCGGCGAGAGTTTCTCGGACAGCGTCGTAAAGCCGCGAATATCGGAGAACAGAATGCTCACGGTTTTAAGCTCTCCTCCGAGTTTCAATTTATTCGGATCGGACATGATGAGGGCTACGACTTCCGGGGAAATGTAGCTCGTGAAGGCTTTTCTCAGATACCGCCCCCTGCTCTCGATGATGATATTGCGGTAGCCCTCGAAGCCCACGAAGGCGAATACGAGTGAAAGCACGGGGAAAACGGCGCTGAGCAGGAAGTTTGATTTTTCAAAGGCGAGGTAATTGCCCGCCAAGCTCAAGGAGGCGAGTCCCAGAAAGAGCGCGAGTCCGCTGACGTTTCGCTTCGTGAAAAAAAGCCCTACGGACAGCAGTATCGGCAAAAGGACGGTTAGAACCATGTCAACGGCTTTGGTCAGGTTGTTTTGGATGAGAAATCGCCCGTCGAGTATGTTCCCCGCCACAGTTGCATGAATTTCTACTCCGGGGAAGGTCGGGTCGAGGGGAGTCGCCCGGACATCGTAAATCCCGATTTCAGTGGGGCCTATAAAGACGAGCTTATCCCGAAGCGCCTCAGGGGGAAGCGCTCCATTTAGAACGTCAACTATCGGGTAAGTCGCAAAAGAGCCGCTCCTGCCGTAGAAATTCAGCAGGAACTGAGACCTCTCGTCGGAGGGAATGGCGCGCTCGTTAATCATAATCTCTTCAATCCCATAAGAGGCGAGCATTAGGAGAATCTGCCCTTTTAAATATCTCCTCACGGATTCGAGGCTCAGCGATGGGTAGATATTTTCTCCGTGTTTGATGAAAAACTGGGTGCGCCGAAATATGCCGTCTTGGTCGGGAAAGGCATTAAAGAAGCCAAAGCCCTTAGCGGCGGCGCCGATGGAGGGGATATTGGTCTCTATAGATGAGAATTCTCTTATCGTGTCGGGTTCGGATTCATCCAGAAATTTTATGAGTTTTATGTTGGAGCGGTTTATCTGCGCGAGAGCCTCTTTCGGGGTTTCCTGCGTGGATGAGTCGCGGAAAAAGTAGCCGAGCGTTATATTGCCCGATTTGCGCATAGCCTCGATGAGGGCAGAATCCGCCTCTTCGGACTCGGACTCCGAGAACACAATATCGAATCCCACTGTCTTCGGGGCGTATTCGGCGAGTTTGTCCGTGAACTGGGCTAAAACCGTCCGAGACCATGGCCATCTGCCAAGCTGGTTTATGCTCTTCTCGTCAATCGCAATTATGACAATATCTTGGGGAGGTTTTATGGGACTCAGTCGTTCTCGAAGTTTGAAGCGGAAATCCCCGAAGCGGAGGTCAACCTCCTTTAGAAACCCCGGAGGGGATATGTAGAGCATAAACCCCAGCGCCGCCGAGACAAAGCCGATGGCAAGGGTGATGAGTAAAAAATTTCTCGCGCTTCTGTCTTGGCTCATTTTTATTCTCTCGCAAGCCCCGAATTTATGATACGGATTACGCGGGGGATTTGCAATCTGCGCAACTCCTCAAATGCTCCCGTAGGGTTTAGCCCACTAGGCTCGTAATTGCCAATCCAGCGGTTTTTCGATACAATCCCCCGCTGATGAGGGTTCAAATCGAGAAATTGGCGTTCGGCGGCGCGGGCGTGGCAAGAGCCGAGGGGAAGGTCTATTTCGTCCGCGGGGCGCTTGCCGGAGACACGGTTGAGATTCAAATCACTCGCGATAGGGGCAGGTTTGCCGAAGCCCGTGTTCTCAGCATCCTAGAGCCGTCGCCCGATAGAGTGCATCCGCCGTGTCCGGTGTTTGATGTGTGCGGCGGGTGCCAGTGGCAGAATCTCGGTTACGCATCCGCGCTTCGGGCAAAAGAGGGGATTCTGAGGGAAACTCTGGAGAGAGTCGGCGGATTCACCGATGATTCCATCATCGAGCCGATAGTACCTTCGCCGAGTCAATACGCCTACAGAAGCCGCGTAATGTTTTCACTCTGGCATCAGCGCGGAGGCTACAGAATTGGATTCCACGAGGAGGCAAGCCGAGCGAGAACCCCCGTAGCCGGCTGTCCGGTGGCGGTCGAGGCTATTGAAAAAGCGGTTTTTGCCATATCCAAGACCCTCGCGGAGATAAAATCCCCCGTCTATCCGGTGGATAAGATTTACATTGCCTCGGACGGCGCCGGGGCTTGGGCGAGCCTGCTCCCTAAGCGCAGAGAAAATCCGAGGGCGCTCAATCCCCTGCGGAAGATTTTAAACCGGGCTTTGAAGGGGAATTTCGTATCCATCGCTGGGGATGACGGCGAGGCAGAGTATGAACTGGAATTGCTTGGGCTGAGGTTTTATTCCGTCCCCTCGACTTTCATTCAGGCAAACGCCGAAATCAACGCAAAGTTAGTCGCGGCGGCGCTTGAGTGGGCGGATTTGTCGGGCTGGGAGTCCGCCCTTGACCTCTATTCGGGCATTGGCAATTTCTCGCTCCACTTGGCAAAGAGCGCCGGGCGGGTTTTGGGAGTGGACATCGCGGCGAAATCCGTTAGTCTCGCTCGCAGGGCGGCTTTGGCAAATTCCATAGAGAATGTGAAATTCGACCCCTCGCCGACGGAGCTTTTCATCGCCGAGGCTCTACAAAGGGGGGATAAATTCGATTTTGTCCTCCTAGACCCGCCCAGAGAGGGCGCGCGCGAGATTCTGGACGGGATTGCGGGGCTTTCGCCGGAGAAGATAATTTACGTCTCCTGCGACCCGGCAACCCTCGCTAGGGATTTAAAACGCCTTCGAGATTCCGGCTACAGAACTCTCAAAATCCGCCCGTTTGATATGTTCCCGCAAACCTATCACATCGAAACCCTCGCCCTGCTCGTCCGCGTTTGATGAGTTGATTATAAATGCGCCGTGGTATATATTCTCTTAAAATTCCGGCGCTCCCACGCAGAGACTCATGGCTGAAGTATATAAAATGACCGACTTTTCCATTCGCCCGCTCCGCCGCCCTGAAATTGACGCCGTATCCGCCCTTTTCGCCCATGCCATGCGGGACAACCCCATCTACGTGCGGATATTCGGCGATGATGCGCAGGGGAGGGTGAAAATGCTTCGGAAGCTCAATTGCGCCGCGGTTTCAAGAATTATTTCGGTAGGCGGCGAGGTTCTGGGCGCCGAGAGGGCAGGGGTTATTGTGGGCGCGCTGGGGATGTCGCCTCCGGGGGGATGCGCTCTCTCGTTCTTGGAGCGGCTCAAGGCGATACCGTCCGTGATAGGATACCCTCTGCCGGTGATAATCAGGCTTAGGCGCTGGATGATGCGCTGGAGCGATTTTGACCTCCGCGAGCCTCACTGGCACCTGGGGCCCTTGGCTGTGGAGACGGCTCTTCAGGGCGGCGGCATCGGCACTCGGATATTAGACGCCTGTCTTAGGGAAATGGATGAGAAAGGGGCAGTCTCGTACCTTGAGACAGATAAATTAATAAACGTGAAGCTGTACCGCAGGCTCGGATTTGAAGTCGTCCGCGAAGCCCAGGTGCTTGGAGTGGTGAATTGGTTCATGCGCCGCGCCCCAAGTGGCGGGATGCGGGATTTGTGATGCGCGGCAGGATACAAGGTTATTTCCCCGAATGTGACGGCAGAGATTACGCAACAACGCCGATTCGACACTGTGATCCCCATTGTGCCTCGGGCGGCGCGGCCTGTCCCATAATCATGGCAACGGCAATCTCTGCAACGGGATTTGGCGCTGAGACTATTGAGGATTAAAGGAGGTATTTCATGACAACTCTGATAACCGGAGCAACCGGTTTTTTAGGCTCTCACATTGCGAGAAAGCTCGCCGCGCGCGGGGAGAAGGTAAAAATCCTCCTCAGAGCGAGCAGTAAAACCTCAAACATTGACGACATCCCCGGCATCGAGCGCGTCTATGGGGACATCACCGACATTGAATCTGTGAAGCGAGCCATTGCCGGATGCGATACGGTCTATCACACGGCGGGATTTGTGTCGTTTAAAAAATCGGATTACCAAAAAATGCAGGACATCAACGTCGGCGGAACGATAAACGTGCTTTCAGCCGCGCTCGATGCCGGGGTGAAAAAAGCCGTCCATACCAGTAGCGTCGCCGCGGTGGGGGCTGAAGCGAGCGGGGCGGTTGCCACGGAGGAGACGAAATTCACTCTCGAGGGCGAGGGGATTGGCTATCTCAACACGAAACACTACTCCGAGCGGGCGGCTATTAAGATTCACGAGCAGGGACTGCCGCTTGTGGTGGTAAACCCTTCGGTCGTGATTGGGCCTGGGGATGTGTATCTCTCAAGCACGGGCGCGCTACTTTGGTACTGCAAGAAAAAATTTCCGGGCTACATGGACGGCACGCTCAATTTAGTGGACGTCGAGGACGTTGCCGAGGGGCATATTCTGGCGGCGGAGAAGGGCAACATCGGGGAGCGGTACATCCTCGCCAATAGGAACCTGACGGTGAGGGAATTTTTCGACCTAATGGAGAAAATCACCGGCATCCCCGCGCCTAAGATGAAAATCCCCTATTTCTTTGCCTACGGAAGTGCCTTTGTGGTGGAGAGAATCTTGGGGCTATCCTTTCCGAATTTCTCCACAATGGACGTGGATTCAGTGAAATTATCCAAATTCTGCTGGCACGTTGACGCCTCCAAAGCGCTGCGCGAGCTTGGATTCCGCCAAAGCCCGATAGAGCAGAGCATCGAGAAAACCGTAAAGTGGTTTAAAGACAACGGGCATTTGTAATTGAGGCGGAAAATGAACATTACGATACTCGCCATAGGCTCTCGCGGGGACGTTCAGCCTCACATCGCCCTGGGGCTTGGGCTAAAATCCGCAGGCTATGGCGTAACCATTGCCACTCACGCCGTGTATGAAAAATTCATCGGGGGCTTCGGGCTTGGGTTCTTCTCAGTCAAGAGCAACCCGATGGAGATTCTGGAGCAGGAAAATGCTAAAGCCGCTCTCGAAGGGGGCGCAAACCGCCTCAAGCTGTTTACTATGTTCGCCTCTGCTGTGAAGCCCTATATTCTGGGCATCGCGGCTGATTTGTGGAATGCCTCGCGAGGAGCAGACGCCCTAGTTTACAACCAACTGAGCTTCTATTTTGGCCCTCATATCGCCGAGAAACTGCGTATCCCCTCTATAGCCGCTTTTCTCCCGCCTCTGTATCCGACGGGCGCTTTCCCAAGCCTGCTCGTTCAGAGGAATCTGGGCGCTTCTGTCAACCGCCTCACTTGGCTCGTGGGTGATATGGTCTCGTGGTTGCCGTTTCGCTCTCTCGTAAATCGGTGGCGGCAGGAGCAACTGGGTCTCCCTCTGATTCCTTTTTGGGTGAATTACCGCAAAAAATGGCGCTCCGAGCTAAAACTCATGCTCTTTTGCATCAGCCCCTCGATGCTCCCTAAACCCCCGGACTGGGGCGAGCGAGTGCATCTGACGGGCTTTTGGCATCTGGACGACTCGGCGGAATTTAAACCCTCGCCCAGGCTACAGAGATTTCTGGATGCAGGCGCGCCGCCGGTTTATGTAGGCTTTGGCAGTTTACAGACCCGCGACCCTCAAAAAGCGACGCGAATCGTTCTGGACGCGCTATCGAGAGCGGGACAGCGCGGGGTTATCGCCACCGGATGGGGGGGTATTGCTCCCTCGGATATTCCAGAGAGCGTGTTTCAGATTGACGCCATCCCTCACGGCTGGCTCTTCCCTCAGATGCGGGCAGTGGTGCATCACGGCGGCACGGGGACGACCTACGCGGGCGTTCGCGCTGGAGTTCCCTCGGTTCTCGTTCCTTTTTCCTATGACCACCCGTTTTGGGCGCGCCGCATCGCCGATTTGGGCGTTGGCTCAGAGCCGATACCTGTTGATAAGCTCTCTGTGGAGCGGCTCGCCTCGGCTATTTTCCTAGCTGTAGGCGATAGCGGGATGCGGGAGAGGGCGGCGGATTTATCGAGGCGAGTTAGGGCTGAGGACGGCGTGGCAAGGGCAGTGCAACTTATTGACCGCTATCTGAAGCGAGCCTAAGTCCTGCTACTTCTCGACACCCGTATTCTCCGGCAGGAATGCCTGAGCCACTGTCCCTGCGCATTGCCTCAGTCCCTGCCGATGGGGAGCGGCACATAAAACCGCTTCATTCTCTGCATATACGCATCTTCCCCGACCTCGGCGAGTACGCGCCTCCCCTCCTCGCGCCTCTCGTTGAGCGTACGGTTCAAAATATCTATTGTGCCGCGGGTTAGGACGCAGAGTATCCGTCGCCCAATGGTCTGTCCCCTCGTAACCGGCGCGGCTTCTGAGCGGTTCGTGAGCGCCCCGGTATAGCCGAACATAGTTATCGGGTCGTAGCCGAAGCGAAGGAGAGGAAGCCCCAGGGCTACTGCCTCGGCGTCAGTCCAGTTTGGGTCAACGGCAATCCACGAGCCGCCGGCTTTAAGCTCAACGACAGTGTGCAGTCCCGTGGCAAGTGAGTTGTCGAATCCCGTCTCGGCGAGCCAGCTCAGCCTCCTTGTCGCCCCGACGCCGATGTTTCTCATGCTCCAATCCCCGCTTTTTTGCCAATCTGCAAGGAGATTGCCAAGCTCTCTGGGTATCGGAGGGAGTTTCGTTTCATCCCCTAAGGAGTGGGAAATGATGCAGTATCTGGCAGGAATTCCTCCGGCGCGGGCGAGGGCGACAAGTACGTTTGCCTTATCGAAGCAGATGCCGTAGCCGCGTCTCAGAATCCCCGCCACTCCGTCGGGAGCAGGAGGCTCAATGGCAAACAAAATCCCCTCACGGACGAAATCATAAGCCGAGCGGGCAAAATCTAGGTCGCCGGATGCTTTGTCTCGTATCACATCGGCAAGGGCGGTGATTTGCGCATCGGCGGAGTCGGCAAGCGGCGTGGGTCTTAGATATTGCTCTTTTGAGGGAGTGCGCCCTGCTCTGAGCGCTTTGGGAATTGGGACTGGGCGGTCGGGAAAAGTCGGGGCAAATGGGCCTCTGCCGCTTCTTATCCGAGTCCAAAAAGCCTTAGCCGACAGCCACAGCACCGCCGGAACGAACGAGGGACCCAGAGCCCTCCACAGCTCCTTGAGTTGATTCGGTTTTTTGGGGCGAGGGTTTGTCGCCATGGTCAACTCCCCAGTTTTTCGCTAATTATCTCTCGGACGATGTTCGCGCATCCCCGGTCTTCGGCGTCCGCCATCCTCGAAATCTCTCCGTCCAGCACTGGACCGCTGCGCCCGCACGAGGGACACCGGCTCAGCATCCTCACCCTGTCGCCTGTAACGATGAATCCGGGATAGGAGCGGATGAGCGGATTTAGGAACGCAAACCTCCCCCACTCGCCTTCGGGGACGGGCTTCATCTCGGCATCCAGCACAATCGGGTGCAGGACGGCGTGAGGCACGTGCTTCCAGCCGCCTTCGCAGGAGATTGCGCAAAGCCCAAGGCACTCTGTAGAGCCGTAGGTGTCGTGGATATTCCCCTCCGGTATGGAGAGGGCTCTGCCTGCCAGAGCGCGCAGTTCTGGCTCTGAGAGGGGTTTTTCGCTGAGGAGCTTCCAACCGCCCCCAAGCTCGATTCTCCACCGCTCGGAGAGCTTTAACGCCGCTCCGCCCTCTAGGACATAGCGCGATAGGGCATAGATGAGAAAAGGCGGCGCCCAGATAATCCCCGAACTCCCGGGCGATGCTAAATCCCCAAGCCTCCCGGCTAAATCCGCGAGAAGGGGCGATACCCCCGATTTTCGCCGCAGGAGTTTGTCAATAAAACCCTCTTGTTTTACGCCGGTCATAGCCCTTATTACGGTTTCGAGCCCGAGCTTTTTATCGAGCAGGGCATGGACGCGCTCCGGCGGGGCTATTAAATCCGCCCAGCTAAAATCAAGGGGCCAGAGCGTTACCGAGAGCGGACTCTGGGATGAGAGAACATCGGGGCGCATGGCGGCATAAGCGATGATTTTCCAGTGCGCGCTCCTCCGCCTCGTAACGGGGTCGCGCGGGAGGAAAGAGGGAATCCCGCTTGAGCCGCTAGTGGTGCGCACTAGAATTCCGTAATCTCTGCGCAGAGCGGCTATCTGCTCGTCGTAAGAGCCGCCGATATTTTTGACTCCGCCCCAACCAAGCTCATCCGATGAGATGCCGGAAATCCAGAGAATGAAATCCTCCGCGCCGGGCGAGCCTTTGAAGATATGCTCCGGCACGAGGGGTATTTTTGCCAAATCATCAGGAGAGTTTATATCGCCTGGCGTAACGGCTGAGGTCTCGCAAAACCGTCTGTAAAACGGGTTATGCCCAAAATGATAGGCGAAGCTCTCGCAGATAGCGCGAAACCGCAGGGTGAGGGCCTCGTCTGGGGCGAGCGAGAACTGCTCCGGGGTGTAGAGGGCTCGTTCTATCGCGCGCTCTTTATCCGCCGCCGCGGGAATCTGTCCGTGAGGGGTGAGCAGGGCGCGCAGTCTCGGGTCCGTAACCCGATTCTGCGCAGTATTACTATAGTCGTCGGCTGAGTCCATTTGATAATACCCCCCCCGCGACTGCATTGTCTATTTAAATCGCGGTTTTGTCAATATATCGGATTCGGGATGCAAGACGGCATTACTGCTGAGGCGAGAAGACGACAAGAAAAAGCTAGTTTTTAGTTTCTAGTGTTGAGACTAAAAACTAAAAACTCAAAACTAAAAACCGCTTTCGCTCCTCCCTTTGCCTTCTCGTTTCTGCGGCGTAAATTGTGAATTTGCCCCCCTGCAATTATAATATCACCCGGAATTGGCTTGTGAGGGGGGGGATTGATACGTTTAAGGAGTGTGTTTCATGTCTCATGCAGTGTCTAGCGCGCCTTTCCCGCAGGGTCCCAAGGGGCTTCCCCTTGTTGGCTGTTTAATTCCTTTTCTGCGCGACCCGCTGGGATTTTTGCTTGAGTGCGTCCGGCGCGGCGACGATATTATAAATTTCAGGCTCGGCTATAAAAATATTTTCCTCCTCAACCATCCCGACTACATTCAGGAGGTTATGACTAACCACTACGCCAATTTTACCAAAGGAGTCGCTTGGGAGAGGGGGAAAATTGTTCTCGGCGAGGGGCTTCTCACAAGCGAGGGAGAATTTCACCGCCGCCAAAGGAGGCTCGCCCAGCCCGCTTTTCACCGCCAGAGAATAGCCTCATACGCCGCCGTAATGTCCGACTGCTCGGCTAGGCTCAGGGACGAATGGCGCGACGGCGGCATCGCCGATATATCTCAGGAGATGTACCGGCTCACCCTCACGATAGTCTCCAAGACCCTATTCGGCGCGGACGTAGAATCCGATACTCAGGAGATAAGCCACGCCCTCACGGTTTTCAGGCAGAATTGGTGGCGCACGTTTATTATGCCTCACCTGCCGTTCTATAAAACTCTCGAGAAACTGCCGATTCCCGCAATAGCGCACTCGAATGAGGCGAAACGCAGGCTCGATGCCGTTGTGTATCGAATAATTCGCAGCAGACGCGGCGGCAGAGACACGGGAGACCTCCTCTCGATGCTCCTTGCGGCAAGCGACGCCGACGGGGATAACTCATCAATGACCGATACCCAGGCGCGGGATGAGGTCATGACAATCTTCCTCGCCGGACACGAAACAACCGCCTCCTCCCTCTCTTGGGCGTGGCATCTCATCGCGGAGCATCCCGAGGTGGAGCGCAAACTCCACGCCGAGATAGACTCTGTTCTCGGAGGCAGGCTTCCCGAATTCGATGATGCGGCGCGCCTTCGATACACAAAAGCGGTTTTTGCCGAGGCTCTTAGGCTCTATCCGCCCGTGTGGCTAACCCCGCGCCTCGCGCAGAGGGACTATCGGCTTGGCTCATACACCATACCGGCTGGGTCTATTCTGCTCATCTGCCCGTATTCGATACACCGACACCCCGGCTACTTTGCCGACCCCCTTGCGTTTAACCCTGAGAGGTGGAGCGCGCAGCCCGCAGACACGCCCAGCACGCGCTTTGCCTACATACCATTCGGCGGGGGGCCGCGCCACTGCATCGGGGAGCAATTTGCCTGGACTGAGGCGATTTTAGTCCTTGCCGCCGTTGCTCAGAGGTGGCGGATGAAATCCGAGCCGGGATATAGCGTAGAGCCTGAGCCTTATGTAACTCTCAGACCCAAGCGAGTGATGATGAGGCTCGAAAAACGCGATGTCCCTCGATGAAGCCATGAATACGCCCGATATAACGAGCTGGAAATATCATTTCTTCTGGTACTTGGCATATACCTATTTTCAGAATAAGCATTTCGTCAACTACTCTACAGCTCGCCTCAAGGACGCGCTCTCAAGCCTCGAAAATGTCATTTATAAGAAAAAGTGGCATGGCTCGGAGATTAAAAATCCCATATTCATAATAGCCCCTCACCGCTCCGGCACGACGATTCTCCAGCAGATTCTCTGCCTCCACTCCCAAGTTGCGACTCCTCGTATGTATTCCGACCTGTTCGATATGTTCCCGATACTGGCGAAGCGGTATTTCCCGGCGTCTTTTCTCAAGCCCATAGCCCGCAAGATGGATGATATAATGGTCGGCTTCGACTCGCCGCAGGAGGCGCAGGGCTTAATTCTGCGCTATTTCGAGAACAGAGATATTCCCTATAACCACACGGCGGCGGCGGATCTGCGAGATTATATGCGCAAAATTCTCTACATCGAGCGCAAGGGCCGCTTCCTTTGGAAAGCCCCTTACCTCACGAGACGGATACCAGAGATAGCCGGGCTATTTCCCGACGCTAGGTTTATTTATCTCCACCGCGACCCGCTCGTTTGCGTGGACTCGAAGATGAAATTCATCGCCGTATGGAGGGGGATTGCCGAGTCGCCCGCGCCTTTTTACCGCCTCTTAGTGGGGAGATATAACTACTCAGACCATAGCCCGCTAGGGTATTTTATGGAGCAGGCGAATAGAACCGTAAACCTCGAATCCGTGAGTCCAGACCCAAGGGCAATGACCGGAGACCACCTGGTTTGGATTCGGCGCGCTCTGGGGGATTTGGAAAATCTGGCAGACCCCCGTTCGAGCTGTTTTCTCGCCTACGATGATTTAATTCGCCGCCCGGCGCACTCTCTTGCGGAGTTGTTCCGGTTCTTGGATTTGCCGGACGAGGGCCGGGAGATTCTCGCTAAGCTCGATGATATGGGGATGCCGCTTCGGATGCCGACATCTGGGCTCAAATACATACCGGAGGGCGACGTTTCAGCGGTAAAACAGATGTGCGACGGCGCGATGCGAGAGTGTTTAGCCCGCATTAACCCCGTCAATTGGACAATCATCGGCGGTTTACATGATTCATGATGCGGGATAATTCGCCATTCGCGGCAGCGTATCGAATTATATAACTGCAAGTCGAGGTCTCAGCTGTAGTAACGGGCGCTTAAAGCACCAGTATCGTGCCAATCGCGCTGAAGCCCGCCGCGCCGCCTAGGAGCAGAACGGGGCTTCCCTTAAACACCCTGCCCTGTTTGACGGCTTCTTTAAGGGCAAATGGGATGCTTGCCGCGCCCATGTTGCCGTAGCGGTCGAGGGTAACCATGATTTTTTCCATTGGGTAGTTGAACTTGGAGGCTATTTTCTCGCAAATGGACAGCGACACCTGATGCGGCACCACAAGCTCGATTTCCTCAAGCGAAAATCCGCTCTGCTCCAAAGCCCCCTCGACGGCTTCGGGGATGTGCTTCATGGCGAGCCGGTTTAGCCTAAGGCTGTCGCAGTGAAAGTAGGTGTCTGGCAGGTTGTTTCTCGGCGATATTGTGCCGCCGCCCCTGACAACGCTCAGTTCCCATTCCCTGCCGTCGGAGAAGAAATGAGACCCCACTATGCCGCGTTTTCCATTCTCAGAGTTTGGGGTAACGACGAAAGCCCCGCCGCCGTCTCCGAGGGTTAGGGCGGCAAATCCGGTTTTAAGCTCCATTGGGTTTTTTAGATTCCAATTTACTACAGTGCTGAGCCTCTCTCCGGCGACGACTAGCCCGATTTTGGTCTGCCCCACGGCGATAAGTGAATTTATCACCTCCAGGCCTGAGAGAAAGCTATTGCAGGCGTTGGTTACGTCCATTACGCGCCGAGCGTTTACCGCGCCGAGTTTTGCCTGCACGATGGAGGCTGTAGCAGGCTCGGTGAGGTCTCGGCTACAGGAGGTGTATAGGATAGTGTCCACGTCCTCAGGGGAGTGTCCAGAGTTCGAGAGGGCGTCTTTGGCGGCAAATACTGCGATGTCGGAGGCGTGAACGCCTTCGGGAGCGTGCCTGCGCTCTTTTACCCCCGTGATGGACTCCACCATGTGGCTCACGTTTAAATATTTGAGGTCGGCGAGTCTCTCGTCCACCTCTCTTGAGGTTACAGCCCCATCCGGCAGATACGAGCCGATGCCTGAGACGACCGAAAAAATCCTGTTCTGCATAAACACCCCTTCTAAACCGAGCTTGACTGCCTAATTGTACCCGACTTAACCCTTATGTTAAGGCGTAAATCTCAGAAGCTCCCACCCTCCGCCTCGATTGATATTAAAGGGGTTTGCCGTTCCTAGGAATAGCCCGTCGCCGTCCGAGAAAACCGTGCGCACTCCGTAGTTTGTGATGTTGCCGAATCCGTTGAGGGTTACGGGCGTTGCCGCTGAATTTGCGTTAGTGAAGCGTAATAAATCCGCTCCGAACGGGTTATTAGCGGGCTGAACGCCGCCCGTCAGCAAGATGCTCGCGTCAAAACTGCCGACGAAGAGCTGATTGTTAAATACGGTCATCGTCCAGGTGTAGAGGTTGAACGGGTTGTTGAAGCCCGATGCGCCGAATCTGGGGAATCTGACGAGGTTGCCGTTGAACTGGTCCGCCCATACCCCTTGCAAGGCACTATAGACCGGAAGCGAGGCGTCCCCGTAGAGCAATTCAACCCTGCTGAATGGGAGAAAATCGAAGTTGCCGCGGAATATAGCCGACGTGCGGAAAGCCTCTGAGCGCGCAATGTCTCTTCTCGCCCTGCATTCATCTATAGCCGCTTGGTCTCCGGCGTGAGTTGTGGCGCATGAGAGGGTATCTGGCTCGCGGAACGCGGCGTGGACAAGGAAAGAGACATTGGGAAAGTGCATGGTTCCCCAGTAGAGAAACCCCCCGAATGAGGCTAGGTCGCCTCCTGCGTAAGCCGCCGCTATGACTCTATCCGGCTCGTAGTCGGTCGCCTGCCATACTTTTCTCCACTGCCCGGCGTTTGCCGCCGTCAGTCCCGCCCTTGGCACGGTGGGGCTGGCGTAGAGACCGGCAAATCCGAAATTAACCAGCGTGGAGGGGGCTACGTTCTCGGGGATGTCGGGCCACGTGGTAACGAAAATTCGCCCGTTATGGGATGCGATATTTGCCCCCAAACCGTCCAGATTTCCGACGACCGCGAACTGAAACGGACTGGCTACTGTCCCCGTCCACCGCAGAACGCTCCCTCCGCCGTTCGTATTGCCCACGGCGGCGTAGAGGATTCCATTGAGGACGAGCCATTTCCTTATGTCGTCGAATTGGGTGAGCTTCATCGCCCCGATGCAGGCGCGCGTATCTGCCCTGAAGGCGAACACGTTGATGCCGCCTGAAATACCGAGTCCCGCGAGGAATACGACGTTGCCAAGGCTTCCGGCCGAGCGCAAGCCCCCGGTGTCGTTCAGCAGAGCCGTTCGGTCAGCTCCGCCGCAGCTCGCAACAGACCTCTGTTCGAGCATTTTAGAGTTGAGGTCATAGGTGTAGATTCTCGGCGGGCGGAAGTCCCCAAGACTGGCGGGCAGCGGTGGCACGAGGCTACTCTCCCCGAATTCGCAGGCGACAAATCCAGCGCGGACAAAGGGGGTTGAGCCTAATATCCCGATAGGCGCGCCGCCCGTGCAAAGCACGTTCGGAGCCGTGCCGAACCACAGAACCCTCCCCGATTTTGTCAGCCCCCAAATGTAGGACTGATTCCTCTTTGGCACGCAAGCCCCTCCGGTATCGGATACGATGTCCGAGCAATCCCCTTTTGCTGACGCGCTAATTGGGCCATTATGGGAGTCCCCGATGCCGCAGAAGCACTCATCCGCCGGGGCTTTGGCGAGCAATTCCACTCCGGCATGGGACTCTCTCGGCAGAGCCTGTAAAAAGGTGGCGGTGATGAAAAATATCAGCCATAAATTGTTTATTTTCATTTTGGCTTCCTCCTCCGTACTCTCGGAATTTGCACTAACCCCTCGCTTCTATAATAAACACAACTCGCCTTGATTATCAAGCCTTTGTCCTATCGAGTGGAAATTAACAGAGATTAAATTGGATGAGCGGATTGCCGGATTTTACCTAGGATTTGGGCATCAAATCATAATTTGTTATCATTCCTTGACGGCTGCCGACGGATTTTTCGAGGATATATTTACTACTGGACTTAGGGCGATGAAAATGCGCGCGGGATTGACTCTATTTTCTGACTACGACGTTCACCTCTTCAAAGAGGGAAACCATTTCAGGCTTTACGATAAGTTAGGCTCGCGCCTCGTGGAGGGGAGCGGGGAGCGGGGAGCGCGCTTTGCCGTATGGGCGCCCAACGCCGCCTCGGTCTCGGTCGTCGGGGATTTCAACTACTGGCGCGCAGACGCAAACCCCCTGCGTCAAAGGGATGACGGCTCAGGCATCTGGGAGGGGTTCATCTCAGGGGTCGGCGTCGGAGCGGTTTATAAGTACCATATAGCCTCGAAATACGGCGGCTACCGGGTTGATAAAGCCGACCCATTCGCGTTTTGCGCCGAAACCCCTCCGAAAACCGCCTCCGTTGTCTGGGATTTAGGCTATGACTGGGGCGATGGGCAGTGGATGGCAAACCGTCGCAGGGCAAATTCCCTCGACGCTCCAATTTCAATTTACGAGGTTCACCTCGGCTCATGGCAAAGATGCGTTGAGCGGGGCGGCTCGTATCTCAATTACAGGGAAATAGCCCGCGCCCTCGCTTCCTATGTCAAGGAAGCGGGATTTACCCATGTGGAGTTTCTCCCGGTGATGGAGCATCCTTTCTACGGCTCTTGGGGGTATCAGACGGTTTCCTACTTTGCCCCCACGAGCAGGTACGGCTCGCCTCAAGATTTTATGTATCTGGTTGACCTGCTCCATCAAAACGGCATAGGGGTGATCCTCGACTGGGTGCCTTCCCACTTCCCGGGGGACGAACACGGGCTCGCCTATTTCGACGGAACTCATCTGTACGAGCATCAGGACAGGCGGCAGGGGTTTCATCCCGAATGGAATAGCTGGATATTTAACTACGGGCGGCGCGAGGTGAGGGAGTTTTTAGTCTCAAGCGCGCTTTTTTGGCTCGATAAATACCACGCTGACGCCATAAGAGTTGACGCCGTGGCTTCAATGCTATACCTCGATTATTCCCGTAAAGAGGGCGAGTGGGTTGCCAACGAGCGCGGCGGCAAGGAGAACCTCGAAGCCATAGATTTTCTTCGGACGCTCAACGAGGCCGTCTATAGCAATTACCCAGACGTTCAGACCATCGCCGAGGAGTCAACCTCTTGGGGGATGGTCTCAAGGCCGGTCTCGGCGGGCGGGCTTGGGTTCGGCATGAAGTGGAACATGGGCTGGATGCACGACGCGCTTGATTATTTCTCCCTCGACCCTATTTATCGCAAACACTGGCAAAATCTCCTCACCTTCAGCATCTGGTACGCGTTCACGGAGAATTTTGTTCTCTCCATCTCTCACGACGAAGTGGTCTATGGCAAGGGGTCTGTCCTGAGGAAAATGCCCGGAGACGACTGGCAGAAGTTTGCCAATTTACGCGCCCTTTTCGGCTATATGTTCGCCGAGCCGGGAAAAAAACTCCTATTTATGGGCGCGGAGTTCGCGCAGTGGGGCGAGTGGTATCACGAGGCGAGCCTCGATTGGCATCTCATCCAAAACCCGCTCAACGCGGGGATGCTCAGGTGGGTTGCGGACTTAAACCGCCTCTACAGAGCCGATACAGCGCTCCACGAACTCGATTTCTCTCCTGAGGGGTTCGAGTGGGTGGATTTCGGCGACTCCGAGCAGAGCGTGATAAGTTTCATTCGGCGCGGGAGATACCCCGGCAACTGCACTCTCGCAGTGCTGAACCTTACCCCTGTGGCGAGGTTTAACTACGTAGTGGGGGTACCTCAGGGCGGTTTCTGGAAGGAACTTTTAAACAGCGACTCCGAGATTTACGGCGGAAGCGGCATCGGCAATTTCGGAGGGGCGCAGGCGTCGGCGTCGGCGGTTCACGGTAGGGCGTATTCGCTCTCACTTACACTCCCTGCGCTTGGAGTATTATTTCTAAAACCGGGGGCTTAGAATTTGGGATTTAATCTCGGTCAATTTTTCATATTGCTGAGCAGGAGGCGCGTAAATGTCTGTGGGCTATGAAAATTTCTACGGCGGCGAGGGCGCTCGCCTTAGGTGGATTCGCAGGTTTGCCTATCTGCTGGATAACTCTATTGAAATCCCGGCTCTCGGATACCGAATCGGGCTTGATGCAATTATCGGTCTCATCCCCGGAGTTGGAGACATAGCCGGAGGGATACTTTCGGGGGTTATAGTTGCCGAGGCATATCGGATGGGAGCGCCCAGGGGAGTTCTCGCGAGGATGCTCCTGAATATCGCCATCGAGGTGATTATCGGGGCCGTGCCTGTAGCGGGGGATTTATTCGATGCGGCGTGGAAGGCGAACACGCGCAATGTCGCTCTACTGGACGAATATTTGAGGGGGAGGTAGCGCGATGATTCAATCCTGCGCCCCGCTGGCTGGCAAACTCGCATGAGCAGATTTATCTGCATTCACGGGCATTTTTATCAGCCGCCGCGGGAAAATCCGTGGCTTGAGGAAATCGAGCGGCAGGACTCCGCCCATCCATTTCACGACTGGAACGAGCGCATAACCTCCGAATGCTACGCACAGAACGCCTCCTCCCGTATTCTGGGGGACGATGGAAGTATCGTTGAGATAGTAAACAATTACTCGAAAATCAGCTTCAATTTTGGCCCCACTCTCCTCGACTGGCTTGAGAGAAAATCCCCCGACGCCTACCGCGCAATCCTCGACGCCGACCGCGAGAGCCGAAAAAACTTCCGCGGACACGGCTCGGCTCTGGCGCAGGCTTACAATCACGTCATTATGCCCCTCGCAAACCGGCGCGATAAATTCACCCAAACCCTCTGGGGAGTGAGGAATTTCGAGCGTCATTTCCAGAGGAAGCCCGAAGGGATGTGGCTACCTGAGTGCGCTGTGGATTTAGAAACCCTTGAAGTCCTAGCCGAGCTTGGAATCCGTTTTACCATTCTGTCGCCGTATCAGGCGGCGCGCTCAAGGGAGGCGGGAGGGGCAATTTGGAGGGATGCCAGCGGGGGCAGGGTGAATACCAGGGTTCCCTATAGGGTCTCGCTCCCTTCGGGAAGGAGTATAGCCGTGTTTTTCTACGACGGAGCGCTCTCCCGCGCAGTCGCCTTCGAGGGCGCGCTTTCGAGCGGCGAGCGGTTTGCGGAGCGTCTCGCCGGAGGGTTTTCAGAGGACGGGAAATCCCCTGAGCTTGTCCACATTGCGACCGACGGGGAGAGCTACGGGCATCACCACAGGCGGGGCGATATGGGACTTGCCTACGCCGCGCGGCACATCGAATCCAAGGGGCTTGCGCGCATTACGAATTACGGCGAGTTTTTGGAGATGAACCCCCCAGCCCACGAAGCCCGAATATTTGACGGCAGTTCGTGGAGTTGCCATCACGGGATTGAACGCTGGAGGGCGGACTGCGGCTGTAACTCCGGCGGAAGACCCCTTTGGAATCAGCTCTGGAGGACGCCGCTGAGAGAGGCTCTCGACTGGCTAAGGGACGAAATCTGCGCGCTTTACGAGGAGGGCGCGGGGGAGTTGCTGAGAGACTCGTGGGCGGCAAGAAACGACTATATTTCTGTTGTGGGAAACCGCGCTCATGAGAACGTCGAGCGATTCCTGAGTCGCCATGCCTGCCGCGAGCTCGGCGCTGAGGAGAAAATCCGCGCACTCAAACTCCTTGAGCTTCAGCGGCATGCGATGCTCATGTTTACGAGCTGCGGCTGGTTCTTCGATGAACTCTCGGGCATCGAGACGGCGCAGATAATTCAATACGCCGCAAGAGCCGTCGAGCTTGCCGAAGACCTATTCGCCGTCCCAATCGAGGAGCGTTTTATCGGGCTTCTGGGGGAGGCAAAGAGCAACATCCCCGAACACCGCGACGGCAGGGAAATATACCAAAAATTCGTAAAACCAGCCGCAGTCAGCCGCGAGAAAATCGCCGCCCACTTCGCCGCGCGGCGGCTGTTTGAATCGGCAACGGCGAGAGTTTATTCCCATGAGATAGAGCGGGAGTATGAAAATACGTTTGGGCAGGGCGGGGCGAGGCTAGTCCTTGGGCGGGCGAGGGTGGCATCGGAAATCACCCGCGAATCAGATGCGCTTTTCTATGCGGCGGCGATTCGGGGAAATTCCATAAGCGCCGGGGCCTGCCGCGCCAGCGCGCCGGAAGCGGAGGGGAACATCATCGAGGCTTTCGAGAGCGGGGATTTTGCGGGCGTCCTTGGGCTTTTCGGCGTTATTTTTGGCGGCTCGGGGTTTACTCTCGACTCGCTCCTCATGGACGACCAAAGGGCGGCGCTGAGTTCCCTTATGGAAGCCGCAGAGTCCGAATCCGAGCCTGTGTTTCGGCAGATTCACTCGCGCTTTGGCTCTTTTATGCGCACTCTCGCGGGGCTTGGACGCTCTGCGCCGCCGGAACTGCGCGCGGCGGCAGAGTTTGTGATAAGCCGCGACCTTCTGCGAGTTTTCTCTGCCCCTGTCATTGAGTCGGCGGGTGTCGAGCTAATAAAATCCCTTGCCGGCGAGGCTAAATCCGAGGGGGTAGCTCTCGAATACCCCCCGCTTAACGCCGCAATCGAGCAGAAGCTAGAGGCAATATTCGATGAAATTGCAAAGAAGCCCTCTGATTTGCGGGCGCTTGAGGGGGCGGACTCTCTCCTCGAAGCCGTCGCCTCCCTGCCGATTCAAATCCGCCTTTGGAAATCCCAGAACGCGTATTATGATATTATGCGCGGCAGGTATTTCGATATAAAGAGCCGAGCCGAGTGGGGAGACAGGGGCGCGGCGGCGTGGGTCAAGCGCTTTGCTTCCATCGGGCGCAGGCTCAACATTCGCACTGAAGGCTAGGGGGCGGCGCGTAATTCGGGCGGTTTCGATTAAGCTATGCCAAGTTCAAAGAGGCAAAAACCATGAGCAAACGAGCAAGCGGAATACTGCTTCACATAACCTCTGTGCCTTCTCCCTACGGCGTCGGAGATTTCGGCATGGGAGCGCGCCGGTTCGTGGATTTCCTTGCCGAATCGAAGCAGACCCTCTGGCAGATTCTCCCGCTCAACGTAACATCGCCCGTGTTTGGCAACTCCCCCTACAGCAGTCCCTCGGCTTTCGCCGGAAACCCGCTTCTCATCAGCCCGGATTTGCTCATCGAGGCAGGATTTCTGAGCAAGGCTGACATTCACCCGATTCCCGGCTTTCCCTCGGATAGAGCGGATTACGAGGGGGCGGCGCGATATAAGCTCCGGCTTTTTCAGAGGGCTTACGAAAATTTTGAGGCGACCGCCGCACCCCCCGACTTCGAGCAATTCTGCCTTGAGAATTCCTTTTGGCTTGATGACTACGCCCTGTTTGCCGTTCTAAAGCGGCGATTTCAGACCGCCTGGAGCGAGTGGGACGCAGATATTCGAGATAGAGCGCCGGACACCATCCGAGAACTGTCGGGCAGATACCGCGCCGAGATTCGGATGGAGAAATTCCTCCAGTACCTTTTTTTTAGCCAGTGGGGTGCGCTCAGGAGCTATTGTAATAATCGCGGAGTCAAAATCGTGGGCGATGTGCCGATATACGTCGGAGGGGACAGCGCGGATGTTTGGGCGAGTCCCGGCATCTTTAACCTCGACGAGGCGGGCCGTCCCGTAACCGTTGCCGGAGTGCCTCCTGATTACTTCAGTAAAACGGGCCAAAGGTGGGGCAATCCGGTATATCGTTGGGACGCGCTCCGCGGGGGCGGATACGAGTGGTGGATGAGGCGGATGGGGCATAATTTTGGGCTGTTTGACATTGTGCGCCTCGACCATTTCAGAGGGTTTGTCGGCTATTGGGAGATTCCGGCTGAGGAGGAGACCGCCATTGCCGGCAGATGGCGGGAAGCCCCGGCGCGGGATTTCTTCGACGCTCTTGCGGCGCGTTTCGGGTCGCCTGCCATAATTGCCGAAGACCTCGGAGTCATCACGCCCGACGTCGTCGAGATCATAGAGGAATTTCGCTTTCCGACGATGAAGCTCCTCATATTCGGCTTCGGAGGGGATTTCCCGCGAAGCCCCTATCTCCCACACCACTACTCTAAGAACTGCGCCGTCTATACCGGCACTCATGATAACAACACCGTGCGAGGCTGGTGGGAGTCCGAATCAACCCCTGAAGAGAGGGGGCGGTTTTGTATATACTCCCGAAGCCGGGCGGCGGCGGAGAGCGCGCATTGGGAGTTTATCCGGCTCGCTATGGCTTCCGTAGCCGATTACGCGATAGTTCCGATGCAGGACATTCTTGGACTCGGAGGCTCGTCGAGGATGAACCTTCCGGCGACGGTTAGGGGCAATTGGGAGTGGAGATTTCTGCCGCATCAAATAACCCGCTCGATTACTGAGAGGCTGAGGGAGCTTGTCGAAACCTATGACAGATGGAGCGAGCCATCCGATAATACTATTTGACGGCGTGTGCAACCTCTGCGCCGCTTCCGTGCAGTTCATCATAAAGAGGGACAGAGCCGGGGCGTTTAAGTTCGCCTCGCTTCAGTCAGAGGCTGGGCAGAGGATTCTGGCCCGCTTTAATCTCCCCGTGGATGATTTATCGTCGTTTATTCTCGTCGAGGGAGATAATTATTATTCAAAATCGGACGCCGCGATTAGAGTGGCGAGGAGGCTCGGCGGTTTTTGGAGGCTGTCGGGGGCTTCTCTTGCGCTGCCGAAGCCGGGGCGGGATGCAATTTACAGCTTCATTGCGCGCAGGAGATACAAGTGGTTTGGAAGGGCTGAGGCGTGCCTGATGCCGGGGGCGGATATAAAGGCGAGATTTCTCGACTGAGCTGTGGGCTGATTTATTACTTATGTCTCGTTTATGATACTGCGAATTTGCCGCTCAAATATAGGCAGGGTTTGCTCAATAATATTCCAGACAATTTCGTAATCAATCCCGAAATAATCATGCACAATTCGCCCAGACATAGCTAAGCTCCGGCTCAATGAGCTTTAGATATTTTTCCTTGATACCCTTTTTTGAAACCAAATCCACTTTGCGGTTTAACACCTTCTCTAGCTCGTCCGCTAGGTCTATAAACTCAACGCCTAAGGATTGCGAGAATTCCACCAATATATCAACATCGCTATTTTCATTCTGCTCATTCCTGGCAAATGAGCCGAAAATGGCAATGCTCTTGACATGATATTTCTTGTTTAGCCCATCTCTCATAGGCGCAATCTTGGATTTTATCTGACTCATGGTTTCCATAAGCCCCAGTGTAACATTCCGGTAAACGGGCGGCAAACTTGGATATAAGGGCGAGATTTCTTATTAATTAGTGATGCCAGGACGGCGCACAGAGTGATAGTTCTATAACTTCCCGCGCTGATTACATTTATTGGCGGGGCGGCCAATTTACCGCTCTGACGGCGGAGATGGCATTTGCGGCTCCCGCCCCTATGTCAATATATGCGGCAAGCGCCCCGAATTGCACAAATTTCTGGCGTAAATATCAGCCATCCGCCTTAGCCGCGCGCCTCGCCTCGTCCTTGAGCAGTTTATAGTCAATCCCATCGACGAGCGCTTTCCAACTCGCCTCGACAATGTTCTCCGACACCCCGACGGTGCTCCAATTGCTGTCTCCGTCGCCGGATTCAATCAACACCCTCACGACGGCATCCGTCCCATTCCCTGTGGAGACGACCCTGACTCTGTAGTCCTTGAGCTTTATCTCCCTCAGAGCCGGGTAGAATTTCTCAAGCGCCTTCCTCAGGGCGTTATCGAGGGCGTTGACGGGCCCATTGCCTATAGCCGCCGTATGCTCGACCACTCCGTCAACCTGCACGATGACCGTCGCCTCTGAGAGCGGCTCTTCGTCGTCTCTGTGCTTCTCGACTATAATCCTCGCCCCTTTGAGTTCAAAGTGTCGCTTGTACTGCCCTAGGGTCTTTCTTATGAGAAGCTCGAAGGACGCGTCCGCACCCTCAAATTCGTAGCCCTCGTTCTCCAGTTTCTTAAGCTCGGCGAGTATTTTTTGCACCCTCTTGTCGTTAGGCTCAAGCTCAATTCCAAGCTCTTTGGCTTTGTATAGGATGTTGCTTCTGCCCGAGAGGTCTGAGATGAGAATTCGCCTCTTGCTGCCCAAAATTTCGGGGTTTATGTGTTCGTAGGTCTCGGCTTTTCTCATCACCGCGCTCACGTGAAGCCCGCCTTTGTGCGCGAACGCGCTCTCGCCTACGAAGGGCGATTTTTTTATCGGAGGCAGATTCGTAAGCTCGTGGATGAAGTGGGATACGTCATATAATTTCTTAAGCTCGTCGTCGGCAAGACAGTTTATTCCCAGCTTGAGCTTGAGGTTCGGAATTATGGAGCATAAATTGGCGTTTCCGCATCGCTCGCCGTAGCCGTTTATCGTCCCCTGCACCTGATTCACGCCGCATCTTACGGCGTAGAGCGTGTTAGCGACCCCAAGCTCTCCGTCGTTATGGGTGTGGATGCCGAGCGGGGGATTGCCGAGCTTCAGATTTACGTCATTTATGATTTCTTCAATTTCCCAAGGGAGAGCGCCGCCGTTGGTGTCGCAAAGCACTAAGGCGTCAGCCCCGCCTTCGAGAGCGGCTTTAATGGCGGACACCGCGTAGCCGGGGTTTTTCTTATAGCCGTCGAAGAAATGCTCGGCGTCAAAAAAGACCTCGTCAACCCTCTCTTTGAGGTATGAAACGGAGTCTCCAATAAGCTCAAGGTTCTCCTCGTAGGAAATTTTGAGCGCCTCTTTGACATGAAAATCCCAGCTTTTGCCGACGATAGTAACCACCGGGGCTTCGGACTCGAGAAGGGCTTGAATGTTGCCGTCCTCGTTGCAATTTTTATCAGCGCGCCTAGTGCTTCCAAACGCGGAGATTCTCGCCCTGCCGAGTTTCAACTTCTTCGCCCCTTTGAAAAATCCCTCATCCCTCTCGTTCGAGCCGGGCCATCCGCCCTCGATGTAATGCACGCCAAGCTCGTCCAATTTATGGGCAATGCGCAGTTTATCGGCAATTGAAAACGATATATTCTCGCCCTGAGTGCCGTCCCTTAGGGTTACATCGTAAATTTTGACCTCTCTTGCTTTCATTGTCTCTCTCTCCGAACCTCGGTAACACTACGCTGAGGATAAATTATCCCCTCACCTGCCCAAGTCGAATGCGTCGTGAAGCGTGCGCACGGCAAGCTCCGCGTATTTATCGTCTATCACGCAAGACACTTTTATCTCCGACGTGCTAATCATGATAATATTTATTCCCTCTCTTGCAAGAGCCGAGAACATCCGAGACGCTATCCCCGAATGCGTTTTCATCCCCACGCCGATGAGCGAGACCATCGCAATTCTATCGTTGGTTGAGACTCCCTTCGCCCCCATTTCCTTTGCCAACTGCTCCGTGATTCGGGACGCCTTCTTGAAATCCGCCCTCGGCACGGTGAATGTCATATCCGTGAAACCCTCGGCGCTCACGTTCTGCACTATCATGTCAACCACGATGCCCTCGTCTCCTATAGGGGCGAACAGATTCGCCGCAATTCCGGGGCGGTCGGGGACTTGCATTATCGTAATTTTTGCCTGATTTTTATCGTAGCTCACGCCCGATATTAAAACCTCTTCCATTTCTCTCATCGCCTGCTCCTCCTCAACCACCCAAGTGCCTTCGGCGTCCGGTTTTCCCGTAGGGCGCACGTGTATGGGAACGTTAAATTTCTTTGCGAACTCCACTGCTCTAGCCTGAAGCACCTTTGAGCCGAGGCTCGACATCTCTAGCATCTCGTCATAGGAAATTTTCTTTATTTTCTTAGCGTTTCTACAGATTCCTGGGTCAGTGGTATAGATGCCGTCAACGTCGTCTTTATAAAGCTCGCAGGCGTCGGCGCGAAGCACTGCCGCAAGGGCTACGGCCGTGAGGTCTGAGCCTCCTCGCCCAAGGGTCGTAACGCTCCCCTCGTCGTCAACCCCTTGGAAGCCGGCTATAACGGCAATTTTCCCCGCGCCGATGGCTTTAATTATATTCTCGGCGTCAATTTTGAGGATTCTCGCCTTTGAGTAGGCGTTGTCGGTCATGATGCGCACCTGATGCCCTTGGAACGAAATGGCGTCGTGTCCGAGGGATTTGAGCGTCATGGCAAGGAGTCCCGATGAGACCTGCTCGCCGCTTGACGCGATAACATCTAACTCCCTCTCGTCCGGCGGGTCCATTATTGAGCGCGAGAGTGTGATGAGCTTGTCGGTTTCCCCTGCCATCGCCGAGACGACGGCTATTACGCCGTTTCCCCGCTCTTTAGTTTTGATGACAATATTGGCTACGGCTCTTATCTTATCAACGTTGGCAACGCTTGTTCCGCCGTATTTCTGAACAATGAGACCCAATTCCTATCTCCTTCGATTTTAATCTCGCGCAAATCCGCCGCCCCGTCTTCAGGAATTTCGACGCTTATTGCAATTGTATGGGGCGGGAATGCCTCCACTGCCCGCTCAGCCCATTCCACTGCCGCGACCCCTTCGCCGTAGAAAAAATCCTCATACCCGATGGCATCCATTTCCTCGACCCCTGCGAGCCTGTACAAGTCGAAATGGTATAGAGGGAGCCTCCCCCCATCGTAGCCGCTCATGATGACGAAAGTCGGGCTATTGGGTTCGTCCTCGATTCCCAGACCGCGCGCAATTCCCTTGACTATCACGGTTTTACCCGCGCCGAGCCCCCCGCTCAGGGCGATAACGTCTCCGGCATTGAGCAACGCCCCTATGATTTCGCCAACTAGGGCGCTCTGTTCAGCCGTCCGGGTTTGGAGCGCGCAGACGGCCCTCTGCCCGCCGCCGCCGATTCCCCTAGCCTCAGCCCTCGAATTTGAAATCCCCATATTTAATTTATGCCCGCGCTTAGTAAATTTCACGGATGAAAACGCGCCGCCCGCCCGCTAGAATCTCGCCCATTGCCGCGGGAATCGCCGAGGCGACGTCGCCCGCCGTAATACCGACCCGCCCGATACTGTCCGCCGCCATGTCCCCTGCCGAGCCGTGTATAAAAACTCCGGCAACGCACGCGTCCTTCGGGCTATAGCCCTGAGCCAAAAACCCGCCAATAACCCCCGCAAGCACGTCTCCCATTCCACCGGAAGCCATAGCGGGATTCCCCGTAGGGTTGATGAAAATCTCTCCCTGCGGGGTTGCAACTATAGTCCTTGCGCCCTTTAAAACGAGGTGAGCATTATACATCGCCGAGAAATCCCTAGCAACGCCGATGCGGTCTCTCTGCACCTCATCGGCGCTTCTGCCCGTGAGCCGCGACATCTCCCCCGGATGGGGGGTCAGAGCTACCGGGGCCTTTGCCTCTCTGAGGATTTCTGGGCTCTCGGCTATGAGAGTGATGGCGTCGGCGTCAATGACCATTGGCACGGGGCACTTTCGTATAATTTCATAGACGAATTCGCGCGTGTCTGGGGTTGTGGATATACCCGGGCCAATCGCCAGGGCGGTTTTTCTCGATGAGAGTATCCCAAGGGCGTAGTCAACAGAAATCCCTCCCAGCACGCCGCCTGCGGTTTCGGGCAGAGGCTCGGTCATAGCCTCGGTGAGCTTTGCCTCCATTACCGGATGAATGCCGACGGGAGCGCCGAGGGTTACGAGTCCCGCTCCGCTTCGCATTGCGCCCGTAGCCGTCAGCGCCGCCGCTCCGGTTTTGCCGCTTGAGCCTGCAATGACGAACAGGTGTCCGTAAGCGCCTTTGTGCGTATCCGCCCGCCTCGGTTTTAAAATCCCGCCGACCTTCTGGCTATCAATCAACTCGTAGGGGATGCCCTCTTCGAGGAATTCGGGAGTGGTGAGATGGGCGAGATAGACCCTTCCGGCGTACTCCGTCCCCGGATAGATAGAAAGCCCCAATTTCGGGAGGATAAACGTTACCGTGATGTCAGCCTTTACCGCCGCTCCAAGCGGATGCCCTGTGTCCGCATCAAGCCCCGAGGGGAGGTCAACCGCGATTTTGGGACACGCAAGAGAGTTTATAAATTCTATAACTGCCCGCTCGAATCCTGCGGCGTTTCTACTCAGACCCGTTCCAAAGAGCGCGTCAACGGCTACGTCGGCTTCCGTATAGGCGGCAAACCCTCCGTGAAGTTCCACCACTCTGCCCCCAATTTTCCGAAGCGAGGCGAGATTCAAAAGGGCGTCGCCGCTGTACTTATGGGCGTCCCCGATGAGATAGGTCGTTACGTGGAGTCCCCGGCTGATGAGATGGCGCGCTATGACGAAGCCGTCCCCTCCGTTGTTGCCCGCTCCCGCAAATACGGCAACGCGCCCTGCGGCGGGGAATTCAGTGAGTAGCGCACTTGCGGCGGCTCGCCCTGCGTTTTCCATCAGGATAAGCCCCGAAATTTTGCACTCTTCAATTGCGCGCCTTTCAATTTCCTTTACGATGTTACGCGTGGCGAGTTTCATGGGTTCCCCGCCTATGAAGATAACAAATTTAGGCGGCAATGTATAGGAGATGAGCCGGCTATAGGGGCCTCTACGGGGAGGGGGCTGGCTAATCCCCTGAGTCTCTGATGAGGTCTTTGGGCTTTACCCGTCGCTCCCGCGCTTTATCTTTTTTCGATTTAATGGGCGCGCCGGACTTCGGGGCTTTTTTTCTTAATTTGAAAAATCCCTCGAATTTGCCGCTTTCCGCCTCTTTTTTTCTGCTCATAATGAATCCTAACCATCGAAATCCAATAAAAAAAGATGCGAGGCACGCAGGCGGCAGACGCTCTGACCAAAATTCTGGAGTCGGATGACACCCGAGGAGCAAATCGCCCGTCCGCCGCAAACTAAAGATAAATAGCCCATCTTCGCGCGGTGGCGAGCGGGGGAGTCCCTCTGCCTACTTAGCCATTCCCGCGTAGGCTATGGGTCTCGTGTCGCCGAGGGTTTGCACGAGCATATTGATGAACTCCTGAGAGTGATCCCAGCAGAAGAAGTAAATCAGCGTGCCGCTCGCCCCCGTGGGCCCTGAGAGTTTCTGTATGTTGAATGTCTCGTAGTGCCGGTTGCATAGATCCTTCTTGCAGATAGCGCATTGCTTTATTGCTGGACGCTCCCCTTCGTTAGAGCATGAGCCTTTATCATCAATAAAATCGCACTGGAAAATGTCAACTGTGATAGTTTTTTTACCCATAACGTCGCCTCCACTTGGTATTAATATCCCGAAACACGGGCAATTTACAACCTCAGATTAAACTAAATTTGGCGTAGCAAGTCAATATGATTTTTATCTGAGGGCGCGTTATAAGTGCCTCCGATCATCATCGCGGCATCGCCCTCTCGCTTCCTCAATGATCTGAGTATAATTTTAAATTGCCAGCGGGAGATTCACTTATAGGCTGGGGGGGGTGAGGATTTGAAATTTGGGTGAAACTACTGCCGAATGCCCGCCGCCGCCCCAACGGCGATAGCTCCGAGAAACACAAACGCCAGCGGTCCCGCTCATAAATGATGGAAGCTCTCGATGAATGCGCGCGGTGGCTGTGCGGTCTCATAGAGAACCGCAACCGGCTGACCCTCGGCGTATTTTCTTGAGCCGTAACCTGCGGCGGCGGTGAATGTGTACATCTGACCGTCATGGGCGGGGAACGTAATGACGGGAAAGAAACTGCGCCGATGGCCTTCGTCTTCGATGGCGCGCTCTAAATAGGAGGTGATTTTACCCACGGCTCTGGATGAGGCTCTGGGCATCCGAAGCCTCTTCGCAATTAGCGTCGACCCAGCCGCGAGTAGAAAAACCCCGACTAGAGCGAGATAGATACGCATTATGTTATGCCCAGCTCATAATTTTGGCGCGGATATCCCTTTGTATTTATAAGTTACGCTGACAGCGCCGCTAACCTGCTTATAGAGGAGGCCGTCCGATTTGCCTATGTAGAGTTTCGAGTCAGCCGCAGGAGCGCCCTTTATTTCGACTCTGCTGGTTATGACACTCATCGGCATGCCGTCAACAATATCGCTGCCCGCCGACGCACACTCCAATTTCACTTCTCCGCTTCTAACCGCGGCGACCATGGTGCGCACTGCCTGGTCAAAGTTCATGGGCGATTCCATCCATTCGCCGCCGATGTTCTGGAAAAACTTCCCATCTACTTTCATGACTTCTATACGCACACCGTCAGAGTCAGAGTCAACCAATATAGTGTGCCATGCCGGTAATTTAATTCTCGCCTCGTCTGCCGCAAGAATTGGATTGCATGACGAGTCCGCTGCCGCGGCATTTCCAGCGAATAATAAGAGAAGGGCAGCTACAGCCCATTTATACATTTTCATTTTTACGCTCTCCTGTTTTAATTGTTGATACTTTCCGTGTTTCTGCCAACTGCATACGCCGTAACGCGAAGCCTGCGATTTGAGCGACGTGTTATGTGCGGACAACCTTCCATTACAGTTGTTCAAGTGCGCGTTTACGCGACTTTTCGTACTCTTCGTCTCCAATCAGATCTTCATCATGCAGATCTTTTAATTCACGCAGTCTCTCTGTCAGCTTGCCATCTTCCGAGCCACCAGTGCATTTACTGTTATAGATGGTAGTTAGATGAGTAAGCCTTTTATCAATTGAGTCTTGGTTTTTGCTTGCCCTAAATTCATTCACGATAATGGCAGGCCAAAAGAGAACCGCCGCACCGACATTCTTACCTGTAATGCCAGAGTCGCCTTTTGCATAATCAAATTTAACGCCCAGTTGGGTCAGTTCAGCTTTGAGCTCTGAACATGGCTTGGCATCGTCGCCAGCTTGGACAGTTTGAATAGCCTTATTTGAAACACATCCCGTAGCAACAACAAGTATTGCAACAGCTAAGCTCATAAAACGACACTTCATATAAAACCTCCTTAGTGGACTAAGTAATTAAAAGTGGCTAGCAGAAGCCGCCCAACGGCGGAGATGCCGGGGAGCGAAACCGCAGCCCCGGAACCCTGAGTTCACCAAAGACGCTGATAACAAAGCCACTGTTTCGCCCTCACGTTTATTGAGTCGTTCGATGCGTTTTTGTTTTCAGAAACCTTTTTCTAACTTTGCTTATATGCTTTTAAAAACTCGTCGCGGGCGATTCCAGCCTGTGTGCAAATTCCGCGCAGGGTTGAACTTTTTAGTTTAGCGTGGTTTGGTATCGTCAAAGGCGTTTGCGTTCCGTCCGAGTTGTTTCGTGCCAAAGAAATATGTTCGCGCTCACGAACAACCTCAAAACCCAACGATGCCAACGCTCGTAGCACCCTTGCCTTTGGCGCGTCAATGGGAAACTTCGCCATTATGCCAAAATTTCCGCTTCTGCCACGAACGCCTCAAGCGCTTGCTCGTCAGTGTTCAAAACCTCCGCGCCGAAAGTTTCGATATGAAAACGGATGGCTGATTTAACGTCCGAAAGTGCTTCTTCATAAGTGTCGCCTGCGCCAATAACTGCGCCTTTCAAGCCAAGCGGATAAGCAACGTAACCGTCAGAATGTTTTTCGACGATAATTTTGATATCTCGTAACATTTTATACCTCAAATAAATCCTAGCACGAAAATCCGTGATTCGACACAGACGCGCACTAAAATTTAAATGTGTCAAAGAGCAAATATCGTCGTTTCAATCACGAAGCATCGAACGGCGGAGATACCGGGGAGCGAAACCGCCTACGCACAGCTTCGAGTTTAACGGACAACGTGATAACAAAGTAGCTGTTTCGCCCTCACGTCTATTGAGTTGTTCTGATTCCCTTTATTATCACACAATTTCTAATTGAAATGATTTCTCGATTCTTTTAAGACTCGTTGAAAAGTGTTTCAAGCGTTTTTCCAAAGTTTCTTTTTCATTTTGATTTAACTCAAGTAAACCGCTTTCGATTGCTTTAAGCCTAATCTCCAAGATGTTATCAAGGTCGAGTTTCAATTCCGGGTAAATTTGTTTTGCTTTTTTCTCAAGGGAGTTTGCTAAATTTTTGACTTGCTGCGTCAGAAACTTATTTAACTCTGTGCCAATAGCGTCTTTGAAAAAAGAATAAAACTTTATCACCTGTTCATCTTGCCTCCAAGTGGTTCCTGTGCCGAGAACGGCTGAAACATTAGTTCGCGCTTCTTCTATTTTGTCTTCTACTTCGTGAGAGATAAAAGATTCAAGACGTTCCGATATTTTTTGTTCTTGAGAATTTATAAACTCAAGCAAGTCATCTTCTTGAACTGCATATCTTCTGTCAAAATTTTCGATTAGGTCGAGTGATTGTTCTTCATCTTCCAAATGATTACTTTGCTCAATTTCAGCAATAACTTTTTGCAGATTTCCCATTTCAGATTTTAGGTCGTCCGTAAATTCTCGAAACCTTTCCACGTATCTTTTTAAAAGGCTATGAACATGGATAAAAATTTTATTGGCAATTTTTTCCTGCACGTCATACAGGTAGAGCCAACGTCCAACTCGGCGAGTTCTCCAATGCTTTACAATGTCTCCGGTTTTGTAATCTTCAATAACAGATTTTGCACTGCTTACAATATTTTCTATTTTCGATTCGGTAAGTTCCGAATCAGCAGAGTTTTTTTTAGCGAGCAAGTTCGCTTTTTTTTCAGCAAAGTCCTGAAAAGAATCAAATTTGTCATCGAGTTCCGCCTTAATATTTTCAAGTTGTTGGCGAACTCGTTTAGCGTCAAAAGTTGATTTAGTAATTTCTAAACGCGCTTGAATGTTTGTTCTAGTCTTATCAAGAACGTCATTCAAGACTCGCTCTAAAATAACTTTTGCATTGGTGATGCGCTGGCTTTGGGTCAGCATCTCTTTTAGCCTTTCACGTAATTCACTGATTCCACTATTAGGATTTTCTTCTTTATACCAATTCGCTGAAATAAAACTAATTCCAACTTCGTCTAACTGCTCAATAAAGAAATAACCCTTTTCGTCGTCTTTGGTTTCATCCAACAATTCATTCAAAGTATTTTTGATTTGCTCACGAATTCGCTTTTCTTCGGTCGCTAAATGTTCTTCAAATGTCGGCGGCTCATCGTCGCTTTCTTCGGCATCTTTCTTAGCCGCCTCAAAAGTTAAATCGCACTTTGTTACAACAATAAGAAGATGTTTGATTTTACCGCGTCTGAGTTGTGTAACGATAAAATCCTTATCGGATTGTGCATAAGACTTTCCCGATTCGGTCAAATACAAAATTACATCTACGTCTTTGACTAATTCTTCGGTCAAACGAACACGATAGCGGTCGGTATCATTAAGTCCGGGAGTGTCAATCAGTTCAATACCATCTTGCAAAAGCGTAGCGGGAACATTGACTTCAAGACGGTCAACCAAATAATGAACAGGGTTGCGTCTTGACATAAACTTTTTGATTTCCTTTACAAATGTGGTTTGCGATTTTGATGCACTCCAATCTTCACATTCAATTTGCTGAACGTATGCGGGTGATGAAATGTATTTTCCTTCCAATTCCGACAAAGTTACTTTGTGTTCTTTCGCCAAATCGCCTGATTTTTCGAGTTTGAAGATTTGGCCGTATCGGGAATCATCTGAATAATTCGGATTTTCTTTGTATGGTTCTGCAATCGAGTCCCATTCGTTTTTGTCGGTCATATGCACTTTTGCAAAAGCCTTTTCGTCATAATGAAAAATCGTAATGGCGGCAGTTTCTGGGTTGGTATTGACCGACGCAAGATTTTTGACATTGAGCAAAACATTAACAAAAGAAGACTTTCCAACTTTGAACTGTCCGACAATAGCAACTTTATATTCGTCAGGTATTTGTGCTTTGTCGAGCGCGTCATTAAGCCTTTCAACTTGTTCGTCTAAAAAGCTAACGTATTGCTCATCTCGTTCATTTGTTTTTTCATTTGCAAGAACTTCTGACAGATTTTCAGCCAGTTCTCGAAGTGTGCGAAGTTTTGAATGATACATTTTTCAATAATTAATAAGAAAATAAAAACCAAATGCTATTTTACTTGAAGCCGATGTTATACACCACGAAGCATCGAACGGCGGAGATGCCGGGGAGCGAAACCGCCCGCCCGCAAGTTTAGGGAAACCACACAACGCGATAACAAAGCCGCCGTTTGCCCTCACGTCCATTGAATTATTGGATAAATGTGGCATCAGAGAAGCGTTTTAATCTACGTCAACAGTGTAACTGACGAGCCATAATTCAAGTTGCTCCAGCTTTTCCTTCCAACGCGCTTTATACTCGCGCATCCACTTGCGGTTTGCCTCTTCATCCGTTGTGTCAATGACAATTTTCACTAAGTTGTCCCGATACAAAACGCATTGATGTCGCCAATGTCCTTCGACTTTTTGCGTTTCATAACTCGCCGCGTCAAACTTTTTGACAATCTCCAAAACAGCTTCGGCTAATCAATCAGGCGGCACTTCGCGCCCGTCGTTAAATTCTAACGGGAGTAGTATCTCGAACCGCCGCAATTTGTTGTTCATAAGTTGATTTGCCTTGAACTGTAAAAGGAATGTTTTGATTTGCTAAAGCCTCAAGCGCGGCTTCGGGAATAAGATGCTCGCCAGATTTTAAGACGCGTCCGGAGAAACGCCCTAGCAAAAATCCTAATGCGCGTTTTTCAGTATCGTGGTCTGGAAAAGTAATCGTTATCATAAATTGACCTCAAGCAAAGTAATTGTAGCATTTGTTCAGTTAAATTTCCGAATTGTTAAAGCGCAACGAGAATCTGCCCAACGACTATGCTAAGGCGCGCGGCGAAGCGCTGTCAACTGCAACGCTTTGTTACACGGCAAGCTGAGAGCTACTGTTTGCACTTGTATGCGTCGGCCACCATGCTTTTCCCCACCCAACCTTGTTGCTCAGGTTGAATTAAGACAGTATCCCCGCCCAATTCCGCAGTTCGGTTCTTCGCCTTCTTTTCGAGTTCCTTGTTTCCCTGAATGTCGCCGGCACCAGCCATCCTGCCCACACGAACCGTCGCAACGTATTCATACCGCCTCTGCCTGTGAAAGCCCTGGCCGTGCGGACTTTGCCCACGACTGCGTCCTGACCTTGCGCATCAACGTCATCCCCAGCATCTCCGCTCGATCGGCCTGTTCGTCTAACGTCCAAGCTGTCTTGTTTTTTCTTCACGTAGCCAGATCGGATTTTTGGTGGTTATCCGCATCTTTCGGGCTGTGAAACAGAGCCAATCCTATAGTGAGTGGACCAACGCGTCCCATGAACATAAGCGTGATCACGATCCATTTTCCAAGATGAGATAGCTCGCCAGTAATGCCCATGCTCAACCCCACCGTTCCTAATGCAGATGCCGCTTCAAACATCAATTTTAGAGAGTCCTGCTGCTCTGTCAGGGTCAGCAAAAATACTCCGATCTGCAAGACAATAATATAAAGTGCCGTGGCAGAAATCGCGGTCATCAAGCGAAACATCGGCACCTCGTGACCAAAAAACGTGATAACCTTGTTTCCTTTAAGGGTGGAGACAAGGATGCCGCCAAAGGCTGAAATCGAAGTGGTCTTAATCCCACCTCCCGTTCCACTCGGTGAAGCCCCGATGATCATTGCCCCGATGATCAAGCTAAGCGAGGCAGCTGAAAGCTGTCCAATCGGAATGGTGTTAAATCCTGCCGTGCTGGAAGCCGTCATTACTTGAAATGCAGCGGCAAGTAATCGTTCAAAAGTCGGAAGACCCACGAGCGCAGGCTCTACCAAATAAAAAAGGGGTGTCAGAGCAAAGAAAATGGCCACCGTAATGCCCAAAATGACTTTGGACGTAAAAGTAATACGATACTCACGGTGGCGCACAGCAAGGAAGGCATCCTGTAAAACAATAAAGCCGATTGCGCCCAGATAACAAAGAAGAGCCACAGTAACATTCACGATGCCATTACCTCTAAAGTCCTCTAAACTGTTATTGTTCAAACTAAATCCCGCTGTGGCAAATGCCGAGACCGAGTGAAACACAGCCGACCAGAGTGTATCTTTAACGCCGGCGGCGCGGAACTCAAAGAAGAGTAACGTCGTCCCTATCGCTTCAATCAATACAGTAAAAACTATAATATGTTTTACAAACTGCGTGATCTGAAACCCTTCCGGAAGGGTAAACTCCGCTGTCAATACTTTGATTCTGGTTGCCGAAAGTGTCTGCCCACGAGAAAGAATAATGAATGAAGTAACTGTCATGTAGCCGATCCCGCCGAGTTGAAACAGGATCAACAACACAAGCTCCCCAAAAAACGTATAGGAATCAGCGACACTCACAGTCGCTAATCCTGTGGTGGACATGGCAGAAGTCACGTTGAACACATTATCCACAAACTTCACAGGGGCCGCCCGAGAAAACGGTAAGGAGAGCAAAAGTGCGCCAATGATGACGTACGAAAGGAACCCCAGCGCAAGCAATTGGAATGGTCTCAGTCTAGCGATAAATTTGGTCATTGTGCGAGCGGTTTGTCTTTTTAGCTAACGGTTCAGTTGAGCGGAACCATTCCTTCTAATCACCGAATTTTATGTATTATCTGAGATGATCCGGGGTAATAATCCTAACAGCCAGGGTGAGGGTAAATTATTTTCGGGAGTTTCGCAAGAGCAATTTATGGAAAACAAGCCAAAATTGTTGGAACAAGTCAGAATAATCGCTGGAGCGAGACATTTGAGGCATAAGACCGAATACTTTTATCATAATTTCATCAAGCGGTTTCATAACAAACGGCATCTAAAGGGTATGGGCGCGGCTGGAATCGAGGCTTTTCCTTTTGTTCGCGGCAATTCTTGTTAACCGCGCTCTAGGCGTATAGAATAAACCCGCTTTTGCCAACTTAAATCGAGGGGTCAATTTCATGATGATGGCGCAGAACTCGGACTACGAAGCCGTGCTGGAGGTTAACCAGAGCTTTTATAAAGCCCTTGCCGCGAGGGATTTAGCCCTAATGGAGCGGGTGTGGGTCAAAGACCATACGGCTGGATGCGTACATCCGGGGTGGATAATGCTCCAAGGCTGGGAGGCTATCAGGCAGAGTTGGGAAAATGTTTTTGACCCCGAAGACCAGCTCGATATTAAACTTCTGAACGTCTCGGCGGAGGTCAGGGGGGACGTGGCGTGGGTTACGTGTGTCCAGCAGATAACCTATATTAAAAGAGACCCCGTAGCCGTAAATATCTCTCAATCCACAAACATTTTCGAGCGGCGCGCCGGCGGGGACTGGCTCATGACAATTCACCACGCATCGCCCATTCCGCCGAGCTTCTATCAACCCGAAGAGACAAATCTGCAGTAAAAATTACCCCGCAGAGCCTGTTATCCGCTCAGCGCTACCCAGCCGGACAGGGCAAACAACCCGAAAATCAATATAGCTGAGCCTGTGATTCTGTTGAGCCATATAAATTTGCTTCGGGTGAATTTTTCGCGGAATAGAAAAATAAGGCTGCACAGCGCGAACCACAAAACCGCCGAGCCTGTGAACACCCCCGAAGCCACAATCATCGAGGATACATAGCTCGGCTCATCTTCCAGCGCCCCGAGTCCTGTGAGTATTACCGCGAGCGACACGGCTGTTAGCGGATTTGTGAGAGTCAGGGCGAATGCGGATAGGAAACCGCTCCATGCGCCTCCGTTTCGCGCCGCCGCCGCCCCGTCTATCGGATTTGATATAAAAATCCTCGCGCCGATGTAAATCAGAGCCAATCCTCCGGCAATGCGAAACCAAGGCTCGTACTGCGCCGCCGCGTCCACGATGAATGAAAACCCATAAACGACAATAACGCCGCAAGCCGCATCTGCCGCCGCCGCGCCTAATCCCGATATTAAGCCGTAAATTTTCCCCTCAATTAGGGTGCGCTGAACGCATAGAGCCGCCACTGGCCCTACGGGAGTGGCAATAACTATGCCGGCAATAAAACCCTTTAAAAAGAGCAAAATATCAAAGCTCATCAGTGTTACTCAGCCCCTCTTGAGGGGGATTTACCCCTGGGCTTGAGCAGAGCTTTTAGGGTTTTTAGCTCTTCTTCGGATATGTCCCGCCACTCGCCCCTTTGCATCCTGCCGAGCTTTATGTTGCCTATAGCCACTCTCTTGAGCCTCATTACGCGATGCCCGAACTGCTCGAAAAATCTCTTTACGAGATGATTCCTCCCATCGTGAAACGCTATCTCGACGGCAGAGGCGCTCTGCCCCCCGCGGTTAATAGTGCGCACCCAATCGGGCTTGGCGAATCCGTCTTCTAATTCTGCTCCCTCAAGCATGGATTTCATAGCCTCATCCGATAGCGTCTCGTTGAGTTTGGCGATATAGACCTTTGACACCCCGAAGCTCGGATGATGGATTTTATTGGCAAGCTCGCCGTCATTTGTGAGGATTAATAGCCCTTCGGAGTCGTAATCGAGCCTCCCGACGGGATAGACGCGCTCATCAATGCCGCGAATTAACTCCTCGATGGTTTTTTTATCGTCCTCCCCTTCGCCCAGAGCCGTGATGTAGAGCCGGGGTTTGTATAGAGCCACATATCTTTTCGCCTCGGATTTTACGACTCTGCCCCCGACCTGCACGCTGTCGGCTTCGGTGTCCACTCTCCGTCCCAACTCCTCTGCGACGACTCCATTTACCCTGACCCTTCCCTCGGCAATCAGTTCGTCAGCCCTCCTTCGAGAGCAAATTCCGCACATGGACAGAAATTTATTGAGGCGCACTATCATAGCCCCATGAGTGTAAACGATGAATCAGTATTGGGTAAGAGAGGCTCAATAGAAGCGCGCGCCCCGCTCTGAGGTGATTTCTTATTTGAATATCCCCTATATTCCAGTAGAATTCATAGAATTCTAAAAATTTCGGGGCTTTATATGAAAACAATCACCAGCTCGGCAGTAGCTTTAATCCTCTTTCTACATCTCGCGCTCGTCATCTCGTGCGGCGGCGGAGGCGGCGGAATTAGAGTCGGCGACGACAGCGACCCCGCGGCCATCGCCAACTTCACCTCAGCCTTCGGACGCCTTCTCGGATGGACAGCCACGGGCGACGACGGAAATTCGGGCATCGTTCGCATTTACGACGTTCGCTACTTCGAGGATTCTGAAGTTGCCGCCATTCTCGGCGTTCCCTCTCTAGCCGGAGCGTCGCTCGCCTCTATTCAGCAAGCCGTTCAGAGCAATTTCGACGACGCCACTCAAGTCGAAGACGAGCCGGAACCCAGTGCCGCCGGCTCTATTGAGACGTTTCTTTTTCCGAGGATTGACATAACCGGCGCAAGGAGATTTTTCGCCGCAATCATCGCCCGCGACGAGGTCGGAAACGAGTCCAGCCCGTCTAACGTAGTGGAGGTTTCAACCCCCCTTGTGTTCGCCCAATTTGCCAGCTCGGCAGGCGGCAGCTGCTTCGGACGCTCCATTGGCGGAGGAGATTTCAACGACGACGATATAAGCGATGTCCTAATAGGCGACCCCTGTCTAGGCAGGGTATTTGTATTTTACGGGCGCAACGACCTTGCCACGGGGAGCGCGAACGGAGACCGTTTTTTTGATGTCGCCTCCGGCGATACCCCCGACGCCGTAATTATAGGGAACGCGGCTGATATGTTCGGGGCGTCTGTCTCTGGTATCGGGACTTTTATGGGGGATTTCGCCGATGAAATCGTCATAGGCGCACCGGGGGCAAACGGCGGAGCAGGCGCGGTATTCATCATAACGGGCGAGAGTAGCGACCTTGTGCCTGTCATAAATCTCACTGCGGGAGATGAGGCCGACGTCATCATAACGGGCGAGGCGGCGGGAGACGGCTTCGGCTTTACCGTTTCGGATGGCACGGGGGTCATAGGCGGCAACAGGGCGCTTCTCGTGGGCGCGCCCAATGCCCTATCTCAGCGGGGGAAGGCTTATGTTTTTCGCGCAAGTAGCCTCAATTCGGCGAACTCTGCCGCAGGAGCGAGGGTGATTCTCTCAGGCGAAGCGGCGGGGGATATGTTCGGATTTGCCCTGAGGCAAGTGGGCAACCTCGACAGCGGCTCTACGGAGGAACTCGGAGTCGGAGCGCCGGGGGCGGGCAGAGCCTATGTGATTTTTGGAAGCGGGGATTTGGCAAGCAGGGACCTATCCGCAGGCGTATCGGGCGTTGTGGTGATTCAGGGCGCGTCTCAGTTTGGGTTCTCTATTGGCGGCGGCGCAGACCTTGACGACCCCGACGTGGACACAAATAGCGGCAACGAGAGGGACGAACTCATCGTTGGAAACCCCTCAGGCTCAGGGGCTGTGTTCATATATTCGGGAACCGAAATCGAGGCAGCGAGAACTACGGGACTTAGCCCCTCGCCCTTGTCCCAGATTTCAGGCTCAGGCGGGGGGTTTGGAACATCGGTCGCCATCCTCGCAGACGTTAACCCGGACACTATGTCAGATTCCGTAAGCAGCGGTTTTTTGGTTGATTTCGAGCCTACAAACGCCGATTTTGCCGTAGGAGCGCCGGGAATGTCGCGCGTGTATCTGTTTTTTGGACGCCCTAATTTCCCAGCCGCTCTCAGCGCGGCTCAGGCGAATATATCCCTTCCCTTGGCGGGCGACACAGCTCCTGGAGCGGGATTCGGAAGCGTCGTGGTGAATCTCGGCGATATTTCTGACGACAGCCTTCCGGATATTGGCATTGGCGGCGCGGGCTTTGTGCGGACGGAATTTTAGGGATTGAACCTGCCGAAAAGGCGGCGCGTTGTGGTTAGTATCAAAACTAGAAACTAGAAACTCGTTTTTTCTCTTATGTTTGTGGCTATTCGTATCTCAGGGCTTCTATCGGGTCTAATTTCGATGCCTTCCTCGCCGGATAGATGCCGAAGAAAACCCCTATCGCTCCGGCGAATCCGAACGCGAGCAGTATTGCCAATGGCGAAATCAGGCTGGGCCAGCTCGTAAAAAACGAAGACGCCTTCGATGCCGCTATCCCCACGCCCGTTCCAATCAGCCCGCCGGCTAGTGAAAGAGCGACGGCTTCAATCAGGAACTGGAGCATAATATCCCGCTCCTTCGCCCCTACTGCCATTCTGATGCCGATTTCCTTTGTGCGCTCCGTAACCGAGACGAGCATTATGTTCATTATTCCGATGCCGCCCACGATGAGCGAAATTGAGGCGATGCTCCCTAGGAGAATAGTCATGATTTTCGATATAGTGAATATGCGCTCGATGATATTGAGCTGGCTTTTTACGAAGAAATCGTTTTCCTCGCCGGGGCGGATTTGATGCCGTTCTCTGAGGAGCATATTGATTTGGCTCTCGGCAAAGGGGATGTCTTCGGGTGTTCTCACGGAGAGGGATATGTTCTCTACGCTGGAGACGCCGATGATTCTCTTCTGCGCCGTCGTATAGGGGATGAGGATAATATCGTCCTGGTCTTTGCCTCCGGGTGTCTGCCCGATAGACGCCATGACGCCTATAACGCGGAACGAGTTGCTCCCGATTCTCACGGTCTCGCCCACGGGATTTTGAGCGCCGAAGAGGCTTAGGGCTACGGTTTTGCCTAGCACGCATACACGCTCGGAGTTTGCAACGTCCTCTTCGGTGAAGAAATTTCCCCGTTCTGGAAACCAGTCGTTGATGTGGATGAAATCGGGGGACGAGCCGATGAGCGCGGTAAACCAGTTGCGGTTTCCCCAGACCACCTGACCAGTCGTGTCAACTATCGGCGAGACGCGCGTTACGAAACTCAGCCCCCTTATGGCATCGGCGTCTGCGGCGGTGAGGGTTTGAGAGCCGCCCCCTGAGGCGGTTACGCCGCTTCCAGCTCTTCTGCCAGAATTTACGATGAGGGATTTTCCGCCGAGGCTCGTGAGCTGTTCTTCGATGAGATTTTTCGCCCCCTGCGTGAGGGACACCAAGGCGATAACGGCGGCGACTCCGATAATAATGCCAAGCGTCGTGAGAGCCGAGCGGATTTTATTTTTCTTCAATGCGCCGTATGAGACTTTAAGCGCCGCCGATAGTTTCAATATCATTCTCCAAAATCGCAAGCCCGTGAATTAAACACAATTTTTCAGCGCGAGAGAATCTAAAAGCGGTTTCTAGTAACTGGTTTTTAGTTTTTAGTCTCAAAACTAGAAACTAGAAACTCGTTACTTTTGTTTCCATTTGCATTAACTGGCTTCGCCCGGCCGCTACCCCCGCGTTCTGTGGCTGGGCGCAGTATTGAATCATGACTCTGGGGGTGAGATTTTATTGATTCTCTCCAGCAGGTCTTTGGAGATGGAGCCTTCGGCGACTCCCTCGACCTCGCCCCGCATCTTGAGAGTCCAATCGTTTCTCACCTCAATTTGAAGCTCCCCTCCGGGCATGGCGACGGTCAAATACCTGTCCGTTAGGTTGTTTCTCACGCAAGCCGCCGCAACAGCGCACGAACTGCTCCCTGAGGCGAGAGTCCAGCCCGCGCCGCGCTCCCAAATGAGAATCTCTACTCTATCTCTGGAGACGACCTTAGCAAACTGCACGTTGGTGCGGTTGGGGAAAATGCGGTGATTTTCAATTTTGGGCCCCAGTTTTTTCGTGTATGCCTCGTCTAGCTCCTCGGCGAACACCACGCAGTGGGGATTGCCAACCGAGACCGCCGTGAATCTCAGTATCTCGCCGTTTATGCGTATTTCCTCGCCGATGACCTCTCTGTCGTCGCCCTCGACGGGAATGAGCCTGCTCCTAAAGGTCGCCTCGCCCATCTCAACGGTAACAAACGACACCCTGCCGTCTCTGCTTTCCAGCTCCGCAGACACCACCCCTGAGAGCGTGTCAATGGTGAAGGAGCTTTTTTTAGTGTACCAATGCTCGTACAGGAATTTCGCGAATATCCGAAGCCCGTTTCCGCTTTTCTCCGCCTCGCTCCCGTCAGGGTTTAGGATTCTGAGACCGAAATCGGCCCTTTCCGATGGGGTCAGAAGCAGTATCCCATCCGAGCCGATGCCGTAATTTCTGTGGCAGATGAGTTTTATCACCTCCGGCGTGAGTTCAAATGAGATATTAGCCTCGTCTAGCACAATGTAGTCGTTCCCAAGCCCGTGGGATTTCACAAATCGGTTCATCCTTGCACCCTCAAAGTCGGTTTTTACTCTATCGAGAGAAAATATTAGCGGATTTTCCCCCGAATTCAACGAATCACAGTTCGGGATACGCGCTGCGGCATACGGAATTCCCGTTTCGACGAGAATGAAATGGGCTATTCGAGGAGGGGGGAATTTTGCTATAGTCAAAAAAAGCGCGTAGGAAATCTCACCCCCCATACGTTTAATAGATTGAGAAAACAATTCACAAGCCGGCAATTTTCTCAAAATAAAAATTTCGAGTCAGGAGGTTTTACAAATGAAAAGAGTGTTGACCTTATCCGCATTATCGGTTTTCGTCCTTGCCGCCGCCGCTTGGGCATTACCCGGAAAACACGAGGACAAACGCGGCGATTGGTGGACAAAATCGAAAATTGTCGAGCAACTCGCCCTCAGCGACCGGCAGAAGAGCCAAATTGAGCAAATCGCATCGTCCCACAAGGGGAGCATCGAGGCTCTGCGCGCCCGCCTTAAAGCCGATTACAGAGAGATGAAAACCGTGATGAGAAACCCGAATTCAACCAATAGTGAAATTTTGTCCGCCTATGACAGGGTGGAATCTACGCACATGGAACTTGGAAAAATCAAAATCGAGATGACCCTGGCTATGAGAGAGGCGCTTTCCACGGAGCAGAGAGTAAAACTCTTTGAAATCAAAGACCAGCACAGAGCAGAATTTAAAAAAGACTGCTAGTTCTATGACCAAAGCGGGGGGCGGGCAGTGGAGCGCTCGCCCCGGCAGGAGATGCGCCGCTTCTTTTCGCATATAAAATCCGAAGCTGAAAATGTCCGATACTATGGCAGAATGTTTAAAATACGACTCCCCCTCTCCGAAGGAAACCGATATATTGCCTCTAAGCCGCGAAGATTCGCAATCGGATATTGACGCCGCCCTCATGCAGAGGGTCTCAGGACGCCGCGACGCCTTAGCTTATCGCAATATCGTGGAGAGGCACATAAATCGCTCTCTGGGCTTTGTCGAGCGAATGGTCGGCAACAGAACCGATGCCGAGGACATAGTGCAGGAGGGATTTTTATCGGTTTGGAAGGGGGCGCAAAATTGGCAGCCGAAGGCGAAATTCACGACCTGGTTTCACAGGATTTTATATAACCTCGCGATAGACCACATGAGAAAACACGCTTCGGCGAAGGTACGCGCCGAATTAGATGATGAAATCCTATCCCCGATGCCGAACGCCGAGCAGTCCGCTATTGCCGGACAGAGGCGTGGGCGAGTTAGAGACGCGCTTCAAAAACTCCCCGAAAGGCAGAGGGCGGCTCTAATTCTGTTCTACTACGAGGGGCTTAATCAAATCGAAGCCGCAGGGGTGCTGGAGGTATCGCAGGGGGCATTCGAGGCGCTTGTTCAAAGGGCTAGAGCGGCTCTTGGGCAGATGCTGGATGCGGATTTGAAAATTCGAGGTGAGGAGGACTCAATATGAGACGCAAGGATAAAAAACTGATTGGAGCCTGCGGGGAAGCCACGAAGCCCAAGGATTTGCTCCTCAGTGAAATTGAGTCTAACCCTGAGTATGCCCGCGCCCTCGACAGTCTCTTGGATTTGTACTCGGTTCGAGAGGCGGACGACGGTCTAATCAACAAAATAGTGGTTGAAAATACGGCGACCCGCTCCAACCCTAGCGGTTTTCTCTCGTTCCTCTTCAATCCTTCTTTCGCCCTCGCCGCAGTCGTCCTGTTTCTGCTCTTCGGCTTCATGGCGGGATTTTACGATGGATTCACCGAGGAGGCGCTTTCCCAGCAAATTGACCCGGCGACGGCCCTTTTGGGTCCCGTCGAAGATATAGGAGTTATATAGAGATGATGAAAAAAATAATTGTCGCTGTCTGCGTAATCTCAGTGGGGCTGAACATCTGGCTTTTGGGGTTTGCTCTCGGAGGCAAAGCCGATAAATTCAGGCACGGCAATAGCCCAAAACACGCCAAATTTGAGAAAAAAATCGAAAAGCTCATCGAAGACCTCCCCCGCTCCGCCCAAAGGGAATTTATTGAGGCAATCAGGGGCAATCTGCCGCGCGCCGAGGGAGATCTCAGAAAAAGAATCGAAGAGGTCAACTATAAACTAGCCGAAGCACTCGGGGGCGACGCCGTTGACGTTATAAAAGCCGAAGAGGCGTTTGCCGAGATACGCGCCGCCATGACGGGAGCGCAGATAAAATTTCAGGAGGCGTTTCTCAAGGCAGCTCGGGGGCTTTCGCCTGAGGATAGGAAAAAAGTCGCCGAAGCCATTTTAAAAAACCGAAAACCCCTTTAGCCCCGCGTCTTCATCCACGCTTAACTGGGACTCATCATAATTGAACTTGAGGAATCATTTGCAGAACCAAACCACGCCCAAACGCCGCATAAACCGCCTGCCCTTTATTTTATTGGCTATCTCGCTTCTCCCCTCCTGCGCTGCCCTGCCAAAATCCGTGGAATCCCCCGCGCAGATGCCCAAAGCGTTTTCCGAAGCCGGCGAGGCGGCGCTTGCCGAGCGATGGTGGAGGGGTTTTAACGACCCCTCGCTCGATAAGTTGATAGAGGAGGCGCTCGCCGGAAATTTTAATTTTCTCGCCGTTTGGGATCGTCTCGCGCAGGCCGAAGCCATCGCCAAGAGACAGGGCGCTTTGCTCCTGCCTGAAATAGCCGCCGAGGCTGGGTCTTCGGCGAGGAAAAGGGACGATGGCGGCGGGGATTTCTCTTCCGGCGGCGGAGGGTCATCGAACGGCTTGGATTTGGGTTTAGTCGCCTCCTACGAGATAGACCTCTGGGGGAGGGTGCGCTCTGCTAGAGATGCCGCCCGCCTCGATGCCGCATCTTCGCGCGAGGACGCGCAGGCGGCGGCAATTACGCTCTCAGCCGAGGTTGCAGGAGCTTGGTATGAACTCGCAACCGCTTACGGACAGCTGAGACTCCTCGGCGAGCAGTTCGAGACAAATTCCCGGATTCTTGAGCTTGTAACGCTCAGATTCCGGCGGGGGCAGGTCGGCGCGGCAGATGTGATTCGCCAGCGCCAGCTCGTGGAGTCTCTGGAGGGACTCAAAAAAACCGCCGAGGCCGCCGCCGCCGCTCTCAACAATAGACTCGCCGTTCTACTCGGCAGGACTGCGGGAAGAGCGCTCTATACCACTAATTCCTCCCCCGAATTGGCCGAGCTTCCCCCGATACCCGCAACCGGAATTCCCGCTCACATAATTCAGCGCCGCCCCGATGTGAAGCGGGCATACTACGGGGTTCTTGCCGCAGACCGCCGCGCCGCCGCCGCGCTTGCCGACCGCCTCCCGCGCCTGAGCATCGTTGCCGAGGCAGGGGCTTCAGGCGGAAATCTGAGGGATTTATTCGATAATTGGGCTCTCAATCTCGCGGCAAATCTCCTTGCCCCTCTGTTTGACGCAGGGGCGCGCAAAGCCGACGTGGAGCGTAGCCGCGCGGCGGTTTCCGAGAGCCTCAACCTCTATGGACAGGCAATTGTCGCCGCCCTTGGAGAGGTTGAAACCGCTCTAGCCCAGGAGCGGCGTCAGCGCGAGCTCATATTGAGTCTCGAGCGTCAGTTGAAACTCTCGGCTCAGGTGATGGAGCGAACGCGAGGCAGCTACATTAAAGGCGCGGCTGATTATTTGCGGGTTCTCGAAGCCACTGTTACGCACCAGAGCCTTGAGCGCGATTATCTCGACGCGAGAGGCGGCTTGCTGGGGTTTCGCATAAACCTCTACCGCGCCCTTGCCGGTGGATGGGAAATGGACGCGCCGCCGCCAAAGGGGCTGGGGGGCGTGCCCGCTGGCGAATCCGAGGGGGCAATTCTTATACAAAGAGAGGAGATAGAAAAATCCAATGAGCAATAACGCAAAAAACGCTCGCCGGAGGTCGGCGCTGAAAGTAATCATTCCGGCGGCGGTGATTGTCGTCGGATTCTCTCTAGCGGCGGCGCTCATAAAAACTTCTCCCAAAATAGAGAGAAAATCCCCCGAAAAGCAGGCGAGGCTCGTCGAGGTCGCGCGCGTCTATGCGAGGGATGAAAATACATTCCAAGAGGCGATGGGAGAGGTCAAACCCGCCGAGGAGGTGGCTCTTCACCCTCAAGTCGCTGGGAAAATCGTAGAGGTTAGCCGGGAATTCATACCCGGAGGACGCTTCAGGCGAGGAGAGGTTTTACTTAGGATTGAACGCTCGGACTATGAGCTTGCCGCGCGCCAGAGGGAGAGCGAGGTGGCTCAGGCGCAAAGCGACCTAAAACTCGAAATGGGACAGCAAGCCGTAGCCCTCAAGGAGTACGAGCTTCTGGGCGAGGTCGTCTCGGAGGGGGACAGGGATTTTGTCCTTCGCAAGCCCCAACTGGAGAAAACTCGCTCCGTCCTCAACTCGGCGAAAGCCGCGCTCGCGCTTGCAAAAATCAACATTGAGAGGACGGCGGTTAAAGCCCCATTCGATTTAATTATCACAGGACGGGGCGTGAACCTCGGCGCGCAGGTTGCCGCTTCAACCCCGCTTGCGACGATAGTTGGCACGGACAGATATTGGGTTGAAGCCCCTGTGCCTGTGGACGCGCTCAGGTGGATTCAAATCCCTAATTCTACCGCCGAAGCCGGCTCAAGGGTGAAAATATTCAGCGACTCGGCTTGGGGAAAGGGAGTGTTTCGGGAGGGCGAAATTGTGAGACTCCTCGGCGATTTGGAACGTGAGAGCCGCATGGCGCGCGTTATTGTCGAGATTGCGGACCCTCTGTCGCTATCTTCCGGCAATAGGGGGAAGCCGCGGTTGATTATAGGAAGCTATGTGCGACTCGAAATCGAGGGGCAGGAATTGAAGTCGGTTTTCTCTGTTGACAGGAGATTTGTCCATAACGGCGGTCAGGTCTGGATTATGAATGCAGGGGACGAGCTTGAAATACGGCAGGTCGGAGTTCTGTTCAGGGGTAGGGACAAGCTATACATAAACGAGGGGCTATCTGACGGGGAGCGTTTGGTTACGACGCTCCTTTCCACCCCGGTCGAGGGAATGAAACTGCGCACGAGGGGGAATTCCCCATCCGAGCCGGTCAGCCGCTCGACTGAAATCCCCGCTGCGGAGGTGAAGACGAAGTGAGTGGCGGGCCCATTTCATGGATGGTCAAAAACCGCGTTACGCCGAATCTCATAATGATGTTTCTCATCATCGGCGGGCTTTTCATGGCTACCAGAATCAAGCAAGAGGTATTCCCTGAGTTCGAGCTTGATATGGTAACCGTGAGCGTGCCTTACCCCGGAGCAAGCCCCGCGGAGGTCGAGCAGGGAATTGTGCTTGCCGTCGAGGAGGCAGTGCGCGGGGTCGAGGGGGTAAAAGAGATAACATCCACCTCTTCCGAAGGGGTAGGCTCGGTAAATATAGAACTCATTACGGGAGTGGATCAGCAGAAAATCTATCAGGACATAAAGCAGGAAATTGACCGCATCACCACACTGCCCGAAGACGCCGAAGAGCCTAGGGTTGCCCTTCAGGTGCGCCGCCGCAATGTGTTGACAATCCAGCTCTACGGCGAGGCTTCCGACTGGGCGCTTAGAAACCTCGCCGAAGAGGTGCAAGACCGCCTTCTTCAAGACCCAAGAATTACGCAGGTCGAGCTTGTGGGGGCGAGAAACTACGAGGTTCACGTCGAGGTATCGCAGGGGAGTCTCCGCTCCTATGGCTTAACCCTGGACGATATAGCGCAAAAAATCAGCGCCACTTCGGTTGAAGTTCCCGGCGGCGGACTCAAAACTGACGGCGGACAGATACTCGTGCGCTTCAACGAGAGACGCAATTGGGCGAGTGAATTCGCTGAAATTCCCATAATTGCGACTCCCGAAGGCTCGGTCGTTACCCTCGGCAGTATTGCCCAAGTGGGCGAGGGATTCCAAGATTCCGACAATTACGCCGAATATAACGGCAAGCCCGCCATAGGAATAGAAGTCTATCGGGTGGGCGATGAGACCCCTATCGGCATCTCCGAAGCCGTCCGCGAGGCAATGGCGCGCATCAAAGCTGACCTGCCCGGCGGGATTGATTATGTAATAAGCAACGACTCCTCGAAAATATATCAGCAGAGGCTCGAACTCCTGCTCAAGAACGCATTCATGGGGCTATTACTCGTGCTTCTGATACTCGGAGCGTTTCTCGAATTCAGGCTCGCCTTTTGGGTAACAATGGGGATTCCCACGTCGTTTCTGGGGGCGATTCTATTTTTGCCGCTCATGGATGTGTCAATTAATATGATTTCGATGTTTGCCTTCATCGTCGCTCTGGGGATTGTGGTTGACGACGCCATAGTTGCCGGCGAGAACATCTATCAGTATCGAGAAAGCGGGATGAGCGCTTTCGCCGCCGCAATGAAGGGCGCAAGGGACGTCTCCGTGCCTGTCGCCTTCAGCATTATTACGAACATACTCGCTTTTCTGCCCCTCTACTTTGTGCCGGGAACGTTTGGGAAAACTTGGCAGGTTATTCCGCTTGTCGTAGTTACGGTGTTTTTAATCTCGTGGATTGAGTCTCTTTTAATACTGCCCTCGCACCTTGCGCAGGAGTCAAAAAAATCCAGATTTCGCCTTCTTTCGGCAATCAGCGGGTGGCAGGGGGCGTTCAGCCGCCAATTTAACCGCTTTACCGACAACGTTTACGCGCCCTTTCTGCGGCTCTGTATAAAACGGCGCTACGTTACGGCTTCGGCGGGATTCGCGCTCCTGATAATCGTAACAGGATATGTGGCGAGCGGCAGAATCGGCATGATACTTATGCCGCGCGTTGAATCCGATAGAGCCGTCGCCTCGGCCACTATCCCCTTTGGCGCGCCGCTGTCTAAGGCGGCTGAGATAAGAGACCTGATGGTTGAAGCCGCCGATGAAATAAAGGAAAAGCACGGGGGCGGCGCCCTTGTAGAGGGGATATTCGCCACGATAGATGAAAACCTCATTGAAGTCAGCATATATCTCACCGACCCAACTGTAAGACCAATTTCAACCGCCGAGGTCTCGCGGATTTGGCGGGAGCTGGTAGGGCAGATTCCGGGGACGAGGACGCTCAAATTTGAATCCGACAGAGGCGGCCCGGGCTCAGGGGCGGCGCTGACCATTGAACTTAGCCACAGGGACGTTTCCGTGCTGGATAAAGCAGGTGTCGCCCTTGCCGAGAAACTCGCCGAATTTCCCAATACCAGAGACGTTGACGACGGCTATGTTCCCGGCAAGGCGCAGTTTGATTTCGCCCTCAACGCCGAGGGCAGAAGCCTTGGACTTACCTCCGAAGCCGTCGCCAGACAGATACGCCACTCTTTCCACGGCTCGGAAGCCCTGAGGCAGCAGCGCGCTCGAAACGAGGTGAAAGTCATCGTGCGCCTCCCCGAAGATGAGCGCGTAAGCGAATACAATATAGAAAACCTACTCGTGCGCACCCCCGGCGGCGGGGACTCATCGCTCGTTCAGGTCGCCGATTTTGACCGGGGACGCTCCTATACCTCCATCAAAAGGCGCGATTCGCGCCGCACCACAGCCGTAAGCGCCGATGTTACCCCCATTGGAGAAACCGGCAGAGTCATCTCTGCCCTCGACGCTACTATTCTCCCTCAGCTTGCCCGCGACTTTCCGGGACTTACCTACGCCTACGAGGGCAGACAAGCCGACATGGCGGAGAGCCTCGACAGCCTTTTCAAGGGATTCCTCTTGACGCTTGTGGCGATTTATTTCGTCCTAGCCGTTCCGTTTAAGAGCTACACCCAGCCCGTAATAATTATGATAAGCATTCCGTTTGGAATCGTCGGGGCGGTGCTTGGGCATATTCTCATGGGCTACGACCTAAGCGTCATAAGTATGATGGGAATTGTCGCTCTTGCGGGAGTGGTAGTTAACGGCGCGCTTGTGCTGATTGACCAAGCCAATAACCGCCGAGCAGAAGGGGACAGCCCCGAAGTTGCAATCCAATCCGCGGGGGTTCGGCGCTTCCGTCCCATAATACTCACGACCCTGACCACGTTCGGCGGGCTTGCTCCGATGATTTTTGAGACCTCCCGTCAGGCGCGATTCATGATTCCGATGGCGATTTCGCTTGGCTACGGGATTTTATTCGCCACTTTAATTTCCCTTATCCTCGTGCCGTGCCTGTATATGATTTTAGATGACGCTCTCGGTAGTCGCCCGCTCGCAAAGGGGCAGGACCCGTCGGCTTAGGGCGGCAGTAATACGCGCAGTACCCACCCTCTTGACAACCCTCTAATCATGGCTTATCGTTAATTTTTATTAGTGATTAGTGATTAGTGATTAGTGATTAGTGATTAGTATTCTTTTTATTCCGGGAACATTTCTTTTCATTTCTATATCTAAGGCATTGAATTCTCCCATAAAGGAGGAGCGAGATAATGCTCTTAGCAGTCTGTTCTATTCAATGGTTTTTCCATTCAAGGGCTAATATTTTCTGACTCCGATAGGCCAGTTTGCGAATCTGTCGGTCTATAGAAGGCGCGGGCGGCATTGAAATGCAAATCATCGGAGGAGAGTAAAATGAAAGACGCAAAAACGGAAGAAAGCAGTATCAATGAAAAGCAGGAAATCGAAAATAAGGACGGGGTTTTATCTTCGAGCAGACGAGAGTTTTTAGGCAGTCTGGGAGGCATCAGCGCGGCGACAATTGCCATTACCTCCATAGGACTGCCCTCCCTAACGGCTCAAAACGGCTCCGTTGCGCAAGCCGCCGCTATTGGTCCCGAAACCGCGAGCCTACGCCGAAACCGCTCGGCTCAAATTCGCCAAGATGCCGCTATTTTCAACAAACAACTCGGCAAGACCCCTCAACCCTGCAACGGCGACGAGGCTCTGTATCCCAATAAAATCGGCAATTTCACCAAGGGGCTTCGCCACAATCCCCTAGGAGAGGTTATCCCCTCGTCCTACAACGCCCTAATTGCGGCAATTACGAGTGGAAAATTCTCGGATTTTGAATCCCTTGCAACAAACGGACACCTCGGATGCCCGAATCCGGCTCTCCAGCGCAGATTCGTAAGCCCTCAAGCCGGCTACGCATTCGACCTCGAAGGGACTGATTCGCATCAACTCGCCGTACGCCCCGCTCCGGCATTTGCAAGCGCCGAAGAGGCTGGGGAAATGGCGGAACTCTACTGGATGTCTCTCCTCAGAGACGTGAATTTCCTCGATTACGACATAAACCCGATAGCGGCGGCGGCGGCGGCAGATTTATCCGGGTTTTCAGACTTCCGAGGGCCGAAACAGGGTGGGGTGGTAAACACTCAAACCCTTTTTCGCGATAAATATCCAGGATGCACAACGGGTCCCTACATCTCTCAGTTCCTCTTAAAGCCAGCCCCGTTCGGCGCGCAAACCGTGGATCAGCGCATATTCACTACGACCCCCGTGGATTTCATGACGGACTTCGCCTCTTGGCTAGATGTGCAAAACGGCTGCCAGCCGAGCCTCGCACAGACCATTTTGCCCAGTCCGGTTTTCTGCCGCAACGGGCGCGACCTGTCTCAATACGTCCACGTGGACGCGCTCTATCAAGCGTATTTCGTGGCTTGCCTGGTTCTCCTTGCCAACGGCGTGCCCTTTAATGCCGGCAACCCTTACGGCAAAACCCCCGACCCCGGCTCAGGCAGGCCTCTGCCCGCCGGAGTTCCCGGCTCCAGATCCCAGGTGGGTTTCGCCACGTTCGGAGGGCCGCATATTTTGGCTCTGCTCACTGAGGTCTCATCGCGCGCGCTCAAAGCCGTGTGGTATCAGAAGTGGCTAGTGCATCGCAGGCTTAGACCCGAAGAATTTGGCGGCAGAGTGGAAGTCCATACAACGGGCGGGGCGAATTACCCGATAAATTCCGAATTATTGAACTCGCCCGTGTTGAACAGCATTTTCAGCGAATACGGAACTCTTCTTCTCCCCATGGCGTTTCCCGAAGGCTCTCCTATGCACACCGCATACGGCTCTGGCCATGCGACTGTTGCCGGAGCATGCGTAACGATTCTCAAGGCTTGGTTTGATGAGGCGGCTTTTGTTCCGAACCCGGTTGTGCCGACTGCCGATGGCACGGGGCTTGTGCCTTACGTTGGTGATCCTCTTACGGTGCGCGGCGAGTTAAATAAGATAGCTTCTAATGTCTCTCAGGGGCGTAATATTGCAGGGGTGCATTGGCGCACCGACGCCACTGAGGCGAACCTGTTGGGCGAGGCGGTTGCGATAAGTATTCTCAGAGACCAGAGGGCGACCTACAGGGAGCCGTTCGGCGGATTTACCTTTACGAAATTTGACGGCACGACTATTACGATTTAAGTAGTGTCCGATTGCAGAAAGAGGGGGGGCGGGGCTGCGAATCCCGCTCCCTAGATGTAGTATAATTTCGCTGAATTGTGGTTTTCTCTTCGCAGTTGAATATATAACTAGGCTCAATGGTATATCCTCAGAAATAAAATATGCAATAATCTAGGGGGCGTATAAATTCTCGCTCTCCCCGCTGCCGAATTTGCCATTTGCAGATTCCCTGTCCTATTTTTCGCACTTGCGTTGTAAACTGTTGACAATGTTTTGCGCTTCGGGATAAATTTACACTGATGAAAACTACGGTTTAGGGAGGCGGTCTTATGGAATTTGAGTTTATCGGGTATCAACGAGAGACAGGTGATTTAGGCGTTCTTACGATAAATCGCCCGAAAGTGCTTAACGCCCTTAATTGGCAGACCCTTCGCGAACTTAGAGTGTTCCTCGAAGACACGCTTCCCAAAGAAAATCTCAAGGCTCTCATCGTTACCGGCGCCGGAGACAAGGCTTTTGTCGCCGGGGCGGATATAGCTCAGATGAACGAGATGAAAGACCGCGAGTTTCAGGACTACGTGGATTTCGCCCACAAAGTGTATCAACTCATTGAAAGCGACCAGTGTCCCTCGATAGCGGCAATAAACGGCTATGCCCTCGGCGGCGGCTGCGAGCTTGCCCTCTCATGCGACATTAGAATCGCATCTGAAAAGGCGCGCCTTGGATTCCCTGAGGTGAAACTCGGAATATTCCCCGGCTGGGGCGGCACGCAGAGGGTTACGAGAATCCTCGGACTTGGCAGGACGAAGGAGTTGGTTTTCACGGGCGAGATGATAGACGCTCACGAGGCTTTCAGAATGGGCTTAGTCGAGAAGGTAGTGCCTCACGACAAGGTTATGGACGAGGCTAGAGAGCTTGCCCACAAAATCGCCAAGCGCGGCCCGAGAGCCGTGAGAATGGCAAAAACCGCAATCAACGCAGGCTCAGAGATGGACTTGCAAAAAGCCCTGCTCTTGGAGAAAACTCTGGTCGCGCTCTGCTTTGACTCCGAGGACAGGGTCGAGGGGATGACCGCGTTTCTGCAGAAAAGAGAGCCGGCTTTCCAGGACAGATAAACCGCGAAGACGGCAGGCTCGCGCCCACGCCGTCCCCGCGATGATTTAAGAAGGAGAACTATCCTTCCAGGATAAAAGTAATTCTGATATGAGCCCGGTACTCGGTAATCTTGCCGTTGTCAACTCGGGCATTCATTTTGGTAACCTCTATTCCTGTTAGACCGCGGAGGGTTTTATTAGCCCTCTCCATTGCGTTATTAACTGCGTCGTCCCAGGATTTCTCCGACGAGCCTATTACTTCGGTTATTCTTGCTACAGCCATGAGGCGCCTCCTGTCTCTGTTGTGATTGTGATGTTGATACTTCCTCTATCAAATTTGCAGATTAAAGTCAAGCCGTGATTTTTGACAATGCTGGCAGTTATGGTAATTTCACTCCGCAAATCGGGTGGGGGGCAATTTAGGGGGATAAATTGGCTACCGAGCAGATTCTCATAAAAAAATACTCCAATCGGCGGCTTTACTGCGTTGACAGAAAGAAATTCGTAACGCTTGAGGAAATCGCTGCCTTCATAACCGACGGCGGAGAGGTGAAAATACTTGACGCCGAAACCGATGAGGACATCACAAAGCCCATCCTCATACAGATAATCCTAGAGAGCGAAGAGAATAAAACCATGGAGTACCCGCTGTCCAAGGTTTTCCTCCACGTGCTTATAAAGCAGGGTTATCGAATGGCAGTCGAATTTGTTGAGAATTACCTCGTAATCGTGTTTCAGCCCTACCTCGTTTTCAGCGAGAAGATGAGAAAAAACCTCCTCAGTTTCGACAAGGGCATATCTTCGATAATGAAATCTCAGATGAGTCCGAAATTTATTGACCCGTTTGAATTTCGTCGCAATCAGCCATCGCAGGGGCAGGATAAAAGAGAACCGCCGCTACAGGCTTCTACCCTGACGATGCTTATGGAACTCGAATTCCTGCGCGCGAGGGTTGCCGAGCTTGAGAGCCAGATTAGCCCGGCGCACGGGCCCATGGATGAATCCGACCCGCCTGCCAAGCCCCGCCACTCTGCCAAATCTAAGACGGCAACTCTTTGAATTCCCCCCGGCGACCTTGAAAAACCTCTCAAAATCACTGCCTTTCGGCTCCAAAATCCATTTGACAAATTTCAAAGATAAGTTAAAACTCATACCCTAAAATCACTCATCTAAAACTTAGAAACTTCAGGAGGTGTTAAAATGATTAAGGATTTATATGATGTAAGTGGAAAAGTCGCCCTCGTTACAGGGGCATCCAGAGGCATCGGCAAATCAATTGCCCTCGCCCTTGCCGAGGGCGGAGCAGACATCGCTCTCAACTACGTCCGTAGCGACAAACAGGCGGACGAGGCCAAAAAAGAAATCGAAAAAATGGGCAGAAAATGTATAACCATCCGCGCCGATGTGAGCAAATACGAGCAGGCTCAAAACCTCGGCAAAGCCGTTGCTAACCACTTCGGCAGGCTCGACATCCTCGTCAACAACGCCGGCGTCAACCGCGACAGGACGTTCCGCAGAATGGCTATCGAGCAGTGGAACGAGGTCATACAGACGAACCTCTCCAGCCTCTTTAACTGCACCAAGGGAGTAGTCGAGCTTATGGCGGCAAACCCCAACGGCGGCTCTATCGTCTCCATTTCATCCATCATCGGCGAGATGGGCAACATCGGGCAGACCAACTACGCCTCTACCAAAGCCGGTATCATGGGATTCACCAAGAGCCTTGCAAGAGAGCTCGCCGGCAATAAAATCCGCGTCAACGCCATAGCCCCAGGATTCATCGAGACCGATATGCTCGGCACCGTGCCTGAGGACATCAGAAAGCAGATTCTCACGCAAATCCCCCTTGGCAGATTCGGCACTCCTGAAGAAATTGCCCTCTGCGTTCTCTATCTCTGCTCTAACGCCGGAAGCTGGATTACGGGAACAACCGTTAGAATTAACGGCGGACATTATATTTAAATCCGAAATTTCGCTTTCCCAATTCCCCCTGAGCTTATCGAGCGGCGGCTTGCGCGCCTGAAGAGGTGCGCCGAAGCCCCTCGGTCAGCTAAGGGACTGTGCTGCTGCACTCCCTTAGCTGCGGTACTTCTACTCTATTCGAGACAGTTGCGCGCTGATGGGATTTATCTCTCATCGCGGCCCAAAATCCCCTGAGATTGCTATATATTGACAGATGAGCGCCTGCTCGTTGCAAGTGGCGTGCGGGTTGAATAAAAAAAGCGGAACAAACCGCTTCAGGTCTGCTCCGCTCGGGTCAGTATTGTTTTTGCCAATTTTTATCTAGATCTCTCGATGAGCCAGCCGGCGACTCTGGGCCAGAGGTCTTTTAGAGTCTTACTGCTTACGGACATACCGATATGCCCTGTGGGATAGACTATGCTCTCTTGGTCTTCGCTTGAGATGAGGTTCTTCAGTGCAAGGCTCGACTGAGGCGGCACTAGGTGGTCATGCTCGGCTATGAGGTTTAGCACGGAGCATTTTATCCGCTTCAAATCAACGATTTTACCGTTGATTTTGAGCTTGCTCTCCACGAGCTGATTCTCCTGATAGCAGTATTTGACGAATTCCCTGAACACCTCTCCTGCGACTGGAATGTTGTCGTTGAGCCACTTCTCCATGGCGAAGTAATTATCCAAAAACTGCTCGTTTTCTATGTTCTCATAGAAACCGACGTATTTCGACACCAGATTCTGCACCGGCTTCATGATGAGAAACCCGGTCTGCAGGAACTCCGGCGGAACGTTTCCGAAAGCCTCTACGAATTTGTCCACGTCGAAATTGGGCTTATCTCCCCAGAGGTTCAGCATTCCGTCAACCTTAAAATCTATCCCGGCGGTGAGGAGAACCAGATTCTTAACATCCTCCGGGTGAATCGCCGTGTACATTGCCGACATCGTCCCGCCCATGCAATAGCCCATAAGGCTCACCTGCTCTGAGCCGGAGATGCCCTTGACCCTGTTGACTACCTTTTTCATGTAGCGGTTTATGTAGTGATTGAGTCCGAGATTTTTGTCCTCATCCCCAGGCACTCCCCAGTCAATCAGATATACGTCTATCCCTTTTTTGAGCAGAGCCTCGACCACACTTCTGCCCGGTTTTAAATCCATGATATAGGGGCGGTTTACTAGGGCGAATACCAATATGAGAGGGACATTCGAGGTTTTCTCCGTGAGCGGGTGCGGGTGATAGTGCAGAAGGCGGAGTTTATTCTCTGAGAATACGACCTCGTGCGGCGTGATTCCCACTTTGACCTCAGGCGGATTTACGAGCGCAAGCTCGATGCTTTTTAGGAATTTCTGTTTTACTTTCTCGCTTTCCTGCATTATGGATTCAAGATAGTTCGCTGTCATATTAAAATGCCTCCTGCTTTAAGATTACAACTCCCCGCGCGACTAGAATATAACCGAAAATCGGCGGAACACAACGCGCCCGACGGGCTTTATAAAAACAAACCAACACCCCGTAGCTTTAAGCTCCTACACTACGTTTCCGTGTTGGTTTATCTACATACTCGCGGCGCCGCCTCTGACGGTATGAACACCCGGCAGAGAGCCGCCGTTGCGTACTCTCGGTATTAGTTAGAATTGGGGCTAGATTTTGCCTTCTGCTTTTTTAAATCCTCAACTTTATCCCACAGGTCGTTGATTTTGGCTTCAACGTTGTTAATGGAGGCTAAGACGCGGTCAATGTCGTTTTTAGTGGGGAAGTGCATATTTTTGAGGCTCTTTTCCATGACTTCGTCGAGATATTTTTTAACATCAGAGGATTTCTCGATGGCTTTTCCCATGCTGGCGGCAAAGAGCGGACTCTTTAGCCAAGCCTCCATGGCTTCGGATGTGGTCTTCTCCCAGGTTTCGTAGAATTTCTTGTACTGCGCCACCGGGTCGAATTCCGAGGGCTTTGCCGCTCCCCCATCGGCGGGATTATTTAGAAACGGGCTTTTCATCCACGTCTCAACGGCTTCGGACATGGTCTTCTGCCAAGACTCGTAGAACTTTTTGTAATTCTCAGTGTAGTCGAATTTTTGCTCACTCATAGTTATTTTCTCTCCTTGTTAGCGGACTTACTCTTTGTTTTTACTTTCTCTGCCTTCGGTCTTTGAGGAGGCTCTTCGCCCCATTCGAGTTCGGATATTTTCTCTTCAAGCTCGGCAAGCCTCTCTTTCAGGGCATCGAGAGAGTCGGCGATTTTGCCTATATCCGTACTGCTCGGAAGGACTTTATATTTAAGCGTCTTCTCCATTACGTCCTGCATATAGCTTCTGAACTCAGTGGACTTTTCAACCGCTTTTTCCATCCGGTTGTTGAATATAGGGCTTTTCAGCCATAACTCAAGGGCGTGAGACGTGGATTTTTCCCAAGATTCATAGAGATTTCTAAAATAACTGAAATACTCTGTCTCTTTATCTTTCGTACCCATAGCCAAACAGCCTCCTCAGGAGAAATCCGATGGTCTAACATCGGGAGATATGCCCTGGTTCCAGCACATCTCCATGTTAGTTTACCCGATGAGGGATTAATACTTAAGCGTCTTAAGCTGCTCGTCGAACGCCGAAAACGCCTTTTCAGCCAATTTCTGGCTAAGGGCAAGCGAGCTCTTTGTGAATTTATCGGATACGCTCTTTACGAGATTTACGTATTCCTTCTGAGCGGCGGCGATACGGTCAACTCCGCTATTGGTGTAAACCTCGGATACCTGTTTCGGGAGTTTTTCGAAGTTCGTCTTTACCTGCTCCGCGTATTCTCTCTGAAAGGAGTAGAACTGCTCAAGCTGGGCGTTGGCGAATTTCTGGTTCTCCTCCCAAACCGAGAGGTAGGCGTCGAGCGTGAGGAGATAGTTCTCTTTCACCAAGCCGCTTAGGTCTTTGAAGAACTCTGTAACGTCCTCGACCTTAATGTCTTTTCTTATATCTGCCATTTTATTTGCCTCCTAAAGTGTATTTGCTGAGGAGTAATATAATATTTGCGAATAGAGTTGTCAAGGGTTTTTCTTCGCATTTGCGAAAATAAAATATCTAATTGTTTCGGCATATTAGGAAAATTCATATTGTATTAACATAGCCAAAGCGAAGAGAAATGAGGCTCTCTCGGCGCCCGATAGCTCGAGTTATCGGATAAACCCCTTCGGTGTGTTATAATCTCCCACGAGTGCGCCGCCGTCCGGGGCATGAATTAATTTATACGAGGAGAAGCCGAAGTTGCAGTGCATTTCAATATTTTTCGTATTGCTCGTTTTATTCTCGGCAGTGGCATTCTGCCAAGAGCCGGGGCAGATTGACAAGCCGCAAATAAAACCCGCCTCTCTGGGATGCCTCTTTCCATTAAGCGGCGAGTATGAAATGGTGGGCAGAAAAGCCCTGCGCGGAGTCCTTTTGGCTACAAACGTCTTTAATGCCGCCGAGGGATTTCAACTCTCCCTCAAGGACGTCGCAGGGGACACCGAAGGGCTTAGGAAATCCTTTGAAGAGCTGGTTAGCCGCGATAGAGTGTCGCTTATAATTGGCCCGCCGCCGGTGGTCTCCATTGACGAGGTAGCTAAAATTGCCGAGTCCCTCAAAGTGCCTACGCTGGTTTTTCCCATTTCCGAGGAGGGTTTGGGCGACAATCCCTATTTAATAAAGTTTTTCTACTCCCTTGAGAGGCAGGCCGCCGCCCTTGCCAACTATTCGGTTCGGGATTTGGGCGTTAAGAGGTTTGCAGTGATAGCCCCGCAGAACCGCATCAGCCAGTTATTTAAAGAGTCCTTTACGAAGTCTGTGGTTTTATTGGGCGGCGAGGTGATTTACGACGGCTCTTACGTATCCGCTCCGGGCGGCATCTCAACAGAGATTGAGTGGATACGCTCGCTCCGTCCCGATGCGGTTTTCATACCCGACGGCGCTACACGTTCGGGGGAGATAATAGCGGCGGTAGAAAAGACTCTGCCGCTGGATAATCTGCTGTTTCTCGGGCCTAACACGTGGAACAGCCAGGCATTTTTAAAATCCTCCGGCGGGAGGAATAAGAAAATAATATTTACCGATTTTTTCTCTCCCTCGACTCCCGAATGGGTTAATTTCAGCGCCAAGTTTAAAGCCGAGTTCGGGGAAAAGCCCGGATTTTTGGAGTATCAAATCTATGAAGCGGCAAAATTGGCGCTTGAGGCGTTAAGAGAACCACTTCAGGACGCAAGCCAGATCATCGAGCGGCTCTCGGCGGCGGCAGGAGGCGGACGGTTTACCGTTACCAGAGGCGCAGGCGGGGGGCTGGAGATTTCCCCTAATCCTCTGATTTTATCCGTGCGCAATGGGAGAATAATTCAACTTAAATAACTTGAGCTGGAGAATAATGCGAGGATATAACCAGCCGCTCATAATTTAAGCCCTTAATATGCCCCAAGGAAAAAATTGTGCCTTCCCGGCGCGAGATAGCCGATAATGAAAAACGTAAAAAGTATAACCGCAAACCCCACTGCCGCCCCGATGGCTGATTTTCTGCCCCTCCAGCCCGCGGCAAGCCTGCCGTGAATCAGCGCGGCGTATAGAAACCACGTAATCATTGACCACGTTTCTTTGTGTCCCCAATGCCAAAGCTCGCCCCAAATTTCCTTTGCCGATATAACGCCGAGGACAAGCCCCGCCGTAAGCACGGGGAATCCGATGAGAAGGCACAGGTGGCTTAGGTTATCGAGCGAGGTAAGCGATGGGAGTTTCATGAGGAAATTTCCCATGCGTTTGGACTTTATCCGGCTCTCCTGAAATATATAGAGCGCGCTTGCAATAAACGCGAAGGTGAAAAGAGCCTCTCCCAGAAACATCAGAGCGATGTGGGTCAGAATCCAAGGGTTTCTAAGCGAGGGGTCATGCTCGATAATCCCCTGAGGCAGAATTAGGGAGGGCAGGGTCATAAAAAGGACAAGCGGCGCGGCGAACGCCCCAAGGGTGTTTGTCCTGAATTTGAGCTGAGACGCTATGTAGACGAGCGCGATGAACCAGGAGAAGAAATAAAGCGAGCTATCGAACCCGCCCGCTATCGGGTTTCCACTCTTGAATATGGCTATGAGGCTTGCCGTATGAAGCGCCGCCCCGAGGATAACTGCGCGCGTTCCCCAGACCGAAACCCTGGGGTTTTGAATCCATAAATGGGCGAAGTAGAAAATCGAAGAGGCGAGATAGCAAGAGGCAATTATCCAGTGCCAAAACATGCTTTATATTGTATTAAACCGCTGTGGAATTACAAATTCCCCACGCCGCCTCGGTTAGTCATCCAGAGGATGAGCGGACAAACGGACGCCCCCCTCCCACCGCGACTGCCCGGATGTTAAAGCTCTACGGCTTGCTTGAGCCTCTCGCTTTGGTAGTAATTTGTCAGCGCGTCAATGAGTTCTTCGAGGTCTCCGTCGAGGATGAACTCTATTTTATGCGCGGTAAATCCGATTCTGTGGTCTGTGATGCGCCCTTGGGGGAAGTTATAGGTGCGTATCTTCTCGCTTCGCTCGCCGCCGCCCACCATGCTTCGTCGGGCGTTTGAGATTTGGCTTGCCCGTTTTTCTTCTTCGAGTTCGTAGAGTTTCGCGCGCAGAATTTTCATGCCTAGCATACGGTTTTGGTGCTGAGAGCGCTCGTTTTGACAGCTAACGACGATGCCGCTTGGGATGTGGGTTATTCTGATGGCAGAGTCCGTTTTGTTCACGTGCTGGCCGCCTTTGCCCCCCGCGCGGAAAGTGTCAATGCGCAGATCCTTATCGTCAATCATCACCTCAACGTCGTCGGCTTCGGCAAGCACAGCGACCGTTGCGGTGGATGTATGGATTCTGCCTCCGGCCTCGGTTGCGGGGATTCTCTGTACCCTGTGTACTCCGCCCTCGTATTTGAGCCTGCTATAGACCCTCTTGCCGTCTATCGAGAGAATTACCTCTTTAAGACCGCCCACGCCGGTTTCGCTCAGTTCCATGATTTCCACCTTCCAGCCGTTGCGCTCGGCGTAGCGCGAGTACATTCGGAACAGGTCTGCGGCAAATAGGGCGGCTTCGTCCCCTCCGGTTCCCCCGCGTATCTCGAGGACGACGTTTTTGCCGTCGTTCGGGTCCTTGGGAAGGAGCAGGAGTTCGAGCCTTTTCTCGATTTCGGCGAGTTTTTGTTCGAGTGCGGCGACCTCCTCGCGGGCAAGCTCGGCGAGTTCTTTGTCGGCGGCGAGGGCTTTGTTCTGCTCTATGTCTTCGAGGGTTTTTTTGAACTCCCTGTAGTTTTCGACAACTTCGCTTCTATCGGAGCGCTCTTTTGAGTAGCGGTGGATTTCAGCGGGGGATAAATCGGGCGCGCTCAGGGTGCGCTCCAGGTCTTCGTATTTTTTCTCTACTTCGTCGAGTCTTTTGAGTATGCCTATTTGCGCCATTTTAGGCAATTATCATTACACATCTTGCAAAGATTTCAAGATAAGATTAAACTTGTCGCAGTAACGTCATGAAAATAATGGATATTCTTGAATCGAGAATCAAAGAGACGTTATCAACGAAGGCGATTCTTGAGGCTGAACGCAATAGTCTCGCTGGAGAGGTTGCGAAACTCAGCGAGAGCTTAAGAGAACTAGAGCTAGAGAGAGAAGAGGCTAGAGAGACAATAAAGAGAATTATCGAAAAAATTGAGCTTTATCTATCCAGATCAGAGGCATAACAAAGTTGAGACGAGTAAAAATAAACGTTTTAAACAACGAGTATTTTGTAAAAACCGACGCCGATGAAGATTATATAACAAATATAGCCGCTTACTTGGAAGAAAAAGTAAAGGAAGTGGATCCTCAACTCGGCTCTGTTTCCCTGCCTTACCCTCTTCTCCTCGCAACGCTCAAGATAGCCGACGAGTATTTTAGGTTAAAAAGAGAGTTCGAGGAGTTTCAATATCGTGCTGAAGACAGATCAAAAACGCTACTCGACCTACTGGAAGGCAGAGAGCCATCTCAAGCCTTTGGTACTCAGGGTGAAACCAGAGGCGACCCTCAGCCCAAGTACGGTTGGAGCGACCCTTCAAAGTACTAAACACCGCTCAGGGCTGGAATTCTCCGGCTCGGACGAGGCTCATGAACAGGGCGGAGAGCATAAAAAATCCATACGCTCCGGTTTGCTTCAACGCAGGCTTGCCCTAAGCCCCGAGGAAGTAAATCAAAAAAGCGAGAAAATCTGCGAGGCCCTCTTCGCCCTTGAGAGTTACGTTCGGGCAAAGACCATCGCCCTCTATTGCCCGGTAAAAAACGAGGCGCGAACCGAAGCCGTCTTTGAGAGGTCAAGGCGCATGGGAAAAGATATATATTTCCCGCGTGTCGAAGGCTCATCCCTTATATTTGCCAAGATAAGCGATTTGTCCGAGCTTGCGCCGGGGAAATTTCAAATCCCTGAGCCGCCTCGAGACTCGCCCCCTATCCCCGGTCAATCCCTAGATATTGTCATAGTCCCGGGGGTTGCCTTTGACCAGTCCGGCACTAGGGTGGGTTACGGAGGGGGATACTATGACCGAGCGTTGGGCAATGTTGCCCGGGAGCGCAGGGTCTCGCTGATTTACGATTTTCAGCTTCTCGCCCCTCTCCCGCCAGAGCCTTGGGATGCCCCTGTGGGATGCCTGATTACGGAATCCCGTACAATTTTCTGCTTTCAAAGGAGGATGAAATGACCGTGATATGGATAATGCTTGCGACCGTGTTCGGAGTTGCGATAGGGGTTATCGGACACTTTCTTTTTATGACCAAAATAGACAAGAAAAATCTCGAGCTTAAGATGGGAGAGGCTGAGAGCATAATTCAGATAGCCAAAAAGGAATCCGATAAAATCAAGGTTGAAGGAGAGCTTCGCGCAAAAGAGGCTCTGGAAAGGGCGAAGGGGGAAATCGAGCGCGATGCCAGAGAGAAGCAAAACGAGCTCCGGGAGCGGCAGAGAGAGTTTTCAAAAACCGAGAGAAAGCTCCAGAACCGCGAGGAGGCTCTGGATAGAAAGTACGAAACCCTCGAAAAGCGGGAATCCGACCTCTCCCACAAGGAAAGGGACGTCGCCGCAAAAGACCGAACCGCCGAAGAGAAACAGCGGGAGCTTGACGCCATAGTAGAGGAGGCGAAGAGGAAAATAGAAGAGATTGCCGGTATGACACAGGAGGCGGCGAAAAGGGAGCTTGTGAGCATCGTCGAGAACGAGGCGAGGCACGACTCCGCCAAAAAACTAAAACTCATCGAAGACGAGCTTCACGAGACTTCCGAGCGCCGCGCAAAGGACATTATCGCCCTTGCAATTCAAAAATACGCGGGACAGTACACGAGCGAGAAGACCATCTCCGTGGTGAATCTCCCAAGCGATGACATGAAAGGGCGCATCATCGGGCGCGAGGGGCGCAACATCCGCTCCATCGAGTCCAGAACCGGAGTGGACATCATTATTGACGACACCCCTGGCACGGTCGTTATCTCCTCGCTCAATCCTATACGCAGAGAGGTCGCAAAGGTCGCTCTGGAGCGTCTCATCGGAGACGGCAGGATTCATCCGGCGAGAATTGAAGAGGTGGTCGCCGAGGTCGAGCAGGAAATCGAAAAAGAGATACAAAAAACTGGAGAGGAAGCCGTCTTCGACATCGGCGCTCACGGGATGCACACGGAGCTTGTAAAACTCGTCGGGAAATTGAAGTACCGCAGCAGCTACTCTCAAAACATCCTGAGCCACTCGATGGAGGTCTCGTTCATCTGCGGCGTCATAGCGGCGGAACTGGGACTCAACACCAAGCTCGCCCGCAGAATTGGGCTTCTGCACGACATCGGCAAGGCGCTCGACCACGAAATTGAAGGTTCGCACGTAGAAATCGGCGCGGAAATCGTCAGAAAATACGGAGAGCCTTGGGAGGTCATAGAGTCCGTGTCGAAGTATCACGACCCGCAGCCGCAGCTTATATGGGCGGTGCTGGTGCAGGCGGCAGACGCTATCTCGGCGGCAAGACCGGGGGCGAGGCGGGAGATGTACGAGGCTTATGTCAAGAGAATCGAGGACATAGAGAGAATCGGAAGCTCGTTCCGCGGCGTGGAGAAGTGCTATGCCATTCAAGCTGGGCGCGAGGTGAGGGTAATTGTCGAGAGCAGTAAAGTGAACGACGAGGAGTCGGTGCTTCTGTCCAACGAGATAGCCAAGAAAATCGAGCGCGAGGTCGCCTATCCTGGGCAGATAAAAATTACCGTCGTCAGAGAGGTCAGGGCATCGTCCTATGCGACTTAGGGCGCTCGGACGCTACTTTTGTGGATGCAGTGATAAATTAGGGTGTATTGAGTCGCGTGATTACGCGCTTATTTTCGAGAAGTCGGCGATTTTAAAGAACAAATCCCGAATCTCAAGGAGCATCGAGAGGCGATTTTCCCGGATATCCTCGTTCTTGTCCATCACAAGGACGGTCTCGAAGAACCTGTCCACGGGATCTTTGAGGGTTTTCATCTCGGCTAAGGCTTCCGGGTATTTGCGCATCGCGATATTTTGTTCCACTGCCGCCTTCGCCCGTGTGTAGGATTTGTAAAGTTCCCCCTCCACCGTATCCGCGAATAGCTCCCGCCGTACCCGCGCCTTAGTCTGCCCTTTGGCGATATTGACCACGCGCTTGAATGCCATAGCGAGAGGGGTGAAATCCGCCGCCTCGCGAAATTCGCCGAGCGACTGGATTTTCCTCTTGGATTCGACCAAATCGCATCCTGCCTCGTCCCCTTCGGCCGAGATTACGGCTTCGATAACGTCCTGGGCAAACCCCTCGGAGATGAGAATATTCTTAAACCTCTCGATGATGAAATCTGCAATCTGCTCAAGCAGGGGATTGGGAGATTTGTCCCTGCCGGGGGCGGGAAAATCGGGCTTCGTCCTATGGAGCTGCGTCCAGATTTGATTAAGCCCCGCGCCGAAAACCTCGCGCAGATTCAGGCGGTATTCCCGGTCGAGGAGAATATTTATAATTCCTATTGCGCCGCGCCTAAGGGCGTAGGGGTCGGATGCTCCCGTCGGAATGAGCCCGGATATGAAACAGGCGCAGATGGTGTCGGTTTTATCCGTGATGCTGAGCGCCGCCCCAAAATCGCTTTTGGGTAGCCTTCCCTCGCGCGAGGACGGCATATACTGCTCTTCAATAGCCGCCGCCACTTCCTCCGATTCCCCAGAGCATCGGGCGTAGTATTTGCCCATGGTCCCCTGAAGCTCTGGGAACTCGAACACCATCTGAGTGGCGAGGTCTGCTTTGGAAAGCCCCGCCGCCCGCTTTACATCGGCTATTTCGCCGTCGCCGAAGCCGAGCCGCCGCCCTATGAATTCGGCGATACATTCCATTCTCTCGGTTTTGTCTCGGTAAGTGCCTATTTCAGAGAGAAAAACCATGCCGCGCAGTTTATGCGCTTTCTCGGCGAGCGGGGTTTTTGTGTCCTCCTCGAAAAAGAACTTTGCGTCTGTGAATCTCGCCCTTATCACCCGCTCGTTACCGTTTATGACGATTTGCGGGTTTTCAACCGGAGCGCCGCAGATGAAAACAAAGTGCGGGAGGAGGGAGCCGTCGTTTGAGAGAACGGGAAAGTATTTCTGGTGATTTTTCATCACGCTAACGAGGGCTTCTTTGGGCAATTTGAGAAAGTCCTCGTGGAAATTTCCCATTAGCGCGACTGGATATTCTACTAAATGAGTAACCGTAGCGACGAGCTCCCCGTCGGCAAGCGCAAATCCTCCCCCCTCGGCCGCCTTCGCCTCAATTCCCTCTTCTATGAGCCTTCGCCTTCTGGCTTGGTCAAGCACGACGAATCCCCTTTCAAGCTCCCCTGCGTACTCCTCCCAATTCGCAACTCGCCTCGGTTTTGGGGACATAAAGCGGTGTCCCTCGGTTCGGTTGCCGCTCGCAAGCCCTTCTATCTCGAACGGCACGGTTTTGCCTCCGAAGAGGGCGAGAATCCACTTCATGGGCCTCGCAAACGCCACATCGCCTGCCGCCCATCTCATGGATTTCCTAAAGGGAATCGAGAGGATTATCTTCGGCAGAAGCTCGCGCAGAATTTCCGCCGTTCTCGCCCCCTTGATTTCTCGTCTCACGGCGAGAAGCTCTCCTTTTTCGTGCTTCACCACGACTAAATCGCCAAGCTCCGCCCCCTGAGCCTTGAGAAATCCTAGAGCCGCTTTCGTGGGCGCTCCCTCGGCATCAAACGCTATACGCTTGGGCGGCCCTAGCGCCTCCACGGTTCTGTCTCTCTGCTTATCGGGGATGTCCCGCGCGAGAAGGGTGAGCCTTCTCGGAGCGCCGAATACGCGGATCTCTCCGTGGGAGATGGAATTTTCCCGAAACTCCCTCTTGGCTATTTCCATGAGCGAGGCCAGCGCAGGGTCAATAAAGCCCGCCGGTATCTCCTCAGTTCCTATTTCAAGTAACAGTTCTCTGTTCATAGTGTTAAGTTCGAGCCGCCGAGAATTTTTAAATCCCTATTACCAAGGGCTTTTTTTGAGGAGCGGAAACCCTAGTTCCTCCCTTTCTCTGAGATACCCCTCAGCGCAGGCTTTGGCGAGCATCCTCACGCGCCCGATGTAGCTTGCCCGCTCGGCGACCCCTATCGCTCCGCGCGCGTCGAGCAGGTTAAATGTGTGCGAGCATTTGAGGCAATAATCGTAAGCCGGTATCGGGAGCTTCACCTCAATTAATCTCTCGCATTCGCCTTTGAATTTATCAAACATATCCCGTAGCATCTCGGCGTTGGACTCCTCAAAATTGTACTTTGAGAACTCGATTTCATCTTGGCGGTGAATCTCGCCGTAGGTTACGCCCTTTGTCCACTGGAGGTCATAGACGCTCTCGACCCCTTGTAGGTACATCGCGATTCTCTCCGTGCCGTAGGTGATTTCCCCCGACACGGGCTTTAGGTTAATTCCGCCCGCCTGCTGAAAGTAGGTAAATTGCGTGATTTCCATGCCGTCGAGCCATACCTCCCAGCCGAGCCCCCATGCGCCGAGCGTTGGGGATTCCCAGTCGTCCTCGACGAAGCGGATGTCGTGCTTGAGGGGGTCAATACCGAGGCGCGCAAGGCTTGCCAGATAGAGTGTTTGAATGTCCGAGGGCGAGGGTTTTAGGATTACCTGAAACTGGTAGTAGCGCTGGAGGCGGTTTGGGTTTTCGCCGTATCTGCCGTCGGTGGGTCTTCGAGATGGCTCAACGTAGGCGGCGCGCCAAGGCTCAGGCCCGAGACAGCGCAGGAAAGTAGCGGGATGGAACGTTCCCGCCCCCTTTTCTATGTCGTAGGGCTGAAGTATCACACAGCCCTCTTTAGCCCAAAATCTCTGAAGCTCTAGGATTAGTTCTTGAAACGTCATCAGGGAGCATCCGCCGAATTTAAAAGTTCGGGAATAATACCATTTATTTTTGCAAAGTGAATAATTTCTGGCGTCGTCAGGGTAGAGAGAATTTATAGCGAATTTTCATCGTGATAAGCCCATTTCCCATGAGTCCTCCGATAAACTCGCAAGTAGGATTATCGAACCTCTCCTAAAGAGGGGATTTATCGCGCCGCCGCTACGACGCCGGGCCAAAATCCAATGCGCTGAATCTATGATTGCCGTAAATCAACCTTTGGATTGGTGTTGAAATGGGGAAACTTAGCGGGTATAGTGATTTCAAATTTTTATTTATGAGGATATAGTGCTATGTCTCAAATATGTTTAATGTGCGGAAAAAAGCCCATGTACGGTAATAACGTTAGCCACGCCAATAATAAAACCAGAAGACGCTGGAACATAAACTTAAGAACCACTAGAGCCAGACTCGACAGCGGGCAGGTTAAGAGAATCAGGGTTTGCGCGAGGTGCATTCGGTCGGGGAAGGTTCAAAAAGCGGCGTAGCCTCCCTCTTTCCCAAGGACTTTTTCGATTTTTTTCCTCATAAGCTCTCTTTTCAGCTTGCTTAGCCTGTCTATAAATAAAACCCCGTCGAGGTGGTCTATCTCGTGCTGAAGAGCGCGGGCGAGTAGTTCTCCGCCCTCTATCTCGATGGTCTCTCCAAGGCGATTGCGCGCGCGCACCAGCGCTCTTGCGCGTCTCTTCACCTCGCTCGTAAACCCCGGAATGCTGAGACACCCCTCTTCTTCGTATAACATACCGGACGACGATACGATGACGGGGTTAATGAGTTCGATGAGTCCGAGCGCCGCCGCCTCTTCCTGCCTTTCGGATACATCAATTACGCAGACCCTTAAATTTACCCCTACCTGAGGGGCGGCAAGCCCCACTCCGGGAGCGGCGTACATGGTCTCGGCCATATCATCGAGGAGTCTGAGGATTTCATTATCTATGCTGTTGACCGGCAGGGAGCGTTTTCTCAGTACCGGGTCGGGGAAACTCACAATTTTGCGAAGCGCCATGGGGGAAAATCCTATACAAAGCGCTCTGGTTGTCAACTGAAATGCGCTTCGGGGGGGGGATAAATTTGCTTATAAATCGCCGAATTCACTCCCATAGCGGCCCGGGCGACTAAAATAGCTAGGAGTTTTAAGGGTTTATAAATCCATATCGAAATCCCCCTATCCCGCGCGCGTTGCAAGAGTGAATTCCCCTTATTTTTCAACACTTGACAATAATTTCCACTTTATGTTAGCTTAGAAACCAGCCAGCCGTAAATACCAATCTTCGCGAGGTGATACCCCAATGCCGGACTCGGACAGCCTTCATCAGCTATGCGTCAATACCGTGAGAATGCTTGCAGTTGACTGTGTTCAAAAAGCCAAATCTGGACACCCCGGCACTCCGATGGGAGCGGCGGATATGTCCTATGTCCTGTGGGATAGGTTTCTGAAACACAATCCCGCCAATCCGAAATGGGACAACCGAGACCGTTTTATTCTCTCCCCCGGACACGCCTGCGCCCTTCTCTATAGCCTGCTCCATCTCTATGGGTACGACGTTTCGATGGACGACCTCAAGACTTTCCGCCAGCTCGGAAGCAAATGCCCGGGACATCCCGAATATGGGGAAACTCCCGGAGTCGAGAACACGACCGGCCCCCTTGGGCAGGGATTTGCAAACGCAGTGGGCTTTGCCCTTGCCGAGGCTCACCTTGCCGCCGTGTTTAATAAACCCCTCTACAACGTAGTTGACCACTACACCTACGGCATCTGCGGCGACGGAGACCTCATGGAAGGCGTAGCGGCTGAGGCGGCGAGTTTAGCTGGGCATCTGGGCTTGGGGAAACTGATTTTCCTCTACGATGACAACCGTATTTCCATCGAGGGCGGCACAAAAGACACCGCATTTTCCGAGACCGTATCCGACAGATTTCGCGCATACGGATGGCACGTGCAGACCGTCTCAGACGGGCATAACCGCGCCGCCGTCGAAGCGGCTTTAAACTTGGCGAGGGCAGAGTCCGGCAGTCCCTCGATAATTATCTGCCGCACACACATTGGCTACGGAAGCCCCGAACAGGACACCGCCAAGGTTCACGGCGAGCCTTTCAACGAAGAACACTATAAGGCCACTCGCCGGCACTACGGCTTCCCCGAAGACCAGCCATTTTACGCTCCCGAAGAGGCCCTTGCCCATTTCCGCGAGACCGCCGAGCGCGGCAGGCAGACAGAAGAGGCTTGGAACTCTATGCTCGAGGCTTATTCGAGAGACTACCCTGAGCTTGCCGAGCGTTATAAACTCGTAATGAGCGGCGCTCTTCCCTCGGACTGGGACGCCGACGTGCCGGTGTTTGTCCCCGAAAAGGACGGCGCAATGGCCACTCGCGATTGCTCTGGCAGGGTGATAAACGCCCTCGCAAAGCACATGAAGTCCTATCTCATCGGAGGTTCAGCGGATCTCGCGCCCTCGACTAAGACCTATATGACCGGACACGGAGACGTTCAGTTCCACAGCTTCGCCGGAGATAACCTCCATTTTGGAGTGCGCGAACACGCCATGGGAGCGGCAGTGAACGGTATGGCGCTTCACGGAGGGGTGATTCCCTACTGCGCGACGTTCCTGCAATTTTTCAACTATATGTCTCCCACAGTGCGTCTCGCCGCCCTTATGAAACAGCGCGCCATTTTTGTCTATACCCACGACAGCATCGGCTTAGGCGAAGATGGCCCAACGCACCAGCCCGTAGAGCATCTAGCGTGGCTTCGCTCCATGCCGGAGGTTGTAACCATCCGCCCAGCCGACGGCAACGAGACCGCTTGGGCTTGGAGGGAGGCGATAAAGCGCAAACACGGACCCACGGTGCTTTGCTTCTCCCGCCAGAAACTCCCCACGCTTGACCAAACTAAATACGCATCTGCCGAGAACCTAGGCAGGGGGGCTTATGTCCTCTCGGATTCCCATGAGGGCGCTCCAGATATTATTCTTGTTTCGGACGGGGGGGAGCTTACATTTGCCATAAGCGCGCAGCAGAGACTCGCCGCCGAGGGGATAAAAACCCGCGTCGTGAGCTTTCCGTGCTGGGAGTTTTTCGAGGCTCAGCCGCAGGAATATAGAGACTCCGTGTTTCCTCCGAGCGTAACCGCCCGTCTGGCGATAGAAGCGGCAGGCCCATTCGGCTGGGACCGCTACCTCGGCACGGTCAGCGACAGGAATTTTATCGGGATGTGGGGTTTCGGGGCTTCTGCCCCTTACGAGGTTTTGGCTAAGAAATTCGGATTTACCGTTGAAAACGTCGTAGAAAAGGCAAGGGCCTTGCTCGGAAAGTGATTTCATGCCGATATGGGCATTTCGTTGAGGCGGCGGCGAATTATGGGGGGCATGGCGCTGCCGAGCTGGGAAACTCTCTCACTGGAAGGTGTCAAACATAATGCGAATAGTAGTTGCCGGCGACCATGCGGGGTATCCGCTTAAAAGCATCATAATTGAGGATTTAATAAAAGCTGGGCATACGGTGTCCGACCTCGGCACGAACGACCCCGCCAAGCCCGACGACTACCCCGACTTTGCCGAAGTCGCCTGCGAGGCGATTAGGCGGGGAGAAGCCGAGCGCGCAGTCGTTATCTGCGGGAGTGGAGTGGGGGTTACGGTTGCGGCAAATAAATTCCCCGGCATCAGGGCGGGGCTCTGCCACGACCACTATTCGGCGCATCAGGGGGTTGAGCACGACGATATGAATGTGCTTTGCTTGGGGGCGAGGATAGTAGGGCAGGAGGTGGCGCGTGAGATTGTCCGCTCCTTCGCCGAGGCGGAGTTCACGGGCGAGGAGCGCCACGCAAGGCGGCTTAATAAGGTTAAAGCGATTGAAAACAAATACTTAAGAGGTGAGTGAATATGGGAAATCCACTGCTTGAAGTGATAAATTACGGGCAGAGTCTCTGGTATGACAACATACGCCGCGGTCTCATTATATCGGGCGAGCTGCAGCAGCTAATCAAGCAAGACGGCTTGCTGGGAGTTACCTCGAATCCATCAATATTTGAAAAGGCGATAGCCGGAAGCGCGGACTATAATAACGCTCTTAGGGCGTTGGAGCGTCAGCGCGATGTGGACGCTAAAACCCTATACGAGCAACTCGCGATAGGCGATATTCAGGACGCCGCCGACGTTATGTATCAGGTCTATGAGAAGACAAAAAAAAGAGACGGCTACGTGAGCTTTGAGGTGTCCCCTTACCTTGCCAACGACACTCAAGGGACGCTCGATGAGGCGCATCGCCTCTGGCAGTCCGTGGGGCGCGACAACGTGATGATAAAAGTGCCGGCGACTGCGGCGGGGGTGCCGGCGATAAAACAGCTTATCAGCGAGGAGATTAACGTAAACGTTACGCTTCTGTTCTCGCTTGAGGCTTACGAGCAGGTCGCCGAGGCTTATATCTCAGGCATCGAGGCGTTTGTGGCGCGGGGAGGAGACCCAAGCGGCATCGCAAGCGTGGCGAGCTTTTTCATAAGCCGAATTGACTCGGCAATTGACGGCTTGATAACGGCGAGGCTCAAGTCGGCAAAAACCGCTGGCGAGAGGGCGCTTCTGCGGAGCATTCTCGGAAAAATCGCCATAGCTAACGCTAAGCTCACTTATCAGCGCTACAAGGAAATCTATTCAACCGACAGATGGAAAGCCCTTGCCGCCAAGGGGGCGCAGACTCAGCGGCTTCTTTGGGCAAGCACAAGCACCAAAAACCCCAACTACCGCGATGTTATCTATGTCGAGGAACTCATGGGAGCGGACACTGTAAACACCGTCCCCTCAGCCACTTATGACGCCTTCCGCGACCATGGCCGCCCGCGCGCCAGCCTCGAAGAGCATGTAGAAGAGGCTTACGACGCCATGGACGTCTTGGCGCAGGTGGGGATTTCAATGGGGGAAGTTACGGATAAACTCCTCGACGACGCCGTAAAGCTCTTTGCCGACGCATTTGATAAGCTCCTGAGCGCGGTGGAGAAGAAGAGAAAATCCCTTCTCGGAGCAGACCTCGACCGCATCACCTATAAACTCCCCGACAGCCTAGCCACTGCCGTCAAAGCCTCTCTCGAAGACTGGCGGGTGAACGGCAAAGTGCGGCGTCTGTGGGCGGGGGATAAAACCCTCTGGACAAACGACGACGAGAATCGCTGGCTTGGGTGGCTTGGAATTACCGACGACCAGCTTGCGCACATCGAACACCTAAAGGGCATAGGGGCAGAGATAAAAAATGCCGGCTTCTCCCACGCGCTTCTGCTGGGGATGGGCGGCTCAAGCCTCTGCCCCGAAGTGATGAAGATGACGTTCGGGAAGATTGACGGCTACCCTGAGCTTCAGGTGCTGGACTCCACTGACCCGGCTCAAGTCAAAACGTTTGAGGGCAAGGTTGACCTCGCCAACACCATATTTATCGTCTCATCGAAATCTGGCGGCACGCTTGAGCCGAATATTTTCAAGCAGTATTTCTTTGAGCGGGTGAAGCAGGTCGTGGGGGCGGAAGAGGCCGGCAATAGGTTTATCGCCATCACCGACCCCGGCTCGAAAATGCAGCAGGTAGCCGAGGGGGACGGATTCCGCAGGATATTTTTCGGGTGGTCGAGCATAGGGGGTAGGTACTCGGCTCTGTCGGATTTCGGCATGGTGCCGTCGGCGATAATGGGTGTGGACGTGGAGAAATTCCTAGACCGCGCCGAAGAGATGGTTCATAGCTGCGCCTCGTGTGTTCCTCCCGACGATAACCCCGGAGTGGTATTGGGAACGATAATGGGAGTGCTTGCCAATAACGGGCGCGACAAAGTAACGATAATCCCCTCGCCCGGAATCTGGGATTTAGGGGCTTGGCTGGAGCAACTCCTAGCCGAATCAACTGGCAAGGTGGGAAAGGGCTTAATCCCGGTGGATATGGAAAAGCTCAGCGAGCCTTCGGTCTATGGGAATGACCGCCTTTTTGCGTATCTCCGGCTCGATTCAGCCCCGGACGCGGCGCAGGATGCGGCAATTTCGGCTCTTGAGAACGCGGGACAGCCGGTGGTGCGGATTTCAATATCCGAGATTTACGATTTGGGAGAGGAGATGTTCCGCTGGCAGATTGCCACGGCCGTCGCCGGAGCGATTATCGGCATCAACGCGTTTAATCAGCCCGACGTTGAGGCGAGTAAGATTGCGACAAAGAAGCTGACATCCGAATATGAGAAGACAGGCTCGCTTCCGGCGGAATCTCCGGTACTCGAAGACGGCGAGATGAAACTCTTCACAGACGATAAAAACGCATCCGCTCTTGCCCAAGCCGCCGGAGGAAACAACACACTAGACGCCTACATTAAAGCCCATTTGGACAGAATCGGGGCGGGGGATTATTTCTGCGTCTCGGCTTATGTCGAGATGAACCATGCCCATCAGGAGATTCTGCAGGATATGCGCCACGCCGTCAGGGACGCGAAGAGATCGGCGACCTGCCTCGGTTACGGCCCCAGGTTCCTCCACTCGACTGGACAGGCTTATAAGGGGGGCCCCAATTCAGGGGTGTTCCTCCAGATTACCTGCGACGATGCTGAGGATTTAGCCGTTCCGGGTCAAAAATACACTTTTGGCACGGTAAAAGCGGCTCAGGCGAGAGGGGATTTTCAGGTGCTTGTCGAGCGCGACCGGCGCGCCCTTAGAGTGCATCTTGGGCGGGACGTAAAAGCGGGCCTCGCCGCCCTCAGAGACGCGGTTAAAAAAGCGCTTTAATTTTGGGATTTAGAGTAAAAACTACTTAAACGACGACAATAAAAGGAGGTTATACAGAAATGCAACTTGGAATGATAGGCTTAGGACGTATGGGCGGCAATATGGTCAGAAGGCTCATCCACAGCGGACATGAGTGCGTGGTATTCGACATGAATCCGGACAACGTAAAGCAACTTGAAAAGGAAGGAGCAAAGGGGGCGACCTCTCTCGATGATTTTACGGCTAAATTGACGAAACCGCGCGCCGCATGGGTTATGGTTCCCGCAGGAGGCCCGACGGAGCAGACGGTTATGGCTCTCGCCGAGCGTATGGAGGCTGGAGACATCATCATTGACGGCGGCAACTCGATGTTTAAAGACGACGTGCGCCGCGCGAAGATTCTGCAACCCAAGGGGATTCACTATGTTGACGTAGGCACGAGCGGGGGTATTTGGGGGGTTACGAGGGGGTACTGCATGATGATAGGCGGCTCGAATGAAGCCGTAGCGCATCTCGACCCGATATTTAGTACGCTCTCACCCGGCAGGGGCGATGTTGACCGTACCCCTGGGCGCGAGGGGATAACCGGCGGCACTGCCGAGGACGGGTATCTGCACTGCGGCCCTGCAGGCGCGGGGCATTTCGTCAAAATGGTGCATAACGGAATCGAATACGGGCTTATGCAGGCTTACGCCGAGGGGTTAGATATATTCCGCAACGCCAATTCAAAGGAAGTCGCCGAGGAGCATCGCTACGACCTCAACATCCGAGACATAGCCGAGGTTTGGCGCCGTGGGAGCGTCGTAGGCTCGTGGCTTCTCGACCTCATCGCCATGGCCCTCATCGAAAACCCGGATCTCTCGAACTACAGCGGGTTCGTGCAGGACTCCGGCGAAGGGCGCTGGACAATTATGGCGGCTATTGAAGAAGCCGTGCCGGCGGATGTGCTGACCGCCTCTCTCTACACCCGTTTCCGCTCTCGCCAAGACCACACGTTTGCCGAGAAGGTGCTCTCAGCCATGCGGCATAAGTTCGGAGGGCATTTGGAGCGTCCAACCGGAGGGTAGTGGCAGATTGTTGCTGACTTAAATTATTTCAAGCCGCATAAAAAAGGGTGCAAAAATGGCTGAACCGACAATTATATCCGAGTCCGTAGCCGGCGCGGGGAGCGAGCGCCCCGGGGATTCCTGTCTCATGACGATTTTCGGGGCGTCGGGGGACCTGACCAAAAGGCTTTTGATGCCTGCAATTTATAACCTCGCCTGCGACGGGCTTCTGCCTCATAATTTCGCTTTAGTGGGCATCGCGCTCACAGACCTCAACCACGACTCCTTCCGTGAGGAGATGACCAAGGGAATACGCCAGTTCTCCACGCGGGGTTTTGACGAGAAGATTTGGGATGATCTGGTCAAGAGATTCTATTACACGCCGGGGAAATTTGACGACCCCGCCGCTTATGAAACACTTGCCAAGCTGATTGCCGAGGTTGATGCAAAGCACCAAACCGGGGGTAACCGCCTGTTTTATCTCGCTGTGCCGCCTGTGGTGTTCAGTGTAATAGCCCAAAATTTGGGAGTTGCGGGGTTGGATAGAGAGGACGGCAATTGGTCTCGGCTCATTGTGGAAAAGCCTTTCGGGCGCGATTTGGAAAGCGCCATAAAGCTCAGCCGAGACCTTCAGGCGCATTGGGACGAGCATCAAATCTGGAGAATTGACCACTACCTCGGCAAAGAGACGGTTCAGAATATCCTCGCCTTCCGGTTCGCAAACGGGATTTTTGAGCCGCTTTGGAATCGCCACTACGTTGACCACATCCAGTTCACGGTTGCCGAGAAGGTCGGCGTCGAGGGGCGCGGCAACTACTACGAGCGCTCCGGCGTGCTGAGGGACATGATACAGAATCATATGTTTCAGATGCTCGCCTATGTAGCTATGGAATCCCCAAGCTCGTTCCACGCCGAGGATATTAGAAATGCCAAAGCCGAGGTGCTCAAGGCAATCCACCCAATGACCCCCGAAGACGTGCTTTCAAACGCCGTCCGCGGGCAGTACGGGGATGGAACGATAGAGGGCAGAACCATTCACGCCTATAGAAATGAGCCGGATGTTGCCATGGACTCGCGCACGGAGACCTTTGCCGCAATGAGGCTTTTTATTGACAACTGGCGCTGGGCTGGGGTGCCGTTTTATCTGCGCTCTGGCAAGTCGCTGTCAAAACGCCACACGGAGATTGCAATTCAGTTCAAGTGCGCCCCAAAGGTGTTGTTCCGCGATACCCCTGTGGAAAATCTGGAGTCGAATCAACTGCTTCTGCATATCCAGCCGGAGCAGGGGATTGAGATGGTGTTTGAGACCAAAGTGCCTGGGCCCACGATGCGCCTTCAGAGCGTGAAGATGCGCTTTGAGTATGAAGACGCGTTTCATACTGGGCGAGGCACAGGCTACGAGACATTAATCTATAACTGCATGATAAACGATTCGACCCTCTTCTCGCGCTCGGATTTGGTGGAGATGGCCTGGCGAGTGGCTCAGCCGATGCTAGATGTGTGGGGCGCTCTCCCGGCAAGGGATTTCCCGAATTATGCCGCAGGTAGCTGGGGACCAAAGGAAGCCGACGCCCTCATTGAGCGGGACGGGCGCAAATGGAGGCAATTGTAAAATGATATTAGCCGCGGACATCGGCGGAACTAAAACTAATATCGCCTTATTCGAGCTTGAAGGCGGAGCGCTGAGGGCTGTGGCTGAAGCTAAATTTCCAAGCGGCGAGCATAAGAGCCTCGGCGAGATTGTCGCCAAATTTCAGGTGGCGAACAGGCAAACCGTTGCCAGAGCCTGCTTCGGCGTGGCGGGTCCGGTCAAGAACGGCAGGTGCGAGGCAACTAATCTGCCCTGGATTGTGGACTCTTCCGACTTGGCGGCTCAGTTGGGAATTCCATCCGTTGGGCTGATAAACGACCTCGAAGCCAACGCCTACGGCATCGCCGCGCTGAGAGCGGAGGATTTCGCCGTTCTCAATCCCGGAGCCGCTGGAGCCGAGGGGAACGCCGCTGTTATCGCCGCCGGAACGGGACTGGGCGAGGCTTATCTATACTGGGACGGCAGGAGGCATCGCCCTGTCGCCTGTGAGGGCGGACACTCGGATTTTGCGCCGAGAAACGAGGTGGAGATGGAGCTTTTGCGCTACTTGCTTAAGCGTTTCCCTCATGTGAGCTACGAGCGCGTGCTGTCGGGGCCAGGGCTTTTCAACGTCTATAGCTTCGTGCGCGATTCGGGTAAGTTTGGCTCTGAGCCGGGCTGGCTTGCCGAGAAAATAGCCGAGGGCAACCCCGCAGCGGCTGTATCGGAATCCGCTTTGGCTGGAACTTGCGAGATTGCCGCCCAAGCCCTTGCCCTTTTCGTCTCGATTTATGGAGCCGAAGCGGGAAATCTCGCCCTTAAAATTATGTCAACAGGCGGTGTTTTCGTCGGAGGCGGAGTCGCTCCCAGAATCATTGGGAAAATGACCGATGGGACGTTTATGAGGGCGTTTGTTGACAAAGGGCGGCTCGGACGGTTAATGGAGGCGATACCCGTTCGCGTGATACTCAACGATAAAACCGCCCTTATCGGGGCGGCGCGATATGCCGCTATGCAAATTGAAACGGGAGGTGCGGATTGAGCGCAAAGGCTGTATCACTTTCAAGGTTTATTTTGAGCTATGAACACGGTCATCGGGAAGACGCCGCAGAGCTTGCCGTGCTGCTGAATCAAGTTGCTTATGCGGGAAAAATTCTCGCGCGGGAGATGCGCAGAGCGGCTTTAGTGGGCAGGCTCGGTCTCAGCGGGGAGAAGAACGTAACCGGAGATTCGCAGAAAAAGTTGGATATTTTCGGCAATGAGACCGTTGTTGAGGCGTTCGCTGAAACGGGTCTCGTCGCGGCGATTGTGTCGGAAGAATTAGACGAGCCCAAGCGCGTCTCAGGAGGACGGGAGGCAAAATACGTTCTGTGCGTTGACCCCCTCGACGGCTCTTCCAACACGGATATAAACGGCGCGGTAGGCACGATATTTGGAATTTACCGCCGCATCACCTCAGGCGACCAAGAGACAACCGAGGACTTGCTTAGGAGAGGCTCGGAGCAGGTAGCCGCCGGCTACGTCATGTACGGGCCAAGCGCCGCGCTGGTTTATACCGCGGGAAGCGGCGTAAACGGGTTCACCCTAGACCACGACATCGGGGATTTTCTACTCTCTCACGAGAACATTCAATGCCCCGCTCACGGGCATTACTACAGCGGCAATCTCGGCAACTACCATGACTGGCATCCGGGCGTGCAGAAATTCATCGAATATCTCACCCAGCGCGACGCCGCAACCCGCCGTCCCTATTCGCTCCGCTACGCCGGGGCTTTGGTCGCGGACTTCCACCGCAGTCTCCTCGAGGGCGGAATCTATATCTATCCGCCGGACACAAAACACAAAGACGGAAAGCTCAGACTCCTCTACGAGTGCGCCCCACTTGCATTTTTAGCCGAGCAGGCGGGAGGGCGGGCAACCACAGGCACGGAGCGAATACTCGACATCAAAGCCGAGTCTATTCATCAGCGCGTCCCGCTCATCATAGGAAGCGCCGAAGAGGTCGAACTTTACGAGAGGTTTATGAGGGAATGAAAAATTTTAAGACTAAATCCATAGGAGAGAGGACGCCATGACTCCAAGAGTGCGAGAAATCTTAAGCTGGTACGGAAGCGATAACCCCGGCACGCTGACTAATTTGGCGCGTATGCTGAACCACGGGAAGTTAAAAGGCACGGGCAAGATGGTGATTCTGCCGGTTGACCAGGGCTTTGAGCATGGGCCCGCTCGAAGTTTCGCCAAGAATCCGCCGTCTTACAATCCGCACTATCATTTCCAGCTCGCGATTGACGCCGGATGCAACGCCTACGCCGCCCCGCTCGGATTTCTCGAGGCCGGAGCGCGCGATTTTGCGGGAGAAATTCCGCTCATCCTAAAGGTCAACGACCACGACGTGTTAATTGACGAAAGCGACCCCTATCAGGCGCTTACAGGGAGCGTTGGCGACGCCGTAAGACTCGGATGCGTAGGCATTGGCTTTACAATTTACCCCGGCTCGTCGCACCGCCTAGAGATGTACGGGCAGATACGCGCCTACGCTGAAGAGGCAAAGGCAAAGGGACTTGCCGTAATAATTTGGTCCTATCCGCGCGGCTCAGGGTTGTCTAAAAACGGGGAGACCGCGATTGACGTAACCGCCTATGCCGCTCACATTGCCGCTCAGCTGGGCGCGCATATTATAAAGGTGAAACTCCCGGCGGCTCACATCGAGCAGGATGCGGCGCGCAAGGTCTATGAGTCGGCAAAAGTGCCGGTTGCAACGCTCACCGAAAGGGTGCGCCACGTGGTGCAATCCTGCTTTGACGGCAGGAGGATTGTGATATTCTCAGGCGGCGCGCTCAAGGAAGACGACGAGTCCGTATTTGATGAAATCCGCGCCGTAAGGGACGGAGGCGGCTTCGGCTCCATCATGGGCAGAAACGCGTTTCAGCGAGAACATTCTCACGCCCTCGAATTTCTCGATAAGATAATGAAAATTTATGGCGGGTAAGCCGCAAACTCCCGCGTTGATTGTACTTGATGAGACAATGAGCAAATCCAACTCTGAAATCAGGGTTTATGCAGATTCTGATGAGATTATCCGGCGCGCGGCGGCGGAGTTTATAGCGCTCTCGAATGAAGCCGTAAGGGCGCGGGGGAGGTTTGCGGTTGCCCTTTCCGGCGGTTCTACGCCTCGCAGCCTCTATGCCCTGCTTGCCGGCGATGCCCTTCGGGATAGAGCGCCGTGGCAGGATATTCATTTCTTCTGGGGAGATGAGCGGCACGTTCCCCCGAATCACGCCGACAGTAATTTTCGCATGGCAAACGAGGCTATGCTCGCCAAAATTTCGATTCCTGAGGAGAACATACACCGCATCAAGGCTGAAAATCCGGACGCCGCAAGAGTCGCCGACGAGTATGAAATCGAGCTCATCCGGTTTTTTAATCTCTCCGAGGGACAGGCATTGCGGTTTGATTTGGTTCTCCTCGGCATGGGGCCCGACGGGCATACCGCCTCTCTTTTTCCGGGGACTGATGCGATTTTTGAGAACACGCGCCTTGTGGCGTCCCCTTGGGTGGAGAAATTCGGCGCCTATAGAATTACGCTCACCCCGCGCGTCATTAACGCCGCCTCGCACGTTGTGTTTCTTGCCGGGGGCGCGGAGAAAGCCCAGGTTCTTAAATCTGTGCTTGAGGGCGAGTACAGGCCTGAGGTTTTCCCCTCGCAGGTCGTGCGCCCAACTAGCGGGAGGCTCGTTTGGATGGTTGACAGGGCGGCGGCTCAGATGCTCTCCGGCGGCTAATACCATTTGAATGTCCGGCTCTTGCAAAATTAATTAGAAAAGGAAAGTCGAATGGCGAAAATTAAAATAGCCCCGTCAATACTCGCGGCGGATTTTTTGAGGCTCGGCGAGCAGGTCAAAGATGCCGAGCGCGGCGGAGCAGACCGGTTTCAAATTGACGTTATGGACGGGTTCTTCGTGCCGAATATAAGCATGGGGATGCCGGTTGTCGCGGCGATGCGCCGGGCGACGTCAATCCCGCTCGAAAGTCATCTGATGATTGAAAAGCCGGAGCGCTACATTGAGGCGTTTATTGAATCCGGCTCGGACACCGTTATCGTTCATCAGGAAAACTCCCCTCACCTCCACAGAACGGTTCAGCACATAAAGCGCCTCGGCAAAAAAGCCGGAGTTGCCATAAATCCTGCCACGCCAGCCTCGGTTCTCGAAGAGATTATCGAGCAGATAGACCTCGCCCTCGTTATGACGGTCAACCCCGGCTTCGGCGGACAGCGGTTTATTGAGGGCGCGCTTCGCAAAATTCAGAAGGTGCGCCTTATGATTCAGGAGCGCAATCCCTCCTGTGAGCTTGAGGTGGACGGCGGCATTGACGAGCGTACTATCCTCTCGGCATACCGCGCGGGGGCGGATGTGTTTGTTGCAGGCACGTCGGTTTTTGGGCATAGAGAAGGGGCTTTCGGCGGCATGATTAATTTATTAAAGGTCATAGAAAATGCAGACTAAAGAACACAAGCGCTTGGCGGAAAATATGAACGTAAAGGGGGTGCCTCCTTGGTATAAATGGGGGCCCTATGTCTCCGAGAGGGCTTGGGGAACGGTCAGAGAGGACTATAGCCCTTGGGGGACGGCATGGGATTACTTCCCTCACGACTATGCCCGCTCGAAGGCCTACCGCTGGGGCGAGGACGGTCTCGCTGGGATTTGCGACCGCTATCAGGTTCTCGTTTTCGGGCTTGCCCTTTGGAACGGGAATGACAAGATATTAAAGGAGAGGCTATTTGGGCTTGTGCCCTCGGAGGCTAATCACGGGGAGGACGTAAAGGAGCTTTATTTCTATCTCGACTCCACGCCGACGCACTCCTACATGAAGTATCTCTATAAATATCCGCACGCGGAGTTCCCCTATACGAAGCTAATTGAGGAGAACCGCCGCCGGCAAAGCACCCGAGATTCCGAGTACGAGCTGGTTGACACGGGCGTATTCAACAACGACCGCTACTTTGATGTATTTGTCGAGTATGCAAAAGCTGACCCGGAGGACGTGTGCATTCGTATCCAAGTGGCAAATCGGGGGCCCGAAGCGGCATCGGTTCATCTTCTGCCACAGCTGTGGTTTCGCAACACTTGGGCGTGGGGCGAGGAGATGAAGCCTGAGCCGGTGATTTCCCCAGGGCATGAGGGAAAGGGATTCATCAGTCTCCTTGCCGACGACCGCCCTGCCGATACTATGAAGAATCTCCCGTTTGAATACCGCCTTGGGGAGCGCTATCTCTACGGGGACGAGGGCGCGGCTCTGCTCTTTACCAACAACGAGACCAACGCCGAGCGCACTCTCGGCGCGTGGGCTGAGAACAGGAGACCCTACGTTAAAGACGCTTTTCACCGCCAAGTTATAGACGGCGAGAACTGCACGAATCCGAGAAAAAGGGGAACCAAAGCCTGCTTTCACTACTCCGCCATAACGGTTCCTGCAGGAGAGACGGTTACAGTGCGCCTTCGCCTCAGCGACAAGCTCTTAAAAAAGCCCCTTGCGGATGTGGACAAGATAGTCGAGGCTCGACGCGCGGAGGCAGATGAATTCTACAACACCGTGCATCCGCCGAAAGCAACCAACGAGGAGCGATTAATTCAGCGCCAAGCCCTTTCCGGTCTTCTTTGGAGTAAGCAGTTCTACTATTTCAACGTGAAGGCTTGGATCGATGGTGATGACCCCAAGTTCTCTCCCCCTGAGTCGCGGCGCAATATACGCAATACCCGCTGGTCTCATATTGACTCGATGCGCGTTATGACGATGCCCGACAAGTGGGAGTACCCCTGGTTTGCCGCTTGGGATTTATCCTTCCAGTGCGTGCCGTTTGCCCTTGTTGACCCGGAGTTTGCAAAGGAGCAGCTTTGGATATTGCTTTTCGAGCAGTTTCAGCACATAAACGGGCAGATTCCGGCTTACGAATGGGAATTCTCCGACTTAAACCCCCCGGTTCAGGCGTGGGCGGTGTGGAGGGTCTATAACATCGAGCGCGAAAAATCGGGCAGAGCCGACAGGGGGTTTCTTGAGAGGTGCTTCCATAAGCTCATGATTAATTTTGCCTGGTGGGTCAATAAAGTGGACAGCGCGGGCAATAACATTTTCGAGGGTGGTTTTCTGGGTCTCGACAATATTACGCTGATTGACAGGAGTCATGAGATACCGGGAGGGGCTGTGCTGCAACAGTCCGACGCTACGGGCTGGATGGGGATGTTCTGTCTAAATCTCATGCGCATAGCGCTGGAACTCGCCCAGGAGAATAAGTCCTACGAGGGGCTTGCAACGAAGTTCTTTCAGCACTACGCCTATGTGGGCGCGGCTATGCAGAACATGGGCGGGGGCTACGAGATGTGGAGCGATAACGACGGGTTTTTCTACGACGCGCTCTGCTACCCCGACGGCAGGTATCAAAAACTCAGGGTACGCTCGCTAGTGGGGCTTATCCCGCTTTACGCCACTGAGTATCTGGAGGAAGCGTGGATAGAGCAGTTCCCGAATTTCCATGCGAATTTCCACTGGTTTCTCAAAAACAGGCGCGACATAGTTAAAGAGTGCGTCGGCTCGATTGACGGCGGCGCGAAGGGGCTTGTGCATATGCTTGCGCTGGTGAATCCGAAGCAGATGCGGCGTCTTTTGGAGAGGGTATGGGATCCGGACGAGTTTCTATCGGACTACGGCCTCAGGAGTCTGTCGAAATATCACGAGAGGCATCCGCTTGTGTTCGAGGGCAGGGAGATACACTATGAGCCAGCCGAGTCGGTCGAGAGGATCAAGGGCGGCAACTCGAACTGGCGTGGGCCCGTGTGGTTTCCCACCTCATTTATGATGATTGAGGCCCTCAAAAAGCTCAAACTCGCTTACGGGACGAACTTTACCATTGAAAATCCCGAAGGCATTGCGGCTACGTTCGAGGAAATGGCATCTGGGCTTGCGAACCGCATGATAAACATTTTTACAAAAGACGATTCTGGCAGGCGTCCGGTCAATGGGAACATCGCCAAATTTAAGGACGACCCCCATTGGAGGGATTTGATACTGTTTTTCGAGTACTTTCACGGCGATACCGGCTCTGGGATAGGGGCGTCGCATCAGACCGGTTGGACGGCTCTAGTGGCGTCTCTAATTGACGAGTGGCGAAGGGACAGCGCGGACACCGAAGTTTAATAATCGTTAGGTTTTGCCGCCGCTCCGGCGTGTAGATTTTTGAATTCTCGTGTGATACAATCTGTTTCCAATTGGTAAACTTTTCTATTCATTTCGGGGGTTATCACGATGGGTAGCGCGGGCGGCGACATATTTGACGTTATTATCGTTGGGGCGGGACCGGCAGGGATTAGCGCCGCCGCTAGGGCTGAGGCGAATAAATTAAAATACATCGCGCTTGAAAAGGGCGCTGTCGCCAATACCCTGGACTACTACTATCAGAACGGGAAATTTGTCATGGCTCAGCCCCAGTCCATACCGCTTAGGAGCGACGTTTCCTTCCAAGCGGGGAGCCGCGAAGAGATACTCGACGTCTGGAACGGCTACACATCCAAGAACAGCCTAAAAATCAAGACTAAAGAATCCGTATCGGCAGTAGCAAAAAAAGGAGACCTGTTCGAGGTAAAAACCTCCTCAGGAGTGTATCAGGCTAAAAGAGTCGTTCTCGCCATAGGCAAGCTCGGCAATCCGAGAAAAGTAGGCGCCCCCGGCGAAGACTCCCCGCACATATCAGACCGTTTGGTTGACCCGACCGCTTATTCTGACCGCCATGTGGTTGTTGTAGGCGGGGGCGACAGCGCGGCGGAGGTAGTCCTTGCGCTTGTGGATAACAACAAGGTGTCAATTGTCGAGAAAGGGGCGGATTTTTTCTATATGAACTCCGACCTGCTCGGAAAGATAAGAGAAAAAATAGACTCAAAACAGCTTTCCGCATACCTCAGCGCAACCGTCGAGCTGTTTGAAGCAGATGCAACTACGATAACCCTCCCCGACAGAGAAGTGCGCATTAAAAGCGATATTGTCATCCTAAAAATCGGAGCCGAAGTGCCAAGGAAATTTCTTGAATCCTGCGGCGTCGCCTTCAGTTCCAAGGACGTAACCGCTCTGCCAATCATCAGCGACAAGTACGAAACCAACGTGCCGGGGCTTTATATCATAGGGGCGACGGGCGGGCGAGACCTCATCAAAACCGCAATGAACGAGGGGTATGAAGTTATAGAGAGCATCGCCGGGAAATCCGTAGAGCCGATAGACGAGTCCCTGCTTAAAGAGAAACTCGCCTTAATTCCCGGCGCATCGGTCAACGAAAAGCTCGACTACATAACCGCCAGAGTGCCGATGTTTACCGGCATTCAGAGACAGCTCCTCAGGGAGCTTATGACTCAGTCCGACGTTACGCAGGCGAGAAAAGACCAGCTTATTCTAAAACAAGGCGATTATTCCACCAACTTCTTTAGCATCGTAACCGGAGGCGTACAGGTCGTTCCCAAAGGCGGCTCGGAGAGGGATATATTCATTAAGCAGGGCGAGTTCTTCGGCGAGATGGGGCTCCTTGCCGACCGCCGCAACTCGGCTACGGTTAAGGCATCTGAGCATTCAATTTTAATTGAAACCCCGCGCAGGAGAATGCTGAAACTCATAAACTCCGAGCAGTCGGTAAAGAGGATAATTGACGAGGCTTTCATCCTCAGAACCCTGCAATCAACGCTTTCGATAAGCATAAGCGCCGAAGAATTTCAAACCATAGCCCCTAAGCTCGAGGTCGTGGCCTATAAAAAGGGGGACGTTATCTGCAAAGAGGCAGAGGTGTCCGACTCTTTTTACGTCATCCGGCTCGGCTCTGCGAAAATCAGCAAGAAGGCGAAAGACGGAAGCGACTACGTTATAACCTATATTTCAACGGGCAATTATTTCGGCGAGGCGGCCCTCCTCAGCGAAGACCACGTTAGAACGGCAACCGTTTCGGCGGCTACCAAATCCGAGGCTATTCGCATTTTAAGCTCCGATTTTAAGGCGCTTATGCAAAAGCACCCTCAGCTTGAATCCAGAGTTAGAGCCGAGATGGGAAGGCGCAAGGTTGAAACATCCGCCATATTACAGTCCCCCCATAGCGCGGGCGATACGGGAGTGATGGCTGATTTTATCAAATACGGCGTGGTTGAAAGCACCGATGTGCTTATAATTGACGAGTCTAAGTGCATTAGATGCGATAACTGCGTTAAGGCTTGCGAGGGGACTCACGGCGGGCATACGAGGCTCGACAGGCGTCCCGGCCCGAGCTTCGGCAACATTCACGTTCCAATTGCCTGCCGGCACTGCGAAGGCGCTCCGTGTCTTCAGGACTGCCCTCCGGGAGACGCCATCGTGCGCGGGGCGGACGGGGTTGTGGCTATTGACGAGGATAAGTGCATTGGATGCGGAAATTGCTCGCGTTTCTGTCCCTACGGCGTGATTTTTATGATTTCAGTTACGAACAAGCCCACGCTGATGAAGTCCGTATGGCAGGGGGCGGTCGGAGCGCTAGGCTCGCTCGTGGGCAAAAAAGCGCCTCATGCGGCTAAAATAAAAAAGGGGCTTGCCGTAAAATGCGATCTCTGCCACACGGTTGACGGGGGCCCGGCGTGCGTTAGAAATTGTCCTACGAGCGCGGCGGTTAGAGTGAAGCCGGATTATTTCAAAAAAGTAGAGTTCAGCTAAATTCCCAAGTTCCTAGAGAGACGCCACGATGAGAGAAAACGAAAATATACTGAACTATAATGGGAGCTTCTGGTTTAAAATTACGTTTCTGAGCTTCATCGTCCTAATTGTCTCCTACATTGTGTACGCTCAAAACGAGCCGAACCCCAGTGGGGCGACGCCAATGGGACTGCTGTACGGGATTCTGGGGCTGGCGGCGATACTGCTCCTCATGTACTACGGCATTAGAAAGCGCAAATACGTGGGAAACGTGGGAACTCTCAAAGGGTGGCTCAGCTTTCATATCTATATCGGGGTTTTGACCCTGCTGATTGTTCCGATGCACGCGGGGTTCAAGTTTGATTTAAATGTTCACACGCTCGCATTTGCATTGATGGCTGTGGTGGTCATAAGCGGGATTTTCGGCGGCTATTTCTATGTCAATTTCCCGATAAGATTCACCAAGCAGGGGGGCGAGCTTTTATATGATAAATTCGACGATGAAATCAACAAGCTCATCGGGCAGATGAGGGCACTGGCAAAGGGTAAATCCGCGCTCTTCGCCCAAAAAGCCGAGGAGGCAATATCCTACGGGCTACCCAAGGGGCGCTCAGGCTGGGGGCTTGTCTTCGGCTCATACAAAAGCGGAATATCGGAATCCGAGTACATGAATCGGCTCCAGAAGGACTTAACCTCTATTCCTGAAGCCGAGAGGGAGGACTATCAGCGCCTCGCCGTGGCATATCTCCAAAAAGCCGAGCTTCAGAAGCGTTTTGTGTCGCAGATGCGGATTAAAAACCTGCTTGAGGCGTGGCTTCACATTCATCTGCCGGTTTCGTTTGCGATGTTAATAGCCCTTACGGCGCATATTGTTTCCATGCTCTACTACAATAGCTATAGGATGTTTTTACCCGATTAAGCGTGTTTGTCTGGTTAGAAGAGAGAGTGATTTTCGTCGGGCGGCTTGGGGGCTAAATACTTCCCCCTGTGATGTCTCGTTTGTTGCTAAATACCCCTTCGGAGAGCGAGAGTGCCATGTCATTTAACATCATAATAAAGCGCTATATCAGCGAGGCGGCGGCGGAGGAGACTCGCAGGTCTCAGGTGGCGGGAACTAGGGTCAACATCGGAACGGGAGCGGGTAACGAGATACAGCTCGACGCTCCGGGAGTGGCTACGAAGCACGCCTTTATTGAGAGAGCCTCGGACGGCGTCTATTGGTTAAACATCTTGGGGGACGACGGGGCTTATGTGAATGAAAAGCCACTCTCGGGCCGCGGTCAGCTCTCGGATAGAGATAAGATAAAAATATCTTCCTATATAATTGAATTTTCCCTGCCCGCCTCGCCCGAAAACCCAGCCGGCTTATTAATTACCCACACCGACGAGGAGCAAGCCGACAAGGGAGAGCCGTCCAAAAAGAAAAAAGAAGAAAAAATCCGCTACGTCTCTAAATTTAGGATTTCCGAGGGGCTTTTCACTAAATCCAAGCTCAGCGTTCTTTGCATTGTCCTTATCAGCGCGTGGATTGGAATGTGGACTTTCGGGGAGGATAAAGCCCCGTATTCGCCGGGGAAGGTCTCCGACGCTCATAGCCAGTTTAATAACGACTGCGCCAGATGCCATACCGTCGCATGGGACATAGTTCCCGACGAGAGTTGTATGGACTGCCACAGCGCCACTCTTGCGCATAATCAGAACGAGCCTTACACGCCAAACTGCGTCGAGTGCCATTTTGAGCATCAGCGGGAGGCGCTATTATCTAAAATTACCAATACCTCCTGCACTGAGTGCCATGCCGAGCTTGAGGTCGAGGGCGATACCCCGTCCACGACTTATGCGACTCAGATTGATGCCTTCACCAAGGGACATCCTGAGTTTGCCGTTATGGTGCGCCCCATCAGGGATACGAATTCCCCCGAGGACGAGAAAAAGATGGTCAGAGTGAGGCTAAACGAAGAGGGCGTCGTTGACACCACTCCGATTAAGCTCAACCACAAGCTCCATCTTGAGGCGGATTTAAGAGGCCCGGATGGCCCGGAAACCCTCCGGTGCGAGAGCTGTCATCAGATGGACGCGCAGGGGAAATACGTCCTTGCGATAGAATATGAAAGAGACTGCAAGAGATGCCACACGCTCGAATTTGACCCGCGCTTCGGAAAGCTCGCCGCCCCTCATGAGACTATGGACGTGGTGCGGGATTTCGTGAGGAAGGCGTATTCCGAGTACGCGATAAATAATCTGGGCAGGCTCGGATTGGGCGGAGACGTAACCAAGGGTCCCGCCAAGTGGGTGTCGCAGAGGGTTGAGGAGTCTGAGAAGCTCCTATTTGTCATGAAAAAGTGCCGCGAGTGCCACACAATAGACGAATCCGAGCCGAATACGCCTCAGCTAGTCGAGCCGAATATTCCGGTAAGGTGGCTTCCGCACAGCGTCTTTAACCACTCCCTGCACTCCGAGACCCTTGGGCTTACCTGCGATTCTTGCCATGCCGAAGCTAGGTCAAGCGAAGAGACGACGGACGTTATTATGCCCTCGATTCAGACCTGCCAGTCCTGCCACGCCGATAATCCGAACGTTAAAACCAACGCTCTGGCGAAAACTGACTGCGGCCTCTGCCATATATATCACAAACGAGACCCTGAGCTTGCCGGCATCGAAGGGGACAAGTCCATTAAGGATTTACTCAGACGCAAATAGGTCGGGCGGGGCGGGAAATCGTGAGAGGCTGGGGAGGCGCATCCTTCATTTGCTAAGTTCTCTTAGGGCGTTCTTTGCCTCTTCCGAGTGGATGATATGAAAGTGGGGATTAATGGCAAGGGCGCGCTTGAGAAGCTCCTGCGCTCCAGCCGCGTTGCCGAGCCTCAGATTTATCATGCCGGCGTGGAAATACAGCGAGGCGTCTTTAGTGCCCAATTTCAGCGCTTCGTTAGAGTGCGAGAGGGCTTCTTTGAATTTGCCATTTTTGTACAAAACCCAAGCCAGCGTGTCGTAGGTGTAGATGTCCCGTCTCGCTTCCAGTTCCCTCTCGGCAAGGCTTAGCGCCTCATCCAGTTTTATGTCGTGGTCGGCGTAAAAGAGGGCAAGCTCCCTGTTGTAGAGAACCTCATTGACTTTGCTCAGAAGCCCGATGTACTCGACGAGGTCATATTGCTTTTGCGCCTCGTTCGCATTGCCGGATTTTTTATACACATCTCCCAGCGAGGCGGCAAACAGGGGGAGCGGCACGACATCAATTGCCTCTTTATATAGCTCAATAGCCTCTGTGTAATTTCCCTCGGTGGCTCTCACTTTGGCAAGCCCCGAGAGGGCGTAATGATATCTCTGCTGTATCGCCAGAGAGGATTTATACCGCTCTTCGGCCTCTTTAAGCCGCCCTGAGTTGAAATAAAGCTCCCCGAGCGCGTACTCCACCCACGCCCTGTATTCTCTTGTGAGAGCCTGTATTGCCCCTTGTTCTGCGGCTTGGCTCATGTATCGGACGGCTTCATCCGCCCTGCCGTACAGCTCATTTATATGCGAGAGCCGTATCAGCGAATTGTAGTTCTGCTGGATGCTCGCCATTTTCTCATAAGCCGCCTTAGCCTCGCCGTACTGCCCAAGGTTAATATGAACGTCCCCCAGAATCCCGTATCCGTAGCTATCTTCAGGCTTTAACTCTATGGATTTTCGGGCAAATGGGAGGGCGGCGGCGAAATCGTGCTTGGATATTTTGATTTGCCCCAAATAGACGTTTGCAAAGTAGTTGTCGGGAAAGAGCGCGAGAGCCTCTTTAAACGAAGCCTCGGCGGTGTCGTAGTAGGATATATCTCCGGTTTCTCTGGCTTTTTGGATATACACTTCGCCGAGTTTGTTGTAGTTAAAGTAGTCGTTTGGGTCAACTTTTATCCTGTTCAGATAAAATTTAATAATAGTGTCCGTCTCGATATTCGTCTCCTCAGTTTTCGGGGCTGAAATATCGGATTTCGTCTCGATGTTGCCCTCCTTCTTAGACGGGGACTCGGAGCAGGCAATTGTAAATGCGGCGCAAAGAACGGCTGAGGCGAGGATTAGTTTTTTCAATTACTCATGACCTGTATTGGATGGATTATGAAAATTATACCATTTCGCGCGATGAAATATCGGGTACTGAGGGGATTGTTACAATAAAAAAAGGGGGGAATGACTGAAACGCCATACCCCCCCACCGAAGGAGGTTCAGTTATTCGTCAATTTCTAAGGTCAGCTTTTTTTCCTAAGCCTTCTCACAAACACATAGACCACCGGCGCGAGCAACATCAAAGCCACGCCGCTCATGTTTCCCTTTCCCGATGCGGCAAGCGAGCATCCGTCACCATCGCTGATGAAAACGTCAAACACGTCGTTTGTCTGGAGGGCGAAATTTCTCGTTCCCGGCGCTCCCGGTATCGGGTTCGGCGCTCCGAAGAACGGAAACACAGTCTCGGTAAATAGAGCCGTTGTTCCGCCTGTAACGCTCGGAAACTCCGCGTCATTCCCGCTATTGGATACGTCTGCCACTCTATCGTCGGCTTCAATAAAATCCGTCCCCTGAAGCACGGCTAACACTCTCCTATCCGTACACTGCGGGAACGTAGCCAAATCTGAGCAGTTCAGAGCCGCCCTAGTTCCAAGCGGGCCGCTCCCCGGAACTCCAGCGCCGTCCGGAAATTTGACATCGGCAAGCTGTCTGGCAAGCCTCAGCAATACGTCCGTAACATCAAACTGAGGGATGCGCCCGTTCTGAAGCCCAAACGCTCCAATGGCAAAATCCTCTGGGGCGCGGTCTAAGTCGAGCCTTCCCACATCTGGAAGCAGGGCAATCCTCAGAAGGTTCGGGTTTGTGTTGTTAAACGAAGGGGGCAGGAGTAGGGGCGCGCCGTTGGGAAGAGCCGTAACCCCTATGGCGTCGAGCAGAGCCGCTCTGCCAGCGATGGTGTTGCCCGTGCCGTCGCTGTCGGTCGTGGTCAGCGCGTCAGGAATTAAATTTGAAAAAGCCGCCATGTCATTCTGCGGTATTGCCGCGTTGAATGTATCTCTCATGGCGCTTGGGACGAAAACCGTGGCAACGAGTTGCTGTCCGAATCTCTCAACTTGAACGAAATTCGCCGTGTTGGGAATTGACCTGCTTGCCGTACCCCAAAACCCTAGTAGCCCGGGAATACCGAAAAATCCGGGACCGCGCACTAAATTCTTCGGGAATGATACGATAATCGTGCTTGTATTGAATCCGCCGAAGGTGTCCACGCCGCTTCTGCCGTCCTCTCTAATTGGGCGTCCGCGCAGAAACCCAAGTGCCGGCGAGGTGAATTCACGGGTAACGTCCGAGGTAATTGGGGCGCTGCTTGAGCCTAGGATATTGGAGACGAGCTGTGAGGCGTCTGTAACAAACGGGTCATCCCGCAGTCCCGCGAATACCTGAACCCCGTTCGAGCCGTTAATGATTTGATTCACAGGTCCCTGAGCCGTCGGAGAGCCGGAGAGAAGCTGGTTTATAGCCCCTGTCGTGGGGGGGGGGGTAGGACCGTAACAGCTCACGGTTTGGTTAAACGCCCCGGCGCCGCCGCTGAAAACGCACTGCACTACGAAGTCCTCTACGCCGTCTCCGCTGTTGTCAATTTTAAACTGATAGAGCGCCTGTCTATTGAAGCCGTAAGTCGAGGTTACGGCAGGCACTGAAAACGGGTTAAGAGTGCTTGCTAGCACGAGTCTCTGCCCGTCGGGGCTTAAAAATGCGTATGTATCGTTAATGTCTAAAGCCGGCTCAAAGTTTATAACTGGAGCCTCTCTGTGGTCTGCGGCGTTCGCGGGCGACGCAGTCCACAGCGTTGATATGCTGACTGAAGCGACGAATAAAATCGCTAGAGCCGAGCCGAGCAATTTATATCTACTCATTGGTGTTTCCCTCCTCTTGTTATGTTTTGTATATACCTATACGATAGATTGGCGGCGGCAGATTAACATAAAAAAAAGACAGAGCGATGTTTTTCGTCGCCCTGTTTGGATAACTAGCCATTACATACGTGGATTATTTATTTTTTTTCCTAAGCCTTCTCACAAACACATAAACCACCGGCGCAAGTAGCATAAGCCCAATGCCGCTCATGTTTCCCTTTCCCGATGCGGCAAGCGAGCATCCGTCACCATCGCTGATGAAAACATCAAACACGTCGTTTGTCTGGCGCGGGAAGTTTGACGTTCCCAGATCTCCCGGTAGAGCGTTCGGCGCTCCGAAGAACGGAAACACAGTCTCGGCGAATAGAGCCGTTGTTCCGCCTGTAACGCTCGGAAACTCCACAATGTTCCCGCTGTCGGATACGTCTGCCACTCTATCGTCGGCTTCAATAAAATCCGTCCCCTGAAGCACGGCTAATATTCTCCTATCCGTACACTGCGGGAACGTAGCCAAATCTGAGCAGTTCAGAGCCGCCCTAGTTCCAAGCGGGCCGCTCCCCGGAACTCCAGCGCCGTCCGGGAATTTAATATCGGCGAGCTGTCTGGCAAGCCTCAGCAGTACGTCCGTAACATCAAACTGAGGGGTGCGCCCGTTCTGAAGCCCAAACGCTCCAATAGCAAAATCCTCTGGGGCGCGGTCTAAGTCGAGCCTTCCCACATCTGGAAGCAGGGCAATCCTCAGAAGGTTCGGGTTTGTGTTATTAAACGAAGGGGGCAGGAGGAGCGGGGCGCCGTTGGGAAGAGCCGTAACCCCTACGGCGTCGAGCAGAGCCGCTCTGCCAGCGATAGTATTACCCGTGCCGTCGTTGTCGGTCGTGGTGAGGGTGCCGGGGATTAGGTTGCCGAACGCCGCCATATCGTTCTGCGGTATTGCCGCGTTAAAGGCGTTTCGCATCGGGCCCGGAACGAATACCGTGGCTACGAGTTGCTGTCCAAATCTCTCTACCTGCGTAAAATCTCCGGGTGAGCCGGCAACAGGGGTGTTAACGGTTCCCCAGAATGAAATTAGCCCGGGAATACCGAAAAATCCGGGACCGCGCACTAAATTCTTCGGGAATGATACGATAATCGAGCTTGCGTTGAATCCGCCGAATGTGTCCACGCCGCTTGTCCCATCCTCTCTAATTGGGCGTCCGCGCAGGAATCCAAGCGCGGGCGAGGTGAACTCACGGGCAACGTCCTGATTCGCCACGACTCCCCCAGCTCCAATAATTCTGGAGACGAGCTGCGAGGCGTCGGTAACAAACGGGTCCTCGCGCAGTCCCGCGAACACCTGAACCCCGTTCGAGCCGTTAATGATTTGATTTGTGGGGCCCTGAGCCACGGGAGACCCCGGAAGAAGCCTATTTACAACCCCCGTTGTCGTGGGAGCGGCAGGACCGAAACAGCTCACGGTTTGGTTAAAAGCCCCTCCGCCGCCGCTGAAAACGCATTGCACTACGAAGTCCTCTATGGCATCTCCGTTGTTGTCAATCTTTATTTGATAGAGCGCCGTGGTGGAGAACCCGTAGCTAGACAGCACGGCAGGCACTGAAAACGGATTAACCGTGTTAACCACAACGAGCCGAGTCTCATCGGGGCTTAAAAATGCGAAGCTATCGGTGAGGTCAAGCGCGGGCTGAAAATTCACTAGCGGGGCTTCTCTGTGGTCTGCGGCGTTCGCGGGCGACGCAGTCCACAGCGTTGATATACTGACTGAAGCGACGAATAAAATCGCTAGAGCCGAGCCGAGCAATTTATATCTACTCATTGGTGTTTCCCTCCTTTATATATTTTTACTTACGACTTGCATAATAACATATTTAGATATGTTGTAGCCAGTAATTGCTGGCGGATTATCTCCATCGCATGAAATTGCAATCCGCTCTATTTATTGCTCGATAGGAGACGGTTTACCGCTTTCATCTGATTATTAAATTTTCGCGGCTCGTAACTCTCCGGTTTTTTGACAATATCAAATAGCCCCGATATGGCGCTGCGAATCTCCTGCGCGTTGGCGGCGGCGATGTTTGAGCTATAGGTGAAAAAGAGCGTCTCAAGCGCTAATGCCGCCTGCTCCGCCGGGCGAACCCCACCGTTCGATATGTAATCGCCGTCCCCGGAAATACTGAGCAGCAAGCCCAGGGTAAGTCCCCTGTCGAATGCCGCGCTCTGCCCCGCCGCCTCAAGCCTGCGCATTAAATCCGCCAGCCTCGCCGCAGATGCCGCAATTTGCGAGGGACCTCCAGAGCCGGCTTTATCCAATAACCCTGAAAGAGTGGCGACTTCCTTGTCAATTTGCCCCTTCAGGCTAGGGGAAATTTTTGCCGCCAAGTGCCTTACCGTAACGTATCTCGCCGTGTTCCAAGGTGGAAGCCCCGGCGTGCGCGTGTAGCCCTTTGCCTGCCGCCACGGGTCTGTCCCCAAGTCGTGATGACAGGAGAAGCAGTCAAAATCTGCAAAATCGGGCCAAGCGCGCCATGAATTTTTCTTAGTGCGGTAGGAGAGTTGCTCCATTGACCTTCTCAGCGATACAGTCTGCCCGGCGCTCCATCGCTTTGTCCCCGCCCAGCCGTTGAGTGCGGCTTCTTCCGGCTCTCTTCTCCAGTGCTGCGGCATCGAGGCGAGGAAGGTATCGAGTTCAAATCGGTTGAGGTCTGGGTGTCCCGCCGCAATGAGTTCGTGGTCAACCGTTCTTGCCCCGTTGCCGATATGGCAGTCGAGGCAGATTTCTGTGCGCCTGAAGACGTTTTTCGTATCATACATCCCCAGTTCGAGGGACTTCTCATAAGTCCAATCGGAAGCCGTGTGGGGCTGAAGCCATCTCTCTGAGGGACCATGACAGGTCTCGCAGCTCACGCCGTCGGTAATATCAACCCCCTCATCGAGGAGCGCGGGGGAGGCGTAGGCGCTGTGGCACACGAGGCACTTCTCGCTTTTCTCCGCTGGCTGGGGGAGTCTGAGGTTCTTGGCAATCAGCTTGGACTCGGCGTTGAGAAGCAGGTCGTAAGCCCTTCTGTGTTTATCTTTAGTGAACCAGATTGACAGCTCGTTTTGGTTAATTTCGATTCCGGGGCGTTTTCTCGCCTCGCCCGCCCCGTGGCAGTTGCTGGAGGCGCAGGTTCCCGCTCCCATGTACTTATCGCCTGAGGGGGCTTCGGCTTTGGACTCTCTGCCAGACCATAAAGCGCCATATACGCAAAGAACGGCTAAAACAAACCCCATTAATATGGCAAACGCGCTGTAGCCTCTATTTTTATCTCTCATCTCAATTTCCTTTATAAATGGAATTTTACGCGCTCTGCTATCGGGCGCCGGCTTCTCCATCCCCCATTGACAACGGAGTTAAATTTCCCCTCGGTTTATCGGAAACCCTGTAGATTTTTCCGTCTTTGATGTAGAGCCTCTTCATCTCTTCGAGGTTAAATGGTCTTGAACCCAAGCGCCCGAAAACGCTTACCTGATTGCCGCTCTCATCCACGGCTCTGTCCCTGTCGAGTCCTTTGGATATTGCTAGGGCGGGCTTGTGCGTGTGGTAAGTGGCTATCAGTTCCGGCGCGGGGCGCGGGCTGAATCCGTAGTATCCGGGGGTCGTGTCGGGGGAGGTCAACTGCAGCACCCGAAGCCCATTTTTCCCGTCCGCGAGGTAGGCGAATAGGCTCGCGTTGGTCGTGCCTATTTTGACGTCTCTGGTGTCGTTTATCTTGCCTCCCGCGTTATAGATTCGGTCTATAAAAGGCTTCTCAGGCTTCTCGATGTCAACTATAATGAGTCCATCCCTGCCTCCGGCTATGTAGGCGTAGGTGCGGGCGACGTAGATGTCAAAGGCTTCGCTGCCAAGCGCGATTTTCCCTGAAGATACATAAAGGGGTTTCTCCGGGTTTGTGACGTCAACGGTTTTCATCCCCTCGGCGTCAATGACAAAGGCGTAGCGGAACTGAATATCTATGGCCCTGGGCTTTACTATCATTGAATCGCCGATGGCTGCTACGACTCGCGGCTCAAGCGGGGTTTCAATGCTCACGACAACGAGTCCTCTATCTGCGGCGATGTAGGCGTAATTGCCGGCAATAGCTATATTTATTGCTCCGTCGAGAATCCCTTCGGGGTTGAATTTAGCCATGAGCTTGACGAAGTTATTGTCCGGGTCGCGGTCTGCTAGCGTGTCAACGTTTATCACCAAAAGCCCCTCGTATTTATCCGTAACGAACACATAGCGGTAGATGTCCGAGAACTTCTGCTCCTGATTTTCCGGCAGGCAGGCCTCTTGGGGTATAGCTTCTTCGGGCTTGAACGGTTTTCCGCCCCGCTCGATACGGTAGCACCGCGTGGGGTCAACGGGCATCGTCGTAGGAAGCCCTACGGCTGTGGCGTATTTGCTCTTCACGTAGGTGCGCTGTCCGAGGGGTGACACAGGGGCGGTTATGGTGCGCTCGGAAAAGCCTTTGTTGTCAACGTTTGACACGTCGAACGCCCGGAATCCTCCGGCGCCATCCGCCGTGTATAGATACTCTCCGCGGAGCTGAATATCGAGAACGTTTGTTGCGGTGTGATGATGGGCGGTTTGCAGATTATCTCCTGCCGCCTTGTGCGTGGCGTAGAAATCGGGGTATGCGACTCTGTGCAGGTAGCTTCCGATGACGGCTTGAGGCTCCTGCCATTCGGTAACGTTTATGGCTTCAAAACCGTCTTCGCCTAGGGCGACCCAGGCGTTGCGCCCGATGAAGTTGACAAAATTAGACCCCTGCCCAAGGAGCGACTGCATCCACGCGTTGTTGTCATTCGCATCGGATATGTGGCAGTCGGTGCAGGTTTTTGTCTCCCCTGTGCGCACGGTATGTGGAAAATGCGGGTTAAACGCCTGACTGCTGTAGCCGGCTGAGGATAGAGGGGCTTGCTGAATATAAATCCTCTCTCTCTGGGCGTTCGTGGAGCTTAGCACAAGAGCGCTTGAGGAGCGGATAGGGGCTATTCTCCCTTTTTTCGTGGCGCCGTGAATGCCGAGGATAAATTGGTCGGTTCTCACAGCCTGAGGGTTATAAGTGGCGAAGTTTCTCGTCTGCAGCCCTTCAAAGTGCTTCACCTTAACCTTCCAGTTTGCCTCAATCGGGAGGTGGCACCCGGCGCAGGCTGTCGTCCATGAAGTATGGCAGGTGAAGCACTCCATGTTGTCGTTCGAGTGGGCTAGGGTTTTCTCGCGCTCCGGGGAAGGGGTGCTCCCCCATGTAACGCCGTCTTTCCTGACGGTTTTGGCGCGCGCCGCTTTTGTATTGTACCCCTCGGAAAGGGGATTGACGCTGTCCGCTACTTGTATGACTTCCCACTCAAGCCCCGGCGTTACCATAGAGCGCTGGAAGAGCCTCTCATCCTTCCATACGAACCGTCTTGCGCCGCTTGGGGTTCTGAGAGCGGACAGGTCGTGTCCCCCCTTAGGGGCGGCGATGCCCGATGTTTGGAGCGTGGCTTTATCCCTTATAGTTCCGTGGCAGTCAATACAGCCGATTTCAATTGCGTTAGCGTACTCGCCGTGGAGTCTGCCGTTTCCGTGGCTGTCTTGCTCGAAGTGGCAGTCGGTGCAGTGCATCCCTTTTTCGAGATGTATGTCCTTGAGGTGAACGGGAATTCCGCCGCGCTCTTCGGGGTTCTCGGTGGTTTCTTTGACCGCTCGCTGGAGTTTCTGGGAATTTATATCCTCAAACGGAATGACCGCATCGTTAATATCGAGGAAGTTGCCCTTTTTATCCTGCTTAAATACGGCGCGGAAATTCCATCCGTGTCCGTGGTAGTCGGCAAATTGCGTGTGCTTGAGCTTGGAGTTTAAGTCCCACACATTTGCTAGGAATGCCACGTCTCCCCAAAGCCCTCTAATTGCCGCCTCTTCGGGGTTTCTCTGGAGTATCGCTAAGGCTTCGGTGTCGGTAGGGTATCGCTGCTCCTTTGGCCACATCGCCTCGGCGTCGGTTTCATAGTCCCACATCGTGTATCCCAAGTACGTGTTCACAAAGACGTTCGGCTGGTGCATATGGCATACGATGCACTGGCTCGACGGGATGGCGGAGGTGAATTTATGCTCTATCGGATGACCGGATTCCGTTTTGGGTATCGTCGGGTCAACTGTTTTGGTCAAGCCTAGGTTGCCGTGAATGGCATAGCCGGCGGAATTAAATGGGTCTCTGTCGTTGGCATAGACGACGTGGCAGCCGGAGCATCCGCTCGACCTGTAGTCGCCGGGCTGGTCGTTAGTGCCTAATAGGGACAGATGCGGGTCGTTGAGCCGCGTTTTATGGATATTGAGTATCGGAACGCTGATTCTAAGCCCAGTGCCTAAGCCTCGATTGCTCTGTCGTATGTCGGGCTTTCCTCCCTCTTCGAGAGGGTTCGGGTTGCCGAGGTCGGGGAATATTGATTTTATGAGGAGTCCGCCCTTCTCGAACACCCTGAAGTTGTCTGCTGGCCGCATTATCTCCCACTTTGGAAGCGGGAGAAGGAAGGGAAGCTCTCCTTTTTCTTCTATCTCCTCTTTGGTAGGAGGCGGAATGCTCCTTATTGTAACCGGCTCGCCTTCGCGGTTGTAAGCCTCGCCAAACATGGGGCGCTTCTGCGTTAAGATACCGTTGTTATAGCCAGCCGCGCTCCAGAAAACGCCGCTCGTCGTGTGTAGGCTCTTTCGGACATTCCTGACCTCTTCCTGATGGCATTCGCCGCAGGTCTCCTCGGCTACGCGCAGATCCCCGGGATTGAAGAATTTAACAAACTCCGCGCTTTCTTTAAGCAGAGCCGTATAGGAGCGCTCCGGGTTGGCGGAGGTTTTCCAAATCTCCGGGTTCTTCGGTAGAACGTGGGCTTTATTCTTCGACTCGTCATACGGGGATGAGCCTAACGCCGCTCCAACCGGCGCGAATACCCCTGAATTTCCCCCGTGGCAGTCCGTGCATCCGATGTTTACCGCTGGAGACTCGTGCATCGAACGCGAGTCGGTTTCGGTGTGGCAGGATATGCAGCCATCGCTCTTGAGGGCTACCTGCTCGTCGGTTTGTTTAATAAGCTCGTAAGCGTTTCTAGTGAATTTCTCTCTCTTAGGCTCTCCCGATGAAGCCGCTTTGTAGTAGTGCGAAGAACCAAGGGCGATGGCAAATCCAACAACAGCCAATATTGGGAGCAACGAGCCGAGGGGAAATTTCAGCCGAATTTTGTGATGTTCTCTCGTTTCCCGTTCTGACATACCTTTTTCCTCCTGACTCTATCCTAGTGCGGTAGCGCCCAGCGGCGGTCTAAAACTCAAATATGACGTTCATAAAGGCTTGGAACAGGTTGTTGTCGGTCAGTATATCCTTAAATCCTTCGCCCGGAAGCAATGTGGCTACCCCGCCCGTTAAAATGATGTTGTTCGTGAGAAGGGGGCGGTAGAAAAAACCCATGCTCAAATCGAATCCTATGTCGTTCCTGATGTTTGGCTGGTCAAGGAAGTCCTCCAGAGGGTTCGTATGGACAAACCGCAGGTAATTGATGTTGAAGAAGGTCCTTAGTTTGGGTGTCGTTTCAACGTCAAGCCCGACGTTTGCAATGAATATTCCGGGGTTGACGAAATTGGGCTGTCCCTCGATTTTACTGCTACGGAGGCTAGGAACGAGGCTTTCGCGCTGATTGAGTCCCACGCCCAGAAGCCTTATCCCTTGGCGATTCCAGAAGCTGAACGCGCCGCCTGAGAAATTGGGCTTATCGAGAATCGTGTCGAATCCCGAAGCCGTGCCGCTCGTGGGGGAGTTATCGCCGGATGAATAGAAAACTGACACTTTTGGTCTGTACCAGTCAAAATCCCTTGAAAGCTCTAGTGCCGCCATGTGTCCGAAAATATTTGTCTCGCGCCCGGCAAGTGGGTTTCTGTCGTCTTTGCCGATGGCTAAGTAGGCGGCGTGGTTGACATTTATCGTGCCGATGTGTCCGTTGCTCGTCCAGCCGAAGTATAAAATATCGAGGTCGCGGGGCTGAGCGTCTCCTACGACGTCGGGTCTCACGAGAAATCTGTTATCGTCGAATTTTACGTTGCCGTCGTCGTGCGTGTAGAGCAGGCTGAATTGAGTGGTGTAACCAAGCCAGATGAAGTCCTCTCGATAGATGTTTGCGAGGAGTATTTGCTGGTCGCGCCTCTCGAGGGTGTTAAATTCGCTCGTTGTGTCTTTCTCTAATTGGTCGAAAAATGCGACGTTGTACTGAAACCTGTTATTGTCGTACGTGCCGAAGAATCGCGCCCCTAAGTTCGTATCGAGAAATACGAATCCTCTGAAGTCGAGGTTAAAAGGCTGGATTCCTACCTCGGCTGAAATGAAATCATATCTGTCGGATATATCTTTGAGGTGGTATTCGTAGGACAGTTCCTGAAGGCGTATATCGCCGGTGGTTCTCGACGTGCCGTTGGTAAAATTGGCGTTTACGACGCCGGTTTCCTGAACCTTCAGGTATTCGGGAAGGTTGATGGCAAGAACGGCGTTTATAGACCAATCGAGGGGTTTAAAAGCCGTAGCTCCCTTGAAAAGCTCAAACCTCAGCAGTAGGTTATGGCGCAAAAAAGCCTGATTGTCTTTGCCGAAGAAACCGAAGCTGCCCGAACTGCCGGCGCTGGGCCCTACGATGGTGGGAATCTCGCGGAATTCAAACAGAGTGTCGCTGATTCCGGTGAAGGAGAAAAAAATCTCGTCGCCGATGACGGGATAATCCCCTTTTAACACGTTCTGGTTGTAGGGGTCAATTAAGTTGCGATTATAGAGCAGACGCCATCTGTCCAATATGGATTTAGCCGAGCGGTCGGGGATGAACTCCTCTTCAAATAGCGGAGGGACGGTCTCGGCGTTCTCGTCAATATCGCCCTGTTTGATAATATCCTCTTCGCTCTGGCTTGGGTCTTGCGTGGAGGGCTGTCTGCCGGGGGCTTTCTGGAGGGGGATTTCTTCTTTGATACTCTCCTCCGCGTCTCGTCGTCTCAGCAGTTCCTCATCAAGGGTGCTTTGGGCTAGGACAACAGAGCCGAAGGAGTGGGAATCGGGATTATAAAACACCCCGGATTGCCCCTGAACGTATAGGTCGGGGGTCTGCCCGTATTCAATCTCGCCTTCTTCGGATTCCACTACGAGAGCCGGGGTGTTGAAGCCATCTGAAACCCTCTCATCTGGAGAAGATTCGGTATTATCCTGCTTGGCTAATGGAGTAGCCGCCGCTTCAACCGCCTCCTGCGGGAGCGTAAACTCTGCTTCGTCTTCCTGAGCAGAGATAAATTCCGTCTCTTCGGCAATTGCTTCTGCTTCCGACGGTTTGGAATCGGCTAAAGCCAAGAGGACGGGGGGAAATGAGTCGCCGCCATGAGGATTATCAGGGGCGCTGTCTCTATGTTGAGCCTTGTGCGATACAGTTTTTTGGGCAAGCAGCATATAGTCGGAGGCGTTTTCAAACGAGGTCTGCGCGGCGGCAAGCGGCGCGATTCCAAATTTCAAGCCTGCGAGGATGCCGGCATCCTCGCCGTCCGATATTCTGGTTAGCGCGCTGATAAAAACAAAAGCCGATACCAAAACCGATTTCGTTAAAAACTCTGCTCGTATCTGCATTTCAACCCCAAAGTGTTCTGGAGATATAACGCCTAACCGCTGACTTAAAGCTGGGACTGCAATAAATTTTGAATCAATTATCTGCCGGGCGCTAGCGCTAGCGTCAAGCCGGAAGCTGCGGCGCTATCTAAACGGATTTCTCGGAAGCCTGACGAAAGGTAGTCTCACCTGACGGACAAACGCCGAGTCCGAGCGAATCTCTTCGGGCGCTTCAAATCCTTCGCTTCCTGAGAACGCGACAAAATCGTCTTGGTCAATTCCATCTCCGCTTACGCCTACCGCCCCGACGAGCCTCCCGTTTTTATAGAGCGGCACGCTTCCGGCAAATATCTGTATCCCGCTTTCAAGTCCCGCAATTCCGGCGCATCCCCGCCCCAGAGCCTCCTGCCCGGAAAGGACGCGAAGCACGCTTCCGGCGACGAGGCTCAGCTGCAGTCCCACATTAAACGGACTCCAAATTGATATATCTCTCGAATAGGGACCCGCTTCTGTGCCGTCAATATCGTCCGGGAAAAAGGGTCGGTTCAGGAATCCGAATGCGCGGTTGCTAAAGGCTATCGAGCCGTCGAGAAAGATGCCGTCGGCAATGCCTGAGTCAACGAAATTTCCCAGACCCACCCTTCTGAGTTCCGAAGCGGCGCGGGAGTTGCTGGCAAAGGCGGCAAGGCGCGCTTTTTGCATCGAAACATCGAAGCCAAAGAACGGGGCGTCCGGCGTGCCGAAGTACCCAAGCGCCGCTCCATTTTCATCAACCACGAAAACATTGACCTCGACAAAGTTCCCCGACGGTTGCCTGATGGCGGCGCGGAGGCTAAATGCCCGCGCTATTGCATTTTCAAGTATCGTCTGCACTTCTCTAGCCGAAAGCCCGCCTGAGGCGCTTGCCCTGAACGGGAAACGGTTGTTTCCGGCGGCGTCAACGGCGATTCTCCCCGGTATGCCTCCTATGGTAGCGCTTCTGAATCCGTAGTTGGGGTCGGGGGTGTTTCGGATGGCGCCGTCGAAAAATACTGTGTCGGGAACGCCGCCTAGGCCCGTAATGCGAATATCAACTACGCTTCCGGGAAGGGAGAAAAACGGTATTAAACTTTCGGGCGCGCTTGGATTTCCTGAGGATTTTGTATATGGAAGGGTGAGACCATCGAGCAGAATCCTGTCGGCTCGAATAATATCTGGGGCTTCAAAGCCAAATGAGCCGGCAACCGCAATTAATTCCTCCGCCGGAGCGCCTTCGCCGTTCGGGTTGGTGTCAATCGTGTAGCGGGCTGTCTGCATCTCGACTCCGCCTATCACTACGGCTTCAAGAGCGCCTTCAACCCCTATTGCGCCCGCTAAATCGCCGTTTTTATAGAGCGGAATCCCGCCGGGGTCTCCAGCAAGTCCAAGCGGCAGGGGGGGGTTATTCTTAATGTCCGTGCAGGGGAGGCTTGAGAACTGGACTCCGAACAGGGGGCCGCTCGCGGTGAAATTTATCCCCACCGGTCTGTGTTCCTGAATAATATCGCTTGCAGTAAGGGGCGTAAATGCGTTGCCTGAGGTGGATAAAAACGCCGCCGCCCCCGCTTTAGAAATCGCCGCCAAATCCGAGCGGACTCTGAACAGCTCAAGCCCTCTATCGGCAAAAGGAGCGGCTTGGATTCTGTCAGGGTCTTGCGAGCCTATAAGCGTCGTCTCAGGAGCGCCGTTCATTCGGAAAGCTCCAAGGACGTTTCCGCCCCTGTCAACCACTGTTATCGTTACTGGGGTGTTGAGCCTCACCGCTTCTGTTGCGGCTCGCTGAATGATGAGACGCACGTCGGCGGAGGTGAGCGGGTCTTCCGTGTCAAACGAGGGGTCGCCGGGGTTGGGCCCTAACCCCCCCTCTGTGTCCTGAGCGCTACAGCCGTATAATCCTATGAGAATTGAAAAGATGAAAACAAGTGAACAGCACCTGAAGTTTCTGCGGCGATTTATTATTACCATGGAACAGGTCTCCAGTTGGCGATTGCAAATTAAAACATATCATAAACTGGTAAATAGTGTCAATAAACAATTTCTTCCATAAATTGGAGTATCTAAAGCGGAGTTTTTAAAATTATTTCAATTCGGTATAATTACTGCTCCGTAGTAAAACCTATAACACTAGCCGGCGAGGAATAAACAGAGATGAGAGTAGATGAATATGACGATATACTAGATATGTGGAAAAAGCACCTGCTTGTGGATACGCTTCAGGGCTACAGTATTGAGATTGAAGACGATATACCAAAGGAATTTGTCGCTATAGCGCTCTATCTCGATTCGGCAACCGTAAAGTCGGCAGGCGAGACCACGGATTTTTATGAGGGCTATAGAAAAGCGGCTGGGGATGTGCTGCGTCTCATTGGCGTAGAAATGGCGCAGGACGACGAAATGAGGGTAATCCTGATTAAGCGCAATTTCGTTCGCGACGATAAGCAAAAAGAGCTTATGCGCCACATCTGGGGAGACTGATCCAAATAGCGCGCGCGGTGATTACAGGCATTTTGCCGTCCCTTCTGCTCGCCCGCTTTGGCGTTTACCTATGAGACTATCTGATTTATTTGATAATTTTCTGCTTGACCTCGACGGCGTCGTCTATGTGGGCGATACCCTAACCTCGGGCGCCGCGCAGACCCTCGGCGCTCTCCGGCGGGCGGGAAAGGGTTTGATTTTTATCACGAATGACCCCAGAGCATCCGCCTCGGGTTACGCCGAGAAATTGGCGTCCATGGGAATAGCCGCCGCCCCCCGCGACGTAATCACGTCCGCCGTGGCGACTGCCATCCACATCAAAGAAAATTACCCGTTAGACGGAAAAACAGCCTACGTCGTCGGAACGTCCTCCCTCAAAAGGGAAATTGCCGCCGCGGGATTCACCCTCTGCGACGGACAAGAGGCTAGACGCGCAGATTTTGTCATTGTCGGCGGACACACCGGATTTAACTACGCAGAGATGAAAACCGCAACCCTCGCCCTGAGAAGCGGGGCGTATTTTTTCGCCACCAACCGCGACCCCGCTTTTCCCACGCCTGAGGGGGTTGTGCCGGCTACTGGGGCAATTTTAGCCTCCATCGAGGTTGCCTCATCGAAAAGAGCCGTCGCCGTAGGAAAGCCTGAGCCACTGATGTTTAAAATTGCATCGAATCTTCTCCCCGCCGGCGGGAGAGTCGCCGTCATCGGAGACCGGCTCGACACCGACATCCTAGGCGGCATCCGCGCCGGATTCAAGACTATTCTCGTCCTCTCAGGCTCGACAACCGAGGCGGACGCATCCAATTCCGACATCAAGCCCGATTATATACTGCCCGACCTCAGGGGATTGCTTCAGGAAATCTGAAATTCTGCGATGCCTCGCCCGCCTCTGCTGCGGTATTGAATTCCGGCTGAATCGGCGTTATAGATAATCATTAGACACGCCGACTCCTCCTGCTATTTTTTGCTGACTCCTGCCCGAAGCGCTTTTTGAGATCAGAGAGGTGAAAGATGAACAGATGGGCGCGATTCTTAATAGTTCCGGCGCTTTGTGTCCTATTTGCCCAAGCCTTGGCAGATGAGCCTCGCGCGGTCGGGAAAATCAACATAAACACCGCCTCAGCCGCGCAGCTCGACTCCCTGCCCTATGTCGGCGAGAAAACCGCCGAGAAAATAATCGAATACAGGCGCGTAAACGGGGGATTTAAGACCGTCGAAGAGATAAAAAACGTAAAAGGCATAGGCGATAAAAAATTCGAGCGGATTAAGAATCTAATTTCGGTAAATTAGCCTCGCAGCGCGGCGAGTGGAGAGCGTGCCGCTGCGGGATTCGTTTGACAATAGCGGCAGGGGATAAAAAAGCGCATCAGCTCCCGTTTATCATCTGTTTTCTTCTCAATTCCCTCGCGGCGAGCTTTGCCGTGCCGAGTCCGAGCGATGCGCACCTTGGGCGGCTCAGCGGAAGCTCCTTGCCGAGAAGCTCGGTTATCACATCGGGAGTCATCTCCTCCACTTCGGCGATGGTTTTTCCCGTGATGAGTTCGGTAATCATCGAAGTTGCCGCTTGGCTCACGATACAGCCCTGCCCGTCGAAGTTTGCCGCCGTGATTTTCCCCTCGGAGTCAACCCTTAGGTATATCGTTATGATGTCCCCGCAACCCGGATTTCCCCCTTTTTGAGCTACATCGGCATCTTCGAGCGCCCCGTAGTTGCGAGGGCTCTCGTAGTGATCCATGATTATCGTCATTAGCTCTTCGCGATCCATGCCCATAGCTCGATTTCCCATCCCCCCCACTGCCCGGAGACTCTTTACGGCTTTTCGATCGGGGCTTTGACCAAATTCCCCCATTCCGTCCAAGAGCCGTCGTAGTTTCTTACCTTGTCGTAGCCCAGCAGATAGGTGAGAACAAACCACGTGTGCGAAGACCTCTCGCCGATGCGGCAGTAAGCAACGACGTCATCCGAGGGGTTAAGCCCGCCCTGCTCGCCCTCGTAGATAGCGCGTAGCTCCTCGGCGGATTTAAACGTGCCGTCCTCTTTTGCCGCCCACGCCCAAGGCACGTTCTTCGCCCCCGGAATGTGTCCGCCCCTGAGCGCCCCTTCCTGAGGATACGCCTCCATGTGCAGGAGTTCTCCGGTGTATTCCTTGTTGGAGCGCACATCAATCAGCCGTCCGCCGGATTGGATATGCGCCAGCACGTCATCCCTGTAGGCGCGGATGGACTCGTCAATGCGCGATACCCTGTAGCTTGTCTTCGGATATGAAGGGATTTCTCTGGTGAGTGGGCGTTTTTCCTCAATCCACTTGTGGCGTCCGCCGTTCATGATGAGGCATTTTTCATGCCCGTAGAGCTTAAACGTCCAAAAGGCGTAGCACGCCCACCAGTTGCTTTTATCCCCGTAGAAAACAACGGCGTCCTCGTTTGAGATGCCTTTATCGGAGAGCAGTTTTTCAAATTTCTCTCTGTTTATGTAGTCCCTTATCAGCGAGTCCTGAAGCTCGGTCTGCCAGTCAATTTTTATCGAGCCGGCGACGTGTCCGATGTCGTAGAGGATTATATCTTCGTCCGATTCGAGTACCTTTACCCCGGCATCGCCCGCATGGTCGGCTACCCACTGTGTGCTGACTAAAATCTCTGGATGCGCGTATTGTGCCATCTGCTCCTCCTTAGACTGCGTTAATTTAGTGGGATTTTACACGCTTCAGGTATTTAGAGCAAGATTTCCCTTCGGAAGGTTCAGCCTAGCGCGGGGGCGGCTGCCTCGGCTGTAAATATCGGCTCGGTGTGATAATCTCTACCCGATGGCGGAGGAATGGAAATATTGGATAGCCCTGAGGATGATTAGCGGCGTAGGCGAGGTTTTGTTCCGAAATCTCCTTGCCAGATTTAAAACCCCGAAAAACGCCCTTGAGGCGGGTTTGCGCGAGCTTCAGGGCGTGGAGGGCATAGGCGAGAAAACGGCTGAGGCTATAAAGGGCTTCTCCAACTGGGATAGGGTCGGGAGTGAAATCTCGAAAATCAAAAAATCTGGCTTCCGGCTCGTCTTGCTATCAGACCCCGACTATCCTAAAAATCTGTCCAATGTCTATAATCCCCCGCCTTTTCTCTACGTCATCGGCGAACTTGCCCCCGAAGACGAGGCGGCGGTTGCCGTCGTTGGCACGAGAGTCCCCGACCGCTACGGCAGAATGGTCGCCGAGAAGCTCTCCGAAGAGCTCGCTGGGATGAACGTCGTGTTAGTGAGTGGAATGGCTCGCGGCACGGATTCAATCGCCCATGCGGCGGCGCTGAAAAAGGGAGCGAGAACCATCGCGGTTCTGGGCTCAGGGCTCGATGTGATATATCCGCCGGAGAATAAAAAGCTCTACGAGCAGATCTCCCGCCGAGGAGCGGTCATATCTGAATTCCCAATGGGCGCGCTTCCCGATGCGGTGAATTTCCCGCGGAGAAACCGGATAATAAGCGGGCTTTCGCTGGCGGTGCTGGTGGTTCAGGCGTCCGAGAAAAGCGGTTCTCTCATCACGGCATCGTTTGCTCTTGAGCAGGGCAGGGACGTGTTCGCCGTGCCGGGAAACGTGGGCAATAAGCAGAGCGCGGGGACGAATAAGCTGATAAAGCAGGGGGCAAAGCTCGTGGAGTCGGCTGAGGACATATTAAGCGAGATTTCATCTCTGGGGAAATTCTCCAGAGGGAGCGGCGGCCAAAAGGCCGAATCTCCCGACCCCGATAATCTCTCGCAGGAGGAGAGGGCAATCTATCTCGCCCTTGGGGACGGCGCGGCGCACATTGACCAAATCCTCCAGGCTACGGGCATGGATTCGGGAAGGGCACTCTCGGCTCTGCTCTCTCTGGAATTAGCAGGGTCAATCTCTCAGCTGCCGGGAAAGATATTTCAGCGCCGCGCTTAGACTCATTACGAGGCTAGTTTCGTGAATCGTCAATCATAATAGAAACTTCGCGCTATAAATTGAAGCGCTTCTTGATAAAATCTCGCCAGAGGCGGGTTTTGCGCCCGTATCTGGGCTAATTTACCCCTTTGATGATTTCATAGACCTCTCTTTTGCCACTTGCATCGAAGGTGAACACTTCGTAGGACTCGTTGTATTCTCCTTCCATGCCGGGAGAGCCCATGGGCATATCAGGCACGGTGATGCCGGCTACCTTGGGGCGCTCTTTGAGGAGTCTCTCGACAACGTGAACGGGAACGTGTCCCTCGACCACATAGCCGTCAACCAGAGACGTGTGGCAGGAGCCAAACCCGCTTGGCACTCCGTATTTGGCTTTGATTTGAGCCATTTCGGAGGTGTTGTTGGCGACGACCTCGAATCCATTTTTGCGCATATACTCGACCCACTTGGAGCAGCAACCGCACTTGGGGCTTTTATAGACCGTGATGAGGGGCTTCGCCTGCGGCTTCTGCGGTTCATCGGCGGCGGCTATGGAAACCACTCCGGCGATGACGAGAAGGGCGGCGAGGATAATTTGAGGCACGCGGGGGGGGTTCATTAATTTACACCTCGGTTGAGATTTTGAGCCTGCCTTAATTATACAAAATGGCGAAGGCGGGCGGTAGGGAAATTTATTCGGCTATTTTCTCAGCGCGATATTGAGAATTAGTGTGATAAGTGCGCTCAGAGCAATTGACGAGGCTATGGGGAAATAGAGGCTGAAGCCCTCTTTCCTAATGAAAATGTCTCCGGGGAGTTTCCCGAGGTATGGAATCTTCGGGGCGAGCGCTACCAACAGCCCCGCGGCGATAAGCGCGGCTCCTGCGATTATCAACAATTTCCCAAGGGGCGGCATTTCTAACCCTCCTCCCTCTAGTGATTTTTGCGGCAGAGAAAATTCCTGCTTCCTGCCTAAATTCCGAATTCTTTACACCAAAATTATATACTGGTATTGTTTAACCGCGGCAACTTAAGCCCTTCGGTTTTGATTATAAAACCACTGGAATTTTGGGAGATTAGGGTTTAAGATTCTACTATATTCCCCTAGGGTGATTGCATAACTTGAGGAACGCTCGGCATGAGTTCAATCGGCGTAAAAAACTCGCAGCAACTCGTTCAACATCAGAAGCTCGTGCTTACCCAAGACCTGCAGCTTTTCCTCAGGCTCATACAAATGACCGCTCTCGACCTTAAGGACTACCTCGAAGAGCAGCTCGAACAAAACCCCGTACTCGAAGAAGAAACCGAAGCCCCGGCATCTGCCAACTCCGATTACTCGCTCTACAAAGAAGACCACGACTTTAAGTCCGGCAGCGGCGGAAATTCCACCGAAAACATGGATTCCGACGTCCCTCATTTTCGGGATTTCATCGAGAGCGCGGACGAGGGCGTTCCCTGGGAGAGCAGGCTTAGCGCGCCCGAATCCTTTTTAGATTACCTTGAGTGGCAGCTTAACCTCTCGGATTTCTCCCCTGAAGATAAGGAAATAGCCGCCCTCATCATAAAAAGCCTAAACGACGACGGCTATCTGGATGGGAGCATCGAGGACATCGCCCTTCACTTTATAGCCCGCGCCGGCGCTCCCTCCTCTGATTCAGCAGAACTGTCCGAGGAGGAAAAAGCGCGCGCCGAGGAGGTTCTCTGTCAATCCGACGGGAGCTATGTTCTTGAGATAACGAGGGTTTTGCGCAAAATTCAGTCCTCTTTTGACCCTCCCGGGGTGTGCGCTAGGGATTTGACCGAGTGCCTCAAAATCCAAGCCGAGGAGCTTGGATACAGAAACGGATGTGTGCTTATGAACATCATCGAAAGCCATATCCAGCAGATAAGCACGAGGGACTATAAACTCATAGCCGACTCCCTCGGATGCTCCCCTGAAGAAGCCGAGCAGGCGGCGCTGGTAATAGCCTCTTTCGAGCCTAAGCCCGGAAGACCTTTTTTCTCAAACGACTCAGAGAGACACATAGTCCCCGATTTCTACATATACAGGGTCGGCGACGAGCTTCAAATTCAGCCAAACCGCGCGTTTCCTCAGGTTAAAGTGAGCAATCGCTACAAGAGCATCGTCGCCCAGGGCAAGTCCCTCGCCCCGGATGTGAGGAAATATGTAAGGGAAAAAATGGAAGCCGCCCAGAGAATCGTAAAATGCCTCGAAGAGCGCGAAGCCACGATAAAAAAGGTTATGGCCAAGATTGTCGAGGTTCAGAGGGATTTTTTCGACCACGGGAGAGATTACATAAAACCCCTAAGGCTCAAGGACGTAGCCTCGGTCGTGGGGGTGCATGAATCAACAGTCAGCAGGATTACGAGCAGAAGATATATTTACACCCCCAACGTGGGCGTTGTGGAGCTTAAGATTTTCTTCTCCCGAAAGATTGAAACCTCCCATGGGGGGGACATCTCGTTTGAGAGGGTAAAAGCCCTTATGAACGATATTGTCGCATCCGAGCCGGGAAGCAGCCCCTATTCGGACGAGGATATATCTAAAATACTCCAGAGAAAAAACATAGTTGTCGCCCGTAGAACTGTGTCGAAGTACAGAAAACTGCTCAATATCCCCTCTTCTTCGGAGAGGCAAAAGGAGGTAAAACGATGATACAACTTAGCGTAACCGCAAGGCACATTAACGACCGCGCAAGGGCGGAAGAACTCAAAAAATACGCCGCGAAGAAAATTAAGCGGCTTGAGCGGCTCATCGAGCCTTCGAGAAACCCCTCCGAAATCAGGCTCGTACTTTCGGTGGAGAAATTTAGGAACTTCGCCGAGCTTTTCCTCGAGTGCGGCTCAATCAAGGCCACATCTTCATCCGAGACCGACGATATGCAGACCGCTATTGACCGGACGGTTGACGCGGCAGTGAAGCAGCTCAAAAAACAAACCGACAAGTGGGTTAAAACCAAACGAAGGAGTCTGCGCTCGAAAGGAGAGGCGGCTCATCCAGGCGGCGCGCCGGCAAATCATTCGGATGGGCAGAGGGCAGGGGCGATAAAAATGGAGAAACTCCCCCCGAAGCCGATGTCCATAGCCGAGGCTGTGCTGCAGCTGAAGGTATCCGGCGGGGGATTTCTCGCGTTCCACAACAGCGAAACCGGCGAGGTAAATGTTTTATACAAATCCGAGGAAAACAATCTGGGGCTTGTAACCCCCTAGTGGGTTTTTACCCTAAGGGCTTTTAAGATGAAATTATGAAAATAGCCGATGTCCTGAAGAGAGAATTAGTCATAGCCAATCTCAGCTCCAAAACCAAGCCCGAAGTGATAAGGGAACTTTCGGGCTTGGTCTGCGCCCTTGGGAGTCCAAATATAGACGCTAATGGGCTAGTAAAAATCCTCATGGAGCGAGAGAAGCTCTGCAGCACGGCTGTGGACTCCGGCGTGGCTATCCCCCACGGCAAGCTCGCCGGGCTTGGGGGCATCATCGCCGCATTTGGCAGAAGCCGCGATGGGATTGATTTTGAATCCCTCGACGCCGGCTCGTCTCACCTTTTCATCCTCCTTCTCGCCCCCGAAAACTCCGCCAGCGCTCATCTGAAACTCCTTGCCAGAATATCTCGCATTTTCAAAGACGGCGGTTTTCGTCGCAGGCTCATGGAAGCCTCATCTCAAGACGAAATCTATCGAATAATCACTGAAGAAGATGCAAACCACTAGGGTTGATACCGCTCTCAGGGTTCGAGAACTCATCTCAAGCTGGGGCAAAGAGCTTGAGCTTGAGACTATAGAGGGGGAGGAGTGCTTTGACCGCAAGCAAGTCCGCTCGAATAGGGTTCAGAAGCCGGGTCTTCGGATGATTGCCTCATCCATTGAGCTTGACGAGGGCAAAATCCAAGTACTCGGCAGAACCGAGGTGGCTTACTTGCAAAGGCTCGCCGACTCGGATAGGGCGCGGGTGTCCTCGGGGCTTTGCTCTCACGACGTGCCGTGTTTTATAATTTCTAAGGGAATTCACCCCCCCGAATCCCTGAGGATAGCGTGCAGAACGGGCGGGATTCCCCTCTTTGCCACGAATCTCTATACCGGAAGGCTCATCTCCTCTCTCAATTCCATACTCGAAGAGAGGCTCGCCTCCTTTGTGAGCCTCCACGGGGTTCTTATGGACATACACAGAGTGGGGGTCTTAATTCTCGGCAAAAGCGGCATAGGCAAGAGCGAATGCGCGCTTGACTTAATACTCCGAGGTTCTAAACTCATTGCTGACGACCTGGTGCAGGTGAAAAAAATCGGCGCTTCCAAGCTCGTCGGGTGCGGACATAGAAACATAAAGCACCTTATGGAGATAAGGGGCGTCGGCATTATCAACATAAAAGATCTGTTCGGGGCGGCTTCGGTTATGGAAAAAAGGGAAGTGGAGATGGTCATAGAGCTTGCCCAGTGGGACCCACAGGCTGATTATGATAGGGTCGGACTCGATAGGAAAACCTATCCCATAATGGCAATTGAGCTTCCATATTTAGTTATTCCGGTGAGCCCCGGAAGAAATGCGGCGACCATCGTCGAGGTTGCGGTGAGAAACTATATACTCAACCAAAGCGGCATAAATACGGCTGAGATTTTTGAATCTGGACTTGCTGCCTCTTCGCTTAAGCCTAGGGAGGGCAGATGATATATATCGTCATACTCAGCGGGCTTTCCGGTTCGGGCAAAAGCACGGCGCTCAAGGCGCTCGAAGACCTCGGCTATTTCTGCGTTGATAACCTGCCAGCGACGCTAGTTCCCACGTTCACAGAGCTTTGCACAAGCTCAGCCGACAAAATCAGTAAAATCGGCATAGGAATGGACATACGCGAGGGCGTGTTTATTGATTCCGCTCCCGAGCAGATAAGGGAACTCAAAAAAAAGGACTACGTTGTCGAGATTTTGTTCCTCGAAGCCCCGGACGAGGTTCTCGTAAGGCGGTACAAAGAGACCCGGAGGAGGCATCCCCTTTCCAAGGGAAGCAATATTCTCGAGGGAATCGCCAAGGAAAGGGAGTCTATCGCCCCAATTAAAGAGCTTGCCGACCGCATCATTGATACATCTTCTATGAACGTGCATCAGCTCAGGGAATTTATCCGCGATACGTTCGACGCAAAAATTGTATCCCGGAAAATGTCCGTCAACTTCCTTTCCTTCGGCTATAAGTACGGATTTCCCTACGACGCCGACCTCGTTTTCGATGTGAGATTCCTCCCAAGCCCGCATTTTGTCGAGGAACTCAAGGACTTAACGGGCGAAGACGAAGAGGTAAGGGAGTATGTTCTCTCGAACGCAGACGCCGATATTTTTCTCTCGAAATTAATAGATTTTCTCGAATTCCTGATGCCGAGATATGAAAAAGAGGGGAAATCCTATCTCACCGTGGCTATAGGATGCTCCGGCGGAAGGCACAGGTCGGTTGCAATTACCAATCAAATCGGATTGAATTTTAAAAGTCTCTCCCCTAATATATGGCACAGAGACATTAAAAAGGCTTGAGGCGAGGAGCGAAAGAAAATGGTTGGAGTCGTCGTTGTAACCCACGGGAGGCTGGCAGAGGAGCTTATTGCGGCGGTCAGATTTATTCTATCCGTAAAACCGTCCGTGAAGATGGAGGGCGTGTGCCTAGACCAGAGCAGGGAGTTTACTACCTTTGCTCAGGAGATTAAAGACGCCATCAAAAAAACGGACGAGGGCGACGGGATTCTGCTCGTAACCGATATGTTCGGCGGCACTCCCTCGAACGTGAGCCTCACGTTTCTTGAGGCGAAGAGAGTAGAGGTAATCTCTGGGGCTAATCTGCCCATGCTCCTTAAGCTCGCCACGCTCACTGATAAAATATCGCTTGAGGAGGCGGTGAAAATGGCTGAAGCCGCCGGAAGGGACAATATCATTGTGGCAAGCAAGCTCCTTCAGAGAAAATCACAGGGCGTCTAACACCCTTTTGCGCCTGAGATAATCTCAAATTCGCAGGCGGCTATCCAGGCTCGCGGCGAGTGGCCCTCCGGTCTTGGGGGATGCAACCTGCAATTTTGAACTTATCGCCGATTCCCCGTATAATCACTCATACTCCCCAAATAATCGAGGTCGCCTGGAATGAAATTTCAAAGCACCGACACATACATCGCCACCAGAGACTTAGAGGTTGCCGTAAACGCGGCCATTGCCCTCGAAAAGCCGCTTCTCATAAAGGGCGAGCCGGGAACAGGCAAGACGCTCCTCGCCTTCGAGGTCGCCAAGGCTCTGGGCAAGCGAATCATTACCTGGCACGTCAAATCCACCACCGCGGCTCAGCAGGGACTCTACGAATACGACGCTGTGGCAAGGCTCAGAGACTCTCAACTCGGCGGCGGCGACATTAACGACATCGAGCATTACATAAAAAAGGGGAAACTCTGGGAGGCGTTTGAATCCGACGAGCATCTCGTTCTGCTCATTGACGAGATTGACAAAGCCGACATCGAATTCCCCAACGACCTGCTCCTTGAACTCGATAAAATGGAGTTTTACTGCTACGAGCTTCGGCGAACCGTCTCGGCAAAACGCCGCCCGATAGTGATAATCACATCGAACAACGAAAAGGAGTTGCCGGACGCATTCCTCAGGCGGTGCTTTTTTCACTACATCTCCTTCCCCGACAGAGACACCCTCAAATCCATCATAAACGTCCACTACGAAAACCTCGAAGCCAAACTCATCCACGCCGCCATGGAGATGTTCTACGAACTTCGGGAACTGAAGGGAATCAAGAAAAAGCCTTCGACGAGCGAACTCATTGACTGGATGAAGCTCCTTCTAGTCGGTAAAATCACGGGCGATGAGCTTTCATCGCTGGATATATCGAAAAACCTCCCGCCGTATTTGGGCGCGCTCCTCAAGGACGAGCAAGACCACGAACTCATAAAACGGCTTCAGCAACAGATTAAGCGCCAGTACAGATAACCCGCAAAGTGGCTACTAAAGGGGCAACACGGATGTTTATAGACTTTTTTCTCCTACTTAGGCGAGACGGGCTTCCGGTAACGGTTAGGGAGTATCTCGACCTCCTTAAGGCGCTGGATAAATCGGTTATCTCCTACAACGTGGATGATTTTTATTATCTCTCCCGCTCGGCGCTTGTAAAGCACGAGCAGTTCCTAGACCGCTTCGATAAACTCTTCGGGGTATTTTTCAAGGGCGTTCAAACTATAGACAGCGCGGAGTTTTTAAAAATCCCCGAGCAGTGGCTCCAGCGCGGCTTCGAGCGCGTGCTTAGGGAAGAGGACAAGGAATTCATAAAATCTCTCGGCGGGCTAGACAAGCTCATGGAACGCCTGCGGGAACTCCTCAGAGAGCAGAAAAAACGCCACGAGGGCGGCAATAAGTGGATAGGCACTGGGGGAACGTCTCCTTTTGGGGCTTACGGCTACAACCCCGAAGGCATCCGCATCGGGCAGGAAGAGGGTCGCCACCGCCGCGCCGTGAAGGTCTGGGACAAGCGCGATTTTAGAAACCTCTCGGACGGCGTGGAACTCAACACCCGCAACATGAAACTCGCCCTGAAGCGACTGCGCGCCCTTACCCGCGAGGGAGTCCCCGAAGAACTCGACATAGACGGCACCATCGAGAAAACCTCAAAAAACGCGGGGATGCTCGATATCGAGATGATTCCCTCGAAGCGCAACCACGTAAAAGTCCTCCTCTTCCTGGACGTTGGAGGCTCGATGGACGACCACATCGAGATATGCGCCAGGCTCTTTTCAGCGGCGAAGTACGAATTCAAGCGCCTTGAGCACTTCTACTTCCACAACTGCATTTATGAGCGCGTCTGGAGGGACAACACCCGCAGATGGGAAGAGGTTACCCCCACATTTGACGTTATCCATAAATACAACGGCGACTACAAGGTCATCATAGTCGCAGACGCCGCCATGTCCCCTTATGAGCTACTCTATCAAAACGGGAGCGTCGAGCATAACAACGACGAAGCCGGATTCACGTGGCTAGAGCGGATTAAGAACCAATACCCCGACATCGTGTGGCTCAATCCCCTGCCTGAGGAGGATTGGCGTTATGTGGAAACCGCTGAGATGATTAGAAAATTCATGAACGGCAGGATGTACCCACTCACTCTGTCCGGGATTGCGAGGGCGATTAAAACCCTCAAAAAAAGAAACCTAAAGCAGGACGCCGCCTGAATTTGCGCAGTGGCGGGTACTCGCCCCTCATAGTTTCAAATTCCCCCTCATGACCGATAATGGGCAGGAATCTCCGTGGCAACCCCCCGTAGGTATCTAGTCGCCGCCGCGCAGTCTGGACTAGCCAAATAGATAGTTTATAATATCCGGCAGATAGAGTACTAGACGCAGTAGCAGGGGGATTTCCATGTTATCTCGATGTATAAGCGGGTACGCACTGCCCGCGGTTTTGTTGATTTCGCTGTCTTTGGGCGTTATTGCTTTTGAATCTTACGGGGAGGAGACGAGAATTTACGAGGGGGCGGCTGATAATATAGCTTCCGACGCGAGTTCTCAGATGAGGCTGGAATTATCCATAGACGGGGAGTCGGTCTCAGGCGCGATGATAGCGTATTCCCCTCTTAACGGCTCTGGGCGCGTGTCGGGGAATCTGATGTACAATATGTGCAAGCTCCAGGGGAGAACTGAAGACGGCTCCGAGGTGGAGTTCAACGGCACTCTCGACCCAAAGTCCTACGAGGGCAACTATACGATAACCTTTGCGGACGGCACTCTCGAATACGGCAGTTTTGAAATGAGAGCCGTTTCAATTGCCGTGAGCAAAAACCCGAGACCCAAGGCTCTGGTCTCCGGCGCTTCGGGAGCCGTGAATAAGCCAAATCAGGAGCAAATTATTCGGCTGAAAAAGACGGATATTAAGCCCGTCAACCGCGTATCCGCTCCGCCCAACTAAGGGGTCTCATCCTCGTCTCGATTTCGACTCTCATTCTCTGGACGGATTTTTGTATCCCTCCTCCCAATAATATAAATTCCGCCCAGGCGAGCCTCGATAATGAAACTGAAAACGGCTTTTGTCATGGATCCTGTAGGCTCAATAAATATCGAGAAGGATACGACTTTCGTCCTGATGATGGAAACCGAGGCAAGGGGACACGAGGTTTGGTATCTCGAACTCAAGGATCTATTCATACGAGACGGGGCGGCTTGGGGACGCGCGGCGCAAATCAGCCTCCAGCGGGGTAGAGACCACTACCGCCTCGTCAGAGCGCAAACCCTGCCGCTCGATGCCTTTGACGTCGTTTGGATGCGCAAAGACCCGCCATTCAATATGGACTATATCTATTCAACCTACATCTTGAGCCTTGCCAATCCGAAAAAAACCTTTGTCATCAACAATCCGAAGGGAATCAGGGAATCCAACGAGAAGCTCTACGCGCTCAATTTCCACGGCTTTGCTCCCCCAGCTTTGGTGGCGAAAGATATTTCAATGCTCGCCGGTTTCCTCGCTGAGGTCGGAGGGGAGATGGTCGTAAAGCCGCTCGATGGGTGCGGAGGCGAGGGGATTTTCTATGTCAAAGAGGGCGACAGAAACGCAGGGGTGATTCTCGAAACCATTACTGAGCGGGGCGCGCGCTATGTGATGGCTCAGAAATTCATAGAGCGCGTGTCCGAGGGCGATAAACGCATTATCCTGCTCAACGGAGAGCCGCTTGGCGCGGTGCTGAGAGTGCCAAAACCGGGAGGGGAGTTCAGGTGCAATTTCCACTCCGGCGGAAGCCCAATGGAGACGGAGCTTACGCGCAGGGACATTGAAATCTGCCAAGGGATTGCGCCGAAGCTCCGCGAGGACGGGCTATATTTCGTAGGAATTGACGTAATAGGCGGATATCTGACCGAGGTCAACTCCACAAGTCCCACAGGGGTTCAGGAAATCAACCGGTTCACCGGGCGGAAATTAGAGGCGCAGGCCGTGGATTTTGTCGAGGGATACTGCAAAGGGCTGATTTCCCGCAATTGAGCTTCTCAATAATCTCGATTCCTCGTCGCCGCCATACGCCGATAGCCGCCGAGCTGAAGCGAATCTTAAAGGACGGCGGCGGCTTCATTCTAAACATCTCCTCTTTGCGGTTTAAATTTCCCGCAGTTCATGGTTAAATAATTGCCGGAGTCAAGACGATGAAAATATCTAAAGAAGCTGTAAAACACGTAGCAGAGCTTGCGAGGCTGGAGGTCGGCGAAGGAGAGATTGATAAACTCGCCGAACAGCTCGGAAACATCTTCGAATACGTCGAGGATTTAGGCAAGCTCGACACCTCATTGGTTGACCCCACTTTTCACGTTTCTGCCGTTTCCACCCCCGTGAGAGACGACGTAGTTGAGACGTGGCTCAATACCGAGGAAACCCTCGCCAATGCCCCCGAAAGGGACGAGACTTTCTTCTCCGTCCCGAAGGTAATTGAAGATTAAGGAGATTCACAAGGAAATGGAACTCGCGCGCCTAACCCTAAAGCAGGCATCGGATTTGGTCAAGAAAAAAGAGGTTTCCCCCATCGAGCTTACCGAAGCCGTCTTATCTCGAATCGAATCCGTTGACCCGAGGCTAAACTCCTATATTACGCTTCTCTCCGACGATGCCCGCAGAGCCGCTAAAGCGGCCGAGTCAGAAATTGCATCTGGCAACTACCGAGGGGCGCTTCACGGCATCCCCGTGGGGCTAAAGGATATTTTCTGCATGAAGGGCGTGAGAACCACCTGCGGCTCTCGGATGCTAGAGAGCTTTATCTCTCCCTACGATGCCACAGTTACGGCGAGGCTAAAGCGGGCGGGCGCGGTAATCCTCGGCAAAAATAACATGGATGAGTTTGCCATGGGCTCTTCTACGGAGAATTCCTATTTCTCCCCTACCCGAAACCCTTGGGATTTAGAGCGCGTCCCCGGAGGCTCAAGCGGGGGGTCTGCGGCGTGCGTCGCCGCCTCTCTGGGCTTTGGCTCGATTGGAACGGACACCGGAGGCTCCATCAGGCAGCCCGCCGCCCTCTGCGGGGTGGTCGGCATGAAACCCACATACGGCAGGGTAAGTCGGTTCGGGATGATAGCCTTCGCTTCATCTCTCGACCAAGCGGGCCCCTTCGGGAGGACTGTAGAGGATGCGGCGATTCTCCTAAATTCTATAGCCGGGCATGACGCGCGCGATTCCACTTCGGCAAATGTTCTCTGTCCAGATTTCACACGGTCCCTTTCGGGGGGATTATCTGGCGTGCGAATCGGAGTCCCGCGGGAGTATTTCGTCAGTGGAATTGACCCCGAAATCGAATCCGGCGTGAGAAGGGCAATTGCGCTTATTGAGGATGCGGGGGCGGAGGTTCGGGAAATTTCTCTGCCCCATACGGAGTTTGCCCTCTCGGCCTACTACCTGCTTGCCCCGTCCGAGGCGAGTTCCAATTTGGCGAGATTCGACGGCGTCAGATACGGCTTTCGCGCTCCCACGGCCCGAAATCTGAAGGATATGTATTTTAAAACGAGGGCGGCGGGGTTCGGAAGCGAGGTCAAGCGCAGAATCATGATAGGCACATACGCCCTGTCGTCTGGCTACTACGACGCCTATTACCTAAAGGCTCAGCGCGTGAGGACGCTCATAAAACGGGATTTTGACGAGGCGTTCGGTCATGTTGACGTAATCCTCACCCCAACATCCCCTGAGCCGGCGTTTAAAATCGGGGAGAAAACCGACGACCCGCTGAAGATGTATCTGTCCGATATTTTTACAATCCCCTGCAACCTAGCGGGGATTCCGGGAATGTCCATTCCCTGCGGATTCACCGCCGCGGGGCTTCCCATAGGGCTTCAGCTTCTGGGCAGACCCTTTGACGAGGAGTCGCTCTTTAAGGTGGCATATAATTACGAAATCCGCACGGGGTGGACTTTGAGCCGCCCCCCGCTCTAAACCGCGATGAATGATTCGAGATGAAAGGGGTTTATCTCGCTTCCCGTATCGTGTATTCTGTTGGTTATGGCTGAGAAGAAAAAAGTCTGTATGATGTGCGCAAAGCCGTCGGATGTTTCAATTTGTGATGCGTGCAAGGCTCAGGTGCAGGGCGAGGCGCTCGATAAAAAGATAAAAATCGAGAGAGAAGTAAAGCTCCCCCCTGACCCGAACCGAGACAAAGAGTAGCCCTCGCGGGATAGGCTCGGTCTGCGCCGCATCCAAATTCGGTTTTAGATGGGGTCGCCGCCATCCCTCCAAATCCTGAGCGCTTCCCTGTAGGTTTTGCTCTTCGGGGAGCGGAGGGTTTCGCATACGGCTTTGACCGTGTCCTTGAGGGTTAGCCCCTGCGCCTTTAGCCGTCCGATTTCAGCCCCAATGGACTCGTCTGAAGCCTCCTCGGCGCCGCTCTTCCCTTCGATGACGATTGTAAATTCCCCCTTAATTGATGGACGCTCCCGCAGGATTCGCCCAACCTCCGAGATTTTCCCCCTCAGCGTTTCTTCATAGAGCTTCGTAATCTCGCGCGATGCCGAGATTTGCCTATCGCCGAGGACGGCCAGAGCCGCTTCAAGGGTATTTACCACCCTCCCTGGGGATTCATAAATTATTAAACTCCCAGTGTAATCCCTTGCGGATTCCAGAAATTCCCCGAGTTTTTTCGCTGTTTTTGGCGGAAATCCGAAAAATGCAAAGCGCGATGTCGAAAGCCCCGAAACGCTCAGGGCGGCGATGGCGGCTGAGGCTCCCGGTATGGGAACGACCTCAATCCCGCGGCTTGCGGCGAGGCTTACGATTCTGTATCCGGGGTCTGAAATCGTGGGTGTTCCAGCATCTGACACCACGGCGACGCTCCGCCCTGCCTCCATAGCCGAGACAATCTCCGCCGCTTTTTTCTCCTCGTTGTGTTCATGGTAACTCGCAAGAGGCTTCTCAATGCCGTATCGGGCGAGGAGTTTTCCTGTGGTTCGGGTGTCTTCGCAGGCGATGAGGTCAACCTCTTTGAGAATCCGAAGCGCGCGCAGAGTGATATCCTCGAGGTTTCCTATCGGCGTTGCTATGATATAGAGCGTTCCTATTGGCACAGGCACTAATAATACCGGATTCAGGGTTCAATAAAATATTGGACTGTCCACCGGGGGCATGGGAGCTTGGCTGGGATTGATTTGAAGTTTATGGCGGAGGGCGAGGGATTCGAACCCCCAAGTCCTTGCGGACGCCGGTTTTCAAGACCGGTGCATTAGCCGTTCTGCCAGCCCTCCTAAGGAGCGTCGAACAGTGGGGGATTATACCTGCCTCGGGAGGGGTTTGCCACAGCAAAGAGGGCATAAAACGGGAAAATTTCCCATTAAACTTGCGCTCGTGTTTTTTTTATGTTATTTAAATCTGCTTTATTGGCTAGGTGTTGATTTAAAATCCAGGAGGAATTTATGGCGGAAGAAACGCAGGTCAGCGATGTAATTAATATGAAACAACTACTCGAAGCCGGAGTTCACTTCGGGCATCAGGTAAGCCAGTGGAATCCCAGAATGAAACCCTTTATCTTCGGAAACAGAAACGGGATACACATAATTGACCTTCAGCAGACGGTGGGTTTGTTTAAGAAGGCTTATGCTTTCGTGCGCGAGGTTGTTACCAACGGCGGAGAGGTCTTATTCGTGGGGACGAAGAAACAGGCTCAGGGAATCATAACCGAAGAGTCAATACGGGCGAAGATGCCTTTCATTAGCACGCGCTGGCTCGGCGGCACTCTCACTAACTTCAGCACTATACGCTCGAGGGTTGATTACCTGCTTGAGCTTAAAAAACTGGAAACCGACGGTCAATTTGAACTCCTTCCCAAAAATGAGGTCAAGGACCTGAGAAGGCAGATGGAAAAATTAAACTACCTAGTCGGCGGAATCGTCAATATGAGGCGCATCCCCGATGCCGTCTTCATAGTTGATACTAGGAAAGAGTACATTGCCGTTGCCGAAGCTAGAAAACTTGGAATTCCCGTCGTGGGCGTGATTGACACCAACTGCGATCCGGCAAACGCCGACCTCATCATCCCAAGCAACGACGACGCCATCCGCGCGATAAAGCTCTTTACCTCGCGCATCGCCGACGCCTGCATCGAGGGAAGGCACGTTTACGACCAGAAGGTGCTTGCCGGAGAGATAGTGAAGCCGAAAGAAACCCAAGCCCCGGTGGTTGTCGAGAGGAGAGTGTTCGTGTTTAAGGAGTACGGAGAGGAAATCGAGACTAAGAGAGAAGTTGCGGTACCTACTGAGCAGGTAACTAAGGAGGATTCCAATTAATATGGCTGAAATTACTGCGCAGATGGTTAAAGAGATACGGGACAGAACGAGCGCGCCGTTTCTCGACTGCAAAAAAGCGCTTGAAGAGACAGCGGGGGATTTTGAAAAAGCAGTAGATATTTTGAGGATTAAAGGGCTTGCCAAGGTTGCCAAGAAAGCGGGCAGGTCAACTCCCGAAGGTGTCGTGACTTCCTACCTACACGCCGGAGGGAAAATCGGCGTAATGGTTGAGGTCAACTGCGAGACGGATTTCGTGGCGAGAAACGAGGAGTTTCAGCGCTTTGCCAAGGAGGTCGCCATGCAGATTGCGGCTTCAAACCCCAAGTACATAAGCCGCGAAGAGGTATCCGAGACCGTGCTTGCCAAGGAAAAGGAGATTATGAAGGCTCAGGTGATAGAGTCGGGCAAGCCGGAGAAAGTGGCGGATAAAATCGTCGAGGGGAAAATCGAGAAATTCTATGAGGATATGTGTCTTCTTGACCAAGTCTATATCCGCGATACGAAGCTCAAAATCCGCGACCTTCTCAACGACCTCGTGGCAAAAATAGGAGAGAATATCGTCGTGAGAAGGTTTTCGAGGTATCAACTGGGCGAGCCGCTAGACTAATTTTAATAATGAATGAGATAAATTCGACGACCGAACCAAAATTTAAGAGGCTTCTGCTGAAACTCAGCGGAGAGGCGCTTCAGGGCGGCGATAGCTACGGGATAAACTCCGAAATTCTCGAATCCATATCCGAGGAAATCACCGAAATTCAGGCTCTCGGCGTGGAGATGGCTGTCGTCATCGGCGGCGGGAACATCTTTCGCGGAGTCTCGGGGGCTGAAGTCGGCATGGACAGGTCAACGGCGGATTATATGGGGATGCTTGCCACGGTAATAAACGCCCTTGCCCTTCAGGACTCTCTTGAGAGGCGCGGGATAACGACCCGAGTGCAGTCGGCGCTAGAGATAAAACAGGTAGCCGAGCCTTACATCAGAAGGCGCGCCATAAGGCATCTGGAGAAGGGCAGGGTGGTAATATTCGCCGCCGGTACGGGCAACCCATTTTTCACCACCGACACGGCGGCAACCCTAAGGGCGCTTGAAATCGGGGCGGACATCGTGCTTAAGGCGACTAAAGTTGACGGCGTTTATGACAAAGACCCGGTGAAGCACGGGGACGCCGTGAAGTATAAAGAACTCAGCTACATGGAAGTGCTTCAGAAAGAGCTAAAAATCATGGACGCAACGGCTATGTCTCTGTCAATGCAGGGAAATATCCCAATTGTGGTATTCAACCTATTTGAACGCGGCAACATTAAGAGGATAATTCTCGGCGAGGACATAGGGACAACCGTAAGGAGCATGGAGCAATGAGCGATGGCAGGAGTTTAAACGAGATAGTTGACGATGCTAAAAAGAGGATGGATAAATCCATCGCCGTTTTCGAGGGCGAGCTTGCAAAGGTGAGAACCGGCAGGGCTTCAACCGCCATCGTTGACCACATCCGGGCTGATTACTATGGAACGCTAACTCCACTTAGCCAGCTTGCCACTGTGTCCGTGCCTGAGTCAAGAACTATAATTATTCAACCGTGGGATGTGTCCGCCATTGCCCATATTGAAAAAGCCATCAGACAGTCAGATTTGGGAATGAACCCCACGAACGACGGCAAGGTTATCCGAATAGCCGTTCCGGCGCTTACCCAAGACAGAAGGCGGGACATAGTAAAGCAAATAGGCAAACAGGCTGAGGAGTACAGGGTATCGCTAAGGCAAATCAGAAAAGATATAAACGCATTGGTTAAAGAGGTAGAGAAAGACAAAAAGCTCCCAGAAGACGAAGTTAAAAAAGGACTCGCCAAGATTCAAGAAATTACTGACAGCTACATAAAAAAAATAAACGACGTCCTAGCCAAAAAGGAAAAAGAGATTCTCGAAGTCTAAAATCCTCCCCCCATCGCCTCGAGCTTGCGCGCACTGCCATTTAATCCCGTTGCCTGCGTGTAGGATGCCCATAGTAATTATTTCTATTTATTAATCATTTCCTTAATCTATTAACTTATGCTAGACTTGAAGTTATAGATGAGCTGGATACGCGAGTTCCTAAAAAGGTTGTTTTCTTATGTGTTTATGACCTCGTCGTTTATAACCGTGGCGTCGGGGTTTTTCCTTTTGGTTATCGGCCTCAAGGGCCTAGTCGGGGAGGTTACCACCACAGAAGAGGAGCTATTCTACAACCTGCTCTACTTTTTTGCCGCCGGCGTGCTTATAGTGCCGCTCTCGTTTTACATATCAAACGGGCTCGAAAAAACCGACAATATTAGAGATGCCAGGGACGATAGCTTCATCTAAACCGCATTTTTTCCTACCGTTTTCTCCCGCGCGTTTGAGGCTCTTTCCCTGAGCCCAAATCCTTGACTTTTGAGCGCTAGTATGTAAGGTTTCAGGTAGTTTATAATGATTCAGGAGACCGTTAATGGAGTTTCTGCTTGCGCTAGACATCAAAGATGAGAAGTGGGAAGAAGACGAAGAGGACGAAGAGCCTTGGGACGATGACGAGGAGTGGAGCGAGGACGACGACGAAGAGGGGTGGGATGATGACGACGATGAAGACTGGGACGAAGAGGATAAAGACAACTAAGGCTTTGGGTACAAAGCCCTCTGCTCGGCAATATCCGCAGGATGCACTATGACTCTATTTCCGCTCTGCCACTGAACTGTGAGGATTTTATGTCCGCTCTGTTTGCCCGTGGCTGGGTCAATCTTGAAGTTCCCGTAAAATGTACTGAAATCCAGGCTCGCCGCCGCCTCTCTGAGCTTAGAGGGGCGGAGGCTTCCCGATTCTTGGACGCACTTTTCGATTATGAGTCCGATGTTGTACCCCTGGGCGGCGGGATAGCTCGGCTCTTTCCCCCACATTTCTTTGAATCTGCGCGTGAACTCGGCGGCGGTGATACCGAAATCGGGTTTCAGCCTTGCTTTTGCCTCCCACTGGCTCGGGGCTAAAAACCCCTCCGACTCCTTACCGAGAATTCTTCCGAATTCGTTTATCCCTGCGGCTACAATCCCTACGGCTCTCGCCCGGATATTGGCTTGAATCATCTGCTTTGCGAGCGCAATGTCGTCTTCGGCAGACCCTACGCCAAGAATGATGTCGGGTTTCAGCGATTCCGCCTGCCGGAGATACGGAGAAAAATCCCCTGTGCCTGCGGGATAAGCTATTTCAACCGCGCTAAACCCAGAATCTCTGGCACTCATCGCCGCCCCACGCGCCACATTCGCCGAAAACCCGCTTCCCTCAGCCCTGAAAATCACAACACCCCTCGCCTGCGGGTCAAGTTCGCGCGTCAACTCTATTATCCCCGTCATATATCTCCCCGCCGGAGTAATCGCGCTTATGAGATGCCCCCGCCCGGAAATCTCATCCGAAGAGCCTCCGTGATTCCACAGGGTTTCCCCGTAGCGCTCTGCAACTTCGGCGGCGGCAAGGGTGTGTCCGCTCCCGTAAGGGCTTAGCAGAACATCAATCCTGTCCTCCGCGATTAGCCTCTGGACAATTCCCCTGCATTTTTCCGGCGAGCTTTCGTCGTCATAATGAACTATCTCGGCGGGTATCGTTTGTTTGAGTTCCTCGATGTAGATGCCGCCGCGCCTGTTCGCGTCCCTAGCCCAAAGGACGATGCCCTCGAAACTCTCCCTGCCTTGAAGCGCGTATCTCCCTGTGAGAGAGGCTGAAACACCGAATTTTATCGCCCGCATCGCAGAAAGTGATTATGAAATAATTAGCTTCGCGTGTAAAGCGGCTGAGTGATAAAATCCGTTTTGACATTACGCAATGGGGGGAGAGATAGATTGTCGCTCCGCTTTTTTACTGTCTCCGCTGCCGGATGAGATTTCTCCTCTTCGATAATACTGTTATTGGGGGACTCAGGGCCGAAATGACAAAATCGGGGAGAGCGCCCCTGCCGCAAGCGCCCCAAATTGTTTGACATCGAACCCCATTCCCTTTAGTATGAACTAAGAGCAGTTATACCCCCGCGAGCTTCCCAGCGTAGCGCCGCCATCGGCCCCATCAGGATGTGAAACCCCATGAAAACAGGACTGACAAAAATCTCTGCCGAATTTCTCCAGAGCGAGCAGGCATCAGGGGTGATTCTCATCCTCTGCACAGCAGTATCAATCCTCATCGCCAATTCGTACTTAGGAGCGGCATATTCGGATTTCTGGCACGCCAAGGTCGGATTCGAGGCGGGAGGGGTCGCGCTTAAGTACAGCATCGAGCATTGGGTCAACGACGGTATGATGGCGATTTTCTTTCTCCTCATAGGGCTAGAAATCGAGAGGGAACTCTACGTGGGCGAGCTGTCCGAGCCTAGAAACGCGGCTCTCCCCTTATTTGCCGCCATCGGCGGGATGGCTGTGCCTGCGCTCCTGCATTTCGCTTTTAATTCCGGCACGCCCACTCAGTCGGGTATTGGGATTCCTATGGCTACGGATATTGCTTTTGCTCTTGGGGCGCTTGCAATATTGGGCAGTAGGGTTCCGGTGTCGCTCAAAATTTTCCTCACCGCTCTGGCTATAATTGACGACTTGGGCGCGATAGTGATAATCGCCATATTCTACGTCGGGGATTTCTCGTTTTACAATCTCGCGCTGTCTTTGGGGGTGTTTGCCTTACTGCTCGCGCTGAACCGCTTGCGGGTGCATAGACTCTCGGTTTATCTTCTTCTCGGCGCGGCAATGTGGTATTTTATGCTCAAATCCGGCGTCCATGCGACGATTGCCGGGGTGCTACTCGCCTTTGCAATCCCTTTCGGCAGGGGAGATGCGCAGTCGCCGTCGTATAAGCTCCAGCACATCCTCCATAAACCCGTGGCGTTCATCATTATGCCGATATTTGCTCTGGCTAATACCGGGATCCCGATTTCTGGGGATTTTCTCAAAGGGTTGACTACCTCGAACTCGCTTGGAATTTTCTCAGGTTTAGTCTTCGGCAAGCCAATTGGGATAGCTCTGCTCGCCCTCGCAGCCGTTAAATTAGGGGTGTCCGCTCTGCCTGCCGGGGTGTCGTGGAGGCATATTCTCGGCGCGGGATTCCTCGGCGGAATAGGATTTACTATGTCCATCTTTATTACGCTCTTGGCGTTCGGCGACCCTGACATCGTGCAAAGCTCAAAAATCGCCGTTTTGCTCAGTTCTCTCGTGGCGGGAACGACGGGGTTTTTGATTTTAAGAGGGGGAAATCGCCAGGCTTAATCCATCGCTCACAGAGCCGCGGAGCGGGCGGGGCTTCATCTCGGATGGGGGGGGAGTAGCTCTTCCCCCACCACTACTTGAGCATCTCTACGGCTTTCCCAATTCTATTTACGCCCTCTGCTATGTCCTCCATCGAGGTCGCGTAGGAGATTCTGACATAGCCGTCCGCGCCGAATTCGGCTCCGGGAACTACGGCGACCTTTGCCTCTTCCAGCAGGAATTCGGTGAAATCGAGCGAATTGCGTATTTCCCTGCTGCCGCCGCGCTTTTTGCCGAAAAACTGCGATACATTTGGAAACGCATAGAACGCCCCTTGAGGGTTGAAGCACCTCATGCCGGGAATTGAGTTGAGCCTTGCGACGATGTAATTTTTTCTCCTCTCGAACTCTCGGCGCATCCTCTCGACCTCGTCCTGAGGGCCTGCGAACGCCTCGGTTGCCGCCCTCTGGGCGATGGACGTGGGGTTTGAGGTTGACTGCCCTTGGAGGTTGCTCATGGCGGATATAAGTTGCTTGTCTGCCGCCGCCGCAAATCCGATTCTCCAGCCGGTCATAGAATAGGTTTTAGACGCTCCGTTGACGAGAATAGTGGATTTTCTCACGTCCTCGCCGAGCTTCACGAGGGGGGTGTGCGTGATGCCGCCGTAAATTATCTTATCGTAAATTTCATCCGAAATCATAATGAGTCCGGCGCTCATAGCGACATTTACTATCTCGGTAAGCTCCGCCTCGCCGTATGTCGCGCCGGTTGGGTTTGAGGGGTAGTTTAAAATCAGGGCCTTTGTTCTCGGAGTGATGAGCTTTTTCAGAGCGGCGGGGTCAATCTTGAATCCGTCCTCTTCTCTAGTTTCGATGATTACGGCAGCAGCGCCGGCGAGGATTACCTGCTCCGGGTACGAGACCCAATACGGAGCGGGAATAATCACCTCGTCTCCTGCATCGAACAGCGCCTGAGAGATATTGTAGAGCGTGTGCTTCGCCCCGCACGAGACTATGATTTCAGATTTATCGTAGCCGACCCCGTAGTCCTCTCGAATTCTCTTTATGATGGCGGATTTAAGCTCGTCAATACCCCCTACGGCTGTGTATTTGGTGAAGCCCTCTCCTAGGGATTTTACGGCTTCTCTCTTGATGTTCTCAGGGGTGTCAAAATCCGGCTCTCCCGCGCCGAAGCCGATGATGTCTATGCCTTGGGCTTTGAGGGCCTTTGCCTTAGCCGTGATGGCGAGCGTTGCCGAGGGTTTCAGCCCTGCGGCGCGTGCGGCGAGTTTCATAACTGGCGCTTCCTCCTATTGCTTGATTAGTTTCTCTCTGAGTCTGCGCTCGACGGTGTCGGGTATCATCTCCTTTGCCGAGCCTCCGAGGGTGATGATTTCTTTAATCAGCGACGAGCTTATGTGTGAAAACGTGCTTTCGGTAACCATAAACACGGACTCAATCTCCGGGTAGAGGGTTTTATTGGCAAGCGCCATCTGGAATTCGTACTCGAAGTCGGATATTGTCCTCATGCCTCGCAGGATGGTGTTCGTCCCCATTTTCTTGGCGTAGTCAACGAGCAGTCCCTCGAAGTAGTCCACTTTGACCTGGGCGCTGTCTGGGAAAATCTCCTTGATGATTTCCACGCGCTCTTGAATGGTAAAAAGCGTCTTTTTCGAGGCGTGATGGGCGACGGCGACAATGACGGTGTCGAATATTTTCACCCCCCTCTCGATGATGTTGATGTGTCCCTTTGTGAGCGGGTCGAAGGAGCCGGGGTAAATGGCGATTCTGTCTATCATTCCTCGTCTCGCGTGAAAAAGCTCAGTTGTGTGCCGCCGAACGGTTTTGTTCGCTGGCGGAATCCCGCCGCGGGGGCGCCTGTTTTGTAGTTATGCTCGATGACTATTACGCCGCCCTCGCCGAGTAGCTCCGAGACTGCGAGAATGAAATCCTCGACTTTCATCCCATCGTAGAGGCTGTAGGGGGGGTCAATGAATATTAAATCGAACCTCTCGTCGCATCTGAGGAGCTTTTTTACGGCGGATTCGTAATGAGCGCAAATCACCTCGGCTCTTTGCTGAAATCTGCATCGCTCCAGATTCTCTTTCAGCGCCTTTACTGCGAGCGGATTTTTCTCGATGAACGTAACGCGCAGCGCCTCTCGGCTCAGCGACTCTATACCGAGGCTCCCAGAACCTGAGAAAATATCGAGTACCCTTGCGCCTTCAACGTCTCTGAGCGTGTCGAATATGGTTTTTTTGACCCTGCTTGTGGTCGGGCGTGTTATCGAGCCTTTGGGGACTTTAAGCCTCGCCCCTTTTAGCGTACCTGTCAGCACCTGCAACATATCTGTTCCCGCGCTTTATACTACCACGACTGGGCGTTTTGTCTATCGTGATTACAGGGTGCCTGTAGTCTTGAGCCTCTTTAGCTTGATGATGTCGTCAACCTGGTGAATCAGGGCGAGAATCAGGGCGGTGGAGGAAATAGCCAGCACCCAGGGGTATCCCCCCAGTATCGCTATGGGAATGAACAATAGGGAGAAGAACTCGCGCTTTATCATAGGGCGGATTTTTATGATAACCCTGTGGACGAGGCTTCTTTTGCTCGGCGGGATAATATTATCTATCGAGAAATAGGCGGTCATACTGCCGGAGTTCGTATATCTCGTGAGGAAGTAAAACGACCAGGCGATGAAAAATATAAAAATTGCGAGATTAAGCCCCCCGAACGCCAGCGCCAATGGGTTTTGAGTGAGCCTGTAAAATCCGATGGGGACTCCTATGACGAACGAGAGGAATGACAGCTGGTCAAAAATCGTGTCTATCCACTGCCCCCTCTTCGTCTCAAGGAGTTTTATTCTTGCCACTTCGCCGTCGCACCTGTCGAGAACTGTCGAAAGCTCCAGGAACAATGCCCCCAGCGCCGGGTGTCCGAAGCCGTAGAGAAATCCCGCAAATATACCGATGCACCCTATGACAACGCTTAGAAAGTTCGGCGTTGCTGGCGTGCGCACCAAAAACCTGCTTACGGGGATGGAGATTTTGCTATTGAGGGTTCTCGAAATCCATCCGCTTGTGGATTTTGTAACGTTTGAGAAGAGCATCTCCTCGGCTTTCTCGGCGGAGTCAGGGGCGGATGTGAGGTGCATCCAGTATCCCCCGGAGATGGGCGCGCATTTGACCCTATCGCTTCCGGCAAGTTCTCTCATCCAGCCTTGAAGCGACATTGAATTTGCAATGGATTTTTCAAGGAGCGCCCCGCTAGCGATAAATGCGCCGATGGCTCTTGCGCCTTCGAGCGATATATCTCTGACCGCTTCGCCGCTTATTGCCGCCGTTGCCTCACGCCTCGGCTCTACGAGGAGTAAAACCTCTCCCTCTGCCGGTTCGGATTTCATAAGCCCGGAAAGCCCCGCCGGTGTTATAACGAGGTTGGATTGAACCACGAGCGAGGGGGGGGCGGTGTTATCGAAATCGGCGGGTGCGCCGAGGGAGCGCCAGATTATGTCGGACGTTATGCGCCCATCGCCTCTGATAATTCCCTGGAGCGATGAGTCGTTTTGCTCGGTGATTATGGTAAATCTATTTATTCCGGCTCTCTGGGCTGTAATCAGCAGGCGCTTTAGCTGAGGGATGCCGCCGAAAACCAGCTTTCCACAGGGGGCGAGCTTTTCGTTGTCAATCCCCGTGCCAGCCGCCACAACTATAGCATGATCCATGTTTATTTGCCGGTTTCCACGACTCTGAGTATTTTCTCTTGGTAAGGTTTCTTGGAAATCTTATTTGAGTTTATGCGCGCTTTGAACAGGTCTCCGGGATAGTCCACATCCATCCAAAACAGGTCTTTAATGTCCAGATACTTTGCCTTGTATCCTTTTTTGATGAGCCTATGCACCGCCGAGGCGTACCATTTCTTCTCAGCTCCCTCGGTTCTCATCTCCTCTTCTATAGACCTCTTTACAAACTCCACGCCCGAATCCCTGAACACTCTCAGCCCTACGGATTCAGCCGACGGCTCGGCAAGGGTCTTGCCTATGTCTATTATCCTATCGCCCTGTATGGATACTTTCATATCCTCTTCTTCATATTCGGATTTTATCTTGACTGGGAGGCAGATTTTAGCGTCCTTCACGGCAAGCGCCTGCTCCAACACCTCGATTTCAAACACATCGTCCCCGTTCATGACTACCATATCCTCGTTCATCTCGCCTCTGGCAATCCAGAGGGAAATGAGGCTGTTGGTAGTTTGATAGAAGGGGTTATAGAGAGTTTTAATTCTCATCCCGAGGCCATCGTAGTTTCGCAGGAAGTTTTCAACTTTCTCGAAGCCAAATCCAACCACGATGACGACCTCGTCAATGCCGCAGTCTCTGATGTGATTTATCTGGTGTTCAAGGATTGTTTCGCCGCCTATGTCGAGTAAGCATTTGGGGATGTATTTAGTGTAGGGATAGAGCCTCTTGCCTCTGCCTGCCGCAAGTATGACTGCTTTCATCTGATTTTGACTCCGTTGGTAAAGAAGTTTATTTTGACTCCGCCGCTGTAAAAAGGTAATGGTTTAAGCAGGTTAGAGGGACACTACAAATTTCGCTTCATCCGCCGCCGCTCCCCCTTTGCGATGCTAACATTTATAACTCCCAGAAGGGCTTCTGTCAATATTGCCGGCAAGTTATTTTACCTCCGCGAATGCGCGCGCCCTCCCGGCGATATATTGCCCTATGCCCATAGACGCCTCTGAGGAATCGCGGGATGGGGCTTCAGCTCTCAGCCGCAATTCTCAGGGGCGGCTGCTCTGGTTTTGTCTCGGCAATGCTGTTCTTCCCATCCACGTAGACTAGATTCGGATGGAAATTTGCAAGCTCGCTCTCGGTGTACGATGCGAAATTTGCGATAATGATAATGTCCCCCCTGACCGCCAGGTGCGCCGCCGCCCCATTGGTGCAGATAACCCCTGAGCCGCGCGCGCCCTCTATGGCGTAGGTGTAGAATCTCGCGCCTGTGGTGATGTTGAAGATATGAACCTGCTCATATTCCATGATGCCGGCCGCGTCCATTAGGTTTCGGTCAATGGTGATGCTCCCCTCGTACTCGACATTTGCCTCGGTTACGGTAGCTCTATGAATCTTGGATTTAAGCATCGTCCTGTTCATTTATCTCTCCATCCTCTCTAGAGTTTAATGTTATCAAGCAGCCTCGTCGCGCCGACTCTCGCGGCTAGGGCAACGACGTCTCCCGGCTCGGCGATTTCCCTTTTGCGGAGTGTATCGGGGCTGCATATCTCGATATAGTCAATGGAGTCAATGCCTGAGCCGAGGAGTATTGCCCGCGCCGCTTGGGTGAGCGTTTCCGCATTTGTCTCGCCCCCTGCGAACTTGGCATTAATGTGGTTCAGCGCGGCGGGAATCGCAAGGGCGCGCGCCCTGTCCTCAGCGCTGAGGTATTTATTCCTCGAACTCATGGCAATACCGCCTTCCTCGCGCACTATCGGAAATCCGACTATTTCTATATCGAGGTTGAAATCCCTAGCCATGCGCTCGATGATTTTGAGCTGCTGGTAGTCCTTTTCGCCGAAAATTGCAACGTTGGGCTTTACAATGTTAAAGAGTTTCAGCGCCACCGTCGCCACGCCCCTGAAGTGTCCTGGGCGGAAGATGCCGCAGAGCCTCTGTGCCATCTCTCCCACCTCGACCCATGTCTCAAATCCCTCTGGGTATATGTCTGAAGGAGCGGGCGCAAAGACTATGTCTGCCCCCCGCAGGCGCGCCTTCTCGGCATCCGACTCAATATCTCTGGGATATTTGCTAAAATCCTCATTGGGCCCAAACTGCGAGGGATTCACAAATACGCTTGCGACGAGAATGTCCCCTCTGCGTTTGCCCTCGTCGAAGAGCCGCAGATGCCCCTCGTGGAGCGCGCCCATTGTCGGCACAAATGCAATGGATTTGCCCGCGCGCTTTGCCTCGTCCGCCGCCGCCTGCATCTGTTTCGGGGATTTCACTATTACCACAAAGCGCCTCGCTAACTGTAGGAATTCTCTTCGGCTGGGAATTTCCCTTCTTTAACCTCGGAGGCGAACTGCTGGACGGCGGCCGTCATGGCGTCCCGCATCTCGGCGTACTTCTTCACGAATCGGGGCAGAGGGCCTGCGGATAATCCGACTAAGTCGTTTATCACCAGCACCTGCCCGTCGCAGTGCGCCCCCGCGCCAATGCCGATAGTCGGCACGCGCAGGGCTTCGGTGATTTCCCTCGCTAGCTCCCAAGTTACGCTCTCCATGAGAACTATAAACGCCCCCGCCGCCTGGGCGTCAAGGGCAAGCTCAAGCAGACGCTCTGCTTCGTATTCGCCCCTGCCCTGAACCTTGTACCCGCCCATCATGTGGATTGACTGGGGCCTAAGTCCTATGTGGGCTACCGTGGGAATGCTAGCCCTCGATATGGCATAGACGGTTTCAAGGTGGCTTTCGTTTATTTCGAGCTTGACGGACTGCGCCCCCGCCTCTTTTATAAATCGCCCTGCATTTCGCACGGCTTCCTCTTTAGATGCCTGATAGGACATAAACGGCATATCGCCGCAAATATGGGCGCGCGACGCCCCGCGGGATACCATTTTCGTGTGGTAAATCATCTCGTCCATCGTTACGGAAAGCGTATTTGCGAGACCCTGAATCACGTTGCCGACGGAATCGCCGACGAGGATAATGTCTGCTCCCGCTTCATCCACGATGCTCGCCACGGCGGCGTCGTAGGAGGTTACCATGACGATTTTCTCGCCCTGCTTTTTCATATCGAGGAGTTTGGGAACGGTGATTTTTGTCATGGCTCTCATATAAAAAAACCAGCTATCGGGCGCGTAAGGCCCAAATGCCGGCTTGGTGTGTATTTTTAGGTACGGCGCGAAGTTCCGTCCTGATTTCTAATCAACAACGCTGACCCCCGTCTCGGTTCTCTCTCAGAATCCAAGCGGCTCTCGGAATTCCCTCTTAGAGAATCCGACTAAAATTGGGGTTAAAGATAAAGCGGGCGGGCGGGGTTGTCAAGGTAACCTTAGCAGGATGCGAGATGCCGGATTTTGTCATTCCCGTATATGAGACAAACCCATCAAATTCTCTGCAGAGCGGCATCGTCCCACTCAAGCCCCTTGAATCCACTCCTCGCCGCCGTCCCAAACCTCTTTTTTCCATATCGGCGCGCTCTGCTTGAGCCTCTCAATCGCGTATCGGGACGCCTCGTAAGCCTCGTTTCTGTGAGCCGATGCCACCGCTATTAGCACGCTGACCTCGCCTATTTGGAGCTTCCCAGTGCGGTGAAATATGGCTATTTTTCTCACGCTCCACTGCCGCCGAATCCCCTCGGCAATCCCCTGAAACTCCCGAAGAGCCATTTCCTTGTATGACTCATATTCGAGATGCCGCACGACCCTCCCGCGAGAGGATTTGCGCACCGCTCCGATAAACACGACTACAGCGCCGGCTTCGTCGTCCGAGACCCTCTTAATTGCGCCCTCGACGCCGATTTTCCTTGTGGATAGGCTGAAAAAATCCCTCTCTTCGCTCTCGGTCATGGCGGATTTGCTCGTTGCAGAAAACGTGCGCGAGGGGCGTTACTCTAATACCACCCTAGTTGGATAGCCGTGCCTGTGCCGAAGCTCCGAGGCAATTCTGTCGGCGTCATCTCTGGCGGCGAATCTGCCCACCCTCACGCGGTAATGGGTTTCTCCGCCTACGTCTATCGGTTCTACTCTCACCTCGCCCCCGATTTTATCCTTCAGCCCTAAGGCGTTTTGCATCTCCTTGAACGAGCCGACTTGAACCGTGTATCTGCCATCGAAGTAGTTGTTTTTTCTGAGCGGAGAGGATATGACCTCCACCTTTACCTTTACGACCCCTCTTTGAACCATCCCTATGGACTCTGCCGCCGCGTGCGAGAGGTCAATTATACGCCCCTCCACGAAGGGTCCCCTGTCGTTTATGCGCACGACAACGTCCCTGCCGTTTTCGAGGTTAGTTATCCTAACCACCGAACCCATCGGGAGAGTCTTGTGGGCGGCGCTGAGGTCGTACTTGCTGAAACGCTCTCCGTTTGCGGCGAATCTGTCGTGTTCTTCGATGCCGTACCACGAGGCAATGCCGATTTGAACGGTTGAGCGGTCGTCTGGCGGCTCAATGGATTTAAAAGTCGGGATGTAGGGTCCATCGGGCACAGTATTGGAGATTGCGCCCTTTGTGGCTGAGGCGCAGGAGAATAAAAAGGGAATCACAAGGGCGAGGAGTTTGGCTCTATTTCTCATAGTACGCCAATTCTAACACAGTATCGCGGGTTTCTAAATCCCTCTCTTAGCCCCCTCGCACGCTTCATCGGGATTCTTCGGGGCGCAGAGGCTCCCCAAGCGGCAGAGTCCAGCTTGATACCGGCGCCGAGGAGCTAACAATGGCGAGGTTGACCTCAGGGTTTACCATTGGCGACATTTTCCGCCCGTTTACCGAGGCAAATGAAATGGCGAAGACCTCTGCGTCGGGATACCCTTTTCTCTTAAATTCCTCGGATAAATTGGCGGCAAACTGGAGGATGAGTTCGGGCCTCGCTGCCATTTTTCTATATTGAAAAGGCGTGAGCGATTGTTCCGGGCTAATAGTCCACTCTCTGCCCGAAGCCCTGTGCTTCACCAAAAACGTAATCTCTGCCCTTCTGTCTAGGGTCTTCATCCGCCATGAGAACTCATGCCCTTCGCCCGTCCAGTTTACGTCCCCAGCATAGAGAAAATGCCTCAGCGGCAGGCACAGCTGCGCGGCAACGTATATTGAGATGAACGAAACCACTATCAACTGCGTCATGCCCATCTGTATTTTTTTATCCAAGCGAATTTCTGGTTTTCTTATCCCGATAATATTCCGCGGAAACGAGGGGGTGAAAAATAGAGCCGTACTGGCGGCGGCTAGGAGCGGAAAAATTCCGATGTTAAATATTAAACTATTTAGGATATGAAAAATCAGCGATGCCATGAACGCCGAGGTTCTAGCGCGCCTCCACACTAGGAGCGGCGCGGCGAGTAAATCAAACCCAAGCCCGCCGTAGGAGAATAAATACGCCCCTGCCTCGGATTTCAAAAACTCATCTAGTATGAGAAAATCCCTCCTGCCGAGCCAAAGCCCCATAGGCTCGCCCGCGAGCCAATCCCCATTTATCTTCGCCACCCCTGCGTAAAAATAGACAACCGCAATCTGAAATCTCAGCGCGAGCAGATTCCATGCGCAAGCCACCTCGGATCTGATTCTAGGATTAATCATGGCGTCAATGGACAATTGCCTGTTCGCGGGAATAAACGCCATTAAGAGTCCGATGAGAAGGATGAGGTAGTAGTGATTGAGATACTTTGCGCGCTCGGTTAAAAAAACATAGGTAAACAGGAGGGCAAATAACATCGCGCTCGTTCGGTACTTAAGTCCCGCGGCGATACAGAGACCGAGAATTGAGAGAGCGGCAAATATCGCGTGCATACCGCCGCCGGGCAGTGGTTTTACCCATTCAAGCCCCGGGTAGTGAAACCGAAATCCCGGATTCGCCCAGGCGTCCATATCGAAAATCAGCGTTCCAGCCATATTAAAGAACATCAGCAAACCGAACGCTATGCGGTAATAAACTATGGATGCAATGTCAATTGGGGCGAATAAATATCCATGGGCGGCGGCCCAAACCCGTTCAATTGCCGATACTGCCCGAAGCGGGGGATTCATCTAAAGGGTAAGCTCAGCGCTGGCTATCGAGGCGCGATGTTGGTTTTCCGTTAGTAGCCTCACACTCTGGGAAATCTCGCCGCGTGGCCACATCCTGAATCTCTGAAATATGATGCCGAGCCTGGCGGCGCATTCTGGGCAATCGAAATCCCATTCGTAGTTTATATTTCCCTCGTAGAAGGAGTTGAAAAACATGGTCTGCATAGAGAGGGTTTCGCCGCCATCGCTGCCTGCCGCAATGACCTGCATGGGATTTATTAGCATTCCTGTTCTGACCCACCCGTAGGCGGAGGCGAATGCGCGCGCGGCGTGGTCGGCTAGCCCTAGATTCGCGCCGGCGGCGAGGGCGAGCGCGCCGAAGAGCGAAAAGGCTTCCGGCGTGAGATAGCCCGATACGGGAATTTTATTTTCCATTATCTGCGCGTTGCAATAGAGCGCTTCATCGGATTTAATTGGAGAGAATTTCTCGAATTTCCCCGCATTTCCGCACTTATTGAGGGATAGGGACACGTTCTCCCATTCCCTTCTCACAATTTCTTTCGGCGATAGAATTTCCATTGGCGCACCCTTTGTACCCGTGGATTTACTCGCCGTAGATTATTAGACGGATTCTTTAAATCGGTATTAATTCCCGAATAAACTCAGGTTAATGAGGATTATTTTGACCGTGAGCTATTGCCCCCCAAGTCTCTGAGAGAGAGCCAAAGGATGAAATTCGCCGCCGCCGAGCTAAATATCACAAAAATGGCAGTGTGCAGGAAAAATTTGCGGGGCATTATGTAGTAAGAGACCTCTGAGGGTGTGTTCTTCCATAAATCGTTATCGAAAACGAGCGGATGAAAAACCTCCCTCCAAAAGAAGCCGAAAAAAGGCAGTATCCCAGCCAAAGCGAGAATAAAAAATCCATTTGCGGCGGCCAGTCGCGAAGCCTGCCCTCCATTCCACATCGTCCATGCCCCCAGCGCGGCGATGAGCGCGGCGAGAAACATTTTATCGAGTATCCCTCTGACCTCTTCGAGGTGATTTTTCTCCTTCTCTGTCCATAAGTCCATGACCAGCTCTCCGCGGCGCAGAAAATACCCAGTTAGCTCGCCCGCCGCGCGATGAGCCGCCTCAGTCCCAATCCTATCGCAGCGGGTGTGCCAGTTGCAGTTTAATTCATACCACCGGGGCAGATACGTAGCCAAAGCGATTGGAATGTATATGGTCAGATAGAGAAGCGAGAGCAGTAAGACGCACTGTTTCATCAGCCATAAGGATGAGATAACCCTCGGATAATTGGGGGTTTGAGCGCGCATTGACTAATTTTACCGGCCATTAGCCCCCTTTCATGCGCCGCCCTGTGCCTTTAACGCGGGGTTCATCATCGTTTTATCGGAGGTTCATAATAGCGGCGGATAATGATTGCGAATTAAATCTCTATTTTAAGGAGGAAGTGCAATGAGCAAGATGAGATTTCTCACAATTATGTTGGCGTTATTAATCGCCCCGTTCGTGCTTCTGACAACCGGTTGCGACGACGATGACGACGACGCGAGACTCAACAAGGACAAAACCGTGGTTGTTGGGTAATCGAAATTCGGCGGTTATGAGGGCAATGTGCCGCCGGCATTTTGCTCTCATAATCTGCGGCTATTCCTATCTATCCGATAATTCCGAAGTGGATTGAAAAATTATAGATTTCCCCTGCCGCAGGATTTGCCAGAGGGTTACTCGGGGGGCGAAACGACCTGAATTCTGACCTTTGCCACCCCGCGCAACACTATGCCTATGGATTTTGCCGCCGCGTAGGAGAGGTCAATTATCCTGCCCGCGCTAAAGGGGCCCCTGTCGTTTATCGTAACTACGGTCTCTTTGCCGTTGCGCAGGTTCGTAACTTTCACCTCCGTGCCGAAGGGCAGGTCTCTGTGGGCGGCAGTCAGCTCGTGCATGTCAAAAATCTCGCCGCTTGCCGTTTTCCTGCCGTGCAGTTCTGTGCCGTACCAAGAGGCAACCCCGATTTCCCTAGAATCGTTTGCTAGGGCAATGCCCGCCGCCGTCGGAAGCAAAATCATCAATGCTAGGAGCGATACCTGAAATTTCATTCTAATGGGTAACATACCCCGTTAAAACGGTTTGTGAAGGGGCTTAACCGAGAATTAACAATAAAACATATTAAATTTGATAAATTGATATGAAATTCGCCTAATCGTTGACACCTTTCGCCCGCCACTTGAGATTGCCCGTTAATTGAATAAACTTAAGCGACTCAAAAATTTCATCTGGAGTGAGACTCGGAATGAGCAATTTTATGGAAGATTTCTCGCTGATAAAAAGGCTTCCCCCCTACGTTTTTGCCACCGTTACAGACCTTAAAATGAAGGCGAGGGCAATGGGCGAGGACATCATAGATATGGGCATGGGCAACCCCGACGGGGCGACTCCCAAGCACATAGTGGATAAGCTCGCCGAGGCGTCGGCGAATCCCAGAAACCACCGCTACTCCGCCTCTGCGGGAATCCCTAAGCTCCGGCTCGCCGTGTGCAACTGGTACAAGCGCAACTACAACGTCGAGCTTGACCCCGACACCGAGGCTGTTGTCACCATTGGCTCAAAAGAGGGAATCTCTCACCTCATGATGTCAATCCTCTCTCCCGGGGATAAAGTCATCGTTCCCAACCCCGCCTATCCCATACACATATACTCCGTCGTTATAGCAAGGGGCGACGTTCAGGGAATCCCCCTATCGCTGGACGCAAATCTCATTGATACGATAAAAAAAGTCGTTGAAGAGGTTTGGCCCAAGCCCAAGGTGCTTATGATTTCTTTCCCGAACAATCCCACGACGACTGTCGTTGACCTTACTTTCTTTAAGCAGGTATATGAAATTGCAAGGGCTTACGGGCTTATAGTCGTCCACGATTTCGCCTATGCTGATTTGTGCTTCGACGGCTATAAAGCGCCGAGCTTTCTCGAAATTCCTGGGGCTAAGGAAATCGGGGTTGAATTTTTCACGTTGTCGAAGAGCTACAATATGCCCGGCTGGAGGGTCGGTTTTCTCGTTGGAAACCCGAAGATAATCAGCGCCCTCAAGCGTATAAAGAGCTACATGGACTACGGCATCTTCCAGCCCGTCCAAATTGCCGCTATCTCCGCCCTCAATGGCCCCCAAGACTGCCTGCAGGAGATAAAAGACACCTACTCCTCAAGGAGGGATAAGCTCATCGAGGGGCTAGCGCGCGCAGGATGGGAAGTGCCGAAACCGAAGGGAACAATGTTCGTCTGGGCTGAGATACCTGAGCCATTTAAAAAAATGGGGTCGGTCGAGTTTTCGAAAATGCTCATAGAGCGGGCGAAAGTGGCGGTATCCCCCGGCATAGGGTTCGGCAACTACGGCGAGGGGTTTGTTCGGTTCGCTCTTGTCGAAAACGAGCAGAGAATAATGCAGGCGGCGCGGGGCATCAAAAAGGCGCTGAAAGATTTATGACCCTGCGGAGGTGAGGCGATGAGTGGCTAGTGGTGAGTCGAAGCGCCCACCCTTCGACTCCGCTCAGGGTGAAGATGAAATGGATTCCCGCTCAGAAACTGCGGGAATGACAGCATCTCGGTCATTTCACC